>CAWBRJ010000007.1:0-120846 GCA_963790935.1 uncultured Acidobacteriaceae bacterium | reverse complement strand
GGGTTCAGCCGTGCCGTAGATCACACCGCCAAACCCGGCTTTAGCCGCTGAGGTACGTTTTTCCATCCACCAGATTCGCTTATGCGGTGATAAAAGATGCCCTCAGGGGCTTTACAGGCTGCAGAAAAACTCAAGCTTTTGAAGGGTACGACCTTTAGGTCGTACATAACTAATCTAGAATCACCACGGCTTTTAGCTGAGGGCTAGGGTTTCACGCGCAAGCGGCTTTTTCCTCAGCCTGTTTAGCCCCCCTGCGGGTCTCAGCACGTCCAATCATCGCAAGGCGGCCGCAACTTGATCCTGTGCCAATGCGTTTGGTGCCAGCCCCGGACTTTAGTCCGGGGGAGCGGGTTTTTAAACCCGCGGAAACGACCCGGCATATAGATTGAGGGCTTTAGCCCTGGTGGCCGCGAATTCTCGAAACAAAACAGGCATTAGCGTCTGCATGAGAACTGGGCTTTGTTTGTGCGAACGGGGATGTCGGTAACAAAAGGTACCGGGGATGTAGGTAACACTTTCGTCGAAGTTGAAGTTAAACGAGCTTGGAGAAAAAGGGAAATCCAAGTCGCCGCCGAAGCTGTGGGAATGTGGGAAGCTCGCGGTTGTTTGCGAGCTTTCCAAGGCAGTGTGGGAAGAGAGGGAAAGGGCTTTTTGCTTTTCCTCTCTTCCCATACCGCCGGCATTTCCATAGCTGTTCACTCCTCGATGGCCATGGGCTGCAGGACGAGCTTATGGCTATCGAATCGCGCTAAGGGGAAGGTTGCAAATTGAACGTCCCAGTAGCGATCATCGATCGGCTCCATGCCGATGGATTCTCCTCCCAGACACTTGCTGATAAAGATCTGTGTGCCTTTCCAGAAGAGGTTCCGTCCGGATAAACCCGCTTGGGTTTGATGTTGCTGTCGTATTCCGGTTCAGGAATTCGATCCGGATAGATACGCGGCGAACTCTGGTAGCAAGAGGCCGGTGTCTTCAGCTGCAGCGCCTCGTGCGGACGTTCCTCGTTGAATTGTTGACGGAACCGATCAAAAGCCTTTTGTTGCGCTCTCCGGTTGGCCGCCGGCGGTTTCGCCGTCTCCGCCTTCAACGTCCGATGCATGCGCTCGTGACGCCCATTCTGCTCCGGATGACCTGGCTTGATCCGCTCCGGCGCGATGCCCAGCTTCATCCAGCAGATCGATAAGCGCGAAATGCCAGCGATGGCTCGGGAGGCAAACGGAGCTCCGTTATCGGTTCGGATGCTCTGCGGCAGACCGTATTCTCGAAAGGCTGCCGAAAGATGGCTTGCACCTGCTCGGTATTGGTCTTCTCCACGCTCTGACAGCGCAGCAAATAACGGCTGTGCGCATCCGTCATCGTCAACGGATCAATCCGCTCTCCCTTTCCAGTCCGGAACCAGCCCTTGAAGTCCGCACACCATATCTGGTTGGCCTTTTCTACCTTCTCAAACGGCTTGGTATACAAAGGGATCCGCAACCGTTTGCGCTGCGGTGCGCTCAAACCTGCCCGCCGCAAGATCTCTCCAAAAGTGCTCACCACAGGCCACTTGACTCCTTTTTTCTTCGCCAACAGATGGGCCCGTAGCTTCTTGGCTCCCCAACTCGGACGCGCCTGCTTCAGTTGCAAAACCTGCTCCTCGATCCCAGAATCGGTCTGGTTGGGATGATTACCGGCTCCATAGCGACGGTCCTGCAATCCAGCTAATCCCTCTGCCTCATACCGCTCTCCACAAACTAGCCGGTCTTGCGTGCTATGCCGTAGATCCGGCATAGCTCCGCCATCGTGAAACTTCCGCTGTCATACTCCAAGACAAACCGTGTCCTCTGTCCACCACCTCCATCACTTTCCAGGGCATGCTCTCTTGTACCTGCCCTACGCTCTGGACGAAAAGTGTTACCCACTTGCCCGGTCCTTTCTGTTACCTACTTGCCCGGTTCGTACCTTTTGTTAGGGCACGACTTTAGTCGTGCCGTTAACAATCGAGAATATATCGGGCTTTAGCCCCTGAGGTACGTCCTTTTCCGCCCGGTCCCGGAGTTTCCCCCAGCCTGTCCGAGCCCGAAAAGAGGCGCAGACGCACCTCGAATAAATAACGATCTGAGTGACGCACTACACTAGTTGACGATCTATTGCAGTCTGGCGCGAGCATGAATGTGTGATGATCGGGAGATCGTCTATTCGGAAAATGGTGCATTCGCGACGACATCGGCAAAGTTGGGGGATGTGTACCCCTCGACATATCGAACGCCGAAATCCCGAACGATGTTGTCAAAGGTGGACTCCGGCTTCCGGCGAGCGATGGTGCAAAGGCATTCTTTGAGTCCGTTTTTAAGTGCCAGGCGCGGAAATTCGGCTAGGATCGCGCCTTGTTTGTCCTGCGGAATTCGATCAAGGCCTGCCCCCAGAACATCCGCCGTTATTCCCGAATGGGTCATAGCCACTTCGGGCTCTTTGTGAAGAGCGATAGATCGTGTGGTATGAAGCGCGATGGCATCCCAAACAACTTGCATCTGCTGCGTCGAGATGCCTCGCCCCTTCAGAAACGAGCGCGCCGCATTGGCGCCATCCACCTCGAAACGATTTTCCGCTGTATAGCGGTCAGTCAAGCCCAGATCATGCAGAATCGTGGCCACTGCCAACAACTCGGCATCCGGAGCACGTTCAGCGCTTTCCGAAAGCAATACGCCGAATAGCCAGGAGCGCATCGCATGGTTGAAGAGAAATGGCTCTGACGCGCTCCGTGACAAATCAATCGCATCGCGAACCAGAACTGTGTCGGGTACTTTGATTCCTGCTAAAACCATTCCCTACCTCTCTCGCTTTCATATAGTCCGTGGTCGGCGATTGGCTGAATCCGCCGTTCAGTTCGTGCACAGATCAGTTATCAGTACCCAACCGTGAATCGTTGGCGAGAGTGCTTCGGCTGTTCCAACTCATCCACGAGTGCGATTCGCAAAGTCTTCGGTCGATATGCATATCGCCCTATTGCGCCGTCTGCACAGAGAGCGAGCATGCCGGCGACATCGTGGGCGTCGTATGCGGTGAAAAACTTTTCGGCGATCGGCAGGAACTTTGCGGTGTTCGTTTTCATCTCAGTGCTTTTTGGGATCGCTTTTGTTGTGGTCTTAGTGGCCTAGTATTCAAACCACTGGCTGAGCGCCTTGACCTTTTCCTCCGTATAGGGCGGGAACAAATGTTCGATTGCCACGTCAGGCGGCGAGATGAGAACCGATTTCGCGTGCGTGAGAGCGTCAAAACCGGCCTTACCGTAGTAGTGGCCGATGCCCGAGAATCCGACGCCTCCGAAAGGCATGGTTTCAATGAACAGATGAATGTTCACTTGGTTGATCGCGCCACCGCCGAAGGACAAGCTCGAGAGGAAGTGGTCGATCGCCTTCTGGTCACGGCTGAAAAGGAAACCGGAAAGGGGTTTTGGATGCTTCTTCACCTCACGAATGGCCGCATCCATGTCTTTATACGTAAGGATTGGGAGAATCGGCCCGAAGATTTCGTCCTCCATGATCGGGTCGTCCCACGTGACCGGATACAAGATCGTGGGATCGAGGTAGCGCGCTTCGCGGTCGGCAGAACCTCCGGCCACAACCTTGCTCTGATCAATGAGGGATACGAACCGGTCAACGGCTTTCGGGCTGATGATGCGCGAGTAGTCGTCGGACCTGCTCTTCGGGTCGGTTCCGTACAACTCGATCACGGCCTTCTTGGATTCTTTTACAAACTCCTCAGCAATCGATTCGTGCACATAGGCGTACCCAGGAGAGGTGCACCACTGCCCACCCCAGGCTGTTGCGCCCCAGACAATTTTCTTGGCCGCATCCGCGATGTTCGCGGTCGGATCAACGAAAGCAGGATTCTGTCCGCCAAGCTCCAGAAGAATAGGAGTCAGGTTCTTTGCAGCCGCCTCCATGACGATCTTGCCCACCTTGACGCTGCCGGTGAAAAAGATGAAGTCAAACGGGAGCTTGAGAAGTTCCGCAACTTCTTCTTTGCTTCCCCAGACGGCAGTGACGGCCCGAGGATCGAAATATTTCGGTATAAGATCCAACAGGAGCTTACTCGTCGCGGGCAACGCTTCAGAGAGTTTAAGGATGCACGGATTGCCTGCCGCAATGACCTGGACCGCAGGATCGAAGAGCAGCGTCAATGGCCCGTTGAAAGGTCCGATTACCAGGGCGACGCCATACGGCTCTCGATAGACTTTGGCGGTGTGTCCGCTTTCCCGAAGATCCTTGGGAACGACTACATCTACGGGCTTCATCCACTCTTTCAACTCAGCTTTCGCGAAAGCTGCGGTCCCCACGGGAGCCATGATCTCGAAGACTTTTTCCTGGCTGGCGGTCTTGAAATCACTGCTCATTGCAGCCTCTAGACCCTCGGAGTTCTCGTTGCACAAATTCTCAAGACGTGTTAGCTGGTCGATACGCCACTCGTACGATTTGGTCGCGTCCGAATCGAAGTACGCCTTCTGTTTGTTAAAGATTTCCTGGAATGAATTCATCCAAGTCTCCCTCTGGGACGTTCGGTTTGCGCTCCGTTTTGCCGCAGGCTTTTAAACTTGTTTAGGTCATAGTGAGCACCACTCGGAAGCGTGCCTTGCCATCCATCATTCGTTTGTATGCTTCCTCGGCTTTTGCAAGCGGAAGTGTTTCGATCATCGGACGGACATCTGTGAGTACGCTGAAATCAAGCGTGTCTTGAGTCTCGATCGCTCTTCCGGTGAGACTGCCGGCAACTGACCGTCCGCCGAAGATCAGCGGTACGCCGTTGACTGGGATGGCGTCACCTGAGACTCCGACAACCACAAGTTTGCCCCGAGTTTTAAGGCCGGGAAGCAAGCTACCGATTGCGGCCCCGCTTGGCGCGGTCGCAAGGATGACATCTGCGCCTCCGAGCTTTTCGAGTGCTGCCGCCGCGTCTTGTGCCTTGGCATCGATGTAGATGTGCGCTCCCAATTTCTGCGCCAGGTGCTCTTTGTCGGGGCCCCCACCAATCGCCACGGTGCGCAGGCCCATTTTTCTTGCAAACTGCACGCCAAGGTGGCCAAGCCCGCCCACGCCCTGAATGGCAACGGTGTCGCCGGCACGTGCGGCGTTACGAAGCGCGTTGAAGGTTGTTATGCCGGCACATACCAGGGGGGCCGCATCTTCTGACTTGAGTGCATCCGGTATCAGGGCAAGCGCGCGTGCCTCCGCAATCATCGTTTCCGCGTAGCCACCGTCAGTTGTGATGCCGGTCATAATTGCATTTTGACAATAGGCGGTTTCACCACGGCGGCAGGCCTCGCAGGTTCCGTCTTCACCTCCGAAAAATCCAACTCCGACACGCTGGTCGACCTTCCACGCTGTCACGCCAGGACCCACTTCCTCTATTCGTCCGATAACCTCGTGGCCAGGCACGCGCGGATAAGAAAGGTTGGGGAATTGCGCTTCCACAGTTGCCGCATCCGAATGGCATACACCGCAAGCCTCGACGCGGATACGCACCTGTCCGGCGCCGGGGACGGCAACCTTTCTTTCCACCAAGGAGAAAACGCCCGGTGAAGAAATCTCAACGGCTCTGTATGTGCTCGCCATCCTTATCCTCCAACTTCACATTCCGCCCAACAGAAATGATTCGATCTTGAGTGTCAGTCACTCCCTCCCCCCCCCCCCCCCCCCCGTATCTCATTATTTTGGCAGATTAGAGTTCCGTCTTGATTGGAACTGTCGCGATTTGGACTTTCCGTCCGGTTCAACTGGCAGGTCTGCCGGCAGAGAGTCTCGCTTCGCTTCAGGAATTGCTTGTGATGCTTCGGAAAGTCCCGAGTTGTCTTATGGCAAGCGGTTTTGACCCTTACTGCTGGGCAAGCAGTTTGAATGCCTTTGGTATCGGCGCATTTGCTCTTCGCCACTGCCCCGGGGAAGTTCCGACAATCTCACGGAAGCTTCGATTGAAGGCTGGTTGATCAGAGAACCCCACTTCTAATGCAACCGTAAGCAATGATTTATCGGAGTGCAACAACATTGACTTCGCGGCTTGAATTCGTCTCTGAAGCAAGTAGCGGTGTACTGGAACACCAAATGACTTCTTGAAGGCGCGCATAAAACGACCCGGCGATAGACCGCATTCTTTTGCTAAATCGGGAAGTGCAAGATCACCATCCAAGTGCTCGTGCAGTAGTTCGATTGCTCGATCTTGCTGCCAGACAGCTAGTCCTCCGGTGACAACTTCCGGGAACTGAACCGAATCCTGATAGGTCCTGGTCAGATGAGCGCATAGCAATGTAATCATTTCATCGAGGACCAAGTGCGGAAGATGCATCGCACAATCAAAGTAGGGCATCATCATCCGTGCCCAATGGAGAACCACGTGATCCTTGGTTCCCGGAGTGCAATGCAAGTTGCGAACCCTCTTCTGCTCGTACTCGTCGCTAAATCGATTGATAACTGACCGGGGTATATAGACGTGAACCGAGTCGAAACCTGAAGTTCGCAGTGCGACCGGCTCCGACTCCATATCGAATATCTGAATCCCGCCGGCATCCCATTCCGTGACCCGATGAAAGCGTCCGTCGAGCCAGGTTCCCCAGCCCTTAACGCTGTCTGGACGGCGCAGGTGCACGGATATCGACAAAGCCTTTTCTGGCGGAATCTGTGGCGTGGGTCCAGGAAAGCCGTTCGGCATTCGCATGCGTGTCAACGCAACCTGAGAATTTCCTCTGGGACTAAGGACGAGTGAGGAAGATTCCCGCAGAGAGAAATGCTCCGCCAATCTTTGCCCAAACATGCCTTGAAGCATACATTCTGCCTCGTACCGAATTAGAACTTACCGTCGCTATTTTTCCATTGATCGCGAGGTGGGATCGCTTCGAGCGTATCCTAGTGCTCGGCGATCCTGCTCTCATTGCAATAATGGACCAGTTGGTCCATTATTTGCAAGCCTCCGCGGTGAATTGACCGATAATGCTGCAATGGGACGACGAAAACTGTTCACCAGAGAAGATGTCCTCAACAAAACGATCCCCGTCTTTTGGAAGCATGGCCTTGCCGAGACGAGTGTTCAGGAACTTGAGCAGGCCACGGGAGTGCGCAAATCCGGTTTGTATGCAGAGTTCAAGGACAAAGAGGACCTGTTTGTCGCAAGCATGCGCCAATATTTTGACATGCTGACGGCACGCGGAGCCCTGACGAAGCAGCCTTTGGGTTGGGACAACGTCGAGGGCTTTCTGGAGGTCTGTTACGGGAGTTGGGGACAGAAGGGGTGCTTTTCCGTGAACTCCATGCGCGAGTTTGCGGATCTTCCCCCCAAAGCCCGCCAGATCATGATTGCGAATATGACGAAAGCCCACCAGCTCCTGATCGACAATCTAACCGCTGCACGTGGAGAGGCCGTCGACAATGAATCCCTGGCTGACCTCATCATCACGTTCTTTTGCGGAATTTGTTTGCAACAAAATCTCAGCCCCGATCGGGCACGGGTTACGAAAGAGATTGAACATTTCATGAAGTTGACTCGTGGAATGTGATCATCAAGCCTGAAGACAGGCCTCCGATCTGCTGACACAGATAAGCAGTAACAAGAAACTAAATCCTGGTTAGCACTCGACAAAACCACCTCAAACTGCATCCTTACTTTGTGCAAAAATACGAACCCCACTCCAGTCGGCCGGCAAGCTTATGAGGGAGCTTGAGCGGATCCGAATAACGAAAAATAAATCTTCAGTGGACCGACACAAAAGTACGTCAAAATGCATCCTTACTGTGCGTGAAAAAATAGAAACTCTACGCCAGTCGGCCGGCACATGGCTCCCTCTCCCGTTGATGCTGCGGAATGCCCGCCCAACGCGCCTATGGGCCACGAGTCCGTCTGCCAGGCTTGGCCGTCAGCATGCTCTTGCGCAATCGCGGCCACCTGTTTGTTGCACAGCACTCTAAGTGCAAATATCAGCAAGCCGATTCCATAAGTGGGGGAAACTAAATGACCATCGACAGACAAGACACACACACTGGAGCCTTCTACGGGTACAAATTTGGGTCCATGCCGGAGGTTCGTTACTCCATCCCGGAAGCTCCCCTGGTCGACGACGCGCTCACAACACCGGACCATCCGGATACAGCCACCGTTGCCGATGTCCTCGGCCCGCAGCAAGACTCGCAACACGCCCCGCCCCACCCTCCGTCCCCGGAATCGCCTGCCGGCGCGGACTTCGTCTATCTCTGCGACCTTGAGCCCCAGCCCGTCGAATGGCTATGGCAGGACAGGCTCGCATGCGGGACCTTGGCCATGATCTCTGGAGTGCCTGGCTCGGGAAAAACCTGGATCGCCCTCGCCCTCGCCGCCGCTTTGAGCCGTGGCCGAGACCCATGGACCGGCGAAGCACTCGAACCTTCCACCGTCTTATATGCCTCGATGGAGCACAACAGCTCGGAAATCATTCTCCCTCGCTTTGTTGGGCTCCAGGGTGACCCGAAACGCTTCGCGGTCTTGCGCGGAGTCCGCTCCGCGGCTTCGGCCTCCCTGAAACTGCGCGATCTCTCCGACATCGAAGACGCGCTCCAGCGAACCCATGCCCGCCTGCTGATACTCGACTCCATCGACACTTACTTCGGCATGGATCTCCATCAGCCCACAGAAACTCTTCCTATGTTTGAAAAACTCGCCCGCCTGGCGGAGAGGCAGCATTGCTGTATTCTGCTCCTTCGCCATCTCAGCAAAGGTGGCCCGGGCCGGCCGGCTCTTCGCGGCCAAACCGAAATCTCCGCCACCCTCCGCACCGAATTCTTGGCCGGCAGTTCCCCTGATGCACCATCCCAACCCGTTTTGTTGCAGATCAAGTCCAACCTGGGGCCTCTCGCTCCACCGCTCTCCTACGAAATTGACGATGCCGGAACCTTCTTCTGGACTGGGCTTAGCAAGCTAACGCGAGAGGAAATGTTGGCTGACCGGCCCACCGGCGCAGGCCTTCCCCTACGCAAGTTTGCCGGGGAATGGCTGCGTGAGTACTTGCAGAACGGAAGCCAAACGCAAGGCACAATCGAGATCGCCGCCGGGCGTGATGGCGTTAGCATCGCCACCCTGCGCCGCGCCAAATTCGATCTGGGCGTTCGCAGCGTTAAAGACGGAATCAAAGGCCTCTGGTACTGGTCATTACCTGCCACTGCGGAGCAGCAATCACCCATAAGGAGGCAAGATGCTCAAATTAATTAATCCAGAAATTTGAGCATCTTCATGAAACAAAGGACTTAGCTGCAAAGTTTGAGCACCTTCATGAAATAAAGGACTTAGCTGCAATAGGAAAAGAAAGTAGGCTCACCATAGACGTAATGCGGAGGACGCCGCCCGCGTGATTCTGCCTTACTTCTCCACATCTTGGTTGAACCCGGGCATCATACGCGATTCTCCGCGAAACATGTGATACCCCGAGTACGTGATATCGTTCACCAACGTGGACCAGGGTCCATAGGTTCGAAAGCCTTCATCCCACTCGAACAGCATGGCGATGGACCGCATCCTCACAATGGAAACGCTTCTTTGCGGGCAGATATAACTCTGCCCGCCGATCTCGACCGGGCCGTAGCTAATCATAATGTCGGACCTGGAAATCGGCGGGAAATGTGCGATCTCCGCCTCTGCCTGCAATCGAAGGATGGCTCCGCTGGAAGGATCAATGGAGATCTCCCCGTGATACCCTGCCCGACGGCCAAAGGCGGTCGTCCCTTCGCCATCGGGAAGGCAACAACCCCATTGGGTATATTGCGATTTCTCTGCGGGGACCCGATAGCGGAACACTGCACGCAACCCGCTAGGGCTCTGTTCCCAGCGGCTCCAGGTCAAAACGCCGGGAGTGGCGATTGCGTCATGGACAAAGCCGAGTACCGGGCCAAATGTACCGTAGGTGATGAGATAAGGATCCTTCGCATTTCGCTTCTTACGCTTGGCAGCCCCGGTATCCGCAACCTCTTGGCCGTTGCGATAAAGAACGGCCTCCTTGAAACTTTCCACCGGCTGCATGGGTTCATGTTCAACTCTTCTATTGACTGCATCAAATACGGCTGTTTCCTGGTAGCGAGCCGTGCTGCGTTCGGCAAAGAAATTAGGCAATTTAGGAATGATCTGCTGCAAATAATTAGCAGCTAAAGAAATCAAGTGTTGTTGCGTATTTATGTCAGGCGCCGCATCGGTGGAGATTTGTGAAATAGGAGGAGGTAGAAAAGCCGACGCATCTGCCAGCATCGTCAACGCCTGTTCGGTCTTCTTTCCATATTTGGCAAATGAGAGGAGCGTTGCGTCGTCCAGCCGTTCAGTCAGCTCAAGAGTGGAAAGTTGCTTTGCTGCCTCAGCATCCCCGTGGGCAGCCTCCAGGATCTGCTTTAGCTCTGCAACCGTAACTTGCCTGATCGCAGGGTCTGCCTGGTCGGAATAGAAAGATTGATCGTAATATCCGGTATTAGTGCGAGCCGTCAATCCCTGCTTATCGATCTGCACTTTCAGTTCGTGATACTCCTCAGGATGATCGGCAGGCGAAGGGTCGAATGACAGCGTATAGAAAACGCTCGCCTCCCTGACACAACTCTCCATCTCGCTGACCAGGTCGTAACTTTGGTCGAGCACACGGCCGCCGCTCTCGACTGCCATTACCTTCCTGTTCAGGTTCATGAAGCTGGCTTTCTTGACCGACTCAACACCCTGCAGGTAACTCAGATACGACAGCGAGGGCTCGGTTTCCCCGACCGAAATGCTATAGAGAGCGATCCGCGACTCCCGCAGCAGCGTGGAGAACCAGCAAATTGTATAGAAGGTGTTCTCCTTGGGGCCGATGGCTTCCATACCCCTTCCAGGGCCGACCCACAGAAGCAGTTTTCTCCCCGGCTTCCGTCTCTCCGTCGCGGCGATTTCGCCGCAGTGCATTGATCGAGGGAGGCCCGGTAGGGACCGGCGACCCCCTGATTCCGCCCGCTCCAAAGCGGTGAATCAAGTGGAACTGCGTAGTGTGGGCGACCTGAGCGGCCAATGCTTTGCCGTCTCGTGAGGCATCAGCTACCTGCCAAATGCCGCTCTCCTGTAGGGTGAGGATGCGAACCGGTTCCGCCAGATGGCCGTCATCCTTGCGCAGGAAGGCCTCGACGGAACTCTGTTCCATCATAATCAAATTTATCGGCAACTGAAGCATATCGATCACCAGGATCACTTCGACCGGTGATTCGGGCTGAGCGGAAACTCCGTCGAATGCATGAAAGGACACAATCCGATTCGGCTGCCCATTTTCCAGCAATGCAAAATCATTGGAGTGGAGGCCGGGCACCGGTTTCCCAGAACTATCTGTCACGAGCACATCGAGTTTGATCAGGCCCTCTTCTCTATCTGAAGAGTGAGCAGGTGGTGGGTCTGAGCATTCGTCTTTACTGCCCAACTGGATGACAGAAAACATAAGACGAGCGCCAGGAAAAGCCGGTGCGATGGGAGCATAGCTTTAGACCGCTGTTTGCTTGACCCGGCCAGTATACCTTTCTAGGGGGGTAGGAGACAGTTGGTCGTCGGGTGCTCCTGCTTACTAATTACGGGCAATGGTTGCTTCACGTATAATATGGTATAGTTTTTTAAACGAACAAGACGCCGCCGTCACAGCCTGGAAGAATGAAACCTGGAGCGCCGATATGGTCATGTGGC
Source organism: uncultured Acidobacteriaceae bacterium (assembly GCA_963790935.1). Classification (GTDB taxonomy): domain Bacteria; phylum Acidobacteriota; class Terriglobia; order Terriglobales; family Acidobacteriaceae; genus PALSA-350. Next base: position 109,182 of record CAWBRJ010000007.1, on the reverse strand, counting down.
TTTCGCCGATCGACAACGCGGAACCCCACGCTTCGTCGCTCAGGTCATTCAAAGATGCGTCGGCAGTTTGCACCTTCAGCCGTATCTTCCATTCAGGATCAACTTCCGCCCAAAACGATGGACCACTCCGATTAAAACCGAACCGGCGCAGGTCATCCAGTACAGCCTGTGCTCCCACGGCTTTGCGAAGAGCCAACGCCATCTGTATCCCCGCCGAGTCACTGCCACCCACCAGCATTTCATGGGCATTGACCCTCTTCCGATAGGCGGGGTTCTCGGCAGTTTCTGTTCCATGAACGCTTTCAAACTCCCGATCAGGTAGTCCGTGATCCCACCAGGATGCAGCAAGAAACACCTTGGAAAGGGACAGGGGCAGCACAGGGGTGGAAACGTCCAACTTGTCTGGTTCGGAGGCTGCAAAGAGAACAACCGCCCCGGTGCTCACCTGCTGGACCACAGAGACGGCCATCAGGTGCCGGCTTCTCATCAGGCCGTTGGCATAGTGCAACCGCGCTTTCGCAGACCGAATCTTGAGCGAGAGCATGTCCGCAGCCAGTTGCGGCAAACATCCCGTGAGCGCAACAGGCAAGACCGAATATTGCTATGAGTTGTTTCTTGATACGGAACACTTATTCGCGAGCGAAACCATTCCAGGCGGACACGCCTATTCTAGGGAGTTTTGGCCGCCGCTTTCTCCGCGTCCGCAACTGCCTTCCGAAACGCATCGACAGCCGGCACCGAATGCGGCATAAGTCCATCCTTGGCTATATATCTCCACGCCGGAGCGCGATCGAGCGGTCTATCCCCACCGCCTTCATACACCAGGAACGAATCTTCCGTTTGCCCAATGTCCATCTGGGGAGTGGGTTCTGGGGAAGGTTGGGGCGACCCGGCGTACCATGCTGCCCGCTGATGGAAGCTCCATTGTCCGCGGGAATGACCGATCCCGGCCGGTTGTTCTGTCGCGGATCATGGATCGTATCGTTTACCATCCGCCCGTTCCCCTTGCGCACAACAACGATTAAATCCGCGTCATTGGTCTGCAAGATCGGGTTGTACCGTCCCCAGCTAAGCAGGGCGCTCTCGACATCCTGCCGCGCCACCTCATTTGCGCGCGGATCTTCGATTGTAAAACCCGCAGTCGGGTCGATGATGACTGCTACGGTCTGAGCACGCAAGACATACGTCGGCAGAATGGCTTTCTTCTTGTCTTTCGCAAATCCCATCGTCGCTAGAAGACACACTGCGATAAGAGTAGTTAGTCGCGTTCGCATTTCCCCTCCGTAGCAACTACGCGACCATATTACTCCGGTTGGGGCCCAGCATGTTTCTCTTTAGTACCCAAGCCGGGATCGAATCGCCATGTATCGTTCAGTTTTGATCCCGGCCGTAAAGGCCGGTCAGCCGGCCTTCCGCCAATACACGTCCGCTTCACCCGCTGGACGGCAGTTATTTTTTCTGGACTGCATACTCGCTCGCGAGTTCAATTGTATCCGAGCGCCTAGACGCGGATGGCGATTTAACAATTTCCTGGTAAGCGGCAACTCGCTCCCGAGCAATAGGCGCTACCAGGCAACGTAACTACGGTAGTTACGCGTCTGCCCAAAGCCCGGGACACGCAGTTGCTATTGGCAAGACACTCCAGGCATCCACTCCCCGCAAAGTACCCTTCAGATTCTCGCCCGTCCCCTTTATAGTGGTGTAAGCAACTACCCCAGGTATCGGATGTCCGCCATGCTTGCCACTGCGTCCCTAGCACGGGTTGACCGGCAGTCCAGCGGAGAACAAATACTGTCCGAGCAGCTTAAGCTCCTCTACGCCAACGCAAACCTCGGCGTGGCGGTCAACGTGCTGGCCGCTACCATCCTGGCTGGCCTGCAATGGGGGATTGTTTCCCAGCCTGTCGTCATCGGCTGGTGGCTCTATATCACCCTCGTTTCTATCGCCCGGTTTAGCCTTGCGCGCCGTTACTGGCACGCGGCACCAGGGCCTAAAAACCTTGCCAGGTGGCGTAACCTCTTCACCACCGGCGTCGCTTTAGCCGGCGCGGGTTGGGGCGCTGCGGGCGTTCTCCTTTACTCTCCCGCTCATCTCAACAACCAGGTCTTTCTCATTTTTGTCTTGGGAGGGATGATGCTCGGCGCCTCTTCCGTGCTGGCTCCCCGGCCCGAGGCGTTCCTGGCTTTCCTGCTTCCCGTGGGTACGATCCCTGCGGTCCGCTTCTTCGTGCAGGGCGATAAAACCCATATCGCTATGGGACTGCTGGCGGCCGTCTTCACCCTCGCCACTCTGGTCACCACCCGGAGAATCTACAGTCTGGTCGATTCCTCGCTACGGCTGCAGATCGAGAACCGTGACTTAGTCGAAGGTCTGCGCACTGCCAACCAGCAAACTGCGGCACTCAATCAGGTGTTGGAGCTGCGCGTGCAAGAGCGCACCGCCGAATTACAGCAATCGACCGAGCAACTGCGGGCTGAGATTGCCCAGCGCCAACAGACAGAAGAGGAACTGTTACGCGCCCGCAAGCTGGAATCGATCGGTGTGCTGGCAGGAGGCATCGCCCACGACTTCAATAACTTCCTCACCGTCGTGCAAGGCAATATCGAGGTTGCGAAGGGACAACTGACCCTCACTGAGCCTGCTCAACAGTTCCTCGATCAAGCAGCCAGCGCCTGCCAGCGTGCCAAGTTTCTCTCCTCGCAACTACTGACCTTTGCCAAAGGCGGAGCTCCGGTCAGGCGCGTCGTCTCGATCGCCCAACTCGTCACAGAAGCTGTTCACCTTGCACGTACCGGCTCCCCGGTCGGCATTGAGGTCAACATCGCGGAAGGACTCTGGTCTGCCCAGGTCGATGCGGGCCAGATCGGCCAGGTGCTGCACAACATCCTCATCAACGCTCGCGAGGCCATGCCAGGAGGCGGAACCATCGAAGTGCAGGCCCGCAATGTTCTCGGCGTGGACGCGGCCGATCCTCGGGTAAGAATCTCCATCTCCGATAACGGCCGTGGTATCTCGGAAGACGTGCTCCGGCGCATTTTCGATCCCTACTTCACCACCAAGACCGGCGGCAACGGATTGGGTTTGGCAACGGCCTATGCCATCGTCGTCAAGCACGGCGGACACATTTCCGTGGATTCCAAACCTGGCGTCGGCTCAACATTCATCATTGATCTGCCCGCCTCGCTCGAAGCTCCACTGTCCCAGGCTCCCATAGCCGCCCCGGTCGAGACCGGCACCGGACGGCTGCTGGTAATGGATGATGACGAGGCTCTCCAGATCCTGTTCAAGGCGGTCCTCGACCACCTTGGTTACGATGTGCAGACGGCTAGCGACGGAGCGGAGGCCGTCGCCTTGTATAAAGCGGCCAAAGCAGAAGGCAACGGGTTCGACGCTGTCCTCCTGGACCTGACGGTGACCGGTGGGATGGGTGGCGTAGAAGCCGCCGCCATGCTGAAGCATTTAGATCCCTCGGCCAGGCTCATCGTCTCCAGCGGTTATTCCGACGCCCCGGTCATGTCCCACTTTGCCGAATATGGCTTCGACGCCGTGATCCTAAAGCCCTGGACGGTAAAGGAGATGAGCGAGGTTCTACGCCAGGTTCTTGTCGCGGATTCCGTTCGCGGAGCCTGATCCCGGAGCCTGATCCTGGAACCGCTCGTGTCGTTCTTCAGCTGTGCTCGCCTTCAACAGGGATGCCCATTTATGATTTCGGAACGCAAAGCCTGCACGGGATTCCTTGAACACGCAGGCAACGCAGACACCGATCATTCGATCTAGGTATCCAAAGGACATGAGGCATTCCATGAGATCTACGTTCGTTTTGGGTCTGGCCCTTTCCGCTTTGCTTGGATCCGCATGCGCGCCCCGGCTCAGGGCAGCAGCCGGCGCAGAGAAGTCCAAGGATTCGCCCGTCGGCCGGTGGAAAACCGTGGATGACGTCACTGGCAAGCCCAAGTCGGTGGTCACCATCTGGGAGGAACACGGCAAGTTGTACGGGCGGGTCCAGAAGTTGGTCGACCCGGACCCGAAAAATCCAAATCCCGTCTGCGAAGACTGTACCGGTGAAAAGAAGGGAAAGCCCGTGGTAGGCCTGAAGATTCTCTGGGATCTGCAGAAGGACGGCGATGGGTGGTCGGGAGGCACGATACTCGACCCGGCGAACGGCAAGACCTACAAGTGCCTAATCTCTCTGGAGGAAGGGGGAACCAAGCTGAAAGTACGTGGATTCATCGGCGTCTCCGTACTGGGGCGAACGCAGTATTGGCTTCGCGAATGAGAGCAACCGGGTAGCCCGGGGCTTTGCTTACCGGCCGTGATTCCCCAGAAGAGACTTTACCCTGTCCGTGCTGGCGTGGGCCCAGGCCGTATTCGAGGCCCAACCGAGCAGCAGAATGATCGCGCCCGCCGCTGTCATGATCCACCAGATAGGATGAGTCGCCTGCGTAAAGTCCGCTCCCCCAGCGTGGCGGGCGTTGACGACCGTCCCGGCGACCGCGACCCCGAGCGCAGCCCCCACCTGCCTGCCGGTCGATGCAATCGCTGCGGCCACTCCCGCCTGCGATAACGGCATACCGGCGACCGCATTGTTGGTGATTGCCGGGTTGACCATGCCTAGGCCAATTCCAAATAGAACGTACGCCAACATGAGCAGTGCGAGCGGCGTGCTTACACTCAGGCGAGTGAGTAACAAGGTGCTTGTCAGGAACCCCGCACCCGCCGTCAACAGCGAGGGAAGTGTCCCGTGGTGGCCTACCAGCCGCCCGGAAAGGGGCGCGCAGATCATCATCATGATCGCCAGAGGCAGCGTGCAGAGTCCTGTATGAAAAGCCGACAAACCGCGTACCTCTTCCAGGTACAAGGCGTTGAGGAACAGAAAGCCGGCGAATGAGGCAAATGCGAAGATCGCAAGCAGCGTGGCGCTACTGAACGGCACGCTATGAAAGAAACGCAGGTCGACCAGCGGTTCTTTCCGCCGCGGCTCATACAGCAGGAAGCAAGCAAGCGCGGCGCCGGCAAGCGCGAACAGGCCAACGATGAGTGGAGACCCCCAACCGGCTCGAGGCCCCTCGATCACCGCATACGTTACGGAAGCGAGCCCGGTAAAAACCAGAATCTGTCCCACTGGATCATAAGCTCGAGCGCGCGCCGCTTTGGACTCTGGTACGAACCGGGCAGCCAGCGCGACCGCCGTCAGGCCAATGGGCAGGTTGATCCAGAAGATCGAGCGCCAGCCCACGGATTGCGTCAACGCGCCGCCAAGCAGCGGGCCAAGCGCCAGCGACACTCCGGCCACGGCGCCCCAAACGCCGACTGCGTGTGCCCGAGCCTTTGGTTCCGGGAAGGCGTTTGCGATGATGGACAGCGCCACCGGATTGAGCATGGACGCGCCCAAACCCTGAAGACCACGAAAAGCGATAAGCTGACCGATGCTGTGTGCCATGCTGCACAGCAGAGACCCGGCCGTGAACACGACCAGGCCAATCTGGAAGACGCGCCTTCGCCCGAAACGATCTGACATCGAGCCAGCCAGCATCAGCAGGCTGGCGACGACGAGCGTATACGCGTCGACCACCCATTGAAGTCCCGCGAGGGTGGCCCGTAAATCTTTTTGGATTGCCGGCAAGGCGACGTTGACGATGGTGACATCCATGCCAACCACCAGCAGGCTCATGCAGCATATTCCGAGAATGAGATTCGGGTGGGTGCCTGCTCGGCTTCGACCTACATCGACTGCTGTGTTGTTGCCCGCTGGCACAAGAATCCTCCAGCACCATTGGATGCGGTCGCAGCGGCCCAGATTCAGTTCTGATTCCCCCGCTGTCGCACGGTGCGGCTCAGGACGAAGGATGAGTGGGTGGCCCAGGTCTCGCTTTTGAGACCTAGGTTTCTCCTCGCAACCACCTTTGGTGACCGAAGAAAAGCCTGTTGTTCTGAATTTTCTAAGGTAGGGCGAACGCGATTACGTTTGGTCCCGCAGCGACAGCGACGTACTGCTTGTGATCGAAGGTGTACGTCATGGGAGAGGCATGCGGTGACTGATTGGTTTCAAAGGTGTAAAGGATTTTTCCTGTTCTCGCGTCAGCGACGGAGAAACTGCCATCGTCGGCGCCAAAAAAGACAACACCACCGGCCGTCGAGAGCACGCCTCCCCAACTGGAACCGTCGCCCGTTTGCGGGATTTGCCACACCGCCTTCCCCGTGTGGATATCGAGCGCGCGCAGGATGCGCTGTCCCGGATCCGCCGGGTCGCCGCTGAAGGATCCACCCATATAGCCGTGGCCCAGTTGGAATGGCATGTCAGTCCGGGTATAGATGCCGCACTTGTCATTGGTCTGCACGTAGTACAGCTTGGTCACCGGGTTCCATGAACTGGAGTACCAATTGGAAGCACCATTCAGCCACGGGCAAGCCAGTCTTCCTTCATGCGTAGGCTCCATATTCGGCACCACGATCGGATGCCCTTGAGCATCAAGACCTGAAGCCCAGGTGAGCTTGGATGTGTACGCGGTGCCGAAGAGAAATTTGCCATCCGTTCTGTCGAGCACATAGAGAAAGCCGTTGCGGTTGGCCTGCACCAGCAATTTGCGCGGTTTGCCCTGCCAGTCGGTATCAATGAGAGCCGAAGGCGCCATCGCGTCGAAATCGTGCACATCATGGGGCGTGAACTGGAAGTACCACTTTCTCTTGCCTGTCCTCGGGTCAAGCGCAATCACCGAATCGGTATACAGGTTATCTCCCGGCCGTTGGTCACCGATCAGGTCAGGGCCGGGATTGCCAACCGGCCAGATAAGCGTATCGGACTCCTTGTCGTAGTAGCCGGTCATCCAGGTCGCGCCGCTGGGATGCGCCAGCGACGCTTCGGTCCAGGTTTCCGCGCCGGGTTCGCCCGGTGCGGGCACGGTCCATACCCGCCAGATTTCTTTGCCTGTCTGCGGGTCATAGGCGGCAAGGAAGCCGCGCGCGCCGTCGTCGCCACCGGCGATGCCGGCGATGACCATGTTGTCGACCACCAGCGGCGCGCCCGTCCCGTTGTAATTCTTGTGCCAGTCAATCATCTCGGTTTCCCAACCGAGAGCGCCGGTGTAACGGTTAAGCGAAATCAAATGGGCGTTATCGGTCGCCAGGAATACCTGGTCTCCAGCGACGGCGACGCCGCGGTTCGCGCCGGTGGCGGCCACTCCGCCGATGCCTTCCGTCCGTGCACGCTGATAATGCCAAAGGGAACGGCCGCTGCCCGCATCGAAGGCATACACCTCGTTGACCGCGCTCACGTACATAATTCCGTCGACCACCACGGGTGTACATTGCACCTCACGCGTATTGCGGATCGTGTTGATCCACACCGGCGCGAGCCGGCTGGCATTGGCCGGCGTGATCTGCGTCGCGTCGCTGTAGCGATAGCCCACCGTATCGCCGTTATAGCTGGGCCAATCCTGCTGAGAGGTCACGGCGCGATAGTGGCCATCGGCTGTCTTGCGCAGCAGATGTATCTTCTTGTCTTCACCGAGTAGCTGGATGCCTGTAGCCGAGCGGTTGAGCGCTGAGCCGGTAAGGCTGCCGCCGCCTTCCAGTTGTACCGTCACCTGCGACACTTCTGCGCCGCCCGGCGGGCGCAACGTGCGCAGGTAGCCAATCAGGTCGGCCCGGTCCGGGTCGACGAGATCTGGGAAAGCGGGCATGCCTGAACTGGGCAGGCCGCTATGAAGAATGCGAATGAGATCGTCGTCGCTGCGCAACGGAATGCGGGTGGTAATCCCAGGCGCAAATTCACCACCATTGCCGGTAGTGCCGTGGCAGGAGGCGCAACGGGTGAGAAAGATCTGTCTGCCTGCTGCCTGAGGTGTGCCAGGGGCTGGTGCTGGAGGATCCTGTGCGAATGCTTGTACGGCAACCGGGACAGCCAAAAGCGCTGCCAGCCTGGCAAGCACCCATAGTACTTTTATCCGCATCAACGGCGACTCCTTGGAAAATAGCACTCGTCTACGCTTAGGTTAGAACAAGGTCAGGTCAGCGGAAAGGGCGGCAGGTTATTCCGCCGGGCTTGAGCGCATGTTTTGCATGTACTGCATCCACGGATACCACTCACGCCAATGCGATGCAAGCTCGTCCCCATCGACCCGTTTGAATTCGATTCAACGATGCGAAGCCGGAAAATCCTCGCATCCGACAGACGATCCATGTACAAAGGGCAAGACCCTTCCATTTGAGCTGGACACAAAAACCATGAGCGCTGCACGCTTCGATGTGATTGAGAACCGCGAAAAGGGATTACGGCGCGGGCTCACTTCCGCGCAGCTCACCATGATTGCCATCGGAGGCGCAATCGGTACCGGCCTCTTTCTCGGCAGCAGCTTTGCCATCAGCTTCGCCGGTCCTGCGGTGATCGTCAGTTACGCGATCGGCGCCCTCATTGCTCTTCTCCTGATGGGCTGCCTGGCTGAAATGACGGTTGCCCACCCTACGTCGGGTTCCTTCGGCGCCTGGGCGGAGTTTTACGTCGGACCCCTGGCCGGATACCTGGTGCGCTATGCCTACTGGTCGGCGATTGTCTTTGCCGTGGGCACGGAAGTGACCGCGATTGCCGTCTACATGCGGTTCTGGTATCCGGCCGTGCCAGGTTGGGTTTGGATCGTCGGCTTCTCCTCGATTCTGATCGCCGTGAACGCGTTCGACGTGAAAGTGTTTGGTTCGATCGAGTATGCATTCTCCACCCTGAAGGTAACGGCCATCATGGTGTTCATCCTGCTCGGTGGGTGGTTGCTCGCCGGGATCGGCCTCGGCAACTACACAGCGCACGGAGGATTCTTTCCTAAGGGGGCGTGGGGCATGTGGGTGGCCGTCGCGGTCGCGATCTTCAGCTATTTCGGCATTGAAATGATCGCGGTCGCGGCAGGAGAAGCAGAAGATCCGCGAAGGGCTATCACCAAAGCATATCGCTCCACGGTCGCGCGCCTGGTGCTCTTCTATCTTCTTGCGATGGCGATCATCCTGGGCATTGTTCCCTGGATTGAGTCAGGAAAAGGGCAAAGCCCATTTGTAACCGTGATGGCGCGGTCGCACGTTCCCTTTGCCGCAGGCGTGGTGAATTTCGTGATTCTGGTGGCGGCGCTCTCTGCCATGAACAGTCAGTTGTATATCACCGCCCGGATGATGTTCTCGCTCGCGCGGGCAGGGTACGCGCCGCGGCGATTAGGCAAGTTGAGCAGGCGTGGAACGCCGGTTGCCGCGCTCCTGCTGTCGTCGATCGGCATCGCGCTTGCGACCCTGCTCAGTGTGCTGTTCCCCAACACATCCTTTACGCTGATGTTGGCCATCTCCATGTTTGGCGGGCTGTTCGCCTGGATGATGATATTCGTGACCCACCTGTATTTTCGCCGCGCCCATGCCGGCAAACCGCTGGCGTTCCGCATGTGGGGTTACCCGTATGCGAGTTTGCTGGGTGCCGGGTTGGTGGCGGCAATTCTGCTGACCACGGCGTTTACCAGGGAGTTCCGCATGACCCTCGCTTATGGATTGCCGGCGCTGGGCTTATTTTGCCTGGCGTGGAAACTGCGAAGGCAGCCCGCGTATGAATGATCCACTGTTGGCGTGGCGCAAGGAATTCCCCATCCTTGAGCACACTACCTACATGATCAGCCACTCACTGGGCGCGATGCCGCGGCGAGTCTCTGAGCAGTTGCAGCAATTTGCCGATACCTGGGCCACGCGAGGCATTCGCGCCTGGGAAGAAGGCTGGTGGCAAATGCCGGTGACCGTCGGCGACCTGATCGGCTCCATCATTGGAGCCGGACAGGGCGAGGTGGTGATGCATCAGAATGTTTCCATCTGTCAGTGGATTGTGGCCTCTTGCTTCGATTGGCGTGGGCCCCGCAATAAGCTGGTTACCGACGGCCTGAATTTTCCCTCGAACGACTACATCTACTACGGACTGGAGCGCCAGGGAGCGCAGGTAACGCGGGCGACATCGGCAGACGGCATGACATTGCCGCTCGAAGCGATGCTAGAGGCCATTGACGAGCAGACACGCCTGGTCTCAGTCTCGCACGTCGCCTTCCGCAGTTCCTACGTGCAGGATCTGGCAGCCATCACCCGCCGCGCCCATGACGTGGGAGCGATGGTGGTGGCCGATCTGTATCAATCAGCTGGATGCCTGCCCGTAAACGTACGCGAACTGCAGCTGGACTTCGCAACCGGCGGTTCGGTGAAGTGGTTGTGCGGCGGCCCCGGCGCGGGCTATCTGTATGTGCGGCGCGATTTGTGGAGCCAACTGCAACCCGCGGCCACAGGGTGGCAGGCTCACAAGGAGCCATTTGGATTTGAGCCTGGGCCCATTGAATTCGCAGAAGATGCCATGCGCTTCCTGAATGGCACGCCCAACGTGCCCGCCATGTATTCGGCGCGATCGGGTTACGAGATTATTAACGAAGTTGGGGTCGAGAATATTCGCGCGAAGTCGCTGCGACAGACGCAGTTACTCATTGATCTGGCCGATGAGGCGGGTATTCCGGTTCGCACCTGCCGCGAAGCCGGGCGGCGTGGCGGTGTCGCGATCCTTGACGTGCCCAACGGAAAAGAAGCGGCCCAGGAATTGGCGCGGCGCGAAATCCTGGTAGACTACCGGCCGCAGGCCGGCATCCGTATCGCTCCTCACTTCTATACCACTGACGATGAAGTGGAACACACCGTGACGCAAGCTCCGCGAGATCGCTTCTGCTGGCGCGCGTCGCTGATCCGATCGGCAGAAAGTTTCATGGTGGCTGCGCACCTCGCTTGGAAGCGCGCAGCCACTCGAAATGCTACTGCTTTTTGGGGCCGACGAGTGCGAACAGCGCTCCCTGCGGGTCGTTGCCAAGAACGATCCACAGGTCTCCGGGTACCTGGTGGGGGCCCATACAAACCTGGCCTTTCTTGTCCTGAATGCGGGTTACGGCAGCATCGATGTCTTCGACGTTAAAGTAGTAAAGCCAGAACGGGACAGGAGACTTGCTGTGGTCGCGCGTCATCATCTGCGCCCACGCGGGGCGCCGCCGTTGTTAAAAATGCGGTAAGTCCCCATGGGCCCCATATCCATGGTGCTGTCCTGCTTCCAACCGAACAGTTCGGAATAAAAGGGCCATGCCGATTCCCCATCGTTTGCGGAAAGTTCGTTCCATCCGACGGTGCCTGGCGTACCCGCAGGAGGACGAGCCGGCGCATACTCCAGGCTGCCCTTGAACAGGAGGAAGTTAGCGCCCTGCGGGTCTTCAGCCGATGCGAAGCGGCCAATGCCTGGAATGTCCATCGGCGCACAATGCAGCTTGCCGCCGGCGCCTTCCACTCGTTTGGCATAAGCATCGACGTTGTCCACTCCAATAAAGCCAACCCAGGCAGGCCTCATTCCTCCCGCTTGCATCTCGGGAGTGAGCTGCATGAGTCCAGCGGTGCTCAAGTCGCTGACAGATAAAAGAGTGTAGGGGATCCCGCCGGGATCTCCAGAACCCATCGCTTTCCATCCCACGACGTGAGTGTAGAAGTCAGTGGCTGCCTTGGCGTCCGTCGTTCTTAATTCATGCCAGACGAAATCGCCGGTCTTGAGCGTGACGGGTGCGGTTATTTCCTGTTGCGCTGTTGTGCTCATATTGCCCTCTCTTGTGGAAAAGATGTGGTCACCAATTTGCCAGGCCCGGAATCCCGTAGCCCGGGATAATGATCAGCGGTAAGTTGGCACTCCCTGATCCTCGGCTGCGCGCTCGAGTTCAGCAATATCCAATTTCGTCATTTTCAGCATGGCCTGCATCGCTTTTGGATTCTTGATCAACTCCGGAAGCCGTGCAGGCACAACTTGCCATGACAGGCCAAACTTGTCTTTTAACCAGCCACACTGCGATGTGCTGCCGCCCGTCGATAGTTTTTCCCAGTACTTGTCCACCTCGTCCTGCGAGTCGCACCGGACGACAAAAGAGATCGCCTCGGTGAACTTGAACAAAGGCCCGCCGTTCAGGGCCACAAACCTTTGGCCATCAAGTTCGAAAGCAATGGTGAGAACGCTCGCGGGGGCTGGACGACCCTCGTGATTGTGCAGCTCGTCAAGCCGGCGGGAGTTCTTGAAAACGGAGAGGTAGAAGTTGACGGCATCTGCCGCGTTGTTGTCGAACCAGAGAAACGGCGTAATGCGAGGAGAACTTTCAAAACTACTCATAAAGGTCACCTGTCCGGGGTTCGTTGTTGACTTTTTCAGGGAACCGCAAGCCGGCTCCCCGACATGTGTACGCTGTCCACAAATAAAAATACAAGAGGGAAGGTACACTGTCCACAAGGCCGCATGAACAGCAAAAAAAAATCTCCACTGCCGGCTCGTAAGACTTTTCGACACGGAGACTTACGCAGAGCCCTATTGGAGGCGGGGATAAAACTGGCGCGCGAGGGTGGTCCACAGGCTGTCGTTTTACGTGAAGCCACCCGGTCGGCAGGGGTTGCTCCCAATGCTGCATACCGGCATTTTTCCAGTCACAATGATCTGTTGCAAGCGGTCAGAGCGGCTGCTCTGTCTTCACTCGCGCTTGCCATCGAGGCGGAGATCGCCAAGGTGCAACGGAGGAAAGCTTCGCCGCCAGAATTGGCCCGGGCCACCCTACGCGCGGTAGGCGCAGCTTATCTAAAGTTCGCCCTCACCGAGAGGGGTCTCTTTCGAACCGCATTTTCGACTCCGGATCCCGTAGAGGATGATCTGGATGCTGCGAAGACAGGCAAGAGCGGCCTCAACCCGTTTCAACTGCTTGGCTCGGCTCTGGACTTGTTGGTGGCAACAGGCGTTCTTCCACGGGAACGAAGGCCTGGCGCGGAATACCTGGCATGGTCTGCGGTGCACGGCCTGGCCTTTTTGATCATCGACGGTCCGCTGAACATTGCCTCTGAAAAAGACATTCGCGCCCTATCAGAGCGCCTTCTGCTGATGGTGGAAAACGGCCTCTGAGTTCCAGACGGATTTACGAGGAGATACAGAATTGCTTAAGTCACTTGGATGGTTACTGCTGTTATTGCTCCTGAACATCCCCCTGCGGGCTCAGCGCTACGTAATTGCGGATCAGGATGCTGCCGGCCCCGGCGGGTCGGGAATGACATCTCTGCTGGTGCTTTTGCAATCTCCGGATGTGAAGGTCCTCGGCATCACTGTCGTCACCGGGGATGGCTGGCGCGACCCCGAGGTCGCACATGCGCTTCGTCTGCTCGAGATCATTGGACGCACAGATGTGCGCATCTATGCCGGCGCGTTGGGCCCTCTTGTTCGAACTCAGGAATGGACTGCGCTTGCAGACCAGATGTACGGGCCGTCGACCTACAAGGGAGCGTGGGGCAATGTGCTGGGTGACGACACTATGCCGGAGGGTAAACCAACCACCAGGGCTGCGGAGGAAGATGCCGCCCATTTCATGATCAGGATGGTGCATCAATATCCTCACCGGGTGACGATCTATGCGGCTGGGCCGCTGACCAACGTCGCTCTGGCTGTCAGTCTGGATTCGCAATTTGCGGAACTGGCGCAGGAATTGGTAGTGATGGGAGGAAGCTTGAATCCTCAGACCGACGCTGCTGAGTGGTCCACCGATCCAAGGCATGAGTTCAATTTCTGGTTTGATCCAGAAGCCGCAAGCATTGTGCTGAAGGCCAGGTGGCCGAAAATTTCGGTGACCACCATCGATGCTTCTTTAAAGACTCGCCTCGAGCCGGAAGTCCTTGACGGCCTCGCAAATTCAAAAGCTGTAGCTGCGCAATATGTCGTCAAGTACACGCGCAGGCCGGTGACCATCAACTATCTATGGGATGAGTTGGCGGCCGCGGCATGGCTTGACCCGTCCATCATTACGCGCGAACGTTTTGTCTATATGGATGTCAACACCGATCACGGCGCCACCTATGGGGATACCTTGACCTACACTGACAACACGCGCCCCAAAATCACCTTGCAAAAAGTGCACGCACAAATGGATGTCGACCTTCCGAAGCTGCAACAGCTGCTGATCCGTTTGCTTAGTTCCGAAACGCCAAAACCGTAAGTGACGGTTACGATTTAGCTTTAGGTCAGTTTTCGGTCCAGCAGGAGTAGCGTCTCGGCCAGCACTCGCGTGCCGTTCGCGCAATCCTCTGGTTCTGCCCATTCCTCCGGTGCATGGCTTCTGCCATCCCGGCAGGGCACAAAAATCATCCCCATGGGTGCAATGCGGCCGACAAAAACACCGTCGTGTCCGGCCCCGCTGGGCAGATGGGTGCTGTTCAATCCTGCGGCTGTGGCTGCCTGTTCGATGGCCTCCTGAATCAGAGGAGAGCATGCGGTGGGGACTGTCTTACTCATGGGTGAGACCTTAAGATGCAATCCGCCTTGTTGTAAGTCGGGCTCGATTTTCTGCCAGAGTTGCTTCTCAAATTCTGCCAGCTCGCGCGTCCTCGGTGCTGCGCGTCTCTAGGATCATTCGGACTGAGCCCGGGACCGCATTGATCGCGTTCGGTTCCACCGAAATTTTCCCTATAGTCGCTACGAGATAAGGCATTTCGGAGGAGCGTGTGCGAGCCAGTTCTTCAACCATGCGGATGACACCCGCTGCGCCCACGAGTGCGTCCCGTCGAAGAGACATCGGCGTTGTGCCCGCATGATCCGCTCGTCCCTCAACCGTCACTTCATACCGGCGAATCCCCACGATCGCCGTCACCACGCCAATCGCCGCATTACGTTCCGGCAACACCAGCCCCTGTTCAATATGCAACTCCACATAGGCTGCCAACGAGTCGTGGGGGCGTAGGGCCCTTGTAATCTGTTCCGCATGACCGCCCAGTTCGTTGATCGCGGAAGCAAGTGTCGTGTTGGAAGAAGAGAGTAGGGCAAGATCCGATTGTGTCAGCGCCCCGGCCCAACTTCGGCTCCCGATACATGAGAGACCAAAATCGCTGGGCTCCTCGGCAAGGAAGTCGACAACTTCCAGCGGGTGCAGAAGTGAGATGTGCTGCTCGCGCATTGACTGCGCGGCTTCAAGAGCCGCCAGCAGGCCCAGCATTCCGTCGAAGCGGCCGCCTGCGGGAACAGTATCTGAATGAGAGCCGGAGACTAACGTTCCTAAGCCGCCTCTGCTGCCTTCCCTGCGGCCGATGAGGTTTCCGCCTGAGTCTACTGCGACGGACAGTCCGGCGGCTTTGAACTCTGCCTCGAGCCATGTTCTACCCTTGGTGAAGTTGGCATCGAACGAGCGACGCGTCCACGGTTTAGCGGGATCGGTGATGCGGCTAAGGGCCTCAATGCGGCTCCAAAGCCGGTCGGCGTTAATCTCGATCGTTGGTTGGATCGCGCTCATCGATCCATTGTGCACTGTGCGCCGATCGAACGACAGCCCCTGATGTTTCCTTGGAGGAGGGTACAGCTTTGCTGGTTCCCTTGACAGCTGCCCAGGGCTATAGCGACCTCCCCTTTGTCATCTCGACCGCAGCGAAGCGCAGTGGAGAGATCTCTGTGTGGATGCTCTTTCTTGGGAATGTTTTTCTAGCCTATTGAAGGTTCTCGTCCAATCAAAGCTTGAGCGTAACCGTCTTCACCTCTGTATATTGCTGCAGTCCATATTCACCCAACTCGCGCCCCATACCTGACTGCTTGTATCCTCCGAACGGAGCCCTCGTATCCAGCACATGATAGCAATTCACCCAAACCGTTCCCGCTCGCATGCTGTTCGCGACTGCGTGTGCCTTTTTGATATCCCGTGTCCACACGCCCGCCGCTAATCCATAAGTGGTGCGGTTGGCCCGGGCGATGACCTCGTCCATATCCTTAAAGGGAATAATGCTCATAACCGGACCAAAAATCTCTTCCCGCGCAATTTTCATTTCATCCCGAACGTCGGAGAACACCGTCGGTTGAATGAAGTATCCACGGTCTCCAACCCGCTCGCCGCCGCAGGCAAGGGTCGCTCCTTCGCGCTTTCCAGCCTCGATGTAACCCAGGATCCGGTCAAATTGTGACTCGCTAACCTGCGGACCCTGGTCAGTGCGTGGATCTAGCGGATCTCCCACCCTGCGTCTGCGAGCCCGGGCGATGCTCTTCTCCACAAATTCGTCGTAGATCGTCTCTTCCACAAAGACTCTTGATCCAGCGCAACAGGATTGGCCCTGGTTAACGAACAGCCCCAGGTGCGCGCCTTCGACCGCGTCATCGAGGTCAGTATCTGCGAAGATGATATTCGGGCTCTTACCGCCGAGTTCCAAAGAGATTCGCTTCAGATTCGATTTTGCCGCAGCCTCCATAATCAGGCGGCCAACCTCGGTAGAGCCAGTGAACGCCACCTTGTCCACGTCCATATGGCGCGCAATGGCCGCGCCCGCGGTCGAGCCAAAGCCCGGCAACAGATTCACCACGCCCTCAGGGAACCCAGCTTCCACAATCAGCTCACCAAGCCGAAGCGCAGACAAAGGCGTTTGCTCTGCCGGCTTCATCACGATGGTATTGCCAGTCGCCAGCGCCGGAGCCAGCTTCCAGGCTTGCATTAGCAGCGGATAATTCCAGGGAATAATCTGCCCGATGACGCCGATAGGCTCGTGGCGTGTGTAGCAGAAAAAGTCTCCGTCAATCGGGATCGTCTTGCCCTGAACTTTGTCTGCCCAGCCGGCGAAGTAGCGATAGCAGGCGATTGTCTTGGTAACATCCACCGCCTTGGCTATGGACAGGGGCTTACCGTTGTCCAGCGTTTCCAGGTCGAGCGAGTTGGTCGGCATTTTGCTCGATCAGGTCGGCGAGACGATGGAGCAGGCGTCCCCGTTCCGAGGCGCGCATCTTTTTCCAGGGGCCTTGATCGAACGCCGCCCGGGCGGCCGCAACCGCCTTATCAACATCGGCTGCATCGGCTTCGGCGACCTGGCAGATTTCCTCGCCGGTTGAGGGATTGATGGTCGCGAAAGTCTTACCCGATTCGCTCGGAACCCAGCGATTATTGATCAGAAGCTTTGTCGCCGTCGGAACCGTGTGCGTCTCCGTTGGCATAGGCAGTGTAGAAACCATTGCTCCTCCGACTCTTACCCCACATCTCCAAACGCAAGCGTTGGAAGAAAGGGAGCGCCCAACATCTCTTCGCTGTCTGCCATTGCTTTCAATCTCCGCGACACCAGCACGGTCTCTTTCTGGGCGCAGATATGCCCCAGCCAATTTCTGTAAACACCAGCCGCACTGGCTTGCCATGTGTTCTCGATTTTCTTGTTTTCGAGGATGGCGGTGAGCTCCGGCAGCAATTCCTCACTTTTCCGAGAAAGGGCTTTCTCCTGGAACGCCGTCAATTCCCCGGTCGTAGTCTCATCAAAATAGCTTTCAGGCATCAACGGGTATCTGGGGGCCTCGCCTTTGACGTATCGGCCGACATCCCGTCGATATTCGCGCAGCAGGGTATCGGATTCATACTCCGGATGACCCTGGAAAAAGACGAAAAGTTTTTTCTGCTGCTTGATAAATGTATCCACGCCGGCATCTGCCGAGCGCGTCAGCACTTTGTATCCGCAATCCGTCAACTGCTCTTCGGGTACGCCATTCCAACGCGAATGTGGGAGCTTGAACTGCGACGCTGTTCCAGCTATCAAGGGATGATCAGAAACGCGTGCACACTCGAAGATCCCGAAAACCTTATCATTCCTCTTCACTCGGCGAATGCCGTCCATGTGCAGGATCGCGGCATGCGCTGCCAGGCACGACAGAACAGTCGCATGGCAATTCTCCTGTGCCCAGCCAAGCACCCTGGTAAAACTGTCCCAGTAGGGCTCATCCGACAGGTTCGCCGCCATCGGCTCCCTGCCGGTTACGATCAGCCCATCGAGATCACTGTTCCAGAGATCTTCGATGTTCGAGTAGCAGCTGCTGATATGGCCGGCGGTAAAGCCATTGCGGGGAACTCCCGGCAGCGTGTAGAGCGACAGATGGATAGGCATGTTGTCCGAAGCCGAATTAAGCAGCGAAATAAACTGGCGTTCCGTTGCCTTGAGCGCCTCGTCGGACATGTTATTGATCAGGCCGATCCTGATACAGCCGCTGGGTTCGGAGTCAAACAAGACGGGCATCAGCATCTCCCTTCATCGTGACGAGGGTGGTGGCGTCGAGGGCCTGCTTCAGATCTGCAATGATGTCGTCGATGTGCTCGATGCCGACGCTCAGGCGAATCAGCTCCGGGGTAACGCCGGCGTGGCGTTGCTCTTCGGGCGACATCTGCCGGTGAGTGGTGGAGGCCGGGTGGCACGAGAGCGATTTGGCATCGCCAAGATTTACCAGCCGCTTGATCAATTGCAGGGCGTCATAGAATTTGACCGCAGCATCGTAACCGCCCTTGAGTCCGATCGCCATCAGAGAACAAGTGTTGTCACCCAGGTATTTCTGCGCTAGGTCGTAGTAAGGGCTCTCGGGAAAGCCTGCATACGTGATCCATGCGACCCTCTCGTCGTCGCGTAGAAACTCCGCGACTTTTCTCCCATTCTGCACGTGGCGCTCTACCCGTAGCGCAACCGTCTCGATACCCTGCAGAAGCAGGAACGCGCTCAGCGGAGACAGCACAGCCCCGGTCGTCCGCTGGTAGACAGCGCGGGCACGGCCGAGGAACGCGCCTTTACCGAAGAATTCGCTATAGATCATGCCATGATAAGAGGGGTCCGGTTGATTGAAGATAGGGAAGCGGTCGACGTGCTCTTGCCACGGGAAATTGCCGCTATCTACGATGGCTCCCCCGAGAGTCGTGCCGTGCCCGCCCATAAACTTGGTCAGCGAATGGACGACGATGTCGGCGCCGAATTCGATCGGCCGCAGCAGGATAGGCGTGGCCACCGTGTTATCCACGATCAGCGGTACTCCATGGCGATGGGCCACTCGGGCCAAACCCTCAATGTCGCATACGTTTCCAGCCGGGTTACCAACGCTTTCGCAGAACACGGCGCGAGTGTTGTGGTCGATCAGCCTTTCCACTGACTCTGGTCGATCCGTCTCCGCGAAGCGAACACTGACACCCTGGCTGGGCAGAAGGTGAGCGAACAGCGTATGCGTGGTGCCGTAAAGCTGCGGAGTGGTGATGATATTGCACCCCAGCTCGGTCACATTTTGCACCGCGTACGTTACCGCTGCCTGGCCGCTGGCCACGCACAGAGCATCCCGGCCTCCTTCCAGCGCAGCGACCCTGCGCTCCAGCACCGCGGTGGTCGGATTGCTGATCCGGGTATACCGGTATCCATCGGCCTCCAGGTTGAACAGCGCAGCCGCATGTTCGGTGCTGTCGAAGGCAAACGAGACCGTCTGGTAAATCGGCACCGCGACCGCCTTGGTTGTGGGGTCGATCTCGTAACCGCTGTGGATAGCAATTGTTTCCTTTTTCATGCGCTCACCCGTCCTTGGCCTGTTCCGGCGAATTGTTCCTCATCTGTGATTCCAACCAGGCGATTCATCTCGCTCACCACCCAGTGGATGTCTCTTTCGGTCGTTCTAAAACTCGTAATGCACGCGCGCACCACAGGAATATTCCCCACCCGCGCCTCCGACATCCATGCAATTTGCCGCTTATGCAGGGCTGCCAGGAATTCCGTGGGTACCAGCCCTTCCCGGGTGAAGCAAACCAGTGGCAGTGGAGTCGAGTTGAGGATGGACCATCCCGAAGCTCTCAGCGCATCGCGCAGAACATCGCCCATGCGGGTCTGGTGCTCAATCATTTCCGCATAGCCGGCTTCGCCCTGTTGCGCCAGCGTCATAAAAAGCTTCAGGCCAATAAACCGCCGCGACCACTGTGCGGAGTTGGTGTACGGGTCAAATACCGGCCCTACCTTCTTGCCTGGCATGTAGGAAACATCAGCCCGGAAAGCCTCGGCGACGGTATCAGGGTACCGGCAGAAGAACATTCCGCAGCCCATCGTGACCGAGAGCCACTTATGCGCGTCGCAGGTGATGGAGTCAGCCTCGCCAATACCATCCAGGTAATGCTTGAGGCTGGGAGCAAGGATGGCGCTGCCGCCCCACGCAGCATCGACGTGAAACCACAGTCCCTGCTCGCGGCAGAATTGCCCCATCTCCGCCAAGGGATCGATGATTCCCGCCGCCGTGGTACCCGCTGTCCCGATGACCATGAAAGGAAGGAACCCATTGTTCCGATCTTCCGCCACGCGCCGTTGCAGATCATTGAGATCCATCTTCAGATTGTTGTCGGTCGCGATGATCTCGCAGCGCTCTACGTCCCAGCCCCGTCATGTGAGCGATCTTGTTGTAGCCGTGATGGGCCTCGGCAGTCAGATATACAGAGGGAGTGGCGTTCAAGTGGCGAAGACCGTGCTCGCCGTAATCGGGAAACGCGCGCGTCAGAGCGACCACGACCGCAGAGACATTCGCTTCGGTTCCCCCACTGGTGAACGTCGCGATGGAATTTCGGGGGAGGCCGAACTTCTCCGCAAGCCAACCAAGCGTGTACCGTTCGATCTCATTGGCCGCGGGCGAAGTACGCCAGTTTGCCAACTGAGAGTTATACATGGCGACCAGCGTGTCAGCCACCACCGAAGCCAGCGTCACGCTGGGGTTAAACAGACCAAAGTAGCGCGGGTGCGTGACCTGGACCTGCCAGGTACGCAACATCTTTTCTACATCGATAACCACTTCCTCGAGCGGCAGCGTCTGATGGAAGTCGTAACGAGACGCGAGGTAAGCTCGAATCTCTTCCGCCGTCACCGTGGGCAGGATGGGGCCGTCCGCAATATCAGTTTGTAATTGCGTGAAATCAGACCGGATTTCGTCGATCAACATGAATACCTTCCCCCACCAACTGCAGTGCCTAGAAGCGAATGGCGCCCATTTGAATGCGTTCATACAACTGCTGGTCCAGCCGCGTGAATGCGCCCGATTCCAGATTGTTGAAATAAACGGCATCATCGCTCGCGGCCGGGTTGAATCCTTGCCGAGCCAGGTCGGTCTTCGAGTATTTGAAAGTCCCTGTCAGATCCATGTTCTTTCGGATCCGTAGAAACAAAGGCCGCGCATAGGGGGGTAGGCGGTTCATCAGGTGCTGGCGGAATTCTGCCAGGTCCAGTTCATCTTCGGTAACCAGGGTAGCCATGCCGGCGCGGCCCTCTGTCGCCGGGACGGCTACGCCATAGACATTTGCGTGCTTCACTCCGGGGAAGGCGCAGATCGCTTCTGATACCTCGCACGTGGCGACGTTCTCGCCCTTCCACCGGAAGGTATCGCCGATGCGATCGACGAAATAAAAATATCCTTGTTCATCCTTGCGCATCAGGTCGCCGGTACGAATCCAGACGTCTCCCGGCTCAAACACATTGCGCAGGATCTTGCGCTCTGAAGCCTCAGTGTTGGTGTAGCCCTCGAATCGGCTACCGATATTAGATGGATCATCCGCCACCTTGCCGATTGCTTCGCCCGCCTCATTAGGGCCGCAGCGAATGCAGAACCCCTGCGCGTCCCGCACCGGCTCACCCTTTTCCACATCGAACACCACCAGCCCGGGCGAGAACCGATGCGTCAGGTACCCTGGAATATGGCCGATGGCCCCGCGCTTGCCCTGAACGTTGAAGAGCGAAACCCCGCCCTCGGTGGAAGCATAAAATTCGAAAATCTGAGGAATCGAAAAGCGATTCTTGAAACCGTCCCACACTTCCGGCGCCAGCCCATTGCCGCAAGCCATCCTGATGCGATGGGCGGTCTCGCTAGCGGAATGCGGCGCGTGCAACAAGTAACGGCAAAGTTCGCCGATGTATTGGAACACCGTACAATCCCAGCGGACAATGTCATTCCAGAACTGGCTGGCGGAGAATTTCTCCCGCACAATGAGTGTGCCGCCGGCGACCAGAATCGCCCCCGGCACCTGCACCCCGCCCACACTGTGATACATGGGCAGGCAGTTATACATCCGGTCGGTTGACTGCGCACCCATCATGCCGGCAAACCAGTGCCCCCATTGCATGACCCGCGCATGGCTGATGTTGGCAGCTTTGGGTAACCCGGTAGTGCCGGAAGTATAGATGTAGAGCGCTCTATCCTCTATAGTAGGCGGCCGCTTCTCGTGCTCGCTGAGCGCTTCGCCCGTTTGGGCTTCGATTTCGAGATCAATGCGTCGCCATGGGCTGGGTTCGTTGCCATGCAGCCAGACCGTCGGAAGCACCGAGAGTAGCGGGAAACCCGCGGCGAGCTGGCCGGCGAATTCCGCAGCGACGATGAGATGCTTAGGGGTGACAACATTAATACAGTGGGCGAGAGAAGGCCCGGTCAAATTGGTATTCAGAAGGGAAACGACTCCACCGACGCTGGTGATACCGAGCCATATGGCAAGGTATTCAGGTCGGTTGGTCATCAACAGGCCCACGACTTCGCCTTTGGCGACCCGTTGTTCAAGTGCCCATCGGGCGTACTGATTGATCCGCCAGGAGAGCTCTCGATATGTCAGGCACTCACGATCCGATTGCACCGCCGGTGTATCGCCTAATTGTGCAGCGCGCTCCTCGATGACCGTGGAGAGAAGGCGGTGCCGATTGCGCGCGATGGGTGCAGTCAGTTCCAGGGCGCGTAGCCACGCCTTTCCCGGCGAACCGTTCGTTGGCGTGGCCGTCATTGTCTGCAATAAGCTCAAGCTGTGTTACCCGCATCCACCGTAACTACGGTGCCGGTTATGTTCTTCGCTCCATCACTGAGCAGGAATTCGACCGCGTTTGCCACATCTTCAACGTCCACCAGTCGCTTGAGCGCACTACGGCGCACAATCTGTTCCCGCTGCTCGTCCTTCATACCCCGCGTCATCTCGGTATCCACAAAGCCTGGCGCAACCGCATTCACGGTAATCCCCAGCTTTCCCACCTCCCTGGCGAGCGACCGGGTGAAGCCGATGAGCGAAGCCTTCGAGGCGCTATAGACACTCAGTCCGCTGTAGCCAGTGAAGGCCACGACCGACGCGATATTAACGATGCGGCCGCCTCCATCTGACATCATCGAGCGTACTGCGGCTTTCGTCACCACCATGGGCGAGAGCGTGTTCAAACGAACCACCTGCTCCATCTGAGAAACTTGCAACATGGCCAAGGCTCCGTCGACGCTGATGCCCGCATTGTTCACCAACCCATAGATCGGCCCGAAGTCCTTGCGCAGCTTCTTCACCAGCGCCGCGATCCCTTCAAGATCCGCCAGGTCGTATGGGACAAATTGAATGCATCCCGGCTCAGTGCCCCCCTGCAACACAGCCGTGAGCTCCGGGCTTTCTTTGCGCGCGATAGCGATCGCACGATAGCCCTGTTTTGCCAGCTTGCTGGCCATCCCCAGGCCCAACCCTCGACTGCCCCCGGTCACAATTACATTACGCACGGCGGATGAGCTTCCCAGAATCCGCAACCGCCAACGCCGAAACAAAATTGATCGTGGCCGGAACCTTATGCGATGCAAGCTCCTCGCGGCACAATAGCAAAATGTCTTGCTGAATCTGACGATCGCCGTCACCCTCCGGCCCGCTTGCCGACCGTAAAACAACATCCGCAACCACCAGCGCGCCGGTGATGGGATTCTTCTTGGTTCGGACCAGCGACATCCGAACCTCGGGGTGACGATTGATCACCTCTTCCACTTCTTCGGGGTGCACCTTGAGGCCCCCAACATTAATCACTCCATCGCGCCGGCCAACAAAGTGGTAGCGGTCGTTTCGCAGATCGAGCATGTCGGTGGTATCCACAAAGCCTTCCGCATCCTTAAGGGGGCCGTGCTCTGCATCCAGGTACCGGCTCGCTGTGCGTGCGGACCGGATGCGAAGAGAACCATTCTCGACCTTCATCTCCACTTCCGGCGTACGCCTCAGCACGCTCGCTGGAAACCCGGTCATGCCGTCATTCACATCAAAGGCGACCCCGGCTTCCGTGGTGGCAAACGCGTGACCGATGCGTGCCTGCGGATAAACCTGCGCCAGATGATTAAGGATGGACTGATCGGCAATCTCTCCCGATAAACGAATATATTCGGGTGCAATCAGGTGCGCCGAGGAACTCATCAGCGCCCGCCGCCAATGCGACGGTGTGCCGGAGATGTGGGTGACTCCATGTGCGCCCACGCGGGCCAGGAAGTCCGCCGTCGACTTTTGCGCGCTCGATAATATCAGGGAACTGCCGGTCATCATGGCGCGCAGAAATATCTGCAACCCCCCGTAACGGCGGATGTCGTAGAACGTGCTCCAAATCACATGACCGCTTCTTGGTTTGCCGGTGTCGATCGCTCCCGTCAGACTCGCCAGGGTATGAACGACGAGCTTCGGTACTCCCGTGGTGCCAGACGTCAGAAGCACCCACTCCGTCTCATACCGATCGGTCGAGCCGTAACTCTTGGGGGTTATTTTCCCATCGCAATGGATAAACGACCTGACCCTGGCAGTTCCTGGACCCTGGATGATCCGGTCGGAAACAATTGCATCCGCTTCCGCGGACCGAACGATCGAGGGCAGGTATTCCTCTGGCAAGTCGGGGGGGCATAAAACCATCCGGCGGGCCACTCCGTCCAGTTCGATAAGCGCCGCCGCAGCGGGCAGCTGGTCCGTCGTCGCGATGACGACAGAACTTCCGCTGAGCTCCTGGCAACGCCCGCCGAGCACCGACCCTGAGAGCAGATCGCGCAGAGAAAGGCGCATCTCCGCACTTGACAGGAAAGGGTCGCAAGCGTCGACGGTGGTACTGACCGCTTCCCAAAGCGAAGCGGAGCTATTTTGTAACATGTTCATAAAGGTTGACGAAGTCACCAAAGGTTACTGGAAACTGGGCATCTTCCGATTCAGTGAACGGGTCGATGCCGAGAGAATCTTCAAGCCGGGTTACCAGGATAGCGAAGGAAAGTGAATCCAGCCCCGAGTTCAACAATTCCAGCCCGTCTGTCAGGGGAGCCAACCGTTTGTCTTGCTCCTGGGCGACTTGCTTGAATTGCGTTACGATTTCCGATCGAACATTCATGGTCAGTGTTTTTCCTTTTTGAGACGCTCTCTACGCGGGCAAACGGCATCCTATGACTTGCAAGCTGGACCTCTCGATTCCGGATGCATCCCTCGCTCGCGCTTCTACGAAACAGTTTTTCTCGAAGCGTTGCCGGATTGCAGCGCCTATCGGGGCTGCGTGCAGGGAACGCTTCGCTACATCAGATAGACCAAACAACTACACAGGTGAAGCGACTACAGAAACTTCTTGGGCCCTAAGCCGGGAACACTTCTACAAATGGCCGCACACTCCCCGCACTGTAGCGCCGGAGGCCAAGGCGTCGGGCCGCCTACAGTAGCTGCAGAAGTGAGTCTTCCAGGCGAACGAAGGACGTCTTCCTAAAGACGCCCTTGCCCTCCCTGTCGCCCGATCATCGCGCCGGAGAACCTCATTCCCCCTTCGTACCCGGGCAGCGAGCCCACGGTCCTGGGGTAGGAAATGACTTTGACCGAACCAAGACGAATGGCCTTACCAACAGACAACCAGCTATAGACCTTTTTACTCAAGCTACGCCGCAGGTACGCTCGCGTGCTCGGTTCCGTTGATGGTCTCGATCAAAGCGCGAAGGTCGTTGACTCCCTCAAACAAATCAGCTGACGGATCAGGTGGATTGATCGCTGCCTCCGCCGACAGGGCCATCAAAAGGCCTTCGGAGTGAGCAACGTCGCAAACACCGTGCACGTCGGTGTATTCAAGGTCCGTAGAACCTTGGGCGACCGCAAGATCCGCCAGGTAAGACATGAATCTTTGAATATAAGTTTCAAAGAAGCCCATGGTAAGTACGTTCTGCACTCCCTGCAGTTTGCCCAGGAACAGACGGACCTTGGTCAACCCCTCGCGTACAGCCATGGCGTCTGCGTCAGTTGGGAAAGCGTGGGCGGCAATCGCGAATCTCCGCAGCATCTCGGGATGACAATCGCCGATTTCTTCCCTCAGGTTGTCGATCAGGATGGGACGTGCCTCCTCCGACTGCACAGAGAGGTAAGCGGCCGTCATCCAGTAAATGAAGTTACCTTCGAGCACAGCGCTGTATCGTGCTATGATCCCGCGCCGTTGTTCGGGAGTAAGGTCTTTTGGATCTGGAAGCGCAGCAACCAGACTGTCAATCTCACTATCAATCCGCGGCTTGATGGACGATAGGTTCTGAATTTCGGGGGCGACGAGCGAAGTAGTCATAGTTATCCTCTATGGTTTAAAAGCTGGGTGATGGATCCGTAGATCATGATGTGCAACTAACAGAGCCCGGTCGCAAGGTAGGGCAGGGGGATGCACTCGCCTTGCATTGCAAAAAGAAAAGGTCGATCACAACGAAGATGTATACGCAGCGCTTCTAATCGGTTATTGCCCAGCTGAGAAGCGCGTCCGATTTACAACACCAGGAGAAAAATCAAAACAAGTCGACGTCCGCTGTCGATAAGATCGAATAAGGCAAAAAGCGCATAACAAACGGCCTAAAAGTGTCATCGGTTTATATTGTGATGACTGTTGCCCAAGAGTACATGCGAAAGTCGACACTGGAGAAAGAATCTGGTAATCGCTTACCAGAGTTTTTAGAAACGTTACCCCCCTGCTCGAAACCAGCGAATGGAAGGCCAGAGGAGCGGCTGCAAAACGAGGAGTCTTCCCGGCGCTCACGGTCTGCGTCGTTTGCGCGATCGGGATCTTCCCTTCGGCCTTGTACAAAACCATGTTGCACTCATCTCGAGGCGAAATGCGGGTTATGAACGGACTACCTTAAGATCAAAGGCGCTTGAATCTGAGACTCTTGCTTTTGTACGGGCGCAATGCTGGCCACGCCCTCTGGGAAGTGTTCGCTTAGCCATGTTTCCGTATGTTGGCGAACCGCCAACTGCCCCGCGTGATTGGAAAAGGAGTGATCCGTATCCTCAATCGTGCGAATCGAGACCTGGCCGCTTTGCACCGCAAACGAACGGATATACTCGAAATAATCAAAGCTGTTGGCTTTGCCGGCGCCACCGCTTATGGCGGTCTCCGGCGCTTTTAAGATAAGGATGGGGGTTCCCCTGGAAACAATTTCCTTGAACCGGCTGATGACATCGAAGTTGGTATTCTCCGGCAGGTCCCCCTTGCCAAATATCGTCTTGAGTGCACGAACCCGATCGTAGGTAGCCCGAAGAATTGCTCCAGCCCTGCTCCGCCGAATCCAAAGCACCAGGCCCGGCCGCAATGTTACCGTGAGCGCTCTGGACAGGGTCAGGTACGGATCCAGCAGTACCAGGCCTTTACACTCCGCACACGTGGAAGCCCCGTAAATCGCGGTCGTCGCTCCGGCGCAGTGGCCAAACATCACCACTCCCGAGAGCTGGTACTTCTGCACCAGTTCCCGTGCCTTGGAAGAGGCGACAGCTGCATAGCCGCCCTCATTCGTGAATCGCAGGAGGTCGTTTGGTATCTCGCCATAGCTATCTCCCAGGCCGGGAAAATCGAACCGGAAGGATGGGTAACCAAGAGATGCAAACGACGCCGCCCAATAAACTCCGGAGTCGCCTACCAGAGACCGAGGGCTGGATAAAGCGTTCGTGAACATTATTCCCAGCGTCGTGGACGATACCGCCGCTTCCGTTCCAGCCAGGCTCGTGGGCTTGTGATAGGTGCCGTGGAGCAGGACTCCACCGCCGTCGAGCGTTGTTAGTTGACGCATACCCACTTGGTCGCTGATCATACCCGCTCCCTTGCCACTCCCAGATTTGAGACGATCCACTCATAATTGGGATCGAACAGAAAGCTGAAGTTTTTGTTTTCCTCAAAACCTGGTACCCCACCCTTGACGAGGGGGGTAGCATCCTTGCCTAGTTTCACCATGTGGACGGGCCTCCTGTAAGAGACTGTCGGATCGTTTGGCGGAATCATCGCCGCAGGCAGGTTAAAGCCGCGAGATTGATGCCACAATGCTGTTGACCATTCATACCCTTGCACCTCGACACTCTTTCCTTCGTCCAGAAGTCGAAAATAGTGCGAAGCCGGCCTCCGTTCTTCTGGCCGTTTGTAAACCTGCTGCGTTCCAATCCAGCGCTGAAAAGTGGACCGCAGCACTTCGTTTGCATCCGTGGGTGCCGACCACAACAGGAGTGCTTCTGCCGTCCCCATATGAAACGTCTTCGCGGCCAGAAGTCCACCCATTTCAAGGCCGTGCAGCACCAGCGGCACGCCCTCTCCTCGCTTGCTGAACCATGTCGACAGGCACTGGACATCATCCATCCATGTGTCGAAGGTCATGTCCTCGAACGACCCGGTGCTCTCCCCGACCCCGCGATAATCGTATCGGAGCACTTCGATCTGCCTGGCCGCCAGGTAGCGCGCCCATTGGACCCATGCCCGGTAAGAGGTGTGACGCTCCAGGGTAAAAGGCCCAACCAGCAGAACGCGAGCCAACGGTTGCTTGACCTCGTGCAGCACGGTGTAGAGTTGCGCATCGCCCACCGGGAAGAATCCTGGACGTTCGGCATGAATATCGTAAGGACAGGGCCCCGGCGGGGAAACTTGCATAAAGTCCTCAGGCCGCAGCATGAGGGGTGCTGCGCACATCGATCATTGAGTCTTGTAGAGTGCTTGTACTAAGGAGAAAGCGCTTAGTACAAGCAAGTTAACGGTTCACCCATCTGAAACCTGGCTGGAGATTAGTCTCCCGGCGAAACTGTAACCAGGCTCTCCGTGCTTAGGGACGTTCCTGGTTGGATGGGAACATTGTGATCTTGTGGAAGCGTTCGTTTCACAGTCGCTTGGGGGAAATATTCAGCCAACCAGGATTCGGTGTAACGTCGCACGGCCGTTCGTCCTGCGAGGTCTGCAAAGGAGTGCGTCGTACCTTCGATCACCTTTATGTCGACACGACGACGGCTCCCGCCCAGCCCCGCGACATACGCCAGGTAGTCGAACTCGCCCAGCCTCGGCTTAGCTCCGACCGCTTTGGCCGCAGGCACCTTGAGTATCAGGATGGGAAGGCCAGCAGACGCCAGGCTCTTCCACCGTTTGATCAGGGGAAAATTCGCATTGCCGGGAAGCTCACTTCTGCGCAGACGCAAGCGAAGTTCCTTCAGACGATCGAAGATGTTGCTAAGAATGCCACCCAGCCGGTTACTGGCAGCCCAGTCGCTGAGCGCCGCCCGGCTTTTCGTTGCTACTGGTGGGAACAAGTGGAAGAAGGGTTCCAGTAGAACCAACCCTCGGCAATCGTCGCAGGAAGACGCCGCGAACATCGCTGTGACCGCTCCTGTACAGTGACCAATAAGGATCATTGATTCCAGGTCGTATCGCAGGCGGATTTGCTTGATGATCTCAACGGTCGCTGCTTCGTAGCTGCCGGTGCTGATAAAGCTCATCAACTCCGCGGGGGGAGCGCCGGTCGAGTCACATGTTCCCGGCAAATCGAACCGGAAGCAGGGGTAACCGTCCTTGGCCAGAGAATCTGCCCAGTGGACCAATGTATCGCCGATTCCAGCTCTCGGCGCCAGCAAACCACTGATTATTAAAATCCCTGTGCTCTTGTGGTGCGCGAGCGACCCGCCCTCATTGGAAGATTCGTCCTGCGGCAAGTGGCAGGTCCCTTGGATCGTATTGCCAAGTACCTCCAATGAGAACAACTCACGCCCTTGGATAACGTCTTTCACTGCATCTTCCTCACGTCGTCAATGCTGGTTGCGATCCATTGCCAGTTTTCAAGGAACAACCAGGTAAAGTCCTTTGCTCGATCGTCGGCTACCGTTCCTGCCTTGACTAGGGGAGCGGCCTCCCGGCTCAGTTTGATGATTCTGACCGGCTTTTTATACTCTGCTCTCGCGCTCGTCTCATCTCGCATCGCAGGCGGCATATCAAAGAGGAACGAATTCTGCCACAATTTCCCTGAGAACTGGTAACCCTCCACTTCGACGGAAGAACCACGTTCCAGTTCCTGGATAAATGCCGACGGAGGTTTCCGCTCATCGCCATACTTGAAGAGCTGCTCCACATTAATCCAACGCACCACAGCCGATCGAAGTGCCTGGTTCGCGCTCTCTGGCGGGGACCATAGCAGCAACACCTCGCCCACGCCGCCATGAAAAGCACGCGATGCCAGCAATGCTCCCACTCCAAGACCATGAAGCACGAGCGGCACCTCCGGCGATTGCTCCTTGAGCCACTTTGCAAGAAGATGAACGTCCTCGCTCCAATCGCTGAACGACATCTCTTCGAAGGCGCCCGAACTCTCACCGATGCCCCGGTAATCGTAGCGAAGAACCTCGATTCCCCTTTCGGCGAGGTACCGGGCCCAGAGTACCCATGGTATGTAGGAGCTATGACGTTCGGCTGCGAATGGTCCCACAAGCAGTACTCGAGCAATGGGTTTGGTTACCCTGTGCAGAACTGTGTATAGGTGAGCGCCGGGAACCTCAAAGTATCCTCCTCGCTCCGCCGGTCCGCCGCTCGCTTTGTCCGCAACGCTATCGATCACAGTGTTCATACCACGGGCGGGGTTCTCCTGCATCCGTTTGTTCGGGCTTTCTGAACCTTTCGCAAGCATACCTGTAAATCTCCCTATCAGCGTTCTGCGTGGAGGAGGTTTAGGCGTAGTCCCGAGTGTGAACGCTGGCCACTTGCGGCAGAAAAGAAGGTTTTTTGCACTTCACTTCCGAAGTTGCCGGACTGAGCGGAAACAGATACCACAGATGTGTTGCCTGATGACTAGAGATCCTAAGGTCTGGTAGAAATTCGTGCAATCGAAATCGTGAGGCTTTTCCACCGCATTGTGGTACCCAACTCAAGGGCAGGCCCCGCCCGTACTGGTAACACCTAAAACCTTCAAATCGGAGAGTTACGCAATGTCGTCGGCTTCGGCCTGCACTGTTCCGCCGACGTTCATCGCACTGGCTTTTGATCACGCCGGGCGAAGCAGCCGCATGGGTAATCTGTTACCTAAATGTTCTTTACAATGAACCTGCACTCCCGCATATTTGGTCTCGGTGAAAGTAAACACCACAAAGATCCCCGTGATACGAATCTGGGGTCGAGCATAAAGCAGGACTTTTAGACGGGATGTGCGAAATCCCCCTTTGCAGATCCATCGGTTTTTTTAAACCGCTATCCCTGGGAAAACCAAAGTTTTGCGGGCCTGTTCAACCTTGTTCGACTTGACGTTTTTTCGACCACAACCGCGTACCTGCGGGAAAGGCTGAAAAGTCGGCCAGGTCGCCCAAGAGGCGAATACGCAAGCTTCTTTGCTATCCTGATTTGCCTTGCCGTGGACTAGATGGCAGATGCGGCCGACGCATGTCAACACAACATTAGGCATGTCACCGATATTGACAAGCCAATAGCTGCCCGGCAAGAGCGCGCCGCGTCAGTTATCGCTATAAAAGTTTAACTACCGTGCTCCGGTTGTAAGGTTGTTCGGCCCTTAGTCAAACCACGTCAGCAGAAGTACAGGCTGTGGAAAAGAACCCGGGAGTAAAGACGAAAAAGCAATCAAGCTCTGTGGAAAAAGACGCCTCCGAGTAAGGCTGGCGAAGCCATACCCAAAAATCGATACCAAAGTTCCGCCCATGCGAGTTAGTGATCAGTTTTCCACCGTGAGTGATTCGGCGCTGCAATGGTTTGCGGCGTACACTACTCCTCGTCACGAGAAGCATGTAGGCGAAGTGCTTGCAGAACGAAATATTGAATCCTTTCTGCCGCTCTACCGGACAGTGCGGCAATGGAAGAAAAGCAGTCCGGTTACGCTGGATCTGCCTTTGTTTCCGTGTTATCTCTTTGTCCGCATCGATCGGGCTGCACGCGGAGCGGTGCTTAGTTTGCCGGGTGTCGTCTCGATTGTGGGCTCCCCCAAAGAACCGTGGCCGCTTCCCCAGTTAGAAGTAGAAGCGCTGCGCCTTGGGGCCAGGCTCGGTAAGGCGGAGCCGCACCCCTACCTCAGGGTCGGTGAAAGAGTGCGAATTAAATCCGGTTTAATGGCGGGCGTTGAGGGTATCCTGGTGCGCAAGAAGAACGAGTTTCGCTTTGTTCTTACCCTTGAAGCCATCATGCGCAGTGTGGCTGTCGAAGTAGATGCGAGCGAGTTGGAATTAGTTGACCAACCATTGACAGAAATTATCGAGACGGATGCGCAGAGCAGTCTGGGGATTTAACTGAGGCTTGAGATGAAATATCGGTCTATCGTGCTGGCGGGAATCGCAATCGTGCTTGGGATGACGGCTGCTGCTCAAAAAGTTGATGCGGGCTCTGCCCCCTCGGACGGCTCTTCCTCGGTAACGGCAACTCCGCCTGCTTCGAGTCCGGGACTGCAGCAGCGGAATCCGAGATACAAACTGCGCAAGGGCGATAGCTTCGATGTCGATTTCGCCATGACTCCCGAATTCAACCAGGTCATCGCGGTTCAGCCGGACGGCTATATCACACTTAAGGCTATCGGATCGATGTACGTGGAAGGTCAGACAGTGCCGGAGTTAACGCAGACATTGACCAATGCGTATACCAAGATCCTCCATGACCCCGTCATTGCAGTCTCGTTGAAAGATTTCGAGAAGCCTTACTTCATTGCGTCCGGCCAGGTAGCCAGGCCGGGTAAATACGATCTTCGTGGTGATCTTACGGTTACTGAAGCTGTTGCCATCGCCGGTGGCTTCGATGACAAGTCAAAACACTCACAGGTGGTCTTGTTTCATCCCGTCCCGACTGGGGGATTTGAAGCCAAGGTCATTAACGTCAAAAAGTTGATGGCCAGCAAGGATATGTCTGAAGATATTCGATTGCAACCCGGCGACATGCTTTTCGTGCCGCAAAATAGCTTGTCCAAGATCAAGCCTTTCCTCCCCTCATCTTCTGTTTCTGCCTTTTTGGGTCAGGGGGTCCTATGAGCCGAGGAACCGAACTACAGACGCAAGAAGACCTGGCCATCGAAACCTATGGCCGGCCATCACTTCCTACGTCGCGCGACGTACTCACCATGTTGTTCCGCCAGCGGCGGGCTTTTTTGATCGCATTCCTGCTCGTGCTCGTCGGCGCCACGCTCGCCGGAATATGGGTGCCGAAGTATGAAAGTCAGATGAAGATACTGGTCCGGCGTCAACGCACCGACGTCAGCGTTACCTCCTCTGCCAATGAGCCTGCGCAGCAATTCAACGACCAGGTAAGCGAGCAAGACCTGAACTCCGAAGTTGAACTGTTGAACAGCAAGGATCTGATGCGCAAGGTTGCGGTGTCGACTGGTCTGACTGGCAAAACCGCTGGGCTCACAGAACGGGAGAGCGAAGTAAAGATCGCCAGAGCCGTAGTCCAGTTGACCAAAGATCTGAAGATCGAGCCACTGCACAAAAGCAACGTTATCTCCGTCAGCTATGAATCCCGCGATCCGCAGATGGCGGCTCGGGTGCTTTCCGCCCTGGCAGCCGCCTATATGGAAAAGCATCTTGAGCTACACCGCTCAACCGGCGAATTCAAGTTCTTTGACCAGCAGATGCGCCAGTACCAGCAGGGATTAGATCAAGCCCAAACGAAGCTCACCGAGTTCACCAACAGCACCGGTGTAGTCTCAGCAGACCTGGAACGGGATTCCGCATTGCGTGAATCAAATGAGTTCGACGCTGCCGCGCGCCAGGCTCGGAGCGTTCTGTTGGAAACCCAACAACGCATCGCTGCCCTGCAAACACAGCTGCAATCCATGAAGCCAAGGGTTGTCACTGTGGTGCGAACGGTCGATAATTCGCAGCTTTCCGATAACTTGAAGACCACCCTGTTGAACCTGGAGCTCAAGCGCACCGACCTGCTGCGAAAGTTTGCCCCTACCTATCCTTTAGTCCAGGACATCGATCAGCAGATCGCTGAGACCAAGAAAGCCATCAGCGAAGAAGAAGCCAAGCCTATTCGTGAAGAGTCCTCCGACCGCGATCCTAGCTATTCGTGGGTTAAGGATGAGCTGACCAAGGCCCAGGCCGAACTCAGTGGCTTATCCGTGCGCGCGGCGTCTGCCGCCGCAACTGCCGCGCAGTATCACGACGCTGCGAAACGCCTCGATCAAAACGGCTTGGTGCAGCAGGATCTCGAGCGCGCCGCCAAGACGCAAGAAGAGAATTACCTCTTGTATGTGCACAAACGAGAGGAGGCGCGCATCAGCGACGCGCTCGACCAGCGCGGAATCCTGAATGTGGCGCTCGCGGAGCAACCAATCGTTCCTGTGATTCCCGTCAAGTCTCCCTTTAGCGTTGCTGTGTTGACCCTGCTGTTAGCCGGGGCGTTCAGCCTTTCGACAGCGTTCGTGGTTGATTTTGTGGATCCTTCGTTCCGCACCCCAGATGAGTTGGCCAACTATTTGGGCGCTCCGGTGCTCGCAGCGTTGCCGAAGCCTGGAAATTGAAGCGATTTGGTTCGCATAAAGCATAAGAGTTCATCCAAGGTGAGGTACCGCTAATGAGCCCCAAGTACGATGTTCTAAACCAGCTTGAGCTGGATCCCGACCCGGTAGAAGATACCGTGCGCGGAGTCGCCGACCGCGTCATTCTAAACAAGGTTTCGCCCAAGGATCCCGGGGATCCACTCACCGAGGAGATGCTGCATCTGGCCCAGTCGTCCTTTCTTTCAAATACCGGGCGCGTACCTAGATTGGTCGTTTTCTGTGGCGTAGAAGAAGAGAACGGCAGTGGCTCTGTTTGTGCGGGCGTCGGGCGCGCAATCGCGCTCCTCGGGGCCAAGTCAGTGTGCCTGGTCGACGCGAATATGCGCACCTCACGCCTGTCCCGCGTGTTGGGTGTCGACTCGTCGAGTCCGTTTCCCGGAAAATCAGTGTCGCCTCGCGAACAGTGCCTTCTTATCCACCACAACCTCTTCCTGGCCGGAACGGACATGCTGTTTGACGGACGCGGAGCCCTTCTCTCCGCTGCTGATCTCAAACAGCGACTCAAGCAACTGCAGGATTGCTTTGACTATGTCCTGATTGATGCCCCGGCAGGCAGCGTCTGTGGCGACGCAATCGCTTTGGGGCAGATCGCTGATGCAGCCATTCTCGTAATTGAGGCCAATAAGACCCGCCGGCTGACGGCGCGCCGTGCCAAAGAGACCCTTGAGGCCTCAGGGGTCCGGCTACTAGGAACTGTGCTCCGCAATCAATCCTTCCCCATTCCCAAGAGCTGGCTTAAACGGCTTTAGGGAAGCCTTGCAACATCCCCCGCATGACACAAGTTGCTCATAGGTGTATGGCGCCTTTTCGCAGGAAGCTATCGGCGTACAACCAACCACTGCGGAGCGAGAGTTTGACCCGCTGGTTCCAAAAGGACAATGCGCCAACAAAAGGGGGAAAGAATGAGAAGTACCTTTAGTAAACAGCACTTCGCGCCGGGCGGCATCAGTTGATCACTGTCTCCAACGAATCAAGCGCTTTGTCCGCTATCGAAGCTCAGGCAATCCAGGAAGCGCCTAAACGCACCCGCCGGAGGTTCTTGCCTTTCCGTGTGAATTTTTCTTCTGAGCGAGCATTAAACCAGGGCTTTCTCTCCCTGGCGGATCAGGCGATCGCCAGTGTTACCAACTTTGCTACGGGGGTAATCATCGCCCGGGCCTCCTCCAAAGAGGAGTTTGGCCTCTACATGCTGGGCTTCACTTTGATTCTGTTAGTAACCGACCTACAGACTTCTCTCATAGCGACACCTTACATGGTGTATGCGCCGCGTCTTCAGGGCAGGGCACACGCGCAGTACACCGGCAGCACTTTGATCCACCAGGTGGTCTTTTCGCTCCTTGCCACGTTGGTTGTAATCGGTGCTGCCTGCGCCGCCCGGTTCGGAGTTGGTCCCCACGGGTTGGAGCCGGTTCTTTGGGCCTTGGCCGGCGTCGGCTCGCTGATCATGTTGCGTGAGTTCGTTCGCCGGATATGTTTCGCCAGCCTGAAGCTACGAACTGTATTTGTCTTCGATACCTTCATTGGCGTTGGGCAAATCTGCGGGCTCCTTGTTCTTGCCCACTTTAAGCTGCTGTCTGCCAGCAGAGCTTATTGGGTCATTGGTGCAACCTGCGGTCTGGCCGTTCTTTGTTGGCTCTGGCTCAACCGGCATCATTATTACTTGCACATTGATGAATCAGTTCTCGATCTCAAACGGAATTTGATCTTTGGCAAGTGGGTCTTTGCCAGTGGCCTGCTCTGGACAGCCAGCACCAATCTCTACCCTTGGTTGCTCGCGTTTTTCCACGGCGCGGCCGCCGCGGGCGTGTTCGCCGCTTGCCTGGGCGTTGTGTCAGCCAGTAACCCTGCTCTGCTCGGCATTCAAAACTTTTTAGGCCCGAAAATTGCTCATGTGTACGCGACCAGGGGGCGAATAGGCTTGCGCAAGTTCGTGCTTAAGATTAGTGGATCGATGGCCATCCCCGTCTCCTTGCTTACCCTGATCATGATCATCTGGGGCGATCGCTTCATCGGTTTGCTTTACGGCAGCCGGTACACCGGTAATGGCCGGGTGGTTGCGATCCTTGCTTGTAATCTATTGCTCTCTGCGGTCGTCTTTTCCTACTCCCGCGCTCTCTTTGCCATCGAGCGCGCAGATCTGGACTTCGCTCTTAATTTTGCCGCGATTTTCATCATGCTTACGCTAGGTTTGTGGCTGGTAAAAATTCATGGCCCGCTTGGCGCAGCGCTCGGCTTGATTATTGCCGGTGGCGTGACCTCGATTCTCAGAGTCGGAGCATTTCTCAAGTTGACCTCCGGTGCGGGAACCGAAGTAGGGGTAGAAAGCTAGATGAGCTACATCTATTTTCCACGCGGTAAGACAAGCTCGGAAGGTTACCGCTTTCCCTGGCTCCTGTTCCTGTTTGTCGGTCTGGCTTTGCTGGTGGTCTTCCAGTGGCCGCTGCAGATCCATAACGACCCGGACGATTACAACGTATCCCAGGCCATTCCTCTCCCCGGATCGGACGGTCCGCTTGTTCGCGAGATCATGCTGCTCTTGTTATGCACCGTGGCCACCATCGGCCTGATCAGGCGAACCAACGACCCCCGCCTGCGTGTGAACGGTTTGATGGGATGGCTGTTGATGGCTTTCTTGTCCTGGGCGCTGATGAGCGCGCTGTGGACACAGGATCTTTCACAGACGTCCAAGAGACTTACAAGTTTTGTCATACTTTGTGTTCTTGCCGCAGCGATAGTGCGACGCCTTTCTCTCCGGCAGATGCTCCTGTGGACTTTCTTCACTACGCTACTGTTTCTGGTGATCGCCATTGCCAACGAGCTGATATCCGGAATGTTCCATCCGCTCGTGCCTGGATATCGCTTTTCAGGAGTACAACATCCCAACACCGAGGGTATGGAGTGTGCTTTCCTGGCGTTCTCAGGATTCGTGGCCGCAAACACTGAAACGCGCTACAAACGGGTGTTTGCCGCAGTGGGGGTTGTCGCCGTCGTCTTTCTCGTCCTTACCGTTTCGCGGACGACTTTGGCGGCCACAGCGCTTGCTCTGGCTATCTACTTCGTGACCGTCAGCCAGAGAAACAAGACCATGATCGTGCCCATCCTGGGGCTTCTTGTGTCGATCGCACTCTTGGTGGCAATGACTGGTAGCTTTGAAGGGCTCAATGCCAAGCTGTTTCCAGGGAGAGATATCGGTGGGGTTGAATCTTTTGCCGGCCGCAGCAGCGTGTGGCAAGACCTGGTGCCCTACATTCGGGATCGTCCCATCGAGGGGTACGGTTACGGCGGATTTTGGACGGCAAAAGTGATCGACGTGATTGCCGACAAGGAGGACTGGGCTGTACCGAATGCCCATTCCACTTACATCGATTACTTCTTGGCTTTAGGGGCCGTCGGCGGGATTCTGTACATCCTCTGTTTAATAAGCGGACTATGGCGCGCGTTTCTCTTCTATCGAAGGACGAGGGACCCGCATTTCGCATATCTTGCCGGTATCCTGATCTTTTGCACAGTAGACGGCGTCCTGGAATCTTCCGCTGGAGAAGTAACCCTCCTCTCCTGTCTCACCGTCATTGCCCTTATTCGGCTCGCCTTCCTGCCATTGCAGCAGACTCACAGAGTTGCCGCTGAGAGCAGGACGAGCAAAAGGGATCTATACCTGGTAAATTCTCCCTCCGGAAATGGAGTCCTGAGCTAAGTCCAATCACATTTAATCAATCCATGTAAACAACTGCCACGTACGCGGTAACCCGAAGTGTGAGATTTAGCGTCCATGCAGGAGCGAGGCGGCCAAATCTCGCTGTGAGACCTGGTCTCTTCGTCGTAACCGCCTGCCCTGTAGTACGGATCCCGTCAGTAGGCTTAGCAATTTAACCGGAAACAGAGTTCGCAGCAAGCGCCGGCTCATCGGGCGCGCTGAATGGAGAAGCATCAATGAAAGTAGCCTTTGTAGCATTTGACTTCGGTGAGTACTGTGCGCGCCTGGCGAGTGGCATCGCGGATGCCAAAGATACCAAAGTTCTCATGTTCCTTTCTCAGGAAGAAGCCACTCCCTACTTGCATCTGATAAGCGACTCCGTCGAGCGTCGTATCTTTGTTAAGCCAAGGATCAGGCAGTTCTTCCAGCAATTGAAGATGGTGTTCAGCCTTGTCACACAAATCAGGGCCTTCGATCCGGATGTCATTCACCTGCAACTGGGTCACATGTGGTTCAATCTTCTGGCGCTACCCTTTTTGCGCAAATATCCGTTGGTTCTGACTGTGCATGACTCGCTGATTCATGTAGGCGACAAATCTACCGCGAAAACCCCACAGTGGGTCTATGATCTCGCGTGCTTTCGCGCCCGGGAGCGCATTGTTCACGCCCCCCAGGTCAAAGAACTACTGGTCAAGAGATTGGGGATTCCAGCCGACACCGTGCAGGTGATTCCCTACGTAATTGTCGGCGATGTCGATGTGACCGTTGGCGAGGACGTGAAGGAGGAGCCGTTGGTGTTGTTCTTTGGGAGAATTTGGCCCTACAAGGGGCTGGATTACCTGATTCGTGCGGAACCTTTGATCACCTCCAAAGTTCCCGAGGCGAAAATCGTAATCGCCGGCACCGGCGAAGATTTTGAAAAGTACCGGCGCCTGATGGTGAATCCCGACAAGTTCATCGTGATCAACGAATTCGTCTCCGACGAAAAGCGAGCCGAATTGTTCCGGCGCGCGAGCCTGGTGGTTTTGCCCTACATCGAAGCCTCGCAAAGCTTCATCATCTCCATCGCTTACCGCTTCGGAAAGCCAGTCGTCGCCACAACAGTCGGCGGCTTGCCGGAGATGGTGGATGACGGGAGAACCGGCTTCCTTGTTCCTCCCCGCGACATTGATGCACTTGCCGGTGCGGTTGTCCGGCTGATGCAAGACGATGTCTTGCGCAAGAGGTTTGGAGATAACGGAATGCAGAAGGTCAACGTCGAGTGTGCGCCGGAAGTCGTTGGACGGCAAACACGGGTTGTTTATCGTAGGGCCATCAACGACTCCCCTGTCAAAGAGTATGGCGTTGGGAAGCAATCGAGTTCAGCGTCTTCGAGCTAGCACTGTGCTGGCGGCGGCCGCATATCTGTCATGCGGTTGAAAACAATTTTCTATCAATCTAAAGGGGAGACAAAAGCTTGAAAAGCGTACTAGTGAACGGGGCTGGCGGGTTTATCGGCAGCCATTTGGTCAAGAGGCTGAAATCCGAAGGCTTCTGGGTGAGAGGCGCTGATTTAAAGCGTCCCGAGTATTCAGCAACTGCGGCTGACGACTTTGTCGTTGGGGACCTCCGCGATCCCCAGGTCGTTGCCGAGGTGATGAACGGCATAGAAGATGTCTACCAGCTTGCCGCCGACATGGGCGGAGCGGGTTACATTTTTACCGGCGAGCACGATGCGGCGGTGATGCACAACTCCGCGCTGATCAACCTCAACACTTTGCAAATAGGCGTTGAAGCCGGAGTCAAGCGCTTCTTCTACTCCTCCTCGGCCTGCATCTACCCCGAGTTCAACCAGATGGATCCAGACAACCCAGTTTGCACCGAGAGCAGCGCATATCCAGCTGGCCCGGACAGCGAATACGGCTGGGAAAAGCTGTTTAGCGAGCGGCTCTACCTCTCGTATATGCGCAATTACGGTGTTCAGGTACGCATAGCTCGCTTCCACAACATCTTTGGACCGGATGGCACGTGGGATGGTGGTAAGGAGAAGGCCCCTGCAGCGCTTTGCCGCAAGGTGGCGCAAGCCCCCGAACGCGGAGAAATCGAAATCTGGGGCGATGGCAAGCAAACTCGATCATTCCTTTATGTCGACGAGTGTGTTGAGGGTGTCCGCCGTCTCATGGAATCCGACTTCACCGGCCCGGTGAACATCGGCTCCGAGGAAATGGTCACCATTAACCAGTTAGCCGAGTTAGTGATGGACGTTGCCGGAAAAGAGTTGAGCATCCATCACATCAAGGGTCCGCTCGGGGTTCGCGGCCGCAACTCTGACAACAAATTGATCTTTGAAAAGCTCGGTTGGCGCCCAAACCGGCCTTTGCGCGAGGGACTAGAGAAAACCTACGCATGGGTCGCTAATCAGGTGGAAATGACCAGGGCCGTTCCGGTCTAACCAGGGTCCCAATGTAAGTGGGTGGCCCAGGTCTGAGAGCCATACCCGGGCCACCGGAAGCACAACGCAATCTCTATATCCCCTCCGGAGCAATACGATGGCGAAAACAATACAAATTGCCAGTGTTGGGCCATCCCTCTGCGTGAAGGGTGGCATTTCGCGGGTAATTGAGCTGATAAGTGCTCATCTTCCGAGCCATTTCTGCTTTCATTGCATCGCCACCTTCACCCGCTATACCGGGGACAAAGATGCAACACGTTCGGAGCGAGGCAGCCGGGTGGGCCAGGGCATGGTCTATATTCTGGCGTTCGTCCAGACTTTGACCCGTGCCCTGGCTCGCCGGACTGTCTTTCACGTCCACTTCTCAGGTCGGGGAAGCTTGCTGCGCAAAGGCATGATCTGCGTGATGCTTCGCTCTCTTCGATGCCAATACCTGGTGCATTCTCACGCGGCAGATACCGACCTCTTTCCGCGGTGGTTGCCACAGCCGTGCCGGCAACTGCTCTTATGGGGGCTAAAGGGTGCAGGCCGTGTCATTGTTCTGACTCAGTTCTGGCACGACTACTACTCGTCCATACTCCATTTACCAGCAGATAGGCTCCTGCTACTTCCTAATCCTGCCGACCTGCCAAAATCGATCCCGGACCGTTCTAAGCGCAAACGGATGCGGATCCTTTTCTTAGGGAGGATTGGCATAAGAAAAGGTGCGTTCGACGTAATTCGTGCATTTGCGCTACTACCCCAGGACGTGCGAGAGTCCTGCCATTTAACCATGGCTGGAGATGGAGAGACCGAAGAGGCGCGAACCCTGGCTGCGCAGCAGGGATGCCTGGATCGCGTATCGATTCCCGGCTGGGTAGGGAAAGCAGACGTCGAAAGGCTCTTAGTGGAGTCAGACGTTCTGGTTTTGCCAAGCTATGCCGAGGGAATGGCGATGGCCCTGGTTGAAGCGATGAGTTGGGGGCTCCCCGTGGTGACCACCAGTGTTGGCGGCGCTGGCGAATTCCTGGAGCAAGGCAGCAACTGCCTCCTCGTAACCCCGGGCGACGTGCTCGGAATCAGCGAGGCGATTGCAGGATTGGCCAGAGATCCTGCTTACAGATTGGAGTTGGGGCGCGCTGCGCGTCAGACAGTCAGTCGCTTTAGCATTGATAGTTATATCCGTACGCTCAGCGGAGTATTCGATGAGCTGGCAAGCAAACTGCCAGGACAAAATTCTGTTATGCTTCCTTCGGCCAGGCCTAGTCACGAGGCGCTGGCTCCGAATGTAAATCGTGTGACGGATCATGCCGATTCAGCTCTAAGTTAGAGACAGCCTGTCTCATGAAATAGATAAGAAGCCCTCCCTTGGCTGTTACCAAAAATTAAATGCTTCGTCAGGCCGGCCTGCGTTGCCGACAAAGGCCCTTTTGTGTCTGGCGGTAAAACTCCACTGTCACTTTATTGATTGAGGCGAACATGCAAAGCAAAATGAACATTCTGGGGATCAACATGGATTGTCTCTCTTACGGAGACATGCATCGGATCTTCAATGTATGGCTCTCGGATAAACAGTCACGTTCGCATTCTCTTGCGCTGATTAATGTGAATTGCTGCGTCTCGGCCCTCTTTGACAAGAGCCTGGTAAACCTTTACAACTCGGCGGACATCGTGGGAATCGATGGGATGCCCTTCCTTAAGTGGGCCCGCACGTTCTACAACAAAAAGGCCGATCGCTTCTACGCTCCAGATCTGATGCTGGAAGCCGCCAAAAAAGCCAAGGAATACGGCTACACGTTTTTCCTCTACGGTGGATCCCCGGGTGCGCCCGAGAAAATGGAACAGTACGTTCAGGAAAAGTGTGGGGGTGGCATTCAGGTCGTCGGCAAGTACTCTCCTCCCTTTCGAGCACTAACAGAGGAAGAGGACCAGGCGGTCTGCGATATGATCAACGCCGCTAAACCCGATATCGTGTGGGTTGGCCTGGGGTCCCCCAAACAGGATGTTTGGATCAGCGAGCATCGGGAAAAGATCCGTGGGTCGATCCTGATCGCATCCGGAGCCACCTTCGACTTCTTCAGCGGAAGGATCCAGCAGGCGCCGGAGTGGATACGAAATGCCGGGTTCGAATGGCTCTACCGGCTGAGCAAAGACTTCCGCAGGCTTTGGGTCAGGTACACCGTTTACAACTTCGTGTTTGTGACCATGTTCATCCTCCAACTGATGCGGCTGCGCAGATTTGAGAGCTCAGGCTATGGCGGTGGATCGAATCTTTCGACCGATATCGCGCTGGAGCGCTAAACCAAACCATTCCGCCGATCCCCTCGGCTTTGATAAACGAAATACAGCACCCGTGTGGAGTGAGAATTCTCGAGCGCTTCTCCCCCATCGGACACAAGGAGGCTGGGCAGGGCAACATCTTCCAAAATAGGATAGATTCTACTATCGACCGGTGAAACTCCCGGGACGCTCGGCAGAACCAGCTTGCGCCCGCAGTTTGGTAAACCGGTCCCGGCTAAACCGGCCCCGATACCCCGAATCTCAATTTTGGAAGGCGCTAAAGGAAACCGTATGAGATCAACCCTGTCGCGGGCTTTGCCCCATCCCAACGTGGGTATGGGCGCAAAGGCTTTACCCACACTCTGTTCTCTTCCCAATTTTCATGTCAGGTCTGGTCAGTCTGCGGTGCATAGGCGGTATAGGTTGCCTCTTTTCCTGTTCGCGCTTCTTTTGCTCCTCGGTCCTGCGCTTGCCCAAGCCAAGACCTACTATCTTTCGCCGACCGGCAACGACGGCTATCCCGGCGAATCCGCCAGCCAGCCCTGGCTCTCGCCCAACCATCCACTGAACTGCGGGGATGTTATTGTGGCCGCCCCCAGCGGCAATTATTCCGCTGCCAACTTCTTTACCGGCAAATGGGGAACGGTGAGTTGCCCCGCAGCCAACAGCGTCGCCTGGCTGCAATGCGCCACCTTCGATGCTTGTAAGATCCGCGCCACGACCGCTACCGGAATGTGGATCGACAAAAGCTTTTGGGGAGTGCAAGGCTGGGAAGTGACGACGACCGCAGCCGATCCTTCGGGAACCTGCTTCAGTGCTCAGCCTAATTACACTTCAGCCGTTGAAATTCATCACATCATCTTCGCCAATAACATTGCC
Organism: uncultured Acidobacteriaceae bacterium; assembly: GCA_963790935.1. Lineage (GTDB taxonomy): Bacteria > Acidobacteriota > Terriglobia > Terriglobales > Acidobacteriaceae > PALSA-350. Next base: position 65,577 of record CAWBRJ010000007.1, on the reverse strand, counting down.
AATGGCTGCTCTCAGGGGGGCTTCGCCCTGGGGAATCGTGGTCATGCGGGCGTCGACTACTTTGCCGTCGTCGGCAACATTGCTTTCAACACGGCCCAGGGCAAAACCTCTTGCGCAAGCGGAATCTCGATCCACCAGCCGGTTCAATCAGACACCTTGCCCGGAACCCACATATATGTCGCCGGTAACTTTTCCTACAGCAACCTGGAACCCAGCAAGTGTGGGGGAGGGTCTCCTACGGCTGGTGAGGGGATTATTTTCGATGGCTTTGACGGAAGCCAGGGCGGTCTTGCTCCCTACTGGTCGCAGGCGGTGGCGCACAACAACATCGTGATCAATAACGGCGCGAAGGGTATTGAAGTCGACAACAACTCCGCCGGCTCCTACCATTCGACTATCTCGGTCGATCAAAACACAAGTTGGGGTAATCTCACGGATCCCAATCAAGCTTGGTTCGGCTGTGCTGAGATTTCGCTTTTCAAAACCAGCGATACCCACATAAGCCGCAACGCAATCGCTACCAAAAGCGCCACTGGTTGCAGCGGACATCCAATCTTTGCCCTCGCAGTTTCAAACGGCGACGGCACAGATTCGGCTGTACACAACGTTGCCTTTGGCCACAACGGCAACAATGCCTTCTTGTACAACAGCGGATCGTTTTCCTGGGGATCGACCAATTTGATGGGTACCGATCCAGCGTTTGCCCATCCCATCGTTCCCGGCGCTCCCAGCTGCAGGGCAACCGGTAACGTGCCCAAATGCATGTCGTCGGTCATCGCCGGTTTTACTCCCAAAGCGTCTGCAGCTGCGGGGCTGGGGTATCAAAAGCCCGGCTCGGCGTCGGGAAAAGATCCACTTTTTCCAAAGTGGTTATGCACCGCCAATCTTCCATCAGGCTTAATTACCATCAGCTGCGAATGACCCCGTGAGGAGAGACAATGAACCTGCTATCGCCCGTCAGGCATCTGCTTCCAATGCATGAAAGATTGCGATGGAACGTAATGAGGGAAAAGGCAACCGGGGAAAAGGAACTGGCGTATGTCAACGCTCTCTGCGACCACTCCTCTATTTCCGTCGACATCGGGGCAAACCGGGGAGTCTATAGCTACCTGATGCGGCAGCATTCCAAGGCGGTCATTGCCTTTGAGCCAAATCCGTTTTATGCGAATCTCGTTCGGCGTGCTCTCAAGGATGTCCAGGTGATTGAAGCCGCGGTTTCTGATCGTGCGGGAAAGACTATGCTTCGCATTCCCCTGAGTCAGGCCGTCGCGGGCATGGGCACCATCGAGGCGGAAAACACCCTCGAAAGCATCCCCGTGCATCAAATCGAGATCTCTATCTTGACTCTGGATTCTTTGCAGCTACCTAAGATGGGATTTATCAAAATCGACGTCGAAGGCCATGAACTCGCGGCCTTGCGAGGGGCTGCCGCTACCATCGAACGCTGTCTGCCCAACTTTTTAATCGAAGCTGAAGAGCGCCACCGCAAAGACGCCGTCTTGTCCGTGTACGGTTTCCTGGCAAAGTATGGGTACAGCGGCCTTTTCCATGTGAACGGCAAATTACATCCCCTGGAAGAATTCAATACCGTATCACACCAGGATATTTCCACGGGCACCAACCCATACGTCAATAATTTCATATTCGTACATGAGTCGAAGCTGCCGCAGTTCTACGATTCCGTTCGCAAATCGGCTCCATCTCATCGTGACTAAGCCGGACCGTCTAGCCGTCAGCCCTCCCCGCACGACAACTCACCAAATGGGGGTGGCCCAGGTCTCACTCTTGAGACCTGGGTTTCCCGGCCGCTGCTACTTAGCTACATCCCGGCGTCACTAGACCTGAGGGAAGACTTGCCGTGCATAGCCAGCGCGGGTAAAGAGGGTCGCTGACCGAGGTTGTGCTGGGTTTCTGATAGCCAAATCCCACAGACGCTGATCCCGCCTTAGGCGTAAAGTTGGCAACCACAGATGCCATGCAGCTGGGTACATTGGCCGTGCCGTTGCACTGTGGCGCACCTGGCGCAACAGGATTTGTAAAGTTCGGAGACGTTCCCAGGTGGTTGGTTGAACCATAGGAGAACGATCCGCTGTCGTACAAGAAGGTGTTGTATCCGCTATAGCCGTACACAAAATTAGTGGTGGCGGAGTCCGAACCATCGCTGGTCGAAACCGCCAGCCCATAAATTGCATGTCCGCTGCATCCGGTTGCACTCTTGGTAGAAATCAGGTTGTTGGTTATATGCGTGTCGCTTGCTCTGTATAACGAAACCTCCGCGCAGCCGGTCCACGACTGGTGGGGATCGGTAAGGTTGCCCCAGCTTGTGTTCTGTTTGAAATAGATCGTCGCGTGCGAAGAGCCATTCGTATTATCGTTGGTCTCGATGCCCTTGGCGCCATTGTTGACCACAATGTTGTTGTAAGCGACTGCCTGCGCTGCGTACGGTGAAAGGCCGTTCTGGCTGCCATCGAAAGCATCAAAAATAATTCCCTCACCATCCGTTGGCGTCGTTCCCGCGCATCCGTCCGGTTCCAGGTTGCCGTACGAAAAATTACCTGCGACATAGATGTGGGTTCCTGACGCTGAATCCGATTGCCTCGGTTGATAGATCGATATGCCGCTGGTGCACGTGGCGCTTCCCTGCGCAGCGTTGTAGGCGATACTGCCGATCACAGCAAAATAATCAACACCTACGTTGCCATGGTTTACCGATGTGAATCCGCCCTGAGAACAGCCATTCGCAACATCATTGGCGAAGATAATGTGATGAATTTGCTGTGGAGATGAGTAAGCAGGGGTAGCGGTAAAGCATGTGCCGTAGGTGTCTGACGCGCTGGTTGTGACCTCCCACCCTTCGACTCCCCAGTAACTTTTGTCCACCCACATGCCCTGGTTGGCGATCGTGTAGATTTTGCAAGCGTCAAAAGTAGCGCACTTCAGCCAGGCGACGTTGTTGCCTGCGGGACAATTCACAGTTCCCCATTTGCGCGTATAGAAGTTGCTCGCGGAGTAACTTGTACTTGCTGTTGCTACAATTACATCTCCGCAATTCAAAGAATGGTTAGGCGACAGCCAGGCCGCGCTGGTGGAGGCACCGCTATTCGAGTCGCTGCCGTAGGGCGAAAGATAATAAGTGCTCGCCTTGGCGAAACAAGGCCCGAGCAGGAAAACCATCGCGACGACGAACACGCTCCATCCGCGGATTGAGCGTGAATTGCATTGACTGGGGCACGGCAAAGACTGCATTAGGATTGGGCGCATGCATTGTTCCTTTTTGAGGGATTACCAAGGCCCAATCATGTGTGGCGTTGACGCTTCGTGTCGCGTTGTGCCTGCCGATTGTGATCTGCGAAATGGAATGGGGATTCATACAAGAATAACGAATGGCGCTACCGACGCACTCCGCGGACTCTCGGATACGCGAAGTTTAACTGGACCACCGCGACTACTGTAGCAGAGTAGGAACCTGCGGCAACGAGACGCACGCGTTTCGCAAAATTAAAATTTACGCATGATTTTCCATGCGGATCGTGTCGTGAACTTCTGTCCTGTCTCGTTGCAAAAACTTCACTCTGCGCGGTAACGAGTTAAAGCTCTTCAGGCTCTTGTAGATCAGCCCTTAAAGAGAGGTATCCCCGTTGCCGGAGCGCCACGACTCACGGAAAAAAATGCTCGGTTCTGCCGAAGGGGTTCTACTAGCCACGAATGCCGGTTGCTGGACGCGTGCCACTGCCGGGTACCCATACCCGCAGAAATTGCCCGGGAAAAACTCTGTGTTGTATTGGGCTTTAGTTCCGCAGCCTAGTTAGCCCGAAGGTCTGAGTGGGTGGCCCAGGTCTCGCCTTTGAGACCTGGGTGTGTCGGCCGGAACCCATTTAGGATGAGAAACCCAGGTCTCACCTGGGCCACCCACTCAGAAAACGGCGCGGTCTTCTTTCCTCGAACGTTTAGTTGCAGCCCTTGGTCACAAGCCCCGCTGGAAGAGTGACGCTGCAGAGCCATTGTGGGAAGAGTGGATCATTCGTACTGGTCGCACTAGGTGGTTGGTAGCCGAATGCCTTCGCTGCAGCATTCGTCGGCGTGAAGTTCGCGATCAGGGTGGCCATGCAGGCCGGCACGTTCGCCGAACCGCTGCACGAGGGCGCGCCAGGATTAACCGGGTTGGCGAACGACGGGTTGGTCCCGATCACATTCGCGGCTCCGAACGCAAACGATCCGGAACCGTAACTGAACGTATTATTTCCGCTGGTGCCCGAAGCGTAGTTGTCGTTGACGGTAACGGTCGCATTGTCCGTGGAAATCGCGATCGCGTATTTTGGCTGTGCGCTGCTGCACATGGTCGCCGAGCTGGTCTGAATCAGGTTGTCGTCCGCCGTGACATCCGAGGCGTTGTAAATCGTCAGATCACCGTTGCCGCTGCAGTAGGCTTGGGTCAGCTGAGCATTATTCCCGTAGAGCGTGTTGCCGTTCATGTAGATAGAGGCGTGGGCGCTGCCTGCGTTGTTATTCTCAACGTAGATTCCGCGTCCACCATTGAAGACGGCGATATTGTTCTCCATCGCTCCTTGCTGGCTATAGGCTGTTCCTCCGCCCTGACTAAAGTCCCACGTATCGAAGTTGATCCCTTCGCCATCGGTCGGAGCAGTGCCGGCGCATGGGTCGCCGTCGACGTTGTTATAGGAAAAAGAGCCGGCGACATAGTTATGCGTTCCGCTTGCCGTATCCGAGGCAATCGGCTGATACACGTTGAACCCGCTGTAGCAGGCCCCGCTGCCTTGAGCAGCGTTATAGGCCACATCGCCTATATAGGTGATGTAGTCAACGCTGGCTGAAGTGGACGAACTATACGCGTTAAACCCGCCGCCCATGCACCCATTCGCTACATCGTTGGCGAAGATGACGTGATGGACTACTCCACCCGAAGATGACCCGACGTGGAAGCAGGCTCCATCGCTAGTGGTATTGGTCGAGTTTTCCCAGCCCTGCACGCCCCAATAGCTCTTGTCCACCCACATTGCGTCAGAGCCAGTGGCCGTAATCTTGCAAGTGTCGAATGTTGCGCATTGCAGCCAGGCAACATTGTTGCCTGCCGGGCAGCTCACCGTGCCCCACTTGCCGTTGCCGAAATTTCCAGCAGAGTATGTGCCTGAGGCCGCGCTAATCACATCACCGCAAGTGACCGCGTGATTTGGCGTCAGCCATGGCGAAGACGGCGACGTGCCGCTATTGGAGTCGCTTCCACCAGGCGATATATAGTAGTTCGCTCCTGTACTTGTCGGCGTGCTGATGGTAAAGCTGCTGCTGGTCGCCGCGGTGAGGCCAGTGCTGGTGGCCGACAGTGTATACGTCCCGGCGGTGCTCTCAGAGAGGTTGCCGAAGGTGGCAACGCCGTTCTGCGGCGTAGCCGTGAGCGTACCGGAAAGACCAGAACCGGTGGTAAGTGAAACAGTGACTGCATTCACAGCGCTGGTGACAGGGTTGCCGTTGCTATCTTCGACCACCACCGTAACCGCCGGTGTGATCGTGGCTCCGGTCGACGCACTTGATGGCTGTTGTGAGAAGGCCAGCTTCGCCGGTACCGAAGCCAGCGCGCTGATGGTGAAGCTTTTGCTCGTCGCTGATGTCAGACCAGTGCTGGTTGCCGAAAGAGTATAGGTCCCGGCAATGCTTACGCTGAGGTTGTTGAAGGTGGCTACGCCATTCTGCGGCGTTGCCGTTAGCGTTCCCCCCAGACCCGTACCGCCTCCGAGGGTGAGTGTCACCGGGTTGGTGGCAGTGGTTACAGTGTTCCCGTTGATATCCTCCACCACCACCGTAACCGCCGGTGTGATGGTCGACCCGGCTGAAGCGTTCGAGGGCTGCTGCGAGAACGCCAGCTGCGTCGGTGTGGAAGTGCCGCCACCGCCGCCAGCCGTGGTAATGGTGAAGCTGCTGCTGGTCGCCGAAGTAAGGCCGGCGCTGGTTGCTGACAGAGTGAAGGTTCCGGCGCTGCCTACGTTGAGATTGGCGAAGGTTGCGACGCCATTCTGCGGCGTAGCCGTCAACGTTCCGGCCAAACCTGTGCCGCCGCCGAGCGCGAGCGTCACCGGGTTGGTGGCAGTTGTTACCGTATTACCGTTGCTATCCTGCAGCACCACCGTGACCGCCGGTGTGATCGTGGCCCCAGTGGACGCGTTGGAAGGTTGCTGTGAGAACGCCAATTTGGTTGCAGGGGCAGGCGGAGGAGTCCCGCCGCCCGCCGCACTGATCGTGAAGCCGGTGCTGGTCGCCGGGGTAAGACCAGGGGTGGTTGCCGCCAGAGTGAAGGTTCCGGCATTGCCCACGCTCAGGCTGCTGAACGTGGCCACGCCATTCTGCGGCGTGACGGTGAGCGTTCCTGCCAGGCCCGTACCGCTTGTCAGGGCGAGCGTCACGGGATTGGACGCACCCGTTACCGTGTTGCCGTTGCTATCCTCAATTGCCACTGTGACCGCCGGTGCAATCGTGGCCCCGGCCGTCGCATTGGAGGGCTGTTGCAAGAACGCTAGCTTGGCTGCCACCGGGGCGCCCCCGCCGGGCGCACTGATGGTGAAGCCTACGCTGGCCGCCGGAACCAGGCCTGTGCTGATTGCCCCCAGGGTGTAAGTTCCCGCATTGCTTACGCTGAGATTGTTAAAGGTGGCGATGCCATTCTTCGGGATGACGCTTAACGTGCCGAGAAGGCCGGTGCCGCCCACCAGAGTCAACGTCACCGGGTTGACCGCAGTTGGCACCGTATTTCCGTTGCTATCCTCAACCACGACCGTTACCGCCGGTGCGATCGTGGCGCCCGTCAACGCGTTCGTCGGTTGCTGCAGGAATGCAAGTTTTACCGGCGGTGGAGGCGCACTGCCGCCCAACGCAGTGATGACGAAGCTGGCGCTGGTCGCCGATGTGAGGCTGGGGCTGGTCGCCGTGAGTGTATAAGCTCCCCGCAGTACCAACGCTCAGGTTACTAAAGGTAGCAATTCCATTCTGCGGAGTAGCGGTCAGCGTACCCTGCAAGGCCAGAGACGCCGGTAAGCGCCAGGGTGACCGGGTTGGTCGCATTGGTAACCGGATTTCCACTGCCGTCCTCCACCACAACCGTTACCGCAGGCGCGATCGTCGCCTTCGTTAACGCATTCGAGGGCTGCTGCAGAAACGCCAAGGTTACCGGAGTACTGCTCACCGACGGAGTGATGACAAACGGCGCGCTGACTGCCGGCGCCAGGCTGGGGCTGGTTGCCAACAGTGTGTAGCCGCTGCCCGGCGCGCTTACGCTCAGGTCGTTGAACGTGGCGATGCCATTCTGCGGCGTGATGGTGAGCGTGCCCTCCAGGCCGCTACCACCCACCAGCGTAAGGTTGATCGCACCGGCGGCAGACGGCACAACGTTCCCGTTGCTGTCTTCTACCATCACCGTAACCGCTGGGGTCATCGTGGCCCCCGCCGCGGTGTTGGTAGGCTGCTGTTGGAACACCAGATTTTCCGGCGGATTTGCCGCCGTGATGGTCAGCGTTGAAGAGGAAACTGTACTCGCAGAACCCTGCAGAACCGCGATCGCCTGCAGCGTAGTGGTGACCGAGACTGCGATAGGCCCCGTGTACGAACTGGAGGATGTGGTGGGAACCGTTCCATCCGTCGTGTAGTAGAGAGTGGCTGCCTGCGGTCGAGTCACTCAGGGTCACTTCTTGCGTGCCGTTGTAGGTTCCGGTGGGCAAGGAAATATTCGGTGCAGCAACTGCGTACGATAAAGCGAGCGCCCAATCAGTAGGAGGGGTCGTCAACGCCGGCGCGAAGGGAGGATTGGCCACCGCCAGGCTATAAATGTTGGCCACATGGTTCTTGGGATTCTGCGCGATACGCAGCGCAGCCGTTAATGTATCGCTCGGCGCACTCCCACCCGCAGGCGTTGCGGCCGCGAACAACTGACCGCAGGGGCTGCCATCCCCGGCCGACCCCCCGGAGGAATTCACGCAGGCCGCCAGCGCATCGGCAAGACTGTTAAGCTTCGCACTTTCCGCAAAGTAGCTGGTCGCGGTGGGTGTGCCCGGAGTGCTTCCCTGGGTAGAATTGATAAACTCTGGCACGGTGGCGACCGCGGTGAGGAAGGCCGCATCCCCCGATGCGGAGCCAAGGTGATTCGCATCGTTCATGTAGGCGGCCAAAGGAGAGACCGATCCGACCGTGGTCACCTCGTTCACCGAGACCGGCGTCGAAGCGCTTAGTTTTTCGCACGGGCCAAGCACCGCGGCGAGCACCAGGGCGGGGTTGTTACTGGCCTCGGTCCCTGGGCTCCCGCCGCTGGCGACGACATAGACCGGCGAAGACGCGGAAGGGCAACCGTATGCAGCAGGTATTGTAAAGTTGCCATTGCTGTCGGTCTTTACCGTACTGCTCAAGAGAGGTAGGGCGACCGAACCGTCTCCATCTGTCCCGGCGGCATACAACTGGATGGTCGAGCCGCTTACGGCTTGCATCCCGCCATGTACGTTACCGCTGAGGGCAACAGGCGTGTTTGCGTTGGTCGGTCCGGAGTAGCCGCAGCCTGCCAACAATGCGAAGATAATCGCCGCAATCACACAAAAGGATAACGCTGATCTGTTTGAAACGGGCCGCTGTTGCTTGTGCAAAGCATCCCCCATCGAATGGTGTCCAGAAAGTTGCAATCTGGTTACGATTCTGGAGAGTCATGCTCAGAAGTAACAGCGAAAAGTTACTTGTACGGGTAACCGAAGTTACAGAATATAGGTTAGCAACAGCAAACTATTTTGCAAGAACCGGAAGATAGGTAATCCTTACGCGAGCTATGTTTCTATTACTTATGGTCAGAGTAATAAAGTAGAATGGGCGCTAAGTTACTCGGTGGTTTGCGCTCGCGAGTAAGGTACCGGATATTCTGCTGGTGGGTTCGGCCACAGAAAAAGCCAAAGCTGTGGAAATAAGGGCTATTTCCCGGTAATTTTTTCGCAGCGAAGTGCTTTTCCGTTTTACAATTTGGCCTACACCATGAGCTGTCGACGTGATGCTCTGCTTCCCCCGACTTAACAAGTACTTGAGAAGTGAAGTTGTAGCAGCACTGGAATACTGCGGGGAAGCTGTGTCTCATTTTATGGCATGCTACTTCCTCACTGAATAATCTGGCTTGGCGCCTGGCACCTAATTCACAGTCATAGCAAGTTCCTGACTGGCAGCGCCTACGAAACCACACACGGCAGAACTAACCCCCATTGGTTCGGGCGCTGAGGAAAGTTGCATGACCCAATCGTTCTCTCTTGGCATATCCGACCTCCTGACAACCAATGACACGGTCCAACAATCCTCGATAATCGCTTCGTTCAAACGCCAGGCCGCGCTGCGGCCTTTTGCGCCGGCGTTGGAAGTGAATGACAGAACTCTGACCTACAAAACTTTGGACGCCCGGTCGAATTGTGTAGCGCGAAAGCTTACCGAACTCGGGGTCCAATCCGATGAGGTTGTCGGAATTTGTCTCAAAAGAACCGAAAACCTCATCATCGGAATATTGGGCGTGATGAAGGCAGGAGCCGCATACCTGCCCCTCAACCCTGAGGACCCGCCGTTGCGTCTCGGCTGGATCTTAGCTCGGGCTGAAGCACGGTTCACCTTAACCGACAGCGGTAGCAGATCTCACCTGCCGGAGGGCGCTTCACAGCTTTTGTTGCTGGACCGCCAGCCCGCGGTCATGGAAGAGCGCGAAAGTGACGACACAACCGAGCTTCCGAGACCAGCGGATCTGGCTTATGTGATCTTTACATCTGGCACAACCGGAACACCGAAGGGCGTGGCGATCACCCACGGAGCGCTGTTGAATGTTGTGACCGACGTCGCCCAGCGGGTCTCATTTCACAAGGATTCCAGCTGGTTGGCGATCACGACAGTATCGTTTGACATAGCTGCTCTCGAGCTACTGCTGCCTTTGACATGCGGAGGTAAAGTAATTCTCGCCTCGGAAGAGCAAGCGAGAGTTGGCCGTATTCTTGCCGGCATCATCCTCCGCAAGAGGCCCACGGTCGTGCAAGCGACTCCGATTACATGGAGGATTCTCTTGGAGTCAGGTTGGCCTGGTTCCCCTGGTCTTACCGTTCTTTGTGGGGGCGACCGGTTGGACCGCGACCTCGCCAACAAGTTGATTGCTCGAGCCTCTACGGTCTGGAACATGTATGGGCCGACGGAAACAACCATCTGGTCAACATCGGAAAGGCTGGTTTCGGGCGACGATGCGGTGACTATGGGGAGACCAATAGCCAACACCGAGGTTTACATTCTTGATCAGGACGGAAGACTTCAGGAGAGCGGCGAAATTGGTGAAATTTGCATAGGCGGCGCCGGCGTGGCCCGCGGATATATCAATGATCCCGAACTGACATCGCGCTATTTCTTTGATGCCCATCTGCGCGGGCGGGGAACTGTCCGTTTGTATCGTACTGGAGACCTGGGACGCTGGAATGACCATGGCAAGTTGGAGTTTTACGGTCGCCTGGATCATCAGGTCAAGATCAATGGCTTTCGCGTAGAGCTGTCAGAGATTGAGAAGGTGCTCCAACGATGTCCCGGTGTGAAAGACGCCGCAGTCTTGGGAGTGGGAGCGGCCAACTACCAGAAGCGGCTTTACGCCTTTTTGGTAGGCAATCATGGCGTAGAAATTACGGCGACACACCTGGTAATGCACTTGGCGCAATATTTGCCCAAATACATGATTCCCGAAAAATTCTGGTTGCTGGATCGTCTCCCTAGCACTCCCCACGGCAAAAGAGATGTGGTGGCTTTAGAGGCGCTGACCGCGGTGCAAGCAGACTTGAGTTCGTAAGCTCGGTATATGAATTTCGGGTTTTAGAGCCTGCGTGAGAACTCAATTTTTTCTCAGGGGATAACTTTACGGGCTGCGGAAAAGCGCTGTTTTGTATGGGCCGTAAGCGACAATATGTCAGGCTTTAGTCCCGGGAGAGTGGTTTGTGGAAGCCCCGGACTTTAAGTCCGGGGGAGCGGGTTTTTAAACCCGCGGAAATGCTCCGACATATGAATTGAGGGCTTTAGCCCTGGTGGCCGGTATCCACGCCCCTAAGCCAGCGCAAGATTCAAATTGTCTATGGCTTCGTCGATCTCCGCCGTGTTCTTGTAACCCACAGTGACCGCATCCACACCCGCATTTCTGAAGGCAAACTTCATCGCCGCCTGGCGGTCTTCACGCTTCGTGAACGCACCTTCGCCCACCAGCTTCATGGAAATGACACCCATTCCTTCTCTGCGGACTTGCTTCACATGTGTAACAACCTCACTTACATTTCCAACCTCGGATGTGTTGTAGTCCTCTGCGTCCATCCTGACGCCCTTATGATTCACCCGGATCATGGCAATCTCGAGCCACTTATTTCCAGGGAATTGACGCAGAGCCGGTAATCCGTGCACCGATGCGCCATGCGACAACACAGCCTGCTTCGACTGTGCCTCAGAGATTCCATCCTGCCACCTGAGGCTATCGGTTGGCCATGTTGGCTGGTGTTGCCAATGCAGCAGCACAATGTCGAAGTACTCGGTCTTCGCCATCCTGCGCAGCTGGTCGATCTTCTCTTGCGGATTCACTCCGTCATGGGTCGTCACCTTGGTCATAAGCCGATAACTATCCCGCGGCACTCCCTCGAGCGCAATACCCAACATCTCGTGCATGCCGCTGTAAGACTCGGCCGTCTCGAAGAAGCGCACACCACGCTCATGGGCATGCCGTACCAGCCTGGTAAATTGTTCCTGTCCCAGGTCACGCTGTACTTGCCCGGAAAAACTCCCGGTGCCGAATGCCAGCCGTGTCACCTTAACATTCGACTTTCCCAGCGTTACCCAATCGGTTGCAGTCTGTCGCTCCGCTTTCAGCGATAGGCTCCCCGCGCCAACCAGGGCGCCTGCCGCCAGCGAAGTTTTAAGGAATTCACGTCTGGAGTAGTGAGCCATCATTCTCCTCCGATGCGCCCCAGCTTACCACAGGGGGCGGGCCGCCGCCCCGCTCAACGGGGTACATTGGCTGCATCATGAAAAAGTTTATCAACCGCCCACAAGACGTGGTGGAAGAAATGCTCCAGGGCCTGGTAGTCCTTTATCCGGGTTGCGTTCGCTTGCCGGGTCACAATGTGCTCATCCGTGCAGATGCAAGCCCTGCCAGTGCATCGCAGGTGGCCATCGTCTCCGGCGGAGGCAGCGGCCACGAGCCCGCCCACGCAGGCTACATTGGCGCAGGCATGCTGAGCGCAGCCGTTGCCGGAGAAGTGTTTACCTCGCCCAGTAGCGACTCTGTGTTCGCCGCCATCCAGGCCGTTGCCGGCAAGCGAGGATCACTGCTGGTGGTCAAAAACTACACTGGCGACCGGCTGAACTTTGGCTTGGCAGCCGAGATGGCGCGCGCCGAGGGCATCCCGGTCGAAATGCTCATCGTCGACGATGACGTCGCCCTCAGTGGAACCGGGCAAGCGACCGGCGCCCGCGGACTCGCAGGCACAGTTTTCATTCACAAGTTGTTAGGCGCTGCTGCAGCCGAAGGCAAGAATCTGCGTGAGCTGGCGGACATAGGCAAAGCCGCTGTGGAATCGCTGGGGACGATGGGTGTTTCGTTCTCCGCCGGAACCTCGCCTGCAGTGGGAAAGCCCAGCTTCGAGCTCAGCGAGCAGGAGATGGAGCTTGGTTTAGGAATTCATGGAGAGCCCGGCGTGGCGCGCATGCCGTTGCAGCCTGCCGACGCATTAACTGAGACCTTGTTGACATCAATTCTCCAGCACAAAAAAATTACCGCACCCGTCGCGATCATGGTCAATAACCTCGGCGCCACCACCGCGATGGAGCTCGCCATCGTCGCTCGCCACGCTGTGAGCTTTCTTGCATCCAGGGGATTGACGGTCGAGCGGATCTACGCTGGAACATTCCTTTCCTCGCTTGACATGGCAGGGATTTCCATTTCCGTTCTCGGCCTGAACGAAGATCGCTTACGTTGGATCGACGCAGCCACTCTCGCTCCCGCATGGCCCAATTTGCTCAAACAGCCTCCGGGCAAGCCCTCCTTCGAGATCGCAGCCAGGGCAACTGTGGCCGGCGGGATCGCGCAAATCGAGCCTGGCACACAACCGAAACGTGCCATCGAGGCCGCTTGTGAAGCTCTGATCCTTGCCGAAGCCGAGCTCACTGAGTTGGATCGTATAACCGGCGACGGCGATCTGGGTGTCAGCATGGCTCGCGCCGCCAGGGCAGTGCAACAGGCGGTTAGCTCCTACCCTCTCGATGATATTTCCCGCACCCTCAAAGCGCTCGCTCACACCCTGGGCCGCGAACTGGGGGGATCATCGGGGCCCTTCTATGGAGTACTTTTTCTGCGCTGCGGCAACGTTCTCGGGCGCTCTCGCACCATCGAGAGCGCGCAATGGGTGCAGGCGTTGGAAGAGGGTTGCCGGGCCATTAGCGAATTGGGTGGCGCAACGCCGGGCGATCGCACCATGCTCGACGCACTCTATCCCTTCGTAAACACGCTGAAACAGCAAAACGAGCCAACTCCGCAAGCAGTATGGGCCGCCCTGGAAGCAGCAGAACGGGGCGCTGAAGCAACTGCTCAAATGAAGCCAAAATTGGGACGATCCAGCTATCTGGGCGATCGAGTGCTTGGCCATCCTGATCCAGGCGCACGGGCTGTCTCCATCTGGCTGCGGGCCGTCTGCGAATCCTCTTCCCAAAAAGGATTGACGTAAGACCTTAGACACTTATGTCCGCGGGAGGGAATCAAGAATGGAACCTCTATAATGGACCAATGGGCTCATCCACATTCTCCAGGCGGCATCCCATCCTGCAAAGGATTTTGGATTGGCTACCCGCGGCGTTGAGCGTACTCATGATTGCGCTGGAGTCGACCAGCACCATGTCGGCGGCAAATACCAGCGAATGGCTTTATCCTTTTTGGGTCAAGCTGTTTGGCCCCATCAGCTCTCAGCACTGGAACGAAGTGCATCATCTCATCCGCAAGACCGGTCACTTCGTCGGTTACGGAATTGTCAGTTTGGCCTTCTTCTACAGTTGGCGGCAGACGTTGCATCGCATGGCCGTCAAACATTGGACTCTTTGGCGGCGGGCTTCGGTCCTGGCTGTGCTCTCCACCCTCTTGATCGCCAGCCTCGATGAATACCATCAGAGTTTCTTGCCTAGCCGCACCGCCTCGCCGGTGGATGTTGGCATTGATCTCTGCGGAGCCATTGCTGCCCAGCTGATTTTGCTTCTGGTCATTTCCTGGTTCTCGCGCCGCCCGGATTTCCGCGCCGCGTGATCGATTTTTAACAAACTGGGGCGAACCATTCGCTCTTCCCCTGCGTCCAGTCAATTGTGGTGCTTTGCGGGGGACCGCGGAGGGATCGCGAACGAAATTTGAGATGTTTAGCGAAGGAATCATGATGTCGGGAAACACCAGGCAGATATTTCACGGAATCACACGGGCCATCTTTGCCCGCCTGAGAAAGAAAGCTTCGAAGATCGGCATCCGCGTCGCAGCCCCGAACGGAGAAGCCGAAAAAGATGGAATCATCATCCACTGGAACTACGATGCCAAGGCGGAACTGCTGGAGGTGGAATGCAGAGCGCCGTTCTGGATCAACTCCACCCGCGTCAACCGGGATCTCCGTCACGAAATCGAGGCCACTCGGCGATCGAGTCGAGCTGCTTGAATCTAGCCTCCTGACCAACGCGGCGTGCATACTAAGGGTGTCGGTCGGAGGTTCTCATGCAGACAACTCTCCAAGAGCTACGGTACGCGCTCAGGCAACTAGGCAAGAACCCGGGCTATTCCGTGATCGTGGTTCTCACCCTGGCGCTGTGTATCGGCGCCAACACCGCCATCTTCAGCGTGCTCGATGCCATCCTCCTGCGGCCTCTTCCTTATCCGGAGCCGCAGCGCCTCGGGTCTCTATCGCACGGAAACTCAGGTCCCTCCGGGCCCACCTATCCCGCCAGAATTGATCGCGATACTTGGGCATATCTGCGCGACAATGTTCCCGCCGTTACGGCTGCCGTCGTCAGTAAACCCGGTGGAGTGAATCTGCAGGCCGCTGGACGGGTTCACTATGTTCATGGTCAGCGAGTATCCGCGAGTTTTTTTGACGTTCTTGGCCTGCGACCCATGCTGGGGCGCAGCTTCACCGCTGAGGAAGATTCGTCCGGCGGTCCCAGGGCTGTGGTTCTGAGTTACAGCTTGTGGAAGAACACGTTCGACAGCGACCGCAATATCATCGGTCAGGCTATTCGGCTCAAAAGCGTTCCTTATACTGTCATCGGCGTCCTGTCTCCCAGGGCTCAGACTCCTGAGAGGGCAGACCTGTGGACCTCGCTTCGCCCTGACACGTCGGAAGAGGGTGGAGGCGACAACTTCCAGCCAATCTTCCGGCTGAAGCCTGGCGCCAGCTGGCAGCAAGCCGACGCGCAGTTGAGCCAACTGCAATCCGTGACCTCTCGCATTCTGGAAAAGAAATATCCTGGCGCTCGATTCTCCTATTACGCGGTTCCGCTCCAGCAAAATCTAGCCGTGGCCTCGCGGACACCGGCGATGATTCTGATGTCCGCAGTGGGATTTGTCCTGTTGGTCGCCTGCGGCAATCTGGCTGGCCTCGCGCTGGTGCGTGTCGGTCGCAGAGAATCCGAGATTGCCACCCGTTTGGCGCTCGGGGCCACAAAATGGGCCATTCTCCGTCAATTTTGGATGGAGAGTCTGTTGCTCTCGATAGCCGGCGTTCTCTCAGCGCTGTTGGTTGGCAGCTTAACGCTCCAGCTCATGAACACGACGTCTTCCAGAAGGCTTCTTGCCTCTCGGCGGCGTCTCGATGGATGGGCGCGTTTTGTTCTTTACTGCGGCGGCCGGTATCGCAGCC
Source organism: uncultured Acidobacteriaceae bacterium (assembly GCA_963790935.1). Classification (GTDB taxonomy): domain Bacteria; phylum Acidobacteriota; class Terriglobia; order Terriglobales; family Acidobacteriaceae; genus PALSA-350. The sequence continues at coordinate 49,678 of CAWBRJ010000007.1, read as the reverse complement.
AGTTTGTTCTTCGGCCTGTTGCCGGCGCTGAATGCGCGCCGCATTGATGTCCGTGCTGCGTTAGCCCTGGGCAGCACCCGTTCCGTTGCTCATTCAGGCGCCACCCGCACACGATCTGCGTTGATTATCGGAGAGGTGGCATTGACAGTTGTGCTCCTCACGGTCGCGGGTCTGCTCATAAGAACTCTCGTCTATCTCAGTACGCTGCCTCCGGGATTCAACCCTGAAAATGTCGTGATTGCCAAAGCATCGCTCGATGATGCCCGTTACAATGACCGCGCTTCGTTCCTGAAGCTGCTGAATGAAAGCACCGCAGCCATGCAGAGCACTCCGGGCGTTAGCTCTGCTGCAGTGGGGTTGAGCGTTCCTTATGAGCAGGCACTGAACTACGCCGTAAAGATTGCAGATGGTCCGCAGGCGGGTATTCAGGATATGACCAATCTGGTCTATGTAACGCCAACCTACTTCGAGGCGTTGCAAATACCTCTCACTGCCGGCCGCCTGCTTGCGGACACCGATGCGTCGAGCAGCCACTATGTTGCCGTCGTCAATGCCGCTTTTGCCAGGAGATACCTTGGCCGGGAGAATAGCATCGGTCGTCACTTGTTTAGCGATGGAAATACGATTGAGATTGTTGGCATTACTGCCGACGTCATCACTCCCCGTGGTTTTACTCCTGGAGGACCACTCGGTGCAGAGCCGACTGTGTATGTGCCTGCGGCACAGATGCCGACGCAGCTCGTCAACCTCGCGCATGTTTGGATTCAGCCCAGCTGGATTGTCCGCACGAACGGAAAATTTATCGGCGTTACCCGGCAAATGCAGCAGGCTTTAGCGCGAGTAGACCCCAACTTGCCCGTCTCCGGCTTTTACGCCATGAGCGATGTGCTTTCAGACGCATTGCAGTTGCAGCACATGGAAGTGGATTTGTTGACGACGCTCGCCGCTTTGGCGCTCATGCTTTCGTCCGTTGGAATCTACGGGCTTGTCTCCAATCTGGTCACCCAACGGCAGGCGGGAGCTCGGCATTCGCATGGCTCTTGGCTGCACGCTGCGGGGCGCGATGTTCGAAGTGGGTAGAACCGGCATCACGGCCACGGTAGCTGGCTTGGCCGGAGGATTGCTGTTGTCTTCTGTTGCCGTCAAAGTACTGCGCAGCCAGCTTTTCGGCGTCGCTGTGTATGATCCGCTCACGCTTTGCGCGGTTTCTGCGTTGCTCGTTCTGGTAGCACTCTTTGCGGCTTTTCTACCAACCTTCAGAATCGCAAACATCGATCCGGCCGAAACCCTTCGAGCACAATAACCCGCACGTTTGTGTGAATACGCTTTCGAGCTCTATCCCCGCCACCAAACCACGGGCCTCTCCCTCATATCTTGCTGCGTTTCCCGACAAATGTGACACGGCATGGGTTTTCCGGTCGACTAACCGTGAAACTCAAACAACTCTGTCAGGGGTGCCCCATGTTCGCACCAGCGTACGTGGGCCGAAAAAGATGGGCGAAGCCCAACCACAGCCTTTCGTTTCAGCAAGCGACTTGCCGGTAGCAAGTTCGTTTGGCTTCTATCCCCGCCACCAGTCGACGGGTGCCCCATCCTTCGCGTTCTTTGCGAAGGGTGGGATAGTCAACTGCTCACTCCGTCCGCAAAGCCTCAACCGGATTAATCGAAGCAGCACGCTGTGCAGGAATCACGCTAGCCACCAGCGCACAAAATGCCAACGCCGCGATCGATCCTGCCAGCACCAGCGGATCCCAGCTCTTAACCCGATACAACTGCGCCGCAATCAAGTGTCCGCAAGCAATCGAAATCGGAATCCCAATTACAAGCCCAATCAGCACCTGCCGAAAAGCTCCGCGCAGCACCAGTCGAACCACGTTACTGCGGTTCGCCCCCAAAGCCATACGGACGCCAATCTCGCTGGTGCGCCGTTCCACCGTGTATGCGGTCACGCCGTACAAACCAACAGCAGCCAACACCAGCGCCAGCATCCCAAACAACCCTGTCATCTGCGCCACTGCACGTTGTTGATCAAAATCGCTGTCGACCTGCTGCTGCATCGTTTGCACATTGATGAGTGTCAGATTGGGATCAACTTCGCTGAATGCTTTGCGGATGAGCGCTTCTATTCCGAACGCGCTTCCACGCAACTGCAGCACCGCACCACTGATGTAGTGCGAGCGATGGTCGACCCCCGCGAGCACCGGTTGGTCATAGACAACGTGCTGGGCCAGGGGCGCGTACATCATCGGCCGCGGCGTCCCACCCGGATCCCTATACTTCGCGTCGCGCACCACGCCTACGATTTCAAAAGCAGTGTTGTACTCCGGCAGATCCAGTCCGAAGTGTTTGCCAATCGGATCCTGGTTAGGGAAGAACCACTTCACGAACGTCTCGCTCACCACCGCAACACTCCTCGTAGTAGCAGTGTCCTGGTTGGTGATACTCCGGCCGCGCACAATGGGTTGGCCCATCGTCTCCAGATAACCAGTGCTTACGCGATCCCACGAAGTACCCGATTTGTCATCCAGTTGCGGCACTCCGTGACCTTCGGGAACAACCAATTCGCCCCAATTGTCGATATATGGGGTATAGAGGGCCAGGGCTGCGCGCTCCACTCCGGGGATGGCCGCAAGACGGTCCTGCAACGTACGGTAAAGTGGATCCAGCTGAGCCTCGCTATAGCTGGCCGGCGGCCCATTCATCACAATGCTGATGCGGTGATCGGTTTCAAAGCCAAAGCTCTGATGCTCCATGTTGCGCAGGCTGCGGGTAAGTAAACCTGCCCCAGCGAGCAACACGATAGAGAGCGTGGCCTGCACCACAACCAAAACTTTCTGCGGCAGTGTCGCGCTGTCCCGAGTGCTGCGGTTCGCGCCCCGCAGCGCCTCGACTGGATTGCCCTTGGACGTGAACCAGGCCGGCGCCGTGCCAAACAAGACTCCCGTAAGCAGTGACAACCCAAACGCGAATGCCAACACCGGCAAAGACGGCGTGGCATCGATGGGTACGTAGTGCGCACTGCGGAACGCGAGAGCAACGATGAGCTTCACCCCAAGAAAGGCGACCACCACCCCCGCCAAGCCTCCAAACACAGAGAGCACGACGCTTTCCGTCAAAGATTGGCGAATGATTCGCCGGCGCGATGCTCCCAGGGCAAGCCGGACGGAGGTCTGCGAACGCCGTGCAGCCCCGCGTGCCAGCAGCAGGTTGGCGATATTAGCGCAGGCAATGAGCAACACCAGGCAGCAGACTGTGAGCAGGATGCGCAGGCTATCTCCATAATCGGCTTTCATGGCGCCCACCCCAGCCCCTCCGGGAACAATGCGGATTTGCTGTTTGGGAATCGATTTGACGATCAACGGCATAAACTCAGCCGGCCATCCGCTGTCATGGGTCATCCATTGCCGCATAAGCGCGGTCAGCCGCGGGGCGACGCCGGCTATGCTTGCTCCCGGCTTAAGCCTGCCGATCACCCGTAGCCAGGCAGAAATAGGCTGCTTAAGCAGGGAACTATCTCCGTTCACCAACGGTTCCTGCTGCAGCGGCAGCCATATCTCTGGCGGATTGCTGCGCAGCGTCTCACCAAAAAATCCAGGGGGCGCAATGCCGGCGATGGTAAAGGGATGGCCTTCGACAATAAACGTCGATCCTATAACCGAAGGATCGGAATTGTACTGTTGTTGCCATGCGCGATAACTCAGCATAGCCACCGGTGGTGCCGAGGCCTGATCGTCACTGGGAGCGATGGTGCGCCCGGCGAAGGCCCGAATTCCGAAAGTCGAAAAATAATTTCCGGTAACGAATTCGCCGCGCAGCGGTTTGGCGATATTGTCACTATGCCCGCGGCGCACGCTGAACTGCGCTCCCGCCGCCTGGAACGCAGCCATCTGATCGAACTCCGGGGCTGCGGCCTGGATACGAAGAAACAGGGGATAGGAGTACATGCCCCAATCATCCTGCGGGCCCCCCTGAACGCAGCAATCGGTACCAGCGCCGATGCGGTAGAGAGCCGACGGATCCACTACCGGCAGAGATTTGAGCATGACCGAGTAGATCAGCGAGAAGATGGCGGTCGTTGCGCCGATGCCAAGAGCAAGCGTCAGCATCGCCGTCAAAGTAAATACTGGCGATAGCCGCATCTGTCGAAGTGCGTACGAGATATCTTGCCGCAGCGTATGCATGTTAGCTAGCTACGGCTAATGCGAAGGCAAGGTTCCCAAAAAATTAATTTCTGAAATTCAAGTGGTGTTCGCTTATGGACACTTCCGTCGAGTGTTGACTATCTACACAAGACTGGTGTAGATAGTCATAGTATGGGTAAACCAAGCGATCTGGTGCAAGGCACGCTCGACCTGCTCATCCTCAAGACGATCTCGCTTGAGCCGCAACATGGCTGGGCGATTGCAAAGCGTATTCAGCAAATCTCGAATGAGGTCTTGCAGGTGCAGCAGGGCTCTCTTTATCCCGCGCTGCACCGGCTGGAGCAGCAGGGATGGATACGCGCCAAATGGGCCGAAGCCGACAGTGGCCGCCAGGCAAAGTTTTACTCCCTCACCACCGCCGGCAGAACCCAGTTGGAGCGGGAAAGACAAAGCTGGAGCAGGCTATCGACCGCCATCAATCTCGTGGTCGAGGGCGCGTAGTCGAAGAAGGAGATCCCAATGCGCTGGTTGGAACGAATTCCGCATCGCCATCTTGATGTTGTTCCGTCGTCAGCAGCAAACAGCGCGGCTTAACGACGAACTGCAGTTCCATCTCGACCAGCAGGTCAAAGAAAACATAGCCCGCGGATTATCTCCGGAAGAGGCCCACTACGCCGCTCTGCGCACCTTCGGCAATCCTACGCATTGCTTCGCGATCAAGCCCGCTCCAGTTGGAGCTGGAACTGGCTGGAGAAGTTTCTGCGCGATCTACGATATGGTGCACGCACTCTTACCCGCTCGCCTGGTTTCTCCCTTACCGCGATCCTTGTCATGGCGCTCGGCATCGGCGCCACCACTTCACTATTTACCATCGTGCGCGCGGTTCTGCTCAAGCCGCTGCCGTTCCGCGATCCCGATAATCTGGTCATGGTCTACGAGCACTTTCGCGCCGACAACAGTGGACCTGGATTCAATCGTTGTCTCGCCTGCTGATTTCAACGATTGGCATCAGCGAACGCACGGTTTCGAAAATATGGCCGCTTGGCGAATCACCGGCTTTGATCTCACGGGCGAGCATGCGGAACTCCCAGAGGTTGTCGAGGCTGCGGGCGGCTCCTGGAACCTGTTCTCTCTCCTGGGCGTACCGCTGGCCTTGGGCCGCGCTTTCACGCCGCAGGAAGATCAGATTGGAGCCAACCATGTGGCCATCCTCACGTGGAGCTTTTTTCAAAGACGTTTCGCAGCAGACCCTTCCGTGATTGGCAAGCAAATCAGGCTCGGACAGCACACCCTACGAGATCGTCGGCGTCTTGCCCCGCTGGTTCACTTATCCTGATGCGCGGGTGCAGCTGTGGGTACCCTATACCTCGACCTTTACCGCAAAGGAGTTCGCCCGGCACGACAATCATCAGAGCCGTGTCGTCGCCCGGCTCAGGCCCGGGGTAAGCGCTACCGCCGCCGTCAACGAAGTGAGCGCGCTGCAGTATCAAATCCATCTTGCCCATCCTTTCCAACCGGTTGCGGAAGAGGCGCGCGTCCGGCCGATGCTCGACGATGTGGTGGACGATGTAAAGACCCCGTTAGTCGTTTTGCTGTGTGCCGTCGGATGTATGCTGCTGATCGCCTGTCTCAACGTCTCCAATCTTCTCGTAGCGCGCGGAGCAGCGCGGCGCAAAGAACTAGCCGTGCGCGGTGCCCTGGGAGGCAGTAGGCTCGTCCTCATCGCAGAGCAGATGGCGGAGAGTCTGCTGATCTGCATCTGCGGGGGAACGCTCGGTATTCTGCTTTCTTTCGCGGCGACCCGTTGGCTCGCGAACAACTGGAACGATCTTCCTCGTGCCGAAGCAATTCACCTGGATACAAGTGTGCTCCTGTTCGCGCTTGGCCTCGTCTTTTTTACGGCCTTGCTCGCCGGCCTGCTGCCGGCTATTTCCTCGACCGGCGCCGGCATCCTCTCCGCGCTGCAGGAATCATCCCGCTCGATCGGCGGCAGCTTATCGCGCGCCATACTGCGAAAAACCCTACTGACCGCGGAGATCGCGCTCACGGTCATTCTGCTCGTATCCGCTGGTTTGCTCTTCAAGAGTTTTGTGCACCTGCGTACCTCTGACTTAGGCTGCGCCACCGGCCACGTGCTCACCATGAAGTACGGGCTTCCAGAAGAACAATATGACACCCGGGAGAAAGTCATTGCCTTCCACCAGTCTCTTCTCGACCGCGTGCGCCGTCTGCCTGGAGTCCGCGCCGCTGGCCTCGTCTCCACGGCGCCCGGCGCGGGCTGGGGAGGGGACTGACCTCTTTACCATTCCCGAGCATCCTTCGACCACTTTTCAACTTCGGAACGACGCCACCCGTCGCACCAGTGATCCCGGCTATTTCACCGCCATGCAAATACCGTTGCTTCGCGGCCGGTTCTTCACCGATGCGGAGCGCCTCACCCGTGACCGCTACACGATTATCAGCAAGAGATTCGCGGATCAGTTCTTTCCCGGTGACAATCCAATTGGCAAGCACATCACCGTAGGAAGGCTGAAGGAGACGTATGAAATCGTCGGGGTCGTCGGTGACACTTCCTACGCGGTCACCCAGCCCGTCAAGGCCACCATGTACTTCCCCATACTGTCCGGCATCCCCGATCGAACCAGTGAGGCGACCATCGTGGTTCGCACCGAGGGAGATCCGCTCGCGCTCTCCATTCCTGTGCAGCGGCAGGTAGCCGCCCTTGATCCCGGTCTGCCTGTAGACGACATCTTGACCATGCAGCAGATTCTGGGTAAGTCCACCGCCAGTCAGAGCTTCAGTGCCACCCTGCTATTAGCGTTTGCGATCTTGTCCTTGTTGCTTGCCGCGATCGGCCTTTATGGCGTGCTTTCCTATCTCGTCTCCCAGCGCATCACCGAAATCGGCATCCGCATTGCGCTGGGCGCGCAAAGAGCGCAGGTATTGCGCTTGGTGCTGCTCGACGGCCTTTCTCCGGTTCTGCTCGGCTTACTCATCGGCCTGGCCGGTGGCGCAACGGCAGCCAGGTTCATCAAGACCATCCTGTACGGAACCAGCCCACTCGATCCAATTGTTTTCGCAACCATGGTAGGCACTCTTCTGCTCACAGCAATTGTGGCCTGTGCCTTACCGGCCCTTCGCGCGTCAAGAATCGAACCCATGCAAGCTCTCCGCATCGAGTAAGAACGCGCTTTTGCGCTCTATCCCGTCACCAACCGCCGGGTGCCCCAGGTCTTTCTCGCGAGACCCTCGTGGGATCCACAGCCTTCCCCTCAAGCCTGTCGCGGGTCCACAGGTCCACATTTGAGACCTGGATTTTCCGGTACCGACTAACCGTAAAACTTAAACAACTCTGTAGGGGTGCCCCATGTTCGCACCAGCGTACGTGGGCCGAAAAAGATGGGCGAAGCCCCACAACAGCTTCTACTCGATGGAACAGCAAACCCGACTAAGGCGTCTTAGGCTGTTCTTCCGCCTTCGCACCAGGGAAAACATCTTTAAGCGGTTGCCGTTGCTTCTCAAACAATTCCGGAACTGGCAGCGGCGTACGCGGCAACATCTCTTCCCGCATCGCAGTGTTATAGACAAAGATCGCCTCTACCACCGCCGCCTGCTTCAGATCGCCGGGCGAAAGCCGCTCATAGACATCCTGGTTACTATGCAAACTCCGTGTCTCATAATCCCGCGGGTCCTGGATAAACTGAAACCCCGGAATCCCAACCTCATTGAACGATTCGTGGTCAGTAGATCCGTATTGCGCATGCTCACAGTAGTCACGCCCAGATCCTTAAGTGGCGCAATCCACTGATGGAATATAGGAACAATCGCAGCGTTGTTCTCGGCATAAATCCCCAGTAGCTTTCCCCCGCCATTATCCAGGTTGAAGTAACCGGAAATAAGCGCGTGCTCAGGTTTGACCGTCAACGGCCCCACCCGTTCTCGCATGTATTCAGGGAGCGCCAGCTCTTCAGGCTTGGTTGACAACCCAATAGTCCCGAAATGCTGAGTGCACATACCCGGCCGAGCCAAACTCGCCTTGTTCCTCTCCACTCCACAATCCAATACGAATAGTTCGTCGCGGCTGCACATGCAGCGCAGTGAGAATACGCATAGCCTCCATTGCGATAATCGTGCCCGCGCCATCGTCAGTAGCGCCGGTGCCGGCAATCCAGCTATCCAGATGGCCGCCCACCATCACCACCTGGTTCTTGAGATTAGGATCACTGCCCGGGATCTCCGCAATGGTGTTATAACCCTGTTCGTGGTCACCGGTAAATTCAGTATGGATCGTCATGGATACCGTGACCGGCACCTTTTTCTCCAGCAACCGGCTAACCCTGCCCCAGTTTTCGCTGGAAAGCACCGCTGAAGGAATAGGCTGCTTATGGTCAAGCCGGTAGACTTCCTCCCCCATCTGCTCGCCATTGTCGTCGCGGAACATGCCCCCGCTCCCGCCGCCCCAGCCGGTCACCAGCAGCGCGACCGCATGCTGCTCGGCAAAGAATTTCGCTACCCGTTCCTTAAAGTGGACCTTCTTGAATTCGTCTTCCCAAAATTTGGGATCCTGAGATTCAACGTGCTGTTCCTCCATGTTGCCGTCCAGCGGATACCGAAAGATCTGCGCCAGCTTGTTCTCGTCATAGTTCTGCAAAAGAGGCGCTGGATCAGGATGAATCTCCGGAGGCTTTCCATAGAGAATAATTTTCCCCGCCAGCTTGCCCTTCCACGCCTCGAGGTCCTTCTCTTCCTTGAGCGCAGGTACAGCGATAACTTCGGCAGTTACCAATCCATTGGTGGGTGGGGACCACGGTGTGGCTTGACCGATAAACACAGCCGTATCCGGCTTGACCATGTCGATAGAAGTGCTGATCTGGCGCCAGCCCATGCCAAACTCCCCCCAACTCTCCAGGTGCGCATTGCTGCAGCCCATCGCGGTAAGTTGGTCGCGTGTCCAGGCATTCGCCTTGGCTAAGTTGGGAGACCCCGTCAGCCGGGGACCAATATCGTCAAACAGCGCACTCGCATATTCCATGATGTGCGAATGGTTCAGACCCTCTTCGCGGATCCGCGCATACATGCCAAGATCCAGTGACTCGGTCGCCGGTTGCGTCTCCACGTGACCGTAGTCATAACCGTGAACATTGGTTGTTGTATTTGTGGGGTTAGCGCCTGCCCAGCAGACCTGCGGGAAAGCAACACCTAAGATAATTCCGGCCCTGACCCAGGCCCAGCGATCCGTCATTCAGTAATCCTTCTCCTTATTCGCACCGCAATGCCGTCATGGGATCGACCGAAGACGCTCTCCACGAGGGAAGCAGGCACGCCAATCCAGCCACAGCAAGCAGCACAAAGGATACCCCAACTATCAGCCATGGATCATGTGCGCTATTCTCCACCCAGCGGGAGATGACCCTGTTCAAGCCGAGACTGAGCATCAGCCCCGCCAGCAATCCGGAACCGACACTCACCCCGGCGGAAGCCGCCACGTTCCACAATACATCTTTCTTCCTCGCCCCCAGCGCCATGCGAATGCCGAACTCATTGGTCCGCTGCACCACCGAATACGAAACCACGCTGTACAAGCCCACAGCCGCCAACACCAGCGCCAGTACTGAAAATGCTCCAAACAGGATCGACACCAGTCGTCCTCTCGCCACTTCCGGCTCATTCCTGATCCAGACTTCCAGATCGTCCACATGCCCGTTCGCCTGCTGATCGGCATTCACGGCGACAATCTGTCGCCGAACGCTATGCACCATCGACTGTGGGTCGACACGGCTTTTGACCAGAATCTGCGTATGCATCCACATAAACATGGAATAGGGAACGAAGATCGCCGGCTTGATCGGCTTGTCGAGCCCGTCATCAAGCGCATCGCTGACCACCCCCACCACCTGCAGCGGTCCGTCGCTGCCTGGGGCAGCGGGTGTATAGGGTGGCTCGGCTTTGAGCGTCGGGATCTTCAGCGAATGTCCGAGAATGTCCCCATCGGGAAAATACCGTTTCGCAAAGCTCTCGTTCACCAGCACCAGGGGTGCGCTGTGCATCATCTCTGTCTGGTCCCATATCCGGCCTTGCCTGAGCGGCATCTGCAAAGTGCGGAAGTACCCCGGATCGACAAAGTTGATCCGCGCCTGTTGTCCTTCTGCCGAAGGTCTTCCCATCAACTCAAATGGCTGATCCCAGCCATTATTGGGCGGGGTTGCGTTGGTCGAGATTCCGGTCGAGAGCACATCGGGCAACCCGCCGATCTTGTCCCGCAGCTGCTCATAAAAGTTAACCCTCTCCGCGATCGTCTTATACGTGTTGTCATGCACAGGAATACCAACCGACATGACGTTGTGAGGATCGTAGCCGAGTGGAATGCGCATCATGTGCAGGAAACCCTCAATGGCCGCTCCTGCAGCGGTCATCAGCAGCAGCGTGAGGGCAATTTGCCCGGCAATCAGCACCGTGTGGAAATGCTTCCCGCGTACCGTTCCGGCGACTCTCCGGGTGCTCTGCTGCATCACCTGGCTGATCTCCGGCCGCGACATTTCCAGGGCCGGGAACAAGCCAAAGAAAATGCCGGTGAATAAAGCAAGACCGACACTGAACAGCAGCACTGGCACATTGACGTGGAAACTTGCTTCGTGGGGATAGGAGTATTCCGGCAGGCTGGCCACAATCCAGCCCAGGCTTTGGTATGCCAGCACCACGCCCATTCCCGCACCTGCCAGCGCCAGCATCAGTGATTCGGTAAGCAGTTGGCGAACAAGACGAACGCCGCTCGCCCCCACCGCGGTGCGAATAGCAAATTCATGCTGCCGCGCGGTGCCGCGTGCCAGCAGCAAAATCGAAACGTTGCCGCATCCGATTGCCAGCAGCAGCCCTACGGCCGCGAATAAAAGTGCCAGCGTTCCGCCTAGTTCGTGCTTGTAACGGTAGCTGATGCTCCTCACTTCGAACCTGAACTGCTTGGCAAAGTGAGTCGGGGTTTCCTTGGCGAATTGTTGGAAGAGCGGTCCTATCTCTGCTGAGGCCGCGGCTGGCGTCACGCCCGGCCTGAGCTTGATAACCACTCCATAAGTACTGGCAGGGGAAGAGGGAACCTTCAACGGTAGATATACGTCCCCATCCATCCACGTGAAGCGCTGTGGTAACACTCCCAGGATTGTGTAGGTCTTATGCAGCAATTGGACGGATTTCCCCACAACGGAGGGATCTCCGTTATAGTGGCGGCGCCAGAACTTGTAGGCCAAAACAACTACTGGCTGCGGCTCTAGTCCGTCGGGAGCGTCCGAAGGCAAAAAATTACGGCCCAGCATCGCCGGCACACCAAAAAACTGCAAACCGCTGTTTGTCAGGTAAGTGCCGTCGACCTCTTCTGGAACATCGCCGCCGGTGACGGTCAGGCTCCATCCTTCAAAGGCCATAAGGTCCTCAACGGCGTGTGCCTGTCGTAGCTGCCGTATCTGCGGGGCCGTAAGGCCGTTCCAGTCAGCTTCGGTGCCTGTTTTATCCAGCATAGTGGGAAAGTACATTCGATCCGCGCCGGCATACGGCCATGGGTTCATCAGCACTGCGTACACAATGCTGAACACCGAGACCGTAGCGCCAATCCCCAATGCGAGCGAAAGGATCGCTGTCAGCGCGAAGCCGGGATGGCTGCCGAGCTGGCGAAAGGCAAAGCGGACGTCTTGCAGAAATACGCGCACAGGGTATTCCCCCCGATGGAGTCAAAGCAACCAGATAGCCACTGGGTTTAATCGTGCCGTAAAGTGTTGGGTGCCAGCCCCGGACTTTTAGTCCGGGGGAGCAGGCTTTCAAGCCTGCGGAAACGTTCCGTTAAAGTAGTGAGGGCTTTAGCCCTGGTGTCCGCAATCTTCCAGACCAAACAGCCTTTAGCGTCCGCATGAAAACTGGGCTTTGTATCAGGGCACGACTTTAGTCGGGCCGTAAACGGCTGAGAATACCTCGGGCATTAGCCCCTGCAGCTCCTGCACCTACGTCCTTGCTACCGGGTCCCGGCTTTCTTTCTCAAGACCTCTTTCGCCCCTGATTGTTACGCGCGAAAGCCTCCAATGGTTCCCATCCTCTACCCTGCGCCCCCTCTCCGATTGTCCGAAATCGGACACCAAAGACCGGGATTGAACAAATCCAACCCCTCTTGCGTAGCTACCCGTGATGGCAAAGCGGCACAATCCGTGGCAAATCACTGTTGTGGGGCTTTGGTCACCGGAATGCATTAGCAACTGACGTATGGATATCTCACGCCCAGACCTGAAGGCCAAGAAGCGGAAGCGCCAGGCATTGTCCATTGCCGTCGGCGTAGTCGTTCTTGCGGTGGTAACTTTCCTCGTCATGCGCTTGAAGCCGGCCGCACCTACCGTCGACCGCTCCGTCGTATGGACTGACACCGTGAAGCGCGGACCGATGGTTCGCCAGGTACGCGGCCTTGGCACCCTGGTCCCCCGCGAAGACGCCATCCGCCAGATCCCGGCCCAAACGGAAGCCACTGTGGTGCGCATCCTCGTCCTGCCCGGCTCGACCGTAAAACCTGACACCGTTCTTCTCGAGCTGGCCGATCCCCAGGCTACCCAACAAGCGCTCGATGCCGAGTTGGCCCTCAAGGGAGCGCGTGCCGATTTGAGCAACACACAAGTCAAGGTACAGAGCGATCTGATGGCCCAGAAATCGGCCGCCGCTACCGTCAACGCGGATTACAACCAGGCGCAGCGTCAGGCCAAGACCGATAAGTCGCTGTACGGTCTTGGCGTGATTTCGGGTCTTGCCTATAACAGCTCGCAAGGCAAAGCAGATGAACTGACGACTCGCAACAAACTCGAGGAACAGACCATCGACATCAACGAGAAAGCCGTCGAATCGCAGATCGCTGTACAGCAGGCCAAGGTAGACCAGGCGCAAGCCATCTATGACTTGAAACGGCAACAGTTGGACGCGTTGAGGGTGCGCGCCGGCATATCCGGGGTGCTGACCAGTCTTCCTATGGCGGTAGGGCAGCACGTAACCCTGGGTACCATGCTGGCCCAGGTGGTGCAGCCGAATCAACTGAAAGCCCAGCTGAAGATCCCTGAAACCCAGGCGCGCGATATTCAACTGGGGCAGCCGGCTTCGATCGACACTCACAATGGCATCGCGGACGGCAAAGTAACCAGAATCGATCCCGCGGTAGTGAATGGAACCGTCACAGTTGACGCCGAATTAGTCGGAACTTTACCCGAAGGACTGCGTACTGACTTGAGTGTGGACGGGACCATCGATCTCGAGAGGATGAAGGATGTTCTTTACGTGGGCCGTCCGGCTTTCGGCAACGAGAACAGCACCATCACCCTCTTTCGTCTGGATCCCGATGGCAAAGGAGCAGTGCGCGTTCCCGTCAAGGTGGGCCGCGCCTCGGTGAACGCGATTCAGGTGATCGAAGGACTTCATGAAGGCGACACAGTTATTTTGAGTGACATGTCGCGCTACGATACGGCAGATCGGATTCGGCTGGACTAACTGAAACTTCCAACTCGACTAAAACAGGAGCGAATGCATGCAGGCACTGATACAGATTGAAGGAATGACCAAGATCTTCTACACCGAGGAGATTGAGACTCACGCGCTCGCTGGAGTTCACCTCTCCATCGACCGGGGCGAGTATGTAGCGATGTCTGGTCCTTCGGGATGCGGAAAGTCGACTCTGCTTTCGATCATCGGCTTATTGGATACGCCCACCGCCGGCAAGTACGAACTCAACGGCCGCTCGGTCGAGAACCTGAAATTTGCCGAGCGCTCGCGTATCCGCAACCAGGAGATCGGCTTCATCTTTCAGAGCTTCAATCTGATCGGCGATCTGACCGTGGCCGAGAATGTGGAACTGCCGTTGACCTATCGGTCAGGAATGGCCTCAAGCGACCGCAAAGCACGTGTGCAGGAATCGCTGGAGCGTGTAGGCATGGCCCACAGAATGCGCCACTATCCCTCTCAGCTCTCTGGCGGTCAGCAGCAAAGAGTCGCTGTAGCCCGCGCCCTGGCAGGTTCACCCTCGATCCTGCTGGCTGACGAGCCCACCGGAAACCTGGACTCAAAAAATGGCGAAGCAGTCATGGAGTTGCTCAAGAACCTGCATCGTGAAGGCGCAACCATCTGCATGGTGACGCACGACCCGCGCTTCGCCCGCCACGCCGACCGAAACATCCATCTCTTCGATGGAAAAATCGTCGCCGAAGGCGAATTCGCAGATCACGCTCTCGAAATGCAGTGAACGGGTTTTGGGGCTCTACAGGCTGCGGAAAAACTCAAGCTTTTGAAGGGTACGGCCTTTAGGCCGTACGTAATCAGTTGAAAACGGATCCGGCTTTAGCCGCTGAGGGCTGCCGCCTATTCGTAACAGCGACTTTTCCGTAGCTTGTTTAGCGCTGAGGTACGTCTTTCTTGCCCGGTCACCAATCGACGGGTGCCCCATCCTTCGCGTTCTCTGCGAAGGGTGGGATACGCAAATCTCGCCCTTGACGTCCCGCAGCATTAGGACCGGAGCGAAGTCACTCATATCGAAGGGAAATCCGGGGAGCCGTACAGGTCTCACTCACCGGCGATCCCATGCCAAACGAGGGCAGCAATGATCACGCTTGAAAACATCGAAAGAAGCTACAAAACCGGCGCCGGCCAAACCTGGGTCCTCAGGCGCATCAACCTGAAGATCGATGCCGGCGAATTCATCACCATCATGGGACCTTCTGGGGCAGGGAAGTCATCACTGCTGAATGTATTAGCGCTCCTCGACGACCAATGGGCCGGCGCCTATTGGTTCCACGGCGAGGCGGTCCACACCATGAACCGCAAACAAAGGTCAGACCTGGCGAGGCGCAACATCGGTATGGTTTTCCAAAGCTACCATCTGCTCGATGACCTCAACGTCGCAGAAAACATCGACCTGCCGCTCTCCTACAAAAATATCTCTCGTTCGGAACGCCAGTCGTTAGTCGCAGACACCCTCGACCGTTTCAGCATCGTCGGCAAAAAAGATCTGTTCCCCAACCAGCTTTCAGGCGGTCAGCAGCAACTGGTAGGCATTGCCCGCGCGGTAATTCACCGCCCGTCCCTGTTGCTCGCCGATGAGCCCACGGGAAACCTCCATTCCTCCCAGGCCAAAGAAATCATGGAATTGTTTCAGCAACTCAACCGCGAGGGCACGACCATCGTCCAGGTAACTCACTCCGAGGTAAACGCCTCGTATGGCAGTCGCGTACTGGAAGTTCGGGATGGCTGGTTAGTGCGCGATACAGCCAACCCCGGGCTTGGCTACGCTGCTGAGGTGAAAGCATGAAGCGTGTCTCCCAGGCGGGGTTTGGAGTACAGAAAGCAATCGCCGTACTTTGCGCGACGGGTCTACTCGCTTCGACTACTTTGGCGCAAGCGAACCCCACCTTGCCTTCCGCGCCTGCCGCGCCCCAGCAATCTCCGCCCCAGACCATCGCACAGCAGGCGCAAGCAGCGGCGCAGCCGGGGCCGGTTACCTACCAGGGACCTTTCCACATTGAAATGCCGCATTCACACAACCCCCTCGCGCCGTATATGCCCAGCACTGTGCCGGAACTCAACCTGCAAAACTCACAGCGCCTCTACGACCTCATTCAAGACGGCAAGCTCCGCATCTCCCTGCGGGACGCGATCGCTTTGGCGCTCGAAAATAATCTCACGCTCGCCGCCTTCCGCTACAACTTCCCCATCGCGCGAGCCGATCTTCAGCGCACCAAGGCGGGAGGCGTAGCCAACGGCGTCAACACCAGCGTCGTCTCGACCACGCCGAGCGGCTTTGGCGCCTCGGGGGGCGGTGGTGGCTCCGCAGCCTCGAGTGCGACCGCAGGCAACGGCGGCCTCGTCACCTCCACGCTCGGCGCCGGCGCGGCCGTTCCCCCGTTCGACCCCCTCCTCATCTTCTCCGGCTTTGTGCAACACACCGTCACCCCGGAGCCGAACGTTGTCAACTACGGCGTCGAGCTCTTTAAGCAAAACAATATCGAGGTCCAATCGCAGTACCAACAGTACTTTCCGCTCGGGACCTACCTGCAGGTCAACTACACCGGCTTCCGCTCCGCCAACAACAGCCCTTTTTTCGCAGTCAATCCCGAACTGAATTCCACTTTCCAGATCGTCCTGAGCCAGCCGCTCCTGTACGGATTCGGCCTTGCCAGCAACGAGCGCTTCATCCACATCGCCAAAAGAAACCTGCAGACCACCGATCTCGCCTTTCAGCAGCAGGTCATCGCCACCGTGACCGACATTGAGAACCTCTATTGGGATCTGGTCAACGCTTATCAGGACGTGCAGGTGAAGACCCGGTCATTGGACTACGCCAATCAGACCCTTACCGACGACCAGAAACAGTTGGAGCTGCAGAACATTCCTGCGATGCAGGTCACGAAGGACCAGTCTGCGGTTGCCACCAGCGAGGGTGACCTTACCATCGCCAAGGCCACGCTGAGGCACAACGAGCTGCTCATTAAAAACGATCTCACCCGAACCGACGACCCGTCCATCGACGAAATCCCCGTCATCCCGCTCGACCTCCAGGGCGGTCCCGATCCCAACGAATCGCAAACCATCACCCAGCTGATCGACGAGGCCATGAAGAACCGGCCTGAAGTCGCGATTTTCCGTAATGCGGCGGAGGTCCAGCGCCAGAGCCTCAAGGACATCAACAGCGAGCTGCTGCCTCAACTCAATTTGTACGGCTACTACGGAGGCACGGGCGCCGCCGGCCCCAAAAACCCGAATTGCAGTCTCGGCACGGCGGAGTGCGCCACCAGCTTGCCCACTGACTTCTCCAGCATGTTCGTGAACACCTTCAACTACTCGGCGCCCCAGTACGAGGTTGGCGTCAATCTCACCATCAACCTCCGCAACCGTATCGTCAAAGCCGACCAGTTCCGCGCCGTGCTCGCGTACCGCCAGAGCCAGATCGCCCAGGAGCAGCAGCAGAAGACCCTGCGCTTCGACATCCGCGACTCGCAGTTCGCTCTCGTGCAGGCGCAAGCCCGCGTGGCGGCCACGCAAAAAGCACGCGATCTCGCGCAGAACACCTTTGATATCGCCAAGAAGGAGCAAGACATAGGAGCGATGTCCAGGTATGACACCCTGATTGCAGAAGAAGCCCTCGCAGTCGCTGAATCCGCGTTTTTTACCGCGCAGACTGCTTATGAAAAGGCGAAGGCGGATATTGACCGCGCTACTGGGACGACGTTGGACCGCACGGGCGTCTCGATAGACGACGCAAAAAATGGCGTCGTCGCGCAGAGCAGGCCTTAGTCACAGGGAAATCACGGGCACTATACTTATCAATTGAGTTAGTTTTTGAGCAATGACAGCAACTTACCCACAAGCCGCGAAAGAACCGATGGCCGCCCGCATCAAGGATGCGCCGAGAATCCTTGCTGCGGATGATCAACCCCACATCCTGGACGCAATCGAGCTCTTATTCCGCCCGGAAGGCTACCGGGTCGCCCGAGCTCAATCTCCGCGCGAAGTCCGCGACCGGGTGGCCAGCGAATCCTTTGATGCCTTGCTCATCGACCTTAACTACACCCGGGACACCACCTCCGGTGCGGAAGGTCTGGAATTACTGGCCCAGCTCAGCGCTCACGACAGCCGTCTGCGCATCATCGTCATGACTGCCTGGGCAAATCTCGACCTGGCAGTCGAGTCCATGCGCCGCGGCGCCTGTGACTTCATCCAAAAGCCATGGGAAAACGCACGCCTCATTTCCATTGTGCGCACCCAGATTCAACTGCGCCGCGCCATGCAGCAGGCAGAAATCCTGGAAGCAGAAAACCGCTTGCTCCGCGCCGAAGGCCGCCCTGAGCTCATCGCCAATGCCTCTTCCATGCAGCCCGTGCTCGAGCTATTGGCCCGCATCGGACCCTCCGACGCCAACGTGCTGATCACCGGTGAGCATGGAACAGGCAAAGAAGTCGTCGCTCAGACCCTGCATGCGCTCTCCTCGCGAGCTTCCCGGTCGCTGGTTGCCGTCAATACCGGCGCCCTGGCCGAGGGAACTTTTGAGAGTGAGCTTTTCGGCCACGTCAAGGGAGCCTTTACCGACGCCCGCACCGACCGCATCGGCCGCTTTGAACTCGCCGACCGGGGAACCCTCTTCCTGGATGAAATCGCCAACGTCCCCATGCGCCAGCAGGCCAAGCTGCTGCGCGTCCTCGAGACCGGAGACCTCGAACGGGTCGGCTCCTCGCAAACCCGCCGCGTGAATGTGCGTCTGCTATCGGCCACCAATTCCGACCTGCAAGAGGAATGCACGCAGGGACGCTTTCGCGAAGATTTGCTCTTCCGTCTCAACACCGTCGAAATTCATCTTCCCCCGCTGCGCGACCGCCGTGAAGATATTCCCTTGCTTGCCGGGCACTTCCTCTGCCCGCTACACCTCCCGCTACCGCAAAGCGGTGACCGGCTTCGAGCCCAACGCAGTGGAGGCCATGCTGCAGCACAGCTGGCCTGGCAATGTGAGGGAACTCGATCACGCCATCGAGCGTGCCGTGCTCATGGCACGCGGTCCGCGCATACAAAACGGCGATTTGGGCTTAAGCCAGGTTCGCTCCTCAGCCCAAAGTCTCGACGACCTCAGCCTCGAGGCCGTGGAAAGCATTCTCATTCGCAAGGCTCTCACCCGCGCCGGGGGCAACGTCAGCCATGCCGCAGAAGCTT
The DNA here is from genome assembly GCA_963790935.1 of uncultured Acidobacteriaceae bacterium. Classification (GTDB taxonomy): domain Bacteria; phylum Acidobacteriota; class Terriglobia; order Terriglobales; family Acidobacteriaceae; genus PALSA-350. The sequence goes on along the minus strand of CAWBRJ010000007.1, from coordinate 30,836 downwards.
TGGGGTTGAGCCGTGGCGCGCTGTATCGCCGGATGGAAAAGTATGGAATCTGATCCCACTTCGCCCAATGGAAGTGATTCAGCCTCCTACCCACACCTACGCCCTCACAAACATGCCGGCCGCACAACCCCATTCGAGCGCCGCATCCGCTTCCTCTGCCTGCTGATCGCTGCCCCTGCCTTCGTCCTCGCCGCAATCCTGTTATGGCGCGCAGATGTTTCCCAGACCATGACCATTACTATCCTGGGACTGGTCGCTCTGCTTTCTCTGATTGCCGCAAGCGTGCTCATGGAGGAAATCATCCGCCCCCTGCAGACCCTTGCCAACGTGGTCTCCTCACTGCGCGAGTCCGATTACTCCTTCCGCGCCCGCGGCGCCCGGCAAAATGATGCGCTGGGAGAACTGGCCCTCGAGATCAACGGATTTGCTGACCTGCTGCAGAGCCAGCGTCTTGAGGAGCTTGAGGCCACCGCGTTATTGCGCTGTGTCATTTCCTCTATGGACGCCCCTGTCCTCGCTTTTGATCCGGAACATCGCCTGCGGCTCATCAATCCCGCCGCCGAGCGCATCTTCCGCCTCAATGAGCAGCGCGCCTTGGGAAGCAGCGCCGATGATCTCCATCTTGCCGCCCTGCTGAATCAGCCCGATCGTGGAATCATGGTTCTCCCCAGCAAAGGGTATCCCGTGCATTGGATGGTAAGAAGATCAAGCTTCCGCCAGCGCGGCATCCCGCACACTCTTCTCGTGCTCTCCGACGTCAGCATTGCCTTGCGCGAGCAGGAGCGCGACGCGTGGCAGCGTCTCATTCGGGTCATTGGTCACGAAATCAATAATTCGCTCACCCCCATCAAGTCCATTGCCGGCAGCCTTCGTTCGTGGATCCATATCCACCCCGTCAAGGTGCAAACCATGGATGGAGAGACCGTCGATGAAGATATGTTCGGCCTGGACCGTGGTCTGAATATCATTGAGAACCGCGCTCAATCGCTCAATCGCTTCATCCAGGCCTATCGGCAGCTCGCCCAACTACCGCCCCCGGCACTTCAGCCTGTACCGCTGCATGCCTTGATGGAACGTGCCGTCGCACTCGAGACCAGGGTATCGGTCCAGCTCAAGCCAGGCCCTGACATCGACCTTGAAGTCGATCCCGACCAGATTGAACAGCTGATCATCAACCTCCTCCGCAATGCTGCGGAAGCGGCGTTGGCACGCTTTCCCGACGCGACTTCAAAAGCGCAAGTGACCATCACCTGGCAAGCCACTGCCCAGGCGGTGATCATTCTGATTGAGGATAATGGGATCGGTCTCACCAACCCGTCGAACCTGTTTGTCCCCTTCTACACCACCAAGCCTGGTGGAAGCGGTATTGGACTCGCTCTTGCGCGGCAGATATGCGAAGCCCACGGCGGAGTTCTTCAGGTTGCCAATCGTGCCGCTGGCCCCGGCTGCGGAGCAGAGATCCGCCTTCCCTTGAGTAACGAATCACGAACCTTCTTCCACCCTGCACAGGAAAGTAAAGCGGCCGAAACGAAAGTCTCGGTAAACTAGTGGACTGTAACAGCCGATTCGGGAGTAGGCCTAGATGTGCGAGCGTGCGCGACTTTCCTGGGGATGCTCTCACGCTTTGTATCAGGACCCGACTTAGGAGTGGGTGGAAGCCCCCGCATTTATGCGGGGGAAGGAGCGCTTCAGCGCTCCGGGAGGTCTTTCCTGCCGATGATGCGCTTTAGCGCTGGTGGCTGCGAAAAAGCGCGGTCCCCTTATGGTTCGCGGCTCGCATAAGATTTGGGCTTCATGAATAGCCCCTGAGGCTCTACCAAATCAGCTGTTACAGTCCACTAGACCTGCCGTAAGACCCCATTCGACGCACAGTGGTTTTTCCCTATCCCGCGTACCAACGCAGGAGGCAGCAGACGGCCGGATCCGTAATCGCACGCTCGGGGACCAGTAACGCCCTTCTTCAAGTCCCAAACGGCTTCTCTTCAGGAGTTATTCACGCTTCGCAAACGCTTCTGCTGAGACCCTAGGATGTAGCGTCAAGGCCGACTGTTTCACGTATCTCGAGGGAGGCAAGTTCTGCCCGGGTCTTTTGCCAGGCAGCTTCGATGTCTTCTCGATCCATTTTCACCAGGGGTCTGGTGTTCGCCGTTTCCCAAACGGCAGCTGCCTGCTCTCCCAAAGCACCGCGATCGTCCGCTGTTTGCAGCTTCGGCGCGAGTCGTCCGATGGTCGAAAGCATGCGGATGAGGACTGCAGGGTTGTCTGCGGCCGCTTGACGAATCTGATCGAATGCTTGTTTAACCAGGCGTGGAAGGAGCAAGGGCCGTACCTGAAGGCGCAGCTTTCCGTCCGCATCGAACCAGCGTCCATTACACTGCGGCGCCGCGGCCAAAATCGTCAGGGCCTCTCCGAGCAGGTCCACGGACGCGATGCCGGTGAAGGTGTCGTTGATTGCTGGACTAAGGGCACGAATCGCGATCTCGACGATTTGAGCGACACCGAACTCCAAGTCCTGGGATAGGACGCGGTGGCGTCCCATCGTGACGCTGCGCGAAACCAGGGGAGCCAAAGATGCCAGCTTCGATGCGGGCGAGATGGAAGCGAGAGTCTCGCCCTGCAGCACAAATTGTCCAGGCCTGAAGCGGACGGAGATCACCGCACCTGCTTTGGCGGCAGCGCTCACCAGTGTACGATGATGGATTTCCTGCAGGTAGCCGCTTTTAGGGCTCAGCACGGCCGCACTGTCACTCATTGTTCGATGAGTTTCAAAGGCATCCAGCTGCCGTAGAGGGGGCTCGCTCCTGCTGGACGGAACGGCGAGTTGTACTGCACGGCGAAGGTCATCGACGATCCGTCCGATGGCATCGGGATTCTGAATCAAGACTGCGACGCGGTGACTATAAAAGACAAGAAAACCGAAGGCCGCGAGGACCAGAAACCAGCTTGTGATCAGTGATACCTGGGGGATAAACGAGGTGTGCTCATCCTTGTGGGTGACCAGGAAGACCAGGAACACATAGATGAACGATCCCATGAAGAGGCCAATACACACCTGTGTCACCCAATCCTGCACAAAACGATACAGCAGGCGCGGGCCGAACAGATTGGCCACCATCGACAACACCAGCAGCGCCACGGAAAAGATGAGCGCCAGAACAGTGCTCACGCATCCCAGCATCGCGCTTAGTATCGCCCGGGCATCGTCGATGCCACCCATTGTGAACCAGTCGGGAAGGTGAATCACATGATAGGCAGCGAGCATGTCCGGGATTATTGTGATCCCGAATAGGACGATGGCTGCTAGAGACATTTTGAGAGGTACTATCCACAAATTGACATTGTGGCTCGACGACGTGAGGCGAAGACCGGCCATGAAGCTACTCCTGAGACAAACTGCGGGTCGGTGAATAGCGGTTACAGAACTGAACGCCGAGTGACGAAGAAGGTTCGCGTGCCCTCAAGATGCGTCGCATCTCTACTCAATGGATGCGCGTGACGGGGCTTGCTGGAAAAGAACGACTCGTTCTGGCGCATCAGCTGCAGCTTCGACGACCGAAGAGAACTGCGTTCGGTTGACGTAGAGCGCAAATGCCCATCAATTGAGATCGCTGTTCAACCCGAACGGCAGACTACGAGTCATTTCAACATGCGACATATAAGAAAGGCATAAAGGAAAAGGCGGCAGACTTAGATCTGGACGCTAAGGCCAGAAATCCTTATCGTTCCTTTATTATCTTGTGCATGCCGCGGTCCACCTTTGTACTGCTCCTTTCGGTCGCGACGGGAACTCTCGCTCTCCAGGCGAAGGCTCAGGCTTGCGGCGCCAATGCGCAAACCACGATTGCCACAGACCGGCCGCAGATCACAAATTCGAGTGTTGTCGTTCCTTGCGGCAGCCTGCAGTTTGAGAATGGGTTTCAGGAGACCGGCAATGGAGGCCAACGCGGCTTTGATCTCCCAGAGACGGCCGTGCGATTTGGAATCGCCGGCAAGACCGAGCTCCGTTTTGCGACCCCGGACTACTTTTTAAACGACGACACTGCGTCCGGATTCGCCAATGGTTTTGGTGATTTGACCGTGGGCTTGAAACAGCAGCTTGGGCCAACACGAGGCGGATTTGACGTTTCGCTCATACCGTCCGTGAGCCTTCCCACGGGAGCGAAGTTGATATCAAGTCATGGTTATGATCCGGCCGTCCAACTGCCCTGGTCTCGTTCGCTGACAAAGAACTGGACTGCGGCCGGAATGTTCTCCCTTATGTGGCCAACCGAAGCAGGGCGACGAAATCTGGCGGGCCAGTCCAGTTTGTATTTTGACCGGCAGCTTACGCCGCCCTGGGACGCCTATGTCGAATATTCCGGCGTTTTCCCCCAACGCGGTGGTCCGCAGCATGTGATTGATTTCGGCACGGCATACAAGCCTACGCCGCATCAGCAACTGGACTTTCATTGCGGCTTTGGTCTTTCGTCCGCATCGCCCGATCACTCGATCGGCTTTGGCTATTCCGTCCGGTTCCAGGTGATTCGATCCAGGTGACAGAACAACCAGCCACAGAGCCTGCGCTGTCGCCATAATTGCCTGACTGCTTGTCTCAAGCCGCGGTGACGGCCGTAGCGGCGCTCTGGGTTACAGGTACCAGGGAATGTTGATGACGATGATGCGCTGATTGCCACGGACAAGAAGGAGCACCTTCAGCAGTTGTGCCCGCTGGTTGTGGAGCGGAGTCTGCCACCAGCGTTTGACGACGAGCTCGGGAATGAGCACCGCGATCTGACGATGAGGGTTATCATGTTCGACCTTCAGGATGTACTCGACGAGCGGCATGATGACGAAGCGGTAGGGTGAGGAGAGGAGAATAAGCTCGGGAACCGTCTTTCCCGACTCGAGCAAGGGCGCGGCGACATTTTGCCGCCACATCTGTTGCACCTCGTCGCAGCAATCTTCGGCGTCCACGTGGACGGCTTGAACCTGATCGCTGATCTTCAAGGCGAAGCGCAGGCCCTTTTCGGTAATGCGGGACCAGCGGTCGAGCGGGACGATGACCAGAGGCTCGGCGAGGTTTTCAACGCGCATGGGGCAATCGACGGCAATCTGGCGTGCGACACGATCGTAATGGCGCTTGACGGCGCTCATCGCAATGATGAGGGCGGGAACGAGGATGGCCGTGATCCATGCGCCCTCGGTGAACTTGGCGACAAGCACGATGACAAGCGTGATGCCGGTGGCGACGGCGCCGACACCATTGATGACCATGCGGCGTCCCATGCCCGTGCCGCCCTGCCGCTTCCAGTGGACCACCATTCCCGCCTGCGAGAGGGTGAAGGCGAGGAAGGCGCCGATGGCGAAGAGCGGGATCAGGCGATCGGTGACGCCGCCGAAGACGATCAGCAGGAACGCGGTGAAGCCTACCAGCGCAACGATGCCGTGGGAGTAAAGCAAGCGGCGCCCCCGGACTTTGAACACGTGAGGCAGGTAGTCGTGCATGGCGATAGCGCGCGTCAGACGCGGAAAATCGGCGTACGACGTGTTCGCTGAGAGCGCGAGCACCGCGAGGATCGACCCGATGGTGAGGTAGTAGAACCAGCCGCGCCCCATAACGGCGGCGGTGAGCTGGGAGAGGATGCTCTGATAACCGGCGGCGCCCGGGTCGGTGGCGCCGATCGAGTAGGCGCGGCACAGCAACGCAATTCCGGCCAGGAAGACCATGAGCAGAGCGATGATGATGGTGAGCGTCCGCTTGGCGTTCTTCTGCGTGGGCTCGCGGAAGGCGTTGACGCCGTTCGAGACCGCCTCGACACCGGTCATGGCGGTGCATCCGCTGGCGAAGACTTTGGCCAGTAGCCAAAGGGAGAGCATCGACGTACTCACGGGCAGGCGTGGGGGCGCGACGATCGAGATCGGATGGCCGCCCGCAGCGACGGCGCGTACTGCTCCCACGACGATCACCACCAGCAGCGTGCCGACGAAGAGGTAGGTGGGGATGAGGAAGGCAGACCCGGTGTCTTTTACCCCGCGCACGTTGATCATGGTGAGTATGAGCAGGATGGCGAGGCAGAGGGCGAGGGTGTGGGGTTCGAGCCGGGGGAAGGCCGAGACCAGCGCGCCCACACCCGCGGAGATGCCGACGGCCGCATTGAGGATGTAGTCGATCATCAGCGCCGCGGCGGCCAGCAGGCCGGCATTTGCGCCGAGGTTCTCTGACGCGACTGTGTAGCTACCGCCTCCGTGGGGGTACGCGTCGATGGTCTGCAGGTAGGAAATGAAGACGATGATCAAGAGCCCAATAATTGCGAAGCTGATCGGCACAATGTGCTGAATACCAGCAAGGCCCAAAGGAATAAGCAGTGTGAGAGCAGCCTCTGGACCATACGCCGCAGAGCTCAGAGCGTCGAGACCAAATACTGGAATGCCGGCTATGGGACCGATGTGCTCGGCGCGCTCCTCTGTAGTTGCGATGGGTCTTCCAATTAAGAGATCAAACAACGACATTAGGCGCTCCGCCGGGTCGGCGATGAGATCGATGGACGACGTGCAAAGTAGGATACTCCGTGCGGCGTAAGAAGTTCGTAAGGCTGGGAAAGGCGCCTCCGCTCACCTGTGCGGTAGGGACGTTGCTGCAGCGGAGGGGTAAGGGGAACGTTTTGAGCATCTTGTGCTCTGATGGGGAGAGATAATCGACCATGGTCCTTGTGTCCGACATCGGTGGTGGATGTATCCGGATGGGGGGCTAATGGTCACTGGTGCCGGCATACAGGCCGTGCTGGCAGTATTCCTGCTGCTGCTGGTATTTGTGGCGATGTTCGCGGGACTTGCTCGACGGCTGAAGGTACCCTATCCCGATCCTGCTCGTGATTGCTGGTTTGCTGGTGAGTTTTCTTCCCGGGATGCCGCGGATTGGGCTTGATCCGAATCTGGTGTTTCTGGTGTTTTTGCCTCCGCTCTTGTATTCAGCGGCGTGGACGCTCTCGTGGAGGGAGTTTCAGCGGACCTTTGTGAGCATAGCGATGCTTGCGGTGGGGCTCGTGCTGTTCACGGTGCTTGGATTGGCGATGGCGGCGGGGTCGTTGCTGCCGGGCTTCGATTGGAAATCCGCGGTGCTGCTAGGGGCGGTAGTCGCTGCAACGGACGCAATCGCAGCGACGTCCATTGCGCGGAGGGTAGGATTGCCGCAATCCATCGTGCATATTCTAGAGGCCGAGAGCCTGGTCAACGATGGCACCGGGTTGCTGGCACTACAGTTTGGACTGGCTATCCTGATGACGGGCCGAACTCCATCGATTGTCGAGGGGGTTGGGAGGCTGGTGTTTTTGATCGGCGGCGGCGTATTTGTTGGACTGGCGATCGGTGGTCCGATCGCCTTGTTCGAAAAGTGGGTAGATGACGGGCCGATTGAGATCGTGATCAGCATATTGGTGCCCTACGCGGCCTACCTCATAAGCGATCGGGCGCACGCGTCGGGTGTAATCGCGGTGATTGCATGCGGCATGTATATGAGCCGGAAGAGTCCGGAGTATATGTCACCGCAAGTTCGCTTGCAGATGACAGCCGTGTGGGACGCGCTGACCTTTGTGCTGAACGGAATCGTGTTTGTGGTGATTGGGCTGCAGCTTCCCTATGTCATGGGACAGATTGGCGGCTTGAGCCGTTTGGTACTGCTGGAATACGGAGTCGGCTTTAGCGTAGTAATTATCGCGCTCCGGATGGCATGGGTGTATGGAGAAACCTATATTGCCTACGTAGTGCGGCGTTGGGTGCAGAAGGTCGAGGTGAAAGAGCCGGACCCACGAGGATTGTTTGTGATTGGGTGGGGTGGCATGCGTGGGGTACTGTCGCTGGCTGCGGCGGTCTCTCTGCCGTATGTGCTGCCGGGTGGGGGAATGTTTCCACAAAGGAGCATGATTATCTACCTCGCGTTTTGCTTGATTGTGGCCACCCTGGTTTTGCAGGGTCTCACGCTGCCGTGGCTGATTCGAAGCCTTGGGCTGTCAGCCTCGGGCAGTATGAACGATGAGGAACAGGAGGCGAGACGTGTCATGCTACGGGAAGCCCTGGTGCATCTGGCCCGAAAGCGCTCAAAAAATCGTGATCAGTCCGCGATGTTCGGGGAATTGATCGCTAGTTATCAACGGAGGTTGGATGCGATGCCTGCGGAACGGGAAGAGCCGGCACAAGGACTGGTAGATCAGGCTCGCCGGAGTGATGCGATTCTGGCAGCGCTGGAGGTGGAACGAGAGGCATTGATCCGGCTGCGCAATGAGGGGCGAATTGACGATGAAGTGTTGCGGACGCTACAGAGAGAGCTCGATCTTGCTGAGAGCCGTGTGCATACAGGCTCGATGATGCCGTAGAGCGCTAATTAAAGTGGCCGAAACGAAAGTCTCGGTAAACTAGACCTGCAACACCAGGTGGATGGATTGCCCAACAAGTCCCTCAATATTCGCCACGATTTGCGCCATGCGATTCGCCAGCTTCACAAGGCTCCGGGCTTTGCTCTGACCGTGATATGTACATTGGCCATCGCCATCGGGGCCAATCTCGCTGTGTTCCGTGTGTTACACGGCGTTCTCTTTGCTCGCTTGCCTATCAACCAGCCGTCGCAGCTGTATTCTCTCCATGCAGTAAAATCCCCGTTCGACGCACAGTGGTTTTTTTCCTATCCCGCGTATCAACGCCTGCGGCAACAGACGCCGGGCTCCGTGATCGCGCGCTCCAGCATCAGTGATGCAGTTCTTCAAGTCCCCAACGGCTTCTCTCAGCAAGCCAGGTTTCAACTCGTATCCGATAACTTTTTTCCCGTTCTCGGCATTTCTCCCTCCGCCGGTAGATTTTTTCGCGAGAGTGACGACACCCCCGGGCAATCGGAGTTGCCGGTTGTTCTGGCGTATGGATTTGCCAAAGAACACTTCGGTTCCGAACGATCGATCATCGGCATGAAAGCAGTTCTCAATCGAATACCGGTCATGGTCGTCGGTGTAGCCCCCAGGAATTTCTTTGGCGTGGTACAAGGATCTGCTCCCGATCTGTGGCTGCCCCTTGCCGCCCAATCGTCCGGCCGCTTCGGGACCTGGTTTGATTCGCTCGGTCCCGGATATCAGTTAGACCTCGGGGCGCCGTATAGAAATCAGGACGCCATCTTCTGGCTGTGGGTGCTCGCGCGCATTCCCGATAATCAAAAGGCTGGGGCGGCGAATCTCTTCACGCAAGCTCTCCAGCCTGATCTGCATCTGATCGCAGAGGCGACCAAGGACAACCGGGAACGCGAGCAGGTGCGCGTTGCCCGCGTTCAGCTCATTTCGGCCGCAGGGGGAGAAGGGTCGCTCACCACCACCTACGGCCGGCCGCTGCTCCTGCTTATGGGGATGGCAGCGCTCGTGTTCCTGATCGGCTGTATCAACCTTGCCAATTTGCAGCTTGCCCGGCTGGCCGGTCGGCAGCGCGAGGTTGCTCTTCGCATGGCATTGGGCGCGAGCCGGGGGCGGGTGTTACGGCAATTGTTGGTCGAAGATTCCTTACCCCTAGCCGTCGGAGGAGCCTTATCGATAGCTGTGTGCGGCCCACTGAGTTCCGTTCTCCTTCGCTGGGCTTCCGCAAGAGAACACGTAATGCCGGTAGATCTTAGTTTTGGGCCAGAGGGATTTTTGCTCGCTCTATCTCTTCTGGCGATTGCCTCGCTCGGGTTTACTCTATTGCCGGCCTGGCAAGTCACACGCGGCGGCATAGGGCCTGCGATGCAGACCAGCAGGGCGGTGCTGGGCGACAAAGGAAGGCGAGGGTCGAGTTGGTTGCTTGCCGGGCAAGTCAGCCTGTCCCTTCTGTTGTTGAGCATGGCCACTTTGTTTGCTCGTACCCTGCTCAATCTCACTCAACTTGATGCCGGGCTCGACCGCGAGCATGTTCTCTCGGTTCATCTTGATCTTCGTAGTGGCGGTCTCGACGATCAGGACCTCACTGGCTTGAACACGCGAATGCTCGCGGCGTTAAAGGCGCTCCCCTTTGTCCGCGATGCTTCTCTGCAGATGTGTCGTATTCCGGACTGCATATGGAACACTGCTATCCACGTCTCAGGTCATCCGGAACTTTCCGAAGCACAAATGCACGGAGAAGAGAACCATGTAAGTGTCGGATTCTTCCACACGCTCGGCATCCCGCTGCTGCAAGGAAGAACCTTCCTGGAGAGCGATCAAAAGCAATCGCAGCCGGTGGCCATCCTCAATCGAGCGTTTTCGAGGCAGCTCTTCGGCGATGAAAGCCCTTTGGGTCACTACATCGGGTACAAGCCCGCACCGGGCGACCATGGTTACTTAATCGTTGGCGAAGTGGAGGATGCGCGTGTAGACGGCTTGCGTCTGCCCGCTCCTCCGGTCGCCTATTTCTCTATCGAGCAAGCTGGAAATCCTGCGGGAACGATTGAGGTGCGCGCGGCCGGATCTCCGGCTAACATCGCGGCGGACATCCGCCGCACCCTGCATTCCGTCGATCCTGCTCTTCCCATTGCGGAAATTGTCCCGCTCAACACCGAGTTTGAGGATGGGCTCTCCGCTGAAAAACTAATGGCACGGCTAACCGCGATCTTTGCCGGGTTGACCCTTACCATTGCGGCCATAGGTTTCTATGGATTGCTTTCCTTCCACGTGACACGCCGCACCGGAGAAATCGGGGTCCGTATGGCCTTGGGTGCAACCCGTGCACAAGTGCATCGGCTATTCCTGCGTCAGACCCTGATCATTCTGATCGCTGGCATCATCCCGGGCATCGTGATGACAGAGATAGTAGGACGCACAGCAAGAACTCTCCTGTACGGAGTGAGAGAGACCGATCCCTGGACCTTGCTATTGGCCATCTGCGTCCTTCTTCTGAGCGGTCTGTTAGCCACGCTAGTGCCAGCCGCACGAGCGGCCTCACTGGACCCAGTAAAGGCCCTGCGGTCAGAGTGATGCTGTGGACATGTTAGCCGCGCTGAAAAATATCTGGGCTCTATACCTGCCACAATGGCCGGGATACCGCAGGCCCTCCCCTCAAGCCTTCCTCGGGCCCCAAACTCAACAGGGGTGCCCCACGTTCGCACCAGCGTACCGTGGGCGGAAAACGATGGAAGCGACCCGGTTTCCTACTTCGACCGCAGTCTCAGCAGCAGGACAGGCCGATCCGTATGCGGTTTGTGCCACCCCGGACTTATCGGGAAGGGGTTTTCAAACCCGCATGACTGCTTAATACGAACTGCCGGACTTAGTCTCCTAGCAGGCATAATCCGCGGCCTACAGCCCCACCAAAGCTTTTCAGTTATATGTAGTTCCTATGCTAACTACTGTCTGGACACATCCGTCTGAATATCCAAAGAAGGTCAGCGACGATGGAGAGCTTTCTACAAGACATTCGATACGGAGCAAGATCCCTTCTAAAATCCAGTCGCTTTACGCTGGCTGCGGTGCTCACCCTGGGGTTAGGAATCGGCGCCAACACCGCGATGTACAGCGTGATTCATTCTGTGCTGTTAAACCCCTGGCCGTTCAAGGATCCCGCACGCGTCCTCGTGGTCTCTCAGCGCCAGGCGAATGGGAACCTGAATCTCTTCTCTACCCAGGACTTTCTGGCCTGGAAGCAGCAGGGAGGCCTGTTAGCGAACGTAGCCGCACACGTCAACTGGGAGTACAACCTCAATAGCACCGAAGACCAGCCTGAACGCATTGCTGGGGGTCGCATGTCCTACGACATGCTGCCAATGCTGGGCGTACACCCAATACTAGGCCGCTTCTTTTCCGCACAGGAAGACGTTGCAGGCTCGGGTAACTTCGTTGTGCTGAGCTACGTTCTATGGAAGAACCGCTATAAAGGAAATCCCCGCATCACCGGCACGGCGATACAACTGGATGGAGAGCCGTACACCGTCGTAGGCGTCATGCCCGCCGGCTTCGATATCTTCGGCGGCAAGGAGTTGCTGTGGACACCCTTGCAACTGACCGGGAACAACGGAATCGGCTCATCGCCGACCGTGCACTGGTTAGGAGCCTTTATTCGCCTGCCAGATGGAGTGAGCCTGCAGCAGGCACGGGCGGAACTTGATGGCATTGCGGCACGCCTGCATCGCAAAGATGCGACCAACGATGTGGGCTTTGGCGTTTATCTGAGGACGTTCAACGACGCCTTCACAAGCGAAGTGCGCCCCGCGCTGCTGATGCTGATGGGTTGCGTCGCCTTTGTGCTGTTGATTGCCTGCTCCAATGTGGCAAACCTGTTGCTAGCCCGAGGATCGGCGCGGCGCCGTGAGATGGCACTCCGTACTGCGCTGGGGGCTTCGCCACTACGAGTCATCCGGCAAGTGCTGACTGAGAGCTTGCTGCTCGCGTCCATCGGTGGTGCGCTTGGAGTGGCCCTTGCATTTCTTGTCTTGCGCGGGATGCTGGCAATCCATCCTCCGAGCGTTCCTCGCATCGAGGAAGTCAGCGTCGATGGCCACGTCCTGGCATATTCGCTTCTGATCTCGCTGGCCGTTGGCATTCTATTTGGAATGGCTCCAGCCATTGAGGCCGCGCGTGTCGATGTGAACGATGGCCTGAATGAGAGGGGAGGTGCGAGCAGCGGCGGGTTTGGACCGCATCGCTCGGTGCTGGTGATTACCGAGACTGCGCTCGCGTCCATTCTGCTGATTGGTGCAGGGCTTGCAATGAAAAGCCTCTGGTCTCTGCGGAGCGTCGAACTGGGCTTTGTTTCGACGAACGTGCTGACCTTCCGCATCGCTGCGCCCTCGCAGTTGACAGGGCAGCCCATTGCGGACTTTTATCATCAGGTTGCAGAACGAATTCAAGCTGTGCCTGGAGTGCAGGCGGCAGCGGTAGCGCGCGACTTGCCCATGAGCGGCACGGATCCTTCGATGCCCATTGCTGTTGAGGGAAAAAATCCAGTTGCCGTGCAGGATGAAGTGGTTACCCGCTACAGAGCGGTAGGCGGAGACTATTTCCGTACCTTGGAGATTCCGTTGCTGCGCGGGCGTGCCTTCGACGAACATGACACCGCGAGTACGCCGGCGGTCGCCATTGTGAGTGAGAGCCTCGCTCGCAAGTATTGGCCGGGCGACAACCCGATTGGCAAACGGTTGAAGCCCGATTTCAACGGCAGCCCATGGTGCACGGTGGTGGGAGTTGTCGGGGATGTCCGGCACTGGGGCGCTGATGTTGACATTGAGCCTACCGCATACTACCCCTATACGCAGATTCCAGACACCATTCGGCAACTGCTGGAAGCGAATATGGCCATTGCCATCCGCAGCACCCTTGCCCAGAGCGATCTGCTGAATTCGATCCGCGCCGCCGTAGCGGGTGTCAATAAGAATGTGGCAGTCTACGAGGTGAAGACCATGGATTCGATGGTCATGGATTCCGGGTCTTTGCGCCGCTTCGATTTGTCGTTGTTAGGCGTCTTTTCCGCGCTCGCTCTTCTCCTGGCTGCAATCGGAGTTTATGCCGTCATGGCCTATTCCGTTGCACAGCGCACGAAAGAGATTGGCATCCGCATCGCACTGGGCGCGCATTCGCGGGATGTGTTCCGTCTGATCCTGAAGCAGGGCGCCAGGCTTGCGATTGCTGGAGTTGTGATTGGTGTGGTGGCGGCTTTCTTTTTGCGGAATCTCATGGCCAGTTTCGTATACGGATTGAGCGCCAATGATCCGGTCATCATATCCATCGTGACGTCAGTAGTTCTTCTCGTGATCCTCCTGGCCTGTTACCTGCCTGCCCGTCGCGCTACCAAAGTAGATCCGATGGTTGCTTTGCGCAATGAGTAGCACCAGTGGCCTTCCGTAGGTTACCTTTTCGTTGCTGTGGATTTATCTGGTTTGAGTTAGATTGAACCTGCCAAACTTTTGTAATGTGAATTTCAATGAAGTTCCTGCCTTCCTCCTGCTTTGGTTCACAAACTCTCACCGCTCGGGTGAGGGCACTAGGAACCTCGGTCATTCGATGGGTAGCAACTTCTTTAGATTCCTCCAGATGGATTTCTCTGCCCCGCCCCTTTGGCGATGACCATTCGCGTTCGCCGGCGTCTCTGAAGAATCCTCCTGTCACGATCCGTCAACTGTCACGCCTCGCATATTGTCTGGTGACGTTTGGCGTTACCGTAATCGCGATGACAGTTACCGTGATGACCGGTTGTGGTGGAGGGTCATCGGCAATGGCGCCTGTTCAGCCGCAGCCGGCTACTCCCTCCATCTCACCCGCAACCGGCACCTACGTCGGCACGCAACAGGTCACCATCACCGACGCAACGTCCGGAGCCACCATCTACGACACAACGGATGGAACAGTCCCCTCAACCTCTTCCCCAGCCTATACGGGGCCTATCTCGATTAGTGCCTCTTCTACGGTGCAGGCGATAGCGGTTGTACAGGGGGTATCCAGTGGGGTCGCTTCATCAGTATTGACCATTACTCCGGCTCATCCTCCTGCGAAATTGGCGTTTCTGCAGCAGCCTGAGAATGCGTTGCCCGGAGCCGTGATCTCACCGGCGGTCCAGGTGCAAGATAGAGGATGCCGATGGAAACCTCGTGACCAACGCCACGAATGTGATCACGCTGGCACTGACAGCGGGTACTGGTCTTGGTGGAACGCTCACCGCCACGGCGCAGAACGGTATTGCAAGTTTTAGTAATTTGACCGTCAGCACTGCCGGAACTTATACCCTTTTGGCAACCAGCACCGGCCTCACCTCAGCGACCAGCGCGGCTTTTACTGTAACCAGCCCGGTGAAGCTGGCGTTTCTGGTGCAACCTTCGAACGCAGTAACCGGGGTTGTGATCTCGCCGGCCGTCCAGGTCGCGATACAGGATGCTGCTGGAAACACCGTGGCGGCCCGCCAACCCAGTCACTCTTGCGCTTACGAGTGGCGCCGGACTGCAAGGAACCCTAACCGCTACGCCAAAGAATGGGATTGCGACGTTTAGTAACCTCTCAGTGAGTACTCCGGGAAGTTACACCCTTTCGGCGACCAGCCCAGGCTTGACTGCAGCCACCAGCGCCGGCTTTACTGTCGCAACACCGGTAAAGCTGGCGTTTTTGGTGCAGCCTTCGAATGCGTTGACCGGGGCGTCGATCTCACCGGCCGTGCAGGTCGCAATTCAAGATGCCAACGGAAACACCGTGGCGGCCGACACCAGTCCGGTCGCAATCGCGCTAGTAGGCAGTACCGAGCTCGGCGGAACGCTGAGCGTCACCCCGCAGAATGGCGTCGCGACTTTTAGCAATCTTACGGTGAGTAGCCAGGGAAGCTACACGCTGTCGGCAACCAGTTCCGGCCTCACTGCGGCGACCAGCACAAGTTTCATCGTCACCAGTCCTCCCGCGACCTACTATCTCTCTCCAAATGGAAATGACTCCAACAGCGGCTTGTCCGCTGGTTCGCCGTGGTTGAGCCCAAACCATCCCGTGAACTGCGGCGACGTCATTATCGCCGCTTCCGGCGCCTACTCAGCGTCGAATTTCAATACCGGCAACTGGGGTACAGTGACCTGCATATTGGGCAATAATAACGTCGCTTGGCTGCAGTGTGCGGTCTTTGATAGCTGCAGGATTTCGGCCACAGCGTCAGATGGCATGTGGGTCGATGAGAGCTACTGGGGCGTGCAGGGATGGGAAATTACAACCAGCACATCGGTAAACGCCGCCTGCTTTCATGCGGGGCCGAAATTATCTGCTCCGGTCACCGTTCACCACATCATCTTTGCCAACGATGTGGCAAACGGTTGCATGGGCGGAGGATTTACGGCTTACGACAACTCCACCACTGCCAGCGTCGACTACATAGCCTATGTGGGTAACATCGCATATGACGCGGCCAGAGGAAACGGTGAGTGCTATAGCGGGCTTAACATTTACGAGCCGCTGGCCTCCGACAACAATGCTGGCACTCACCTGTACATTGGCGGCAACTTCTCATACAGCAATTTGGATCCTGACCCGTGCGGTGGCACAGCGCCTACCGACGGAGAAGGGGTGATCCTCGACACCTTTGACTTCTCCCATGACGGAGGGACTCCCTATACCCAGCAAACGTTGGTAAAGGACAACATTCTGGTAAACAACGGTGGCAGAGGGATTGAGGTCTACAACAATTCCGCGGGTACATCCCATGCGCCCATCATCATCACGCAAAACACAACCTGGGGAAACCTCACCGACCCAAATCAAAATGACGCAGGTTGTGGCGAAGTTGCTCTTGAGACAGCAAGTGACACACAGGTGTATGGCAATTTGGTCTCTACTAGGAGTGCAACGGGTTGCGGTACGAACCCTATTTACGCTTTATCCGTCCAGTGTCAGGCGATGCCACTGACACCGTGGACAGCAACTTTGCATTTGGCTTGAACGGCAACAACACCTACCTGGCTAATAGTGGCGCCTTTGCCTATGGCGCCAACAACATATTGGGGACGAATCCAAACTTTTCAAATGCCACTGTCCCGGGAGCGCCAAACTGCCAGAACACTTCCAATGTCCCCATTTGCATGGCGGCTCTTGTCAGTAATTTCGTACCCCACGGCCACGGGAGCCCAGGGGTATGGCTATCAGGCGCCAGGCTCCACGTCCTCCCCGGATCCTCTCTTCCCACAATGGCTTTGCAGCGTGAAACTTCCGGCCGGTCTGGTGACCTTGGGATGCGCGCCGTGACGGGCTCGAGTTTGGCTGAGATGCAGTCACTCCTCAGCGGCGCTTAAGAGTCTCCAGTTCATCCAGCGTGCGAGGCCAGTCCGATTTCAATAATCGCGAAAGACTGCGATCGGCCAGGAGCTTGCCGCCCGTCTGGCAGCGAACGCAATAATCCGTTTCATTATCCGCGTAGCGAATTCGCTGGATTGGCTCACCGCATCGCGGGCAAGGCAATCCATACCGTCCGTGCACCGCCATATCCTTACGAAACGCCGTCACCTTTTCCGGAAACCCGGCCTTGGCCTCTTCCCCCAACCGCTCAATCCACAACCGCAGCGTGCTCTGCGTCGCATCGTAGAGCCTTTCCCATTCCTCTGGCTTCAGCTTATGGGTCAGCGCCACCGGAGATAATTGCGCCGCATGCAAAATCTCGTCAGAATACGCATTCCCAACCCCGCTCAAAATCCGCGGATCCGTAAGCGCCCGCTTCAGCGTTCGATTCTCCACCGTGAGCGCCTCGCGAAACGTCTTGCGATCGCTCGAGAGCACGTCGATCCCCCCGGGGTCAATGGAACGTAAAGCCGCCTCACCCTCGAACACATGCAACGATGCCCGCCGCTTGCTCCCCGCTTCCGTCAGTACAAGCGAGCCATGAGGAAAGTCGAATGCCGCCAGATTTTGCCGCCCCCCCAACTTCGCGCCTGCCGGACGCCAGTGCAGCCGCCCGGCAATCATCAAGTGAAGCACCAGCCAGAGATCCCCTTCCAGGCCAATGGCAATGCGTTTCCCAATGCGCCGCAGTTCCCGCACCACGCGGCCCTCTACGCTGGCCACCGGCGGCCGGACGGTCCGTAGCAGAAAGGCGCTTGTAATGCGGACGTGTTCCAGCGGCTGACCCGTAATCCGCGGTTCGAGCGCGCTGAGATAAGCGGTAATGTCCGGCAATTCCGGCATGTTTACCAGCTTGCCGGTTCAGTTGTTATTTCGCAACGTCGAATCACTGCCAAACCGTGTGGTACACTCCGCCCGATGCTGAAGGATTGAATTGAGCCCCACCCCGCAAATTGTCGGAATCGGTGAGCTGCTGTGGGACCTTCTGCCCAGCGGTGCAAGACTGGGCGGAACCACTACCAATTTTTCCGTGTTCTGTGCCAGGCTGGGGAACCGCGCTGTCCTCGTTTCCAGCGTAGGTGATGATCAATACGGCAGAAACGCCGAAAGCATACTCGTTCAACCAAACCTCGATCTACAACTACAACTGGACCCGGCCCACGCCACCGGGACGGTCGAGGTTACATTTTCCGCCGACAACCAGCCCAGCTACCACATTCCCTTAGGAGTGGCGTGGGACTTCATCCGCCTCACTCCCGGCCTCCTCGAAATTGCTCCTGCCGTGGATGCGGTCTGTTTCGGCACCTTGGCGCAGCGTCACCAGGAATCGCGGTCCACCATCCAGGCTTTCCTCGAGGCCACCACTCCCCAGTGCGTGCGCGTTTTCGACATCAATATAAGGATGCCCTGGTGCACCCCGGAGGTGCTCCGCTGGTCGCTTGACCATGCCACCATCATCAAGGTCAGCGACGAAGAGTTGCCCTTGGCTTTCTCTTTCCTTGGATTCGAGCATCCGCCCACTCCGGAGGCTGCCGCTCGTTCGCTCCTGCAAAGTTTTCCCCGCTGCAAACTCGTTGCCACCACCTTAGGGCCTGAAGGCAGCGTAGTCACCACCCGCGAAGCTTCCTTTCGCCATCCCGGCTTTCCCATCAAACTAGTGGATACCGTGGGCGCCGGCGATGCTTTCACTGCCGGCATGGTTCATGCCTACCTGCGTGGCGCATCACTGGCCCAAATGGCCGAGATTGGCAACCTTTGCGGCAGCTACGTGGCCGGTCAGCCTGGAGCCACGCCGCCCCTCTCCGCCGAGCTTATCCACCGCATCGAAGCTTTGCTGGCTAGCCGATGAACCGTCGAGCCTTCCTCGTTTCCTCGCTCGCGTCTACTGCGCTTTGCCGCCCCCTGCACCTGTTGGCGGAAACCCAGCAGCAAATCGCGCTGCGAGAGAAGCTCATGCACGATCCTTTGCGGCCCCAGTTCCACCTGCTGCCCAAGGCCGACTGGATGAACGACCCCTGCGCCCCGCGATTCTTCCGCGGCCAATACCATATGTTCTTCCAATACAACCCCGGCGGCCCTATCTGGGGAGATATGCATTGGGCCCACGCCACCAGTCCCGACCTGATCCACTGGAAACATACAGCGCTAGCCCTTTCACCCACACCGGGATCGTACGACGCCTATGGGTGCTTCACTGGCAGTGTGCTTCCCGGCACAGAAGTTCCCAGCATTCTCTACACCGGTGTCACCAAAGTCTCCCCACAGCAGGAAACCATACGCGGCGAAGGGGTCCGCGAGGTGCAATGCCTGGCTACCTCGACCGACCCCGAACTGCGCGTCTGGAACAAACTGGACAAGCCAGTATTAGAAAGCCCGCCCCCGGGATTGCAGGTGACCGGCTTCCGCGACCCCTGCCCATGGAAGGATGGCGACAAGTGGTACATGATCGTCGGTTCAGGGTTTAACAAGATTGGAGGCGCGGTGCTGCTGTATACCTCAGCGGACGGCCGGAACTGGACCTACCTGCATCCGATGGCGCAAGGCAAGTGGAATCAGGGAACGAAGGTCAACCCGGTAGACACAGGCGAAATGTGGGAATGTCCCGACTTCTTTCCTTTAGGTAACAAGCATGTGCTGCTCTATTCCACGGAGCGCAAAGTCTATTGGGAAGTCGGCACGTTCGACAAACGCGATCTCCTTTTCCACTCTGAAACCCGGGGCCTGCTCGATCACGGATCGTATTACGCGATGAAGAGTATGGTCGATGCCCGCGGGCGGCGCATCTTGTGGGGGTGGGTACAGGAGACGCGCACTCCCACAGAGTGTGAGGCTGCTGGCTGGGCTGGCACAATGGCCCTGCCCCGCATACTCTCGCTCGGCGCAGATAACCAACTCCGCATGGAAGTTCCGCCGGAGTTTGCGTCTCTTCGCGGTGAGACCGGCGGGACGCAAATCAAAAACCGCTCTGGCGAAATAGTATGCCGCTTCAAAGTAGCAGACACCGCCTGCGGTTTAGATTTACGCGCGGGTGCGGCTTCGTTGTTCGCCATTCGCTACCAGCCCGCCAGCAAGCCGATGCTCAACCTCGGCGAAACCACCGTGCCCCTCTCGCCCGGACCCGATGGAGTCTCCGTGGTTCATCTATGGATGGATGGTTCGGTCATCGAGGCCTTTGTCGACAATAAAGAAGCAATGACGGCGCGCTGTTATAAACCGTCGCCGGGCGCGATTGACGTTGTATGGACCGGAGCCAAAGAAAGCCTCATAGTATCGAGCATCAACCCCATCTCCCCGGACCGTCTCACAAGTTGATAACATCATTTGTAATGTTTCGCAGCTCTCGAACTCTCTTTGCCCTGGCTTGTTTAGCCCTGCTTCATTACTCTGCCGCAGCCGCGGATTTCCACTGTGACCTCGCTCAGCACGAGCCCTTTCTTGACCAGGCGAATCGCTTCATCCTGGCGGGACTGCAATACCAGCCGGTCGAAGCCACCCAGGCCGGCTATCACGGTGACGCCAACGTTCTCGACAACGAGCTTGACGACTCCAGCCCCGAGACCATCGCCGCTCAGCGCAAGCTGATGCTTGCCGGAAAAATCTGCTTCGCTGCCGTAAAAGTAACTGCCCCTGAGGATGTCGCGGATCTGGCGCTGCTCCGCGACAACATCAACTCCACCCTTTTTGGGCTTGATGTCCTCGAACCTTACCGCTATCGTCCGCAGGACTACGTAGAGATGATCGGCTCCGGCCTGTTCTTCCCCCTCACCTCGACCGCAGGAACTGAACAGGCACGGCTCAGCGCAGTGCTCTCGCGCATGGAAAAAATACCCCGCATTCTCGACGAAGCGCGCCAGAACATCAAACAGGCTGACCCGGTATTTATCGATACGGCGCTCGATGAAAACACCGGCAACCTTGGCGTCATCGACCAGATCGGAGGCATGATCCCTAAAGGCTCGCCGCTGCGCCCCCGCTACGATGCGGCATCGAAGGCCGCGCGCGCGGCACTTGACAGCTACGCTGCCTGGCTTAAAGATGATTTGGCCCACCGGCCCCACACCGTCACCTGGCGTACCGGCCCCACAGCCTACGCAAAGATCTTCGCCTTCGCGCTTGGCCCGGGCACTCATGAAACGCCTGACTCCGTGCTCGCATCTGCGGAGCGCGATCTATCCCGGGTACGTTCCGAGATGTACTCGCTCGCCCTGCCTCTCCATCAGCAATGGTTTCCTGACCACAAGAACCACTCTGATCTGAGCGGAGATGCGCTCCAGAACAAAATCATCTCCGAGGTCATCGGCCGCATCAACGAAGACCACGTCGAGCCAGGCCAACTGTTGGAAAAAGTAAAAGCGGAGGCCAGTGGCATCCGCGCCTTCATTGTGCAGAAGAACCTGCTGACCCTAAGCGATCGTGACAACATGCGCATTGTGCCCACTCCGGTCTTTCTGCGCGGCATTTACTCCGTTGCCGGCTTTCATCCTGCGCCCGCATTGGAGCCAACCCAGGAAGCGGAATATTGGGTAACGCCGATTGATCCGAAAATGCCTAAGCAGCAGGCCGAGTCGAAACTGCGTGAGTACAACAACTGGATGCTGTTGTATCTGACCATGCATGAAGCCTTGCCCGGCCATTACACGCAGTTTGAGCATGCCAACAATCTGCGTCCGTCATCACGGCGTGTGCTGCGCGTGCTTCTTGGCAACGGTGCGTATGAAGAAGGTTGGGGTGAATATGCGGTCAAGGAAATGGAAGATGCCGGATACGCCAACCATGATCCTCGTTTTGTTCTTATGATCCAGAAGATCCGTCTGCGTGTGATTGCGAATGCAATCCTTGACATCCGCATGCAGAGCCGCAACATGACTGACCAGGAAGCTCTCGATCTAATGGAGAAGAAAGCCTTCCAAACCGAAGCCGAAGCGCAGGGAAAGCTTCGCCGTGCCAAGTTGACTGCCGGTCAGCTCATCACCTATTACGTGGGCTATCACCAATGGATCGATCTTCGCAACCAGGTACAGCAACAGCAGGGAACTGCCTTCACGTTAAAGCGTTTCAACGACACCGCATTAGACCAGGGCCCATTGCCGCTACCGCTGCTGCAACCTTTGCTGCTGAACCACTAACTCTGCTGGACGCCACTTCTCGTTCATCTGGATGAACCGACTGCTCCCGTAACCGCAACCCACTCCACCCTTTGTCATCTGCCCCAAGTTCGCACCAGCGTAGTGGAGTAGATAATGACGGTGCGAACGGTCCGTTCTAGGAAATGTCTTTTCCTCGATGCCCCGCAACCCCAAATCTCCGGTCAAAGCAATCAAGCACGCATCCGCTTCATATATTTAGCGTCCGCCGCGAGTGCTTCCATAATCGGCCCCTGAAACTCTTCCTGTTCGACGAACGCGTGGCGGATATGTCCCCCGGCCGCAGCAGCAGCGAAGATTGGTGTGTAATCGATGGACCCGGTCCCAAGTGGCACCGAAGGCTCTTTCTTATCCTTGAAGTCCTTAACATGCAGCATCACGATGCGGGTAGGATACTGTTTCAAATAATGCACCGGGTCCTGCCCGCCGATAGTCACCCAACCGCAATCCAGCTCGAGGCTCACCTTTGCCGGATCGGTCAGTTTAAGCAGCTCATCGTAGGGCAGCACGCCATTGATTGGGGCAAACTCGGCGTGATGGTTGTGGTACGCAAAACGCATCCCCGCGGCCTCTACCTTCGTAGCCACCTGGTTGAACTGGTCAGCGCTCCAGCGCCAGTCATCCAGCGAAAGCGGACCCTTGGCCCCTGGCTGTTGATGCATGGGTGAGGAGCACACCACAAATCCCACCCCAAGTGATTTGCAGAACGGCAATATCTCATCGAGATGCTGATTGAGCAACATCAACGGATAGTGCGCGCTCACGCACCGCAACCCGGCGCCCTGCATCGCTGCCTTTACCTGTTCGACCGGCATATTAAAGAACCCGGCCGCTTCCACTTCCTTATACCCAATTGCGCTCAACTGCTTAAGCGTGCCGGCATAATCCGTAGGCAGAAGCGTGCGCACCGAAAAAAGCTGCAGGCCGATAGGGAGTCCGAGCGAGGCGGCCCGCCCCACTCCGCTCAACATCAATGCAGTAGCTGCGGACCCCGACTGGATAAACGTGCGCCTGCTAATACTCATAGAAAACCCCTCCTGAACCAGCGTGCGGCAAACGCAAAGTCTACTAGGAAGAAGTCGCACCCGCAATCCAGCCCCTTTTGAGCCCCAGCGTGTATCGTTTATTGGGTAAGCAGAAGGCACCCATGAGTCTAACCAACCACTTCCCCAAAATGCTGGCCATGGAGCAGAGCTATCCCCCTTCGCCGGCCCTCGACTTTCCCGCCCTGCTGGAGCAGCAATTCACCCAAACCGGTCTCCGCGACCAAATCAAACCGGGCATGAGAATCGCCCTGGGAGTCGGCAGCCGCGGCATCACCAACCTCAAAGACATCGTCCAGGCCACGTTAGGTGTTCTCACCCGGGCAGGCGCCCGTCCCTTCATCATCCCCGCCATGGGCAGCCACGGAGGAGCCACATCCCAGGGCCAGACCGAGATGCTTGCCGGCTACGGAGTCACCGCCGAAACCATGGGCGTCCCCATCGACGCCTCCATGGAGGTCAAAAAGATCGGCACCGCCCTCGACGGGCTTGACGTCGTCTTCAGTGTTCCGGCCCTCGCGGCCGACGGCATCGTCGTCCTCAACCGCATCAAGCCGCACACCGATTTCCGCGGAACCCTGGGCAGTGGCATCCAGAAAATGCTGGTCATCGGATTTGGCAAGCAAGTGGGCGCCGCCAATACCCACCGCGCCGCAGCTCATGCAGGCTATGAACCTGTCCTGCGCGCCTTCGCAAAAACCATCCTTGGCTCTGTCCCCATCTTTGCCGCCGTAGCCCTGCTGGAAGACCAACATCACCAAACAGCCGTCGTCGAGGTAATCCGGCCGGAAAATATCGTTCACCGCGAGAACCTGCTCTTTCAAAAAGCGCAGTCGCTGCTGGCACGCCTCCCCTTTGAAGATATCGACCTGCTGATCATCGACCGCATGGGCAAAGACATCAGCGGCTCGGGCATGGATACCAACGTGATTGGCCGCGATATCAGCGGATACCTCTCCTCCCTGCATCCTGACGGCCCCATCACCCCTCGCGTCGCGCGTATCTTCGTGCGTGACCTCACCCCGGCCAGCAACGGCAACGGCATTGGAATTGGCTTGGCAGATTTCACCACCGCCCGCCTGGTCAAGGCTCTTAATCTGCAATACACCTACATGAACGGTCTGACCTCGCTCGGGATACTACCAGCCAAGATTCCCATCTATTTCGAGAATGACCGCGAGGGGATCCAGGCCGCTCTGGCGTCCTTAGCTGCCGCCGATCCGGGCGATTTGCGCGTAGTGCGCATAGCCGACACCCTGAACCTCGACCGCTTCCAGGCATCCGAACCCTGCGTGCGTGCGCTCAACGGCGACCTGGGTGTGAAAACGGCAGGCACCCCCCGGGAAATGGACTTCGACACGGCTGGGAACCTCTTACCTATGTAACCGGTTGCGGATCCCGAAATATTATCTATTAGATATTACCAATCTAGTAACTTATCCCTAATACGTCCGCCCACCCTAAAGCAGGATTCCGCTATAGGAACAAAGCGCTTAGACGCCCGCCCTGACAGCTTCTGGCCGCCATTCTGTAAGGAAACAAGCATGGTGTCGATCCTGCAATGGCAACTCCCCTTGGCGCGTATCGATTCACGGCGTTTACGGTAGGGGGCAGGTCCCATTTGCCATCGTTTTCAGGCATAAATTAACTTTTTTTAACGATTTGCGTTGACGAAAGTTGACTGTGTCGAATATAACAAACCTCGGCTCATATCTCCCTCAGTGAAGAACTGTCGATGTGACAGTACTTGTTCCAGACCCCACCCCCCAGGGTTGCAGGTGATTCTGAAATGAGAAAGAGGCGAGATGAGCATTGCGGTGATTACCGGCTCTGCCGGCCTGATCGGTTCTGAAGCAGCTTCATTTTTCTCCAAACTTGGCCTTGAGGTTGTTGGCATTGACAACGACATGCGAAGCCATTTCTTCGGCGCCGAAGCGTCGAACGTGCACAACCAGCGGAGGCTCAAATCCGAACTTGGCTCCACCTATCAGCACTCCAACTTTGACATTCGCGACACCGATCGCATCAACCAGCTCTTTTCCCAGCTGGGTAAGAACATCTCGTTAGTCATTCACACCGCCGCACAGCCCTCGCATGATTGGGCTGCGCGCGACCCGCATGTTGATTTCTCGGTGAATGCGTTGGGCACGTTAAACCTGCTCGAAGCGACCCGTCAGTTTTGCCCTGACGCGCCCTTCATTTTTACATCGACTAACAAGGTTTACGGCGACACGCCCAACCGGCTTCCCTTGATGGAGCTTGACACGCGTTGGGAGATAGACCCCACTCACGACTACTGGACGGGCATTGACGAGCGCATGTCCATTGACCAGACGCTGCACAGTGTTTTCGGTGCCTCCAAGGTATCGGCCGACGTCATGGTGCAGGAGTACGGCCGCTACTTCGGCATGAAGACGGCTTGTTTCCGCGGCGGCTGTCTTACCGGGCCCAATCACAGCGGCACGCAATTGCACGGCTTCCTGGCATACCTGATGCTCTGCACGGTCACCGGGCGCCCTTACACTGTGTTTGGCTACAACGGCAAGCAGGTCCGCGACAACATTCACAGTGCCGATTTGATCAGCTGTTTCCACGAATTCTTTAAGAACCCGCGCAGCGCTGAGGTTTACAACATTGGTGGCGGCCGCTTTAGCAATGCGTCCATGATGGAATCGATCAGGATTTGCGAAGAGGTCTCGGGCCGCGAGCTGAACCACACCTACGAAGAAGGTAACCGTACTGGTGACCATATCTGGTGGATCAGCGATACCAGCAAGTTTTCTCAGCACTACCCGGGCTGGAAGCAGCGTTATAACGTAACTGCCATCTTGCAGCAGATCTTTGAAAACAATCTGGATCGCTGGGCGGTAGCGGCCGGATGATTGATCGAGGCAAGAGAAATCTTCTGGGTGTAGGCATCAGCGCTGTCGACTATGAGTACGCGGTAGCCAAGATTATGGATGCTGCGAAGAAGGGGCGTCGATGCGCGACCACGGCCCTTGCGGTCCACGGAGTCATCACCGGCGCCATGGACAGCGCGCACCGTTACCGTTTGAATACCTTTGACCTGGTCACGCCTGACGGTCAGCCGGTCCGTTGGGGGTTGAACCTGTTACACGGAACTAAACTGCACGACCGTGTTTATGGGCCGACGATGACGCTCAAGGTCTGTCAGCAAGCCGCCTTGCAGGGGATTCCTGTCTATTTCTACGGCAGCAGCCAGGCGGTACTTGACCAGCTCTGTGCGCGTCTTCCTGAGCTCTGTCCCGGCCTGAAGATTGCGGGGGCTCATCCCTCTCAGTTCCGGCTTCTTTCGGCGGAGGAGCAGGTCCTGGCTGCGGAGCGAATCAGCCAATCGGGAGCGAAGATCCTTTTTGTCGGCCTTGGGTGTCCCAGGCAGGAAGTGTTTACTTACGAGATGAGCAAGCATCTTTCGATGCCGATGTTGGCGGTAGGTGCTGCGTTCGACTATCATGCCGGCCTGTTACAGGAGCCGCCGCGGGTCCTTCAGCGTTACGGCCTACAGTGGCTTTACCGTCTCTGTCAGGAGCCCGGACGTCTTTGGCGGCGTTATCTCTTCACCAACAGCCAATTCCTTGGCTTGTTTCTTGCCCAGTGGCTTCGTCTATGGCGTCCCCAGCTGAAAGACTGTGAGCCACCCCTGGCAGAAGTGCGCGTCGGCTAGTAGTTCGTCCGACGCGCTTAAGGGCTTGAGAGCCCCTTCGTCGCACTTTACAGCGCACATTCGTCCCCTCGCTGGTGAGCAGAATTACTTCGTACTCGGTCGACAGATCTATAGAAGCAACCGCATATCCGTCATTGAAAGGTACGGGCCCGGGCCCGTACATGACCGAAGGTCATCTCGGATTGGCTTAGGGCACAACGGTGGATGGGTGTAGCCCCGGACTTCAGTCCGGGGAAGCGGGTTTTCAAACCCGCTTAAACGCTCGGATAATAAAATTTGGGCTTTTAGCCCTGGTGGCTGCTTCTGAAACGGTTTGCGACCTTTTCCGCTCTCACGCCTGTTTAGCCCTGGTGGCTGCGTCACAGCGCTTTGGGCCTTTAGAGTCCACGTGAAATCGCGGTCCTGCAGGAAGGGCACGGCTTCAGCCGTGCCGTAAAAGACACCGCCATGTCCGGCTTTAGCCGCTGGGGTACGTTTTTTCCATCCTCTAAACCATCCTACGCGCTGATGAAAAGACGCCCTCAGGGGCTAAAGAGTATGTGAGAACTGGTTTTTATCTCAGGTTTTATATCGTAACCGCCGCGAGATTCCCGGGCTGTTTAGCCCACCCAAGGTGATGAAAAACGGCTTCTATTCAGCAACCACTGTCGATGGAGGCACCACCCTTCCCTTTGTCATCTCGACCGAAGCGTACCCGGATTTCCTACTTCGCGCTGCTGGCAACGCCCACGTATGCGGTTTTCCTTAAAGAAAACCGCACGATGCTAATCAACGCCACGGATCTCGACAGGAAATCCGGGGGAGCGCAGTGGAGAGATCTCTGTGTGGATGCTCCCCCTTGGGAATGTGTTTTCGACAGAGCGTACCCGGATTTCCTACTTCGCGCTGCTAGCGGCGACCACGCAGATCACTAACGCCGCGACCTCGCAGGAAATCGAGGCCACCCGAGGGATCTGCAGTTTCTGCCCGCTTAGAAATACCTCTAAAAGTGAACACCATCACCTACATCCAGCGGTCGCGTTTCTTGGCATGGCAACGAGGAACTCGTTTAAGGGATTTAGTATTTTGGTACCACTAGTCACCATGGCAGGATTCTGCCATAGACCGGACATGAAGGATCCTTTACGCTCTGCTTAGGAAATAGCTTTTCTCCTAGAGCATTTTGTTAGTACCTCTAACGGCCGAGCACTGATCTTTCGAGAGCAGCTCTCGGGACAAGCTTGAGTGTGAGCTAAGAGCCCGATGAGTATCACCCTGCTGTACCTTTTGGCCAGTTGCGTTGGGTCATCCACAGAACAGCAGTCCTTCGCATAAGAAAAAGTTTATGCGTCTTATGTAAAAACCACACACCTCGCCGAGAGATGTGTGCGAAATCATTTCGGTGCGCGTCGCAATCGGCGCGTTCGCCTAAGTCGCATGCGCGCCAACTAAGGGCCACGAAGCGGCATCGGTCTCCTTCGCAAGCAAAGGAAACAGCTTCGATAAGGATGGGGTGAACATAGCCAATGGCAGCCATTATCATTTTGTACAATTCATTTTTCCACATGATACTGAGTGGTTAACACCGTGATTACCATCAAAAAACGTTTTGGTAAAACGCAAAAGGCTGTTATAAGGGCATTATCGATCAGCATCATCGACCCCGATGATGCTTCGTACACGGGCCTCGGTACTTCTTAGAAATCATCATTGGTTGAGGAGTAGAGAATGCCTATGAGGTGCATTGGGAGTGCTTCGCTGTTGGAGAGATGCAGAGCGTACAGCCTTGCGCAGCTAACGCAGCACCAGGGTAAGGATCGCATCCGTGGTAGTGGTAATCGCGGTAGCTGCGAGCCGCTCGATTAGGCCGCGAGGGAAACCGGTGCTTGCGAGAAATGGCAGGGTCTTGCCATAGACCTCACGCGGGCCTCAACCAGCTTGGAAACGATCCTGAAATCTTCAGGTTCACTCAGCTTCACCAGCAAGACAACGTAAGCGTAGCAAGAAAGAAACATCGCATCGGCCCCGAAGCGCATTCGGGACCGAAAAAGCGGAGCTATGGAGACAGACCAATAAGGAGCGAAAAAACACCATCTAACCATGTAAAAGTCGCCTTATCGAGCACGACATATCCGCCCGATTATTGCTATGGTCCGCTTGCATTAGATCGATCTAAGAGCTTAGTAAAACAATTCCAATCCCGATCGGCGTCTTATTGTCAAGCCGCTGCGTCAAAGTAAGCTGTGTTTTTACAGGTGGCGCCAACTTACTAAAGGAAAATTTATGGTTACCAAAGAGTACACGGAGTTTAGTTGATTTTCGTTTGATGAAACATCAACAGTGCGCTAGGCTGACATTGTTGTTCCCCTGAACGAAACGTAAAGTGCGCTCGAAGGCCTTACGTCTCCCCAAGTTGTTCTTGTCGCTAGACAGGATTCTGGTATTGCATCATCCGGAGTTGGGGAGGAATGTTGACAGTCTGAAGCGGTTACTTAGAACGTTACCAGGCGCCTTGGACGGAGGGCATTTGCCCAGGCGTATTTATCTGCCATTGGTTTTCCGCGATGGGATAGATATGGTGACTTCGGCAGGATTGTCCAGGACCAGAAAAAGGTGGAGTGACACTCAATCGTCTAAGCTCGCGATATGTAAATTATCTGTGACAGGTGCGTAAAAGCGCACCGCTCAC
This sequence comes from uncultured Acidobacteriaceae bacterium, assembly GCA_963790935.1. GTDB lineage: Bacteria > Acidobacteriota > Terriglobia > Terriglobales > Acidobacteriaceae > PALSA-350. The sequence continues at coordinate 1,551 of CAWBRJ010000007.1, read as the reverse complement.
TCGTCTGTTCGTATGCCGCGGTCTTACCAAGGGCCGTTGTACAAAGCAGAAGGCTTTAGTTCGAAGTTCGCGTTATAGAAGTAACGCACGACCAGCACGAAAATGGCAGCGGAGATCGTTTCAGTCGGGAACCCCCTGGGGCCGAAGAAGCGGAGCTGTGTCCAAAGTGAAAACAGGGTGGGGGCATAGAGAGATGAGTGCAGGTCATAACGGAGCATCCTGGTATGCAGTGACAACCAAGTCGCGTCAGGAAAAAGTTGTAGCCTCCATGTTGGACTACCTGGAAGTCGCGAACTTTTCCCCCTCATCAAAGAGGAGCACCGCTGGAGCGACCGCAAGCAGATGGTTGCGATGCCGCTATTTCAAGGGTATGTGTTTGTCCGCATCACGACATCCGGTGAGTTCCAGCTCCGTGTCCTGAAGGTTCCCGGTGTAGTCGACTTCGTGCGCGCTCGCGGCGGCCCTTTGCCTATTCCAGACAAGGAAATTGAAGACGTGCGCGCGGTGCTCTCGCACGGTGTGGGATGTTCTCCCACCCGTTTCTCAAGGCTGGGGACCGTGTCCGCGTGGTGCGCGGACCTCTGGCCGGCATCGAAGGCACATTAATCCGTAGTGGGTCGCAGTCCAAGCTGGTCATCTCTATCGAAATGATTCAGCGTTCCGTCGCCGCCAGCGTCGCGGAGTCCGACGTCGAGCCCGTTTACCACGGACCTACGGGTCAGCCGCAATCCGTTCCTGCATCGCCACCTGCAGTGGAACGTTATCTGTAACAAATGAGGAGTAGCCATGAACCCGACAAAATTCAGTAGCGCGCCGCTCACCGCCATGGTCCTCACGATCGCCCTGCTTTGGACGGATGGTTCGATGCCTAGTCAGGCCCAGACGGCCTCGCCCACGCCAGCCGCGCAGATCACAACTGCCAATCAAACCTCTAATGCACAACCCCAGCTCCAGCAGCGCTATCCTCGCTACATCATTCAGCGCTCAGATGTCCTGCTACTGACCTTTCCTCTCACCCCAGAATTCAATCAAACCGTCACCGTGCAGCCCGATGGTTACGTTAACCTGCAAATGCAGGCAGCGTCCATGTCCAGGGACTGACCGTCCCCGAGATGATAGACGCTCTCCATACTTGCCTACGCCCATGATCTGCACAAGCCGATCATCAACGTGGACCTCGAGGATTCTCAGAAGCCCTTCTTCACCGTCTCCGGCCAGGTGGGAAAGCCCGGTCAATACGAGTTGCGTTCTGACATCACCGTCGCCGAAGGGTTAGCCGTAGCCGGCGGCATGACGCCGACCGCCAAGACCCAGGCGTTTCTCTTTCACCGAACCTCCGCAGAGTGGTTCGCCGTCAGAGAAAATCAACATGAAAGACATCCTCGAGGCAAAAACACCAACGAAGATGCCACTCTCCAACCCGGCGTCATTATCTATGTGCCCGAGAAGTTCATCGCGAACTTCCGCAAATACGTACCGTATTCTGCGAATGCCGGCACCTATGTCAACAATTTTTAGTGCTCTTAATCGGCCCCTTTTTCCCTAGCAAAC
>CAWBRJ010000006.1:0-39273 GCA_963790935.1 uncultured Acidobacteriaceae bacterium | reverse complement strand
GTCGAACCCACGACATCCGGAGCCACAGTCCGGCGTTCTGCCACTGAACTATAGCCGCCATATAGACTTAGATTGTAGCATCCGGATTCGCGGTCAGAGCGGCTCCGGACGGGCTTGCGAGCCCTCCACCGCGCGCATTTCTGCCTATGCCCAGCAAACCACAACCCGAGATTCTACCGCCTCAAAGATCGCGTTTTCAGAAGGCAAACGGCTTGTTTGCCGACGAAAACCTCGACTTGCTGTCGCATATTCTCGATGACTGGTTTCGCGTCCCGGGCACCTCGATTCGCTTTGGCCTGGATGGCATCATCGGCTTGGTTCCCGGGCTGGGAGACATCATTGGCGGCCTTGCTTCTACCATCATTGTGCTTGCGGCGTGGGTACGCGGAGTTCCCTACATCACGCTGGTCAGAATGGTGGTCAATATCGGGATCGAAGTAGTGCTGGGAACAGTTCCCTTGCTGGGCGATCTGTTTGACATAGCCTGGAAGGCGAACCGTCGCAACTATGCGCTCATCACCCGCCATCTGCAGCAATCGCGGCGGCAAACCTGGCGAGACTGGGTCTTTCTGCTGGTCATTGCCGTTACCCTGACCGCCATCTTCCTGGCCCCGATCTTCCTCATCCTTTGGTTCCTCGAGTGGCTTGGCCACCATGCCTGACACGAGCTGGTTGCGATACAATCGAGCGATCGGGGCGTAGCGTAGCCTGGTAGCGCATCTGCTTTGGGAGCAGAGGGTCGGGGGTTCGAATCCCTCCGCCCCGACCATGGAATCAATCACTTAGCGCATTCGCGCATCTCCTCGAAAAATGCACTGTAGCGGACTGTTTTTGATGAGAAGAGCGCCAGGGTGTCCTAGTGTTTAGAAAGCTTCTCGGCTTACACAACTGGACAAAGTTGGTTGTGGCCGCCCTTTTGGGCGGTACGCTCGCGGCGATCTCCTATGGCATATTTTTTAGCCACACGCTGCTGAACGCCGCGTCTTTTCACAACTCAGCCGCGCGGCACTCTACTATTGGCAGCCTCGTCTCAGTCGGCCTACACGACAGACGACGCGCCTGCCACAACGCAGAAGCCCCTCACGGGGTGCGGTGGCCCAACCATTAGCCTGAACAACGGTATGAACGCGGGCATGCTGAGAAACAGAATTTCCCATGCTCCACGCTGTGCATTGATCGTCTTTGCCGCCGGCACCTACAACATCTCGGCGCCGATCGATATACCGTGCGGCGTGACGATCACGGGCCCAACCGCATCGCCGGCAACTGCGATCCTGGCTGCCGCCTACACCGGCAATGTGATATTCACCCTCAAAGGTTGCTCCACTCCCGTCACCATCGGATATCTGCATTTTGAGAACACTGGCGGCATCTATGTGAATGCGCCGATGTCAGGTATCACGATCACCCATAGTCAATTCACCAACCTTCCCGCCACCCACCAGCAGTGGGCGGACATGGGGATCTATTTCGACGGAACCAAGGGCGGGACGATCAGCAACGCCACCATCACCAACAACACCTTTGGTGATCCGTCCTCCTGTTCTGCGGTGATGTCGATCAATCACGATGAGGGCGGCCTCTGCAATGGGATCTTTTTCCAGGGCAACCTCGATGGGATCGTGATCGAGAACAACACGTTCACCCACCTGGAGGAAGGCTTTCACGTGCTGTGCTTTCCAGGAGACAAATGCACCGGGAGCGGCGCGCCGACCTGGAACCACTTCGTCGTGCGGTGGAACGACTTCAATAACATTCACCGCATCGCGGCGGAGATGCAGCCCCAGCCGGCTACCGATGTCGTCATCGCTTTCAACTCCTATGAGGACCCCTTCGCGCCGTCGACCTTCTCCATGGGATTCTCCTTAGCTTGCTGCGCCGGCATCAGCGGCGCCACTGTGCCCTTCGTCAACCACAATGTCCTGCTGGCGAACGTACCCCCGGCAGGCAAATACATTGCCTATGCCATCGAGTGGTGGGGCAACGGTGCGCAGGCCAATCACAACCTCATTCAGGGATATTGGGCCAACGGCATCGTCTGGGGACTGGGCGGTGGTCCGTGGGAAGTACGCAACTCAGTCGTTCAAGGCCCGTACATGGGCGGTCAGTACGGCTGCTACATCTGCGACGAAAAAGAGGGTGCAAAGACCACCCCAACGCGGAGCGGAAACCTCACCAGCACCACCATCACGACGATCATCAGCATCGCTCCCACCATTTCGCCCGCGGGCGGTGCGATCTCCGGCGCGACCACGGTAACCCTGGCTGACAACGGAGCCAACCACTCCATCTATTACACGACGGACGGCAGCACTCCCACTCCTTCTTCGATGCTCTATACCGGTCCATTCCCGGTGAGCCCGGGAACCACAGTGAAGGCCATCGGCATGTGGGGTCAGGGCGCAAACCCAAAGAGCTACCCGTCAGGCTACGGCTACGTTCCCAGCGAGATCGTTAGTGCGAGCTATACCGCGCGGTAGATGTTGCCACTTTCCGTCGCCCATATTCTGTTGCCGTCCATTGTTGGCGTAAGCATCCTCCTGATGCTGATGCGTCCTCGCGGTATCGCTGAGGTCTACTGGATCGGCGGTGGCGTAGCGCTGCTGGTCGTTCTCCGGTTAGTCTCCTTCGACCTCGCAGGAAAAGCGATTGCCAGGGGTTCCGATGTTTACTTCTTTCTGATTGGCATGATGCTGCTGTCGGAGCTGGCTCGTGAGCACGGCGTTTTCGATTGGCTTTCCTCCGTCGCCGTGCGCAGCGCGAAGGGTTCGTGCCGTCGTCTGTTCGCGCTGGTTTATGGTGTCGGCACACTGGTCACGATCTTTATGTCCAACGATGCGACAGCCGTTGTGTTAACCCCAGCGATCCTCGCGGCCGTACGCAAGGCCAAGGTTGAGCCCCTGCCGTATCTGTTTGTCTGCGCGCTGATTGCCAATGCCGCGTCGTTTGTGTTGCCCATATCCAATCCGGCAAACCTGGTGGTCTTCCACGATGGAATGCCGCCGCTTGCACACTGGCTGCTATCGTTCGGTGTGCCTTCCATCCTCTCCATTCTGTCGACCTATGCAATCATGCGCTGGATCTTCCGCAGGCAACTGGCCCAAACCATCGATCATGAGGTCGACGAGAAGAAGCTCGATGGGCATAGCAAGTTAGTGCTGGGTGGGCTTGCGGCGATGATCCTTGTGCTGCTCACCGCATCTTCTCTGGGTAAAGACCTTGGCCTGCCGGCTTGCCTGACAGCCCTGGTCGTCACCACCGTAGTGTCGATTAAAGCTCGTAGCAATCCTCTTAAATTGGCGATGGAGATCAGCTGGAGGACCATCGTGCTGGTAGCCGGGCTATTCATTATGGTGGATGCTGTCGTGAGCATGGGGGCATTGACGCTGACGCAATCAGCCTTGCTGTGGGTGCAGCAATTGGCGCCGGCGGCAGGAGCGCTCATCACCAGCTTCGTGGTAGGAGTGGCCAACAACCTGGTAAACAATCTGCCTCTCGGCTTGATTGCAGGGGCCACGCTGCATACCGCACACATCAAAGGACTGATCGCGAATGCGGTGCTGATTGGCGTCGACCTGGGGCCGAATCTTTCGGTGACCGGCTCACTCGCGACGATCCTGTGGCTGTTGGCTCTGCGCAAGGAAAACCTGGATGTAGGCTTCTGGAAATTTCTTCGAGTGGGTGTGCTCGCCATGCCCGATCGCTCTGCTTCTGTCAGTCGGCAGCGCCATCCTGATGCAACTGGCCTTCAAAATCAGGTAGCTGGATAGACGAACGCCCGAGGCCTTCCAGAGCTTGTGTGAGAACTCTCTCCTGGAAGGGCACGGCTTCAGCCGTGCGGCAAATGACACTGCCACAGCGCGCTTTAGCCGCCGAGGGACGTTTTTTCCATCCTCTAAATTCTCTTATTCGTTGGTAACAAGATGCCCTCAGGGGCTAAAGCCCGACATACTTCCAATTGTTTATGGCCCGACTAAAGTCGTGCCCTGATACAAAACAGAGCTTTTCCAATCCCCGTAGAGTTGTTCCCTGAGGCAAAATCGAGTTCTCACGCAGGCTCTAAAGCCCGGGAGTTCTCAACCAATTACGGCACGACTGAAGCCGTGCCCTTCCATGAGCCGTGTTCTCGCGGATCTTTGCTCGATAGCTATCCGTGCCCAAACGCTGGAACTTCTCGATATCTTTTTATTAAAAGCGGGCTGTCTGTTGGATAGCATCCCCGGCGCCGCGGCACAGGGCAATCCTGATTACCCCCAATTACGAAGTCGCGGATGCATGCGAAAAGCACAGCCCGTTCCGCTGAGGCTAGCGAATTCTGGTGCGGTGCAAAACGTGATCATTCGTGCACAGACAAAGCAATTTGGCGCAATCGGCGAGCTGCCTCGGCTCGCTAGGCTCTTTTAGGAGTCGAATTTCAGCGCTTCACGACTAGGAAGCCCAAAGGAGCTGGCCGTGCTGACACACATATTGCAATCCGCCCTGTTTTTTGGCGTTGACCTGGCATTGGCGTTTCCGGCGGTGCTGCTTGCGAAGACGCAAACACGACCTTCGTGTGTCCGGAACATCGCGGTTTCGCGATGCTGGAAGAGCCTGAAAAGGTAGTCGCGGCGATTGATGAAGCTGCAACGAAGTCGCTGCACACTATAGTCAGCGCGTTAACATGCGAGGAGGACGCAATGCTTCACGAATGGCTCCGCGTTGTTCTGGAGACCAGTGTCTAGCTCGGCCTTGCGATTCTGCCGGCTGCTCCGTTGCTTGGGCAAAAGCTACCCTCCATAGCAGACGAGAAAAGATTTTCCGCGAATCACCCGACAATCGTCGGGCCTGAAAAACCAAATTTCTAAAAAGGAGAGCAACATGAGCACGATAGCCGAAAAGGAAAAGGTCGCGAGCACGATAACCGTAAAAGATGGCACTACGATTTACTACAAGGATTGGGGCCACGGACAGCCCATTGTGTTCTCTCATGGTTGGCCGCTGAATGCGGATGCCTGGGACGCGCAAATGTTTTTCTTCGGCCAGCGCGGTTTCCGTGTAATAGCGCATGATCGCCGCAGCCACGGACGCTCGAGCCAAACCTGGGATGGCAACGAGATGAACACCTACGCGGACGATCTGGCAGTTCTGTTTGAAACCCTTGACCTGCATGATGCCGTCATGGTCGGACACTCCACCGGTGGTGGCGAAGTCGCTCGCTATCTCGGCCGCCATGGTTCCAAGCGAGTTGCCAAGGCTGTTCTCATCGGCGCCGTCACGCCCATCATGGTCAAGTCGGAGAAGAATCCTGGTGGCTTGCCGTTGCAGGTCTTCGATGAGATCCGTGCGGGCGTGCTCAACGACCGCTCTGGGTTCTACAGGGAATTGAGCTGTACCCTTCTTTGGTTACAACCGGCCGGGAGCGAAGATCTCCGAGGGAGTGCGGGAAAATTTCTGGTATCAGGGAATGCAGGGAGGCATCAAGGGAGCGTACGACTGCATCAAGGCCTTTTCTGAGACCGACCTTACCGAAGACCTGAAAAAGATCGACATTCCCACGCTCATCATGCATGGCGACGATGACCAGATCGTTCCCTTTCCAGACTCCGGCGCTCTTTCCGCCAAGCTGGTGAAAAATGCGCAGCTCAAGGTCTACCCCGGCTTCCCCCACGGTATGCCGATCATTCACGCAGACAAGATCAATCCTGATCTGCTTGCGTTCATCCAATCCTAGGGCGTCGTTTTTGGAAATTCTGCAGGGGAGGCATACGCCTGCCCCTGCAGGTGCATCAAACGAAGATTGTCCAGTGGCCACTGTTCGCGTTGCGCCAGGCAGTCTTCAGCTATCGCCTCGAACGAGCGTCGGCTGCCTCTGCGGCGAGCATGGCGGCTACTTTGGCGCGGCGAATCCGCTCCCGCAGCTGAGCTGTAACCACGCGATGGCAACGCAAGCAGAGGGTGCGGATATTGTCGAGGTCGCACTCGCCGCCGCCTTCCGTTACCGGCAGAATGTGATCCGCGTCCCAAAGACTCTTGCGCATTCTTGTCGAGAATCCCCAATGCCGCATGAGCGCCAGGCGAGCCGCACCCCGCGCACGCTTTAGCTTGCGGTGTTCCCTGATGGTGTCCAATCCGCAGTGAACGCACACACCCCGGTCGCGCTTGAGTATCTGCTCGCGCAAATATCCCGGTTGCGAACGGAGCTTCCATTCATGCACACAGTAGTCCGAGCAGAAGGTGAAGCGGCGGGGAGGCACCTCGAGCGAGCACCATCGGCATAAGCCGCGCCCGTTGGCGCCGCGTGGTATGTTCTTGCGGTCGACCCATCCTCCAGGCATCATGCGCGAAGTGCTCATAGGTCTGTTTTAAATCCCCAGCCTCTTCGCTGAAAGTGCCTCCGAAGGCGACCATCGCCTGGGTGTAGACCCTATAATTTTTCAAATAAGTGCAGGGAGGGTCGGCATGGATGCTGCGATGGTAGAAGATTTTGCCTCTCCGCCTCGTTATCGCGAAACCGCGGCCCCGGTAGCCAACGATGGCGAGGTCTTACTCCAGGTCCGAGGCGCCGCGCTGAGCAACCTGGTGCGAGGTCAGGCGAATGGATCGCACTACAGCAGCGGCAAACTTCCGTTTATTCCTGGGAACGATGGTGTGGGCGTGGCCGCGGATGGCACTCGATGCTACTTCATCGCTCCCCGCGCACCCTTCGGCTCCATGGCCCAGTACACCGTGGTTTCTCAGGCTCGGACCATTCCTCTGCCCGGAAATCTTGACGATGCAGTAGCTGCCGCACTGGGAAATCCCGCGCTCGCGACCTGGGGCGCGATGCTCGCCAGGGCAAAGCTCCAGCCCGGCGAAGCGGTCCTGATTAATGGGGCCACCGGGACCGCCGGGAAACAGGCAATTCAAGTGGCGAAGTATCTGGGTGCATCGAGGGTCATCGCCACCGGTCGCAATCCAAAGGCGCTTGAGCATTTGCCCAGTCTGGGGGCGGATGAGACCATCGCGCTCAACCAGCCGGAGGAGAATTTACTGCGCAGTTTCAGGGCGGCACTTGCTCAGGTGCAGGTTGTTCTGGACTACCTGTGGGGACCGTCGGCGGAACTGATGCTGAAAGCAGCCGTCGGCCATGGAGCGCCCGAGGGGGAGCCCCGCATCCGTTTTGTGCAGATCGGATCCATCAGCGGCGAAGCAATCACCTTGTCTGGTGGGTCGTTGCGTAGTTCAGGGGTTGAGCTGCTCGGCAGCGGCCTGGGCAGCCTCTCTTCGCAGCAAATTTTGCAGTCCTTACGCGCCATGTTCGCCGCCACGGAAAAGTTCCAATTTGCGATTGACATCGAACCGGTGCCGCTGGCCGAAGTCGAACAAGCCTGGACCCGCAAGGGCGATGAACGCAGGATCGTTTTCGTCCCTTAGGCGCTCACCTTCCACCTCCCACAGCACACCGTCCGGTCGGGATGACAAGGATAGGGCAATTACTTTCCGGAAGAGTGGCGACTTGGACGGACGGAGTCGAGCGCGGCTACTGCGTGAAGACTGCAGATCCACTACGCTCAGGTCGTTATTCCACGGGATAAGGTCCGTCACAGAAAACCTGGGCATGATAACCCTTCGAGCCGACCAGCCGAGCCAGTGGACTTCGCATATCATCGCCTGCTTGCAAGCGATCGAGGATGGATTGGAAGTCATACCGGGGCCGCCAGCCAAGTTCATTACGCGCGCGCTCATTCACGTAGACGCGATCAATGCCGGGAAGCATCTTCCATCCTCTCCTCTCATATTCAGCCTGATAGCCGGGAACTCGCTCTTCTACCACACGCGGCGCATGATTGCGCAAATCCGCAACATCGTCAGGGTGAAACGGCGTGGTTGCGCTGATGATGTATTTGCGAAAACCGATCCTGGCCGCATGCTCAGCGGCCAATAGATGGGCACTCACCACATCTTCGATGTCAACCCGCCGGTACAGGTACTCATTGGCCTTCGCATTCGCATCTGCGTAAGCTTCCCGCACCTTCCGGTTGTCATCGTCTTCGGGAAAGAAGCGCGACGTTCTAAGCACCATGCAGCGCAGGCCCTGGTTGTGATGGAACAACTCGCATAGATCCTCGGCTGCCGTCTTGGTCACGCCATAGATGTTCCTGGGCACCGGGGTGACCTCTTCCGTGATCCACCCCGCGGGTGCTCCGGGAGGGGGCACAAGCGCTCGCCCAAAGACGCTGGTCGTACTGGTATAGATAAACGATTCGACCCCGGTTGCAGACGCCTCTTCCAGCAGATTGAGCGTGCCGGTCAGGTTGGTGTCGATGAAATCCTGCCTGCTATGGGTAGCGATATGGGGCTTGTGCAGGGTCGCGGCATGGAACACCTGCTGAACGCCCTGCAAGCAATGACGCGCCCAGGAACGATCAGAAATTGAGCCGACGTGCGTAGTAAAGGGCGATTCCACAAGGTCGAGACCGGCCACCTGGTAGCCAAGATCCCAGAGCGTTCGAACCAGTGCCTCGCCCAAATGCCCGGAGCTTCCGGTAACCAGCACCTTCATAAGGCGTCCTCGCTATTCATATTAAAATGGGGTGCTCTTGCGAAGACCCTTTCCAGGTTTCAAGTTTTAGGAGTAGAATTCGGCCCTCTTGATCGTTAGAGGTGATTATGAAAATGCTGGAAAAGCGTATTCTCCTGGTGGTACTGGCCACGGCTCTTCCCCTCCTTGTTGGAGGATGCGAGCGCCATAGCAAATCTGAGCAGTACTTTCTCATCGCCACCAACATCGGTCTGCCGTATTGGCAGTCCGCTCACGCCGGATTCGCCCGCGCCGCAGCGGAGTACGGCGTCACGGAAGACATGCGGGGTCCGGATACCTTCACTCCAACCATTGAAGTGGACGAATTCCGCGCGGCAATGGCCAGAAAACCCGCCGGGATCCTGGTATCCGTCGCCGATCCGAAGCTGATGGGGCCGGAGATCAATAAAGCGATTGCCGCCGGAATTCCCGTCATCACCATCGACTCCGATGCTCCAGACAGCCAGCGCCTCTATTTCATCGGCACCAACAACCTCGAGGCGGGGCGGTTGGGCGGCCAACGGGTCGCTGCTGCTTTAAGTGGCAAAGGCAACGTAGTCTTCTTAACCATGCCGGGCCAACCAAACCTGGAGGAGCGGCTGAAGGGATACAAAGATGCATTCGCCAGTTATCCCGGGATCAAGATTGTCGAGGTGTTCGATATGAAAGGAGAATCCGGTACGGCCATGGACAAGGCGACGGAATACATGGCACGGACGGGCGCGTCGAAGATCAATGCATTGATATGCCTGGAGGCTTCGGCCGGCAAAGACGTAGCGGAAGCCTTTAAGCGCACCAAGCCGCAAGGCACCATCATTATGGCCATGGACGTCGACCAGGCAACGCTCGCGTTGGTCAAAGACGGTACCATCGATGCCACCATTTCACAGAAGCCTTACACCATGGCTCTGCTCGGCCTCAAGGCTCTGGATGAGCTGCATCACTACCCGCTCAAGCCCCTCGCTCGAGATTACGGATTGGATGCAACGTCGCCTATCCCGGCCTTTGTCGATACCGGAGTATCCCTGGTCGATAAAAGCAATGTCGACAAATTTATGAATACGGCAGCGACGCAGTAGCACATTTTTCCTCTAATTCACCACCCCTTGAGTGCCGCCTGCTGTCCAGCAGAGCGGCACTGTCTTGTTTCTGAACAAAGTTTAATGTCACTGGACCAGTCATTCCCCATAATGGGGATAACATCCTACGTCCAAGGCATCTATACCTTACTATGTAACTCTACCGCGGAGACAAGGGCCCAACATGCCAGGAATGGCGCTGAGACTGTTGCGAATTTTGCGGCCAAGCCACCCCGGGGACAACACCGGCGAAGGCCCCTCTGCCGAATGAAGAAATTGCCCAGCCGCGGCTTTATCCACAATGTTGTCGCCCTTTATGGGGTACAGGCATGTACCTATGCACTGCCTCTGCTCACATTCCCTTATCTTGCCCATGTGCTGGGCCCTTCCGGTTGGGGAGTGGTCGTGTTTGCCCAAGCCATTGGCGACATGATTGCCAGTGTGGTGGAGTACGGTTTTGACATCTCCGCCTCCCGCGAGACATCGCGGGAACGCGACAACCCCCGACGGCTCTCAGAGCTTATTTCGGGAGTTCTGGGCGCCAAAACTCTGCTGGCGATCGTATGCATCGCCGGAGCGATCTTCTCTCGGCGATTTACCCATCACATTGCTCCTTCCATGGCGTTGTTTTGGGCCAGCACCATCTGGGGCGTTTGCCAGGGTATCAATATGTTGTGGTATTTCCAGGGCCTGGAGCGGATGCGTTTAGCGAGCGCTCTGGAAATAGGAGGCAAGGTTCTTGCCACCCTGAGCATTTTCGTGCTGGTACACAAACCGGAAGATGGCTGGAAGGTGATGGCGGCGCAATGCGTCGGCTGTGTCGTTGCCCATGGAGTGACGGTGGTGCTGGCGTATCGCGAAGTGGGCTTCCGTTGGCCCACACCCTCTTCGGTGTGGAGCGCCCTTCGACTGGGGAGCTCGATGTTTGTGTTTCGTGCGGTACAAAGTATTTCCGGCTCGGTCAACCGGTTGGTGCTGGGGTCGGTTGCTCCCGTGGCTGTGCTCGGTGAGTACGCCGGCGCCGAGCGCATCACACGTGTGTTTCAGCAAGGCATGTGGCCAGTGAACCAGGCACTGTACCCAAAGCTGACCCAACAGGCGCAGAACAATCCGGGGCGGGCCATGCGCACGGTTCGGCTGAGCCTGCTCTTTCTCGGAGGACTGGGCCTGGCCTTCGGTCTGGCCATTTTCATCGGAGCTCCGCTGCTGGTCCATTTTGTGCTCGGCCCTGCCTTCCAGCATTCTGTCCCGGTATTGCGGGTCTTTGCGTTGTGGATTCCTTTGATCGCAGTGTGTACCGTTATTATTTTTCAGTTACTGTTACCCAACCAGCTGGATCATCAATTTAACTTCGTGAATCTGACCGCCGGTCTGGTTGGGATTGGGATCGCAGTCCTGCTGGCGCCCCGGCTGGGCGCGATTGGCATTGCCTGGTCGGCGGTCATAGCGCAGGTCTACACCCTGATTGCCTTCTCCGTCATTTTGGTGAGAGCAGGATTGAATCCGTTCTCGCCGGCGACTCCTCCGGCTGGTCGCCAGACCCGTCCAGGTGATTTTGTACCTGTGCTGTCTCCCGCCGCCAGAACTCAACAGATGAAGCTCCGACTCCAGGAAAAGCTGGCCGCCGCGGACGCCCGGCTGGCTCAACCGGAGCAGACTACGGTCCCCCACCCAGCTTCACAGCAGGCGGTCCCGCAACCAGCCTGTCTGGCCCCTGTTTGATAAGTTTTAGAGCCCCAAAGAGGAAGGCAGAGCCTGGGAGCAGGGATTCCCCTTTCGGGGGATGATGCATGCTCGAAAAACCATCTATAGCTTGATACATCAATTCAGCGAAGCGAGACTGAGAAACTATGGGCCTTGGATACGGAAAAGGAAGATTGGTACCAACCGGCAAGCGTGGACCTGCCATTTATGTGAGCTACAAAATCAGCCAGCAGTTTGTAGAAACGACGGATGCTAACGGCTCCTTCAGGAGGCAGAAAGCCGTCGTTCACTCCATCGCTGCCGAAGCCGGCCAGCACATTGATTTGGGTGACTTTGACCTGCTGGTGGGTGAAGAAGTGGTCCGCTTGAAACACATCGCCAGCGATCCCGAGTGGCTCGTGCTGTCCTCCGACGCATCCTCCATCTGCGCCTAGCTCATCCGTTGCGTTTTTCTCCCCGCATGGTAAGAATGCGGGGAGGTAGCCTGCGATGTGCCTGGGGAAGAGAATTTCTTCCGCTTCTATCAGTTGGATGTCACGCTCTCACCCCGCTAGCCCAGGATGGGAAGTGCCAATTTAGTGGCGTCAAACAGGATTCTCGCCATCCTCAACGGAAAGGTGCTAACATCCGATCCGTTACCCTGGCGCGCAGGAAACCAGGCGGGAAGCACCCCTCTCCCAATAATCAAGACGCAAGAAAAGTCCCCTGCCGGCATTGAAAAAGGAGGCGGACATGAAAACCACTTCTGTCATCAGCGCAACCGCTCTCATGGCCTGGATGTTTGTTGGACTATCGTCCGGAGCGCAGGAGCCCGTTGCTCCCGCGACTGCTGCCGATAGCAACGATGCAGTGGCCACCAGTGCAGAACCCTCCACCCCGGTTTCAACCAATTCCAAGGTCCGGATTGTCCGCCTCAGCGAGGTCAAAGGAGAGGTTCAGCTTGACCGCTTAACCGGCAAAGGTTTTGAAGGGGCAATGGCCAATCTGCCGGTCACGGAGGGCGCCAGGCTCAAAACCGGCAATGGAGTTGCCGAAGTGGAATTCGAAGACAACAGCACCATACGGGTGGCGCAGAACTCCCTGGTCGAGTTTCCCAAGCTGGAAATGCTGCCCTCGGGCGCCAAGTCATCTGCTGTCAATTTGCTACAAGGCACGGTATACGTAAACCTGCTGAACACAAAGGGCAACGAATTCAGCGTGAAATTTGGCCTGCAGACGGTCAACCTTCCTCCTGACAGCCACATTCGTCTGCAACTGACACCGACGGAAGCAAACCTGGCGGTGATGCACGGTGACGTTGCGGTCCAGGAACCCTCGGGAACGACGATTGTGGGCAAGAATAAGACGGCCACGTTTAGCGCCGGGCAAAGCGAGCCAATGATCGCCAAGAGCGTAGCCGAGCAGCCGCTGGATTCCTGGGATCACGATGCCGTGCAGTATCACAAGAGCTATGCCAACGCGACCTCGTTCGGGAACTCGCCCTACGCGTACGGCATTAACGATATGAACTACTACGGGAGCTTTATCAACGCTTCCGGGTGCGGCGGCGGTCGATGTGGCGGCCATACTTTACCAGTGCCAGCTGGGACCCGTTCGGGAGCGGCGCCTGGGCGTATTACCCGAGCGCGGGCTATTCCTGGGTATCTCCTTACCCGTGGGGTTGGACGCCGTATCACTACGGCAGCTGGAACTATTGCAACGGAGTCGGCTGGGGTTGGCAGCCCGGCGGAACCTGGCTCGGACTGGCGAATAACTCCTTCGTGAACTCCACTGCCCTTCGGGGAACCACGGGAGCCTCGGGAACGACCAGGCCCCATCCTCCAATTCAAGCCCCGACTGCCATGCAATCCTCCTTGGTGCCGGTCAACCTGAAGGCGGTGCCGGTTTCTACTCTCAGTGCAAATGACAAGTTTGTCTTCCGTAACGATTCAGCCGGACTCGGGGTTCCCCGGGGCAACTTTGGCAAGCTGAATAGCTTTGCCAATCAGACAAGCCAGCACGGGATGGCCACCACCACTGTCTACTATGGCGGCCAGCGGAGCGCGGCAGAGGGCGGAGCGAGAGCAGCGTCCGCTGGCGGTTATTCGGCCGGCAATGCGCAAAGCTCTATGAGCTCTAAGTTCAATGGGGGCTTCGCATACATCCGTGCAGTCAGCGCCCAGCGGCGCATCAGGCGGGGGAGCCAGGCGCTAAAAATCTATCTCTCGTATCCCGGCACCCGAACATTGGTTCTCGCGCCAAATGGCAGCGAGATTTAAATTAAGGGGCCTGCGCTACAAACGTGGATGAAGGCAGAGACGCGCCGTTGTAGAGATTGGCGTCCGTAAAGTTCTGCCAGGCATAGCGGACTTGCGCCGGTTCCGCCACCTCGGGGGAGGAGACTAAGACGGATGTCCCCTGTACCTTGGCGCTGGCAGGGAAGAAGCGGCCATCTACTCCCGCTACCTCAAACCCCCTGAGCTCGTTCCCCATGCTGTGCAAACCTTCCGCGTGATCGAACCAAATTTCGAGCGCCCCTTCCTGCCGCGTGGTCTGGCGGTAGAGTGGGCCGCTCCACTCCAGGCCAGTCTCGCCATAGGCAAGAACTCGTCCGGCGAGGGCCAGGCGAGCGCCTACTGTTTGCTTGTCCGGCGGGTGCACGTTGTCACGCTGTCCAATATCGAGAGTCACGGCCATGCCCGTATTGGCCACGTCCAGGGTTCGGCGTTGACTATCGCGAATCAGGCCCCAATTTTCGGGCGGGGAATCGAAGCTCGAGATCTGCACGAAGAGGAAGGGGAGATTCCCCTGTCCCCACTGCCGCCGCCAGTCGGCGATGAGTGTAGGCAGGAGCTTCGCATAGAGGTTTACGCGATCGGACGCGCTGTCAGTCTCCCCCTGGTACCAGAGGAAGCCTTTGATGGGGTAGGGCGTAAACGGCGCGACCATTCCGTTGTACAGGCCTGCCGGGACCCAGGAAGACGGGTCCGGGTGCCAGGGGTGTGACGGCGGGGGCAGATGATGCGCATCCGCCTCCGCATCGGCACGTTTCTCCGCACCTTCAATCAGCTCCAGGTGCGTCTGCTTGTCGGCGAAACCGGCACGCGCGGCGAAGGCGGGCATGAGCGAGGCATCGGCCGAGAGGGCGTCGAGACTGATCCAGGAATCGATCGGTGTACCTCCCCAGGAAGAATCGATGACTCCGATGGGTACATGTTCGCGCTCATGAATCGCGCGGGCGAAAAAATAGGCGACGGCCGAGAAATCCCTGGCGGTCGCCGGGGTACACGTTTGCCATACCGCCGAGATACTCCCCAGAGGCGAGGCGGAGGATTGGTGCTCCATACGGAGCAGGCGGACCTGGGGCAGGTCAGCCTGGGCTATCTCCTGTTCGGCATTGGTTACGTGAGCGTTGGGGGGAAATCCGGAAAGCGGCATTTCCATATTGGATTGCCCGGAGGCAAACCACACGTCGCCCAGCAGCAGGTCAGAACGGGTGAGCTCGGAGCTGCCATGGACGGTGAGCGTGAACGGGCCGCCGGCTGGCTCCGGCCCGAGCCACGCCTCCCACAGGCCCAGGCTGTTTGCCGTCGTGGCGATGGACTGGCCGTGGAAAGCGATCGTGATCCGGCCGGCCGGCGAATCCTCGCCCCAAACATGGATGGGCACGTCGCGCTGCAGCACCGCATGGTCGGTAATTACGCCGGCTAGCCTCAATTCGGCTCGCAGGGGTGCAGTTGCAAGGCAAAGCGTCGTCATGGTTAAGAAAACAAGCCTCATAAGTCCGTAGCTCCTGAGATACAGGCGTGATCGAGAAATTAAGTTCAAAGCATTACAACTTAGGCTGTGCAGATAGCCTCTCATTGGTCTAGGATGGGCAATGCTTGGCGGGCCCTCGTTCCTACCCCGGGGAACATCATTCCATTGCAAGATAAAGGAAGGAAACTATGTTCGGATTGATTTGGTGGGTTATCGTGGGCCTGATCGCAGGTTGGCTCACAGGGAAAATCATGAGCGGCGGTGGTTATGGGCCGATCATGGATATCATCGTGGGCATCCTGGGGGCGCTCTTGGGCGGTTTCATTATGTCGCACCTGGGCTTTGCCGGTTCTGGCGGCCTCATTTATACCATCATCGTCGCGGTCATCGGGGCGGTGATCCTTACGCTGCTGCTTCGCCTGGTCACGCGTGGGCGAGTTCGACAAGTGTAACCTTGACCAGCGGCCAATAGGAAAACGCATTCAAGCCAACCAACGAGCCTGCTCCAGCCGGAGCAGGCTCGTTGTGCGTTAAGCAGGGATCGTATCCCGCTCTGCAAGCGAATGTGCTTACGGCTGTAGCCATTCGAGGCTGGAACATCGCCTCGATGAAAACCGAATTTCACGCGAAGTGAATGCCCGCCAATCCAGGGCGTTGGCGGGCACTCGACTGTCAGTCACGGGCAGCTCTACGAACTTTGATTGCCTTTGTTCTGCCACAGCGCAATATTCGCTCCGGTCGGGTCGATCAGAATGGACATCCAACCGTGGCCGGGGACCTCTTCGACGTCACGGATCACCTTCGCGCCCAGTGCAGCCGCTTTATTGGTGGCGCTATGGATGTCGTCGACGCCGATGTATGCCAACCATCCGGTCGGGGCGCCCGGCATGGACATTAAGCCCCCACCCGGGCCGGTGCCGGGATTGAAGACTGCATATGTATTGATCGGTGGGGGCATCGGTGCATCGTTAAAGGTCCAGCCGCACAGCTGACCATAGAAGTCTTTTGCTTTCTTGAGATCCGGAGTGGTTAGTTCGAGGTGAACGAATGGACTCGGCATGCATATTCCTTTCCTTCGTAATGACCGCCATACTACTCGTGGGTGGTTAAATTTGTCAGCCAGGTCATGTAAATTCGATAAAGTTCCATCAGGCTACAAAATCGTTTACCCAGGAGATGTGCAGCCGTAGATGGAGCAGGCCATCGCATCGAAAACCGCGCTCAGCGTTGCGTTGCGCCGCGCGGCTCATCAGTTACATGACTCGCCTATCGTCTTCAACGACCCGGTCGCAGTTCCAATTCTCGGTTCGGAATATGAGGAGCAGCTGCGGCGCACCCCATTGCGGCCAGACCGCCCCTTCTCCACCGGGCTGCGAGCGTTTGTAGTTGGCCGCAGCCGTTATGCCGAAGACAACCTGAAGCGGGCGGTCGGGAACGGCGTCAAGCAATACGTCTTGCTGGGCGCTGGCCTCGACACGTTCGCTTATAGAAATCCCTATCCTCAGCTACGGGTCTTTGAAGTAGATCACCCCGCTACCCAACAGTGGAAGCGCGAGTTGTTGCAACGCAGCAGCATCGTTATCCCGGAAAGTCTCAGTTACACTCCCGTGGACTTTGAACGCCAATCACTCGCAGAACAACTTCGTGACGCTGGTTTCGATCGAACTGCGCCGGCGTTTTTCGCCTGGCTTGGGGTTGTACCTTACCTTACCCCGGAGGCCTTCCGCGCTACCCTCGGCTTCCTCGCCGATCAACCAGCAGGAAGTGGGCTGGCGCTCGACTATAGCCAGCCCCGCGAGGTTCTTCCGCCGCTTGAACGGCTGGCGCATGATTCGCTCGCCTCTCGGGTAGAGAAAGTGGGCGAGCCCTTTCGACTATTCTTTACCCCATCCGGGATGGCTGCCGAGCTCTCTCGCTTCCACGGTCTTGAGGATCTTGGCGCAGCGGAGATCAACGCGCGTTACTTTGCCGGCCGTATCGACCAACTCGCCATGCGCGGCACCGCCGGCCGCTTTCTCAGCGCGTGGTTATAAACGCTGGCGCGCATCCGACCTAAGAATGGAGTAAGCCTACTCGAACTTCAGAGACTCCACCGGATCCAGTTGCGCCGCGCGCGTAGCGGGCAATGTGCCAAAGACGACGCCTACCAGTGTCGCCGCCGCCAGCGCGATGATTGCCGACAATCCTGAAATCGGAATGCGGTATGCAGTGAAGAGCCGCACCGAATAAGGAATGGCAAGACCCAGGATCGTCCCCACCACTCCGCCGCTCAACGAAATGAATACTGCCTCGAGCAGGAACTGCAACTTGATTTCCCGGTATGTCGCACCCAGGGCCTTGCGAATGCCGATCTCCCTGATCCGCGAGCGCACGTTCGCCAGCATGATGTTCATGATGCCAATGCCGCCGACAGCCAGCGTCACCGACGAGACCAGCAGCAGTACCAGGGTCAACGCGTTGGCGATGGAGGCCGCCGTACTCAGCAGCTCCGTCAGCGTCTGTGCATCGTACACCGAGTTGCGCTGGTGCCGTGACTGAATGACCTTAAGAATCTGTTTAGTTGCCAGTTCCACATCGCCGCTATCCCGGACCGAAAAGAAAATCTTCTTGATATCATTGGTGCCGGTAAAGTAGCGCGCCACGGAGTAGGGAATAAGAATCGTTTGATCGGCAACTTCGGTTTGTCCCAGCGTGTCTACCGCCTCTTTGAAGGTACCGATCACGGTGAAAGGAATGCCGGTGATCAGAAAGGTTTGGTTCACCGCCGCCGTGGTGCCGAATCTCTGCCGTGCGAAAGCCTCTGTTACCACCGCGACCTTGGCGTGGCCGGCATCGTCCTCCTCGTCGAAGAAACGCCCGTTGATCAGAATCAGGTTGCGTACCTGTCTGTACTGAGGCGAGACGCCAAGTACGAGAATGTCTTTTGTTACCCCATTGCCAAAGCTGATGCGCGGTTGCATCTGCAGCATCGGCGAGGAGTAAGCGACAGACGGCACCTGTTCAATGACTGCCGTTTCATCCTCGCGCGTCAGGTAATCGTTGCGGAAGTCATGTTGCGCGGCCGAGCCCGGGCCGCCGCCGGAGTACTCCACTTCCACCATATTGGTCCCGATGGCCTGGATCAGGTGCAGGATGTACTGTTTTCCCGTCATCCCTACGGTTACGACCATGATCAGGGAAGCCGATCCGATAACCATGCCCAGGGACGTAAGCATAACGCGCACCTTGTTGGCTCGAAAGCTATCGATCGCCAGGCTGATGATCTCGCTCAGCACCATGGTGTGCTTGGCGCTGGCAAGGGTGCGCTCGAAAGATCTGCGGCTGACGGTGCGGATGGATGGCATACGTCATCTATGGTAAACGGCCCACGGGGGTACAAGTTGACCGAAGGATAAATCTCGATCTAAAGATAGCCACTCGTTGAACCCATGATTGTGCCTGGCGTGCAACCATTCATGCACCTTTCCGTCTATTCCGGTGGGAAAGTTTGGACGGCACCCTCGCTTAACCCTTCTAACGCAGCAGACCAGGTTCTGCGACATTCGTCTGTTTCGTGGCGACAGTGGAGAACCATGGCACCTTTTGCTGCCCGTTCGGCGGGGATTCGTAAGTTGGATGGTTTGCTCGTGGTTGCGTCTGAGCTGTGCGCAATTGTGAGAGCCTCCTACCTTAGTCCCTCCTTTCCCTTCATCCTTTACTTCGAATCGTGGCAGTACCTCCGGCGGCAGCTGCCAAAACGCAATCCTTCGAGTCCCTTTAGTAACAGTCATCGATCACGCTCGAAGCAGTCCTCAGGCACCGCAGGTTTTCCATCGCTCCTTCGTCTGGTTAGAGTAGCTGCTTTTGCCATAACCCTGATGCTGCCGGCCGAAGGATGGGCACAAGGTCAAGTGGCACCCGGACCCTCGCCTGTGCCTGCTGCTTCCGATCCTCAACCGGGGAACGCCTCTCCACAACAAGACGGAACGACCAACGGTAACGGCCCGCTCTTTCCTCGAGCGACAGTGAAGACTGGTGTGACTTCAGCGGATGTGTTGAAGCAGGAAGAGCGCCAGCGCATCTTAGGCGTTGTGCCAAACTTCAACACCGTCGAGAGCTCTGCTGGCGTGCCGAGTCTCTCGCCGCGACAGAAGTTTCACCTGATGTACAAAAGTTCTATCGATCCATTCGTTTTCGTCGCCGACGCGTTTGTTGCCGGTCTGAGCCAGGCGCGCAATACCAATCCAGGATTCGGGCAGGGAGCCGAGGGCTACTTCAAGCGCTTTGGTGCGTCTTATCTCGACACGGCAGACGGAAATCTCTGGGGCAACGCTATCCTCCCCATCGTCTTCAAGGAAGATCCGCGCTACTTTCGTCTTGGCTCCGGTACCTTCACGCATCGCTTTCTGTACTCCGCAGCCACCACTGTTTGGTGTAGGCGCGACAATGGCACATGGGGACCAAACTACGCGAATGTGCTGGGCAACTTCATCTCCGGGGGCATTTCCAATGCCTACTATCCCGCTGCGGATCGGGGCTTTGGGCAAACAGTAGACGGGGCGCTCACGGTTACCGCAGAAGGCATCATTGGCGCGGAATTCGTCGAATTCTGGCCTGACATCTCCAGACATCTCTTCAAGAAGCACCAGGCAGCGCAGTAGTCAGTGCGGCGGTGTTAGAAACCGCGGCCATGCAATCAGACCTGCAAGACGTCGCCATCGCGGGCAACCATCTCGTACAGCACAGGGTTGACGAAAAAACCAAGGAAGAGCCGCGATACCAGCCCGGCGACGATGACGATCGCAAAAGGCTTTTGTGTGTCAGAACCGATGCCCGTGGAAAGCGCCGCGGGCAGAAGTCCCAGGCAAGCAACCATGGCAGTCATCACGATAGGCCGCAACCGCAAAAGGGAAGCCTCGCGGGTTGCGGTGCGGATGTCTTTATTTTCCAGGCGCAGCTTATTGATGTAGGAGACGAGGATGACGGCGGTTTCAACCGAAACGCCCATCAGCGCGAGCAAGCCGAGCGCCGACGAGACGCTGAACGGCGTGTGGGTCAGCTTGAGCGCGATCAGGGCGCCTACAGGCTCGGTCAGGATGACGCCGAGGGCGATGGTCACCGGAAATTTGAAATTGCCATAAAGCGCGAACAGGATCATGAAAATGATAAGCACGGCAAGCGGGCCGATGAACTCAATCTGGTGCTTGGCTTCAAGAAATTCGCCATACTCCCCACCCCATTCGAGCCGATACCCGGCGGGCAAGGATTTTTCAAGATCCGCGATGGCCCGCTGTCCATCGAGCACGGCGCGCTGCAGGTCGCGCCCCTCGATGCTGTACTGCACGCCGATGTAGCGTGAGTTGTTCTCGCGATAGATGAACGAAGCGCCGCCAGCCTCGTGAATATTCGACAGCTCGCTCAGCGGGATTTGTTGGCCTGCCGGCGTCCCGACGAGCAGATTGCCAATCTGCTGCGCACTTTCGCGGAATTCTGGCTTCATACGCACTACGAGATCGAATAATTTCTCGCCTTGAATTACCTGGGTAGCCGCCTGGCCGCCTACGGCCGCTTGCACGATCGCCTCTACGTCCGCGACGTTGATGCCGTAGCGAGCAATCTTGTCGCGATCAACGTCGATCAGCAGGCTAGGCTGGCCGAGCTCGCGTACGACGGTCAACTCCGTAAATCCCGGCACCTGCGAGAGCCGGCGCTTGATCTCAAGCGCTTTGCTCTGCAGAACGTTGAGATCAGGGCCATAAATCTTTACCGCGAGCGCGCTCTTGAGTCCCGTCAAGGCCTCGTCGACCGCGTCTTCAGCGGGCTGGGTGTAATTGAAAATGATTCCCGGAAATGCGCTGAGTTGTCTCTGAATGTCCTCGGTCAGCTCGGCCTTATTGTGGATGGCGCCGCGCTTCCAGGAAGCGTCATTGTAAGGCTTCAGGCCCACGTAGAACTCGTCATTGAAGAATCCAGTGGGATCTGTGCCATCGTCCGGACGGCCAAGCTCGGAGCCCACGTCGGTGACCATCGCATACTTCATCAGGAGATTGCGGACCTGGGGCGAGACCTTGCTCGCCTCCTCGAACGAAATCGTGTAAGGCATGGTCGCGCGCACCCATAGCGCGCCTTCGTCGAGATGAGGCATAAACTCTCCGCCGATGAAAGGGACGAGCAGGAGCGTGGCGGCGAAAATCAAGGTGGCTACGAGGATTGTTATCTTCGGGTGGTCAAGGCACCAATCGAGCTCGCCGGCATACTTTTTGCGCAACCATTCAAACGGCTTGTTCAAGCGCTCGTGCACGCCACGTTTGAACCAATAGGCGCACATGACCGGAACGAATGTGAGGGTTAAGATCAGGGCGCCGATCAGCGCGATCGACACCGTGTCCGCCATCGGCTTGAACAATTTTCCCGAGGGTCCGGCGAGCGCGTAGATGGGTAGATATCCCGCAATGATGACGGCGACGGAATAAAAGATCGGGCGATCGACGTCCTTCGCTGCCGCCAGTATTACCTGGTGCAGGTCGTAGCTCTGGCCTTCACGCGCGCCCAGCTCACGGAACACGTTCTCCACCATCACCAAGGTTCCGTCGATGAGAATTCCAAAATCGATGGCGCCAATCGAAAGCAAGTTTGCAGCGACTCCTCGCGCATGCAAAAAAATGAATGAAAACAGCAAAGCGAGGGGAATGGTGAGGGCGACGATCACCGCGGCGCGAATGCTCACCAGGAAGGCCATCAGGACGATGAGGACCAGAGCCATCCCCAGCAGCATGTTGTGTTCGACAGTATCGATGGTCAGCTGGACAAGGTCGCTGCGGTCGTAGTAAGGCCGCACCTTTACGTCGGCGGGCAGAATGTGCTCATTGAGTTGCTGGGTTTTTGCTTCGACACCCTTGAGCACGTTCTGCGTTTGCTCGCCACGCCGCATCATGATGACACCCTCGACGGCATCATCTTTCTTGTTAAATCCAAATTCGCCCAGCCGCGGGGCGTTTCCGATGGTAACTTCACCGATGTCGCGGATACGCGTCGGCACCCCATTTTGCGTGCCGACGATAATGTCGCCGATGTCCGCGGTATCGCGGACCAGCCCGAGTCCGCGAACATAGTAAAATTGGCCGCCTTGCGAATAGAATCCTCCGCCGGCATTGGAATTGTTGACGGAAAGCTGCATGAGCACGGTCGGCACCGTGATGTGGTATGCGTAAAGTTTTGCCGGATCGAGAAGCACCTGATACTGCATCACGGTGCCGCCGAAACCGGAATCGTCCGCGACCCCTGGAACCTGCTTATATTCGCGCTCGATGACCCAGTCTTCGTAGACCTTCAGTTCTTGCGGCGTGCGGTCAGGGCTCTCAATGACATATCGATAGACGAGCCCTGATGGGCTCGCGAGCGGGGCCAGCGTGGGCGTTACGCCGGTTGGGTAAGTTACTTCACTTAAGCGCTGAAAGACCACCTGGCGCGCGAAATAGTCGTCGGTGCCTTCCTCAAATGTCATGATGACATCCGAAAGCCCGTACAGAGAAATCGAGCGCATGACGGCCATCTTCGGCACGCCGTTCATTTCCACTTCGGTAGGAACCGTAACCAGGCGTTCGATTTCTTCCGCTGCGTGCCCGGGCCATTGAGTTATGACTTCGACCATGGGTGGAGAAAGATCGGGGTAGGCGTCCACAGGCATGTGCTGGAACGAGATCGCTCCACCGACGGCAATGAACGCCACCAGCAACAGGACCAACAGCCGCTGCCGCAGCGCAAATTGGACGACGTGATGAATCATTCGAAGCCGCCTCCTCAGTGTTGTAGCGAATTAGCAAACTGAAGAAACAAGCTGCCATCGGCCACAACCTTCTCTCCAGGGGAAATGCCTTTTAGAATTTGCGTCTGCCCGTTCAGGCTTTGGCCTATCTCCACGTCGCGCCTGCCAAACTGATTCGCGCTGACGGCCAGATACACGAATGGCTGGTTGTTGTCGTCGCGCAGAACAGATGAGTCGGGTACGACGATGGCGTTCGGAATCGAGCCTGCGGTCACGGTGACGGTGCAGTACATATCCCTTTTCAATTTCTCGCCCGGGTTGTCGACGACAATGCGCGCTTGCAGCGTTCTGGTGTTTGGGTCGAGGGCCGGCGAGACATAGGAGATCCTTCCGTGGAAATTGCCCGGATAGGCGTCATTTTGGACGACGACATCGTCTCCGCTGCGCACGGCGGCGAGGTCTCCCTGGTATACGTTGGCGAGAACCCACACCGTGCGCAGGTCTGAAATCGTAAAGGCTTGCGTCTGGCCCGCCTGAACCACCTGACCGGGGGAGACGAGGCGCTCGACGACTTCTCCGGCGATGGGAGCAAGCACGGGAATGAGCGCCGAACTCGGGGCCTTCGCCAGATCAGCCGGATTCTTGATGCCGAGAATCTTCATTCCCTGGTCAGCCGCGTTCAGGTCCGCCTGAGCCTGGTTGCGGTCCGATTCGGCTTGCTCCAGATCGCGCTGGGCGATGGCGTGGTGCTGATACAAGTCCTGTGCGCGGACGTAATTCTTGTCCGCAAGGCGGTAGGAATCGGCTGCCTTCAAATAGGAGTCCAGCAACTGGGAATAATCGGGGCTGCTCACATCGAGCATTGGCTGGCCAGCTTTGACCTGCTGTCCGGGCAGGACCAGAATCCGGCTGACGGGTCCGCCGACCTGAGTGATGACCGGGGTGGTGTTGAAGGCGTTGTACGCCACGGCACCCGTAAGCCGGAGCGTACGCGTCAACGTGGTGGGCTGAATGGTGACTACTTGCACGTGCGACATCTGGTCCTGCGGGAGGGTGAAGAGCTGGGGCGTCGCAGACTTCGAAGCATTCGCGGAATAGGATGTCATTTGGCCTGCCCGGGTGCGATCGTTCGAGCTGCAGGCTGTGAGCGTAAACGCGAAAGCGAGCGCCATTGCACTTTGAAAGCCGCCGTTGCGGCGAGTGATCGGTGTAAAGGTCATGGCAAACTCCTGGTTCCTACGGCTTGGCGAAGCTGTTCGAGGGCGAGCAAGTACGAAGCGAGCGCCTGGCGGTAGGCGAGTTGTATGGACCGGTAGCTGCGCTCGGCGTCGAGAAAATCAAGCAGGCTCGCTGCGCCGTGCCGGTAGGCGTACTCGCTGATGTCGCGGGACTGCTGCGCCTGGTCGAGATACCCCGAGCGATAGAGTCCGACGACCTGGTCGTTGGTGCGCAAATTCTCAAAGGCGTCCCTTACGTCCGTCAGCACCTGTCCGTTGGCGAATCTCTCCTGCTCCTGGGCTTGCGTGATGGCGAAGCCGGCGCGGGCAATTTCCCCCTGGTTGCGATCGAAAATCGGCATCTGCATTTGCCCGAACAGGGAAATGTCGTTCAGGTAACTAAGGTGGGTGTAGTTGATTTCAGCCGTGATGTCTCTTTTGCCGATTGCCTGTTGCAATGCGCGTTGGCTGTCCGCCGCGGTTACTCCTTGCTGCGCTGCTCGCAAGTCCGGCCTGGTCTGCAAGGCTTTTGCCTGAAAGTCATCCACGTTGCCCTTGACGGGCTGGTAGTCGAACGCCCCAGCCACGTCGTAGTCCGGTGCTATCGATTCATATCCGAGCAGCTGCCGCAGATCAGAGAGCCCTTGCACCCTGGCGAGCTGCGCTGCGGACACGTCGGTCTGGAACTGAAGCATTTGAAGCTTGATCTTCAGAAGATCGCCCTCGCCTATGTCGCCTGCCTTGTATCGCGCGTCGCTGATGTCCACCGTGTTCTGGAAGCTCTTGAGATCCTGCATGGCCAGCTCAAGGGTCGACTCTGCAAGCTCAACGTTGATGAACAAGGTGGAAACGCTGAAGGCAAGACTGCGCTCATTGTCAGCGACTTGCGACCGTGTCACGGCCGTCAGATCCCTGGCCGCCCGCAGGCGGTGTTGCCGCTTTTTGCCTCGCTCAAACAGATAGCTGACACCCAGGTCGAACTGGGCCACATTGTCGAGGTAATCGGCGCTAAATTGACTCGGCTGGAAAACCGGCAAGAACTGCCAATCGCTTAGAAGCACCGGGTTCGGACGCAGATTGGCTGTGATTTCTTCGGCCTCGCTCTGCTGGATCGTGGTGCGGAGGGCCAGTAGATTATGGTTGTGCCGAAGTGCCATCTGAATGGCGTCGTCGAGCGAAATCTTCACCGCTGCTGGATTCTGGGCGAGAACTTGTGCCTGTTGGGGAGACGGCGACGGACTTTGGGCAGGCGGGGATTGCGCACCTGCAGCTCCGGAAAAAAGCACTGCGACGAACAAAACTGGAAACCGCAAACGCTGTAAACGCATGGGAGGTCAGCCTTCTTAAGGGGCAGGTACACGGATTGGTGTGCCGCGAGCGGCACGTGAAAGAAGAGGCTGTTATGCGGGGGGAGCGCGCGCGGGAATGTGCCCGGCGGCGGGATTCAGGATGGAGCTGTAATGTTGAGGTTCTGGTCCGGGTCCTGTGGGAACCAGAATGTACACACGAGTGCTTGCCGGCGCTGGCTCGATGGCCTGATGGCTCAGATGGCAAATCGGGCAGGCGTCAGGGGAAGAAATGGCATGACGATGCCACACTCCTCCGAGCGTAGTCCCTATCACCAGCATGAGAAGCGCTATCGGGAGCACCGTGCGCCAAATTCGCTTTTGCTCAGCCACTTTTGAGGGGCACTTGACTAACCCCGAATACAGCGTGCCTAGTGTAGTCCAGAAGCTCCATTCCTGGGCATCTCGCTCTCGATCAATCATGAGACCAAGTATTAGCCGCAAGTAGTATCATTTGGCTTCGTCCACCGGACCCGCATTGGGAAGGGAGGGATTCATGAGACGCCGTCGCTATAGCCAGTCATTAGGCAACTGCGTGTGGCTCGCAATTCCCATCCTGGTGGGCTCGCACACCTTCCTCGCAGAAAGCAGTTAAGCCATCGCCCGCCACCGTAATTGCGGCCACGATGCAGAGTCCGGACCCTCAGAACGCCACCATCTCCACGATGCCGTCAGAGGCGCAAGGTGACCTGCTTATGGCTAACGGTGACTATGTCGCCGCTATCGAGGCCTATCGACAGAGCTCACTTCGATCGGCCGCCACCTGGAACAAGATTGGGGTCGCATATCATCATCTCTTCGCCTTGGAAGAGGCTCGTAAGAATTACCAGATGGCGCTTACTCTCAATCCGCGATACCCCGACGCGCTCAACAACCTCGCTGCCGTCTACCACGGCGAGCGCAATTATAAGAAGGCGGAGAAAACCTATAAGAAGGCGCTGAAATATGGGCCAAATTCTGCTGTCACTTACCGCAATCTGGGTACAGCCTACTTCGGCGACGGGAACTACAAGGAGGGGGCAAAGGCCTATCAGAAAGCCCTGGAGCTTAATCCGAATAGTTTTGATCCTGACCAGACCGAGGTCAAAGAGGAGAAGATCTCGCGCCGCCAGCGTGTTGCCATCAGCTACTGTCTTGCAAAAGCTTACGCGATGGCTGGAAAGAACGAACAGGCTCTCATTTACCTGCGCAAAGCCATGGATGCTGGTTTCAACGATCGCCGGCTTCTCATGGAGGACAAGGAATTCGCCCAGCTCCGCACTACACCGGAGTTCCAGCAACTAATTGTTGCGCGACACCTGGACTAAGTTCGGGGTACGCGACGGCGAAAATCCGCACGTAGCATCCCAACATACAGGGATGTTTGGCGATGCTGTCGGAGCTGGTAAGCTATTGGCAACACTCACGCGGAGGGATGTGTGAGCGGTTGAAACAGGCGGTCTTGAAAACCGCTTTACCCGAAAGGGTAACGGGGGTTCGAATCCCTCTCCCTCCGCCAGGCACTCTTCCAAGGAAGTTCAATAGCCATCCCCAAAACCCCTCGGCCCCACCTAAATCCGCTAGATCCTCCATAAAGACGCAGAAGTTCGTCCCATAGAGTCCAACTCGGTATATTGGAAATCACCTATGCGGTGCTGAGGACGAAATGATGGAATATACTTCGGTCGCCGCCGATCCGTTTTCGATCCTCACTGTCGTGGTAGCCCCGGCAGTGCTCACCAATGCATCCTCTGTTTTGGCACTGGGCACGAACAATCGCCTCGCGCGCGTGGCCGATCGTACTCACGCCCTGACCGCGCAATTAGCAAAGCTTGAGCCTGGCGCCCGGGATCATGAGGCCTCGGCCGGCGAACTCGCCGTGCTGCAAACGCGTGCTCAACTGCTGTTACGAGCGCTTCGCTGCTTTTACCTGGGTCTCGGACTGTTCGCCAGTTCGGCGCTCATCTCGATCGCCGGTTCCATCGTGGTGTATTACGGCCGGCCATCGGTATTCCAGATCGCAGCTGGAATCGGCGTCGCATGTGGAGCATCAGCGGTCATCGCGCTGGTATGCGGCTGTCTGCTGATGATTCGCGAAACGCAGCTTGCGGTCAAAGGTTTAGCCTACGAAGCAAAACTTCACCTCGGCTAGTCACCGATGGCAGCCAGCACAAGATACAACGAGCGGCAAAGACTAGCCGTTCAATGCTTCATCCACGGCAACACTCATGGTCACAATGACACGCGAGCGCCGTCACGTTCTTTGAGTCCTGGCAAATTTGGCTACAGTACTTTTGCTTATCCGGCGCCATACAGCTACAAGCTGGGTGTGCACATTTCTTTGTTCCGGTCATACTAGCCCTCCTCGCCTTCAAGAATCATGCCGCCGTCTCAAGACATCGAGACTCGGTGTATGTAGTGACGCTGCCTGCAGGTGATTGGGTTTCCTCAGATCAGGACATTTCTCGGACAATTGCTGCACTCCGTGCCCGACAAACCTGCCTGGCTAAGGCTCCGTGTTCAGCAGCCGGTGAGACGCCCACCGTCCTCGAAAAGCATGGCTTCATCCGCCGCATTCGGTTACCGAAGTTTGGTTCCAGTGGCAAAACAGGAATTCTCCTTCGACGATGCGCCTATGCGCCCATCACGCCGACATGAGAAGTTGCTGTTCGCTGCTCAACCGTAAAGTTTCTGGTTGAGTTTGGACAAAGGGCCGGAAGTCCCGCTTTCTCAATCACCTGCTCACTACGGTTCCTCATCAAAGACGGCTCGGTTTGGGCCTTCGCCATTTTCGGATTCATCCTGGAGCTTTCGCCGGCTTCTGGCTCGGAGAGTGACAGTGGACCACTCCGCTGTTCAATTTACTTGCAGCGGATATTTTTCAAGTTGAGCAAAAGTTGACTCTTCCTTGGTTCGCCCTGAGATGGCGAAACTATAGGTCCCGCGGGAAAGCGTGGAAGCCGGAATTAGAAGAGGGACAGTTTTCCTGGCAAGAGCCGCAGAAACGTCAATCGAAAGTACTGTCTTCCCATTAGGGTCCAGGATTTCACAACGATATTGGTCGATGTTTTCGTGAGACGGTATGTCGGCCAGCAGTATGAATGGCCTGTCGTGGGTTGGGGTCACCACGGTTTGGCCGGTGCCTCGCGACCCCATACTGGCGATGGAAAAATATTCGAGCGCCTGGGGGGCGGCAAAGCTGCGAAGTTTCGGGATCGTGACCACGTTTTGAAACAGAATGACCGCCAGCAGGGCAATGGACGCTGCGATTGCGTACCACGCGGGTTGCCACGCGATCGAAGATCTCTTGACCGTAGGTTGCGGTTTCTCTCCGAGTCCGGAGGCCATCACCCGCTTGCTTGTATCCATGAAGAGGGAAGTAATCCGCAGGTCTCGAGCGCATTCTTCGCAGTCAAAAAAATGCTCGGCAAATTCATCCTGCTCAGCAGCGGAAAATTCCCCAAGCAAGTATTTTTCCGCTGCTTGCGTTTGAATTGCCTGCGCGTGATCCATAAGTTCCTTTTCCTTTCGTAGAGTAGTGTCTCCAACGCCACAAGCGTTTCACTCGACGCTGCAAATGTTTCATTATAAAACATTTATGATGCGAGCTTTTCAGCTCAGATTCCCTGGTAGAGCACAAACGGAGCCCAATAGAATGGCCGGCTATAGACGGTCTGCGAACGCAAAAGCGAAAGCTTCGCTGCCCGTAAAGCCGACGCAGGTTCCTCTCCCGCGGCTATGGCGGCGTACATGCGATCCATTAACTGCGGGGTGGACGCGTCGTTTACCTCCCACAGCGCAGCAATCACTTTCTGGGCGCCGGCCCGGAGAAATGCCCAGGACAGACCGACCAACCCTTCCGAGGAGTAGATTCTGTTGCCCGCGCTATCACATGCGGAAATGGTTACCAGCCTGGCATGCAGCCGGGTGGCTGCAATATCGCGTGCGTACAGGTTGTGCGATTTGCCGTCGTCTGAAAGTACGACGGCGGAATCGAGCGCGCTGGCGCGGCTCGCGGTCCCATGGGCCACGAAATGAATGAGGGCATAGTTTTCCGGTTTTGCCTGGAGATACGCACTGGGCGTAGCACCGGCCCCTGATATGAGCGTTTCCTGCGCAGGGCTGAAGTGCCCTTGGATTAAGTGCATCTCGTCGCCCGCATGTGAGAGCGGAGGATAGGACGCGGGCGAATTTGGGTTTCCAATGAGCAGAAGTGCCTTTGGGGGCTCGGCAATATTTCGCTGTCTAACGGCAAGCAAGACTGCAGAGCTGGCGTTGGTAACAGAGACGTCTTCGATCCAGTAGTGCGGCTTTGGTGAACTGACTACCAGAGTTTCGAAGTTCAAGCCGCACAATTCTTCGTCGGGAATGATGGTTACCTGGGATTGCGGCTTGATCCAGCGTTCGACCGGACCAATCAACATCGAATAAAGCTCCTGTCCACTGGCGTCGGCGATCTTATTGGAGTCAAACGCCGCCCCCATGAGATGACCACTATATTTCTCAACTAACGGACGAATCCGATCTTCACCCGGAAGCGGAATAAATTGTGAGTGGCCGGGGAGGAATATCCAAAGATAACTGCGTTCCGGACCGATCCAATAGGACAGAACTACATGTCCTGAGCGGGCTGCAAATTGCTTCGCTTCTGCCACGTCGAAGGCTCGTGACTGATGTCCATCTTTCAGGCCGAGCCCTTCGGTTAGCGTGCTGGCTCTGTGCATCTCCACAACACCAAAGGCTTCATCGGTCATACCGCGTTGCACGAGAAAATCTATGTAGTCGTTGTAGATACTTTTGGCCGACATTGGATACGAAAACTTGAATTCTTCCCGGCCAAAGGAGAGACGCCCCTTTTCAAGGGATTGCATGGCGGCCTCGTAGTGCATCCTGGCGGCCTCGATGTGATTAAGCGAGGCATCGATCTGGCCCAGTGCCGAGAAGGCATAAGCCTGGAGAATCAGATGTGTTTCGGACCCCTTCACGACTCCCCACAGCAAACGGCCGGCAGTCTTCTGATCACCTCGCGAAAAGGCAATCTGCGCCTCATTCACCAGCGAACTAAGCTCGGTATCGTGATCGCCTATGTTACGTTCGAGCGCAAGGGCTTCCTCGTTGTACTTCTCTGCCAGGTTAAAATCTCTTTTCTCGATTGCAATTTGTGCGAGGTCATTCAGGGTAAGAGCCATATCCTGCTTGGCATCCATTTGGCGCGCCAATTGCAATGCCTGGCGATTATCTTGGTCGGCGTTGGAGAAGTCACTCTGGAGGAATCGAATTGCCGCGATGTTCATGAGCGCGGTCGTTTGATCGGCGATCATCCCGAGTTGCTTCGATTTTTTTTCCGACGCCTCGAAGAGTTCGCTCGCTCGATCAAGATCACCCATCTGCAGATAGGCCCAGCCTAAGTTGTTAGTTAGTTTTACGATCGATGCCTGAGCTCCCAGCTTCTCAGCGATTGCCAACGACGCATTAAACCGATCGACGGCATCAGCATAATGATATTGCTGCATCTGCAGCATCCCCAGATTTCCCAGAGCTTTGCTAGCCAGAAATGTTTGATCGCTTTCCTGAGCTATCTGGAGTGCTCGCTGGAACAGCAGCTCCGATTGGGCGGGATCATGACGCAGGGCCGCGAGCTTTCCTTCGCCGAGTAGCAAATCACCCTTGACTTCGGGTGAATCCGCTCCAGGCATCTCCTCTGTTTCACGGAATGTGCGGGTGGCCAGATCGAGTTGCTGGAGATTGCTCTCCGCGAGTCCTTGGAGCGTGCTTCTGCGCGCCAGAAGTTCGACACTTTTGGGCTCCGAAAGTTCTCCGGCTTTGAGCAAAAGCAATGCGTCCTGACTCGCGCCTTGCCAGATGAGGATCTCGGACTTGAGCAATCGAAGACGCCAGGTTGCGTCCGGGTCAAGATTGTTTCCATGGAGAGCAGTGTCAACTTCTCCCAACGCCTGCTTTAGATCGCCACGCTGGAAAGTAGTCTTTGCTGCCTGAAATTCCTCGCCCGCCATGCGGGAGGGAGGTGCCTTTCCGCAAGCGGAAAATATCAAGCAAGTGAAACAAAGAAAGGCTGCAACCCTATGGAAACCAGCTACCGTTGGTGGTCGGCGCCGCAGCTGCCATCGTGCCCATAACGGGACAGCCGAGCTCGACGCGCAGCATCGTAAGACGCTTGCTGTCGCCCGAGACAAACAGTTCACCCAAATAAACCCGGCCGACGTGAGGAATTTGAATCGCGTACGCGTAGGGCAGCTCCTCTGCCGAATTGTTTGACCCTACCGGCCGAACCTGCTTCACCAGGCTGGTGTGCAAAACCCCGTTCGCATGGTGCGAGTCCGCCCCAGTTGGTATCAGCATACCCTTTTCCAGTTCCTTCGGCGGTTGGTCGTTTGGTTGCCCCCACGCGTATCTGGCTTTTGCCGCAGACTTGGCTTTCGCTGCCGCCTTTGCCTGCTTCCCTTGCGGATCCAAATAACTCACGAGCTTGTCGTAGGTGGGATGAGCGGTAAAAAGATCGTTGTCAAGATCCACCTGAACAGGCTGTCCAGCTATCTTGAGGTTCACGAACGAGCTGCCAAGTGTAATGATTTCCGGCTGCCCGCTGGGACCGTGCTTTGAGGAAAGCCTTCCAACAATCGCATCCGCGGTGATCACGTCGAGAATATTCAGGCCTTCGATCGTGCTGCTCGCGACCGTATGTGTTCCCTCATCCGTCTGGATACCGGAGACGTACGAATGAGCCGAACGGTAAGAGACGAGATCGCGCAGACGATAATTTTCCGTCTTCGCGGAAGCGAAGCCGCCAATGATCGGGAGCGAGGTTGCCGCGTGACTCTCAATCTCGGCCTTGAATGGTTGCGTTATTGTGCCGCCGAGAGCTAACCCGTGCGCGTGGTAGAGAAATGTTCGCCCGCTCATGCCTGGAATCTCCTGCCTCTTTTCCGATTTTGGGATTCGTCTAAACATCACGTGGATAGTGTACGCACTGGCGATTTCGTTTCAGACTCCATTCGCGGCGGAACTAGAGCTGAGCGTATTCCTTCTTAGCCTCAGCGATGACCGGCAAGTCGGAGTCGGCATTCTTCCACTCGGTGAAGAAGACATCGTAAGCCTTTTTTGCGTCTGGCTTATTGCCGGCCATGGCATAGGCGCGGCCCAGCCCGAGAAACGACAACGCATATGGGCTGCCCGTGTTATACGCAACCCCTTTCAAACGCGTCGCATCCTGGAACGACGCGATTGCATTGCGCGGGTCTTTCAGCTGCAGATAAGCAAGACCCCTCATATACGGCGCAAAGGAAACATTATCGTGGGCTCGAACCCGCTCCAGCAGAGCCAAAGCACGCTGCGCATCACCGGCCTTGAACGCCAGCCAGCCGCGGGCCTGCGGCGCGTATAGCCCCTGAACCAGGGTGTCTTCCGGATAATGCTTTTCGAGGTCCGAAAGCATCTGGTTCGCGTGCTTCTCCTGATTACAAAGAGCCAGCGTCATGGCGGCGTAGATAACCGTGACCTTGCCCTTATCCAATTTCAAAGCGTTTTTGACGGTTTGCTCAGGATCGGAGCATCGATCGATCATCCAGCCCGCGTAGGCGGCGTTGAGCAGAGAGCCGGCCTGGGCGTCCTCTTCCTTGGCGCTCGCTGCTTGCTCCGCGGCGTGCAGAAGGGTGGTGCGCGCGAGCTGAAATTGGCCCAGCTGGGGAAGCCAGCTCCCCCACCAGGCAACAATAACGAACTGGTCCGGCCGTCCGGCTGTGTCGGCGAGGATTTTATGCACGTTGTCCCAGTCAGAGTGGGAGGCATAATACCCGGCTTCAATCCCGAATAGGGATGTCCCGTTGAGGCCCAGACGCTGGGCTTCTGAAATATACTTCTCCGCCGGCAGGCCGAGCTGGGTTGCTCCCCCAACCTCGTTTTCCAGCGCGATGGCATTTTCCGGTTGCAGCGCCAGGGCCCCCCGATTGGCAGCCTCGCTCTTCTCCAACTCGCCGATGGCGGCGTAGGAGACGCCGAGATTGATGAAGTCGGAGGCGTCGAGCGGATATTCCTGGGTGGCGACCTGCAGCGTCTCGATGCTCTTATTTTGATCGCCCACAACCGTGGAATAGTAATGGCCGGCGATGTAGAGTTTCTCTCGCTCGCTGACGTTGTCGCTCAGCTGGTAGGCGCGGGTGAAGTTTTGCGCGGCCTCGGTAATCGCGCCCGTGTTCAGTTTGAGCACGCCGAGACGGGCCCACGCCATCGCAAGCTTGGGGTCAAGTTCCAGGGCGCGTTTGTAATGGTCATACGCTTCGGGAATGTCGTTGCCCTTTTGATGCGCCTCATCGCCCAAAGCATAGGCGCGGAATGCTTCGAGCGACGGCGTCGTGGCTTGACCAAAAGGCGCATTGAGCCGCTGGATACTGGAAAGACTTTCCCCGAGTTTGCCACGCATTGTGGCCGTAACCTGGTTGAGCGCTTCGAGCACGTGCTCCTTGTCAGGCGCGGTCGCTTCTGCGCTGGCAATATCGTCGCCATTGGCTGTATTTTGCGCGTCCAGAGTGAGGACGAAGGCTTTGCCGAGTGGGGCGATGCTGCCGGTAAGGATAGCCTTGACCCCTTCCCGTTCGCCGATTTCCCGGGCAATTTGCGGGGTAATGGTCTCGTCCTGTTTGCGGCCAAGGAACTGCAGACTCTGGCGAAGGTGCTGCTGGCTGATAATGTCGAGCACCGGAGACTGGGCAAGCTGCACCCGGAGCGCCTGGTTCAGAGTGGTGTCAAATACTGCATCTCCGGTCTTGTTGATGAAGTCAGCGACGATGATGCTGTCTTTTGAGGTTGCCGGCTTGCCCGTTGCCGTTCCGACAGGCGCCGCCACCTCCGTGCCGGGTCCGGGGACGGCGGTGTTGCCCGGTCGATTGCGAAACAAAAAAGCTCCAGCTCCGGCGGCTACCAGCAGCAACGCACCCACCGCGATAATTCGGTTGCGCGAGCGGCGCCGGTCAACTTCCGGCGGTCGAAGCGGTTCTGCTGGGGGAGCCGGAACGGCAACCGCAGAGCGGCTCGAATCAGAGCTAGGAACAGCTTCCAGGGCCGCCAGCAATTCCTCGGCGCTGCGGTAGCGCTGGTCGCGGTCCTTGGCCAGCAGCTTGGCCACCACCGGATCAAGAGCCTTCGGCATGGCCGGATTGAGGCTGCTCACCGGCGGCGGATCCTTCATCAGCAGGGCGGCAAACACCTCGGCCGTGCTGCGCCCGCCAAACGGAGCCTGCCCGGTCGCCATCTCAAACAGCACGCTGCCCAGGCTGAAGAGGTCGGTGCGCGCATCCAGCGGATCGCCCTTGGCTTGCTCCGGAGACATATAGGCGGCGGTGCCGACCGTGGAGCCCGGTGTGGTCAAATCCATCATCCCGGTCGCGCCCGCCGTCTCGCTCCGGGTATCGAAGTAGCGGGAGTCAGGCGAGGCTTCGACGCCCTGCTTCTTGGCCAAACCAAAATCCAGGATCTTGAGCTGCTTGCGGTCCCGGCCGCCATCCACTACGAAGAGATTGGCCGGCTTGATGTCGCGATGCACGATCCCCCGGGCGTGCGCCGCGGCCAGAGCACTCGCGGCCTGCTGCCCCAGGGTGAGTACCTCGGCCGGGGAAACCTTGTGGTGGGTGAGATACTGCTTCAGCGTTTCGCCGCGCAGCAGTTCCATCACCAGGTAGGGTTGCCCATCCTGCTCGCCCACATCGTGAATGGCGCAAATATTTGGGTGATTTAAGGTGGCGGCCGCTCGGGCCTCGCGCAGGAAGCGCTCATGGGACAAGTGAACCCGGGAGTGTGGAGTTCCAGCGGGTGATGGACTGCCCGCGCCGGGTTCTGACGCCAAAAAACTGTCGGAGATCAACTTCAGAGCAACGTCGCGTTCCAGCCGAGTATCAAGGGCGCGATAAACATCCCCCATACCACCGGCGCCGATCTTCTCTATCACTCGATAAGGCCCAAAGACAGTTCCAGTAGCAATCATGGTCGTCCGACGCCTTTGGATTCACGTCCCATAGGGGGGTCCTGAATGTGTGAAGGATGTGTGAAACCTGAGTGTACACGCGACAACGGCTATAAGTACCAGGGGATATTTACTACGACAATGCGCTGATTTCCCTTGAGCAACAGCAGAATTTTCAGTAACTGGACACGTTGGTTATGCAGCAGGTTCTCCCACCAGTGCCGCACCACCAGCTCCGGCAGCACGACCGCGACTTTCCTTCCCGGATTTTCCGCCTCCAGGCGCAGGATGTAATCCATGAGAGGCGAAACGACGAAACGGAAGCTCGAAGGGATGGTCACCAGCTCAGGGTCTGGCAAGCCTGCTTCCCGGATCGGGCCGATAATCTTTTCGTCCCAGTCCTGATCTATCCCGTGTGCTTCATCCGACGAGTGGACGTGGACAACCTTGATTTCCTTGGAAAGCAACAGGCCGAACCGCAGCGCCTTTTCTGAGATCCGGTTCCAGCCTGCCATAGGAATGACTACCAGGGGCTCCTCCAGGTTGGTCACCTTCATCGGCTGGGTATCTTTGATTTCGCCCTGCACCCGCGTGTAGTGCTTCTTTACGGAATACATAAGCAAGATCAAGGTTGGGATCAGCAGCGCGGTGACCCACGCTCCCGCTCTGAACTTCGAGGCCAGCACCACCATGGTTGTGATCCCTGTCGCCACCGCGCCCGTACCGTTTACCAGCATGTGCCATGCCCGCCCCTTGTGCTCGCCCTCTTGCTTCTTCCAGTGCATGACCATGCCCGCCTGGGACAGGGTGAAGGCGAGAAAGGCGCCGATGGCGTAAAGCGGAATCAGGCGGTCGGTGACCCCCTTGAACAGGATCAGGATCACGGCGGTCAGGCCGGTGAGGGCGTAAATGCCGTGCGAGAACAGCAGCCGCCGTCCTCTCAGGATGAAGACGTGCGGCAGGTAATCGTGCAACGCGATCGCTCGGGTCAGGCGGGGGAAATCTGCAAATGCCGTATTGGCGCTCAGGGCCAGGGCCAGCAACACACTCCCCATGGTCAGAAAATAAAACCATCCCCGGCCAAACACAGCGGTCACCAGCAGACTCAACAGACTTTGATACCCTGACCCGTCTGGGTCCATCGCTGTAATTTGATAGTGCTTGGTCAGCCATGCTGTTCCATACAACAGCACGATCAATATGCCGATGATGATGGTGAGCGCGTACTGTGCGTTCTTTGCTCGAGGCTCCCGGAAGGCCATCACCCCGTTTGAAACCGCCTCCACACCCGTCATCGCCGCGCATCCGCTGGAGAACGCCTTCATCAGCATCCAGAGGCCTAAAAACGCTACCGTTTGCGGCAATGGTTTGGGCATTGGGTCCACCGGAAGCGGGTGGCCGCCGGCCGCAACTGTCTTGTAAACACCTACCGCAATCGTTGCCAGCAAGGTGCCAATAAACAGAAACGTGGGCACGATAAACGCCGTGCCGGTGTCTTTGACCCCGCGCAGATTCACTACCGCCAGGATGGCCAGGATAAACAGGCACAGGGCCAGCGTGTGTGGTTGAAACTTGGGCAACGCAGAGGTCATCGCGGTCACGCCGGCCGAAATCCCTACCGCTGCCGTGAGGATGTAATCGATCATCAGCGCCGCCGCAGCCAGCAGCCCGGCTCGTTCGCCAAGATTCTCGCTCGCCACGGTGTAGCTGCCGCCGCCGCTGGGATACGCAGCGATGGTCTGCCGGTAGCTGAAAAAGACGATCACCAGCAGGATCAAAATAGCGGTGATGATGGGGAGAAGGTACTGCGTGCCGGCTATGCCCAGAGGGATCAGCAGGGCGAGCGCGGCTTCGGGGCCGTACGCCGCGCTGTGAGCGCGTCCAGCCCGAAGATCGGGATGCCGGCAACTACGCCAATTTGTTCGGCGCGTTCTTCACTGGTCGCCAGCGGTTTGCCAAAAATCCTGTCCTGAATCGCCATTCCGATGTTGATACTACACCTGTCAAGTCTTATTTCCGGCCGTTCTGTCTCTCAGGTACTTGCAACAATTTAGGATGTCTGTCGTGAGCATCCCTCGGCCGAACGGAATGGTCGCGATAAAAATTGAAGAAAAGTCTGATATGCGTGTCGCCCCGGCGTTCGGCCGGTATGTCGGCATTGACTACTCCGGTGCCCAGACGGTGGAAACAAGCCTTCCGGCCTGCGTATGTATCTTGCGGATCGAACCTCCCCGCCGTGCGAGGTCCAGCCGCCGGTCAGTCCGCGGAAATACTGGACCCGCCGTGGACTGGCACACAGGCTGGCAGAGCTTCTTGCTGAAGACACGCCCACGCTGATCGGTATCGATCACGCATTTTCTTTTCCTCTCCGCTACTTTGAGCAACATGATCTTCCGCTGAACTGGACAGCGTTCCTTGACGATTTCCAGCGTCACTGGCCCACTGACGAACAGTATCTTTATGTGGAGTCCGTGCGCGACGGTTCCTATGGCCATGGAGCTGCGCGCTGGGGCAAGTCCACCTGGCGTCGGCTAACCGAAGTACGCGCCGGGCGCGCCAAGTCTGTTTTTCATTTCGACGTGCACGGTTCAGTAGCCAAATCAACCCATAGCGGATTGCCATGGCTGCGCTATCTTCGATCCCACCTTGGTCCTCGTCTTCACTTTTGGCCCTTCGATGGCTGGCAGATCCCGGCCGGCCGGTCGGCGGTGGCGGAAGTCTATCCTGCTTTGTGGAGCAAGAAATTCCCCCGTGAGGACCGTAACCAACACCAGCACGACGCCTATTCCATCGCCACCTGGCTGCGCGCTGCGGACATGAATGGTTCACTGCTCGCCTTTACCGATCTTGAATTAGAAGACGAGACGCGCAAGATAGCCGAGATCGAGGGATGGATCCTCGGCGTTGTTTAATAGCTGCTTGGGAACGCCATCCCCTGACCTCTGCTCTATCGAGGATCAAGCTGCAACGTCTGGCCTTTAAGTGGGTGGCCCAGGTCTCGATTTTGAGACCTGGGTTTTCTCCTCGCAAGTGGGTCCTGGCCGGAACACCCAGGTCTCAAAATCGAGACCTGGGCCACCCACTTAGTGTGAGGAGCGCCAACGGGGCGGCGTTACAGGCTGCTGAGAAGTTCTCAGATTGTGACGAGGTCAGCTCTCTGGGGTTAAGAACGCAGGTCCCTCCACTACGCTCCCCCGGATTTCCTGGTGAGAGTAGTGGCGTTGATTAACTTCATGCGGTTTCCTTTACGGGAAACCGCACCCGTGGTCCTGGCGAGTGCTGCGAAGTAGGAAATCCGGGTACGCTCCGGTCGGGATGACAATTCTATTGTGGGGTTCAAGTATTTCTGGGCCGTTGCTCGTGCGGGCATAACAGAATTGTCATCCCGACCGGAGCGAAGCGTGGTGGAGGGACCTGCGGTTCTTAACCCCGGACTCAGCAGCCTGTGACAGATCAAGCACCAGCTGGATTAGTTACCGCACACGAACAAACGTCTCCGGCGTGCCGTCTTCAGGATTCACAAAGATAATGTCTTTAGGGTCGCGTCTCGGCGTATCAATCGCAAGAAAGACCACCGGCCCCTCGATCATCCTGGGAAAAGCATCAACAACGCGGCGCTTGAAGAAAAGTAAGTCGCCGGGGCCAAACTCTGCTCCGTTCGAGGAATCTCCCATCAAAACGTTCCTCTTCCCGACAGAACATAAAGGTACTCGTCTGAACCAGCGTGGTAATGCGCTGGGGTCTCCCGATACACCCGAAACGCGCGCGCGCTCGCGGTTTCCTCGTCCGTCAGGTAGGTATCGAGCAACAGTGTGTCTGCGGTATCCGGAAAACTCCGGGCAACTTGATTGAGATCGAAACGCTGGTAACTATGTTCCTCTGCCACGATGCCTCTCCGCCACTTAGACCATGATAATGATATTTGCGGTTCTCCCGATCGTGAGACGCGCTGGG
>CAWBRJ010000005.1:0-148814 GCA_963790935.1 uncultured Acidobacteriaceae bacterium | reverse complement strand
AACTTCAAGAACCAAACTCAGCTTATCGTCGCCGGACGCGAATCCAGAAGAGAAGTTGCCATGAATCTCTTGAGTTCTCTCAGCGACTTCCAGCAGACCGCGTTGATCCTTGCTCCCCGAGCTCATCCTGCTTTTCACGGCCATGGGGATCATGACGGCGTCGGCATTCGTCACCCGGTCACGCCGGTTCTGGTGCGCGATCAGTGGCGGGGCGCTGATGCTGGCGCTCATGGCGCTCCTCAACCTGAGCGGAAGACAGACCGGCGTCTACTCGGCCGTCGCCTTGAACGACGATCTGTCGTTCTACGCGCGCCTTGTACTCTTGCTCACCGGGCTGTCCTGCTGTGCTGGCCCACGGGAACCGTCGACGACCGGGCGGGCGAGTTTTTCGGCGCCCTGCTCATGATCAACGCGGGCGCGATGCTGGTTGCCGCGGCCAACGAGCTGGTATTCCTGTTCGTGGGGCTCGAGCTGGTGAGCATCCCGACTTACCTGCTGCTTTATCTTTCTCGCCGCAACCGGCCGACCCAGGAAGCTGCGACCAAGTATTTCTTTCTCAGCATCTTCTCCTCGGGCCTGCTCCTGTATGGACTGGCATTTCTGTATGGAACGACCGGAATCAGCAACTTGAAGGCGCTGGGTTTCCTGTTCGAGAAGCTGCCGAACTGCCCCAGGCGCAGCTCGGCTTGATCGCGGTTGTTTTCGTGATGGCCGGACTTTGCTTCCGGGTCGCGGCCGTGCCGCTCCACTTCTACGCCCCCGACGTCTATCAAGGCTCGCCGATGGTGATCGCCGCGGTACTCTCCTGGGTGCCCAAGGCCGTCGGCTTCCTGGCGATCGTGCGGGCGCTGACCGCGGTTTTGGCGGCGAAGAATTTCAGTGACCCCTTGCTGCAAAAGGCGGCCATGCTCTCCTGGGTCATTGCGGCCGCGACGATGATCTGGGGCAACTTCGTGGCCCTGCTGCAGGACAACCTGAAGCGGCTTCTGGCCTACTCGTCGATCGCCCACGCCGGCTATATGATGGTCGGCGTGACCGCCGCTTTCGCCAACGATTCGCACGGCGGGGGCATGTATTACGGCTCCGAGAGCGTCTTCTTTTACCTGGTTGCCTACGCCCTCATGACCCTGGGGACCTTTGGCGTGATCTTGCACTGCGCATCAAGGGGCAGAGAGTCGAGACGGTCGACGACCTGGCCGGGCTGGGATGGACGCATCCCTGGCCGGCCCTGGCACTGTCGATCTGCCTGTTGAGCTTGAGCGGAATCCCTCCTTTGGTCGGCTTCTGGGCGAAATTCGAGATCTTCGCGTCGCTCTTGGCCGCCGGCAGGGCGTGACTCCGGGTCGTTCATCGTGCTCGCGATCATCGGCATGCTGAGCGCGGCGGCCGGGGCCTACTACTACCTTCGGCTCGTGGTCGTGATGTATTTGCGTCCATCCAAGGAAGAGGTCGAGCTCGACGGCGGCTGGCCCGTGGCCTCGGCCG
Organism: uncultured Acidobacteriaceae bacterium; assembly: GCA_963790935.1. Lineage (GTDB taxonomy): Bacteria > Acidobacteriota > Terriglobia > Terriglobales > Acidobacteriaceae > PALSA-350. The sequence continues at coordinate 147,329 of CAWBRJ010000005.1, read as the reverse complement.
TGGGTAGTTGTGCGAGCTTGACGGTTATTTTCGGCCTTTTTTGTCGCCGCTTTCCAGCGCGGCACACGCAGCCGCCAGGGCAGCCATGGATCATCCTTTACCCCCGCGTTCCCAGGTCACCGCAAGTTCCGACTCACCCCATCTTCCGGCGCCGCGTTCCGAGTATTGATCGCGTGGTGCTCAGGTCCGTATTCTATGTGGATGCCCGGCGGGTCGCTAGAGTGAGAAGATCGGCTCGCTGGCCGGCGTTGGATTCCTGGTTTCGCTGTCGGGGGGCCAATATGGAATGAGCCGCTCAGGCGGCGCCGCGGACAATCTCCCGGAACTGACCGAGTTTTTCCTGTCGTCACCCGGAGATGCATCCACCGGAACGATGGGGTTCGACACGGTGATGGAATCGAACTCCGTCTCAAACACCACCGAACGCCTGGCTGCCAGCTTTGCCAAGCTCTGGGAAACCGGTCTTCCGATCCGGATGTGTTCGCCGGCTCAAGCGGTTCGCGGTCCGATTTGCCAAACCGGTCCTCCCCGGCGACGAACTGGAGACCAGGATCTGGAACGATGGCAACAGGCAACGGAACTACCAGCTACGCATTCGAAACGGCGCGCGGTGAAGAGCTTCCCGGACTTCGTGATCACCGACGGGCTCGCGGTAGATCCGACTGACATCGATGGGGGACCGATCCATGGGTGCGCTAGAAGGCCGGGTCGCAGTGATCACTGGCGCAGGCCGCGGCATCGGCCGTGAGCACGCGTTGCTGTTCGCCACCGAGGGCGCCAAGCTCGTGGTCAACGACTTCGGCGGCGAGATCGCCGGCGAGGGCCCCGACCGCGGTCCGGCCACGAGGTGGTCGACGAGATCACGCGGCGGGCGGCACGGCGGTCGCCAACACCGACGACATCGCCACCTGGAGCGGCGCGGAAAGCGTTGTCAACAGGCGATCGACGAGTTCGGCCGGCTCGACGTGCTGGTCAACAACGCCGGCATCCTGCGCGACTCGTTCATCGCCGGCATGGAGGAATCGCAGTGGGACGCGGTGATCGCCGTGCACCTGAAGGGCCACTTCGCGATGCTGCATCACGCCGCCGCCTACTGGAAGGCGCAATCGAAAGCCGGTGACCAACCCAACGCCGCGGTGATCAACACCGCATCGGGCTCCGGCGTGACACTGCCCAATGCCGGTCAAGCCAACTACGGCTCGGCCAAAGCCGGGATCGCGGCGCATGACGCTGATCGCCGCCGAAGAACTCGAGCGTTACGGCGTGCGGGTGAACGCGATCGCACCGATCGCTCGCACCCGGCTCACTTTGGCGACCCCCGGCATGGGTTCGTTGATGGCCGAACCTGAGGAGGGCGAGCTCGACCTGTTCAGCCCGGCCAACATCTCGCCGCTGGTGGCCTACCTGGCGACGGAGAAGTGCCCGATCACCGGCAGGGTGTACGCGGTTCAGGGTGGGGCGATTTCGACCCTTGCCGGCTGGCACGACGTCGAAACCATCGAGACCGACGGTCCGTGGTTGATCGACGACATCGCCAGTCGCCTGCCGCATTAACAACCTCGCTCAGGAGCAGATGATGTTCGAATGGTCCGACACCGACCTGATCATCCGGGATGCGGTGCGAGAGTTCATCGACAAGGAGATCCGGCCGCAGCTGGACGCATTGGAGACCGGCGAGCTTTCGCCATATCCGATCGTGCGCAAGCTGTTTTCTGAGTTCGGCCTGGACGTGCTTGCCGCCGAAGCGGTCAAGACGATGCTGGACAAGGAGCGGGCCCGCGCAAGCGTGACACCGAGAAGCGATCGTCGAGCGGGCTCGGAGATCTGGGCGCGCAGGCGTCGATGGCCGCGGTGCTGGTGTCCGAACTCGCCGGGGTGAGCATCGGATTGCTCAGCACGATCGGTGTCAGCCTGGGCCTGGGTGCGGCGACGATCATGAGTCGCGGCACGCTCGTCCAGAAGGAGCGTTGGCTGCCGGAACTGATGACGCTCGAGAAGATCGCGGCCTGGGCGATCACCGAACCCGACTCCGGCTCGGATGCCTTCGGCGGCATGAAGACACACGTCAAGCGGCGACGGCGAAGACTACCTGCTCAACGGACAGAAGACGTTCATCACCAACGGCCCGTACGCCGACGTCCTGATCGTCTACGCCAAACTCGATGACGGCTCCGTCGACCGGCGCAGCCGACCGGTGTTGCCCTTCGTGCTCGACGCCGGCATGCCAGGGCTGACCCAGGGCAAGCCGTTCAAGAAGATGGGCATGATGTCCTCGCCGACCGGCGAATTGTTCTTCGACAACGTCCGGCTCACACCCGACCGGCTGCTCGGCGAGACCGAGCAGCACACGGTGGGGACGGTCGGGAAAGCGCGCGGGCGAACTTCGCCGCCGAACGGCTCGGGGTGGCGCTGATGGCGTTGGGCATCATCAACGAATGCCACCGGCGCTGCGTCGACTACGCCAAAACCCGCACCTTGTGGGGCCAGAACATCGGCCAGTTCCAGCTCATCCAGCTCAAGCTGGCCAAGATGGAAGTCGCCCGGATCAACGTGCAGAACATGGTGTTTCAGACACTGGAGAAAATGCAGGCCGGCCGGGTGCCCTCGCTGGCCGAGGCGTCGGCGATCAAGCTGTATTCGTCCGAGGCCGCCACCGATGTCGCGATGGAGGCCGTGCAACTTTTCGGTGGTAACGGCTACATGGCCGAATACCGGGTCGAACAGCTGGCCCGCGACGCGAAGTCGTTGATGATCTACGCCGGCAGCAATGAGGTCCAGGTAACCCACATCGCCAAGGGCCTGCTCGCCGAATGAGCGCCCGGACGACGGCAAAGGCCTGCGGCGCAGCTCAATCGCCGCGGTTGACCGGCTGAGCTATGTTCCGATGTCCCGGTTGGTCTTCAACGTCATGCTCAACGTGTTGGTATCGCAGCGGTGGCTGTTCGCGGGGGTGCGCCCGGCGGCGGACTATCTGATTTCCCGCACCACCCCGGTGGTTCCCGGCGTTCGGGTTGAGCCGGTCTCCGCACCGGTGCGAGGGGAGTGGGTGTGGGCCCCGGAGGCCGACGACGGCGTCGGGGCGATCCTGGTGCTGCACGGCAGCGGCTACCTGATCTGCTCGTCGCGCACACATCGCGGGTTCGCGTCGCATCTGTCTAGATACTCCGGCATGCCGACATTCGCCATTGATTACCGGCTGGCACCCGAGCATCCTTTTCCAGCAGCCGAAGACGATGCGTTCGCCGCATATCGTTGGCGCTTGCACAGGGCCACGATCCGGCGAAGCTTGTCGTGGCCGGGGACTCGGCCGGCGGGCACTTGGCGGTCGCGCTGCCTTGCGGCTGCGCAGCGAAGGGCTGCCCGCTCCGGCAGCGCTCGCGCTGTTCGGCCCGCTGATCGATCCGGCATACCGGGCCTGCATTGCCGACGTGCGTACCCGGCAACAGCCGCTCGATCCGCGCGCCGCTGCGCGCGCGGTCGCGCTGTATGTCGGTGACCAGATCCCGAGATTCCCGGCTGTGTCTGCTGAATGCGGATCTGTCCGGTCTGCCGCCGATCCAGATGGATTACGGTCAAGAGAAGTGATGCGCGCCGACGCTGAGGCATTCGCCAAGCTGGTGCGGGCAGCCGGTGGCCATTGCGATGAACGAATGTGGCCGGGCCTGATGCACGGCTACTGGTTGTGGCCGCGGGACAACGGCGCTGGCCAGCTTGATGACGGGCGGTGTGTTTCTTGCGCCGCGGTTGCCGAAGCCGACACCGCGTCGTGAACGCGTAGCGAAGATGATCCAGCGGTCCTTGAACCGATTTGTTTCTGTACTCACGCTGCGTCCAGGAGGTATCAGGTGAACATGAAGACAGCGCTGGAAGGTCGGGTCGTGGCGATCACCGGCGGCGCGCGTGGATCGGCCTGGCCACCGCGAAAGCTTTTGTGGCCGCGGGAGCCAAGGTAGCGATCGGAGACCTCGACGCCGATCTTGTCAAGCGCGTCGCGGCCGATCTCGACGGCGACATAGTCGCATTGTCGCTGGATGTGACCGCGCCGCAATCCTTTTCGGCATTCCTCGACGACGCGGCGCGTGTCCACGGCCCGCTCGACATCGTGGTGAACAACGCGGGAGTCATGCTTACCGGCGAGTTCCTCGACGAATCCTGGGCGGCTGAAGACAAGATGGTCGACATCAACCTGCGTGGCGCTACTGGGTTGCAAATTGGCGGCCGAACGCTTCATCCAACGGGCGGCGGAAGCATCATCAATGTTGCGTCGATGGCCAGGCGTCGCCGGCTTCCCGGGGGTGGCGACCTACTGCGCCACCAAGTTCGGTGTGGTCGGCCTGACGTACGCGCTGCGCGAAGAACTGCGTCCGCACCGCATCCAGGTCAGCGCGATCCTGCCGGGAGTCGTGCATACCGAGCTGTCCGCCGGCATCCAGCTGTCCAAGGCGATGGAGAACTTCGTCTCGGTCGAGCCCGAAGACATCGCGGCGACCGTGGTCGTTGCCGCGCGCAACCACCGCGGCATGTCCTATGTGCCGCGCAGGCTTCGATTGGTGTTGCGGACGGCGTTGTCAATGCCGGAACGCCCGCGCCGGTACGTGGCCAGGGTCACCCGGGCCGAGCAGGCGTTCCTCGCTATGGATCAGGCCACCCGGGATGCCTATCACGCCCGGGTCCACCGGAAGCGGGTGGCCGCCGGCCGCAACTGTCTTGTAAACACCTACCGCAATCGTTGCCAGCAAGGTGCCAATAAACAGAAACGTGGGCACGATAAACGCCGTGCCGGTGTCTTTGACCCCGCGCAGATTCACTACCGCCAGGATGGCCAGGATAAACAGGCACAGGGCCAGCGTGTGTGGTTGAAACTTGGGCAACGCAGAGGTCATCGCGGTCACGCCGGCCGAAATCCCTACCGCTGCCGTGAGGATGTAATCGATCATCAGCGCCGCCGCAGCAAGCAGCCCGGCTCGTTCACCAAGATTCTCGCTCGCCACGGTGTAGCTGCCGCCGCCGCTGGGATACGCAGCGATGGTCTGCCGGTAGCTAAAAAAGACGATCACCAGCAGGATCAAAATAGCGGTGATGATGGGGAGAAGGTACTGCGTGCCGGCTATGCCTAAAGGGATCAGCAGGGCGAGCGCGGCTTCGGGGCCATACGCCGCGCTGGTGAGCGCGTCCAGCCCGAAGATCGGGATGCCGGCTCCTACGCCAATTTGTTCGGCGCGTTCTTCACTCGTCGCCAGCGGTTTGCCAAAAATCCTGTCCTGAATCGCCATTCCGATGTTGATACTACACCTGTCAAGTCTTATTTCCGGCCGTTCTGTCTCTCAGGTACTTGCAACAATTTAGGATGTCTGTCGTGAGCATCCCTCGGCCGAACGGAATGGTCGCGATAAAAATTGAAGAAAAGTCTGATATGCGTGTCGCCCCGGCGTTCGGCCGGTATGTCGGCATTGACTACTCCGGTGCCCAGACGGTGGAAACAAGCCTTCCCGGCCTGCGTATGTATCTTGCGGATCGAACCTCCCCGCCGTGCGAGGTCCAGCCGCCGGTCAGTCCGCGGAAATACTGGACCCGCCGTGGACTGGCACACAGGCTGGCAGAGCTTCTTGCTGAAGACACGCCCACGCTGATCGGTATCGATCACGCATTTTCTTTTCCTCTCCGCTACTTTGAGCAACATGATCTTCCGCTGAACTGGACAGCGTTCCTTGACGATTTCCAGCGTCACTGGCCCACTGACGAACAGTATCTTTATGTGGAGTCCGTGCGCGACGGTTCCTATGGCCATGGAGCTGCGCGCTGGGGCAAGTCCACCTGGCGTCGGCTAACCGAAGTACGCGCCGGGCGCGCCAAGTCTGTTTTTCATTTCGACGTGCACGGTTCAGTAGCCAAATCAACCCATAGCGGATTGCCATGGCTGCGCTATCTTCGATCCCACCTTGGTCCTCGTCTTCACTTTTGGCCCTTCGATGGCTGGCAGATCCCGGCCGGCCGGTCGGCGGTGGCGGAAGTCTATCCTGCTTTGTGGAGCAAGAAATTCCCCCGTGAGGACCGTAACCAACACCAGCACGACGCCTATTCCATCGCCACCTGGCTGCGCGCTGCGGACATGAATGGTTCACTGCTCGCCTTTACCGATCTTGAATTAGAAGACGAGACGCGCAAGATAGCCGAGATCGAGGGATGGATCCTCGGCGTTGTTTAATAGCTGCTTGGGAACGCCATCCCCTGACCTCTGCTCTATCGAGGATCAAGCTGCAACGTCTGGCCTTTAAGTGGGTGGCCCAGGTCTCGATTTTGAGACCTGGGTTTTCTCCTCGCAAGTGGGTCCTGGCCGGAACACCCAGGTCTCAAAATCGAGACCTGGGCCACCCACTTAGTGTGAGGAGCGCCAACGGGGCGGCGTTACAGGCTGCTGAGAAGTTCTCAGATTGTGACGAGGTCAGCTCTCTGGGGTTAAGAACGCAGGTCCCTCCACTACGCTCCCCCGGATTTCCTGGTGAGAGTAGTGGCGTTGATTAACTTCATGCGGTTTCCTTTACGGGAAACCGCACCCGTGGTCCTGGCGAGTGCTGCGAAGTAGGAAATCCGGGTACGCTCCGGTCGGGATGACAATTCTATTGTGGGGTTCAAGTATTTCTGGGCCGTTGCTCGTGCGGGCATAACAGAATTGTCATCCCGACCGGAGCGAAGCGTGGTGGAGGGACCTGCGGTTCTTAACCCCGGACTCAGCAGCCTGTGACAGATCAAGCACCAGCTGGATTAGTTACCGCACACGAACAAACGTCTCCGGCGTGCCGTCTTCAGGATTCACAAAGATAATGTCTTTAGGGTCGCGTCTCGGCGTATCAATCGCAAGAAAGACCACCGGCCCCTCGATCATCCTGGGCAAAGCATGAACAACGCGGCGCTTGAAGAAAAGTAAGTCGCCGGGGCCAAACTCTGCTCCGTTCGAGGAATCTCCCATCCAAAACGTTCCTCTTCCCGACAGAACATAAAGGTACTCGTCTGAACCAGCGTGGTAATGCGCTGGGGTCTCCCGATACACCCGAAACACGCGCGCGCTCGCGGTTTCCTCGTCCGTCAGGTAGGTATCGAGCAACAGTGTGTCTGCGGTATCCGGAAAACTCCGGGCAACTTGATTGAGATCGAAACGCTGGTAACTATGTTCCTCTGCCACGATGCCTCTCCGCCACTTAGACCATGATAATGATATTTGCGGTTCTCCCGATCGTGAGACGCGCTGGGATATGCTGTAACGAAATGCAAGCGGATAAGAAAATGGCGAAACAAGCGAGGAAGAAAACAAAGCCGCCGGCGGCAGAAACGCCCGCCAAAATGGACATCCGCTCTGTAGCACGGTTGGCTAATGTATCCATCGCTACAGTATCGCGGACCATTAACCGGGTATCGACGGTGAACCCCAAGACAGCCAAACGCGTATGGGAAGTCATTGAGAAGCTTAATTATTTCCCCAATACCCAGGCGCGTTCGCTGGTCTCGGGCCGTAGTCGCCTGCTGGGGCTGATCGTTTCCGAGATCACCAACCCTTTCTTCCCGGAACTGATACAGGGGTTTGAAGACATTGCCGTGGAGCACGGCTACGAAATTCTCATCGGCTCGACCAACTACGATCCCCGGCGCATGTCCTTGTGTATACGCCGCATGTTGGAGCGCCGGGCGGAGGGCGTAGCCGTGATGACCTTTGGCGTTGAGAAACCGCTGCTGGAACAGTTCGCCGAGCGCAATATCCCGCTGGTATTCGTCGACGAGGGTCCGGACAGACCGGGCATCAGCCTGCTGCGGGTGGATTACCACCATGGCATCCGGCAGGGGGTACAACACCTGGCCGCGCTCGGGCACCGGGACATTGCGTTTATCAGCGGTCGTAAGGGCCTGCACTCCGCGCAGTCGCGCCTGGCGGCCTTTTTAAGATCGCTTGAGGAGTGCGGCATCGACGCCGATCCGGAGTGGATTGTGGAGGGGGATCACACCATGGAGGGCGGCATCGAAGCCATGGGCCGCCTGCTGAAGGTCCGGCAAAGACCCACTGCGGTGATGTGCTCGAACGATATGACCGCGATTGGCGTGCTCCACACGCTTTACCGCGCAGGGTTGAGAGTGCCCGACGATCTGTCGGTGATCGGCTTCGATGACATCCACATTGCGCAGGTCACCATCCCGCCCCTTACCACCATACAAATGTCGTGTTTTGAGTTGGCGCGAGCTGCGGTGATCGCGTTGCGCGCGCACGTAGAAGAAGGTGCGGAGCCAAAACGTAACTATAAGATACCCACTCACCTGGTAGTCCGCGAATCCACCGGCTATCCCAGGGGCACCATGCTCCACCTCGGCAAGCGCCGAGGGAAGGCCAAATCCACCCCGGTGGTGGCAGGCATCGAAACCCGGACGAGCGAAGAGTCCTAGGCCCGGCAACCCTGATAATTCAATAGGTTGCGTGATCTAGGGGAAACGTTTGCAACATCCTCAAAACCGGGCTGGTGAATCAAACCTGCCGCTGCCGCGATCCCTGCTGTCGCCACCTCGCCTCGAAAACGATTAAAATGCAGACACTCCTAAAAATGGCTGGTTGACAGCCTTTCATCCGGTGAGATATACACGATGCGGGAAAATTTACGCCGGTCGGTGGTGCTTGTGCGAAATTACTGTGCGACCATCGGCCCTCAATAAAAACTAGCGAACATGGTTAAAGCTGGAGGTAGCGCCAGCAGTTTATTTTCCATTACAAGAAAACGTTTTCTGGGAGAAATCAGCCCGCAACGATCGTTAGCTGCGGCCCGGAATTTCCAAGCGGTAAGTGCACCATTTTAGGAGGACTACGATGCGTCGTTTTCAATTCTTGCTGGCTACCGCATTCACTGCGGTAGTCCTTCTCGTGCCCCTTGCCTGGGCTCAGGAAAACGCAACCATTACTGGAACAGTGTCCGATCCTACGGGAGCAGTGGTTCCCAACGCCGCCATTACTCTCACCAATGTCGCCACCGGCCAGGAGCGGCAGAGTACCTCAAACGGCAACGGGATCTACACCTTTAACAATGTGGGCGTAGGCCGCTTCAACCTCGAGGCCAGCGCGCCGGGATTTGAGAAATTCAGTACCACCAACATTTCCGTGAACACGGCTCAAACCCTGAAAGAGGACGTCACCCTCACGGTCGGCAATGCAGCCCAAACGGTCACCGTGCAGGCGAACGCGCTGCAGGTGCAGTCGGAGACCAGTGAACTCAGCACCCTGATCACCGGCCAGCAAGTCACTCAGTTGGCTACGAACGGCCGCAACGTGACCGCGCTTGCTGCCCTCGGCCTCGGTGTCTCCAACACCTTACCCGCATTCAGCGGCGTGGCGGGTCTGACCTCCGCCAACGGAATCAGTTTCAACGGAACTCGCAGCACGCACAACCTCTACATGCTGGACGGAGGAGAATTAAACGATCGTGGCTGCGGCGGCTGCTTTAGCTCCCTGCCTTCGATCGATGCTCTGGCTGAGTTCCAGACACTCGACAGCAACTACTCGCCCGACTACGGAATTGGCTCCGGTGGAACCATCCTTATGGTGATCAAGTCCGGGACCCATGATTTCCACGGGTCACTCTACTACTTCAACCGCAATGAGGATTATGACGCCAACAACTATTTCACCAAGTTGGCGGGGCAGCCGCGGCCCGAGTTCCGGTTGAACGAGCCCGGCGGAAACATCGGTGGTCCGCTCTTCATTCCCCACATCTATAACAACTCTCGCAAGAGAACCTTCTTTTTTGTGAATGAAGAGTGGCGCAGGTTGATTCAGGGAAGCTCGCCAACCACGGCGAATACCATCCAGGCCAACAACTTCCCCGCAGCTGGCGCGTCCCTGGCGTATACCATAGCAGCAAACGGTACGGCCCCCATTGTTCCTTTCACCTCGGATAACAACAAGATCCAGCTCTATGCAGCGGACGGCTTGACTCAAGGCAAGCCCTTTAACACGACCAATGGTGGCACCATCTTTACCATTCCCGCCAACCTGATCGACCAGAACGCAGTCCTCGAACTGAATGCGGGCACCTTCCCCCACCCGAACCTCGGCACCAGCCAATACATCTCGTCCATCCCTCAACCGACCAATGTTCGTGAAGACGTTGTCCGCATTGATCACGCCATCAACAGCAAACTTCAACTGATGGGCCATTTGCTCCATGAGCCCGTAAGCGTCAATTTCTTCCCTCCGCTGTGGAGTGACAGCACCTATCCGACGGTAGGCACGGCCATGCAAAATCCGGCGTGGTCCTCGGTCATCAAGCTGACCCAAACCATTTCCCCCAACTTGCTGAACGAAACTGCCGTGCTTTACAGCGGCAACAAGATCACCCTTACCCCGGTTCAAGGTCCTGGAGGAACGTTCGTCCAGCCCAGCGGATGGACGGCCACCAGCTTCTTCCCTGTCGCCAACAACGTGGGCAGCCGACTGCCGGAAATTGACCTGCAGGGAACTCCGCTGAACACCAACTGGAGTTCGAGCTACTATCCCTGGAAGAACGGCTACGAAGGGTTTGAGTATAGGGACGATCTGTCCTATACGAGAGGACTCCATCAGTTCAAAGTCGGGTTCAGCTGGCTGCACGACTACAAGAACCAGCAACTGCAATACAACACCCAGGGAACTGCTATTTTCAACTCCAGCTCCTTTTCCAAGGACTCGTATGTAAACTTCCTGCTCGGCGACGCCGCCACCTTCGAGCAGCTCAACTATCTTTTTGGCAAACACTGGGTCAACAACAATTACGGTTTCTATTTGCTCGACAACTGGCACGTCCAGCCCAGGTTGACGCTTAATTTGGGTATCCGCTTTGACGGGATGCCCCATGCCTTTGAGCGCTATGACCAGTTTGCCAATTTCGTTCCGGCTGACTATAACGCTGGGCTTGGCAATCCGGTTACTGCGGCCGGCACGCTCGAGCCCAGTCAGCTCACGCCTTTCAACGGCACAAACTTCTATTTGAACGGCATCCAGTTGGCGGGTGTAAACGGCTTCCCGCGCGGCAACGTGAAGAACCAATACAACACCTGGCAGCCAAGAATCGGGTTCGCCTACGATGCCACTGGCGATGGAAAGACTGTGGTCCGTGGAGGCTTTGGTATGTTCTTTGAGCGTGTTCAGGGAAATGACGTATATAACGCCGCTCTGAATCCGCCGTTTGCTTACATACCGACCGCAAACAACGTCTACTTCTCCAACCCGAACACCAGTGCGCTGACTGGAGCTACCACGGCTCAAACCTTTCCCTCAGCCCTAACGAATCTGGAATACAAATACACGCCTCCTGGCACTGCAACTTTTAGCTTTGGCGTGCAACGGCAGCTTGCCCCGTCGGTGGTTGCGGTGGTGCAGTACGCAGGTTCTGTAGGTTGGGCTCAGAACGATGACCGGAACATCAATACCTTGCCTTTGACGGATACAAACAACCCGGCAAATCCTTACGACCTTCGGGAAGGGGTTTCCAACGGTAGTTTGAATGCAAATCAGTACCGCATATTCCCCGGCTATGCCGGCATCACGCAGGAAGAGAACGAGACGAATTTCAATTACAACTCGCTGCAAATCGGTCTGCGTATGGACAACAAGCATGGGCTTACCACCCAGGTGGCCTATACATACTCCCACGAGCTCGACGAGGTCACGAACGATCTCAACGGTCTTTCCAATCCGTTCAACCCGGCATACGACTATGGCTCGGGAGGCTTCGACCGGCGTCACATCCTCAACATCAATTACATCTACAACATTCCAGGTTTCGATCACAGCACGAACTTGTGGGCTCGGACTGCCCTGGGCGGCTGGCAGTTCTCCGGCGTTACCGTAGCACAGTCGGGAACGCCGGCGATCATAGGCTATACCGGTGCCCTGGACACAGTTGGGTTGGGTGGCGGCACGAACAATCGTCCCAACTTGGTTGCTCCCGTTTCCTACCCAAAGACGCGGCTTGCGTGGTTTAGCACCAACTCTTTTGCAGATCCGACTCCGCCTTGGCTAGGCGGCCCAAACTCGGGCTTCGGCAATGCAGGCAAAGACGTGGTCGTGCAGCCGGGGCTCTTCAACTTTAATTGGTCGCTGTTCAAAAACATTCCATTCAAGGCGGAGGGCCCAAGCCTGGAACTACGCTTTGAGTTCTTCAACGTTTTCAATCACACGGAATTTAACAACATCGATCAGAACTCCGGGGACAAGAACTTCGGACAGGTCACCACCGCCTACGATCCGCGCACCATTCAGCTTGGAGGTAAGCTCCACTTCTAGAACAAATAGTGGGTGCCGCACATCTCGCGCTATTTGGCAGATGTGGGCACCCACTACTGTTTTGCTGAGACAGATCCTCGCAGAGGTGACCGGGAGCGGCCATCGCCAGTGAGATCGTTTCCGCAACAGAGACGGTGGCTCATCAGATTGACCATCACCATCCTCGACCAGCCACATCCTATGTCATGCTAATCGTCAATCGCGTCACCGACGAGGGCGGCAGGGTAAATTGCACCACCTTACCGGAAACCGTGACTGCGGACTTCCTTGTGGTGACCGCATCCGGCTGTTCGAACGTGTTGTGGTTGTGCACGTCTTCGCCACCCAACACCTCCGCCTCCGCCGAAGCGGCGCTCGCATCCCCGCGCAGCATGATCTGTGCCGGACGAGCCTCCGTCAGGTGCGGGTTGACCACCGTCAGCGTCAACACTTTCCCAGTCACTGAGGCGGAGCCATTCAGCCCCCATAACCGCGAACTGGGGCCACCCACAATAGCCTCGTCTCCCGTCGAGCTCAGCTGCTTTTTGATAGCTTTGCGAGGGAAAGAGATCTCCGGCACAGAGAACTGCAGCCGCACCGCTTGCCCACCCTGGTGTCCCTTGTACATATCAAACACGTGAAAGACCGGCGTGGTAATGAAGTGATCTTCATGGGAGAGGAACAGCGAATCGATGCAATTGATCAACTGGGCACAGGCTGCTATGCCGACCTTGTCTGGATGTCGATTAAACGTATCCAGTGTGAGCGCAGTCATGATCGCATCGCGAACCGTTAGTTGCTGTCCCAGCACGTGGCTGGCATCCAGTTTCGTATCGCTGAAGCGATACCATGGCCCGTATTCGTCGACCACCAGTTTGACCTGATGGTCGCGGTCATACACGCCCATCGCTGTCCAGTGGTCCAGCATGATCTTCTCCATCCGGTCGGCGAGCTCATAGCCGGGATACACATCCTCAGCGGTGAATTTGAGCGCTTCCGGCAGATCCGTGTAGTAGTGCATGGACCAGCCGAACGGCGGAGCGATTGGGCGGTCCGCTCTGAAAATGTTTTCAAAAAACCGCGTGGTCCAGTCCACATCGTCCTGGTTGGGGCCGGAGGCAATCAACTTCAGGTCAACCCCATATCTTGGCAGCCATGATTGATAACGACGGTATTCGCTGGCGTATTCTTCAGGGGTGAAGTTACCGCCGCAGCCCCAGCTCTCGTTGCCCACCCCCCAATACTGCACGTTGTAGGGTTCGGCAGACCCATCCGCAGCCCGCACTTCAGACCAGGTAGTGCTGCCAGCCGGGGAGTTGCAATATTCGATCCATTGGTCGAATGCGTACGCATTCAGGCTGCGTACATTGGCTGCGAGGTAGGGCTCTGCGCCGCACAACTTGCAGAAGCGCACAAATTCATCGGTGCCGAATTGATTGGGGTCGAAGCTGGGCGGACCCTTTTTCGGCAGGTTTTTCGAGTCCGGATCATCGACCCAGAAGTCGGTCCGCCGCGGCCGCTTATCTTTCGGGCCCACTCCGTCGCGCCAGTCATAGCTGTCGGCGAAGCAGCCACCGGGCCAGCGAACAGCTGGCGCTTTGATTTGCCGCATCTTCTCAATCAGCGCGGTGCGAATGCCCCCGGTGTTCGGAATCTTCGACTTCTCGCCGACCCACACTCCGTCGTAGATAACCGCGCCCAGTTCTTCGGTGAAATGGCTATAGATCAGGGGCGAGATCGTTCCCACTGGTTCGTCAAGCATGATCTCGATAACCGCCTGATCAGAGGCATCGGCTGCCGGTAATTTGCGGGAGAAGAGAAGAGCGGACCCAGCCAGTGTGCTGGTTTTCAGGAAATCTCGTCGTTGCATGCGTGCCCTCAATCGCATCAGGAGAAAACATTTACAACGCCCTGTCAATACATCCGCACTTTCTTCTTCTACCGGAAAACCCAGGTCTCAAAAACGAGACCTGGGCCACCCACTCAATGCTCGGCCGGGATGACTCAAGCCGGAGGAGTGCACTCCGGCGGGGGTGAATTGCTAGGAGAGAGACTCCTGGGGTACCGCTCTGGTCCCCGCCTGGGCGGCCGACAACAGAGCCCGTCGTTCTTTCGTAACTTCCATCCCGATCTGTAGAATGGCCCGAAAAGAATTGAACGATTCCTCAGAAAGCTTATCGCCGTCAAGGTCATGAACCGCTTCGGCAAGAATTGTTAGTAGCTCACGCCAGGCCTCGTCGAGCGAGGACAGTGAATTAGTTGTTTGCACTTCACCAATCAACGTCACTACGCGTTTGCTGTATATATCAGCCTGGTCTTTTTGTTTCCTTTGCATCCATCGCTTCAATTCCCATATCCAGGAACCTGCCATAAGTCCGACTGTCAGAATCAAACCGACATAGTCCGCATGTGCCAGCAGAAAGGATGGCTTGTCCTTGTCATAAAAGCTGAGGGCTCCGAAATGCAGCGGGGGTCCGAGTGCTGATTGCGGCTCCGGCCGGCGAGTCTGCACCAGGAGCAGGCGCACCTCAGTCATACGGGCGGGAATCTCCTGCATGATCTCCTGCCTGCGCTCGATAAGAACTCCCGTAACGGCCCTTATGGCTGCCGCATTCGCGTCGTCGCGAGCCAGCAGGGTGCGGTGCACCGCGACGGTTGGAAAATCCTGCGCCGGAATCGGAGGGTTTCCCAAATAGGCTCCGATGGGTATCAGGGCGGCCTCAAACGCCGGATACTTGATCTTCATTGCTGCGGCATGTTCCAGAGGAAGAAAGCGGGCTTTCCCGGATTGCACCAGCCGTTGGATGGACGGATCACCGATGGCGCGGACGCGAAAAAGAGCGTCTGCTCGTCCATTCAGGAATGCAGTGTTTGCATCTTCATCGCTCGTACCAACAAACTGGAAATCCGCTTGCTGCAGGCCGAAATGGTCAGCTACGTGGAGAAAGGACTGAAACTGTCCGCCACTCTGTGCAAGTGCGATCCGCTTGCCTTCTAAGTCCACCAGGCTCTTTGACTGCGACTGCCTTGGTACCAGAAGTTGGAAAGTGTCGTCGTATAACACGGCGACCGACCGGGCTTTTGGTCCGGCCGGAATATCCGCCTGCGCGGTGGCCAGTTGCGCCCGGCCGTCCTCGAGCATACTGAGATTCTCAACCGAGCCGCCGGTCTCTAGAAGAGTCAAGCGAATCTTAGGGTAGTGCCTCTCCACAACCGTCTTGAGTGCGCTACCTAGGATGTAACTTTCCCCGCTCGATGCCCCGGCTGCCAGCGTGAGATGTTCCGTCTTGGACCGTTGCCACCAAGCAATCGCCAGAACAGCAATCAGGGCCACACTCACTGCAGCCAGTGCAAAGCGCAGAATCTGGTTGAAGCCGAGTTTGGCCATACATCAGAATGCGTTTCGGTTGTTAATGGATCGTGAAGACGAAAAGCCGCCTCTGTGAGTACCTGATTAAAATCTCGCGTATTGTCGGTAAAGTTCTTGCGGCGCGCCTTGTTTTCGGGCTGGCCAAGTTCTAGCATTCCTCTCGAAAGCGATCTAACTCAGATCTTCGCGCAGGTCCCAGCACCGTTGCGCCCTCCGGCAAACACAAACGCGTTCCGCGGAAAGTTGGACTACTGTGACCCATTCAATTCAGGAACAGCCCTTCAAAACCGAAATGGCCACCATCGACGACGATCGCACCGGGATGGGGGTCGAGACACTGAAGCAGGCAATTCTGGAAAACCTGCGCTACGTAGTGGGCAAAGATCCCGAATCCGCGAGCCGCATGGACTACTTCATGGCGGTCGCTTACACCGTGAGGGATCGCATTCTCGCCCGTTGGCTGGCCACCCGGAGAAACTACTCGGAGCACGACGTCCGCGTCGTTTGCTACCTTTCCGCCGAGTTCCTCATGGGGCCGCACCTGGCAAACAACCTGCTTAACCTCAAAATAGAAGAACCGATTCGGCAGGCAACAAAGGAGCTCGGTCTCGACCTGGATCAGATCATCTCTGAAGAGAGCGAACCCGGGCTGGGGAACGGTGGCCTCGGCCGCCTCGCCGCTTGTTACCTCGATTCCCTGGCAACGTTGGGAATTCCCGCCATCGGTTACGGTATCCGTTACGAATTCGGAATGTTCCACCAGGAGATTCATGATGGTTGGCAGGTGGAGCTCACCGACTATTGGCTGCGCTATGGAAATCCCTGGGAAATACGCCGGCCGCAGGAGTCGGTCGACGTCGGCTTCGGGGGGCACACCGAATCCTGGAAGGACTCGCACGGAAACCTGAGAACACGTTGGATTCCCGCTTCCCATGTGAAAGGCATTCCCTACGACACGCCGATTCTCGGATACGGCTCGGGAGCCGCCAATGACCTTAGATTGTGGAGGTCCGAAGCGAGCGAATCTTTCTATTTCGACAAATTCAACAGCGGCGACTACGAAGGCGCTGTTGCCTCGAAAATCTTTGCCGAGAATATTTCCAAAGTGCTCTATCCCAACGACGACGCGAAGGAGGGCAAGCAACTACGCCTGGAACAACAATACTTCTTCACTTCCTGCGCACTGCAGGATATGATGCGCATCCATCTCGCTGCAGGACGTAGCATTGGGACATTCCACGATAAGTGGGCGATTCAGCTCAATGACACACACCCTTCCATTGGCGTAGCGGAACTCATGCGCCTGCTGATGGATGAACACGAACTCGGCTGGGAACAGGCGTGGGATATTACTTCCAGGACTTTCAATTACACCAATCACACCCTCCTGCCGGAAGCGCTGGAGCGCTGGTCCTTGCCCTTGTTCGCTGCCTTGCTTCCCCGCCACATGGAAATCATCTATGAAATCAACAGCCGCTTCCTGAAAACCGTGCGTGAGCACTTCCCCGGCGATGACGGAAAAGTAACCCGCATGTCCATCATTGATGAGTCTGGGGACAAGTTCGTCCGCATGGCTCATCTTGCGTGCGTCGGCAGCAAGCACATAAACGGCGTTGCTGAGTTGCATACGCAACTCTTGAAGAACGATCTGCTGCGTGACTTCCACGACCTGTGGCCCAACAAATTCATCAACGTGACCAACGGTGTCACTCCCCGGCGTTGGCTGGCCGTGAGCAATCCCGAACAGTCGAGGTTGATGACCGGCAAAATAGGAGAAAGCTGGATCGGCAACCTCGAACACCTCAAGCAATTGGAAGCCTACGCGGAGGATCCCGGTTTCCGGGCTGCCTGGCGGAAGACGCAGTATGACGTCAAAGTGAGGCTCGCCCAGTACATCCTGGAGGATACGGGATATTCGGTAGATCCTGCCTCTATGTTTGACACCCAGGTCAAGCGGCTGCACGAGTACAAGCGCCAGCATCTGAACGTGCTATACATTCTCACTCTCTATCTTCGCCTCAAGAGGAATCCCAGGCTGGAGATGACCCCGCGAACCTTCCTCTTCGGTGGCAAGGCGGCAGCCGGTTACGCCATGGCAAAGCTGATCATCAAGCTCATTAACTCTGTTGGCGAGGTGATCAATCACGATCCTGATGTGAGGCACCGCATGAAGGTGGTGTTTCTCCCCGACTACAACGTTTCGTTCGGGCAGAAGGTCTATCCGGCCGCAGATCTTAGCGAGCAGTTATCGACCGCAGGCAAAGAAGCCTCGGGAACAGGAAACATGAAGTTCGCCATGAATGGAGCGCTTACCATCGGAACACTTGACGGCGCCAATATCGAAATCAGGGATGCGGTCGGGCACGAGAACTTCTTCTTGTTCGGCCTGACGGCCGCGCAGGTGGTCGCTACCAAAAATGCCGGCTATCATCCGCGGTCGATCTACGAGTCCAATCCCATCCTATGCGAAGTGGTCGATAGCCTTACGGACGGACAATTTTCCCGTGGCGATCACGGCCTGTTCCGTCCCCTGGTCGACGGATTGCTTAATAGCGATCCCTACCTTCTCTTTGCCGACTATCAATCCTATGTAGACACCCAGGATCAGGTCTCAGCCACCTTCCTCGACCAGGAAAAGTGGTCAAAGATGTCCATCTATAACGCTGCCCGGATGGGAAAATTCTCGTCCGACCGGGCAATTCAGGAGTATTGCAGAAATATCTGGGCCGTTACTGGTCTTCAGGGCGTGTGACCCAGGCACTACTGCGGGGCGGATGGGGGCGTTGGGCTGGCAGCCGGACTCGTGGAGTTGCCCACTGCGTGAGCATTTCCTGGCCCGCCAACCTGTTGCACCACTGGCAGTCGCTGGTCGACTGGGGGCAGGGGCGGAAAAGGAGCGTGAGGCTCCGATTGATACCAGTACGCGACGGAGTAGTAGTTGTCCGAGCGATGGTTGGCGTTTCCATGCTCGATGGTGGCCTTGAAAGATCTTCTGAAGGGGATGGGGGCATCCAGATGAAAACGGTAGACGCTCGATCTGCTCCCCGCCAGTTCCGGACCAACGACGGGCGCGCCGTAGAGCTGATAGGAAAAAGGCTTGCCTCCGAAATCCCACGCGCCCAGAAAATAATCTTCTGACCCGGTGCCTGCAATGGCCGGAGTGCTGTTGTCGTCGACGAAGAACATGTCATCCCCTTCGCCCCACCAGCCGTCCTGGTTCTGCATGACAGACATGGTGACCCCGGCAAACTGCCCGCTCCCTTTGGCTTCCATCCAAACGTAGTTGTCTTCGCCTTTCAGGTTTTGTTTGTCGTCCACCAGCGGGTCGCCATTGCTTGTCCAGGTGTTGGTCCAGCCATGGTTGGGCTGCGCCTGCCGATATTGAGCGTGGAAATACAGTGTTCCGGGGGACAGGGGATGACTATCCGTTTGGTAGTCGATGTTGTAATAAAAACTCCCAACTGGCTGCCTGCCCTCGTTCGAAATCGTGATTCGTGCATGCCGTTGGAAGGGCATCGGGAAAAAGCAATTCAGACTGTTTTCGCTGCCCACCGACAACAATTCAGACTGCCAGGAAACGTAGTCGCCCAGGCCCAGGCCAAAGAAGTCCCCAATGGGAGCTTCCACACTGGGCGTAGCCTCGCCATCCCAATAAATGCGCAGCACGATGCGTTTCAGATGGTAGGGTTCGTCGCTAGAGATGGTGAACCAGAGATGCGAAACCTTGCCCGGACCGTCCGTGTCCAGGAGCGTCAGCGACGCGCCGGGCTCAACTCTACGGGCATCCGCGTTTGCGCCGGTTGGGTCCGCACTGGATGCCCGGTGTGACGTGTAGGTTTGCAGGCGAGTAAGATCCGGCTGCCATCCCGCGCTTTGATCCTGGGCCCCGAGCGAAACACTCGTCGCCAGGAATACCAACCCTAAAAATCGCCTCACAATTGGTTGCTTCATGCACCATCTCTCGAAAGAGAGATTATAGCGGGCAGCCGTCCTTAGCTTCCCAGGGCGATAATGTGCTGCAGGATCACTTCTCCCGTCCGTGCATCCGCGCTATTGAAGCGAAAGTCGCGCGAGTTCTTCTCAAAGCGCAGATCTCTCACCTCTTCAATCTTTCTCAGGATGGTCAGTTTCCCGTCCCGCTCGAGAGCCGCATCCACTGCGCCTGGTTTGCCCGCAAACAGGCTGTAGGCAGGGGTTCCAATGATAGCGGCTTCCCGCGCCATGGTGCCGCCCCCGCTCAAAACTGCATCCGAAAGCGCCATCAAGCTAAGCGCATCCACAGATTTGTCAGAAACCCGGAAGGGTGCCGAACGCATACCGTACGATTTCCTCAACTCTTCCCCTTGTTTACGAGTTCGAGGAAGCACAATGACCTGCGAGTCGCTGTCTCCACGCAGGCGCTCGACCAAAGCCCGAAAAAGAACCTCAGAAAGCGGATTCTGATAGTGCGCCCAGGTAGCGGGAGGGCGTACGGTGATAATCAACCGCCCGGGATCCAGGTTCAGCTCTTCCATCACCTCGGGCGAATTGTGCCAGCCGCTCAGGTAGACGTTCTCTTTGAAGCCCGGATAACGGATTACCTTCTTCATGTCTACATGTTGCCGCTCGAGTGTCAGTGAGGGAATGGTTTCCGGCAAAAGGAGCTTGGTTGCCATCCTGGAGAACAGTTCCGAATAAACAAATTCGTAGTCGTGGATGGTCATGACCGGAATGCCCAGCAACCATGCGGCCAGCACTTGGGCCTGCGATCCGTGGTTCACAGCGATGGCCGGACGGATCTGGCGGCCATACGCGGTTAACCGCAATGCCCGGCCAACCGTCGCCAGAGCCCTGGTCAGAAAGAAGTGGGGTGTGCGATGCTGCCCGATGACCACGTATTTGAGGCCGTGCGAGCGCGCGATCTCTTCCACCTGCCCGAAACGCCTGGCTGTGAGCTCAACGTCATAACCGGCCTCCTCAAGCCTCCTGATGATGGGAGGGAAGAAGTGTGCGTGAGGCGAGTTATCCAGGTCGATCCAGATGCGCATTTTGCTATCCGCGAGCATCATAATCCAACCTGACTGACAAACTGCTGGCGAACTGCAGCCGGGCCAGGGCGCGGAGCATCCAGGCTTGCCCCCACCGCATGTAGGGGGTGCGGTTGGTCCACAGGCGATGCTGCTCATAATAAAAAGACCCGTCGGGCGCAGCCATGTTCCTGGTCGTCCAATGGAAAGTCTTCCAGGCATGCTCTAGTGCTGCCGGGTCCATCGCAGAAAACGCGGTGAAGTGCAGGATGGCCTGAGAGCACGCGTGAATATCGATCGGAAAAGTCCGGTTGTGGAAGTACCGGGGTGCTCCATCCCTGCGAAAAAAGGCGGACTGATAATAGCGATGGCCGGCTAGCATCGCTTCCTCAAAGGTCCGGTCCCCGCTGGTCTGTTGGTAGTCGAGCAGGGCGCAAACGTTGTACGAGGTGTGAAAACTGTCGATCCACCGTTGCCGCCGACGCTGCCCGTAATACCACCCGCCCGATTTCAGCTGTCCTCTGACCAGGAAAACCATGGCTTTGCGCGCCAGAGAAACGTAGGCTTGGTTGCCGCTTAGTTTGCCGGCCCGAGCCAAAAAAAGGCCTGCCAGCGCGCTACTGTTGTAAATCAAGGTTTTGTCGTTCGGCGTGTAGCTGAAACAAATTGCGTCTGCCGACTCGAAAGACCGGTTCAGACGCGACGCCATGAAACCAGCCGTCGACTCGGCAATCTCCAGTGCCTCCCGGTCGCCAAATACTTCGCTCATTTCCAGCATCGCCGTCCCGCAAAAATACGACGCGATGCAGTTTGGGGAGAAGGCAGGGAGCCGGCTCCCTCGTAAGGAGAGGTAGTCCCAGTCATAACCCCAGCTGAAATAGGATTCATGCGGCGACCGAAGCCGAATCAGTTCGCTTTTGAGCAATGCCGCCTCAGCCGAGACATCGCACCCGGATCGTGCAAGGTCACAGTACGCCGAAAGACAAAGGCCTAAGGCTTTGGGATTCCTGCTGGGCGGTACCTTGAGAAATTGCCGAAATCGCTGCCCAGCGAAACGCTTGCCGAGTTGGATAAGCAGAACGGCTAGCGGAAGCTGCCGCGCCCATTTCCCACGTAAATAAGGCGAGTTGAGCAGGTCAAACGGTTCGTAACCCTCGAAATGCCTGCTCTCTATCCATGTGCGCAAGCCTCGAATCGCATGAACCAGCTCCGAAGGCTCGTTCTGTGTCACCGAGGGAGACGCTCCCCGGCACAGGCAAGATCGCCCTCCCACACCTGTTTGAGAATCCGTACGATCCTCGAGGCCGTCCGGCCATCCCACAGTGGGGGCCGCGAAGGGGCTGACCTGGCATGGCCTTGGTGGACGTCCTCAAGCACTTCCAGCGCGTTCAGCAACAATTGCTGAGGGTCGCATCCCACTACCCTGTTGGTGCCCATGGAGACGGTGACGGGCCGTTCCGTGGTGTCACGATAGGTCAGGCACGGAACTCCGAGGAACGTCGTCTCCTCCTGCACGCCGCCAGAATCAGTGATGACCATCACGGCATGTTGCGTGAGGTCAAGAAAGTCCAGGTAGGAAGCCGGAGGCATCATCCATAAGCCTGAGTTGGAGAGTGGGCCGCCAGTCCAGGTTTTCATTGCAGTCAACCTGGCCGCCTCGATGTTCCGCGCCGTTCTTGGATGCGCCGGAAAAACTATCGGGATGTGCTGCGATACCTCGACGATGGCGTCGAGGGTACGCCTCAACTGATCTTCGTTATCCACGTTCGAAGGACGATGCAGCGTGAGCACGGCGTAGGGTTTTCCATCCAACCCCAACTCCGAGCGCAGGGGGGATTGCCGGGCAACCTTAAGAGCACTCACCAGAGAATCGATCATCAAATTGCCGACGAAGAAAACCTTGCCAGTCTCGATGCCCTCATTCGCGAGATTTTGGTTGGCGCTCTCCTCGGTGGTAAAAAGCAGGTCCGCCACGGCATCTGTCAGGATGCGGTTGATTTCTTCCGGCATGCTTCGGTCGAAGCTGCGCAAACCTGCCTCCAGGTGCGCGACAGGAATTCTTTCTTTGGCCGCGACCAGCGCACAGGCGATGGTCGAGTTCACGTCGCCTGCGACCACCACCATGTCTGGCCGGTCCAGTTGCACAAGCTCGCCAAACTTCCGCATAATCTCTGCCGTTTGCGCATAGTGCGTGCCTGAACCGACGTCCAGGTTGTAGTCAGGTGGCGGCACCCCCAGCTGATCGAAAAAAACCTGGGACATGGAGTAGTCGTAATGCTGGCCGGTATGAACCAGGACCGGTTCAAAATCCTCGTGCCGTCGCAATTCCGCCAGCAAAGGGGCGACCTTCATCATGTTCGGCCGGGCGCCGACAATACTCATGATTCGCAAGCGGTTGTTCCTCTTTGATCGCGGCATATTTTGGCCAGTAAACGATTTGGCCCTTCACTTGCGTGGTTTTAAGTGTACCCAAAGATGCCAACCGAGCATACGCGCGAACGGTTTGAGCCAGAACACCGGCAGCGGGGGAGCATGCATATAGTCCTGGTAGTGGGTATCCAGCGTGAACGCCGGGAAATCCTGGTGAACCGTCGCTAAATCATAGACCTTGCTGTATGGATTCCAGGGGCCGTCCGTGTTCCCGTGGATGAAGTTGCGCATCCTCAGGTATTGCCGCAAGCCCATTTGTTTAGCCCTGGCGATATGGCCTCCGACCATGCCCCCGGCTTTCGCCCGGCCGAGAACGAGAACCGCGAGACTCAGTCGCCGTACCACTGAAATCGCCAACAGGTAATTGAGCGAGCGGCGCGCATAGAGCATCGCAATCAGGCGGCCGCCCGGCTTGAGCACACGCGCAATTTCTTTCTGTGCTGTCAGTACGTCAGGAATATGGTGGAGCACGCCATGAGCGAAGACGATATCAAAGCAATCGTCGGGGAAGGGCAGGTCGAGAGCGCTGGCACGCTCAAGCCTCGCATACTCGAGCCCTCGGCACCGGAGCCTGGTGGAAACCCGGTTGACGGATTCAGCGGAGATATCGATGCCCGACCAGATTGCCCCTCGCCGGATGATCTGCTCCGAGTCCGCACCCTGTCCCAGCCCAATCTCAAGAACCTGTTTACCTTTGAAATCAATAGCATCCAGGCGGCGCAAAATGTGAGCTTCCCGCTGGTATCGAAACGCATCGTAGCGGCGAAAGAAATCCTCGTAATCCGAGCTCAGTCTCTCCACCTGGCTCTCACCGCAAGGATGAGCATCCCAGAACTCCCGGATCGCCTTTTCGCTCATTTCGTTCATCAGATCCTGGTGTTAGGGTATAACTCGGTGCTCACAGATGTGCGGAATCTCCGGCGTACTGGCATTTAAAACCAGCAACTTCCAGGTCACGGCGGACTATCTTCTCCGCATGCGGGAGACGATGGTGCACCGCGGCCCCGATGGCGCCGGCTTGTGGATTTCCCCCGACCGCCGTGTCGGTCTGGCCCATCGCCGCCTGGCTATCATTGATCTTTCCGATGCCGCTGCGCAGCCCATGAGCAACGGCGACGGATCGCTGCAGATCGTCTTTAACGGCGAAATCTACAACCATGCAGAGATCAGGCGTGAGCTCGAAGAGCTGGGTAATCGCCGCTGGAAAACCCACCACTCTGACACGGAAGTGATTCTGCATGCTTTTGAAGAATGGGGCATCGCATGTCTGCAGAAATTCCGCGGCATGTTTGCCATCGTTTTGTGGGATGCAAAGGCGCGCCGCCTCTGGCTCATTCGTGACCGGGTCGGCATCAAACCGCTCTACTACAGCATTCATCATGGGCGCATCACCTTTGCCTCCGAGATCAAAGCCCTGCTCCAGGATTCCGAACAGGCTCGTGCTGTCAACGAAGAAGCGTCTGTTCCACTATCTGTCGTTCATATCCACGCCTGCTCCAGACACTTTGTTCGCAGGCATCAAAAAACTGCGGCCTGGCTCATTCCTCACTATCGACGCGGGTGGCCAGGTGGGTGAAGAGTGTTACTGGGATGTTCTTGATCACACCACGCCGTTGACCGGTGTTTCTGAAGAAGAGATCGCCGAACGTCTGCAAGCGGAATTGCGTACCAGCGTCGCGTTGCGCACCGTCAGCGACGTTCCGGTCGGAGTATTTCTCTCTGGCGGAATCGACTCGAGCACCAATGCAGCGCTCTTTTCCCAGTCGGCTGCAGAGAGTGTAAAGACCTTCTCTGTTGGCTATGACAAGGATTATCGTGGCTGCAAAAGCGAGTTGCCCCTAGCCCGTGGATTCGCAGCCGGCATCGGGGCTGTTCACCATGAGCGCGTTCTCACTCAGCGGGACTTTATCGATTTCCTTCCCCGCATGGTTTACCTGCAGGACGAACCCATCGCGGATCCTGTCTGCATGCCGGTCTATTTCCTCTCCAAACTCGCGCGCGACAACGGCGCTACTGTGGCTCAGGCAGGAGAAGGTGCCGATGAGCTCTTTTGGGGTTACGAGCGCTGGAAACAAATCAGGAATCTGATGCGCTGGAACGAATATCCCGTTCCTCGTGTGGCCAGCAAGCTGGGTCTCCTCGGGTTGAGTGCGATCGGTAAATCCCATAGTGCTGCTTACGAACTACTCTGGCGCAGCAGCGCTGGATTGCCGTTGTTTTGGGGTGGGGTGCATGCTTTCTCGCAACACGAAAAACTGGCTCTGCTTTCGCCCCGTCTCCGTCGACGTTTTCGGGACCAGACTTCCTGGGAGGCGATACGTCCGATCCACCAGCGGTTCATGGAAAATGCATGGGAGACCACTCCGGTAAAGTGGATGACCTATCTCGACCTCAATCTCCGTTTGCCGGAATTGCTTCTGATGCGGCTCGACAAAATGGGAATGGGCGTAAGCCTGGAGACGCGTGTTCCTTTTCTCGATCACAAGTTCGTCGAGTTGGCGATGAGCATTCCGGAGCAGGTCATCACCCGCGGCAAAGAATCAAAGCATATCCTGAAGAAAGCCGTTCGCGGCCTTATCCCCGATGAAATCATCGATCGTAGGAAGCAGGGCTTCGGGGTTCCCATTTACGAATGGTTCTTCGAGCAATTTGGCGAATTGGCTAAACGCGAATTGTCGGCATTCTGCGAACAAACAGACTTCCTCGACCGAGATGCCGTGTTGCGTTTGCTCCGGTCCGGTCGAGGGAGAGATGCCTGGTTCCTCCTCAATTTTGCGCTATGGTGGAAGGAATTCATTGCCGGCAAATCGCCTGAAGACGCCCCTTGCTTCGAATCCGGTATGGTGAAGAGCAATGCCTGACGCAGCCCAGCTCGCCCAGGCTCACTGGAACGAAACCCCACTGTTTCTTACCGAGGAAGAGCGCTACTCCATCTACCCATGGCTTTATGACGCGGCAGAATTTCGCCGGCATGCGGGAGAAAAGGTCCTCGAAGTCGGCTGCGGAACCGGGAGCGATCTTCTCCAGTTCGCCAAACACGGAGCCCTGGCTACGGGAGTCGATTTGACCGCGAAGCATGTAGAGCTGGCCCGCCTGCGCGTGGGTGATCTTGCAGTCGTACAGCAGGCCGACGCGCGGCATCTGCCGCTTGCGGATGAAAGCTTCGACTATGTCTATTCCCATGGCGTTCTTCACCATTGCGATGAACCAGAGCGGGTTGTGGCCGAGATTCTTCGTGTCCTTCGTCCTGGTGGCCGGTTCAATGTGCATGTCTACGCTTTGTGGTCGTACTTCTCGCTGTGGGCTTTTCTCAGTCATGGCAGGAAATGGAAACGGAAAGTGGAAAACAGTGAAGCACCGGTACATATCGATCTCTACACCCGGCGCAAGCTAAGGCGCCTTTTCGGTGACGATATTTCGATCCAGAAATATCAATGCGCACCGTTCCAATTCCTGGCGCGATGGTTCGGTTGGTTTCTGGTGGTCAGGGGTCAAAAAACCTAGGTTCATGGAAAGCCGAATCTGGTTTGCGTCGAGACCCGCGTCACTCCTCTACTGCCTGGTGCTGGCCCAGTTCCTGGCCACGCTCACCCTCTGGGTTCCATCGTACTGGCCGGTCGCGGCCTTCGAGATCGCAGTCTTCCTACTCGCCGGAGTAGCTATTGTTCGTGCAAGCCAGCCTGAGATGAATACGGGTTTTCCGCTCATCATCCTGAGTGCGATCGTTCTATGGGGCTGCCTTCAACTCCTCACTGGCTCCAGCATCAACCGCTTCGAAACAGAGAGAGCAACTCTGCAGTGGATGACCTGGGCTGCTGTCTACTACCTGGGCGTATCTACCTTGAAGGAGGAAAGCCAAGGCGGGCTCATCCGTATTGCAATCGTGTGGTTCGGCCTCGCGATTGCCGTCGAAGCCATCCTCCAGGCATATCTGTCCCCGGGAAAAGTCTTTGGTATCTTTGACACCGGCTATCCGCACTTCGTCATGGGCCCGATTATTTATCACACGCACTTCGCGGTCTTCGTCGAGACCCTTCTCCCCATAGCCCTTTTTCTCGCGTTCGAGTCGTACACGTATCTTGGGATTGCGGCAGTGCTGCTGGCAGCCCTGGTAGTCAGTGCTTCGCGTGGAGGCTTGATCATTGCTTCCGGGGAGGTCCTCGTTGTTTTGTTTCTGGCATACCGGCAGAGGCCAGAGGCCCGCAGGAGAATCATCCGCATCGCACTTGCTTTGGCAGGGGTGACGGCGATTCTGACCTTGATCGTAGGATTTGCAACAGCGTCGGAGCGATTTTATTCGGAAGCCTTAGCCGCGGGGCGCCTGCAATTCGCGATATCCACGCTGCACATGATGGCCGTTCATCCCTGGATCGGCTGGGGACTGGGTTGTTGGCCTAATGTCTATCCAGCCTTCGCCACTTTTGACCCTGGAGCCATCGTCAATCAGGCGCATAGCGACTGGTTGCAGTGGACTGCGGAAGGGGGGCTGCCGGTCGGGCTAGCGATGCTCGCGCTGACTCTCTGGGCAATAAAGCCCGCACTTCGCTCGATCTGGGGAATCGGTATCCTCGCGGTCCTCATTCACGCCGCTTTCGATTATCCCTTTTCGCGGCCCGCAGTCGGGGCATGGCCAATTCTGATCCTCTCCATGGTGGCAGCGTCCAACCAGTCTGACGTTGTTCCATCCACTACGTATCACACCGGCTGAACAGAAATACGACCTTCAGACTCCATGGGATCCGAAACCCTTATCCCGCGGATTCTGCTTATCCCACCCTTCGCAAAAAAACGCGAAGGATGGGGCGGATACCGCGGGAAGAACAGATGTCTTTACCCGCGGTAGCCGCATGGGGCACCCGATCATTTGTGATTCTGGAAAGGGAAAAAGACTTAGACTCCCGCCGGCGTTGCCTCGTGGAAGCCTCTGTTTTTTGTAAAATTCGATAAAATTCGATGTTTTCGGGTCTTTTGGGGCGTAAACAGTCAGCGCGTAGGTCAGCGGCGCCGGCCAAAGCGGTTCTTGTCTATGGAGAAGGGGCGTCTGGTGTCGGGAGCAACGTAATCGGCCGTGGGGACACGGGGCAGCGATGAGGTCGTTTGCGAAGGGGACGTTTGCAAGGCGTTGGGGGGCGGGAACCGCAGGTCCCTCCACTACCGGTCGGGACGATGCCAATTCTTCTGGGGTTGGATCGGGGGTAGGATGAGGCCGGTCATCCACCGCGCCGGGAGCGGATTGTGGGTCCACGGATTCTCCGTTCTGCTGGTTACGCATCCATTCGGAGACATAGAATGGCGGGTTAACCGGCAGAGGGGCGGGTTTGTTCTGCGCGGAAACAGCGCGGCGATCGGGAATCAGGCGTTCGATGGCGATGATCATGGAGAGAGCCTTGACCTGGGCGGAGGCGCTGTTGCGGGTCATTTCAGGGGCCAGGTCGGCGATTTGCCATAGGCGGGCCAGGACTCGGTCGCGGCTCAGGTTGAAGCGGCGTTGTTCCTCCGTATCCTGCTCGACAAGCTGTTGCTGAACGGCGGCCCGATGTCCAAGCATGTAGGCGCGGACACAAGGCTTGGATTTGATGGAGGCGGCGGTGTCAGGGTTGAGACCGACAGCTTCTGCAGCACGACGGTCGGTCATGGTTCTAGAGAGGACCAGGTGGGCAAAGGCTATTTCCTGGTCTGTGATGAGGTCGCTGACGTTGTTATTAGGCATCGATTGCTCCGTATTGGTGGGTTGCGAGGTTGAAAGTAGGCGAGACAAGGTTGGCCTTGGTCTTCGATGGAATTCCCTAGTGTTTGAATCTTTCAAAACGTACCTCAGGGGCTAAGCGGCTACCGCGGAAGGGGCAGATGTTTGTCCCCGCGGTATCCGCAGCTAAAGCCCTCATCTGTGGCTTGCTTTTTCGGCACGGGTGAACCCGTGCCCTTCCAGGAAGAGTGGCTCTTTGGGCGACTACGG
This sequence comes from uncultured Acidobacteriaceae bacterium, assembly GCA_963790935.1. Lineage (GTDB taxonomy): Bacteria > Acidobacteriota > Terriglobia > Terriglobales > Acidobacteriaceae > PALSA-350. The sequence continues at coordinate 118,296 of CAWBRJ010000005.1, read as the reverse complement.
TTCACGGCAGAGGTTTTCTACTCCGCAGGCACAAGTGGGGACGCAATAAAAAATCCCGCCGCGGCGGGAGTGCTGGATCAAGCTGATTTTGGACAGGGACCGGGTGTGCCACCGGACAGCGGTAAAACTGTCCTCTGCTCGCGCTGTAGTCCGGAAAACTGCCGGAACCTGCCCGGCTCGGTTGTCTAGGCGAGAAGCCACCCCGGCCGAAATCGTCTTCTAAGGTGTACGGTACAGGATGAGAGACTTCCCAGCAACCGACTTAGGCTGTTTATTTATCCCGGGAAAATTTGGCAGTGTCCTGTTAAGCGGGACTCACAGTCGACGACTTACCGCCACCCAGGCCGAGGGCAACTCCAACCACAGCTCCAGCCGCCAGAACTACGATCACCAGAATTTTGGTAGTGTCGTGGTGTTGCGGTAGGGGTGGAACAGCCGGGGCGTTGTTTGCTTCCGGTGGAGCGGTTGCTTCGGGAGTCGCGCCAACCTCTGGCCCCGCCGCAGAGGGCGGAGGGTTGTCACCGGAAGGCGTGGGAGGGGCCGCTGCAGGAGTGGATGGCGCGGGTGTGGGAGTGGCCGGAGTTCCGGTTATTTCGCTCAGCGGCATCTGGTGAATGTCGGAAACAGACAAGGCTTTGGAAGCCCCTTCCGCGGGCGTTGTGTCGAAAGTACTGCCTGTAACCTCAACGGAGGCACCCACCAGATCGTCTAACCCAGGACCCTGGAGTTCGTAGGTAACTTTCGACGGTATATCCGTAAGCAGAAAATGCCCGTAACGCCCAGGATGGTCCTTGCGAAGGATGCCATGTATGGTCACTTGCGCCCCGGATGGTGGTGAGCTTTGTCCTGTCGTTGCGGGTGGGGGCGTAGTCTGCGGTGCAGCCTGAATTGCAAAACTCAGAGCCTTGCCCGGTTCCAGCCGAGCTACCAAATCGCCGGCCTGATTACGGACCTCGGCGGCGCCCCCCTGGGCAGCCACATTGAGGCGAGAACCATCCTGAATTGCGACAAAAACTGCACCCTGTGGCGACAAGGAAGATACCTTAAGCCCATCGGCGACCAGGGTATTGGAACCCCGCTGGACCGCAGCTCCATGCTCGAGAACGGCATATTCTCGATAAACCTTCACTCCAGAATTGGGCTGCAATAGGAGATTAGAGCCGCCGGGGAGCATGAGATCTGAAGTCGCGGTTCCTGCCTGAACGACACTGCCTTGAAAAAGAGTGGAGTTCCCACGCACAACCGCGCCATCCACTTGCGCCTGTCCGCTGGTCACGACAATCCCTATGCTGGAAGGAGACGCAGCGACGCAAACCAGACAGCTGCAGGTGACTAGGGCGATCGCGGACTGTAGCTTGACCAGCATGGATAACCCCGACGCGCCCAAGTTTATCCTTTCGGGCGAGCCATTCGCAATGGAGTATTCCCCCGGGAATCAACAGGAGGCTTGGTCATGGTCAGAATGATGCGGTGAGTAAAGCATTCCTGCACGATGGGTGTTCTGCGCAGAAGTTCGAAGACCGGCGCAAAGTATTTCATGCGCCAGGATTCCCACTTGCGATTCTGAGGCGAAAAAAGTGGGGCCAGGCCTATCTGGAAATCGGCGTCGAGACCGTGAGCAATTTGCCGCAGTTTTCTGATCGTAATGCCGTTGAGTCCCCAGAGCTTATCGGTGGGGCGCAACGCGTTGGGCCGGTAACTGTCTGCACGTCCGGTAAGGATCCTTGTCCCTGCCTTCACCAGCGCCGGGCAAGGAAAGAAGACATTCGGCCAGGGCATCTTCGATAACCAACCGTCAAAGTGAGCCCCCGTCGGATGATAGAAAGGCGGGAAAACAGCATAGAGAGATCCACCCGCCCGAAGCACGCGCAAGCATTCTTTCAGTGTCTTCCCCGGGTCGCTCACGTGTTCCAGGACGTCGTAGCAGAGGATGCAATCGAAGCAATCCGCCGCCAGCGGCAGGCATTCGCCAGCGCCGCTCTCAAAGGACGCAGCGACCTGGTGTATGGCCGCAAACTCGCGTCCCTCTGCGCACTGCCTTTCCCCTGGTTCAATCCCGGTTACAGATCGAGCACCCAGTTCGGCGTACCTGACCGTGCGGCCGCCATAGCCGCATCCCAGGTCAAGTACATCTTTTCCAGCGACCGATAGCGAGGGAAACCACTTCAAAAATCCGCCGGCAATTTCGTCGTCGTATTCCATTTGCGCTCGCTCGAGCGCTTTGCTTTCCCGCCAGTATCCAGGTGGGGAAGACGGCGCGAGCGAAAGATACCAGGTAGCTAACGTTTCCATCATGCGATCGAAAGCTCTTGTTCGCGGGCCGTCTTGATCTGGTGCTGGTAGATCGTGCCCAGGATGAACACATAAAACATATTGATGTCAGAGAAGGAAACGATGGCGAAGTCCAGGCCGGTCAGTAAATAGATCAGAAAGCAGTACAGAAACGCCAGCCAGCCCGCGGGATAGGCCTTCCGGATCTTCCACATTGCCCGGAACAAAAACACCTGCGCCAGGACATAGAAGAGCAAACCAATGGCACCCTCTTCTGAGAGCACCGTCATCAGCACATTGTGGGGAAAGTTCATCGACTCGATGCCCTTCCACTTCACCATGTACCGCGGATTCTGTGCGGCGACATCGTGGTATAAACCAAACCCAACCCCGAACAAAGGATACTCGCCCACCACACGCAATGTTTCCATGTGCTGCGCAACTCTTTGATAAGCATTGTCTGGGCTTGAAACGCGATCGTCGTAGAGGCGGGGATCGAGCATTCTTGCCGCCACGGCAGCGAGCAGGATCATGGCGAAAAAAGTTGCCCATAAACGGCGCGAGATCAATCTGTGTTTTGAAAACGAATCAATCAGCGCGATCGGCGCCAATGCAAATACCAGTCCGCGGTTCAGCGGCAGTAGCGCCGCCACCAGCGCAGCCACGCACCCTAGCCGATGCAGCAGTGCCCTTTTGGGAGAAATATTCTGCGGCATCAGCCGCCGCAGATAGAGGATGAAGAATAGCGCGAGGATAGCCACAACGGACAACACGATTTGCTGCTCGAAGGGACCATCGGCACGGCGAAGGTGGGTATCGGTAAACATCGGCTCCGATCCCTCCCAGGGAAATAGGTCGATATTCGTGGTTAACTCAATGAGCCCAGTCGCACACAAGCCCAGGCCAAGAACACAGGCACATGCATGCAACATACGCAGGTCTTTGAGTAGCGGAAAGTAGCGCATCGCGTAAAGACCGAGCAGCGCCGGCATCAGCATCCCTTCTACTAGCAAACGGTAAAACGCAAGCTCGTGAGAAGGCGCATGGGATGCAAGCGAGAAAAAGCAAACCAGTAGAAAAAGGCCCCAGAAATAGGCGCTGACCCGTACCTCGCGAGTCAGAGGCGTAGCCGCCCTTCTTGCCGGGAGAGTAGAAGCATCTCAACAATCAGCAGCAGGATGAGTGCTCGATCGACAGTGAATATCGAGCGCTCCTTGGGAAAGGTCAGGAAGTAATAGCAATACGGGTAAACAGCCACCCATAGGGGAACGACGTAATGGAATTGGCCGCGTACGAAGCCGATGGCGACCCACAACAGCAACACCCACCCGGCGATGGCTCCAATGCCAACATTTAAAGGTGACATGGGAAGCACAATGCAGAGCGGCACGAGGGAGAGTAAGACCAGCATCCAGTACAGTGGACGCATGGAACTCGGCGGTCCTAAATCCGTTACCCGCAAATTTCTAGGCAATTCCATATAGGCCGAAGGCGTGCTGTGTCAGTAAATTCTATGTCAGAGAGCAACAGGCGAGCACCGTACCTCAAGGAAAATCTGTGGGGTTACGGCAAGCGTCTTCGTTTTGTGGACGCAGCAATCGAGCTTGCATTCCCCACCAGGGAACGCTGCGACCTTACCATACTGGATGTGGGATGCGGAAATGGGTCGCAACTCGCAATTCCTTTGGCAGCAGCCGGCTATCAGGTGACTGGGGTTGATCCCCATTTGCCATCCATTGAGCGCGGACGCAACTTCGCTCCCGCTATCAATTTCATTCATGGTTCCTTGAGCGAAGTTCCGCCACGCAAGTTTGATTGTGTGGTCATCTCTGAGGTTCTCGAGCACCTCGATACGCCCGAAGGGTTACTCTCCACGGCGTTGCCTTATCTCGCCGGATCCGGCATCCTCATCGTCACAGTCCCAAATGGATATGGCGAATTTGAACTGGACCTGCGCTTATATCGAGCGTTGCGGGCAGACAAGATAATTGCCTGGCTTTATCGGGTATCCAGGCGCAACACGGGCAAGGAGTACATCGCGAGCTCCGATAATCAAAGCCCGCATGTTCAGCGATTCACCCTTTCACAGCTGCGTAAAATGTTCGAGCGGAATCACTTGCTCCTCCTGGAGGCCCGTGGAACGTCGATTGCCTCCGGTCCCTTTGTACTGCACTTGCTGGGAAGGTTTGATGTTTTTGTCCGCCTGAACGCAGCCATTGCTGATCACGTTCCCATGTCGTTGACTTCTGGATGGATGTTCGTGCTGAGGAAGGATTTGAGATAGCCGCAGGGCGCACTGCAGATCCCTCCACTGCGCTCCTTTCGGAGCTCCGGTCGGGATGACAAGGGGAGTGCGGTTACGTTTTGGAAGATTAGCGACTTGGATGGACGAGTGGGATCGGCTATTCCGCGACGACTGCAGATCTCTCCACTACGCTCCTTCGGAGCTCCGGTCGGGATGACAAGGGGAGTGCGGTTACGTTTTGGAAGATTAGCGACTTGGATGGACAGAGTGGGATCGGCTATTCCGCGACGACTGCAGATCCCTCCACTGCGCTCCTTTCGGAGCTCCGGTCGGGATGACAAGGGGAGTGCGGTTACGTTTTGGAAGATTAGCGACTTGGATGGACAGAGTGGGATCGGCTATCCCGCGACGACTGCAGATCCCTCCACTGCGCTCCTTCGGAGAACCGGTCGGGATGACAAGGGGAGAGGCGTGGCCCAGGTTGGAGTGGCTGAGGGATGGGAAGAAGCCGCAACTCGGATGACCTGTAAACAATCAACCCGGCGTTTTCCCAACCCAAATCGTTTTTTGCGTTCTGATCGCTTCCTCGATTGCGAAGGTGGCTTCCGTCACCTCCATCAATTCTGCGAAGGAAATAGGAGCTTCCTCGCCTTTCTTCATGGCAGCGATGGTCACTTCCATTTCTCGGCGATGGCCCTTATCCTGGCCGCTTTTCAATGTCTCCGTCTTGCCGTTGCGCGATAACGAGAGCGTCTTGAAGTCATCGATGCGGGCGATGCTGCTGGCGCTAAATACCTCGAAAAATTCTTTTGGAACCGCCCTGTCTCCATTCGCAAGGTACAGCAAATTGGCTACAGATCCATCCTCAAACCCGATCGTGACGCTGACGTTGTCGCGGTGATACCGCCCTGAATCCGGCAGAGCCGCCGCCGTCACCGTTTGCATGGGATAGCCCACTATGGCCCGCGCCCAGTCCACGAAATGGCATAGCTCGCCGACAATCCGGCCGCCATTTTCCGGGTCCTGAATCCAACTGTCTCCCGGAATGAAACCAGCATTGCAACGGATATGTACCATCATGGGTTCGCTGCGGCGAGCAAAGAAATCCTTGAGCTTCTCCGTAAGCGGAGAGAAGCGGCGATTGAAGCCCACCATGACAAAAGGCGATCCGTTGCCGGCTAATCGTTCTGCGTACGCTGCCCTTACCATTTCCAGTTGTTCCCGGTTGATCGCCAGAGGCTTTTCGACAAAGACGGATTTGCCGCGCTCCAAGGCGCTCGTCACAAAGGTGGCATGGCTGTTATGCCGCGTCAGGATGAAGACCGCGTCCACATTAGGATTGGCCACTAGTTCAGAAGGGGATTCGGCCATCGTGAATCCAAAGCCTGTTCGAGCCGACTCGGCGGCCGCGCCCGTGCTGCTGGCAACAGACTGCAGGACCAACCCGGCGGCGGATCGAAGATGAGGGAGAATGATCCCACGCGCAAACCCACCCGTACCGATGCATCCCACCCGTAGTATGTCTTTGGGCCGCGGTTGCAAAGACGGCCCAGCAGAAGGCCGCACATCCCGGGTCGATTGGTAATCGATGATCCCTGTGTAGGCGCCGGCCTCCACGGCTGCGTACGCTTTTCCACCCTCCTCCACCGGAAATCGATGTGCAAGCAGAGCATCCACCTCGAGCGACCTGGAGGACAGCAGATCCAAAAAAGCTTCCATATTTCGCTTTTCCGTCCAGCGCACAAAGCCGATCGGATAATCCTGTCCGCCTTCCTCGTAGCCCGGATCGTAACGGCCCGGGCCATAGGATCGGGACATTGCGAGTGAAATCTCTTTCCTGTACATGTTGGCTCGCGACACGCCCATGCCAACATCACCAACAATGGAAATGCGGCCGCGATCGCGTAACAACTTCGCCGCCAGTTCGAGTGGATCCGCAGACTTGGTTGCTGCAGTGATCAAGGCCGCATCCACTCCGTAGCGCGAAAAACTTTTAACGGCATGTTCCAATCCCGGATCATCGGTCCCCAGCCCAAGCTGCGCCCCGAGACCCATTGCCTGCGCGGCGCGTTGCCGGGAGACATCGATCGCGACCACCCGGCAACCGGCGGCGCGCAAAATCTGAATCGTCAAAACACCCACCAGGCCCACACCGATCACTGCCACCGTCTCTCCGAAGGTGACGTTCGCCTGCCGCACACCCTGCATCGCGATCGCGCCGATCGTCGTCAGCGAAGCCGCTTCCAGGCTCACGTCCTGCGGCACGAGCACCGCCAGATTCGCAGGGACAAAATTAATCTCGCCGTGGCTGGCGTATCCACTGCCTGCGCAGGCAACTCGATCACCTGGCCTGAATTCAGTCACCGCGGCCCCCACCTCCAGCACCACCCCCGAGCAGGAGTAGCCCAAAGCAGTGAGGGTCTCCAGACGCGCCTGCACCTTTTGGCGCGCGGCCCAGACGCCGTTCGACCTTGCGAACTCCAGCACCTGCTTCACCAGGTCAGGACGCGCCATCGCTTTTCCCAGCAGAGATTTCCGGCCCGCCTCCATGGTCGCTTTCTCCGTACCGGAGCTTATGGCAGAAAACGCCGTCCGCACCAGAATGCCGCCCTCCTTGAGCTCGGGAGCAGGCACATCATAGGTGGCTATCTTTCCGGATTTCATGTCCTCCAATAACGCGCGCACTCAACTCCTTTCCATAACGGCATTGAGCTCAGGGGCAGGATATGTGTACCCCTGTCCCCGCAGCAGGCAATGAATGAGTGTTGCCAATTGGCTGGCTCTCACATCCCAGGTGCCATCTTTGACCAACGCCTGGCGCTGGGTCGAGAGCACTGCAGATTTCTCTTCGAGCGCAGCCTCGACCTGCTCGATAAACTCCTGTGTCCCGCGATAAAAACGCAGGCCCGGCGTCTGCAGATATTCGTAAAGCGGCGCCATCACCACGGGCTTTCCCGTGGCCAGATATTCCCGTACCTTGATCGCGCTCCCATAACTGACAAAAACGTTATTCTCCCGCCAAGGCAAAACACACACGTCAAAGTGCCCGATATATCGTGGCAGATCCCGATAGGGCTTTGAGCCCAGGAAATGAATGTTCGGAGCCGAGACCTGAACCAGGTTCGACTTGAGACCGAGAAGCACCCAATGCCAAGTGGGACGGAGCCTTGCGACCTCAGCCATCAGATCTGTGTCCATGATGTAATCCATGGTGCCGAAATAACCCAGGATCGGATGCGGAATGCCGTCAAGCTCCGGAGCCATCTCAATTTCAGGATTCGAGAAATGGTCGAAGTCAACCGCCTGCTCGAGAAAAAAACGATGGGCCTCTGTCGCCTCGTTAAAAAGCTTGCGGCCTGAGTACAGCACCACACTGGCCGCGTCCTTCAGTTGCTGGTCGTACTTGCGAATCACCTGTGCCGATAAGGCGCTGTCTTCGTTCGCATCGTATTTGTCTGATACCTGGTAAAGAAGCAGCTTCTCTCCTAAACGTCCGGCCATCTCCGCTGCCGTCGGTATTGCCACCCAGAGTATGGGCCGGGAGATACCCAGCAGCAGCATAGCCAGGCGAAGTTGCGACACCAGCAGAACGCGGTTGAGCCAACGGCCAATCCGGGACCCGTAAAACGGCAGGTTCACCGGCGTCATCACCCACAAACCCTCAGGCACCTTGCGCAGCCATCGGATGTAGCTTCTGAGTTTCCGTCTGATCTTGAGGAAGAAGTCGGGATTCCCGATCGAAGGTAGCCCCATGCTGATGGAATTGACGAAGAGCACCTTGTTCCGCTGCGCATAGCGCTTGAGCAGATGATTCTTTGAGTGAGGATGGTGATACCACCAGTCCTCACCTGCAAAGCAGACGATACTTTCGCCCTCGAGCAGTTCCACTGTTAGTCCCATGTCACCCTGGTCTGCACTTTAGCAGGCAACCGTGCCGCCGTTTGAATCTTGAGACAGTTCGTTGACAACCCAGCGCCGTATTCCCGCGAGATTTCGGTGGGTATGACGCTCAGCGTCAGCAACTGGGCTGTTTCACACGTCAGGGTTAGCCGGCGCGGTCCCTCGATAATACAGCTGACCGTCTTTCCCGTACTCTTCTCGGAAGAAACATGGCATTCGGGCCCGAGAACAAACCGCAGATCGAGCAAATGTTCCCCCGTCCCGCTTGCCTCATCCCCGCTTACTTCATCAACGACGAGCAGCCAGCCGTCTCCCAGTTCCACCGTCCTTCGGTGCTCAATGCCGATCCTCGAATACCCGTGATGAGATGCGCGCACCCCGCCTTCAAACGTCGTGATCTGCGAAACGGCGGCTTCGTTGCCGCTTTGAAAAAGCAGTCGAGGATCGAGACTGAATATATTCTGCTCAGCTTCATCAATCATCAGGGTATTGTGCACTCTGGTGGAGCGATCCAGGTTGCGCCGCTCTGCAGAACGCGTGTAGCACCGGCTGCCGGTATCGCAGAAGATCTCATCCGCTCCAAGTCGAAAAATGATCGACAACTTGTCGCAATGACTGTGACTTCCTTTTCCTTGAAGTCCATTAGGCATGGCGCAAAAGACAATAGACGCTTCATTACGGCGAAGTATGGCGATTCCAGACTCTCGCAAAACGGAGACTGGCTCCTGATGTGGAAGTGTAGCAGCAGAAGTGATGCCAACTTCGAGAGAGTCCCAACGCGCAACGAGTGCCGCTCGCCCGGCCGGTAAGGATGATTGCGCGATATCGTCCATGAGCAGCTCGACCCTCCCATTATCACAGTCTCCCAGGTGCGGCAATTTTCCCGAGCTCATCCGCCAGAGAGGCTATCCATGAAAACATCTGCCCCAGCCGGGCTTGGAACTCCGGCGCCATCGCAACCTGCGATTGTTGTTGCACGACGAACGCATGCAGGCCCAACTGGGCGACCAGGAAGTGATAGCCCGTAGACGCTTCGCAGTCGCCCCCGTCTGTATAGGTTTGAAGCAAAAGCTCACGCTGAACAGCCCGCGCATATTTTTGCCGCCGTCGTCCCAAGCCGAGATACGAAGACAAGGTCAACAAACCCACAATGTTACTCAGGTAGTGATTGCTGCGCAGCAGGAAAGAAAACTCGTTATGAGCTTCGATGAAACGTAAATGCTGCCAGAGCGAAGCGGTCATCTGCTCGAGCCACGGCTGCTCCTCGTTCGTGAAAGGCCACAACAGCTCCATCGTGAGGCAGAGACTGATCCCGCGCAGCGCCGCTTCCATCGCCACCGTCCAATTCACACCCAGGCCCGGCGGATTGTCTCGCAATCCAGTCTGTGAGCAAGGACTGGATAGCCTCCCGATATTTTCTTTCGCCGCTCACCACGTACGCCTTGGCCACAACTGGGCTCCATTGCAACCGGGAGAGCTCCCAGGGCGCCTTCACGTCCGACCCGTCATGGCGAACGATGCGCATTTTCCTCGAGTCCGCAATCGGCCACATCTTTTGAGAGACCCAGTCGCAATGCCAATCGGGCCTCGTTCCAAGGTGGGGACTTCCATAGCCCATCAGCGGATACTTTCCCCGCAAGACCGCGTCAGCATAGCTAAGCACGGCTGCCCGTTCGTCAGAGGAGAGCAGCGGCGTTTGCCAGTCGTAATAACCTATGGGACGAAAACGTTGCTGGCCGTTGGCTCTTGCCGCTGCAACGGGGAAAATCGATTTCCGCATCGACCGGATGGCCCGCCAGCCCGCCTCCCTGATCAATATGGGCAGCGGCTCGTCGCGTAGTGTCTGCAGCTTCATGGCGCTCCTACGAAACCCTTCTCTCAAGGCCGTCGTTGCTGCTCAGCGCGTATTGAACATTCGTCGACCAGCAATGGCGCTCGACGGCAGCCCGCCGAGCGGCTGCGCCCAGCGCCGCTCGCTTCTCTGGATCCAGTGCGAGACACAAGATCGCCTCCGCCAGCTCATCCGTGTTACCGGGGGTTACCAGCACCGCAGTTCGGTCATGCTCCAGAACCTCCGCGAGCTGATCGAGGCGGCTGGCGACAATACCCTTGCCCATCGCCATATACTCAAAAATCTTGGTGGGCGAGCCGAAGAATCTGCTGCCATCCGGCATCGGAATATGCGGAGAGACAAGAATGTCAGAGGCGTCAAGATATTCGGCGACCTTTTCACGGGGCAGCGCTCCGGTGAATATCACCTCTTGCGTTTTCTCGTACGCTGCTAAAGCAGAACGCATTTCCCCGTGCAGCAAGCCGTCGCCGATCAGAACAAAACGCAACTTGCATGGCTGCGCTCCATGCAATAGAGTCGCAATCGCCTGCTGCAGCATCTCGATCCCATGCCACAGGCTGAATGAACCCACAAAGCCAATCAGCACCTCCTCAGGCCCCACACCAAGCTCCTTGCGTCCTGTCTCTCTCCCCCTGCCAGGATAAAAATAGTCGGGATCAACCGCATTGGGATTGACCCGAATGCGATCCGGCCGAATCCCTCGTTCCAATAAATCATCGCGGAGCACTTTGGAAACGACCATGATCCTCGCCGCACTGCGTAGCGTCACTTCCTCACACCACCTGATCCAGCTGCGCAGAGGGTTGGGATCCCAGTGATTCGCCATCCACTCTTCTGAACCGTTGTATTCCAGTATCAAAGGAACGCTCAAACGCCGGGAAAGGAGCGCTCCTGCTATAGAAAAAGCACAATGGCGCTGATAAAGAAAGCGTGGGCGGCTTCGAACAAGGTATCTTTCTACTCCGCGGACAAATACAAAATTGTAGGAAAGCATGACGGCGCCCGAGAGAAAGTAAGGCCGGATCGTCGGAGGGATGATTTCGTTTCTGAAAACTTCTTGTGCCAATGCACTACCGCTAAACACACGGCAGCTTATACCGATGGTTTTCAAGCCCTGAAGGAAGCCGCGAATATGGCTGATGGCGCCTCCGGCGGTGCCCATGCTAGCGGGGTTGGGAATCAGGTAAGCGACCTCCGGATCGCCGCCGCTGATGTGCCCAACAGGCCTGGCCCGCTTACGGAATACTTGCAGATAACAGCTCCAGACAATCAGGCTCCAGCAGTCGCGAAAAATGCTCACGATCGCTCCGGGTGCCGAGCGGAAAACGTCAACGGTTTGAAACGATTCCCAATGGCCGCTCTTGTCGCATAGCGATGTCTCCTGGCATCGATGCAACAGTTGGAAGCACTGAAGAACCTGTCTGTGTTGGAAGCCCTGTAGGGAATCGAAGAAAAAAACAATCGCCCGGCCGCGCAAACTGCGGAGCAAGCGAATCCGCTGCATGAACCCGCTTACCCTGAGTCTGCGATGAGGGAATTCGTTGATCTGCGCACCGGGATACTGGGCCCCTACCAGTTCGCGCGCGCGTGTCAGGTCTCCCGACCATACACAAAGATGAACAATTGTTGTCATCGGCTGCAGCAACTTTGGCGGGGGAGTCTAACGTTCGTGGCTCGTGTAGTGACTGTAATACCGGGGGCTGTAGTAGTAATACTGCGAACTCATATCCGCCCGTACTCCGTTGAGAACAATGCCAATGACATTGGCACGTACTCGCTTCAGCTGCTCCACCACGCTGGCCACCGCGCTCCGGTTCGTGCGCCCCGCCCGGGCGACAATGATCACGCTATCCGCAAGTGCCGCAATTTCCAGAGGCTCGGCAAATCCGAGCAAAGGCGGCGAATCAATCACCACCAGGTCATACTCCCGTTCTGCCTCATCAAGAATCGATCGTAGTACCATCCCGATCCGGTCCGCCACCCGTCGCGACGACGGGCCTGCCGAAAGAACATCCAGATCTGGATACGCGTATGGAGTCTGAACGGCTTCCTTCCAATGCATCGTCCCGTTGACCACATCGGAAAGACCGCGATCATTCGAGACTCCCAGCTTGATTACCGGCCGCCGCATGTCGCCGTCAATCAGCAACGTCCTTCGTCCCTGCTGGCTATGAGCTGCGGCCAGGTAAAGCGCAATGGTCGACTTTCCTTCCGCAGGCGATGCGGAGGTTACCAGGATGCTCCGGGGGTGGTGCTCCAAACCGGCCGAAAGCAAAATAGAGCTTCGCAACGTACGGATCGCTTCGTCAAAAGCAGCGTTCGGCGCCGCCAGGGTCTCCTTGGCTGGGGCTCCATCGAACCTCGCATCCGGATCCGCGGGCAACACCTGCAAAGGCAACATTCCGGTGGTGAATCGACCCACAGGAAGGGAGGGAAGCAGAGGGACGCGCAGCTCCCGCTGCAGGTGCTCGCTGTCCAGCACCGTCATGTCCAGGGCATCCATTAGAAAAATGATGCTGAGCCCGATAATGGTAGAGCCCAGTAACGCAAGCAGCGCATTGAGCCGGGTCTTCGGGAAAGATGGATAGAGTGCAGGACGAGCGACGTCCGCCAGCCTGATCGAATTGGATTCGAAGCTGGCATTAATGCCCGCCTCCCGAATCTTGCGGATGAGCTCCTCGTAAAGCGCCTTATCGGTGTCCGCTTCCTGCTTGAGTGCCTTGTACTCAAAGGACCGCGCATTCATCTGGTCGAATTCAGCCTTCGCCTGGGTCATGTCCCGCCGCAAAAGGCTTTCCCGGTTCAACGCCTGCTTGTAATTGATGTCCACCCGCTCCACAATCTGCCGCCGCAGACCGTCGATCTCCTGCTGCAACTCGCTTACCTGGCTGGCCGCCTTTTTGTACACGGGATGGGAGGAACCGAACTGCGTCTTTACGTCTGCGAACCTCTCCGTCGCCTCGTTCAGCTTAGCTTCCAGGGCGCGTAGCTGTTCCCCTTGGTCGGAGGCTTCCGCAGCCGGCAGCGACCCGTTCTTGACCGCGTTGTAGGCAGCTTCTTTTCCTGCCCGGTCCACCTCGGCCGCGGTCAGATCGTTATCCAGGTGCAGCAAACGGGCAGAAAAGACGTTGGTCTTTTCCTCCGGGTTGATGACATCGAGATCCTTTTCGAGATTCGCCAACGCGCCCGCCGAACGCTCCATCTTGGCCTTTAACTCTTCCAGCTGCTTCTCCATATATCCCGTCATCTGAGAAGCCGCCTGGAAGCGAATGTCATAGGTATGGCGGATGTAGCTCTTGGCGATCTCGTTGACGATATCGGCCGAAAGCTGTGGATCCGGGGAGCGGTAGCTGATCAACAACAGAAAGGTGTGCAGGGGACGGGTGACCTTCAGGCCCGGCAGCTCGATCGGAGCATCCTTGAGTCGTGAGGATAGAATTTTGTCGTTCGCCAGCTTGCGCATAGCCGGCGTCAGCAAGTGATACTTCTCGACCACCGGGCGCAGAACCGCATCTGAGGTGACGATTTGCTCCTGCGTGGTGAGGTAATTCTCCACGTCCGCCGAGTTGACCGCGGACGTGCTCTCATTGCCCAGAACCGCTGCTGGGGTTTGACGGTCGATATCAATGACCGCCGTGGATTCATAGAGCGGGGTCAGGCGTTTCGACACAATCACCGTGGCAATCACGGAAAAAATTACAAATGCGAGCAGCTTCCAGCGGTGACGCTTAACCACCCACAGATACTGAGAAAGCGAAGGCCCATTGAGAGCCGGTTCCTTTTCAAGCGGTAGAGCGATACGCGGCGCGAGCTGGCGAGGCTCGAAGCCGTTTGTGCTCTCGTTTGTCCTTTCGCCAGGGATCGCGATTTCTTCTTTGCGCATGAGGTCAGTCTTAGTGCCAGATGATGTAGTCGGTAGCGGTCGCCGTCCCCAGCCCAGCGAGCCGATCGATTGTTTGTGCGGTAAGCCGTTGGCCCTTATTGTCAGGGATGTATAGGATGTCGTTCGCCTGCAGCGGCACGTCCGGCGACTTTCGCTTCATGATCTTCGCCAATTCAACCGGCACCTCGGTCTTGGTGCCCCCCGGCGCGCGGCGGTACACGTACGCCACCTTCGCGGAATACGGCGTCAGGCCTTCGGAGAGCGCCAGCAGCTGCAAAATCGTGGTCTCTTCGTCATTCTTGATCGGGTACGCTCCCGGTTTCTTGACGTTGCCTACCACGTAAATCTTCAGCGCCTCCGGAACCAGAACTTCCTCCCCGCCATGCAGCATGACGTTGAGGCTGGGATCTGCGCGGTCGATCAGCTTCCTTACGGGTATAGTCTCGGTGTTCCTGGCCGGTTTTCCATCCCGCACCACCTGCTGGCTCACGACAATGTCGGAACCTGCGTCCTCTCTCAACCCTCCTGCACGCGCGATCGCATCCAGCAGCGGGATCGGCCGTGTCGCCTGAAACACCAAAGGATTCTTGACCGCCCCAACCACGTTCACCGGCCGGCTCTGATACTCGACGATGGTGACCGTCACAACCGGATCGACCAGCACCTTGCCCTTGATCAGAGATTTGGCGATTGCGGATTCAAGCTGAGAAGGAACCATACCCTGCACCTGGATTGGGTCCTTGAGCATAGGCAGACGGATATTGCCGTCGGCATCGACCCGGACCGTGCGCGTCAGTTCCGGTGAGTCGTAGACCGAGACCGCCAGCAGGTCATCGGGCCCAACCGGCTGGGTGGGCAAATTGGAGTAGGTGTAATCAAAATTAGAGCCCGGGGAAATGGCCCGCTCAGTCTGCTGCGCGTAAACGCACCCAGCCAGCAAAAGCCAGGAAAAAAATCCGAGAATAATTTTGCTTTGCGTCATGACAAATGCGCGAAGATATTTGGCTTGGCCCTTTGGCGCTTTTATACGCCACACGGTTCCCTCTGTCATCCATTGATCTGTCGGGGGAGACGATCATTGCACTTCAATCGCTACTTCTTGAGTGTAGTCTCAGAACCCCTCGGAGGCAGCCCCGGCAGAGGAGTTTTTCTTCTCCGGGCAATTGCCGGCAGAAAGCCTCACTTCCCTCAGCGCAAGCTTTCCCTCCACCCGTACCGTGCCCGGCTGCCGCTGGTAGTCGAGCGACAAGCGGATAAATCCGGCCCCATCCGGGGCGATGAAACAAGCGTTAGCCTGCCCCCCCTGCTCCTCCTTTTGTTCCGAGCCCAGGCTCGTCGTCCGCGCCAACACCGCGCCCGTGCGCTCGTCGCTCACCGCCCACGAGAGGCCGCTGCCTGGTGCAATGCCGCTGCTTCGGTAATCAACCGCCAGCGCGTAGGCTTTCCCCGCCTGAACGGGGACCGTCTGCGTCATGAGTGTAAAACCATCCGGCTCCTCCCCGGAAAACTCAAAACCCAGCACATTGGGGTCAACGTTCAGATAGGAGCTCACCCCGTCCACCGGCATAAGATGCCAATCGAACCCGTGAGACGTGGGCGGCTTGCCAAAGCTGCCGTTGGTGACCAACCGCCCACCCCCCGGCGCAGGGTAAGAAATCCGCCCGGCGAGGCCGTTCCAAAGCCCTAAAGCCAAGTCGGGCCTTTTTTGGGCCAGCAGCCAGTCGCACGCACTCAGAAGCACCTCTGTGTTGCCCCCGGAGCCTCCCGCGAGCAAATGCGACGCGGCCTGCGATACTGCCAGAGGATCCCCCTGGGTAATCAGAAAATTTACGAACTGGACCTCGACCGCCGGCCTTTTCATTTGCAGCCGGTTTTCGATCTCCGCAGCATTCGGACTGGCGTACCAAGCCAGGCGGAACAAGGGGGTGGCGTCGTCAGGAGCCATTTGCGCCGCCTTTTGCGCCCAATTCCAGAAGCGATCTGTCTGCTCGTGCCGAAAATAAAAATTTGCCAACGACCAGCTGGGAAGAAAGGTGGAATCCACCCCGGCTGCCTGCAACAACGATTCTTCGGCTTGGGGAATGTCGTTCGCTGCCTCACATAAGAGCCCCAGCTGGATCCAACTGGCGGCGTCAAAACGGTTCAGTCGCACCGCCTTCTGCAGCAGAGAGTTCGCCTCCACCGGATCGCTGGCATAGAGCTCATCGGCCAGTTGGGCGGCATAAGCTCCGTTCCCGGGCATCCATCGCATGGCCAAACGGGTTTCTTCCGGACGATTCCGGCGGGCTGCGAGGTCGGCGATCGCCAGGCGCAGGTTCCACACGATACCCACCAGCAGTGCCGCCAGAAAGACGGCTCTCTTCATTTGCTTAGCTTATCGATCTGGCGATCGAGTTCGGAAATGGCATCGAAAGGCTTCGAAAACAGGTTTTCCCAAACGATATGCTGCGTACCGCCCGCGGTATCCAAATTAATCACGCTGGCTGCAATGAGTTCCTTATTAATAGGAAGGTAGACCGCTGCCAGGCATTTGCTGTATCGGGGCGAATAAAAAACGGAATACACTCGTGTTTCCTTAATCACCGCTGTGAATGTTCTGCCGATTCTGGCAGTTTGTGCGTCGCAATCGGCCTGCGCCTTCCGCGCCAAAGTCTTCCCCGCCGCCTTCTGCTGCACGCTCTGCCCGTTCGCCCCGGCAACCATGAGCAGAATTACCGCCGTAGTCAGGGATTTGCGCTTCATTTGGCACCTTTCATCAAAAGCATCCCCATATCATACTGATCTGTCTCTCCTCGGAACCCTACGGCCAGAGCAAAACACTACCCTACGCTCACCTCGGAATCAAATTCCCTTGCCCCGGAAGATGAAAATGGCGCGGACGAAATGATGAGTGGGTGGCCCGGCCAGGGCCCACTTGCGAGGAGAAACCCAGGTCTCAAAAGCGAGACCTGGGCCACCCACTCAATAGTCAGGACTTTGTATCCGCCCACCTGCGGTTTCTTTTTCCTTGAGTTCGGCAGAACCGGTAACCAAAACGTCGCAGAATAAGACAGAAAGCCGCTTCGAAATTGGCACAGTGTTCATTGCTAATTTCTACTTCTGTCAAACTGAAGTTGATTTCCACATCACATTCTGTCACCGTTTGGTTCTGGCCACCGAAAACTGTCTTCTCTGCACCTTGTAAGTTAAGAGACTTGATCGCAAGCCGATGATCAGCATAACTATGGCTCGCACTTATAACTGCAAGCAGCGTTATCAAACTTACCAGGATAGTCTCGGCTGCTTCCAGGCTCGTGAATAGCTGAGGGAGCTACTTTACCCAGGCAGTCGATCGAACCTCTCACCGAAACCAAAGGCGGTACTCATGGCGACCGATTTCCCTTTACCGGCTTCTGAGCAGATTGGGTTTCAATCGCCCCCAGCTCTTGCCCGGTCCTACGTCATTCTAAGGAGCGCGGTGGGGGTGACGATCCCCGCGCTGCTCGATTTCGCTTGCATCGGCCTGGCCTGTATCGCCGGCATCCTGCTTTACGAACTGCATCGGCCCCTCAACGGTCGCGACGCATGGCTGCTCTGGGTGGAAATCTCCCTCAAGTACGGCGCGGCTTACGTGATTCTCGCTCAGGCTCATCATCTCTACACCCAACGCGCAACCCTGCTGCAGGTAGCGGATACAGCTCGCATTCTGAGGGTTTCGCTCTACGGACTCACGCTTCTCTCCGTGGGCAATTACTTTACCAAGGCGGCAATGCCGCGTCTGCTGCTTACCTACTTTTGGGCATTTGCCACCATGCTCGTGGTCATACAAAAATACTCAACCAGCAGAATCGTACGCGATTGGAGTTCGCCGGCGGCCAGCCAGCGTAGGGCACTCATCTGCGGCACTACCCGCGAAACCCGGCGCCTGTTCTCTTACCTGCTGTACTCTCCGCACCGCGGCCAGGTCCCAGTGGGCTTTCTCGATGAAAGCGGCTTTGACCATCGCCGTGTCATCTACAGTCACGATTACAACCTCAAACACCACGCGCCGGTTATTAACCAGCCCCTCTCGGAATCTCTCTTGCGCTCCCTCGACATACAGGACATCTTCGTTCCCCCCACCGTTTCCCAGACACGCATGCAGGAACTACTTGCTCTGGCCACGGCAGCCGGGGCCAGAGTCTCGCTCGTGGGTGCAGGCCATCCTTACTTCGCGGAACACAGCACTTCGGTGCAGATGATTGACGGTCTCATGGTCACCACCTTTGACGCCGACGGGGAGCACCCGCTCCCGTATATCGCTTTCAAGCGCTGTACCGACGTGCTGCTGTCGTCTCTTCTTCTTCTGCTAACCCTTCCCATGTGGCTCATCGTGGCTGTCCTGGTCAAAACGACTTCCCGCGGTCCCGTCTTCTTTCGCCACCAGCGCTCCGGTCAGTTCGGCAAACCGTTCGTCATGCTTAAGTTTCGCAGCATGTACGTGGACACCCCAAAATATGGACGCTCTCCAGAAAGCGATCAGGATCGCCGCATCACTCCGGTAGGAAGGTTCCTCAGAAAAACCAGTCTCGATGAGCTCCCCCAATTGCTTAACGTTCTCGTCGGCGACATGTCCCTCGTCGGGCCTCGTCCGGAGATGCCCTACGTCACTGAAACCTACTCCCCGACTGAACGTCGCCGGCTATCCGTACCCCAGGGTCTGACCGGACTCTGGCAACTCAGCGGCGATCGCAAGTTCATCATCCATGAAGCCATCGAGTATGACTTGTACTACATCGAGAACCGCGGCGTTTTTCTCGATTTCGCCATTCTTCTCCACACCCTGTTCTTTGCCATGAAGGGCCTCTGACCCGCGCTCTTTCCACGGTATCGCCGGTGCGCTGTATCTCGAACACTGAGCGCGATGTGGCAAGGCGCATTCCCCAGGGCCCACTCCCGCACTAAGTGGAGAGTGCTCTCTCAATTTCCCGTACTTGCCGCTGCGTCTTAGACCAGGTAAAGCGATCCAGAAAGGCTCGATAACCATCTTGTCCAAGTTGCGCCCGCAACTCAGGGTTCTCTGTTAATCGCCGTAACGCCGAGGCCAGTTGGACCGCACATCCCCGTTCGACCAGAATGCCCCCACCGCTTGAGAATATCTCGCTCGCGCCGCCACTCAACGTGCTGACCACCGGCAAACCAGAAGCCAGTGCCTCCACATTGACCAGACCAAACGGCTCGTCCCAAACAGAAGGCGAACAAAACATGTCTGCTCCCCGGAACAGATCCCCGAGCGCCATCCCACTGCGATACTGAAGGAACGCAACCGTCGCCGGAGAGGCCGCCTTGAGTCGCCTTATATAGCCGGTTTCCTCCCCCAGGCCGAAGCTGGAAGAGCCCACGATGTGTGCCTGCAGCCGTACCCCTTGCTCATCCAGCAGCTTCATCGCATCCAGCAGGATGTGAACCCCCTTGTCCTCCACCAGCCGCCCGGCAAAGAGCACCGTGGCTGTGTCTGGATTGCTTCGTCCCTCCACCGGGGGATAAAAGATGGATTGATCCGCCCCGTTGTACAGCACCGAAGAACCTCCGAACCAGGCGCCCAACAGGGGAAACTTGTCGCGTGCTTGTTGCCGTAAAAACTCACTCACGAAGACCAGTCTGTCTACCCGGATTTGCCCCATGAGGGACTCGGGTCCGTCTACCAGGTGCGAGTTGTGCAAGTGAAGAACCACCCGTCCGCCGCGTCGGTGGATATGCGGAGTCAGCGCCAGGGCGAACTCCGGACGATTGTGAATCCACACCACGTCACCGCGGCGCACCCGCGCAAGCAGGGGGCGGAAGAGGCCGCATATCACCCGGCAATGAAGCAACCATGGCAAGCGAAAAAGGTGCCATCGAAGCGGCTTATAGAGTCTCAGGCCAGGCAGCAGGTAGATAGATGCCGGGCTGAACTTCCAGCTGCCGTCGGCGGCCGGACACACCACCACCGATCTGGAAGTATTGCGCAATACGTTGCCCGCCCAGCGAGAGATCGCACCCCCGGTGAATTCCGAAAATGGCTCTGACTCGGTAAGCAGGTGATAAGTGATGCTGGACATGCGAACTCCGAATCCGCTCTGCGGGGCCTTACCCGCGGCCCTAAGTGCCCCATAGCCTCAATTTCATGAGGAGAAGGAGGGCCCTCTGAAATTCACGCACGGTATTGTGCTAAGGCTTTATATCGGATCGCAACCATAAGTGTTTAGCAAGTTAGCCTGCGGTCATGAATTAGGCTCAAAACGGTACAACTAAATTCCAAGTTAGAACAAGGACCCTTTGTGAATAGCGTCATTTTGCAAAGAGCGGTGTTGATTTACATCCACCATTCTGTCACCTTTGCGTTACCGAGCATTACAAGGGTAATAACTAACTCGCATGATTGCTGCCCGAATCATCTTCTGCATTGGCTCCAAAGACCTTTTTGATCGTTAGCCGCAAAAGTTTAACCTCCGCACCGTAACTGGGAGATCCCCGCAATGAACGCCCCAAGGCACGAATACGTAAATAACACCGACACGGTTGCTTTCCTGGGTTTGACGCTGCAACCCAGGTCGCTGCCCCAGATGAGTGAGCTGGTAGAGCAGGGAATCCGCGAACGCCAGAAATGGATCATCTCCTGCCACAACCTGCACAGTGTCTACCTGCTTCATAAAGTCGCCAAGGTGCGCGAATTCTATGCCCGCGCGCACTGGACTTATTTGGATGGTATGCCATTAGTCGCCTTAGGAAGGCTTTACGGATACCCATTGCAGCGCGACCAACGAGTGACCAACACGGACTGGTTTGCTCCGTTGATGAAGTTAGCCGCAGGCAAAGGGTGGAGGGTTTTCAACCTGGGTTCACCCAAACACGTCGCCGATAAGGGGGCCGCGGACTTGCACCGGCTCTATCCAGACCTGCAATTCGAGGTGCAGGACGGTTACTTCGACGCCAGCCGGGGCAGCGCTGAGAACGAAGCTCTGCTGGAGCGCATCAACGCCTATCATCCCGATCTGCTGATGGTGGGCATGGGCATGCCGCGGCAGGAGTTGTGGACCCAGGAAAACTTTGCCCGACTGGACGCACATGTCATCTTGGCCTCCAATGGCGCGGCTCTCGACTATTTTGCCGGAGCCGTGCCAACGCCTCCCCGTTGGTCGGGCCGGTGCGGCCTGGAATGGTTCTTCCGCCTGGTCAACGAACCCCGCCGTCTCTATTCCCGCTATCTTATCGAGCCCTGGTACGTTCTTCTGCTGCTCTTGCTCGATTACCCCCGCAGCCGTCACGGCGTAAAGCTGCGTGCCCGCACCCCACTCGGAAGTTGAAAAAGGGAGAGGAAGATCGATGAAGATAGACCGCAGAGAGTTCACCACGCAGCTGGGCGCCCTTGGACTGGCCGGTTGGTTCCGGCCCCTTAGCGCTTTAGAGGCCGCAGCCGCTCCCCTGCAGCGGCTGGCCGCAAACAAGGGTCTGCTGTTTGGCTCCTGTCTGGCGTTGAAGTATTTCGTTCAATCCCCTGCCTACCAGCAACTATTCGTCGAGCAATGCGATATCGCCACCCCGGAACTGCATATGAAGTGGAGTTCGCTCAGTCCCCAGCCAGGGGTGTACGACTTTCAGACTGCTGACAATTTTGTTGCCTTCTGTGCCACCAACCACATCAAGGTACGCGGCCACACCCTGGTCTGGCATGATGCTCTGCCGGGCTGGATCGTCTCTCAGCTCACGCCCGCTACCGGGCAAGGGATCATGACCGCCCACATCCAGAAAGTAGCTGGCCACTTCGCCGGCAAGTTGTACTCGTGGGATGTGGTCAATGAAGTGTTGGATCCGGGAAGTCATCGGCCAGATGGCCTGCGCGACACTCCCTGGCTCCAGAACTGCGGGGTCGATTACATCGAGATGGCCTTCCGCGCCGCCGCGGCCGCCGATCCACAGGCGATGCTGGTGTGGAACGAAAATTATCTCGAGGTGTCGAACGGCTTTGGCCGGCCCAAGCGCACGGCAATGCTCGATCTGCTCGACAAAATGCTGGCGCGCGGGGTTCCCATCCACGCCATCGGCATTGAGGCGCATCTGCGGGGTGATCAGGCGGCCATTTTGGGTGACCCGAGCTACGAGGCTTTTCTCGCCGATCTGGCGCGCCGCGGGATGAAGATCTTCATCACTGAGCTCGACATTCAGGATGTTGCCTTACCCGCAGATCCGGGAGCGCGAGATAAGGCCGTCGCTGAGCTGTATGGAAAATTTCTCAGCGCCAGCCTGCGCCAGCCCGCAGTGAAAGGGATTGTCACCTGGGGGCTGGCGGATTGTTTTACCTGGATCGCCGGATACCGCCCGCGGAAAGACGGTTTGCCGGTGCGTCCTTTGCCCTTCGATGCCAACTGCCAGCCTAAAGCCGCGTACTACGCCGTGGCCGAAACGCTTCAGGCAGCGCCCACCCGCGCGTAAATCGAGCGCGAAGGTGATACGCCACAGTTCGCTGGAAGAAAGTTCGCTGGAATTTCAGTTGCACCCGGGCCCTGGAACAAGGAGTAGAACCATGGTGATTGTTTCCGCCGTAATCCCCACCCGGGGAAGACCAGAGTTGCTGCACCGTGCGGTGAGAAGTGCGCTAGGGCAAACGCTGCGTGAAATCGAAGTCGTCGTGGTCATTGATGGCGAAGATCCCGTTACCGCCTCGGCCGTCAACCAGTGGGCCCGCGAAGAGCCACGGCTGCGCCTGCTCGCCCTCCCCACCCATGTCGGCGGATCGGATGCCCGCAACCGCGGCGTGGATGCGGCGGCTGGAGAATGGATCGCGTTTCTGGATGACGACGATGAATGGATGCCAGGTAAGCTCGAAGCCCAGCTCGACGCCGTGGGGAAATCGACCGCGCCGCTACTGATCGGGACCTGCAGGATGATTGCCCGCACCCCGGAAAGGGATTATGTGTGGCCGCGCCGCCTGCCTGCCCCCAACGAACAAATTGGCGAATACATCATGGCCCGCCACAGCCTGACTCGGGGCGAGGGGTACATCCAGACCTCCACCTTCTTCGTACGTCGCTCGTTGATGCAGGCCCAGCCTTTCAAAAGCGGCCAGCGAAAGCACCAGGATACAGAGTGGGTCTTGCGCATGGCTTCGCTGCCCGGGATCAAGGTGTTGTTCGCCGAGCAGGTGCTGGCCATTCACTACATTGAAGAGGAACGGGCCACCGTCAGCAACAAGTCCGACTGGCGCTACTCGCTCGACTGGGTGCGGCGCGACCGGCAGCTGTTCACACCGCGTGCCTTGTCTGGCTTTGTCTTATATCAGATTGCCGCTGAGGCTTCAGACCAGGGAGAATGGCGCGCTTTTTTCGGGCTGCTGTTCGAAGCCTTGCGCCATGGCAGCAATATGCCCATCGACTATGTCATCTTCCTGGCCATCTGGCTGCTCCCCCGCCGTCGCCGCCGTCTCTTGCGCAATTGGATGGCTCGACGCCCGGCCCTTCGTTCCCTGGTCGAGTCGCGATGAAAATCCTTCAGCTCACACGCCAGTTCCTTCCTGCCGTGGGCGGCCTGGAGAGCGTGGTCGAAGGTCTCAGCGTGGCCCTCAAGCGCAATGGGCACACGGTCCAGGTGGCGACCCTGCGCCTGCTTTTCTCCTCCGGTGCGCTCGCCCCCAGCGAGTCCATCGAAGCCGGGCTGAACGTGCACCGCATGCGCCATTGGGGCCCCCGGCGCTACCCCGTGGCGCCGGCTGCGTTAAGCGCTATCCGCGGTTATGACGTGGTGCACATCCATGCCATCGATTTCTTTGTCGACTATTTGAGCCTGTTGCGCTTGTTGCATCGCATTCCCGCTGGTGGTGAGCACGCATGGCGGCTTCTTTCATACCCAACGCGCCCGCGCCTTTAAGCAGATGTACTTCCAGACTGTCACCCGGCAGTCACTGGGTGGAGTGGAGGCGGTGGTGTGCGTAAGCCAGCACGATCGCGAAGTCTTCTCGAGGATAGTGCCCCCGCAGCGTATCCGCGTCATCGAGAACGGAGCCAATATCGATGATCTCTGGAGCCTGAAAAAAAGGCTGCGACCCGGATTGGTGCTGGGTATCTCCCGGCTGGCCGAAAACAAGTGTGTGCACAAAGTGCTGGAGGCGATGGCCTTGTTGAAGCATCGCTATCCGCAGTTGCGGCTGGAGTGGGTGGGCGCAGACTTTTCCTCGCTGCGTGCCGGGCTCGAACGCCGGGTGATCGAGCTTGGCCTCGCCGGCCGCGTGCACTTTCATGGCGCTGCCAGCCGCGAGCAGGTCTATGAGCTGCTGGAGCAAGCGCACCTGTTCGTGTCCGCTTCCAGTTACGAAGGCTTCGGGTTGTCGACCATCGAGGCCATGAGCGCGGCGACAGTGGTCCTGGTCACCGCGGTGGGCGCGCACCCCAACGTAATTGAAGACGGTGTCAGCGGCCTGCTGATGGACCAGCAAGCCACCGGGCTCGCGGCTCACATGGAACGAGTGCTGTCCATGCCCGCAGAGCAACTCGAACAGATGGGGGAAGCGGCGCGCGCGGCTGCCAAACGCTTTTCCTGGAGCCGGATCGTACCCCAGTACGAGCAACTCTATCGCGAGGTGATCGGCCGGTGAGCACAGCTGCCCGCAGAGAATCATCGCTCCTGTCAGCAACACAGCAAAAGGCCCTGGGGACCGTTCTCATCTTTCGCATCCAGCTGTTGCCGCCGTCAGAGACCTTCATTGTGACCCAGGCCGCGGCCATGCAGCAGTTTTCCCCCTACTTTGTCGGCTGGCGCAAGATGGCCGGGATCGAGCTGCCTGCAGAAACCAGTTGGACCGTCGATGGAGGCGGCTTGCGGGGCAAATTGCGCGAGCTGCGCTTTCGCTATGCGGGGCCCAGCAGCGAACAGCTCGCGCGCCTGCGGGCGCGGGCTCCGCGGCTGGTCTATGCCCACTTCGCCCCCGATGCCTATGCGGCGATGCAGTTGGCAGACCGGCTCGGGGTGCCTCTGGTGACCGCATTGCACGGATTCGACGTGACCATGACCGACCAGGCAATCGGGGCCACACGGCTGGGCCGCGAGTATCTCCGCGGACGATCGGCACTGCAGAAAATGGGCGCACTCTTCCTAGCCTGCTCCGCCTTTGTCCGCGGGCGCGCACTCGAGCTGGGATACCCGGCGGAACGCACCCTCGTGCATTCGATCGGCACAGATATAGAAACATTCCAGCCCCCGGCGCCCAGGCAGCGGCAGAAGATCGTTCTCTTTGTCGGCCGCCTGGTGGAGAAGAAGGACTGTGGCAGCCTGATCGACGCCATGGCCGAGGTAGGGCGTCACAGCCCGGCAGCCGAGTTGGTGGTCATCGGCGGTGGCCCATTGCTTCCGCACTACGAGGCACAGGCGGCAGCGCTAGGTGTTCGCTGCCGCTTCTTAGGTACCCAGCCAAGCAGCGTGGTCAGGGACTGGATGGCATTAGCTGCGGTCTTCTGCGTGCCCAGCGTGGTGGCCGCCTCAGGCGATGCGGAAGGTTTCGGCATCGTGTTTATCGAGGCCCAGGCCATGGGTCTACCCGTGGTGAGCACCCGCAGCGGAGGCATTCCGGAGGCGGTCAGGCATGGCGAAACAGGTCTGTTGGTAAAAGAGCGTGATCCCCGCGGCCTGGCTCAGGCGATTCTCCGTCTGCTCGAGGGCGGTGAACTGTGGCAGCGTTTCTCGCTCGCCGGCCGGAAGAATGTTGAAATTCACTTCAACCTCGCCCGGCAAACCGGGCGGCTCGAAAAGGTCTTCGAACGCCTGCTCGCCGAACGTTACCAGACAGGAGAGCGTACGACATGGGGCAATTAACAACCGTCGCAAGCGCCGTTCCCACGGATGACGGCACATCCCGGGCGACGCTTCTATCAGCCGGAGCTCGACGGATTAAGGTTCTACGCATTCCTGGGTGTCTTCGTCTGTCACTCGCTACCTTTCGAGCCGGCTTTTTATGCTCGCTTCCATTTACCTGTGCCTTGGCTGTGGGGCGCGATCGCCAAGTCAGGCGCGGCCGGGGTTGACCTGTTCTTTGCCCTGAGCGCTTTCCTCATCACCTCTATCCTGCTGCGCGAGCGGCAGCAGACGGGCGCAATCTCCTTGCGCCGGTTTTATCTCCGTCGCATCCTGCGCATCTGGCCGCTCTACTTCCTGCTCATCGCCGTAGCCGTAGTGCTGTCCCATACCATGGCTCAGTCAACATCTTCCCTGGTACTACGTCGCCGGCTACCTGCTTTTTGTCGGCAACTGGGTGCATGCGGTCTTTGGACGGCCGGAGTCTGTCTGTTCTCCGCTGTGGACGGTCTCGATCGAGGAGCAGTTCTATCTCATCTGGCCGATGCTGATGAAGATTCTCAGACCCCGCGGCATGATCGTAGCCGCCATAGTTACTTTTGTGCTCGCCACCGTAAGCCGCCTCGGCTTCATGCTTGCCGGTTGGAGCGGGGGCTTCATTTACTACGGCAGCACCTCCCGCTGTGACTCCCTGGCGCTGGGCATCCTGCTGGCCCTGTTCGCCGATCGTCTGCCCCGGCCTTCCCGCGGCGCCCGTTGCCTGCTGCTGGCTGCCGGACTGGCAGGATGGATCGTCTCCTCGGCGCGGCTCAATGAGCAGCCCGGACCGGTCGATATGCGCATGGTGTGGGGACGGCTCATCGTATCCCTTTCCGCCGGCGCAATCCTCTACGCCTGCCTCAATAGCCACCACCAACTGGTACGCGGCAGCTGGGTAGTCCGCCTGGGCAAAATAAGCTACGGGCTGTACATGCTGCACCTCACCGGAATCCTCATCGCGTTGAACCTGCTGCACCCGCGGTGGGGTTGGCAGCTGTTGGCGGCCAAAGGATTGGGATTTGTCATCACCGTCCTTCTTGCCCTGGCGTCCTACCGCTGGATCGAATCGCCTTTCCTGCGCTTGAAGGACCGTTTCGCTACCGTACTTAGCCGGCCCGTCTGATGTCATCGACTCGCCCTGTAAGTGGAGGTCTCTGTTGGATAAGTTAGCCTTGCAACCCTCGCACGTGGTCATCTCGGCCAACACGCCCTCGCCCGAGCTCACGCTGCGTGAGATAGCAGCCATGCTGGCAAGGCGTCGCGCCATCATCTACATGAGCGTGTCCATCTTCTTTCTGCTGGCCATCGTGGCGCTCATCGTTTCCACCCAGCGCTACAAATCCGTGGGCGAGATTGAGCTGCAGAAAGATTCCACTGGTTCGCTCGGTTTGCAGACCGATACCGGGGACGCCCCATCCGACGCCCTCGAAGTTAACATGATCATTCAAACCCAGGCGCAGATCCTGCAGTCGGACTCCCTCGCCCTGCGTGTGATTGAGGATTTGCACCTCGAGCAAACCGAAGACTTCCAGCAGAAATGGTCCCCCATCGGTTGGGTTCTGGGCCTGTTCAGCCACTCGGGGCCGCCCGACCCCAAAGGGGCGTCGCTCGAAAACTCACCCCATCGGCGAATGCGCGTACTCAAGACCTTCCATCGCCGGCTGACCGTCAAACCGATCGCGGGAACCCGCCTGATCGACGTGGAATTTCTAAGCCCCGACCCTCAGGTCGCGGCGATGGTCGTAAACCACCTGCTGCAGGGATTGATTGAGAAAGGCTTTCAGGCCCGCTATGACGCCACCATGCAGGCATCGTCGTGGCTGGGTTCCCAGCTGGATGATTTGCGTAACAGAACCCATGAGCTGCAGGCTCGGGTGGTGAAGCTGCAGCAGGAAGCAGGTGTCTTTGCTCTGGGCGACGTCGACAAAGACGGTAAGGATCAGGTCTATAACCCGACCGTCGAAAAGCTGCAGATGGCCACCCAGGCCGAAGCCCAGGCACAGTCCAACCGCATCCTCAAAGGCGCGATCAACGAAGTCGCAAACAGCGGTAACGCGGAGCTGCTTTCCGGGCTCGCCGGAAACACGCTATCGGGCGGCTCTGCCTCCGCCGGCACCGGCACGTCGTTCAATCTGATTCAAAACCTCCGCATGCAGGAGGCAACCCTGCAGGGTCAACTCCAGGAACTCTCGGCCAAGTTCGGTCCGGCTTATCCCAAGCTGGCGGAGCTCCGCGGCAATCTGAACGCTGTGCAGGGATCCATCCGAGCGGAAGTGGCCAGGGTTGCCGGGCGGGCTCACAACGACTTTGTGGTGGCCCAGCAGACTGAGCAAAAAACCCGGCAGGATTTCAACGCCTACAAGAGCGAAGCGAAAGCGCTGAACAACAAGACCATCGAATACCAGATGGTGCGCCAGGAAGCCGACGAAACCCGGTCAGTTTATGACGATATGTCAAAGCATCTCAAAGAATCCGGACTGCTGGCCGGCCTGCGCTCTACAAACATTTCCATCGTCGACTGGGGCAAGCCCAGTGATAAACCGGCCAAGCCAGTGATCCTCCTCTATCTGCTCGGATCGATCGGGCTGGGATTGGTCTTCGGCACGGTTGCCGCGTTGCTGCGGGACGTAACTGACACCAGCATTCAGGACCTGCGGCAGATATCCCGCGAGGTGGGGCCGGCGCCGTTGTGCGCGTTGCCGTTTCAAAAAGAGAGGGCCGTCCTGACTGGCGGCATAGGCTGGGCAGCGAAATCAGCTCTGCCGGCATTGGACAGCCCGCGCTCCCTGTTTGTTGAGTCCCTGCGCTCGTTGCGTACTTCGCTGATGTTGTCTCGCAGTGGAGCACCCCCTAGTTCCGTGCTGGTCACCAGTCCGCTCACAGGAGAGGGAAAAAGTTTTGTGAGCTTGAATCTGGCCATCGTCTTTGCCCAGCAGGGCAAGCGCGTATTGCTTTGCGACGCGAACCTTCGCCACCCCTGGCTACATCGCAATCTCGATGTCAACCCCGACGTGGGATTGAGCACGTTGCTGGCCGGCCTCTCCCCGGATTATGGTGCCGGCGCGATCATTCCCGTGCAGGAGGTGCCCGGACTTTTTCTCCTGCCCGCCGGGCCACTGCCTCCCTATCCCGCAGAGCTGCTGGCGTCTGATCGAATGGCCACTCTGGTGAAGATCTGGGAGGTGCAATACGATCTCGTAATCCTCGACGGACCCCCGGTCCTGCAATTCACTGACTCCGTGGTGCTAAGCTCCATGGTCAACTCCGTTCTGTTGATGGCGAGGCATCAAAAGACTCCTTTGCCTGCGCTTGAGAAGAGCTACCGCATGCTCGATGACGTCCAGTCGAGCGACGACCGCAAGATCAACATCGTGATCAATGGTGTGAAAGAGCAGCTTGAGGAAGGCTACGTCCTTTCCGCCCAAAATGAGGCTGTGAGGGCCTGATGAAAAAACTTCAGTGGTACTGCCTGCTATTGCTCCTGCTCTCGAGCGCAACCATCCATTTGCCGGCGCAGAATGAAAGCCTGCTGATCGAACGTGGCGATCTGTTGCACCTTCTGGTCTACGACACCCCAGAGATGGAGCAGCACGCCCGGGTGACAGACTCCGGAACCATTCCATTCAGCTTCCTGGGCACCGTCAGCGTATCCGGCTTGACCCCGGCGCAGGCCGCCGAGCAGATCGAGCATCGCCTGGTGGCTGCCGGGGTTATGTTGCATCCCGAGGTGAGTGTCCGGGTGGAAGCGTACGCCACTCAGAACGCTTCCGTCATGGGGCAAGTACAAAAACCTGGAAGCTACGAAATCGATACCGGCCGCAAGGTGGTTGAAGTGCTGGCCATGGCCGGCGGACTTACCGACGTAGCGGATCGCCACATTACCATCCAACGCTTCGGCGCCGCTCAGCAAAAAGTTGAGTACTACTACTCGAATTCGGCGCTGACCGCTTTATCTGAAGACCCGATGGTTTACCCGGGAGATACAGTCGTTGTGCCCAAGGCGGCAGTGGTCTATGTGCTGGGCGACGTGTCGAAGCCAGGCGGTTATCCGATCATCACGAACAACTCAACCATGACCGTACTGCAGGCGATTGCCATGGCGGGTTATGCCAACCACACCGCCGCGGTTGGCAAATCCAAGTTGGTGCGCGCGACTCCGACCGGGGTAGTGGAGATAGACCTGGAAGTAAACGCCATCGAGAAAGGCAAAAAGCCCGATGTCGCATTATTGGCCGACGACGTGGTTTACGTCCCCTTCAGCTTCATGCGTAATATCGGGATCAACGGCCAGGGTATTCTGGCTTCCGCAACTTCTGCTGCCATCTACATCCACTGATGCTCAGCTTAAGCGCAACTGCTCGAACATTTGCTCCTGCCGCCGCAACGGGCCGTGTCCGCAAAGAGGAACGCGCCGATAAAGGGTCCGCAAGCATTTGGGGGAACGCTTCAACCTGGTGCTTGTTGCTGCTGCTGCTCTACTTTGCTCTCGCCGGCGTATCTCCCTTCGTCAATGAGCCAACCGCCACCCGCGCCGTCGCCACAGACTCCGCGGGTGGAGTTCTTTTTGAGCGCGTCAGCAAGCTTCTTATCTCTGTTGCCTGCATGGCGTTTGCTCTTCAGCGGCACGCGTCCGTGCGCCGCTTGAGCATGCAAACGAAGCTGATAATCATCTATCCGCTCCTCGCGCTTTTGCTCGCTCCTATATCGCAGCTGCCCACCAGAACAATCAGTTCGGCTGGGTTGCTGCTGAGTGCCATTCTGCTTCTGTACTACATCATGTCCCGCTACAGCCTCGATCAGGTGCTCGAAATGATGCTTGCTCTCGGCACCGTGACCATGGCGGCCAGCATTGTCTTTGCTCTTGCCCTGCCGCAGTATGGCCTTGACCAGATGGGGGGCCATTCCAACGCCTGGAAGGGCATCTTCAGTGCGAAAAATTATTTGGGTAATATGGCGCTGTTTTTTCTGACCATGGCGATATCTTATCGAGGGCGCACGCCGTTACTCCGCTCCGTTCGCGTTTCGCAAATCATTTTTTGCCTTACCGCAATTGCGTTTTCTCGCGCTGCCACTGCCTATCTGTTGACCGCGATCTACATAGTCTGTCTGGTCACCTTGAGGACCCTGCATCGCTTTAGCAAGAAGGATTACTTTGTCGTCTGCCTCCTGCTGCTGATGACCTGCTCCGCCGCGGTTCTAATCATCGTGGCCCGGCCGGATTTCCTGATCGACCTGTTGGGAAAGGACATGACCCTGACTGGCCGCACCAGTATATGGAGCGCGGTGCTCGATTCGATCGTCAAGCGGCCCTTGCTTGGCTACGGCTATCAGGCTTTCTGGCTTGGACTGGAAGGCGAATCGTATCGTGTCATTCTCGCGGTTTCCTGGATGTTGGCCCAGGCGCAGAACGGCTTTCTTGACATCATGCTGGAGAATGGTTTGGCCGGGCTGGCGATCGTGCTCCTGGTCTTCGGCTTCGCCTTTCGAGACGGCGTTGTCTGTCTTCTTCGCTCTCGTGACCGCGAGCAACTGCGGGCAGTCGAGTGGTATCTCATCATCGTAATTCTCACCCTGTTCTACAACCTTGACGAAAGCTTTCTCTTCGACCCCAAGCATCTGGGGTCGATGATCTTCCTGCTCGCCTGCATCGGGCTGAAAATCGAATGGCTACGCTTGCGCGTGGCTAGCTAAGCTTTATTTCTTGTTATCCAGAGCCGCTTCGATAGCCGTCGTAACCTGCGGGGAGTCTGGAGTCACGGCGGGTTCAAACCGTTCCACCGGCTTGCCATTACGATCAAACAGAAACTTGGTGAAGTTCCATTTGATTTCGCCACCAATCTGCGGGTTCGCCGATTTGTCGGTTAAAAACACGTAGAGAGGCGTCTTATCCTCGCCTACCACTGACACCTTCGCCATCATGGGAAAGGAAACGTTGTAGCGGTTATGGCAGAATTTCTTGATCTCGTCATTGGTGCCCGGCTCCTGCTGGGCGAAATTGTTGGCCGGGATCCCAACAATCACCAATCCGCGATCTTTGTACTTTTCATAGAGCGACTCCAGTCCCGCATACTGCGGCGTGTAGCCGCACTTGCTGGCCACGTTTACCAGCAGCAGAACCTTGCCCCGGTAACTTGCCAGGCTGACAGGCTGGCCATCAATGGACTTCAAAGTGAAGCTATAGACACCCTTCGTCGGTACGGCCATCGCGATCGCGGCCACGCACAAGGTGAGAACAAGAGCCAATTTACGCATGCAATCCTCCTGATATCTTATATATCGCAAAGATCAACAGCCTGTAAAAGTGAGGCGCGCGGGTCGCCGGTGGGGACGAACTCATGGGCGACATATCCTTTGAACCCGCTGGCGACGATGCCGCGCATCACCCCATCCCATTGCACTTCCTGGGTATTATTCAGCTCGTGACGGCCGGGCACCCCGCCGGTATGGAAGTGGCCGAGCCATTGAATGTTCGCCTGGATAGTGGCGATCAGGTCCCCTTCCATAATCTGCATGTGGTAGATGTCGTACAGCAGCTTCACATGGGGGGAGTTCACTTCCTTCATCACTGCGACGCCCCAGGCGGTGTGGTCTGCCATGTAGTCCTTATGGTTGACCTTGCTGTTCAGCAACTCGAGATTAACGACGACGTTATTGTCTTCTGCAATTTTCTTTATCCGGTTCAAGCCGATAATTGTGTTCTTGGCGCCTTCTTCATCCGGCATCCCGTGGCGGTTGCCGGAAAACGTAATGACGTTCGGCACCCCGGCCTTAGCTGCCAGCGGTATGTTGGTGGTTAGACCCTGCACGATCTTGTCGTGATTGGCGATCGAGTTCAGTCCATCGGCGATCGAACCTCCGCCAGCATAGCCCATGGTACAGATCAGCCCATACTTTTTCGGCGTTTCAAAATCCGCCACTTCCAGAAGGTCAACTCCCTTGAGACCGATCTGTGCCGCGTAGGCACACAACTCGTCCAGGCTCATCTTCGCATAGCACCAGCGGCTGACGGACTGTCGAATATTCCCCTTCCTTGGGGTCGGACTCTCCGGCGAAGGCTGGGTCTTTTCCTGGCTCCAGGACAGTGGAGAACTGGCTAGTGCGGTGCCTGCGATGGTGCTTTTGAGCATTCTGCGACGTGAGATGGAAGACATCCTTGAGAGACCTTTCGAAGGGCTGTGAGTGTACGGACGTATTTAATCATCTTTTGCCTGCGCTAGCTGCATGAACATTCCGCGTGCATGCCGTCCCAGATGAAGACGAAAACGATGCAGACGAATGTCGAGTGGGTGGCCCAGGTCTCGCTTTTGAGACCTGGGTTTTGCGGCGAAGTTATTTAATAGCCGTAGGGTACAGGTCTGGCAGCGGCTTTCCCTGTTGTTCCCGCAGTTCAGGATGAGGCAGCGGCTTGCGCGGAATCATCCGGTCGCGCATGGCAGCGTTGTAGACGAAGATGGCTTCCACCACCGCGATCTGCTTTAGATCCGCAGCCTGCAGATGCTCATAGGTATCCATATCCGAGTGGTGAGTCCGTGTATCGTAATCCATCGGTTCCTGAATGAACTGAAAGCCTGGTATCCCCACGTCATCGAAGGAAAGGTGGTCCGTCCCGCCCGTATCCCGGTTGCTGATAGCGGTGACGCCGAGGTCCTTCAGCGGTGCCATCCATTGCTCGAAAATGTGATCCACCGCGGCATTTCCCTGGGTATAAATGCCGCGAATCTTGCCCGTCCCATTATCAACATTGAAATACGCTGAAATCAGTTTCTGCTCAGGTTTCAACGTAAGTGGGCCGGCCGGTTTGCGCATGAACTCCATTACAGCCATTTGATCGGGGTCGGTGGAGCGCGGGAAGCTGCCAAAATGCTCGCCTACGTATCGCATGCTGCCGAACAGGCCTTCTTCCTCGCCGGACCATAGGGCAATACGAATCGTCCGGTGCGGTTTGATCTGGAGTGCGTTGAGAATGCGCATCACCTCGAGCGCGACCACTGAGCCGGCCCCATTATCCGTAGCGCCGGTGCCCGCAATCCAGCTATCCAGGTGGCCTCCCACCATCACCACTTCGTCCTTAAGCTGTGGATCGGTTCCGGGAATCTCCGCCACCGTATCGAAGCCGTGTTCGTGATCTCCAGTGAACTTGGTTTGCACGTCCATCTCGATGGTCACCGGAACGTGGTTCTCGAGTAGTCGATACACCCGGCCGTAGTTCTCAATTTGTGTGACCACAACAGGAAAGGCCAGGGCTGTGTCTTTGCGGTAAGGAGTGCCGCTGGTGTCGTCGAAAATAATCCCGGTGCCCCCGCCATGCTCGCCATCACGGCTGGGAAGGATAACCCCCGCGACCTTTTCCTCGGTTAGGAACGAAAAGATCGTGTTCCTAAGCTTGTTGCGTTTCATATAGCGATCGAGGGGTGACTCCGCGTTCGGTTTACTCTCCGCTATCGGGAGGGACTCTAGCTCCTTGAGATCCTTGTCGGTATAGCGTTCAAAGAAGGGCTTGTCGGGTACCGGCACATCGCGCATCTGCCCCAGCAGCACAATTTTTCCCGCAAGTTTGCCTTTGTACTTAGCGATGTCATTCGCCTCGTTGATCACGACAGAAATAGCCTGGCCTGTTAAGGGTCCATTGGTCGAGGGAGACCAGGGGCTAGCCTGGGCCAGAAATACAGAGGTATCCGGTTCCGTCATCCGAACCCAGGTATTGAGCTGCTGCCAGCCCATCCCAAATTCGCCCCAATCTTCCAGGTGCGCGTTGACGCAGCCCATCTTGCTCAGCTGGTCGCGCGTCCATGCGTTGGCCTTGGCCATATTCGGCGAACCCGTCAAGCGGGGCCCAATTCCGTCCATCAGGCCGCCGGCGTAATCCATCACATGCGAATGCGCGAGGCCCTCTTCGCGAATCGCATTGTAAGCATTCAGATCGATCGCTTCGGTGCTGGGCTGCTGCATTTGCGAATCGTCCCAGCCAACCTGGGGCTTTTTATCCGCGGCGTTGGATCCGGATGTCGCGAGCACGAACGCCGCCGCCAAAACCAGGCTGCGCTGGAATATCTGCCTGAATATCAAAGCTGGTTGCCTCCATAATGAATCCGCGCGTACCACGCTATCATCCGACAACAGCTCGTAGCTCAACAAAAAAAGGGCCCGCCCTCGCAACCGCCACAATCGGCCACCACGTGAGAGATGTTCACCGAAGAAGAAGGTCTGCATTTCGTGACCTGACCCCGGATTTCCTGTGGAGACCCGTGGCTTCAAGTGATCTGCATGCGGCTCTCTTCACGGAGAGCCGCACCCGTAGTCGCCGCTAGCAGCGCGAAGTAGGAAATCCGGGGGAACCCGCATCCTATAAACGTCATTCGAGAACGAATATGATGATCACCAGGTAAATAGGAGGCCAAATGCCCAGCCAGAAAAAATCCTTACCGGCCCACCTCAGTCGCCGCTCGTTCCTTTCCTCGCTCGGCGCTGCCGGCGTAGTGGCAACTGCCGGACCGGTCCTGGCGACAGCCCAGACAGCGACGCCCGTGGCGGCTGATTCTACCTCTGAGACGGTTGAGACGATTCAAGGCGCGATTCCCGTCAGACTCCGAGTCAACGGCAAGCAACTCGACCTTCAGGTCGACCCGCGCACGACCCTTCTCGATTGCCTGCGCGAAACAATCAGTTTGACCGGCACCAAAAAAGGCTGCGATCACGGCCAGTGCGGTGCCTGCACTGTGCATGTGAACGGCCGCCGCATCAACTCCTGCCTGACCCTGGCTGTCATGCATGAAGAGGATGAGATCACCACCATCGAAGGCCTCGGTCAGCCGGGCAGCCTGCATCCCGTCCAGGCGTCCTTCCTCAAACACGACGGCTATCAATGCGGTTACTGTACCTCGGGCCAGATTATGTCCGCTGCCGCTCTCCTCAAAGAGAAGTGCGGACCCTCTGACGCCGACGTGAAAGAGCTAATGAGCGGTAACATTTGCCGCTGCGGAGCCTACCCCAACATCGTCGCTGCCATACAGGACGTTCGCCAGCAATCATAGGAGATGCACCATGGAGATGTTCACCTATACCAGGGCAACCGGCGTGCCGCAGGCCATCGAGGGCGGTACCCAGGCGCAAGCCAAATTCATAGCCGGTGGAACAACCCTGCTCGACCTGATGAAGCTGAACGTCGAGCGTCCCAGCCGGCTCATTGACATCAATCGCCTTCCGCTTGACCAGGTAGAAAAGCTTCCCGACGGCCGCCTGAAGATCGGCGCGCTGGTCCGCAACTCCGACCTGGCTCATCATCCGGCCGTCGAGAGCGACTACTCCGTGCTTTCCCAGGCCCTGCTCCAGGGTGCCTCCGCGCAACTGCGCAACATGGCCACCACGGGCGGCAATTTGCTGCAACGCACCCGCTGCATGTATTTCCGCAACGAGGCCATGGCCTGCAACAAGCGCACCCCTGGCTCCGGCTGTTCTGCCATAGAAGGCGAGAATCGTACGCTCGCCATCCTGGGCACCAGTAAGGACTGCATCGCCACCAACCCCTCCGACATGAACGTCGCCCTTACCGCCCTCGAAGCCACCATTCACATCCAGGGTGCGAAAGGCGAACGCGATGTGTCCATTGCTGATTTCTTCCTCGTCCCCGGCAGCACACCGCAGCGCGAAACGGTTCTTGAGCCTGGCGAACTCATCACCGCGGTGACGCTCCCAGCGCCCAAAGCCGGCAGCAAGCAGATCTATCTCAAGCTGCGTGACCGTGCTTCCTATGAATTTGCCCTCTCTTCCGCGGCGATCGTGGCCGTGGTCAACGGCGGCAAATTCGATTACGTCCGAGTCGCCCTGGGTGGTGTAGGCACCAGGCCCTGGCGTTCGCTCGAAGCAGAGAGGGTTCTGCACGGCAAGGCTGCCGACGAAAAGCTTTTCCGCCAGGCCGCCGAGGCAGCCCTGCATGGCGCGCAACCGCAGAGCCAGAACGCCTTCAAGATTCCCCTGGCGAAGCGCTGCATCACGCACGCTCTCACCCTCGCAACCGCGTAAACAGGAGAAAGATCCATGGCATCGATACTCAATCTCCCTCCCAAAACCAATGCCGGCTTGCCACGCGTCGATGGTCCGCTCAAAGTCAGCGGCGTTGCCATGTATACGTCGGACCACAATTTCCCCGGCATGCTCTACGCGGTCCCGGTATGCGCCACGATTGCCAACGGCACCGTCACCGCGATCGATAGCAGCCGTGCCGAGTCCATGCCCGGAGTCAAGGCCGTCTACACCCGCCAGAACCTGGGCAAGCTCTTCCGCACCGCGCCTGCACAGGACTTTACCGGCATCGTTGACGAGCGCCGCCCGCCTTTCGAAGACGACATCGTCCGTTACTACGGACAATACGTCGCCGCCGTGGTGGCACTTACGTTTGAACAAGCCGTGGCCGCCGCCAATGCCGTCAAGGTAACGTATAACAGCCAGAAGCCCGATGTCCGCGATCACCTGGAAACCGACGAGAAGCCAAAGGAAGACAGTAAACGCGGCGACCCCGAGCCTGCTTTTCAGTCCGCTGCGGTCAAAGTGGACGAGACCTATGTCACCCCCACCGAGACCCACAACCCGATCGAGCTGCATGCCAGTGTCGCCGTCTGGGACGGACAAAACTTCACCCTTTATGAAACCTCGCAGGCGGTCATGAACAGCCGCGACGTCCTCTCCCAATGGCTCGGAGTTCCGCAGGAGAATGTCCGCGTTATCTCCCGCTTTCTCGGCTCCGGCTTCGGCGGCAAGCTTTGGCCGTGGACGCACTGTGCCATCGCTGCTTCCGCAGCACGCAACCTCAACCGCCCGGTCAAGCTGGTGTTGACTCGCGACATGATGTTCCAGAGTGTGGGCCATCGCCCCCGCACCCAGCAGCGTATCCGCCTGGGAGCCACGCCCGACGGCAAACTTGTCTCCCTGATGCACGACTCGCTCAACCACACTTCCATCCTTGACGACTATTCCGAGGGTTGCAGCGAAGCCACGGCCTACAGCTACAGCACCCCAAACCTCCGCGCCACCTCTGGCCTGGTACGCCGCAATGTTGGCACCCCGACCTCCATGCGTGGCCCCGGCGCTGTTCCTGGCCTTTTCGCGCTCGAGTCGGCCATGGATGAGCTGGCCATCAAACTGAACATGGATCCGATCAAGCTACGTCTCCTCAACGAGCCTCAGAAAGACGAAGGCCTCAATCTGCCCTTCTCTTCGCGCCATATGGTGGAGTGTCTGAATGTGGGCGCCGAGAAGTTTGGCTGGTCCCGGCGCACGCCGCAGGTAGGGTCGATGAAAAAGGATGGCTTGACGCTGGGCTGGGGAGTCGCCGGTTGTTCCTGGATCGCCGAGCGTATGGGCACCGAGGCCGGCGTTGACCTGCGCGATGATGGAACTGCCCGCGTCTCCTGCGCTACGCAGGATATCGGCACCGGTACCTACACCGTCCTGTCGCAGATTGTTGCGGATAAAACCGGTATTCCCCACCACAAGATCGAAGTCGTTCTTGGAGATTCAGATCTCCCGCCGGGTCCCATTTCCGGCGGCTCATGGGCCACCGCTTCGGTCATCCCGCCAGTCCTCGAAGCCATCGAAAAGGCACAACAGACTCTCTTCATGATCGCCATCCAAGGCAAGAACCCTGCATTTGCGGGGCAGAAGCCGGAGTCGATGGCCTTTACGGATGGCTGCGTTCACCTCAAGGGCAAGTCTCCCGAGTCTGGCATACGTTTTGAGCAGATCCTCACCACCGAAAATGTTCGCGCTGCTTCAGGAAGCGGAAAATCCGAGGGCACTTTCGGCAATCCAAAACGCAACTACTCCACCCATTCGTTCGGAGCACAATTTGCGGAGGTGACCTGGCAGCCCGAGACTGCTCGTCTGCGCGTCTCTCGCGTGGTCACGGTGATTGATGCTGGCCACATTCTCAATCCCAAGCCGGCCCGCAACCAGATTGAGGGTGCGGTCGTCATGGGTGTTGGCATGGCCCTCTTTGAGGAAACCGTCTACGACCCTCGTTTCGGAGTGCCCATCAACAACAATCTCGCAGACTACATCGTTGCTACCAACGCAGACGCCCCGGAAATCGACGTCACTTTCCTCGACTATCCTGACAAGGTGTTGAACCCGCTCGGCGCCCGGGGAGTAGGAGAGATCGGTCTGGCCGGCATCGCGGCAGCCATCACCAGCGCCGTGCACCACGCGACTGGTGTTCGTGTCCGTAAACTTCCGGTCCGCATAGAAGACCTGCTGACCTCTTAGCGGAATGAACAATTGGGGAGGCACGACTGAGGGCTTTCCAGGCGTGGAAAAAGTCGCAAACCGCTTGTGTAGTAGCCACCAGGGCTAAAGCCCATTCTCTTCAGTTCTTTTACGGCCCGACTAAAGTCGTGCCCTGATACAAAGCCCAGTTCTCACGCAGGCTCTAAAGCCCTCAGTTTTTGCTGGAAACGTTCTCGCGGGCTTGAAAGCCCGCTTCCCCGGACTTAAAGTCCGGGGCTACACAACGGATTGGCACGATCTTGCGTCGAGGACCACCCGGCTGCGATCATGGCTGCGGTTGGAAAGGTTTCCATGCGCTTGCTGATCTCCGCCGCTCTCTTGGCCGTCTCCACTGCTCTCTTCGCACAAACGCCGCCCTGGCCGCCAAGTCCTGATCATCTAACCATGCCCTTGTGGCCGAACGGCTCGCCCGGGGCACAGCCCAATCCTCTACCAGAGGGTGACACCACAACAGCCAAAGACAATCGTCCCGCGGGCAAGCCCGTAATTCGTATCGGCAACGTTTCGAAACCCACGCTCACTCTCTACACCCCTAAGGACAAAAACACCGGCGCAGCAGTAGTCGTCTTTCCCGGCGGCGGTTACCGCATCCTGGCCATCGACCTCGAAGGCACCGAAGTATGCGATTGGTTAAACTCGGCGGGTATCACCTGCATTCTGGTTAAGTATCGCGTGCCCGAGGCCGGACCCTACCCCAAGTCATCTGCGCCCTTGCAAGATGCTCAACGCGCCGTAGGAATCGTTCGCGCCCACGCTGCTGAGTGGCACATCGATCCCAATCGCATCGGTGTACTCGGCTTCTCCGCCGGGGCCCACCTTGCGGCTGCGCTCAGCACCCACTTCGACCAGAGGCTCTACGATCCGATCGACGCCTCTGACAAGCTCAGTTGCCGCCCCGATTTTGCCGTCATTGTTTACCCAGGCTATCTTGCCCTCGACGACCAGAACTTTGCCCCCAACCCGGACATTCATCCTACTGCTCAGACCCCGCCCACCTTCCTCGTTCAGGCAGAGGATGATACCGTCCACGTAGAAAACTCGGTTGTCTATTTCCTCGCTCTCAAGAATGCCAAGGTACCCGCCGAGCTACACATTTACGCCCAGGGCGGACATGGTTACGGCCTGCGCCGCACCGACCTTCCCGTGACCACCTGGCCCCAAACAGTAGAAATCTGGCTGCACACCATTCACGTGTTACCCGCGCAAGGCTGAGAAGCATGACCAAAAAGAAAACAATAATCCTTCCGCTGTTCGTAATGGCCGTTTGCGCTGCGCAAAATCCATCCACCGATGCGCCCTATGCTCCCGCACCCATCCTGGCCGGCGGAGTAGTCATGACGCTGTACCCGCCCGGGTCGCCTTTCCTCAATAAGGAGAAGGTCAACCAGGCCGAGCAATACAACATCAGCCAGGCGGTGCCCGGCAGAATCAACAGCATCGTCAACATACACAACCCTTCCATCGAAGTGCACACCGTCGAAGCTGGGCTCAACACTGGCGCCGCCGTGATCCTCGTGCCTGGCGGCGGCCATAACTTCCTCAACGTCGCTTCCGAGGGTGCAGATTTCGTCCCCTTCTTCTACAACTACGGCGTCAACACCATCATCCTGCGGAGCCGGTTGCGCCGCGACGGATACGATCCCCGCACCGACGAGGTCTACGACGCACAGCAGGCCATCCGCCTGGTGCGAGCGCACGCGAAAGACTTCCACCTCGACCCAAACAAGATCGGCATCATGGGTTTCTCCGCGGGCGCCGAACTAGCCACTGCGGCCGCAGTGCTGTATGACGACTTCGACAAAAAGAACAGCACCCCCGGTGATCCTTTGGCGGGCGTTTCCTCACGCCCCGACTTTGTAGGCGTCATCTATCCCGGTCCCACGCCCTTCGCTCGCAATCGTGTCGCCCCGCCCATCCCCCGCAACGTTCCGCCTTCGTTTATCGCCTCTGCTGGCTCAGACGATCAGATCCACGCTATCTGGGCCGACGAATACTTTGCGGCCATGCTGGCGCTCCGCGTTCCCAATCTCGAGATGCACATCTATGCAAATGGCCGCCATCCCGGCGACGCGTTGCCTGATGGCAGTCATATGAGTGGCGGCCTGACCGACCGCAATGGAATCCCGTTCGGCACCTGGCAATTCCGCTTCATCGACTGGTTTCGCGATCTGGGCTTCCTGGAAAAGCCGGGTGTGGAGACCAAAGCAGCCAAAGACATCGCCTACTATCTTGGCCAACCAGTCGCTGTCTCGGTGGAACCGCCTGCAGGAGTGACCCTGCTTCTCAACGCCGCCGGAGAAGGCTTCCAGGTCTACTCCTGCACTGACGGCCACTGGACGCTCAAGGCTCCCGACGCAAAGTTGCTGGATGAACACGGCACCGTCATCGGCACCCATTTTGCCGGACCAACCTGGCGGCTGAACGACGGCAGCGAAGTGAAAGGCAAAGTCATTGCCAACCGTCCCGCGTCCGATCCTTCCTCTGTGCCATCGTTACTGTTACAAGCTGTTCCGGCAAGCGGAACCGGCAAGCTGGCGAACGTCACTTACATTGGGCGGGCAGATACTCATGGGGGCGCCGCTCCTGCTGCGGCCTGCACCAGCGGCGAAGAACGAGTACCCTACAAGGCCAACTACAGTTTCTACACGGGCGGGAAATGACGAATATTCATCCCCTGGCAGAAAAAGGCTTTCGCGCAGGTGCGGCGACCTACGTTGAGGGCCGCCCGGACTATCCGCCCGAAATAGAAAATTGGTTGACCCATGATCTTGGGCTAAGCAAGGGTAAGACGGCGCTCGATCTCGCCGCGGGTACGGGCAAGTTTTCGCCCCGGTTGTTGGCGACGGGCGCAACCGTCATCGCCGTCGAGCCCGTTCCGGCGATGTTAGAGCAACTCATCCGCCAGTACCCCCAAATCGACGCGCGGAGCGGTTTTGCCCAACATATCCCCCTCGACGACGCAACGCTCGATGCGGTTGTATGCGCACAATCTTTCCATTGGTTTGCTACCCCTGAGGCGCTGCAGGAAATTCATCGCGTCCTTAAGCCGGGCGGGGCCTTGGGTCTGGTCTGGAACGTCCGCGACGACACGGTACCCTGGGTCGCCGCATTGACCCGTATTATGAAGCCGTTTGAGGGCGATGCTCCCCGCTTTCACTCCCAAAAATGGAGAGTCGTATTTCCGGCCCCTGGATTTACCGATCTGCGCGAGAAGCGTTTCTCCCACTCCCACACCGGGCCGCCCGAAAAAGTGATCGTCGACCGCGTGTTGTCCGTAAGCTTC
Organism: uncultured Acidobacteriaceae bacterium; assembly: GCA_963790935.1. Classification (GTDB taxonomy): domain Bacteria; phylum Acidobacteriota; class Terriglobia; order Terriglobales; family Acidobacteriaceae; genus PALSA-350. Next base: position 75,767 of record CAWBRJ010000005.1, on the reverse strand, counting down.
ATGGCGGCGCTCCCGATTGAGCAGCGAGAGTGTGTTACGTCTCAGTTAAAAGAAGTCATTGCCGCCTATCCTGAGCTTGCTGCTAAAGCCGAGGTGACTTTTCCCTATGAAACCCTGGCCTGCGTCTGCACGAAGTGTCTGAGCTGGCGTAAGGGCTATACTCTCCGCACATTGGAGGGTGCCATGTCTGACGCCAACAAACTTCTCCTGAGGCGCTGGTTTGAACAGGTCTGGAACCAGAAGAGCGAAGCAGCGATTGACGAAATGTTCCACCCGAAAGGCAAGTCCCACGGCTTTCCTGATGCGGATACGGTTCTCGTCGGTCCCGAACCTTTCAAGGCTGTCCATCGAACATTTTGCGGTGCCTTCCCTGATCTCCACGTCGACGTAGAGGATATTGTCACCGAAGGTGACCGTGTCGCTGTTCGTTGGCGAGTATCGATGACCCATCTGGGCGACCATCTCGGCTTCCCGGCCTCGGGCAGGAAGGGAACCCTGGAGGGATCCTCCTTCTTAATCGTGAAAGGCAACCAGGTCATGGAAGGCTGGAACCAGATGGACCTGCAAGCCCTGATGCAGAAACTCCAGGCCACTTAAAGCTGCGCTCCCTTTGACAAATTTGTCTCAACCCAAGAGTCACAAGTGGGTGGCCCAGGTCTCGCTTTTGAGACCTGGGTTTTCCGGTTAAGGTATCAAAATTTATTTTCCCCACCTGTCGATTCTGAACAGGTCAAACGTCGTAACGGCAGGAGGAAGAAAAAATGCAATATCTAGTCCTGATCTACGAAGCCGAATCCCGCTTCGCCACCGGCTATCCCGAGGATGAATTCGCCGAGTACGGCGCCTTCGGCAAAAAGCACGCCGCCGCCATCAAGGGCGGAAACGCGCTGCAGCCTACCGCTACTGCCAAAACGGTGCGTGTACGCGACAAAAAGGCCCTTACCACCGATGGCCCTTTTGCGGAAACCAAAGAGCAACTCGGTGGCTATTATCTGCTCGAAGCGGCAAACATCGACGAAGCCGCCGCCATAGCGTCCGGCATTCCAGCGGCCCGCTACGGGTCAATCGAAGTGCGACCCATCATGGTCTTCTCTTAGTTCTCGGGCGACGCCGGAGCGAATTCCCGCGTCGCCAGAAACCCTGAACCCTCTGCCAAAGGAGCCACCATGACGACTACTGCTTCTACGCTCTCAGAAAACTCGCTCACCACCGAAGAAATCATCACGGCCTCGCGCCATCTCGCTGTCTCCCGCGGTTATCTGTTCGAATCGGTAAGCGGGTTATCCGCTTCACAGTGGAACTTCCGCCCCGATAACGACAGCTGGTCGATCGCAGACAACGTGGAACATCTGGTGCTCATCGAAGGGCGCGTCCATGCCATTATTGGAAACATGATCAACGCGCCCGAGGCGGAACCCGGCCACCAAGAAAGTGAAATGGATGACTTCATCATCAGCGAGGTGCCAAAACGCTCTGTCAAAGTGAAAGCTCCTACACCGGTTTGCCCGGCCATTCGCTGGACCGGCCCCGAGGCGCTCGAATTGTTTATCGCCGGCCGCGAACAAACCATGCAACTGCTGGCGGCGCCGCTGCTTCGCGGGCGGGTGATGCCGAATCCCTTCTTTGATCCATGGGATGGCTATCAATGGCTGCTGGCGGTCGCATCCCACACCACAAGACACACCGGCCAGATCCGCGAAGTGAAAGCTCACCCGAATTTTCCGCAAGCGTGAACACGAGGCCCCGATGCGCTACATGATGTTGATTTACTCGCAGGAAAACGAGGCGGTGACATCTGAAGACATGCGTGCCGTTGCCGCCGCCCACGGTGCCCTTATGGACGAGGCCCGTCGCCGCGGCATCCTCTGCGCTGCCGACCCGCTTCAGGCCAGCAGTACTGCCACCCTGGTCAAAGTGCAGGATGGCGACGCGCTGATCACAGACGGCCCCTACGCGGAAACCAAAGAGCAGTTAGCCGGATACTACATCCTCGACTGCAAGGACCTTGATGAAGCACTGGCCTGGGCAGCCAAAATACCCACTGCCTGCGCAGGTATTGCGGGATGTATCGAGGTCCGGCCCATTAGCGAATTCCCTCAGGGTGCGCCCATGAATGCATGACCATCGGGCCACTGTCGAATCGGTCTTTCGCCAGGAGTCGGGGCGCATCATCGCCGGCCTCATTCGCGTTTCCCGCTCCTTCGACCTGGCAGAAGAAGCAATGCAGGACGCTTTCGCCGCCGCCGTCATAAACTGGCAAGCCGAGGGTGTACCCGCCAATCCCGCCGCCTGGATCACGGCCACGGCCCGTCGCAAGCTCATCGACTACGCCCGCCGTGAACAGACGCGCAGAAACAACGAAGGCCAGATTCTTTATGAGTACGAATCGCGCTCCTGCACGATTGACGAAGAAATGAGCCGCCCCTTTGAAGACGACCGCCTGAGTCTTATCTTCACTTGTTGCCATCCAGCTATTAACAAGCAGGCCCAGGTTGCGCTTACTCTCAGAACCCTTGGTGGGCTCACCACTGCCGAGATTGCCCGCGCTTTTCTCCTTCCCGAGCCCACGCTGGCGCAGCGGCTGGTCCGTGCCCAGCGCAAGATCCAGCAAGCCCGAATCCCCTACCAGGTGCCGGACGCAGGCGCCTTACCTGAACGGCTTTCCGCAGTCCAGGCTGTCCTCTATCTTGTCTTTAACGAGGGCTACTCGGCCACCTCTGGCGACAGTCTCTTGCGTAGGGAGCTTTGCGCGGAAGCCATTCGCCTGGCGCGAACCCTGCTGGAACTCATGCCCCAAAACCCTGAAAACATGGCGCTCCTCGCGCTTATGTTGTTGCATGATTCCCGCCGGGACGCCCGCTCCACCGCTGACGGACAACTGCTCACCCTCGAAGAGCAGGATCGCTCTCTTTGGCACCAGGGGCAAATCATCGAAGGGATCACATTGGTGGAGCGTGCACTGGGACGCCGCAACTTCGGTCCCTATCAGATGCAGGCAGCCATTGCCGCCGTCCATGCCGAAGCCCGAACCGCCGCGGAAACCGATTGGAAGCAGATCGCCGGTCTTTATGTCATCCTCGATCGATGCCAACCCTCACCCGTCGTCTCTCTTAACATGGCGGTCGCCATCGCAATGAGCGAAGGCTTCGAGCAAGGTTTGGCGATGATCGATAGCCTGGGCGCCGGCGGCGAACTCGATTCCTATCACCTGTATTACGCGGCCCGGGCCGACCTGTTACGTCGCATGGGACGCAACCGCGAGGCTGTCGAAAATTACCACCGCGGGCTCGCGCTTACCACCAACGGTGTGGAACTACGCTATCTCCGCCGCCGCATCGCCGAACTGACTTAGCCGGTCTTGAGATTTTCTACGGCCAGCTATTCACGAGATTCGTAACGTTCACGCTGCCCAAGCCAGTGGCAAAATCCCAACCCGTGCCTGCTGGATACGCTTCGAGGAGAGACGTATCCGAGGTGGAAAGAACCCCGTAAACGTCGCCCACGGGATCGTAACAACTATTGGTTCCATAGCACGGCTCCGTGATATTTCCTATCGTGACGTCATGGAACACACATGAGGAGGAAACCGCGTTGCCCTGCGACGCATTACAGGCAGACAGATTGGTGTTGTTAGGATTGTCAGCAGTCCCATACTCGCTCCTCGCCAGGCTATAAAAAACCGGATCGGGATTGCCCTGCGGCACGCCCGCCTTCTGATTAATCAGCGCCTGGATGCTCGCGAATTGAGGTGCAGTAAAAGAAGTGCCGCCGGCGCTATTTGCAAATGCATCCGCGGGGGTGGAGTAATCGCAAGGGGCTCCTCCCTGGGCCGCATCCGACATGCAGAAGCAGGACCGCGTGCGACCAGAACCCGTTCGAGGCGAACAACGAAATGTCTGGCAGATCTCGCACGCCATCGTTTGGGATCCCAGGTACATTTGTCTGCCAGTAAGGCTTGGCGTACACAAAGCTGGGAGCACCGCCCGCGGCGCCCAGATCAAGATAACTCGACCCGAGTATGCTGTTACAGTACGATACACCGCTCGAGTACCCCACGAACGCGTAGAGCACGCTGCTGGCGCAGGAATCGTTCCACGTCATCTCTGGTACGTACGAGTTGGCGGAACTTCCGCTTGGCGTGTTGGCTGTGCTCCAGTAAGTACTGTTCGTGCCTTCAGAGGTATCAAGAAAATCAGTGCCGCCGGTAGCGACATTGTAGGGAGTGGAGGCAAGACTGTTGGCCGCAATTCCAGCCTCCGCCAAATTGGGCGCAGGCGCACCATATTGTCGCAACCAGCCGCGCCGCCGTCCCCTGCAGAAACGAACACCGAAACTCCTTCGACGGCTGCCTGTTGCCACAGACCATTCATGAAGGCGTTGCCACTTGGTCCCTGGAAGGTTTCGCATTCGATGTAACTCAGACTCATGATGTATGGCGGGTTTGCCAGATCCAGCAGGTTCTGGGCAGCAATAAAGCCTCCGAAATTCGTCGTGGTGTCGGCGCAGGAAGCGAGTTGAACGGATGCGTCGGGCGCCACCGCCCCGGCCCATTCCGCATCGAGTGCAGCTTCTAATTCCGAGGCATTCGTACCCGGATCCGAGCATCCGGTGCCTGGATGAATTTGCGCGAAGGTGCCGTTATAGGAAGACAAGCCAAATGCTGTGCGGAAAGTGCTCACATCCGCTGGGTTGACGTCCGTGTCCTCGAGCACGACGACGGTTTGTCCTTTGCCGGTGATCGGAGTGCTTGCTGTGTACAACGGGGTGACGTTGTAGATGGTGGCCAGGTCCGCAGGGGCTTCGTCGTAGTACTGAATGCCGCTGATACCCAGCCGGACATCCGTCGCAAGGGAACGAGAAGTTCGCCGTCGGTTTGCGCAGCGCCGGCTTAGGCATGAAGTCATGCAGGGCCACGAAGCCCACCACCACAGGTGCCAGTGCCGCCGGGATTTGCGGATCGCCGGCGTTGGCGATATGTTGTTTGCCATTTACCAGGTAGTTGTGAATTTCGGCGTGGAATACCTGCCGCACCTGTCCGGCTGTGCCGGAGACATCGATGGTCAAACCATTTTTGGAAACTCGGTTCACCTGCAGTCCCTGTTGTTCGAGCCATCGCACAACGGTTTCGATGTCTTGCTGTGCAGGGCCAAACCTCCTTCCCAGTTCGTCGGCGGTGAGCCAGGAGTGATATCTGGCGGAATGCGGATCCTGAATTTCACGCAGAGCGCTCTCCAACCGCTCTTCCTGCTCTGAGCTGCGTCGGAGTTCAAGAAACATGTGATTCAAAGGCAAGGTGTCCGACACAGGCCCTTGATCGAATCTTGCTACGGCGAGTGGATGCGTCTGGCCGCGGAGAGAGACCAACCGCGTCTCATCAATGGTATCTACAATGCGTGCAGCCGCGCTCGGTGATCCGGCCTGATTCGCGGCAAAGGCAGAGCCCTGCAAACAGGTGACAGTCAGAATCGTCAGAAGACCGAGGAGCGACGCGTGCTGGGGGAAGCGGCGTAAAGCCATGGGCGACTCCTATGAAAGTTGAAATTGGACCGGTATTCTTAAACTGGCACTATCTTGAGTGCCGGAGTACACCCTTACCTCTACGCCACGGCCAAGGTAGGTTGGAAGCATATAAAAGCGAAACAGGTAACAGACGAGGTTCCGGCCACTGCTTCCTAATGAACGCGAAAGCATAGATGCGGGCACAAAAAATCGCTCAATTTGCATCCATGGTCGAAAAGCACGAGAAAATACATTTATGAACGAATTAACACAGGCCCTGATCGGCGACAGCGCAGCAGCTCCCCCTGCCCACATCCTTGAGGGCATTGCCGAGGAACTAGCCCATCGCTCTTTGCAGTTTGCTCCGCACACCATCTACGAGGAGTTGTGGCACATCACCTTCTGGCAGCAAGTCACCCTGGATTGGGTAAGCGGCATCGAAACGCCCTTCCCCACCGAGCCCACGGCAGGATTCCCCAACAAGAACGATACCGACCTCGAGCCTTGGAATCGATTACGCCAACGTTTCTTCGACGGTTTAGAGACGGCCGCTGCGGCAGCCGCTGATGAGAAGAGGCAAGACCAACAGGTTCGGTGTCCCTCTCGACCAGGCAAGCCGGTCCGCATCATGACCGTTCGTGAGCAACTCGAAAGTCTAGCGGTTCACAATGCCTATCACTTCGGGCGCATCGTTCTGCTTCGCCAGCTCTGTCAAGCTTGGCCACCTCCCTCCGGCGGCTTCACTTGGTGACGCCTCCTTCACCGCTGAAAAAACTCGACTAGGTTCGAGGGAGTTTCAAATTGATGCGCTTTGACCGCCTGTTGATGACCCTTTGTGTTCTCTTGCTTCTCCCCTTTGCCTGGTCGCAGGCTCCTTCGCCGGCAGCAGCATACGACCCGAGGCTCACTTTCGCGCCCCTTACCCTGCCGAATCCGGTGAACGCCTACCGTTCGAGTAATGGAGCTCCCGGACCCGCCTATTGGCAGAACGAAGCGGACTACGAAATGCACGCCGAGCTCGATACCACGGCGAAGGTGTTGCGCAACGACGAAGTCATCACTTACAGCAACAACAGCCCCGATGCGCTGCCCAGCCTCTGGATTCACATGGAGCAGAACATCTACCGGCCAGACGCGCGCGGCCGTGCGGTCAACGGAGGACCGCGGCAGAAGAACCCGGTCCCCGACACCGAAGACAACCCCAACGGCCGCACCACCGACGGCTTTGTGCTGGACTCCGTCGAGATCGAGCACGGCAAGGAAATGCAAAAGGCCGACTACGTGGTAGACGATACACGGATGCAGGTCCGGCTACCCCAGCCGATGGCGCCCAAAGGCAGCGCGCTCAAACTCCATATCAAATACCACTATCAGATTCCCGGCGTTTGGGGCGGCCGCACTTCCTGGGGCGCCACGAAGCAGGGGGATATCTACGACATAGCGCAGTGGTATCCACGGATGTGTGTCTATGACGACCTTCGTGGGTGGGACACGTTGCCCTACCTCGGTAGCGAGTTCTATTTGGAATATGGTCACTTTGACTATTACGTAACCGTGCCCAGCGAAATGATCGTCGCCGGATCGGGTGAGCTCGTAAACGAAAAAGAAGTGCTCACCAAAACTCAGATCGCGCGTCTGGAGCAGGCCCGCAACAGCGATAAGACAGTGATGATCCGGACCGCGGATGAGGTGGGCGATCCCGCAACCAGGCCGAAAGCCGGGGGCACTCTGACCTGGCATTTTCGTATGGACCACTCCCGCGACGTAGTCTGGACCGCGAGTCCGGCATTTGTCTGGGATGCGGCACGCATTAATCTGCCCGATCGGAAGAGCAGCCTCGCCGAAAGCGTCTACCCGTCGCAGAGCGGCGGCGATGCTGCGTGGGGGCGTTCGACTGAGTACGTCAAGGATACGGTGGAGCGCTTTTCGCGGGATTGGTTTCCCTATCCGTACCCCGCGGCCATCAACGTGGCCGGCTTCTCTGAGGGCATGGAGTATCCGGGCATTGTCTTTGACGGAATCGATGACAAGGGCAAGACGCTTTTCTGGATCACCGCCCACGAGATTGGGCATAACTGGTTTCCCATGATTGTGGGATCGAATGAGCGCCGCAATGCTTTCATGGACGAGGGATTCAACACCTTCATTGACATCGATGAATCCGCCTCTTTTCAGGGAGGCGTTTACGGACCCAAGCGCGACTCCGAATACTCAGCCGGCGGCGAGCCGCCTGACACGATCCTGAAAGTACTGGATGACCCAACCGCTCCTGTCTTGTTGATGCCTGCGGATGCGTACACCTGGCCGATCACCCATCCCGTGAGCTACTTCAAGGGTGCGTACGGCATGGTATTGCTTCGCGAGCAGATTTTAGGCAAGTCGCGCTTCGACTGGGCTTTTCGCAAGTACATTCGCGACTGGGCATTCAAGCACCCCTCGCCATCCGATTTCTTCCGGGAGATGGCCAGCGAGGGCGGTGAGGATCTGGATTGGTTCTGGCGCGGCTGGTACATGCACAACTGGCGCTTTAATCTAGCCATCACCAAGATTGACGGTGACCAGGCCACAATCGTGAACAAAGGACAGCTAGTGCTGCCGGCAACCGTAGAGGTGCGCTACACCGACGGTACGACGACACGCTTCCGGCTGCCGGTCGAGACCTGGGAATCCAAAGCCCAGACGGAGTGGCAGGGTGACAAACCAATAGCTTCCGTAAAAATTGATCCGGATCACGTGCTACCCGATGACGACCGCACGGATAACGAAATGACGGCGAAGTAGCAAGGGCGGCCGGTCCGGAAAATATGCGCGGTAAGGGTCTTCGTTCCTTCCCTGGTTGTACATTGCGATTGACTGAGGCTATAGCGTAAAGAGCGTATTGTGCGTAAGGAGTAGGGGATCGATTCGGGGGAAATAGTGCGCCTTATGCGCCCTAAGCGCCTTAAGTGCCTGGTGAGAGGGTGTTCCGGCCGGGTCAACGGATTTCCTGTCGTAGAACCGTCCGGAAAATACGCGTGGTAAGCGTGGTATGCGTGGTAAGGGTCTTCGTTCCTTCCCCGTTTGCAACTTATTTCTGAAAGTATCGAGGTCGATCAGCGTGCCACTCAGGATGTGGTGTTGGCGGCTAAGTCCTTTGTTTCATGAAGGTGCTCAAAGAAAAATAATTAATTAATTGAGCATCTTGCTCTTGCTGATGCTGTCTGCCCTCGTGGCAGGGCCGGGTGCGTCGTCAATCCTAATGGCATAAAGCCAGCCGCGGAAAGTCACTGTTGCGAGTAGAAAGCGGCGTTGTACATTGGCAATGCGTAAAGAGCGTAATGTGCGTAAGGAGTGGGGATCGGATCCGGGGAAAAGTGCGCGCCATGCGCCTTAAGGTCTGGTGAGTGGGCGCTCTGTCGAAAAACATTTCCAAGAAAGGACCGCTGAACCGCAGATCTCTCCACTGCGCTTCGCTTCGGTCGAGATGACAAAGGGTAGGGCGGTAATGGACCGGGGCTGAAGTCTAGGGAAGAGCAACCGCAGATCTCTCCACTGCGCTTCCTCTGTCGAAAAACATTTCCAAGAAAGAGCCGCCGAACCGCAGGTCCCTCCACTGCGCTGCGCTCCGGTCGGGATGACAAGGGGAGGGCGGTGCTTCCAGGAGAGTAGTTGCTGAACAGGAGCTGGTTTTCATCAGCTTTGGTGGCCCAGAGGCCCATTGTTCCTCGGGTCTACAAACTCCGGCCTTTCGCCCTGGTGGCCGCCCCGTGACACGATTAAGCAAGTTATCAAAGTGACGCGAGTGCCTTTCGTGCAACCGGAAGCCAATTTGACATTAACCGCCGCTCCGCCTTGACGTACCTTCAATCATGGCTGAACTATTCTCGACCATGCGCCAGGATCTCCGCTTCGCGCTGCGTCAACTGCGCAAGAGCCCCAGTTTCACCTGCACCGCCATTGTGGTCTTTGCATTAGGCATCGCCGCCGCTACCGACATCTTTGCATTCGTCGATGCCGCCCTGGTCAAGCCGCTACCTTACCGCGATCCATCGCGCCTCTTGGCGGTCTATGAGCGCATTCCGGTCGGTGACCGCTACCACATCTCAAGCGGGGACTATCTCGATTTAAAACGCCTCAATCGCACGCTTACCTCGTTCGCCGTCTATCGACCAGATCGCTTCATCTTCAAGACAGCTTCAGGTGCGGAAGAAGTACCCGGAGCTCGAGTAAGCGACACTTTCTTCCGGGTCCTTGGGGTCGCCCCCTTTCTAGGCCGTGACTTCAGGCCGGGCGAAGAGCTGCCAAGCGCCCAGCAGGTGGTGCTTCTGAGCTATGAGACTTGGCGCGACCGGTTTGCTGCAAATAAAAGCATACTGGGCAAGACCATTACGCTCGAGGGTGATCCCTCTCTGATCATCGGCGTTTTACCGCCGGGTTTTCATTTTGCGCCTGTCGCGTCAGCAGGCTATTGGACTACTCTCCATTGGCTTCCTCAGGGTGATGATCTTCGCGGAGGCCATCCGTACTACGGTATCGCCCGGCTGAAGCAAGGTGTCTCCGTCGCCAACGCCTATGCAGACTTAGCATCGATCATGCGGCAAATCGCCATCGACTATCCCCATTCCAACCGCGATCGCAGCGCCACTGTCCTTCCTCTCGCCAACGCGATCCTCGGCGATGTGCAGCCCACATTGATGGCTCTCCTCGCTGGAGCAGCGCTTCTCTCCTTCATCGGCTTCGTCAATGTTTGCAGTTTGCTGCTGGTGCGGGCAGAAAGCAGAAGGCGAGAGATCGCGGTACGCGGTGCGTTGGGGGCATCGCGCGCCAGGCTAGTTTTCCAGTTCGCCGTCGAGGGCTTCCTGCTCGCTGGCTCAGGATGTGTCTTTGGCTTGGCGCTTAGCATCGGCTCCCTGCGAATTCTGCTTCGCCAGGTTCCGCGCCCTTTGCTGGCGAACATGCCCTATCTCCAGGATCTTCATTTCGGAGTGCGCCTCCTGCTTTTCGCCACCCTGGTCTCTGTAATAGGAGGCGTTCTTTTCTCTGCCGGTCCAGCGCTGCAACTCTTCCTGTCAGACATGCAGGAGGGGCTGATGGAGGGAGGGCGTACCGCCGCAGGTAGAGGGTGGCGCAGGTTAGGCGCAAGCCTGGTAGTCGTCGAACTGGCGATCACCGTCGTCCTGCTGGTCAGCGCCGGCCTGCTGGCAAAGAGCTTCTATCGCTTGCTGCATGAAGACATCGGGATGTCTGCCGATCATCTCGCCGTGTTGCACATCCTGGCGCAGGGCAACCCCACGGATGCACAGTCTGTGGCGACGGAAAAGAAAATCAGGTACCGCCTGGCCGGGCTGCCCGGAGTCGTTTCCGTCGCCGATTCCGGCCAACTCGCCATCGCGAGCGGCGAGGGCTACACGCAGTGGTTCGCCCACTTTCGCGTGGTTGGCCGCACCTATCCTGGAGAGGGCGATGAGGCGCGTCAAAACTGGATAAGCGCCGGATACTTCGAAACCCTGCGGGCAAAACTGCTTCAGGGAAGGTACTTCACCGAGCACGACGACGGTTCTGCGCCGCGAGTCGCCATTCTCAATCGCACCATGGTCAAGCAGGCCTTCGCTGGTGAAGATCCGCTGGGGAAAAGTATCGTAAATGAATACTACCCCGATCATCCTTTCACGGTTGTCGGCGTCGTCGATGACATTCAGGACGGCCCTTTAGATTCGAAGCCCACGCCCGCAATCTACACCTCGCTCAACCAGAACTCTACCAGCGACCTCTATGTGACCCTGCGCACCGTGCAACCCCCGGAAACGATGCTTCACTCCATGGTCAACACCGTTCATCAGATCGATGCCAATCTCATCGCGGATGACGAAGACACCATGACCGCCAGGATCGACGACTCCCAATCCGCCTATCTCCATCGTTCCGCGGCATGGATCGTCGGCGCCTTTGCCGCGCTGGCGCTCTTGCTGGGAACGGTTGGCCTCTATGGAGTTATCTCTTACTCGGTAGGCCAGCGCACGCGGGAGATTGGAGTGCGCATGGCTCTGGGGGCACAACGCCCCGCGGTTTATCAGCTGATTTTGAAAGAGGCCTGCTGGCTCACGGTATTGGGCATAGGAGGCGGCATCCTCGGCTCGGTGGCTACGGCAAGACTTCTCCGCAGCATGCTTTTTGGCGTCAGCCCGTGGGACCGGGGAACAATGCTTGCCGTGGTGTTCGTGCTGGCTGCTGCGACGCTCCTGGCCAGTTATCTTCCGGCGCGTCGTGCTGCGTCCATCAATCCAACCGAGGCTCTACGGGCCGAGTAGACCAAGCAGACGGGCTGGGTTTTCCTTCGCCATGCGATCGATCTCGGCCTGCGTGATGCCTTCCTTCCTAAGTCCATCGAACAGCGCGACTAGGCCATCAGGATGCAAGGGATTTCCCGGCTGCCCCATGTCACTGGAAAGAATGCAGTGTTCCACGCCAACGGAACGAATTGCCCGCGCATAATCCTGGAAGCTCGACTCCTTATAGGAGCCGATCAGGCCGTTGTAAACAAATTCGATATACGCACCCATTTTCCCCGCTTCTACCATCTGTGCGTCCGACATATGAATCGGTTGGAGCATGGCATGGGTCACGACCATATGCTTCACCCCCAGCGCCCGTCCTTCGCGGATCAACATCAGCGCTTCCTCCGCAGAAGTATGGCCGGTCGCCATCACCAGGTTGTGTTTGGCGATCACTGCAATTACCTGCTTGGTTTCGGGAAGCAGCTGGCCATTCTGAGCCACGCGCACAAACGGCCGGTCTTGCTTTGAATAACGCACCTGGGCTTCGGAATCGAAAGTACTCATCCAGACAAATCGGCCATACCCACCCGTTGTCGCCGCCATGTGCTCGACTGCGAATGGATTCATTCCGCCGACCGAGAGATTAAGATCCACGCCGCCGAATATTTCAATCCCCGGCACTTCCTTGCGAACGATATAGGCAAGCGAGGCAGTGGGCTGGTAATGGTTCTTGAGCACCAGGCCGCGCATCCCTCGCTGCTTCGCTAGGCGTGCCAGGTCGATGGCATCGATCGAGCGCGGAGTGCTATCGGGCGAGCAATGTACGTGGATATCGATTACGCCGTCAAGCGGATTCTCCTGGGCAAACGCAGTCATGGCCAAGCCAAGAAGAAGTACCAGCAGCGTTCTCATTACGGATTAAGAATGCGATGCATGTCGAGGGGAGGTGGGCTGACCTCGGTTTGACTGAGCATCACATGCACCTGGCCTCGATGATGGGTCTGGTGATTAAAGAAATGAAGGACAGCTGGGCCAGCTACATCCACGTAATCTATGCCGCGGCTGTTCGTATAAGCCAGCGGCCTGGCGAGAAAACCGTCATCGACCTTTTCGAAGAACGCTTCTATGCCCGCGTCTTCCTTGGCTCGTGCAGAGTTGATCTCAGCAAAAGTCTCGAACAAAATCGTATTCAGTGGTGGTGTCGTTTTGCCGCCCCCGGCAAATCTCGACATCCAGATTCGATCGCCCACCAGAATGTGGTTCAGTAGCGCGTGGATGCTGCCGAAGGAACCGCGGCGTTCGCGTCGATACTCGGCGACATCCAGCTTCCCAACCTGCTCGTAGAGGCGTGCATTGGCGACCCTGTTGTAACGGGCAAAGATTCTAAAAGCGTCCAGCATATCCTTCACGTATTTCCGGGTCAGTCGATCGAAGCGTAAGCAATCGAAGTGAGAAACTCAGGAAGTTCCTTAGCCGCGGTCATCTCTTCGAAAAGTTTGCCCGCCGCGTGGAACTTGCTAGCGGCAAACCGTTCCGCCCCCAGTTCCTGCTCGATTCGCTTGAGCACATCGGGAATCGTAGCCAGCACGACCGGGACATCGATCGTAACGCCATCGGTCATCCGGCCTGCATGGTGCGCCCATTGCCAAAGTTGTGCGCGCGAAATCTCCGCCGTTGCAGCGTCTTCCATCAGGTCATAAATCGGCACGCATCCCAGGCCGTCGAGCCACGCTGCCAGGTACCGCAAGCCGATATCGATGTTCATTTCCAGACCCTTACGGGTAATTTCACCCTCGGGCACAGCAAGCAGGTCAGACCCTTGTATATGGATACCCGGGTTACGCCGCGCAATTTGGTTTACTCCCGGCATGTGTTCATCAAAGACAGCCTTGGCCACCGGGACCAGCCCGGGATGTGCCACCCAGGTTCCATCGTGCCCGGCTTTTACCTCGCGCAGTTTATCCTGGCGCACGCGTTCCATGGCGGCGTCATTGGCAGCAGCGTCCCGCTTGATAGGAATCTGCGCTGCCATGCCGCCCATCGCGTGGATACCACGACGATGACAGGTCTCGATCAGCAACTCGACATACGACTTTAGGAAATGCCGATCCATGGTGATGGTGGAGCGATCGGGAAGTGCAAGATCGTCGCGGTAACTAAACTTCTTGATGAAGCTGAAAATGTAATCCCAACGGCCGCAATTCAAACCTGCAGAGTGATCCTTCAACTCGAAGAGAATCTCATCCATTTCAAATGCCGCAGGCAATGTTTCGATCAGTACCGTGGCGCGAATCGTGCCTCGGGGAATGCCCAGCGTATCCTGGGCGAAGTTGAAGACGCTGTTCCACAGCCGCGCTTCGCGATGGCTCTCCATCTTGGGCAGATAAAAATAAGGGCCGCTCCCGCGTCTTTTTAGCTCAGCAGCGTTATGAAAGAAGTACAAACCAAAATCGAACAACGAGCCTGAGATCGGCTGACCCTGCACCAGAAGATGCTTCTCCACCAGGTGCCATCCACGCGGGCGCACGAACAGGGTCGCGGTTTTGTCATTGAGCCGGTACTGCTTGCCTTCTGGACTCAAGAAGCTGATCTCGCGACGCACCGCATCGCGCAGATTCACCTGGCCGTCGATCACATTGCGCCAAGTGGGCGCGGTCGAATCCTCGAAGTCAGACATAAAGACATTGGCGCCCGAGTTGAGCGCGTTAATTACCATCTTGCGATCGACTGGGCCGGTAATCTCCACCCGGCGGTCCTGAAGATCCGCAGGAATCGGAGCAACTCGCCACTCACTCTGACGAACAGAAGCAGTTTCCGGAAGGAAATCGTAAAGTTGCCCCTTGCGCAACGCTTCTCCGCGGGTCACGCGGGCGGCGAGCAATCGCTGGCGTTCTGCATCGAAGTTGGCTGAGAGAGCTCCAAGAAATTCGAGTGCCTGCGGGGTAAGAATCTCCGCCTCTGCCGCACCTTGTGAACCGGTGATAACCACTGTAGGAACTGTTGCCGTTGGATTGGTCATGGGCAACATTTTACGCTTCGCCGAGGGGAACATTGCGGATGGAAGCATCCAGCAGCTCGACCATGTGATACGTGGGCATGGCGTCGAGGCCGCGGCGGCGCAGGCCGCTCATCAGTTGCAGCAGACAGCCAGGATTCGCAGAGATGACTGCCTCGGCCTTGGTCGCGAGCAGATTTTCAACCTTGCGGTCGCCCAATTGATTGGCTGGCTCGGGGTGCAGCAGGTTGTAGACGCCGGCAGAACCACAGCAGAGGCTAGACTCCTCAATCTCCGCGACTTCAAGGCCGGGAATCGTGGCCAGCAATCGGCGCGGCTCTGCATGGATGGCCTGAGCATGCCGCAGGTGGCACGCGTCATGGTAGGCCACTCGCATCGGCAGAGCGTGTCGCGGCGAGCGTGAAGGTAATTCGCACAATATCTCTGAGATGTCTTTGCACTTGGCGCTGAACTCCGACGCCCGCGCTGCCCACGCCGGGTCGTCCCGCAGCAAATGACCATATTCCTTCATGGTCGATCCGCAGCCTGCTGCATTGATGACGATGGTGTCCACCTGCGCCTTTTCGAAGGTGGCAATCATACGCCG
This sequence comes from uncultured Acidobacteriaceae bacterium, assembly GCA_963790935.1. Classification (GTDB taxonomy): domain Bacteria; phylum Acidobacteriota; class Terriglobia; order Terriglobales; family Acidobacteriaceae; genus PALSA-350. The sequence goes on along the minus strand of CAWBRJ010000005.1, from coordinate 60,412 downwards.
CGCGAGCGCCGCGGCCTGTTCGTCCAGGCCTGAGTGCAGCATGAGCGCGCCGCAGCACTCTTGCGCCTTGGGGATGACGACCTCGCAGCCCTCGGCGGCGAGCACCCGGGCAGTCGCCTGGTTTACATGCTGGAAGAAGACCTGTTGCACGCAGCCGGAGAGCATGCCAACCCGCCTTCGCGGCTCTGCCGCCGGTGATACCTTAGCGGGCAAACCCTGCATGAACCCAACCGGCACGCGAGGGAGGAGAGATTCCATCTGCAACAGCCGTTTAGGCAGCAAGCGCAGCAGTCCGCTGGCGCGCAGCAACTTCTGAAGTCCGCTGCGTTGGTAGAGCAGCATGGGGAGAGCCAGCAGGCGCAGGCGTCTCACGTAGGGGAAAGTAGCGAACAGAATCTTGCGGAAGAGGCTATCGGTAGTGGTTCGCGGGACATTGCGTTCCACCTGCGCCCGGGTATCTTCGATCAGCTTGTTGTATTGCACTCCTGAGGGGCAGGCGGTCATGCAAGCCATGCAGCCCAGGCAATTATCCATATGCAGTCCGAACCGTTGGTCGAGCGGCGCCTCTCCCTGGGCGGACTTTTTCATCATGTAAATACGTCCACGGGGCGAATCCATCTCCTCGCCCCAGAGCACGTAGGTGGGGCAAGCCGGAAGACAAAAGCCGCAATGCACGCAGTCCTCAATCAGCGCGATTTCCGGAGCCTTATGGCCGTCAAAATTCGAAGGCTTCGCCGCTTCGATCTGTGTCAGTTGAGCCATGGATGCCTCAGTAGATTACATCGGATCTGCAGTGCATCCTTCCGCCTCTCAAATCTTTCCCAGGAAACGCCCCGGATTCAAAATCCGTTCCGGATCGAATTGCCGTTTTATCTCTCTCATCAGAGGCAAGCTATCCGGCAACGTTCCCCAGCAATCCAACTTGGTCTCCGCCGGCTGTTTGAAGACCATCAATGATCCGCTCGCCTCTTCCAACTCACGTCGCAATTGCGGCAACTGCCCGGCCGCCGAAGCAGGGAAGCCGGCAATCATGATCCCGCCAGCCTGCGTGACAGACTCGCCACCTAACCCCCGAACCCGCTCAGCAAGCCGCGCAATCTCCGACGGAAGCATCGTCCCCTTGCAAACCACATCCGCGGTGAGCTGCCGCTGCCTCGCATTCCACACCTCATCAGCAGCAGGGCGCAACCTAAGACCCTCGCCTCGCGCCAGCAGTTCGAGTGCACCAGCCTGCGTCTCTAACACCTCAGGCAACGAGGCAAGTTGGATATCAAGATCAAACCCATCCGCCTCGCCACGCAACTGGATCGCCACCGTACTAAGCTGCGCATGCAGCATCGCCAGCATCACCCTGCCTACCGGCTCCACCGACTTCGCAGACACCGTGAAACTCTGCATGGACCGCGGTATCGAATGCAGTCGAAAATTCACCGAAGTAACCACACCCAGCGTGCCAAACGCCCCGATCATCAGCTTGTGCAAGTCATACCCGGCGACATTCTTTACCACCTTCCCGCCCGTATGCGCGATGGTGCCGTCCGCGAGCACAATCGTCATCCCGATGATCAAATCCCGCAGCCCGCCGTACCGCTGCCGCAGCGCACCCGAGTCGTTCGTAGCCACAATACCGCCAACCGTGGCCTTGTCGGGCCACAGTGGATCAACCGCGACAAACTGCCCATGTTGCGCCAGGCCAGACTGCATGGCCGCCCATGTGCACCCGGCTTCCACTATGCAAGTCATGTCCTGCCAGGTATGTTCCCGTAGCGTGTTGAGGCGATGCATCTCGAGCACCAGCGCGGGACTCACAGGGTAGCCCCATCCTTGTTTGGTGCCCCCGCCATACTCCACCACCGCAAGATGATTTTCCTGTGCCAGGCGAAGAACTGCCGCAATCTCTTCTGTACTCCCCGGAGCGACGGCAACTGCCTCGCCCAAACCACGAACGTATTCCGGACCAACGATGGCCGCCAAAGGGCCACTGAAATCTTGCATAGGAAACCGTCTCGGGGACAAATTAGAAGAATTCTGCGACGCCTGCTGTCTCCAGGGGGTGAGGAGTGTACTTGCCCGTCTTCTCCCCGCATAGCCGGGGGCGAGGAAAGACCTTATCGGGATTAGAAATATTGTCCGGATCAAAGCTGCAGCGCACTCGCTGCATGGTATCGAGGTCGGGCTCGGAGTACATATACCCCAGGGCCTGCTGCTTCTCTCTCCCCACCCCATGTTCTCCGGTAATCGATCCGCCATGGTCCACGCACAGGTGAAGTATGCGTATCGAGAGATCGATAGCAACTTCCTCCTGGCCAGGGATCGAGCGGTCGTACAGCACCAGGGGATGCAAATTGCCGTCGCCGGCATGGAAGACATTGCACACGCGCAGGCCAGTAGCTGCCGCCATCTCCGCAACCTGCTCCAGCACCAGGGGCAGCTTGGTGCGCGGGATCACCCCATCCTGCACAATGTAATCCGGAGAAAGTCGCCCGGCAGCTGCAAACGCTGCTTTGCGGCCCTTCCACACCAGCAACCGTTCCTGCTCACTCTGTGCCAGCCGATCCTCCCACGCGCCATTCGATTTGCACAGCTCCCGTACTTGCTTCATGTGCAGATCGACCTCCGCAGTTGGGCCGTCGACTTCAACTAACAGCAGAGCATCGCATTCGGGATAATGAGGGTGGACAGCAGCCTCCGCAGCCTGAATAGCCAGCCGGTCCATGATTTCCATCGCCGCAGGCAGAATCGACGCGGCAATAATATCCGACACCGCCTGTCCTGCGGCGGAGATGGAATCGAAAGCAGCCAGTAACACCTGTACCGTCTCGGGGCGGCGCACAAGCCGCAGGGTCATGGAACTAGCTGCCCCCAGAGTTCCCTCAGAGCCAACAAACACGCCCGCGAGATCGTAACCAGGTGCGTCGAGCGTAGGCGAGCCCAGGTGAACCAGTTCACCGGTAGGCAACACTACCTCCAGTGCCAGCACATGGTTGACGGTAAATCCATACTTGAGGCAGTGCGCGCCGCCGGAATTCTCCGCCACATTGCCGCCAATCGTGCACACCGTCTGCGAAGACGGATCGGGGGCATAGAAGTGTCCTGCGGGAGTCACCCGCTGGGTCACATGGGCATTGATCACGCCCGCTTCCACAGTAATGCGCTGGTTGGGAATGTCGGTAGCCAGGAACTTCGTCATGCGGGCAAAGCTGATGACGATGCCCCGGTCGTCTGGCAGCGCACCGCCAGAAAGCCCGGTGCCGGCCCCACGGCCAACAAACGGTATCTTGTGTCGCGCGCAAACACCTATGACCGCTTGCAACTGCGCAGTGGAGCGAGGCAGAACCACCGCAGCCGGTACGCTCCGTAAGACTGCAAGACCATCGCACTCGTAGGTCTGCAGTTGGTTGCGCTCGACGATGAGGCCCTCGGCGCCCACGGCATTTCTTAGTTCAACGAGGATGTCGGCAGAGAGCATTGCTATTATCCTAATTCACCCCTGTCGTCTAAAATTCGTACTGCGAAATCGTACCGCGAAAACCTGGAGAGAGCCGCCCAGATGAGCCCAGTTTGGTCCCAAAGCTACACTCTCTTCGGGCGCGGCCTCGCGTTCTCCGCAACCGTTTCCTCTCTACCCATCGTGACCCTGCTCTTTTTGCTCGGTGTCCGCCGCAAGGCCGCCTGGTTCGCCGCTCTATGGGCCTTGTTGGTAGCGGTCGTCATCGCTCTCTTCGCCTTCAGGTTGCCTCCCTCCTTAACCTTCAGCGCCGCGGGCTATGGCGCTGGCTTTGGACTATTTCCGATCTCCTGGATCGTGTTTTGGGCCATCACTCTCTACCGCATCACCGTGGAGCAGGGAAAATTCGAAATTATCAAATCGTCGATGGGTAACCTGACCAGTGATGCTCGTCTGCAGGCCCTGTTGATCGCCTTTGCCTTTGGCGCGTTTGTGGAGGGCGCCGCGGGCTTTGGAACACCGGTCGCCGTGGCCGCGGCTATGCTGGTTGGTCTCGGCTTCTCTCCGTTCTATGCATCCGCCCTGTGCCTGGTCGCCAATACAGGCCCAGTCGCCTTCGGGTCCATTGGGATTCCGGTAGTAACCCTGGCCGGCATTACTGGCCTGCCCCTGGATAAACTCAGTGGCGCCGTAGGCCGGCTGGTCGCTCCCCTATCGCTGTTGCTTCCCTGTTACCTGGTCTGCATCATGGTCGGCTGGCGCGGTATGTTGGAAGTATGGCCGGCTGTGGTCGTGGTCGGTGGGGCATTTGCCTCGGTCCAGTTCCTCATGTCGAATTTCGTCGGCCCGCAGCTTGCCGACATCATGAGCTCCCTTTGCGCCTTGGGCGCGCTGTTGCTCCTTCTGCGTTTCTGGCGGCCGGCCAAAATGTGGGATAGGGAATTGGAGCCGGTAGTTCCAGTTGGGACTGAAAAGAAATATTCAGCCCTGGCCCCGGCGTCCGGCCAGAAACATACTACCGGCCAGATCCTTGGCGCCTGGCTGCCCTACGGTCTGCTGGTGATTCTTGTGTTGCTGTGGGGTTACAAGCCGGTTCAGGCTGTGCTCAATCACGCTACCATCAGTTTTGGCTGGCCTCTGTTGCACAATCGTGTCCTCATGACGCCACCGGTGGTCGCCAAGCCCACGCTCTACAAGGCGATCTTTCAGCTGAATTTTCTTACCGCCTCAGGTACTTCCTGCATGTTCGCAGCTCTGTTGTCGGCGGTGCTGCTGCGCATGTCTCCGCTGGCCTTCGCGCGCCTGCTGCTTTCTGTCTGCCGCGAACTCTTTTTACCCACAGTGACCGTCACCGCGGTGCTCGCCATGGCCTTCGTCATGAACTATTGTGGTGCGACGGCAACCCTGGGATTGGCCTTTGCTGCATCGGGCGCGCTCTTCCCCTTCTTCAGCCCGCTGCTTGGTTGGCTGGGCGTGTTCCTCACCGGCTCAGACACCTCGGCCAATGCGCTCTTTGGCAATCTACAAGTGGTGACTGCCGGTCACCTGGGGTTTGAGCCCACGCTGATGGCCGCCGCCAACTCCGTTGGTGGCGTGGTGGGTAAAATGATCAGCGTGCAGAACATCGCGGTCGCCGCTGCCGCCACCGCCATGACCGTCGCCGACCAGGCAAAACTCTTTCGTTTTACTCTGCGGCACAGCATCGTGATGGCCACCGCCATCGGCCTCGAAGTCATGCTGTATGCCTATCTCTTCCACGCCCGTTAGTAAATCTTCTTAGGAGCGAAATCTCGTGGCAAAACTAGGATTCTTGGGGCTCGGCATCATGGGAGGTCCCATGGCCCGCCATTTAGTTGCAGCCGGACACACAGTGTCCGTCTGGTCGCATAGCCAAAACAAAGCCAGGGAGCTGACCGGCGCGACCTTCTGTGAAACGCCGGCGGAGGTTGCTCAGAACAGTGAATGTGCTTTTCTCTGCGTAGGCAACACTGCCATGTCCCGGGAAGTGATCCTGGGCGAGAAGGGATTGGTGAAAGGCGCAAAGAAAGGTTTTGTCATCGCTGACTGCAGCACCGTTTCTCCGCTCGAGAGCACCCGAATCGCCGCCGAGTTGGAGGCCCAGGGCATTGAATTTCTGGATGCCCCTTGTACCGGCTCCAAAGCCGGAGCCGAGGGCGGCACGCTGACCTTTATGATCGGCGGCAAGCAGGCAGTCTTCGATCACACCAAGCCTTTCTTTGAAGCCATGGGAAAAAGCCTCTACTACTGTGGCAAATCAGGAATGGGCCTGCGCGCCAAACTTACCCAAAACCTCATACTCGGCAACCTGCTACAGGCCTTCAACGAGGGCCTGGTATTAAGCACCAAGGCCGGCGTCGCTCCGGAGCTCATGCTCGACATCCTGAACAACAGCGCCGCCCGCTCGGGGTTGATCTCCGCCAAGGCCCCTATGGTCTTCAAGCGCGACTTCTCCACCAACTTCTCTGTCAAATGGCTGGAGAAGGATATCGGGCTGGCCCTGGACCTCGGCTCCGAGATTGGCGTTCCCCTGCTCCTTACCGGCCTCACCCAGCAGCTTTTCGAAACCGCTATTGCCAAGGGCTACGGCGAAGACGATATCTGTGGTTCCATCCGGGTGCTCGAAGAGTTCGCAGGCTGCGAAGTCAAGGCCTGAGAAGCCTCCCAAAATGGAAAGGGAAAGCAGCAGGAGAACGTTTCTCAAACAGGCGGCGGGGGGCGCTGCAACCCAGCTTTTCCCCGCTATCCCACTCCTGATAGGCGCAGAAACCAGCCGCAGCAATCCCGGCTGGTACAACCGCCCGATGCGCTGGGCACAACTAGCCTTCGTCGAAGACGACCCTGGCAACTACGATCTTGGTTTTTGGCTCGAATACTTTAAAAAGATTCACGCTGCGCAACGCGGTCCTCTGGGCCACCAACGAGCCCGCTCCGGTGACGGTGGAAGGCAAGGGGGTTTTGGATACCTCCGTCTGGGGCCAGAAGAATTCCATGACCGTGCACCTGGTCAACCTCACCAATCCCATGATGATGAAGGGGCCCCTGCGCGAAGTGATCCCGCTCCCCAACCAGGAAGTTAGCATCCTTATTCCGGAGGGCCGGCGCGTGAGCGCGGTGCGTTTACTGGTAGCGGGCGGGAGTCCGCACTACCGTAAGGATGGTGCGTCGATCCGGCTCACGGTGCCTTCCATCGGAGTGCATGAAGTAATAGCGCTGGACCTTAGCTGACCGCTTCGACTCCAACAAAATCGCTCACCGCGCTCTTAGCGGCGGCCCGTTCTTTGCGTTCCACCTTCTCGGCCTCTTCCTCGAGGTGGTCGATCACCACCTTGGAGTAAAGGACGAAATGCTGTGCGGAGAGCAACAGCGAGAAGCCCACCCACAGTTTTGCCGGTGAGCGCCAATAGGAGGTGACCGTCCTGAAGAGGAATTTCCAATAGCTGCTGCGGTAACTGGAGCGGATGCCCTGCCTCCATATAGAGGCAGAGAGGCAACGCACGTTGTAGAACATGCCCAGGTAAGGCGGCTTCTGCGTCGCTATGGGCTTCCACACCTTCAAGGAGTTATAAGCACGCTCAAAAAAGGCATCCGGTTTGTATAGGCCCGTGAGTAGGGTGCAGAGACCGCGCAGCAGGATGGGCAGCGGCAGTACGGTGCGGAAATTCGGGAGGCCAAACTGGGTGATGGATTGGCTGTCCTCGATCAGTCGCCCTTCCCGTTTCATGCGATCGAATAGGGCGGTGGTCGGCGGCGCCATCAAAATACCGGCCATAGCCCACGGGATCGCTGTCCGGTCGATAAACTCCAGCTGCCGGGCAAAGATGGTCTCGTCGTCGGAGTCGAAACCGACAATGAAACCGGCCAGCACCCACAAACCCTTCTCCTGGATGATGCGTACCTGATCGACATTGTTCTTGCGCAGATTCTGAAACTTGTGCGTCTCTTTCAGCGCTTCGGCAGACGGGGTCTCGATGCCGATGAAGACCATCATGAAATTCGCGGCGACCATGGCATCCAGAAGTTCCGTCTTCGACGCCAGGTCGATCGACGCCTCGGTGCTGAACGCGAATGGGTAATCGTGCTGCTTTTGCCACTCGACGAGTTCGAGCGAAAGCGCCATCGCTTGATGACTGTTGCCGATGAAGTTGTCATCGACAATGAACACCTCGTTGCGCCAGCCCAGGTTGAGCAATGTTTCCAGCTCGCGAATGACTTGCTTGGGCGTTTTCGCGCGCGGCCGGCGACCGTAAATGGTGATGATGTCGCAGAATTCACATTGGAAGGGGCATCCGCGGGAAAACTGGATGGGCATGGAAGTGTACTTGTTGCGGTGCAGCAGATCGAAGCGAGGCACCGGGCTGCGCGTCATGTCGGGTTTGTCGATAATGCGGTACAACGCGTGTGCCGTCCCTTGTTCGAGTGCAGTGGCGATTCCAGGAAAGACCTCGTCCGCTTCACCGACCAACACATGATCGGCCACCTCCAACACGACCTCGGGTTGTGTACTCGCCCAGGGGCCGCCCACGAACGTGCGCTTACCCATGGCGCGAGCGCGGGCCAGGGTGGTCAATGCGTCGGCACGTTGCGCGTGCATGGCGCTTACCATCACTAGGTCAGCCCAGGCGAAATCCTCATCCCGCAACTCTTCGAAGGCATGATCCTTCAACCGGAGATTCCAAGTCGCCGGACAAAGAGCCGCGACGGTAATCAGGCCGAGTGGCGGCGTCATGGCCTGCTCGGGAATCATCTCCAGCACGCCCTCAAAACCCCAGAACGACGGCGGGAAACTGGGCCACACCATCAAGACCTTGATGTTCGGCCCCAGAGGCGGGAAGGAAGCGTCGCTTGCCTCATCGGAGAGCTTGGGTTCAGCGGCGGGAACCGGAAGAGGCGATGCCGCTTGCGGCTGGCTGGGGAGGACGTTGAGTCGAGGATCTGGTAGTGAGGGCATGGTGCCCCTTTCTCAATGGGTCACAAACATGGCACAAGGTCTGGAGTCATCCTTGACGCCAAAGGTATAGGGGCCCATGGCACAGCTAGACAAAACACAACCGGGAGGTCAGCCGCGATGCCCGGCGCATCGACGAGACTTCAGCCATGACGCTATTTGGCGCAGTGGGCTTGAGTCTACGCCAAAGCCTTGGTCCTGTCATCTGAATGTGGGTTGGATGCTGGGGAGGTGAAACTGGGCACATGTAACGCCGAGGTATCTCACATCTGGTGCAAAGTGCGCGTTCAGAAATGAAGAACCCTTGGTCTGGGAATAACTCGAGGGTTTGTTCAGGCGAGACGGTGGCCGATTCCACGGCGGAACGGCCACTTCTGTTTTAACGAACCGCGGCATTGTGTTTGTCGCGGTAAATGCGACGGGATTCCTGGTTTTGCTGCGCGTGGAGGGTTGGACCGGTCCTGTTTTGTCAGGTGTCCGTTATCCTGTGCCCGCATACCGCGCTCTTCCCGGTTGATGCCGGCTTCCTGGTGTTCCAGCCGGGAGGTCTCCCCCGCGGTCAGTTGGCCGCTTTTGACGCCGTTGGCAATGCGATCCTGTTGCGCGACCTTGCGTTGGTTGATGTTATAGTCGTTTGCGCCGGGGGTCGGTGTTTGGGCTAACATTGCCGCAGGCGTGATCAATAGAGCGGAAGCAAGAACAGCCGTGAAAACTTTCATGGAATTCTCCTTTTTCAGCGGCGGTTTTCATCATCCTTGCCGCTCGCTCAAATAGACACGACGTCTTCAGGGGAGTTGCTTCATCTTTGGTAACTTAATTTGTGGCAGATCTTGCGCAACTTATTCGTTTGCCGGATCCAACCAAAACCCCAGCAAGTCACTCCAGCAAAAGGAAGCAGTCGCTCATGCTGAATCAACGTTCGCCTCTCACCCGCCTGGGCTCCTGCTGGGTGCTTCTTTTCCTGCTCGCCGTTTCACCCCTCGTGGCACAGGAGGCGGGTAAAGACGACCCTGCAAAAGCAGGCGGAAAGGACGATGAAAAAAAGGAACAGCCGATTGTTCCCAAAGACTCCACCACCCAGGGTTCTGTCACTGTGGCCGGCCACGTCATCAACTACCAGGCCGTGGCGGGTACGATCCTGGTCGCGGCCAGCAACGATGCTGATGCCAACATGGGCATCATTCCGCCGCCGGTCAAAGACCCGGCCGAGGCCCCGCCCACCGCGCGCATGTTCTATGTGGCTTATTTCAAAAAAGACGTTCCGCCCGAGTCGCGGCCGATTACCTTTATCTACAATGGCGGCCCGGGCAGTTCCACCATGTGGCTGCACATGGGCGCCTTCGGTCCCAAGCGTGTCGTAACCGCCGACGACCAGCACACCAGCCCCGCCCCCTACAACCTGGCCGACAACAACTACAGTCTGCTCGACGCCAGCGACCTGGTTTTCATCGATGCACCCGGCACCGGCTTCGGCCGTCTCTTCGGCAAGGACAAGGAGAAAGCCTTCTGGGGGGTCGATCAGGATGCCCACGCCTTCGACCGCTTTATTAACCGCTTCCTTTCCAACTATCAGCGCTGGAACTCCCCCAAATACCTGTTTGGAGAAAGCTACGGAACCACCCGCTCGGCGTGCGTTAGCCGGCATTCTCGAAACCGAAGACAGCATCGACCTGAATGGGGTCATCCTGCTTTCGCAAATCCTTAACTACGACGACAGCGCTGACGGACCGCAATGGAATCCGGGCATCGATGTGCCCTATGAGCTGGCCCTGCCCACCTTTGCTGCCACCGCGTACTACCACAAGCGTCTGCCTACCCAACCCTCGGCGCTCGAACCCTTCCTTGCGGAAGTGGAGCAGTTCGCCCTGGCTGACTATGCTTCGGCCCTGGCCCAGGGCTCCCAGCTCCCCGAAGCCACCCGCCAGGCCATCGCCGAAAAAATTCACCAATACACGGGACTGCCGGTTGCCTACATCCTCAAGGCAAACCTGCGCGTCAACGTGGGCGAGTTCAACCATAATTTGCAAGGCAGTGACGACCTCACTACCGGCCGCCTTGACAGCCGTTTCTCCGGCCCGACCATCGACCCGTTGGCCGAAGAGGCCGCTTACGATCCGCAAGCCACCGCCATTTCCTCGGCTTACATCTCTGGCTTTAACGACTATGTCCGCCGCCAGCTCAAGTTCGGCGAAGGTCTCACCTACCTCCCCGAGGTGGCGGCCGTCGACGGAGCCTGGGAGGCCAAGCATAAGGCGCCCGGTGCTCCCGAAGCATCATGGGGCGTCAACGTCATGCCAGATCTGGCCGCCGCGATGAAGTTCAACCCCCGCCTCAAGGTCCTGCTCAACGGTGGGTATTTCGACCTCGCCACCCCCTACTTCGCTGCCCGCTACGAGATCAATCACCTGACCATCCCAGCCACCCTGCGGCAGAACATTCAGTACGCGTGGTATCAGTCCGGTCACATGGTCTACGCCCACGAAGAATCGCTCAAGCAGCTGCACGACAATGTCGCTGCCTTCATCGCCGCCACGTACAAACCTGTTAAATAGCAGCGGAACTTTCTTCCTGCTGGATACATCTACTTTTGAGCGGTGGCCCATACAACGCGAACCGGGAGTATTTATGGCAAAGATGCGCGCAGTGGAAGTTGTTAAAGCCGGAGGCCCCCTTGCAATTGTGGAGCGGGAGATTCCTGAGCCAGAATCAGGTTTGGTGCGCATAAAAGTTCAGGCCTGTGGCATCTGTCACAGTGATGAAGTGACCATGCACGGATTATTTCCGGGCATTCAATATCCCCGCGTTCCCGGCCACGAAGTGGTCGGTGTGATCGACGCCATTGGCGCAAACGTCCCCCCGCGATGGACGGTTGGCGAGCGAGTGGGCGTGGGTTGGAACGGTGGCTACTGCGGCTACTGCGATAGTTGCCGCCGGGGGAATTTTTTCGCCTGCCAAACCAGCACCCAGGTCACCGGGGTCACGCGCGACGGCGGCTATGCCGACTATATGCTCGCGCCTTTCTCAGCTCTGGCCACGGTGCCACAAGAGTTGTCGGCAGTCGAGGCGGCCCCGCTCATGTGCGCCGGGCTTACTACCTACAATTGCTTGCGCAACAGCGGCGCCCGGCCCGGCGATGTCGTGGCCGTGATCGGTTTGGGGGGGCTGGGCCATCTGGCTGTTCAGTTCGCCGCCAAAAGCGGCAACAACACCATTGCCATCGGCCGTGGAAGCGACAAGGAAGCGCTCGCTCGCAAACTGGGCGCATCGCACTATATCGATAGCGCAGTGCAAGACCCCGCAGCGGAATTGCAAAAACTGGGCGGGGCCAAAGTGATTCTCGCCACGGTCACCGCAGCAGACGCAATGCAGGCCGTGATCGGCGGTCTTGCCCCTACCGGAACGCTCATGATCATCGGAGCCGTGCCCTCGTTGGAGGTGCCCGCCCTTCAGCTGCTGCTGAATTCACAGCAAGTCAAGGGTTGGTATTCCGGAACCTCGCTCGATTCGCAGGAGACCCTGGGTTTTAGCGTTCTCTCCGGTGTGCGTTCGATGAACGAAGCCTTCCCTTTGGAAAAGGTGAACGAGGCCTACGATCGCATGGTGAAGGGAACCGCCAGATTTCGCGTGGTTCTTACCATGGACAAATGATCTGAGACAGCGGGAGCGGTATCTTTACAACATGCCCTCGTCAGCCCGCCTTCACCAATTCCCCAGGCTCGTTTGTGTCGCGCTCTTGCTGCTCTTAACCTTGACAGCGGCTCACGCACAAAAAATAACCTGGTCGCCGGAGCGCCTTGAAAGCGGATCTCCTGTATTGTTCAGGATCGATATGGACCAGGCCGCCGGCGAATTGCATGGCACCTGGCTCAATCACGCCATCGTGTTCACCAAGGGCCAGAACGGGAAGGCCTGGTACGCGCTTGCGGGTATCGATGTGGAGCAAAAGCCCGGAACCTTTTCCCTCGACCTGACCGGAACCGCAGCCGATGGCAGTCCGCTGCACGCCAAACAGGACGTGCCCGTTTTGCCCGCCCAGTACAAAACCACTACCCTGCATGTGCAGGAGAAGTTCGTACAGCCGGACCCTCAAACCCAGCAACGCATTGCCGCGGATAAGCTCGTGAAGGACGCGGCCTACGCTCGACAGATCGACCAACCGTTATGGCGGGGCCGCTTCATGTCTCCGGTCCCATTCACTGCGACGGACTCCTTTGGAACCCGGCGCACGTTCAATGGCGAGTTAGCAAGTATTCATCGCGGAACAGATTTCCATGCGCCCTCGGGAACCCCGGTGATGGCTGCAAACGATGGAGAAGTGATCATCGCCCAAGGCATGTTCTATGAGGGTAATTTGGTGGTGATCAATCACGGTCTGCAGTTTTATACCCAGTACATGCACCTGTCGAAAATTGAGGTGAAGGTGGGCGAGCGTGTCAAAAAGGGACAACGAATCGGTCTCAGCGGGGCAACCGGCCGGGTCACCGGTCCGCACCTGCATCTGGGCGTGCGCTGGCAAGGCGAATACGTTGACCCGGTGCTACTGTTACGGTTGCAATTGCCCGCTATTTATTAGTGTCTTCGAACGCAAATCTTCCCAGCTCGAACGGGCGAGACGTGGGCGGCTTGTTCTGCAAACCATTGCTGGGATACGACTGGGGAGCATTGGTTGGAAATCCCCAAATCTTTCCGTTACGCATGTCCACCACCACCTTGCCGTAAACCTGGCTGGTGCCATCCGGCGCCCGTAACAATTCAGAGCCGGGCTCGATATAGAACGGATACAGTGTCGACTGCGCTGCTACCGTGCGTGGTGTAAAAAGCGGTTGCAATGCGATAGCCAGCAATGCAACCGCGATGATCGAAAGCAGGAAGATGGTCAGGTTTTCTCTCCGCATGGTTCTCAGTCTAATCCGAGACACCGCTATGGAGCCGGAGTTGTAGCCGGAGCAGGCGTGAGAGCCGGTTGCGCCTTAGGTGCAATCGAAAGCACCTCCAACTCGAAGACGAGAACGGCGTTAGGCGCGATTGTGGCCTGGCCGCGCTCTCCATACGCAAGGTCTGCCGGGATGAACAGCTGCCATTTCGACCCTACCGGCATCAACTGCAGCGCCTCGGTCCAGCCTTTGATCACTCCGGTAACCGGGAAGGTCGCCGGACCACGCTTGTAAGAGCTGTCAAATTCCGTATTGTCGAGCAAAGTTCCGCGATAGTTGCAAACCACTCTGTCGTCGGCGGTAGGCTTGGGCCCCGTCCCCGCCACCAGGATCTTGTATTGCAGCCCGCTGGGCAGGGTCACAACGCCCGGCTTGGTTGCGTTTGCCGCCAGGAATGCTGCGCCTTCCTTTTTGTTCGTCTCCGCCGCCGCTAGCCTCTTTGCTTCCTGCTCTTGCCGCACTTGATTTCTCAGATCGGTCATCACTGTCTTGATTTGATCGTCAGTCAAGAGGACCTTGCCGCCAGCCATCGCATCTTGTAACCCCCGCACCAAAATCTTCGGGTCCACCACAATCCCGTCGCGATGCAGGCTTTGTCCTACGTTCAGGCCGATGGCGTAGCTTTGCTTATCTTTCTCTGTCGTCAACACCAGAGGTTTGGCCGCAGTGGCGGTGTGATGCGTCGTCGTTGCTGTGGTCGACTTCGGCTTTGTCGGGGTTGTGCCAGGTGTCTGCTGGGCTCTGGTGCTGCCGAGCAGCAACAGGCTGGCAGACAACAGGCTGGCAGCGGTTCTTGAGGATCTTTGCATAAGGTCATTTTCGCATGTGAGGAATAATGGATGAAGAATGGCGCACACGCGGGATCAAGTATCTGCAATCGGAATCGACTTTGGCACTACCAACAGCACGGTTGCGCGCGCCTCGGGGGAATCGCAGGTCGAGCTCGTCGCCTTCCCCACTCTCTCTGGCGAGACCTTCTCCTTTCGCTCCGTGCTCTATCTGCAGCAGGTAAAACAAGCCGCCCGCTTAAGGACGCAGGCCTGGACTGGTCCGGCTGCCATCGAGCACTACCTGGCGGCGGAGACCAAGGGCCGTCTGATTCAATCACTGAAGTCCTATCTCTCTGATCGCACACTGACGGGAACGGCAGTATTCGGCCGCCATACCACTCTCGAAGATCTCATCTCCCGCATTCTCGCCGATCTGCGCCGCCACGCTGAGCGCCAGTTTCATACCGGTATCACCTATGCCATGGTTGGCCGGCCGGTGCGCTTTGTGGGCGCAGAAACTGCAGAGGATCAAACCTTCGCTCTCTCCCGTTTGCGTCAGGCCTTTGCTGCAGCCGGCTTTGAGCGCATCGACTTTGAAATGGAGCCGGTCGCGGCAGCCTACGCTTACGAAGCCACGCTCGATCACGACGAGCTCATTCTGATTGGCGACTTTGGCGGTGGCACCAGTGACTTCTCTTTGCTGCACGTTGGTCCCGGTGTACGCAAGCGCGGCCGCACACCACAGGATTTGCTCGGCAACAGTGGCGTTGGTTTAGCGGGTGACGCTTTCGATGCCAGGATCGTGCGCAAGCTTGTCTCTCCTGCTCTGGGTTCGGACTCGCTCGCCCGATCCCTCAACAAACTTCTACCCGCCGTGCCCGCGTGGATCTATGCCAATCTCGAGCGCTGGCATTACCTGTCGTTTCTGCGAACGTCGAACGTGGTGGAGATCTTGAAGAGTGCTCGTCTGCGGGCGTTAGAGCCGGAGAAAATCGAAGCCCTCATTACGCTGATCGACGAGGATCTCGGCTTCCATCTTCACCAGGCCGTGCAGCAATTGAAGTTCGAGCTATCTCGTTCCCAGTCTGCGGAGTTTCATTTTCGTGACGGCAGCATGGACCTGAAGATCTCTGTTACCCGCGAATCGTTTGAGAGCTGGATTGCTGATGACCTGCATGTGATCGAGGAATGCGTCGACTCGCTCCTGGAAACCTCAGGAGTAAGCCGACGCCAGGTCGACCGGGTCTTCTTAACCGGAGGCACGTCCCTGGTCCCCTCTGTCCGCCGCATCTTTGAGCAACGCTTCGGTGAGCATCGCATTCGAACCGGCAACGAGTTCATCTCAGTAGCCCGCGGTCTGGCCTTACGAGCCGAAGAAGCTCTTGCCCAACTCCATTAAATTGATTTAAGAGGGTGTGTGAGCACCCAGAAAAGGAACCGCAGGTCCCTCCACTACGCTCCCCCGGATTTCCTGTCGAGAGTAGTGGCGTTGATCAATTGCATGCGGCTCTCTCTACGGAGAGCCGCAAACCGTGGTCGTCGCTAGCATCTGCGAAGTAGGAAATCCGGGGGAGCGTACGTGGAGGGACCTGCGGTTCCTTTCCCCGGCACTCACTCCCTCTCAAACCCCGTCTAGAAGTGGAAACCAAGCTCTGCCGTGAGCGCGCGCGGCGTCACATAATGCGTACCGCTGAACGTCGACAAAAAGTTATAGAGCGCATACTTATTCGACATATTCACGCCCGTAAGCTGCAAGCTCCACTTAAACCTGTCCCCATGGAAAAGGTTATCGTCCCCAACGGACGCATCGAACAAATTCCGCTGCTGAATGCGCGAGGGATTATGGTCATTAGACCCAGTCCCTGGAGCCGGAATCTTCAGCAAAGTTGAGGAGTATTCCGAAGCCAGGCAAGGTGTTGGCAAAGCCACTGTCGGCGTCGCCCGAATACCATCGCACGTCAGACCCGCTTCAAACTCCTCATCAGCAGTCAACCCGCTCAGATCAACAGCCGGCTGGCCGTTCAAAGTAGTTGATGTATCGACACAAGCGCTGTTCGGATTATTCGAGAGCGGGTTATAGCAAGGCGCCGATCCGGCCACCAGGCCGCTATCAAACCGCCAGTTAAAACCGATCCATGGACTGTTATGGAAAGGCAATTGATACTGCACGTGCGTGGTCTGATTAAACCTTTCATCGTGATCGATGCGGAAGGGAAGTCCCGGCTGCCCCACGGTAGCGCCTGCTCCCGCCACCTGTGGAGGAAAGAAACGAGCCGCCACCGATGACATCACCACGAATGCCGACACATTGTGATAATTCGGCACATCGACCCGCAGCGCAAACCCCGGAATCTTTGAATTATGCCAATCGATAGGGAACGTAATGGGAGTATTCCCCAGCACGCTGAAGTCGAACGCATTATGCGTGTATTTCCAGATATAGTCGCCGCTAAAAACCAGATTTTTCCCGAATGCCTGTTGCAGCCCCGCATGGAATTCATTCCGGAAACCGGGCTGCAACGTGCCTTCCACTCCCGCCGAGCACAAGAGCAGAGGAGACAGCACTTCGTTGGAACAACCCTGGCTGGAAAGAACCAGGTTTTCGTTGAACGGTGACTCTAAGGTGCGTGCGTACGAGATGCGCAGCACCGTATTGGTTTGCTTCAGGCTATAGGAGAGGCCCAGTCGAGGCTCTGCCTGGGTCGCGTGGGCCAAACCATTGTAGATATCACCGCGTATTCCCAGGTTGACCAG
Source organism: uncultured Acidobacteriaceae bacterium (assembly GCA_963790935.1). GTDB lineage: Bacteria > Acidobacteriota > Terriglobia > Terriglobales > Acidobacteriaceae > PALSA-350. Next base: position 43,540 of record CAWBRJ010000005.1, on the reverse strand, counting down.
CCAGGCGCCGGCCTTGATCTGATCCTCGAGATAGAGCGCGATTTCCTTTATATCCGCGCGTCCCAGGTAGTTGTAATCGTTCCCGCCTCGGGTCAGGTCATACGGCACCAAAACCGGGTTGAATGCGCTGTTGGGCAGCAAGCCCACGGCGGCGCATTGCGTAGGGCTGGTAAATCCGTTGACAGGGTTTCCATTGCCACCCACGCAAGGTGAGTTGAAGGTAGCGGCCACGATGCCCAGGCTGTCGCGCTCGCGCAGGCCGGTATTCGAGTACAACACCCCGCCTTTAATCACCTGCCTGCCCTTGCTATACGAAAGATCAGAATGGACCCCGGCATTGGTCAGCGTCCGGTACTGCGAAATGGTTTCATTTTGCAGGTTGGGTGGTCCCTTATCCGCCAGCGGATTCTCACTGGGGAAATACTTATACGTATCCTTGCGGATAAACGGACCAAGGTTGAATACCAACGTACTCCCGATGACCCGCGTGTATGTAGGCGCGATGTCGAAGGTCTCGATCTTGGAATGCTGATCGGTATCCCCCACGTCGTTGCCGAACTGGTCGAGCACATTCAGGTTGTCGTAGCTGTTTGGCGTCTGGAACCATGACCGGCTGTAGTTCAGATTCAGGTGCAGCGAGTCCGCCGGGGTAAGTTGATAGTCCGCTCGATCAAAGACGTTCTGCTCATTTCCCTTATCGTGGAACACCTTAAACTCCGGCGGATCCAGAAAGCGGCCGGTATTGAGTCCATCCAGCTCGAAGAAGTTTCCCCACGTTTTGGAGCCATAAGCGATATCGAAGCCTCCCGTCGCCGACCCGAACGTTCCGTAGGAACTGGTGAGGCTTCCGGTAGGCTTGGTGACTCCTTGGCCGGAGCGCGTCGTTACCTGGATCACCAGGCTCGTCTTGCCTCCATACTCCGCCGGCGGCGCACCCGAAATGACTTCAACCGACTGAATGGAATTGGAAGGAATCTGATTTGAGAAAACTTTGCTTTGCTGGTCGGTGATCGGCTGCCCATCCACTGAAAACGAATTGGACGCATGGTCGCCGAGACCGTGGAACAGTCCATTGGAATCGGCCGCTACCCCGGGCGAGGAGAGGGTCACCAGTGAGCTCACCGAAGAAGAAGAGCTTTCCAGCGGCAGCTTCTCAATCATGTTCCGATCCAGATCGGTGTGCAGAGAAGAGTCATTCTCCACCAGGTCGCCGCCGGTCACCGTCACGGTAGTCGAGGCTCCCCCCACCTGCAGGCTGATGACTGGCGTGACCGGAACGGAGGAGCGCACCGAAACATCCGTAGTCAAGGCGCTAAAACCGGGGGCATTCGCCACCAGGTGGTACGGATTCAGCGGCAGATTGTTGAATTGGTAGTGGCCCGCCGAGTCTGTCTTTGCCGTCCGGGAGAGCCCGCTGACAGGGTTCTCGATCGTGACCGTGGCTCCGGGTATGACCGCGCCGGACGCATCCGTCACTGTGCCCGCAACCGTGCCCGCGGCACTCTGGGCATGCAGGCTGCTGGCCGCGAGAAGAAACGGGCATAACAGAAAGACAAAACGTCGTAGAAAGGAGTGCGGAAACGAGTACATACAACCCCCGGGCCATCTTTATGATTGGTTGCTGAAAATTGCCTTAGGAGAAAGCAATTGCAACCGGCGGGGGCCGCGTGTAGAGGGAGAAATCCACATATCGATGGGCAAACTTGATTTGCCGGTCGACCAGGGGTGTCGTTCTCCGGGGTACAGCAACAGAGACCGTCAGCGGTGCTGCGGGAGCAATCACGACATGCGCACTCGCGCAAAGGGCACACCCGGTATGAGACACATCTGCGGGTGTATGCACGTGCGCTACCTGGATCGTCGCGCAGAAAAGCAGGAGGAGGGTGCAACCAAGAGCAACGGCGATCCGCCAGGGATGTCGCGAGTGATCTTTGGATTGCGTAAAGAGCATCACTTACAACTATAACGTGTCTAGGCGATGGCCTTGGGAACAGCCTCTTCCCATCGTCCCTGGGCCTTGAGGATAAGTTCTACGACTTCTCTGGCCGTGCCCTCGCCGCCTCGGGCCTGCGTTATGTAGTGGCAGATTGCTTTTAGCTCGGCCGCCGCGCTGCCCACGGCAACTGCCAGCCCTGCACGTTTAGCCACTGGTATATCGGGCAGATCGTCGCCCATGTAGGCCACCTCGTCCTCGCGGACTCCGGCTTTCTGCACGCACTCTTCAAACGCGGCCATCTTGGTTTCCTGCCCCAGGTAGACGAACTCCACGCTCAGCTCGTGGGCCCGCTGTGTCACCGCGGGAGACTTCCTCCCGGTGATGAAGCCGGTGCGGATTCCCATAATGTGTGCCAGCTTCATCCCGGCGCCGTCCTGTGAATTAAAGGCTTTCATCTCCGCCACGCCGCCGCCATCAGGCAGGGAAATGAGGTTAACGCTGCCGTCGGTGATAGTCCCATCGACGTCCATCAGAAACAGCTTGATCTTCCGCGCGCGGCTCTCAATCTCGGCACTAGGTGACATGCCAACATCATAGCTGGCCCGGTCTCCTCGTCATCGCTCCCACCGAATGGCGCGGCGAATATTGACAGGTAGCAGTCTCGCCTGAACTTCCATCACGTCCCAACCGCAACTCCCAGGTAAATACGACCCACCCACTCAAGTCATCCCTGTTCCTAAGAGAAGCGTAGTGGAGCGATCAGCAGTTCTCCACCAGAACCGCTCTCCCCTTCGCCGCATGTAATCTATAAACACTCCGCCCTATGGCAATTCAGATTGCACTGAATCACAAGACCCACTATCGTTACGACCGTCCGGTGATGCTCGGGCCGCAAACGATTCGCCTGCGTCCTGCGCCCCATTGCCGTACTCCGATCCTCTCCTACTCGCTCAAAGTCCTGCCCAAAAACCACTTCATCAACTGGCAGCAGGATCCCCAGGCCAATTACCTTGCCCGCCTTGTTTTCCCAGAACGAACGTCGGAGTTCTTAGTCGAAGTCGACCTGGTTGCCGAAATGGCAATCTTCAATCCCTTCGACTTTTTCCTCGAGCCGTACGCGGAACAAATTCCCTTTACCTACGAGAACTCGCTCGCCAGGGAACTCCGTCCCTTTCTGGAAGCAGAAGTGCCCGGCCCAAGGCTGGCCACCTTTCTCGCCCAGGTGCCCCGCGTCAGCACTCCGACGCTGAACTTCCTTGTCAGCCTCAATCAACGAGTCCAGCGAGACATCGGTTACGTCATCCGCATGGAGCACGGCGTGCAGACCTGCGACCAGACCCTGACCCTGGGCACCGGTTCCTGTCGAGACTCCGCATGGCTGCTGGTCCAAATCCTGCGCAACCTGGGGCTAGCCGCCCGCTTTGTCTCCGGTTACCTGATCCAACTCACTGCTGACGTGAAGCCACTCGAGGGCCCAGCCGGAGCCTCCACGGACTTTACTGACCTCCACGCCTGGACCGAGGTCTATCTCCCCGGCGCCGGCTGGGTAGGCTTCGATCCCACGTCAGGACTGCTGGCTGGAGAAGGGCACATCCCGCTCGCCAGCACACCAGACGCCTCCAGTGCTGCGCCCATCTCTGGCCCGCTCGAATTCTGCAAGACGGATTTCAGCTATTCGATGACCGTGCAGAGGATCTATGAATCCCCGCGCGTCACCAAACCCTACTCCGATCAGCAATGGGAACAGGTCGAAGCGCTTGGCCACCAGGTGGACGTGGATCTGCAAATAGGGGACGTGCGCCTGACCATGGGCGGTGAGCCAACCTTCGTCTCCCTCGACGACCGCAATGGAAGCGAATGGGCCACCACCGCCATGAGCCCGGCCAAGCGCCGTCTTGCGGTAGAACTTCTGCTGCGCATGCGTGACCGCTTCTCCACCGGCGCGCTGCTGCACTACGGCCAGGGCAAGTGGTATCCCGGCGAAGCGCTCCCCCGCTGGGCGCTGGGCTGTTACTGGCGCAAAGACGGAGTACCCATTTGGGAAAACCAAAACCTGTTTGCCGAAGACAGCAAAGACTACGGCTATGGTCCCGAAGAAGCGCGCAGGTTCCTGGAAGCCCTGACCCGGCGCCTTCAGGTGAGTTCCGCTTTCACCATCACCGCCTACGAGGACATCTTCTTTCACCTGTGGAAGGAGCGGCGGTTGCCCGAAATCATCGACCCGCTCGATCCCAGCCTCAAAGAATTCTCCGAGCGCGCCCGTTTGGCGCAACTCTTTGAAAAAGCCGCACAACAACCAATCGGCTATGTCATCCCTCTTCGTCGTATCCCCACTCGTTCCGGCACACCGCGCTGGACCAGCCAGCCCTGGTTTCCTCTGGTAGAACGGATGTTCCTGACCCCCGGGGACTCGCCCATGGGGTACCGTTTGCCCCTCGAAGCCATGCCCTGGACCAAGCCCGAAGACGTCACCTACGCCTTCGATACGGACCCCTTCCGCAAGCGCGACAAGCTTCCCCCGCGGCCGGAGCGGGGCATGATCCTGTTCTCGAGCCCACCTTCCTCCGACGAGCCGGTGCCTGAGGCCGACAAGCGAGAGCCCAAACCTGAGGAGGAGCGGGCGTTGACCCTGACCCGGCCAGCGCTTTGTGTGCAGGCGCGCGAGGGCAAGCTTTATATCTTCATGCCGCCCGTGGATTACCTCACGGACTACCTTGACTTGGTTGCTGCCATTGAAGACACAGCCGCGCACCTTTCCACGCCCGTGGTGATCGAGGGCTATACGCCGCCCAACGACACGCGCATTTCCGTCTTCAAAGTCACGCCTGATCCAGGCGTCATTGAGGTCAACATTCAGCCCGCCGCAACCTGGGACGCATTGGTCGAAAACACCACCGCAGTTTATGAGCTGGCTCGTGAGACTCGCCTGGGAACGGAAAAGTTCATGCTCGATGGGCAGCACACCGGAACCGGCGGTGGCAACCACGTCGTGATTGGCGGTCCCACCGCCGACGACAGCGCGTTTCTGCGCCGTCCCGACCTGTTGCGCAGCATGGTCAATTACTGGCAAAACCATCCTTCGCTTTCCTACCTGCTCTCTGGTTTATTCATTGGCCCCACCAGCCAGCACCCGCGGGTCGACGAAGGACGGATTGAATCGCTTTATGAGTTGGAGATTGCTTTCGACCAGATCCCCGAGCGGGGCAAGCCTGTCTCCATGCGCACGGCCGACCGTCTCTTCCGTCACTTGCTTACCGATGTCACTGGAAGCACCCACCGCGCGGAATTCTGTATCGACAAACTTGACCCGCCGGAAGGCGCGGGAACACGCATGGGCCTGCTCGAGTTGCGCGCCTTCGAGATGCCCCCTCATGCGCGGATGAGCCTGACTCAACAATTATTGGTGCGGGCGTTCATCGCCCAATTCTGGCGCAAGCCATACCGGCAGAAGTTGATCCCCTGGGGAACCAGCCTGCACGACCGCTTCATGCTTCCTCATTTCGTGCAGCTTGATTTTGAAGACGTGATAGCCGACCTGAACCGCGCTGGATATGCCTTCCGCGTCGAGTGGTTTGACCCTCACTTCGAGTTCCGCTTTCCTTTCATCGGCTCGGTCAGTGCCCGTGGCATGCAGCTGGAGCTGCGTCACGCGCTCGAGCCCTGGAACGTTTTAGGTGAGGAAGCTTCCAGCGGCGGCACTGCTCGCAGCGTCGATTCCTCCGTCGAGCGTTTGCAGGTAAAGGTGACAGGGATGGTGGACCATCGTTTCGCGGTGCTGTGCAACGGCCGCCCCGTGCCGCTTTCTCCAACTGGGCAAGCTGGAGAATTCGTAGCCGGTGTCCGTTACCGCGCTTGGCAGCCCAACTCCTGCTTGCACCCCGACATTCCCATTCACAGTCCTCTGGTTTTTGACATTGTGGACACCTGGTCGAGTCACGCGATCGGCGGCTGCACTTACCACGTGGTGCATCCGGGCGGGCGAGCCAACGAGCAATTCCCGGTGAACGCCTACGAAGCCGAAAGCCGGCGCCTGGCCAGGTTCAGCAGCGTTGGTCACACCCCCGGTCCCATTTCCATTCACCCGGAAAGACCCAACCTGGAGTTCCCCTTAACGCTGGATCTGCGAAGAACTCCATGACAGCGTGCAGTCCACCTAGGAAGATGAAGATGACGCGGACGAAGTTGAGTGGGTGGCCCTCGCTTTTGAGACCTGGGTGTTCCGGCCAAGACCCATTTGCGGGAAAAACCCAGGTCTCAAAAGCGAGACCTGGGCCACCCACTCGAAGTCTAGAGATCGTTGCTAAGTTTTCGACGGAGCGCAGTGGGTATGTTTATTAAAGAGCATTGGTAAACCGGACCTCCTAAAAAGGAGTGCGGCAATAACCGCTAAGCGCATGGCTGAAATACTGGACGACCCGCTACTGACCGCCGAATATCGCCAGGCCCCTGGCGTGTACGACGAGATGTGCGAAGAGCCCGGCATCCTTCGTCCTCACTGGGATCGCTACATTGCATCCCTAAGTTCTCTAGGCAGCAAAGAACTAGCCCACCGCTGGCAAATCGCCCGCCAGCGAATCCGCGAAAACGGCGTTACCTACAATGTCTACGGCGATCCGTTGGGCACCGATCGTCCGTGGAGCCTGGACGCCGTTCCGCTGCTCATCCCGCCCGCGGAATGGAGCTACCTTGAGGCCGGCCTAATCCAGCGCGCTCGTCTGCTCAATACCATCCTGGCCGACCTTTACGGTCCGCAGAAGCTGCTTCTCAACGGTGATCTCCCCGCTGCCCTGGTCTTCGGCAATCCTGCTTTCTGGCACGCCTGCCACGATGTGCCCGTTCCAGGATCAACCTACCTTCATCTGCTTGCCGTTGACCTTGCCCGCTCCCCTGATGGCCAGTGGTGGGTGATCTCTGACCGCACCCAGGCTCCTTCCGGCGCCGGCTATGCTCTGGAAAACCGCATCGTCATGGCGGAGACTTTCCCTGACCTCTTCCGCGAGGCCCAGGTGCATCGCCTGGCAGGCTTCTTCCGCGATTTTCGCGAGACCATGCTGCGCCTCTCGCCCTCCGCACTCACCCATCCCCGCGTTGTGCTCCTGACTCCTGGGCCCCTGAACGAGACCTACTTCGAGCATTCCTACCTCGCCCGTTATCTCGGCTTCACCCTGGTGCAGGGAGCCGATCTCACCGTGCGCGAGAACCGCGTCTTTCTTAAGTCGCTCGAAGGTCTGCGCCCGGTAGACGTGATCTTGCGCCGTATGGACGATGGCTACTGCGATCCGCTCGAACTGCGTTCCGACTCCTACCTCGGAGTGCCCGGCCTGGTCGAGGCAGTCCGCTCGGGAAACGTAGCCGTCGCCAATGCCCTCGGCAGCGGCTTGCTCGAGACCTCGGCGTTCATTCCCTTTCTCCCCGGCCTCAGCCGCAAGTTGCTAGGTGAGCGGCTGGCTCTACCCTCAGTCGCCACCTGGTGGTGCGGCCAACCCGCGGCCAACAGCTATGTTCGCCACAATCTCGATTTCCTGGTGATCAAGCCTGCGTATCCCGCAAAAGGAATGGAGCCGGTTTTCGGAGGCCGCCTCAACCCGGTCGAACGTTCGCGCCTCCTGGACCAGCTGCAAAACAGGCCCAACGATTTTGTCGGGCAGGAATTGCTCAATCTCTCCAGTGTCCCGGTCTGGTCAGACGGCGTCCTTGCGCCCCGCCGCGTGGTCCTGCGCGTCTACATCGCCGCCGCCGGGGATAGCTGGATCGTCATGCCGGGAGGGCTCACCCGCGTTTCCCCATCCGCCGATACTCCCGTCGTCTCCATGCAGCACGGCGGGGGCAGTAAAGACACTTGGGTCCTTTCCCCTGAGCCGGTCGACAATTTCACCCTCCGCCGTCCCCGCGATTTGCCCGTCGAGTTGCATCGCGGCGCAAGCAGCGATTTGCCCAGCCGGGCCGCCGAACACCTCTTCTGGTTGGGCCGTTATGCCGAGCGTAGTGAACACCTGGCCCGCGTTCTGCGCTGCATCCTCTCTCGCATGACCGGAGAATCCTGGGGGCCTGAGAGCGTGGGCTGGCACTCTTTGATGAAGTTGTACGAATGCCTAGAGTCTCCCTATTCGCGCCTGGCTAAGGATGATCCGCAAGGCAAGCTCGATCAGCAGGGAGATCTGGAAAAGGAAATACTCTCCCTAATTTTTGAAGAGCAGCGCAATGACAGTCTCAATGCCAATCTCGGCCGCGCGACCCGGGCTGCGGCACAGGTTCGGGATCGCCTCTCAACCGACTTGTTGCGCATTGTGAGCCAGATGGGCAGCCTGGCGCGCGCCTCGGACCGTGTCGCCTGGGGCTACGTTTCGGCCGCCGACGCCTTGGCCGTTCTTAACAGCTGCATCCTGACCCTTGCCGCCTTGCGTGGAATCGAAGGTGGAAACATCACCCGCGGCCCCGGATGGCATTTTCTCAACATTGGCCGCCGTATTGAGCGCTCACTTCAACTCATCGAGTTGCTTCGTTCGATCGTGGTCCCCATAGACCCGGAAAACTGGCCGTCGCTGGAAATGCTGTTGGAGGTGGCGGACAGTTCCATCACCTACCGCTCGCGTTATTTCACCACCTTGCAGGCCGCACCAGTGGTCGATCTGTTGATGAATGACGAAGCCAATCCGCGCTCTCTGGCCTTCCAGCTGAAAGATCTGGCTCGCCACTGTAGTGCGCTCTCTGGCATGCCCTCTGGATCAGGCTGGCCGGTCGTGAAGCAAAGGCAAATGGAGGCGGCAGCGTCCCGGCTGCTCCATGCGGACGTGGAACTACTCTGCGAAGCCGGAACCAACCGCGCCCGGCTGGATAGTCTGCTCGAGAACCTGGACACGGCTTTGCCGGCCTTCTCCGAAGCCATCTCCAACACCTATTTCAGTCACGCAGAAATGGAGCGTGCAACCTGATGCTCTATCGCGTGAGGCACCAAACCATCTACGACTACGTGCAGCCGGTATCGGTTTCCCATCACGTTGTCCGCCTCACCCCGCGCGATCTACGTGGGCAGCGGCGGAGGGCAATGGACCTATCCGTCTGGCCTGTGCCTCCCTCGCATGCCACGACTCATATCGACTACTTCGGCAACACAGTGACGTCCTTCACCCTGCCCGAATCGCACAGCCGGATGAGCGTGGAGGCGATCAGCGAGTTGGAAGTAGATGTCCTCGCGCATCCCGTCTTTTCGGAATCTCCGGCCTGGGAAACCGTCCGCGATACCGTGTCTGGCGACTGTAGTCAGGAGGGCCTGGAGGCCTATCAATTCGTCTTCGACTCCATCCGTGTCTCTGCCAAGCCGGAACTGGCTGCCTACGCCAGCGAGTCCTTTCCCTCGGACCGTCCCCTCCTCGAAGCCGTCTTCGATTTAACCGCACGCATCCATCATGATTTCCGCTTTGACCCAAAAGCGACCGAGGTCACTACGCCGGTTGAAACCTTCTTTGAAAAACGCCGCGGAGTCTGTCAGGACTTTTCCCATCTGCAAATCGCCTGCATGCGCTCGCTGGGACTTCCGGCCCGTTACGTCAGCGGTTATCTGCGCACCCTTCCTCCTCAGGGGCGCCCCCGCCTGGTAGGAGCCGACGCCTCTCACGCCTGGTGTTCGGCATGGTGTCCCGGCTTTGGCTGGATAGACTTCGACCCCACCAACAACTGCATTCCCACCGACGGCCACATCACCTTGGCATGGGGCAGAGACTACAGCGACGTTAGTCCGATCCGCGGAGTGCTCCTGGGCGGAGCCAAACACAGCCTGAAGGTCGGCGTAGACGTCATGCCCCTGGAATGATCCATTCCAAACATCGCTCTCCGGGAACCAAATCCCCCAGTGCCCTTTTCCAAGGTCACCCAGTCCAAGAATTCGGCATGAACCCCCGCACCGGTAGCCGCGTATGGCTACACCATGCAAAACTGAACTACAGGCGAAAACTCGCCCTGGAGAGATCGACTTGAAGTTAAAAGCTCTGCTGCCTTTGTCACTCCTGCTCACCGTGCTCCCACTACATGCTGCGGATCCCGCCAACATCACCCGCGCCACTCTTTCCAACGGTTTGCAGGTAGTCATTGTGCGTAGTGCTCTGGCGCCCGTGGTCACGGTGGAGTTGAACTTCAAGGTCGGCGGAGACGAAACCCCTCCCGGCTTCCCAGGCTCGGCCCATGCCGAGGAGCACATGGCCTTCCGCGGCTGCACCGGCATGACTGCCGATCAAACAGCCGCCATCTACGCCCAGTTGGGTGGCCGCGACAATGCCGACACCCAGCAAAATATCACTCAATACTTCACCACCGTTCCCGCCGCCGACCTTGACGTAGCCCTGCAGGCTCAGGCAGCCTGCCTGCGCGGCGTCGATGACTCCGAAGAAGAGTGGGCTCACGAACGAGGCGCTATCGAACAGGAAGTATCCCGCGACCTCTCCAACCCCACCTACAAGTTCATCGATCGCCTGAACGGCGATATGTTCGCCGGAACACCCTACGCGCACGATCCACTCGGCACCCGGCCATCGTTCGATGCCACCACTGGTGCCATGCTCAAGGCCTTTTACAAGCAGTGGTACACCCCCGGCAACGCCATCCTGGTGATCGTAGGCGACGTCGATCCGGTGGCCACCATCGCCAAGGTCAAAGAACTCTACGGCGATATTCCCAACCACCCCGTGCCAGAGCACCCAGCCGTCAACCTGACCCCGGTCAAGCCGGAGACCTTCACCCTTGACAGCAATCTGCCGTATGTCCTGGGCTTCATCGCCTATCGCCTGCCGGGCACCGACTCGCCCGACTATGCGGCAGTTCAGGTGCTGTCGGACATCCTGGCCAGCCAGCGGGCGGACGTCTATGGCATGGTGCCTGCGGGCAAGGCTCTTTATGCCGGGTTCGGCGTCGCCGAGAACTACCCTAAAGCCAGTGTTGGTTTTGGCGAGATCGCTCTCCCTGCCGGCGCCGACTCAGCCGGCCCCATCAATGAATTGCGCCAGATCATCGAAGGTTACGCGCAGAAGGGTCTGCCCCAGGATCTTTTCGACGCCGCCAAACGCAGCGAGATTGCCTCGGATGAATTCCAACGCAACTCCATCCCTGGCCTGGCTTCCGCATGGTCGCAAGCGCTCACCGCCGAGGGCCGCAACTCTCCCGAGGATGACCTCGAGGCGATCAGGAAAGTGACCCTGGCCGACGTGAACCGCGTAGCCAAGCAATACCTGGTCCCCAACAACTCCATCACCGCCACCTTGAAACCGTCGCCTTCTGGCGAGGCTGTCGCGGCCAAGGGCTTTGGTGGGGAAGAGAAGATGACCTCCGCCCCCACCAAGCCCGTCGTCCTGCCGGATTGGGCTAAGGGCTCGCTTTCGCAGCTAAAGGTTCCGGCGGATTACATAGTCGCCTCCGACACGACTCTTCCCAACGGCCTTCGCCTGATCGTCAAGACAGACCACACCAGCCCCACCGTGACCGTAGTCGGCACAGTGAAGAACAATGCCGATCTGCAGACACCGAAGGGGAAAGAGGGGGTCTCGGATGTTTTGGACGGCCTCTACTCTTATGGGTCGACAACGCTGGACCGCCTGGCTTTCCAGAAGGCCCTCGACGACATCGCCGCCAACGAGACCGCTGGTTTCGACTTCTCGGTGCAGGTATTGAAAGAAAACTTCTCTCGCGGAGTGCAGTTGCTGGCCGACAACGAACTGCATCCCGCGCTGCCCGCCGAAGCCTTCGCTGTTGTCAAGGACCAGACCGTGCAGTACGTAGCCGGCAACCTGAAGAGTCCTGGTTACCGCACTTCCCGTGCGCTGGATATTGCCTTGCTGCCGTCAGGAGACCCTACGCTGCGCGAAGCGACTCCGGCCACGCTCGGTACCGTCACCCTTGACGACGTCAAGCAATATCACGCCGGCACCGTGCGTCCCGACCTGACGACAATTGTGGTCATCGGCGACACCACCCCGGAAGAAGCCAAGGCAGTGATCACCAAGTGGTTTGGAGACTGGAAGGCCGACGGGCCGAAGCCGGATACCACTCTGGCTGCGGTTCCGGTAAACAAGGCTTCGGCTGCCAACGTACCTGACCCGCAGGCGGTGCAGGATTCCGTGGTCTTAGCTCAGCAGTTGAACCTCAACCGCTTCGACCCTGACTACTATCCGCTGCAGTTGGGCAATCACGTCCTTGGTGGCGGCTTCTACGCCACCCGCCTCTACCATGATCTGCGCCAGGTATCCGGCTACGTGTACAACGTGGACGTCAGCATGGAGGCATCGAAGACCCGGGCCAGCTACTCCGTGACCTACGGCTGCGATCCGGACAAAGTCTCGAAGGCGAGAGCGTTAGTCCAGCGCGACCTGGACCAGATGCGAACCCAGGACGTCACCCCGGACGAGCTACACCTGGCCAAGGCCATGCTTCTGCGGTCCATTCCCTTGGGCGAGTCAAGCGAAGAGGGAGTAGCCCAGGGTCTGCTGCACCGGGCGGTCATCGGCCTGCCCTTGGATGAGCCCATTGTGGCGGCGAAGAAGTACTACGAACTCAGCGCCGATCAGGTCAAGGAAGCCTTCGCCCGCCATCTTCGCCTCGACGACTTCGTCCAGGTAGTAAGAGGCCCCGCGCCCCAATAGCCGATCCCCGCTCTCTTTAGGTGGGTGGCCCAGGTCTCGCTTTTGAGACCTGGGTTGTCCCCCAGCGACCTGCTGTTGCCCCTCCTCCAGGGGCCGCCCTGTTAGACTAGAGGCAAGGCATCACCCGGTTGTCCTGCCTGTCATACCCAGCCAGCTCAAAGCAAGGCTAGTCAATCTCAACCAAAGCCTTTCCGTGACCCGGAAGAATAGGAATTCCTCGCCCGTGAGCAAGCCCATTCGAAACATCGCCATCATCGCCCACGTCGACCACGGTAAAACGACGCTCGTGGATGCCATGTTGCGCCAGGCCGGCACTTTCCGTGCCAATGAAGCCCTGACCGAGCGGGTCATGGACTCGAACGAACTGGAAAAAGAGCGCGGCATCACCATTCTTGCCAAGAACACTGCCATCCAGTTTGAGGACACGAAGATCAATATTGTCGACACCCCAGGCCACGCCGACTTCGGGGGCGAGGTCGAGCGTGCACTCAAGATGGTGGACGGCGTCATGCTCCTGGTCGACGCCTCGGAAGGCCCCTTGCCCCAGACTCGCTATGTGCTGTCCAAGGCCCTGGAAGCCAAGCTGCTGCCCATTCTGGTCATCAACAAGATCGATCGTCCTGACGCCCGTCCTAAAGAGGTTCTCGACGAGGTATACGACCTCTTCATTGATCTGGACGCGCACGAAGACCAGCTCGACTTTCCCGTGCTCTACACCAACGCCAAGCTCGGCACTGCCAGCACCTCGCTCGAAACTCCCGGCGAAAACCTGCAACCGCTCTTTGAAACCATCATCTCCACCATTCCGCCAGCCAGTGGAGACCCTGACGGACCACTTCAAATCCTGGTCACCAACCTCGATTACTCTGACTACCTTGGCCGTCTGGCCATTGCGCGAGTGTTTAACGGAACCCTGCGCAACGGCGAAGAAGTGAACATCTCCAAGCGCGACGGATCGCTGCTTAAGACCAAAATCACCAAGCTGTTCACGTTTAACGGACTAAAGCGCACCGACACCGAGGAGACCCAGGTCGGCGACATTGTTGCCATCGCCGGGGTCACTGGAATCACCATCGGGGAGACCATCACCGGCATCGAAAACCCGGCGCCGCTGCCTCTGATCGTCATCGACGAGCCAACCATCGCCATGCAATTCTCGGTCAACAATTCGCCCATGGCTGGACGGGAAGGGCAGTTCGTCACCTCGCGGAACCTTCGCGAGCGCCTGGACAGGGAACTGCTCACCAACGTCTCCATTCGTGTAGAGGAGACGGGCAGCCCCGACAGTTTCAAAGTTCTTGGTCGCGGAGAGTTACAGCTCGCCATCCTGATTGAGATGATGCGCCGCGAGGGCTTTGAGCTTATGGTCGGCCGTCCTGAAATCGTAACCAAGACGGTAGATGGCAAAACCATGGAACCGGTCGAACATCTCACCATCGACGTGCCGGACGCTTTCGTGGGCACCGTGATCGAGCGTCTGGGGCCACGCCGTGGCGAGATGCTGAAGATGCACAATCACGGTTACGGTCGCGTGCGTTTGGAATTCCGCGTGCCCAGCCGCGGCCTCATTGGTCTGCGCAGCGAAATGCTCACGGAGACCCGCGGCACGATTGTCATGAATTCGCTCTTTGACGGTTACATGCCCTACCAGGGAGAGATACCGCAGCGGCCCAGCGGCGCGCTCATCTCCGACCGCAACGGGGCCACCACTGCGTATGCCCTCAACGGCCTGCAGGATCGGGGAGTGCTTTTCCTCACTGCCGGGGTGGAAGTCTACGAAGGCATGGTGATTGGCGAGCATTCGCGAGACAACGATCTGGACGTAAACGTGGTGCGCGAAAAGAAGCTGACGAACATGCGTGCTTCGAGCGCCGACGACGCGATCCGCCTGGTTCCGTTCAAGCCGATGAACCTGGAGCAGGCCATTGAATTTATTGCCGAGGACGAGCTGGTAGAGGTGACGCCCAAGTCGCTGCGCTTACGCAAGAAAATTCTCCAGGCCAACCGTCGTCCCCGCCGAAACCCTACGCCAGCGTAAATCGGCGAGAATGTTCGTCGAAGACAATAGGGAGAAAGGACCGCAGGTCCCTCCACTGCGCTGCGCTCCGGTCGGGATGACAAGGGGAGGGCGGTGCTTCCAGGAGAGTAGTTGCTGAACAGGAGCTGGTTTTTCATCAGCTTGGGTGGGCCAAAGGCCTGGCCAAAGGCCCATGATTCCTCCGGTCGGGATGACAATTCTGTCGCGGGGGTCAAATATTTCTTGTTGAACTCTTGCGGCTACAACAGAATTGTCATCCCGACCGGAGCGAAGCGTAGTGGAGGGACCTGCGGTCCTTTCCCCTGCTCTAAAGTTTCCCTTACACCTTCTCCGCAATCGATTTCGCCTGGGTAAACAAATACAAATAATCGGGTCCGCCGGCCTTGGAGTCAGTCCCCGACATATTAAACCCGCCAAACGGATGCGCCCCCACCATGGCGCCCGTGCATTTGCGGTTCAAATACAAATTCCCCACATGAAATGCCCGTCGAGCGTGATCCAGCTTTTCATGCGAACTGGAATAAATCGCCCCGGTCAATCCATATTCGGTATTGTTAGCAATCTCCAGCGCCTCATCAAAATCACGCGCCCGGATCACAGCCAGCACAGGTCCAAAAATCTCTTCCTTAGCAATACGCGCCGTTGGAGCCACATCCACAATCACGGTAGGTTCCACGTAGTAGCCACCGTCCGTGTTGGCAACTGCATGACCGCCCGTCAGCAACCGGCCTTCGCCCTTACCAATTTCAATGTAAGAAAGAATCGTATCCATGGCTGAGCGGCTAACTACCGGCCCTACGCTCGAGTTGGTTGCCGGATCACCCACCTGCAAGCTCTGCACCTTCTCTCGCACGCGCTCCACAAAAACATCGTAGATCGCGTCTTCTACAATGGCCCGCGAGCACGCCGAGCACTTCTGCCCGTTAAAACCAAACGCCGAAGCCACCACACCCTGAACCGCAGCGTCCAGATCGCCATCCGTGCTGACGATGATCGAATCCTTGCCGCCCATCTCCAGGATGTCGCGCTTGATCCAGATCTGTCCCGGTCGGGTCTGCGCCGCACGGGCATGAATATCAAGACCCACATCCTTGGAGCCGGTGAACGCAATCAGCCGCGTCTTGGGATGCTCAACGATGGCGTTGCCAAACGTGGCGCCTGAGCCAGGGCAGAAATTCACCACCCCCGGCGGCATCCCCGCCTCTTCCAGCACATCGAGGAATCGCGCCGCAATCGTTGGCGAATCGCTCGACGGCTTCAGGATCACAGTATTTCCGGTAACAATCGCTGCCGCAGTCATCCCAGCCATAATGGCAAAGGGAAAATTCCACGGCGGGATCACCGCGCACACGCCCACCGGAATATAAACCAGCTGATTGCGCTCGCCAGGATACTGGATCGGCGTCGTCGCCCCAGCCAGCCGGAGCGCCTCGCGCGCATAAAACTCGAGAAAATCAATGGTCTCGGCCACGTCCGCATCGGCCTCAACCCAATTCTTCCCCACCTCGTAGGTCAGCCAGGCGCAGAACTCAAATTTCCGCTTGCGAATCAGCTCTGCCGTTTGTAGCAGCAGCGCCGCCCGCTCTTCGACCGCGACGTACTGCCAGGTAGCAAACGCCTCGAGCGCCGCACTCATCGCCCGTTCGGCGTGTTCCAGGCCGGCCTTCTGATGCACGCCCACCACCTGCGCCGGCCGCGCCGGGTTCAGTGACTGTATCTTTTCCGCAGTGCGCGATCGCTCCCCGCCGATGATCAGCTCATACTCGTGGCCGAGCTGGTCCCCTATCCGGGTGAGCGCATCCTGCATGGCATGCACGTTCTGCGCATCGCGAAAATCGATGAAAGGTTCGTTGTGGAAGGCGCCGCGAGGGGCAACTGGCTGGATCACTGTGCTGATTTGAGCGGTTGGCATAACCACCCAATTTTACTCTTTATCGCGTCGCTGTGAGCCGCTCTGTCTGTGCGGACATCTGGGCCGTCCGCTCCAGCTTGTCCCAGTTGAACGGCCGTCCATCAATCGCCCGCTTCACCGTCTTGAACAGCACCAGCGAAAACAGCTGGCGATAGGCAAAGCGTTGCAGCCAGATATGGAACAGCAGCCATCCATCCCCCTTGTTGGCTGCGTGTTTCCGCTCCAGGCTGAAGGCCAGCGCCGAAGTAACAAAGTCGATGATCAGGAAAGCCAGAAAGAAGGTCAGCAGTTTCTCGAAGTTAGCTGCGTTGGCTCCCTCGGGGTGGAAGTGGCGGTCGATCAGGTAGTGCACCACTCCCGCGACAAACATGAGGTCGATAAACGGCGAAACCAGCGGCAACAAGATCTGGAAGATCAGGATATTGGGCAGGGCGAACAACCCCATCGCCTTGTTCCTGAGGAATGCGGCCTGGTGCTTGTAAACCGCCTGCAAGGTGCCAAACGACCAGCGGAAGCGCTGCCGCATCAGGCCGCGCGCAGTCGCTGGAGCCTCCGTGAAGGCCAGCGCACGATCCTCGTAGATGACCTTGTAGCCCTGTTCCAGCAGATTCATGGTCAGGTCGGCATCCTCGGCCACCGTATTGACCGGGTAGCCACCACCCTGTCGCACAGCCTCCGTCCGCCACGCTCCAATGGCGCCCGGAACCACCGTGACCACATTGAACAGGTCTAATGCTCTGCGCTCAAAGTTCTGGCTGGTGATGTATTCGAGCGCCTGCCAACGGGTCCACAGGTTTACCCGATTACCTACCTTGGCGTTCCCCGCAATGGCGCCAACCTCCGGGTCAGCGAAATGGCACACCAGCTTCGACACCGCATCGGCTGCGATCACCGTATCGGCGTCGATGCCCACATAGAACTCTTCTTCCAGGTTGGCGACAGCGAAGTTGAGCGCCTCCGCCTTGCCTCCATTCGGCTTGCGCAGCACCGTGAGCATGCCCGCCGCGATCTCATCCTTGTAGGCTTCCCGAGCCACTTCGGAAGTTCGATCCGGAGACCCATCGTCGATCACGATAATCCGCAGGTGCGGATAGTCGGAGTTCAGCACCGAGCGAATGGTGCGCACAATCACTTTCTCTTCGTTGTAGGAAGGGATCAGCACCGCAACGCGCGGCAAAAATCCTCCTGCCACTTCCGGAACATGGCGTTTCCTCAATCGATCGATCAAGGCAAAGATGCCCACCAGGATCAACCGGGCGCTCATCAAAATATCGCCCAGAAAGAACAGGCTGACCACGAAGTGGTTGAAGAAAGCCCAGGCGAAGAAGGCAACTGAGTCCACCCGCGCCTGCCATCGCTCTTTTTGGTTGAGCGGCGGCATCACTTCTGCTCGCGTCTTCCCCATCAAGTCAGAAACCTGCTCGATCGTAAAGCCTCGCGCCCGCAACCCGTCGATCAACACCGGCAGTGCGGCCACCGTCACGGCGCGATTGCCGCCTCCATCGTGCATCAGGATGATGCTGCCGCGGAATTGCGGCTTGCTCTTCATCAGCTCCAATTGATCGAGCACGTCCTGCAGAATGCTTTGCGGCGTCTTCCGCGCGCGCTCGTCCCAATCGTGGGTATCGATCTTGTTGCCGACGATGGTGTAGCCCATCTTCTGGATTCAGGTACGCGGGCGCTGCCTGGTCGTTCGTGTCCGGTTCCTCGTCAATATCATAAGGAGGCCGGAAAAACAGTGGCTTGACCCCCAGCTTGCTGCCAAACAAACGTTCGGTAAGGTTGAGCTGCAATCGCACCTGTTCCGGCGATATCTCGCTGATGTCGGGATGCGTCCAGGTGTGATTGCCGATCTCATGGCCCTCGGCCATCACCCGCTTCAGCACGCTCACATTGTCCTGGGCCTGTTCGCCGATCATCATGAACGTCGCGTGCACACCCTTTTGCTTAAGGATGTCCAGAATCTTCGGTGTCCAGGTCGGATCCGGTCCGTCATCGAAGCTGATCGCCACCGCCCCCGGCTTATACCCGTAGTACTCGATGCTGTAGGGCGAGGGATAGGTCAGCATGTGCTCATCGGTCACGGTCCAGTTGTAGGAATCCATGTCGATGGTGCGTGAGCCCGCATGGGGCTCCCCGGTAATGCGCAGGATGTCGCCCTCGCCGTCGGTAACCACATCGTTGCCTGGCGGTATCTGCTTGAGCGATTGCGGAGCAGCCATGTTGCTCGGGTGGTCCCAGATCGACCACACCGAAGGATCCTCTTCGCCCAGCAACCACAATGCAAACGTCTGTAGCCCCATTTGCCGCGCAGCCCGCAGTTCGTTCAGTGCCGTCACCGCGTCCAGCATCCACACCTGGTGGCGCACGTGGGCATCTTCATCATCGTAAGTAAAGTGCGGATTCAGCTCATCGCCCGCCAGCCGCAGATCCGCATTTGCTTCAGAGGCCGCCTGCCAGCCGTCCTGCACCGAAATATCTTCGGTATTCAACACCTTTGCCGGGTGGTGTTTGCTCGCTAAACGACATCGTCCAGTTGTACCCGTAGTTGCCGATGGCGCAAATCAGCTTCTCTTTAGGCACGATCTTCAATACGTGCTTGAGATTGTTTTCAAACCAATCCTGCGCCGCGATTGGCCCGGGGGCGCTCGTCTCCTCGTGCTGGTCGATAGTTCATCAACACGATGCCGTCGGTATTTTTTGCCAACTCAGTGAATTCGCTGTCATCCGCGCCTACGCCCTGGTTGATGAAGAGCCGCAGATTCTTTGGGTGGAACTGGCGATACAACTCCTCGATCAGGGAGTTGTAATCCGCTTGCGCGTCGTCGGGCAGGTCTTCCAGGTCAAGCGAGATTCCGTGATAGCTGGGATTAGCGGCCAGAAAAACCCCCAACTGGCGCTCCAGGTTCTTCCGCGCTGCCGGATCCTTCAGCATGGCAGCGATGCCGGGCTCCCATGCCTGCTTGAGGACGTCATAGTTCTTGATCAGCGGGAAAGATCTCCGTATCCTCATGGGCGGCGGAGATCAGGTCATGAATTTTGTTCTGCGGATCGAC
Source organism: uncultured Acidobacteriaceae bacterium (assembly GCA_963790935.1). Classification (GTDB taxonomy): domain Bacteria; phylum Acidobacteriota; class Terriglobia; order Terriglobales; family Acidobacteriaceae; genus PALSA-350. The sequence goes on along the minus strand of CAWBRJ010000005.1, from coordinate 23,973 downwards.
ACTATGCACCCCGTGCGCATCCACCACGTTGAAGACCCGCAAGGGGGCTTCGGCGATCAGGCCGCCTTCGAGTGTGCCGTCGGCCTTGGTCGCGTACAGCCATACCGGGAAGAGAATATCGATCTGGTGGATGTGGCTCCTGAGCGAAGCGTAGCTGCCGGCGTCATCGTCGACGTAATAAGCGGCGCGCAGACCTTCGCCGCTATTGAGGGCAATTTCCGAAGGTTTGCGGCTGGTCTTGCGCCGCGCCGGCTTCAGATACTTGGCTTTGATTGCAGCTGCCTGTTCCTGGATAGCCCGATAGTTCCGTCTGGGGGTGGGCAGCAGAAGCTCTGGCAGCGGCTGATTTTTCACCACGTTGAGGGTAAACAGGACCAGAATCAAGGTGGAGAAGACCGCCACCGCATCCAGAATGCGGCGTAGGCGTTTCCATCGTTTGCGCTGCGGATCGAAGAAGATCTGGCGATTCATGGCCTGCAGAAAGCTTACAGGAACCCGGGTCGAGGGTGCTTTTGAGCTTTTTGGGCGCTATCCCCGCCACGAACCCCTCTGTCGAAAAACATTTCCAAGTAAGGACCGCTGAACCGCAGATCTCTCCACTGCGCTTCGCTCCGGTCGAGATGACAAAGGGTAGGGCTGTTAGTGGCAACCGGCTGTTTTCGTCACCCTGGGCGACCCACCCACACACTACCCTTTCTATTCGACCGGAGCGCAGTGGAGAGATCTGCGGTTCAGCGGTCCTTTCCTGAAAATGTTTTCCCCAACCACCCCATATGGGATCCTGTTGCATGCCCTCGCTCTTCACCCTGGTGGTGCTAGCTGCCGGAGCCGCTCTGCGTCTGTGGTTTATTCACCTCCACCCAATGGTGCAGGGTGACTCGCTTCTGTACGGCGACATCGCAGCCAACTGGATCAACCACGGAATCTACGGCCACTCAGTGGGCCACGATTCCGGCTTAACCACGGTAGAACCCACCCTGGTACGCCTACCCGGTTACCCGGCATTTCTGGCGTTCATCTTTGCCCTCTTCGGCACCGCAAACTACCGTGCCGTGGTGTACGTCCAGGCACTCGTAGACCTGGGAACCTGCCTGCTCATAGCGCACCTGGCCAGGAAACTAAGCGGCCCGCCTGCCGCCCGCTTCGCGCTCCTGCTGGCAGCCCTTTGTCCGTTTACGGCAAATTACGTCGCTTTCCCCCTCACCGAAACCCTCTCGATTTTCTGTGTAGCCCTGGGTTTTCTCGCCCTGGCGGAACTCCTCGAACGCCCGCGCCTGTTATGGACAGGTCTTCTCATCTTTTCCTGGGGCTACGCTGCCTTGCTGCGCCCGGATGGCGCCCTGCTGGCCGTAGTCCTGTGGACGGCGCTACTGGTCTATGGCCGCAGTCAGTGGGGGCTGCGAAAGACCCTACGCATCGCTTTAATGACTGGCCTGCTCTCGCTTCTGCCCTTTGTGCCCTGGACCATCCGCAACTGGCATACCTTCCACGTGTTTCAGCCCCTGGCGCCGCGCTACGCCAATGATCCAGGAGAGTTCGCGTTTCCCGGCTTTGTCCATTGGGTGAAGACCTTTGCTGCGGACTTCACTACCACCAGCGAAATCTACTGGAACGGTAACAGCGACCGTATCGATCCCGCCAACCTGCCTTCTCGCGCCATCGACAATTCCGCGCAATCCGAACAGACCCGGACGCTACTGCAGGATTACAACGCCATCACTACCCTGACGCCCGCACTCGACGACCGCTTCGCCCAGTTGGCCCAGGAGCGCATCCGTGCCCATCCCGTCCGTTACTACCTCACTCTCCCCCTGTTGCGCCTGGCGGACATGTGGCTTAGCCCTCGAGTGGAAACGATCAACGCCCACCTCCGTTGGTGGCAATACTCTCAGCACCCCGCCGAAACCTGGCTCGCCATCATTTATGGCTTGCTCAACCTGGCCTATCTTTTGCTGGCCTTCCTGGGAGTGCTGCGCTGGCCTCGAATGGCGGGCGCCATGGTGGGGTTTATCCTCCTGCGCAGCCTGTTGCTCGCGACCCTGGAGGCTCCGGAATCACGCTACACGCTGGAGTGCTTTCCCTTGGCTGTAGTGCTCGCCGCCGGCTATCTTTCGACGGTTGTGCTGCCAGGCAGCAGCTTGATTTGGAAGACACTCGCCGGCAGGGGCACATTGTAGCGAATGTTGGTGTAAGTAGCCGTGCGCTTGTCGCCCGAAGGCTGGTAGAAAACCTGCTTATAGCTGAGGCTACGGGTTGGATCGACCCAGATCGTAACGTGGGTGAACATGTCCAGGACCTTCTGTTCTTTGGGAACCAGGTCCAGCTTAGCTACCGAAACTCCATCGATCTTTTCCGTGCCCTGCAGGCTTACCTTCCAATTCGTCACCAGGTCAGTCCCGCTACCACCAAACCCCAGGGTCAGAAAACTCTCCCACTGGCCGCTGATTAGCTCCCGCCTTCATGATGGTCAACTGCTTGATCGTGGGCTCGTAAAGCTTAACCTGGCCGCCGTTATACAGCACCGTTCTCGGCGCAGGTTTTCCGTTGTCTAGCTTGAGCTCGGCAGTCATCCGGGTCACACTCTCTTTGCGCTCAAAGTAAATCGTGCCCGTCTGTACATCGCTTTCCTGAACCACAGCCGTGTACTGATCCCAGGCAAAATCCGTTTGGGCGCTGGAAAACTTCGCTGCTGCCGCATCCAGTTGCGCCAGCACCTGCTGCCAGACTTGTACTCTGCGCCCGCACTCCGGCGGGCAGCAAAATCAGCCACCCCAGGCACAGCAGCGCAATGGCTCTTCCCGCCTTCACCATGGATCCCCTCATCCTGAACCCTGCCGAACACATTAAGATCGCAGGTTGCTACCGATTGACGCCCAAACCCGGTACTGGGTCACTCGCCCGCTGGCGTCCTTCTGCTCCCGGTAGCGATCGATCTCCACCGGGCCCGAAATGGCCTGGATACGCTGCAACAACTCCGCCTTCAGCTTCTCGTCATTGCTGGTGTCGGCTAGCTGGTCGGCGCCTATCTGGTAGGTCCAGGCGTTGGGTCCATCGGTTCGCACCAGGATGTCTTTGGTGGAGGTCAGCGTTTCCTGCGGTCGATCCTTGTAATTGATCAACCGCGGCGAAACAAAAAGAAAAACCAGGATCAGCGTCACCATCACGTCGTAATGGAAACTGCCGCGAGGATAAGTCCAGAACAGATAACTCTTTAGAATGCGCTGCAATTCTATCTTCCTCGAATCACTTCTTCGCCGCCCATATACGGCAGCAATGCTTTTGGCACGCGCACCGATCCGTCGGCCTGCTGATAATTCTCCATGATCGCCAGCCAGGTTCGCCCGATCGCGAGGCCACTGCCGTTGAGGGTGTGTACCAGCTCAGTCTTGTTCTTGCCCTGAGGCTTGTAGCGGATACTCGCCCGCCGCGCCTGGTAAGCCTCGAAATTGGAGCAGGAGGAAATCTCCCGGTACAGCCCCTGCCCCGGAAGCCACACTTCCAGGTCATAGGTCTTCGATGAGGCCGCCCCGGTGTCTCCCGCGCACAGCAGAACTTTCCGATACGGCAGCTCCAATCGCTGCAGAATGCTCTCTGCGTGACTGGTCAGCTTCTCATGCTCGTCGTTCGATTGATCGGGCCGGGTGAACTTCACCAGCTCTACCTTTTGGAACTGATGCTGGCGAATGATGCCCCGCACATCCTTCCCGTACGACCCGGCTTCTGAACGGAAGCACGGCGTATAAGCCACCAGGCTGACTGGCAATAGCGCTTCCTCCAGAACCTCGTTGCGATAAAGATTCGTGATCGGCACTTCAGCGGTGGGAATCAGGTAAAGGTCCGCACCCTGGCACTTGAAAAGATCCGATTCAAACTTGGGCAGCTGCCCGGTGCCAAACAGGGAGTCGCTATTCACCAGGAAAGGAGGCAACACCTCCAGATACCCGTGCTCCCGGATGTGAATATCCAGCATGAAGCTGGCCAGCGCTCGTTCCAGCCGAGCCCCCATTCCCCAATAGACAGCAAAGCGCGCCCCGGAAATTTTCGCTGCCCGCGCCAGGTCCAGGATGCCCAACGCCTCGCCCAGCTCCCAGTGCGGCTTAGGCGCAAAATCGAACGCCGGTTGCCGGCCCCAGCGCATCACCTCGACATTGTCCGCCTCGCTTTTTCCCGGCGGTACGCTGTCCTGGGTCAGGTTCGGAATGGCCAGCAAAAGCTCCCGTATCGCCTCTTCTGCTTTTGCCGCACTGCGCTGCAGCTCTTCGGTTTCCTGCTTCATTTCCCGCGTCTGGTCCATCACCGCTGCGACCTGGGCCGAGTCCGCGCCCGCCTTGCGGCTGCGCGCCACCTCCTGGCTTAGCTTGTTGCGCTGCGCCTGCAGGCCTTCGGCCTGGGTAATCCGCGAGCTCCGCTGCAGATCAAGTTCCCGGAAATTGCCCAGCAAGGCGGCCGGGTCCAGGCCTCGTGCGCGTAGTTTCTCCTCCACCAACTCCAGGTTGTTCCGGACAAAGGCTAAATCGAGCATACTTCTCTACTTTACGTTAGTACTTCCAGCTCATGTCAGCATCGGCGGGAGCAGTCTTCTGGATTCGCTCCATGATCTTGGGCAGATACATAGTGTTGTAGTGCAGCCGGGAGAGAGCGTTCGGCAGCTTAGGGTCCCCATTCCAGCAGTGCTCTGCCCGGTCGCCGTACTTCACCTCGCCCTCATACGGAACCCCATGGCCGGGTGTGCCCGTTTTATCCAGAAAATCCTCCATCAGGTAGACGGCGTCGTTGAGGAAGTAAGTATCGGCCGAGCCAACGTAAATGTGGAGTTTGCCTTGTAGCAGGGGACCCAGCTTATCCCAGTCCTTCTGCAGAATCGCGTTCAGGTCATAGTGGTCGTGCCAATAGGCAGCAACCTGGTGGTCGATTACCCCGGTTTCCTTATCGAAAATCTGTGCCGGGTACCCGTCCGGCCCGACCGGACCATACACCGCCTGCCAGATATCGAACTGCTCTCCGGAACGCCCGTGATCGCCCAGGGCAGCTTCATAAGCAACGTTGTCCCGCATGGAGATCAGCGTCTGCCCCAGGTAGTTCCGCATCGCAGGCTGCTCCACCTGCTTTTGTGCCCCTTGGAGATAAAAGAGGTTGGGCTGCTGGTAGAGGTCGGCCGTCATGTAGGCATGAAAGTCAACCGGGTCGGGGCAGGCGACGAAGGCGCCGTTGTAGTCGTTGGGATAAAACATCTGCACTGCCAGCGATTCCCAACCGCCTGTTGAGCCGCCATAGACAAAGTGCGCCCAGCCGCCGGTCAGCCCCCTGAACTGCTTCTCGATAGCCGGCAGCAGCTCCTTCTCGATCGCGTCCCCGTACGGCCCCAGGTTGGCCGAGTTGACGGCATACGAATCGTCATAAAACGGGTTTGCATGCTGGATCTTGACCACCAGGATGCGCGGAAAGCCGGGAGCGATCCATTGCTGATACTCCTTGTACCCCTCCTCCTGCTCGATGCGGTTATATCCGGCCAGGTGGAACCGGTCGGAGTAGTCCGGCTTCAGGTCAGGGTCGGGCGGCGTGGTGCGAAAGTCGTCCATGCCGCTCACGAAATGGTCGTGGAAGACAGCGATAGGGTAGTGAGCGTTCGGGTGCTCATCGAAGCCTTCGGGCACCAGCACTATGGCCGACAGGTACATCGGCGTGCCCCAGAATTTCGTCAGCAAATCACTTTGAATGCGCAGGTGGCGTATGTATTTCGTGTCCGGCTCGGGCTTAATGGGCGGGATCGTTTCTGTCAGCTGGATCTGAAGCTTGGTCTGGCCGTCGATATGCACTTTGACCGGCTTGGAATAAAGATTGCCCGGGGCCAGGTTCCAGTGCTGGCCTTCGCCGCGGTCTGGCGCCAGCTTCACCGTCGTGCCGTTCGCCCGGTGGAAGGTCTGGTAGAGATTCAGCACTGCCTGCACGTAGTAATCACCGGCAGGCACTTTGCTGAGCGAGCGGATGGGATATCCCGAAGCCTCTGCTGTGATGGTCACCGCTTGGCCGGGGGCCAATCCATCGACCGTCGTGCCAAAAACAATCTGCGACTGCATTGTGTCGTTGATCTGCATACGCGGTTCCGCGGAAGGGTCCGTCGAGAGCAGCAGCAACACCCGCCCATCGAGCGCTTTGGAAGAGACGCCCGCTGGAAAGCTGACCGTAATCTGGGCACGAAGAGGAGCGATGGTGGCCAGAAACCCGGCCAGGAGCAAGAAAAGACTACGACGCATACACCCAGCCTACCCCGTGCACACTTCGACTCACAAAAACCGCGCCCCGGTCTCTGGGGCGATATGTTTTGCGATACTAATCGCAGCCACATGTTCACCCCCAAACGTTGTGTCTCGAAGTTGCTCCTGGCCTTCCTCATTGTTCCCTCGGTCCCCATAGCCTGGGGAAGCGCCTACGATGCCCATCCCAAGCTGGTCGTCGTGCTGGTGGTGGATCAGCTAAGGGCCGATGCCCTCGATCGTTATCGCGCTGACTTCAAGGGCCGTGGATTCCGCCTTTTCCTCGACAAGGGCGCCTACTTCGAAGACTGCTACTACGACTACGCCAACACCAAGACCGCTCCCGGCCACGCCACTTTAGGCACCGGAGCCTACACCGACGGCCACGGCATCTCCTCCAATTCGTGGTGGGACCTGTCCCGTAACAAGACTCGTCCCATCACCTCCGTTGAGGATGACCGCTACCGCATCCTGGGCGCCGTCCACGCCGGCAAGGAGCCGGGAGCCTCCCCTCTCAACCTCCGTGCCTCCACCGTTGGCGACTCCCTCCGCCTGGCGACGCGGGGCGAGGCCAGGGTATTTGGCGTCTCCCTTAAAGATCGAGCGGCCATCCTGCCCGTCGGCTATTCCGCCAACGGCGCCTACTGGATTGAGCCCGCCTCCGGGGCCTTCATCACCTCCAGCTACTACATGGAAGCGCTCCCAGACTGGGTAACCGCCTTCAATTCCGGAGACCGCGCCACCCAGGCAGCCCAGGAAGCCGGCGTCCCCGATACCAAAGACTTTTTTGAGCAGGTCGGCCTTTCCCCGGCAGCCAACTCCTACGAGCTGGACTTCGCCCGCGCCCTTATCACGAACGAGCAACTGGGCAACCACCCCGTAACCGACATGCTCTTCATCAGCCTTTCCGCCAATGATCTGGTCGGCCACCGCAATGGACCAGACTCACCCCAGGCCCGGCAGATGGTGGACACCCTGGACGTCCAGCTGGACACCTTCTTCACCTGGCTGGACAAGAACATCCCCGGCGGCCTAGCCAACACCTGGATCGCGCTGTCTGCCGATCATGGAGTCGCGCCCGTTCCTGCCACCGCTTTGGCCCTGGGCATGCCCTCGGCCACCATCGATATGCACAAGTTCCTCGGCAGCCTTAATGAAGCGATGAACGCCAAATTCTCCCCTGGAGAGAAGGTCGAATATCTGCTCGAGCAACAGGAACTGCCCTACCTGTCGCTCAATCGCCCATCCTTTGAAGTGGCAGGCATCAACGAACAGGAAGCGGAGCAGGCCATCCAGCTGGCAGTGCCCGCAGCCATCGCCGCTCTCGCCCCACCGCCGGGTCAGGCCGCGCCGGTCGCGCCCGCTCCCGTTGCTGCTCCCGAGGCTACGCCGCCTCCGCTGGCTAAGACCCTCCCTCCTGCCAAATCTTTAGCTGCCTCGAGGCAACGCTCCCGCACTCGCTCTGCCACGGCCGTTGCTCCTCCGAGTCCTCCGGCCCCTCCGCCCGTTCGACTGGCAGCCACTCCCGAGGTGGTGCATACCTACACCCGCCAGGAACTTGCCTCCGGGGTCCTGCCGCCCTCGGAATGGGGACTTCTGCTGGCCCATAGCTACAGCCCCAACGGTGGCTGGTACGTCATGGTGATTCCGGCCGCTTATCAGATGCAGGCACTCTCCTCCGGCGGCACGACTCATTTCAGCCCCTGGTCCTATGACCGGCATGTTCCGCTGGGATTCTTTGGAGCACCCTTCACCCCCGGCATCTACCATGGCCGGGTGCAGCCGGTAGACCTGGCCGCGACCTTAGCGTCCCTGCTTGGGCTGACGCAACCCTCCGCCTCGGTCGGCACCGTGTTGACCCAGGCCATCCACACCGTGGCCTCCGTCCCTGTCCCTCGGGTGACGCGACCCGTGCATCCGGAGGGCCCGCCCAGCCCGTGAAGCCTGATATGAGCGTTCGCTTTGCCGGAATGCTGCTGCGCAACCCGGTCATCGCTGCCAGTGGAACCTTTGGCTATGGGGTGGAATTCGAAGATGTTGTTTCCATCGACCGCATTGGCGGCTTTGTCACCAAGGGTCTTTCCCTTGAGCCCATGGCTGGAAACCAGGCGCCGCGGCTGATCGAGACCCAGGGTGGCATGATCAACGCCATTGGCCTGCAGAACATTGGGGTCAAGGCTTTCATCGAAAAAAAGCTGCCCGCGCTGCGCCCTCATTCCGGCACTGCCTGCATTGCCAATGTCTTCGGCTACGAGATACGCGACTATGTCGGGGTCATTGAAGCTCTTAACCATGCCCCTGGCATCGCTGCCTATGAGTTGAATGCGTCCTGCCCCAACACCCAGCATGGCGGCATGGTTTTTGGCACCGATACCGGCATCCTCGACCAATTGGTCACGCGCGCCAAAGCAGTCTCGCGGCGGCCTTTGATTGTGAAGCTTTCGCCCAACGTCACCTCCATCGCGCAAATGGCCAGGTGTGCTGAAAATGCCGGTGCGGATGCGCTTTCGCTCGTCAACACATTCCTCTCGCTGTCGATCGATGTAGAGAGCCGCCGCCCGCGCATTGCCAACAACACTGGTGGCCTTTCCGGGCCGGCCATCAAGCCGATTGCGGTGCGCATGGTCTACGAAGCCGCTCAGGCCGTCCGCATTCCAATCTGTGGTCTAGGGGGCATCACCACTGCCGAAGATGCGGTCGAATTCCTGCTAGCCGGGGCGACTGCGGTACAGATTGGCACCGCCAGCTACGCGGACCCGCGAGCCGTACAGCGCATCGCCGAATCGCTCGAGCGCTGGTGTGCCCGCCACCGCATCCCGAAGGTCAAGGACCTGATCGGAGCCGTCCAGATAAATTAAGTCCCCGCGAAAAGCAAAAGCCCCTGTCTCCAGGGGCTTTTGCAAACACCAAACTCGACTACGCCACGTTCCTCATCAACCGCTCGCGCAATTCTTCAGGGATGCGATCCTGCAGCACCCGTGCCTGCGCCAAAGCAACTTCCGCGAGATAAACCGGCGCCGGGGTAGCCACCGCCACCAGAACCCAAATCATCAGCGAGAACAACAACCCGGCAATCGCCGCTGCCTGCAGGCTCAGCACAATTGACATCGACCCCAAATGCAGATCCACCAGGGCCCAGTGCTGCAGCGGTTGTACCCGGTGAATAACCGCCAGGCCAAATAAGAAAGCAGCGATGGACACCGAACTCACCCCGATCAGAACCACATCAATCGTGCGGTGCAAGCTTTGCCGTTTGCGGCAATGCGCGCATTCCACCAGATGCTGCTCGTAATCCCGGCGCATTTCAGGAGTAATCCCCGAAATGTCATACCTCCAGCTGGAAAGTATGTCGCCGACCACTCGATCCGTGCATGCTGTTATTTGCATCGTTTATCTTTCATTCGTGCACACTATAGTAACACTTCGCCCCGAACAAACCCACGGAACTTACTCGATTATAAGCATATAGGCTCGAGCGGCGCATCCTGCTGGGCGAGCACCAGCTTATTGGCCAACAGGCTCATCCGGTCCCGTAGCGCCCTTTCCGCCGTTACCCGTGCCAACTCGGGCAGGTTGTTACTCTCTGATAGATGCGCCAGAACTACATAAGACGCGTTTCCATCGTAGTTCTTCTCCAGAAAATCGGAGGCGGCCTCATTGGATAAGTGCCCCACCCGCGACATAACCCTCTGCTTGACTGACCAGGGGTACGGTCCATCGCGCAACATTTCCAGGTCGTGATTGCTTTCCAGCATCAGAACATCACAATTGCGGATCGCCATCTTGACATTAGGCGGCATATACCCCAAATCGGTAGCGATGGCCATGCGCACGCCGTCGGCTTCAAAAACGAAGCCAACCGGATCGGCCGCATCGTGAGGGATGGTGAACGGGGTAATGACAATGTCGCCAATTGAGAAACCGCTGCCGGCTGAGAAGTACTCCACTCCAGGCAAACTGCAGGGATCCTCTGTCTTTTCGGCAGGCGTTTTTTCTGCTTCCTCCACGCATGGAGGCTGCTGCCGCAAGGCCAGCCAGGCGGCATAGGTCAACCGTTTCTGCGGCATCATCCAGCGCATCCAGGCACGGTGGGTCGCCTGGGTAAAGTAAACCGGCACGCCTAATTTCCGCGCCAGCACGGCCACACCCTGCACATGGTCCTGATGTTCGTGGGTGATCAGAAGAGCGTCGAGGGCTGCCGGATCCTCGTTCGCCATCTGCATCCGCTTCAGCAGTTCGCGGCAGGACAGCCCCGCATCCACCAGGATGCGCGTCCGGCTGCTGGCGACAAGTGTGCTGTTCCCCTTGGACCCTGAGGCCAGCACCGTCATCCGCATCATTCCTGAAGCATACCGCCTCTTCCCCCCGCTTTCCTGTTGATAAAACCGCTCAGATCCCCCAAAGGTGCCAGCCGCGGTACCCCTTATGGCTCATATTGGTAGAAGCCGCGCCCCGACTTGCGTCCCAGCCAGCCTGCATCCACCATGCGAACCAGCAGCGGGCACGGACGGTACTTCGGATCACCCAGCCCCTCGACCAATACGCGCATGATGTCGAGACACACATCGAGCCCGATGAAATCTGCCAGCGCCAGCGGACCCATAGGGTGGGCCATGCCCAACTGAAACACCTGGTCGATCGCCGCCGGCGTCGCCACTCCTTCCATCACCGCGAACATAGCCTCGTTCAACAACGGCATCAGCACGCGATTGGACACGAACCCAGGCGCGTCATGCACCTCGACCGGCGACTTCCCCAGCGCTTCGGCCAGAGCCTTCACCCGGGCGAAGGTTTCATCCGTCGTCTCCAGCCCCCGGATCACCTCCACCAGCTTCATCACCGGGACAGGATTGAAGAAGTGCATGCCGATCACCCGTTCTGGCCGCCGCGTCTGCGCCGCCAGCCGGGTGATCGAAATCGAAGAAGTATTCGAAGCCAGAATGACCTCCGGCTTGAGCACCGAATCCAGTTCGGAGAAGAGCTCCTGCTTCAGTGCAAAACGTTCTGGCGCTGCCTCGATGACGAAGTCGCATACCCCCAGGTCGCTGCCATGCAGGGTGCCTCGAATCGCACCCAGCGCAGCCTCTGCCTCCCCCGCGGTCAGTTTCCCCTTAGCTACCTCCCGCTCCAGGTTCTTGCGAATCGATTCGAGGCCGCGATCCAGAAAGCGCTGCTCCACCTCGCACAGCAGCACCTGAAACCCGCTGCGCGCGAACACATGCGCAATCCCATTGCCCATGGTTCCGGCGCCTACCACTCCCACTACTTTGATTGTGTTCATTGGCTTTGCTTAGGATTTACCGGGCGCGCACCAGAACGCAAGTGATGTTGTCCCGCCCTCCCGCCTCATTCGCGGTTCTGATCAGCTGGGCACAGGTCTCTTCCAGGTTGGACGCGTCGCCGAGAATACCCGCAATGCTCGCGTCATCCACTTCCCGCATCAGGCCATCGGAGGCCAGCAGGTACAAGTCATCCGCCGCCACCACAAACTCGATCACGTCGGCGTCCACCTCATCCTGGGTGCCCACCGCGCGGGTAATCACATTACGCATGGGAGAAGTCTCAGCCTGTGCCGGGGTCAACTGCCCCAGCCGTACCTGCTCGTCCACCAGCGAGTGGTCATGGGTCAAACGCTCCAGCAGGCTATCGCGAAACCGGTAGCACCGGCTGTCGCCTACGTGGGCAACCCAGGCATGGTCTCCCCGGGTCGCCATGGCCACCAGGGTGGTTCCCATCCCCGCCCGGGTGGGGTCCTGCTCCGCGCTGCGATGTACGCTGTGGTTCGCTTCATCCACCGCGTGTTGAAAGGTTTCCCGGGTCAGAGGGCCGTCGCTCATGGCCTGCAGCATGGCCTCGACCGCCATGCGGCTGGCGACTTCTCCCGCGGCTGCACCACCCATGCCATCGCAGACCACAAAATTGCAGGCGCCTTCGCGATTATTGAGGCTCAGTCCGTAGAAGTCTTCATTCGATTTCCGGGTCCGCCCCTGGTCGGACGCACCGGCTGCCTCGTATTCCAGCACTCTCTGCTGCTTCTCTGGCATCAGCCTTCCCTGTGAGCACATTAATTGTGCCACCATAATCTGTCCTGGTCCCGGCGTAAAGCAGCATTTGGGAATTCCCAGGGCTGTCCACAGGGCGAACAGCAGAGACTAGCTTGCCAGACCCAGATCTTTCAACTGGTGAAGAGAAAACATTTGCCGGTCGCCCGTAACCCGGTCGATCATGTTGGCGGTTAAGCCCGCCAGCAGCGTCCGGTAGGTCGCCTTGAGGTGAAAGGGGGTGCTGCTGGTCACCACCGATAAGCGGTGGGCCAACCCCTCCCAATGGTCGAAATGCGCCCGGCGCGGCTCGCCCGGCCCCTCGGGCAGGGCAATCAACTCAACTTTCTGGCCCCCGGGATTCCCTGGCAGACCTTCCACCAACCGCAACTGGAGCGAATAGAACGTAGCTTCTTGATTGTTCATGGCACCCTGCGGGAGAGAATGATTTATTGCCTGACCTAGCTAAACACGGGCCGGGGAGAAAACCCAAGCAGCAGTTGCAAGTCTATGACTCTTTGGTGGGAGTCGCCCGGGTTTGGGTTACCGCCTCGAACGTACCTACGGTAACTAAGGTTCAGGAGATACTCACTTCTTCATAGATGCCTAGAACCGCCCGCATGGCGTTGCAAATCTCGCCTAGCGTGGCGTAGGCGCGCACGCAATCGAGCAGGTAGGGCATGGTATTGGCGGAGGAGAGCCGGCCGTGGCCCGATCGAGGCTCGAGCGCCAAAGCACTGCGAAGCGCATCCAGGCTGCGCTTGACCGCGTCATTTGATCGGCTGGCCCGCAGGCGCGCCAGCTTGGCCGTCTGCCATTCCCTCACCGATTCTCCGATGCGCAGGATCTCCGGCGGCTCTTCTTCCATTACATATTCGTTGACCCCGACGATGACCTTCTGACCCCCTTCCACTGCCCGCTGGTAGGCGTAGCTGGCGTCCGCAATTTCTTTCTGTGGAAAGCCGCGTTCGATGGCCGCGACCATCCCGCCCATCGCGTCGAGTTTCTCAAAGTAGGCAAACGCGCCCTGCTCCATATCCAGGGTCAACCGTTCGACAAAGTAAGAACCGCCCAACGGGTCGACCGTGTTGGCCACGCCCGATTCATAGGCCAGGATCTGCTGCGTGCGCAGGGCAATTCTGGCGGCTTCTTCGGTAGGCAGGGCGAGCGCCTCATCGAAGGCGTCGGTATGCAGGCTTTGCGTGCCTCCCAGCACTGCGGCCAGGGCCTGGACTGCTACCCGCGCAATGTTGTTCTTGGGTTGTTGCGCGGTCAGAGACACGCCTGCTGTCTGGGTATGAAACCGCATCCAGTGCGAGCGCGCATCCTGGGCGCCAAAACGCTCCGCCATCAATCGATACCAAAGCTTGCGCGCCGCGCGGAATTTTCCGATTTCCTCAAAAAAATCGTTATGGGCATTGAAGAAGAAGCTCAAACGCGGCGCAAAATCGTCGACCTGCAGCCCGCGGCGCAGTGCCCACTCCACGTACTCGACCCCGTCATACAACGTAAACGCCAGCTCCTGCAGCGCCGTCGATCCTGCTTCGCGAATGTGATATCCGCTGATCGAGACGGGATTAAACCGGGGAGCGAACAGCGATCCGAACTCGATGCTGTCCACCACCAGCCGCATGGAGGGCGCGGGAGGAAAGATAAACTCCTTCTGCGCGATGTATTCCTTGAGGATGTCGTTCTGCAGTGTGCCTGCGACTTTCCTGCAATCGCCGCCCTGCTTCTCGACCGCCACCAGGTACATGGCCCAGAGCACATTGGCGGGCGAATTGATAGTCATCGAAACGCTGGTCTTTTCCAGATCGATCGAGGCGAACAGTGTTTCCATATCTTCGAGCGAATCGATGGCCACTCCGCACTTGCCCACTTCCCCTTCGCTTTCGGGAGCGTCGGAGTCATAGCCCATCAGTGTCGGCAGGTCGAAGGCGACGGACAGGCCGCCGCCGCCATTGGCCAGCAGATAGCGATAGCGGGCGTTGGTCTCCTCCGGGGTAGCAAAGCCGGAGAATTGGCGCATGGTCCAGAGCTTGCCGCGATATCCGGTGCTATGGATGCCGCGGGTGTACGGCGGCTCGCCTGGAAGGCCGGGGCTAAAGTCCGCCGGCAGATCGGCGGGGGTATAGAGCCGGCGGACCGCAACGCCGGAGACGCTGGTGAACCGTGCCTGTCCGTTCTCATCGCGGTTGATTCCACCCGGCGCGCCGATAGGCTGCTCCGGATTCTTCTTAAGCGCGGCAGCAAGTGTCGTTGCGGCCCAGGCTTCTTCTCGAGCGGTAGGACGTCGCTCCGTCATAGCTGCATCAGCATAGGCGAGACCATCAACCTAAGCAAGCAATCTACCGGCCCCGCGACAACTCCCAGGCTTTGGCATACTTCCAGCTCACATAAACCGAGTGGTACAAATGCAGCAACAGCCCTTCCCGCCCATCCAGAAAACCCAGCCGAAAAACATAGTTATAAGCAAACGTAGCCAGCGGATTCAGCACCACATTCACAGCAAACGGCAACTGCTTGCCTTCACGCATGGCATGCTCTGCTCCCAGGCTGCTGTAACGGTCCATGTGACTGATGTAGGCCTCAAGCGTGGGGTACGCATCGTGCACCATATCCGCTTTCAACCGCCCCGCCTTGCCTACGAAGTGCACTGTCTCGTGCACTGGACGAGCTTCAAATTCAGCCGCCCCGCGGCGAAACAATCTCAGCTTGGGGTCGGGATAGAATCCCCCAAAACGCATCCATCGTCCCAGGAAAAGATTGCGCCGCGGCAGCGCATATCCGTCGAAGGGTGGATCCTGCGCCAGCAACTCCCAAATCTCTTTAGCCAACTCATCGCTCAGCGACTCGTCGGCGTCGAGGGACAGGATCCAATCTCCGGAACACTTCTCAATCGCCGAATTCTTCTGCGCCGCGAACCCCTTCCAATCTTCCACAAAAAACTGCGAGCGAAAGCTGCGAGCGATCTCCCCGGTGCGATCGCGTGAGCCGGAATCCACCACCACGATCTCATCCGCCCACGCTACGCTGCCCAGCGTGCGCGCGAGATTGGCTTCTTCATCACGGGTAATGATGGCTACGGAGAGCGTTTTGCGCATTCCTGTGTGGTTACTGCAGATGCTCCTCGATCACCCGGTCGACCACCTCGGGCAACGTTTCGCCGGTTTTGGGCAACACAAAGTTCTTAGCCGTATCTGACCAGTCCAATTTGAAGCTGGTGGAAAGTGCAGAAATCCAAACCTGGCGCGGAGGGGTATTGGGCGTAATCACAAACTTGGCGGGCGGCTCCTCGAACAGAATACTCAGCACCCCGTTTTGTTCTTCCACTTCAAACCCGCCGTCTTCCTCGCGCGCGATGAGGCTCTTCTTCAGTGCCTCGATGGCTGCATCCGAGTGGCGGCGGAAGGTTGTCTCGTCTAGCATGAGTTGAGTGTAACAAGGCACGAGATGAGAACTGTTCTGCCCCTGGCTGGGGCCTTGCTGATGTGTGCCGTGCCCGCTCTGTGGGCGCAAAGCCCAACCCAATCCGCGCATGACCTGGTCAAGGACGTGGTTTACAACGAACTCCAGGAGCGCCGTCAGATCAGCTTGTGGCAATACCGGGTAGAAAAACGGGTATTCTCTCAGAGCCTGTTGCAGCAGGAAGTGGAGACCGTCGACGGGCCGGTCGACCGCGTGTTCGCGCGCAACGGCAAGCCGCTTGACCCCGCGGCGCAGAAGAAGGAGACGGACCGGCTCAACAACCTGCTGCACAATCCTTCGGAGCAGGCGCGGATGAAGCAGGACCACGACGCCGAGGAGCAGCGGGTGCAGCGGCTCATTGCTGCCATGCCCGACGCCTTCCTTTACGAATACGATGGCGCTGCGGAAGAAGGCAGCGTGCGGCTGTCGTTCCGGCCGAATCCGGCTTACAACCCGCCCACCTACGAGGCCCGCGTCTATCATGCTCTGAGTGGAGAAGTGTGGATCCAGTCACAATTCAAGCGGTTGCTAAGGATTGACGCCCACATTGTGAGCGAGATTGACTTTGGTTTCGGCATCCTGGGCCGCATCGAAAAAGGCGGCACGTTTCAAATTGGACGTGAGCAAGTAAGTGAAAACAGGTGGAAGACGAGCCTTTTGGATGTCCACGTTTCGGGGCACATCATCTTCTTCAAAAACATCAGCAAGGACCAGCACGAAGTCCGCACCGCCTTCCAGCCAATGTCATCGCATACCAGCGTGCAGGATGCGGTGACCCTGTTGAATGCGCTTACGGCTCCCTAGAGACTGTTAAGAAACGCCGTCGACTGAAAAGCACGTCTTCAGCCGTGGGCATGACACGCTTGGGCTCTCTCCACGACCACCAGATCAGCGGGTAGCCCCAGAAGTCTCGAACCGCTTTAGATCAGCCACCAGGGCTAAAGCCCTGAGTTTTATATACCCGCGCGTTAAGCGGGTTTGAAAACCCTCTCAGCCGACTAAAGTCCGGTGCTACACCACAGTTTTCCACAGCCTTTTAGCCCCTGCGGCTGGTTCAACCAAACCTTACCACTTAACCGCCGCACGAATCTTCGGCACCCCGGAGATACTCGCTTGCAGATCGCCTGGCTGCTGCAGCATCTCCAGCACCTTGCGTGTGATCTTCTCGTCCACCTCGGAAGCCTTGCGCAAATCCACCGGGTAACGCACTGCGTACTCGAGCCCCGAATCCCCGTACTGCAGCTGGCCGTGCGGATCCGGCGGCCGCACGGAAATATCCATGCGCCGTTCCGTATATCCCAATTGCCGCTGCAGGTCGTCGCTGTATTCCGCATGTACCGATCGCACCGCCTCCATCAATTGCGATTCAATCAAGTCATACTTTCCCCCCGGGTTCAGCAGGATAGAAACCTCGTGCCAGGCGTACTCCGATCCCGGAATCTGTTTAAACAGTGGAGTAGTGGGCTGAAAGAGAACGGAATTGGAAAATACCACCACGCGGCCCGTGGGATACAGATCCACCCCTGTCCCTGCAAGTTCCATCAGGTACAGGCGAACCAGCCCAATGTCGATCACGTCGCCGGTGACGGAAGCAACGCTGATGCGATCGCCCACGCGGATGCCCCATCTCCCCACCAGGAAAAAATACGCAGCCACCGAGAGCAGAATCGTTTGCAATCCAACCGCCAGGCCTGCGGTGATAAACCCGGCGAAGGTAGCCAGCGAGCTGAACTCGCTGACAAACCCCAGAATCAGCACGATCCCCATGCAGAACCCCATCACCACCCGGCGCAGAACAAGAAACTGGCGCCGCCGGCGCACATCGGAGACATAGCGAAACGTAACTCTGCGCCATACTTCTGAAAGCAGCAGGATCACTCCCATTGCCACGGCAATGGTCAAAACACGCAGAATAATCGAGCGGAGGATTCCATTCGATTCGTGCAGGATGGACTGTCGCCACTGAAGAAAAGTGGAGCTGCTCTGGTCGAGCAGGATAATTTCCTGGCTCAACGGAAGGGACGCGCCGGCGATCTGTTTAAACCGCGCTGCCAACGCCTCGAATTGCTGCTTTTGCTGTGCTGGCGGAGCCGCTCCATTGCCGGCCGTCGTGGGAGCCGGCGTGCTTGCCAACTGCTGCCCTTGGGCAATGGTTGCTCGCAGCGTGGCCACCATCGGGCTGCGTAACTTGTTCGCCGCATCGCGCACCCGCGCGCTCTCCTCCATCAGCTGGCTCAGTTGATGCATCGCCTGCAATTGGTCATAAAGCGCAATGACTTCGCCAATCAATCCGCCGGAAGATGGGATCGACCCGCTCGCCGTGGGCGGCTTGGTTACCAGCTTGCCCGCGTTGGCATTCGACAGTTCAGGAACCGAATGACGTAGTTCGTTGATTTTGCCTTCCAGACCGCCTTTTCCCCCTTCGCCGTTCGTGCTGATGAACTGCGCCATCTGGTGAAAGGTGTCGCGCATGGCCTTACGCAACTCCAGTTCTCCCTCCGCGCTATCTTTTTGCGCGAGGAGCGGTTGCCGTTTTGCCCTGGGTGCGCTCGCGATCTGCTGGGTCAGATCCGGAATCTCTGCCTCCAATGCGGTGATGCGCGCATCGGTATCGCTCTCGAGCTTAGCCAGCGCCGAGGGTGCGCCGGCTCCAGCGCCGCTGGCCGGGCCCGCGGCGGGAACCAGCGCCGCCTCGGCCTGTGCAGATTGGAAGGCGAGCTGCACCACCTCCACCGACATATTCTGCGCATTCATCTGGTACACCGCATCGCTGGGCAAACTTGCAGTAGGCACCCGGCTCGAGACCTGCCGGTACCAGTCGATGACCGCGTTCAGATGATCGACGATGGCGTCGCTGCTCAATCCGTTTGCGGTCTGAGCGTTTGTGCAGCGGAGCGCGATCGCCAACACGGCGATGGCCCACAAAAAGAAGGATCGCTTGCGTCTGATGAACAAACCTATCGACGACATAGTTTCCATATTGCCTTTCTTCGCTGAAAGTTGTCTCGAAATTGCTGAGATGCGCGAACCTGCGCCGGGGCCAATCGATCGCCGGCCGGCCCAGTCTTACCACCTCTTAATTTGTTAAGCTGAGACTTGCTTACCCGGCGGCAAATGCTCAAGCTTTCCGGCCTGGCCGTCGCGTCTAGGGCCTTGGCCGCGGATGCAGGGCAACCCTCGCCGTCCGATTACACCCTCGATATTGCCACCTATGAGCTGGAGGCCGGCCCTCATCGAACCATCCGGACAATCGCATACAACGGCCAGGTCCCGGGCCCGCTGCTGCGCTTCCAGGAAGGGCGGCCCGTCACTATCGACGTGCGCAACCAGACGGCCACGAGCGAAGTAGTTCATTGGCATGGCCTGTTTCTCCCCTCGTCCGTCGATGGCGCCATGGAAGAGGGTACTCCTATGATCCCGCCGGGCGGCCGCGCGCGCTATAGCTTTACTCCGCGCCCCGCGGGCTTCCGCTGGTATCACACCCATATTTTTGCCGGCAAAGACTTGCACAAAGGTCAGTACACCGGCGAGCACGGATTTTTGCTCATCGAGCCTCGCGACAATCCGGCGCGTTACGACCAGGAATTCTTTCTCGCCCTGCACGATTGGGATGGCCAGCTGCTGGCCAGCGGCGACGGCGCCATGGACCCGGTCTACGAAGTATCGACCATCAACGGCCGCGTGCTGGGTTTCGGCGAGCCTTTGCGGGTCAAGTCCGGCGAGCAGGTATTGTTACACATCCTTAACTCCAGCCCCAGCGAAGTACACTGGATCGCGCTCAGCGGGCATCAGTTCAAAGTCGTTGCTCTCGATGGCAACCAGGTTCCGCAACCGCAGGTCGTATCGATGCTGCGCCTGGCCCCTGCCGAACGCGTCAGCGCGCTGGTGGAGATGAATCATCCCGGCACCTGGGTGATGGGCGAAGTGCGCAAGCACATCATGGCTGCTGGTATGGGCATCGTGGTGGAATATTCCGGGAGCAGTGGAAAGCCGCAATGGGATCAACCCACTCAACTTATCTGGGACTACCTCCCGTTTGCGGCGGCGGGTCCGTCACCTTCGCCACAGCCGGACGCGGTGACCATTCCCCTGGTCATTGAATCCAAATTTGCCGGCCATGGCGCCATGGATCATTGGACCATCAACGGCAAGTCTTATCCGGATACGGCCAGTCCGATGCTGACCGCCGGCCAACGTTATCGCCTGGCGTTTGTTAACCGCAGCACCAACGACCATCCCGTTCATCTCCACCGCCACTCTTTCGAACTGCGCCGCCTGCCTGGCCATTCTGAGGTCGGCGGCATCTTAAAAGACACCATCCTGCTCGACGCAGGCACGCAAGTGGAGGTGGAGTTCACTGCCAACGATCCGGGGCCGACACTCTTCCACTGCCACCAGCAGAACCATATGGATGCGGGCTTCATGATGCTGTTCCAATATGCGTAATTGTCTTTACGTTGCAGCTCTACTCGTCGCGCTGGTGGGCGTGAAGCCGGCGCGTGCTCAGGGTAATTACGAGATCCAGGTATATGGGGCGGCTACCGTCGAGCCAAAGAGCACCATGGTTGAGCTTCATTCCAATTTCACTCCGGAGGGGCAGAAGTACGTCATCGACGGGGTTTACCCCAGCAACCATCAATTGCACGAGACGCTTGAGATTACCCAGGGTTTGACCAACTGGTCCGAGGTAGGCTTTTACGTTTTTACCAGCTGGCAGGATGGGCATGGTGTGCAGTGGGTCGGGGACCACATTCGTCCCCGGGTGCGGGTGCCGGATTCGTGGCATTGGCCGGTGGGGGTGAGTCTATCGACCGAAGTCGGGTACCAACGTGCGGTCTATTCTCCTGACACCTGGACGTGGGAGATAAGGCCGATCGTCGACAAGTATATGGGCCGTTGGTATTGGGCGGTGAACCCGGCGCTGGAGCGCACCTGGCATGGCCCGGATATCAGGCAGGGCATAGGTTTTTCGCCCGCGGCCAAGCTTAGTTACGATTTCACGCGGAAGATCAGTGGTGGTATCGAATACTACGCAGACTACGGGCGGCTGGGTGCCTTTGATTCTTTGCATGATCAGCAGCAGCAGATCTTTGCGGTGACGGATCTGAACGTTTCGCCCAAGTGGGAAATCAACATCGGAGTAGGTGTCGGCCCGACCTCCGCTACAGATCATCTGATCATCAAAGCCATTCTCGGGCGTCATTTTAACTGGAAGAAGCCCTCCCTCCTCGACTAGCGAAGGGAGGACTCCGCCCGTCTGTCATCCAGCGTCCGGTGGTGTGGTGTTTTCCAAGTTGTCAAAGAGCTCAATCAAAAGCGCGCCTGGGCGCACTTTCTCACGCGATTATTGTTGCTCTCCACAGTGGATACGCGGAGAGACGTGATTCGTCGCTGTCACATTAGTGTTTGCGAGCACTGAGCCATCATGCCGACTAGGGCTGATGCTTTCCGGTGGTTGGCGGCCGACACACGGGCAGAGCGCGCCGGTGCGAGGCTAAGCAGGGCCGCATGGCAAGACGGCCCCGACGTCTGGATACTTACTCTTACTCCCACACTAGTACGGTTTTTGGGCCGCGTCGAGAGAGTTAGAGAATATTTTTGGTAACCGCCATAGATCGGTTACCTCTCCCCGGTGTATTGGATGTTATGGCCTTCGCAGCGTGTAGCCGATTGCGAATAAGTCCTTTGTTTCATGAAGGTGCTCAATTTTTTTAATTAATTAATTTGAGCATCTTGCTTCTTCATGGGTGGTTGCGGCGCAGGACTGCGATGCGATTTAGAAAATCTACGGTTACTATTGGCAGCCGCACACGCCATTTTTTCCACTCCTGCGAACATACTAATTCGCGCTCAGCATGGCGTCCAGAGGGGGGTTGAAATAAACATGAGGAAAGCGAGGCGGAACTTATTGGGCTCTTTCCCCGCCCTCATCGCCGGGACAGCTTGGTCTCTTCCGCAGTTAAAACCGCAACGACAAACAACTAAGCCCGCCATCCATCTTCTGAAACTCCGACATGTCCAACTCCAACGGAGAAAACCCACGCTCCTGAAGCTCCCCAACCAACCGCGGATATCCAGCCGCCACCAACACCCTGTCATTCACCCGAACGCAGTTAGCCGCATAGCTTTCTTCCCGCGTAACCACGATTCGTTCATAACCAGAAAACATCCCAGCCATCTCTTCGATCACCACCAGCGTGTTTTCCCCAACATAAGAAACCCCACTCTTAAGGTGAAGAATGCTCTGAATCCCCCGCACATCGACCACCTCAGACGTGAATCCCATCGAACCCAGGTGTGCAGCAAGTTGACGCGCACCCTCTTCATTCGTCCGTTGCGACACTCCAAGAAAGAAATGCTCCCCGGCCTCGCAAATATCACCACCATCCAACGTTGCCGGGGCCTCAATCGCCGTGAGCGCAGGGAAGAATCGTCGCAAAACAGGCCGCATTGCCGTCACCTCGCCCTCGCGCGACCGAGCCCCAGGCCGGGTAAGAATCGCGCTGCGCTGCGTCACCACCGCGGTGTCCTCGACAAACGTCGAGTCGGGGTGGTCAAGATCCGCCTCCAGCGTGGCAACGTTCAGCCCGCAATCGCGCAGCGCCGCGCAATACTCTGCGTGCTGCGTCAGCACCAGCTCAAAACGTGGAGGACCTAACTGGACCGTGGTGAGTCCCTGGTCAAAATTGGTACCCGGAGTGCGAACAATCGCCTCAGTGAACATGTTTCTCATAGACCAGTTGTGCCGCCGCGATATCCTCGACCGCAATGCCGACAGATTTGAAAACCACCGGCCGATCCCCGCGCTTGAGCGGCGCGCCGTTCAACAGCTCCCCAATCTCTGCCGTAATCTCTGCCTTGGCCAGAACAATGTCACCCGCCTCTTTCCCCGCAGCCGCGCGTGACTCAACCACCACTGCGCCGCGCATGGCTTCCTCATCCAGTTCGCGGCGATCGGGCGTAGCGGCGCCGATAGCGCACACCATGGCATGCGGGCTCAGCCACTTTCCTTTGAGGATCGGTTGTGGCGAGCTGGTCAGGGCGAGCACCACGTCCGCGCCGGATACTGCTTCTTCCGCCGTCGTCACCCGTGCTCCAATCTCGCTGGCGAATGCCTGTGCATGCTGCTGCGACCTGCTCCACACCCGGACTTCGGTAAACCGGCGCACACCGGCGAGAGCCCGCATATGCGAGCGCGCCTGCACGCCACTGCCCAGAATAGCCAGCACCTTTGCCTGGGGAGCCGCAAGCTGGTCAACTGCTACCGCAGACACGGCCGCGGTGCGCATTTCCGTGATCAGCCGGCCGTCCATGGTCGCCAGCGGCTCTCCTGTATCGGAGCGAAAGAGCTGGATAACCGCCATGTGGGTATGCTTTTTGAGCTCTGCATTGCCAGGATAGAAAGTGACCATTTTCGCGCCCATCACGCTGCCGTATACTGCCGGCATTACACCCAACCAGCCGCCATGGTCTGCCACGGGAATGATGGTGCGTACCGGTTGCTGCACCCGCCCGGCGGAAAAATCCATCAGTGCTTTCCGCATAGCGGGGATCAGGTCCTGGTAAAAAAGCACCGCCCGCACTTGTTCTTCAGTCAACATGAAATCTCTTTCTGGAGCGTTCATCGATGCTATCGCAGGCTACCATCGAAGCATGAATCTTGAGTCTAAGGATCCGATCGCACTCTTCAAAGAATGGCTGAAGGAGGCAGAGAGCAGCGAACCGAACGATCCCAACGCCGCGGCCCTGGCCACCGCGACTCCGGATGGCAGGCCCAGCGTGCGCATGGTCCTGGTGAAACGGGTGGACGAGCGCGGATTCTGTTTCTTCACCAATGCTGAAAGCAGGAAGGGCGTCGAGCTGCAATCGAATCCCTGGGCAGCGCTTTGTCTCCACTGGAAAACACTGCGCCGCCAGGTACGGGTAGAAGGCCCGGTCAAAGAACTCGAGCCCGCCGATGTGGACGGGTACTTTCACAGCC
Source organism: uncultured Acidobacteriaceae bacterium (assembly GCA_963790935.1). Classification (GTDB taxonomy): domain Bacteria; phylum Acidobacteriota; class Terriglobia; order Terriglobales; family Acidobacteriaceae; genus PALSA-350. The sequence continues at coordinate 229 of CAWBRJ010000005.1, read as the reverse complement.
GTTCGCGCGACAGCCAGATCGGAGCCGCCGTCTCCCAGCAAAGCCGCCCGCTCGGCAGTCGTGAGCAGTTAGAAGCCCAGGTTCGCCAATTCTCTGCGGAGCATCCGGGAGAAGTGCCCCGGCCCTCCTATTGGAAAGGCTATTGCGTATACCCCGAGCAGATCGAATTCTGGATCAATGGGGAAAACCGCCTGCACAACCGCTTCCTCTTTACACGCGAAAACGGTGG
>CAWBRJ010000004.1:0-135484 GCA_963790935.1 uncultured Acidobacteriaceae bacterium | reverse complement strand
TCCGGGGGAGCGGGGTTTCAAACCCGCGGAAACGCACTCTATAAAAAGTTCGGGGGCTTTAGAGTCCGCGTGAGAACTCGGTCCTGCAGGAAGGGCACGGCTTCAGCCGTGCCGTAAATGACACTGCCATACCCGGCTTTAGCCGCTGGGGTACGGTTTTTCCATCCTCTGAACCATCGTATGCGCTGATAAAAAAGACGCCCTCAGGGGCTTTAGCCCCTCCCTGTCCTGTCCGGTCCCAAATCGTCGGGAAGCCCCCTTCGTCCCACTTGCAGCGCATATTCGTGAGCGTACTTATCCGTTTTACCGGCAAGTTTGACCGACGTGTCCGAAAACGCCGTTTTTCGTGAACGGGCGGATTCTTCCGACAAGACTTGAACAGTACTGATTCGCCACCATCCGGCAAGTTGCTAGTTGTCTGAAGGCTTCTCAACGTGGTCAATGACAAACACGCGGACTGGACCTCTGGCCGGTTGCAGCTTGAGACCAAGCTGCTCTTGGATGGCTGTAAAGATGTTGGGGGCATCCTGTTCGGAGGAGGCATCTGATCTCATTTCGATGGACTCAGGAGTCCATCGAAGTTCGACATCATATCTGCCCGCCAGATTTGTCTTGTCCGATATAGGTTTCGACAAAAGCCAGGAGAGGCTTCCTGCCAGGTCACTGGCAGTGAGGTTGTAGCCCTTGGTGTGACCCGAGGAATTCGCCAGGCCTCCGCAGGGAGCATCTTTGGGAAGCCACTCAGGATTCGAGAGGGGTGAAGGGCAATCGCCCTTGAGAATCGACGCGCGGAGCTTACCGGGCTTCATGACCACGAGGTCGTAGACTGGCTGTTCCCTTGTCTCCCAGTGGTATTTAAGCTGAAACCGATCTTCAATCACCCCCTGAAGCATGAGGGGGATATCGTCGAAGTTCGGGTGAGCCTCTGCAGGCTTCGCATCCACATCGTAATGTTCTGATTTGATCCAACCGGGTATGCCAGTGATCTGGTACGGCTGCAATTGGAAGGCGTAATGGATGAGCATCCACAGGGAAGCGTTGCTAGACGTGAATCTCCCACCGGGATACGCCTGGTAATTGTCCCTCTCTTTGCTATCGTTTGGGTCGTGGACTCGAACGGAGGCCACTTCGAAAGAAGGCCGCTGCGGACGGGGCTGCTCTATTGGGACTTGCGCGATTGCTCCGAACGAAATCAATGCGACGATCACTGTTGTGCCAAGTACCGATAGAAACTTCCTGTCTACTAGAAACTTCCTATCTAAATGCTGTAACCGGAACATTGTTCTCCAATCGAGAAACCGATACGAACCGAAATCACGTAGACAAGCTATCAGTAGGATTCGTGACTAGGATCTATGATCCGCTTCCGAACCTGGAACGGCAAGCGTGCTAGGAGCACGCCTTCGAAACCCTCTGCAGACTTTGGGTAACGATCTTCTGTTGACTGATCGGCACTGTTTACTCAACTTCCCGCAAAGTCGTTATCGGCAACTTCGACCCGCATGATCTATTGGAAACCGTTCGCCGAAAAGCCGTATCGGGCTAATTGATAGCCATCGTTTAATGACCGGCGCGCTGGAAATGATGAGGAGTGGAAAGCATGGAAAGCCATGAAGCCGGCTTCCCACCCTTCCCACTCCTCTTGGAAATCCCTTCGGGATTCCCACATTCCCAACGCTTCGACGACGGGATCGATCTTTTCAAGACATGCGCAAAAGCAGCTGATCAGTTGGGGCTCCCATCTCCGCAAGGGGCTTGTAACGGATGTCTCAGGTCCACAACGTAACGCATGTCCCGGTACACTCATTCGTCCCTTCGCTGGTGAGCAGAATCAATTCGTACTCGGTCGACAGATCTATAGAAGCAACCGCATATCCGTCGTTGAAAGGTAAGGGCCCAGGCCCGTACATGACCCAAGGTCATCTCGGATTGGTTTAGGGCACAAAGGCGGATGGGTGCCAGCCCCGGACTTCAGTCCGGGGGAGCGGGTTTTTAAACCCGCGAGAACGCACTCTATACAAATTTCGGGGCTTTAGCCCTGGTGGCTGCTTCTGTCACTGTTCTGCCAGGGCTGCTGGATTTGTCATCCTCACTCGCCACGCAGCGCCAGCATAGGATCCGTGCGAGAAGCCCGCTTGGCCGGCAGCGCTGAGGCAGCGAGAGCCAGCAGCAGCATGGCGACGGCTGCAAGTGTAAGCACCACAGGATCGAATGGGCTGACGGCAAACAGGAAAGTACGCAGCAGGCGGGATGCTGCTACGGCGCCCAACAACCCGAAGATGCAGCCCACCGCCGCCAGTTTTACGCCCGAAGTAAGGATCAGCGCGAGTACCCCCGAACGCTGACAGCCCAGTGCCATGCGGAGAGCCATTTCCTGTTCGCGCAAGGCGACGGAGAAGGCAATGATGCTGTAAATACCGAGCACGCTGAGCAACACAGCGACCAGCGCAAAGCACGAGATCAGGACTGTGTTGAAGCGGCGCGGCGCCTCGCTGCTGTCGATGGCATGCTCCATGGTTTGTATGCGATAAAGCGGCAATTGCGGATCGATCTGATGTACCGCCGCGCGCAGGGCATTCTCCATCTGCTAGGTTCCATGCGGGTGCGGAGCAGGATGTTACCGTAGTCGGCATTTACTTCTCCGGCGCTGGCGAAGTCTCCTTCCGAAATGGCAGTCTGGTCGACCGGCTGATAGAACTGGTCTGCTGTTCGTTCATCCGGAGATCCCATTTTCACGCTATCCACCTCGCCGACCACGGTCATCCAGGGAGTCTTGGTCTCCTGCATACCGCGGCGAAATCTCTTACCGATGGGATCCTGGCCGGGCCAATATCGTTCGGCCAGTTGGCGGTTCACCAGGGCCACTAATTGGGAGCCGGCGTTATCTGCCTCGGTGAAGGTTCGCCCGCGCATCAGGCGGATGCCCAGCGCCTGGATGGGATCGCCGCGCAGCAGCGAAACCATGGCCAGATTCAGCCCGGCTCCCTTGGGAGGAACGTAGCCTTCAATGGTGATCGCAGGGCCGGCCCAATCGCCGGTGGAAGGCAGGGTTGTGGTGATGCCAACGGCTTCTACTCCTGACAACTGGCGCAGTTCGCGCAGCACTTGCTCATCGAACGCGTCGATGCTTGCCTGGGTTGGATACTGATAGCTGGGCAGCATATAGAGCGCGGTAAGAGTATGGTCGGGGCGGAAGCCTATGTCGACGGCGCGCATCTTTTCGAAACTGCGCAGCAGTAAGCCTGAGACGGTGAGCAGCACCAGGGCGATGGCGATTTCCGCGGCGACCAGTACGGAACGCAGCCGGGCATGGCCGCTACCCGTGGTGCCGGTGCGCCCGCTTTCTTTCAGGGTTCCATTGACGCTGGTGTGGATGGCGGCGAAGGCGGGTGCCAGGCCGCAAAGGAGGCCTGTGAGCAACGCTAGCGCCAGGGCGAAGGCCATCACGGGCCAGTTGAGACCAATCTCATGGATGCGGGGAAGTGTTTCCGGTAACAAGCTAATCCCCAGGCGCAGCGCGGCTGCCGCCAATGCTAACCCTACGAGACCGCCGGCGAGCGAGAGCACCATGCTCTCTACGATGGCCTGCCGGAGTAAAGTTGCGGCGCGCGCACCGAGGGCGAGGCGGACGGCGATCTCTCTGCGCCTGCGGATGGAGCGCACCAGCAGCAGGCCGGCCAGGTTAGCGCAAGCGATGAGCAGGATGACGACCACGGCAAAGAATAGCGTGCGTACGAGGGGGCGTGTTTCTTCGACCGTGTCCTCGTGCAGCGGTCTTACGGCTGCATGAATGCGGAGGCTGCGCATGTAGGCCGGGTAATCGCGCACGGTTGCCCGCGCCACTCGTTCGGCGTCGCTCTGCGCCTGCGCAGGTGTGATGCCGGGCTTCAGGCGGCCTACCATGCGAAAGCCCCACGAGGCAGCCTGGCCGGCCAGAAATTCTTCTGGTTGCAGTCGCAGGGGAACCCATAACTGGGTGTGGTCCACGTGGCCGGGCAAGAGGGGGAATTCGAAATTGCGCGGCATTACGCCAGTGATGACGTAGGGCTTGCGATCGAGAAGGATAGTGGTGCCGAGGATGTTCGCACTGCCCTGGTAGCGGCTCTGCCACAAGCTGTAACTGAGCACGACGACCGGTTGCTCGTGCTCGTCTTCGTCCTGGGTGAAGGTGCGGCCAAGGAGCGGTTCGACGTGCAACGCGGGAAAGACGTCGCCGCTCATCCTTACGGCATAGACTGCTTCGGGGACGCCTGTGGTGGCGAGGTCATAATGTGTTAGCTGATAGCCGCCGAGGTGGGTAAAGCTGTGAGTGTCGAGCATGTAGTTGCGGATGTCGGCGGCGGAGACTCTCGGCTGGGCGCACATATCGCAATTGGAGCCATCGAGGGTGTCTCCCAGGATGACCAGGCGATCTGGTGCGGGGAAGGGAAGAGGGCGGAGAAGAACGCCGGCGACAACGGAAAATATGGCAGTAGTGGCTCCGATGCCCAGGGCGAGCATCAGGATAGCGGTGATGGTGAATCCTGGCGACTTACGAAGTTGGCGCAAGGTGTAGCGAGTGTCCTGAAGGGTTTGCACCAGTCCTTGATAGGAGCGCTCGTTGCGGTGCATTTGCTTGGCCTGCTCGACGCCCCCGTAGGCCCGCCTGGCGGCTAGTCGCGCTTCTTCTGGAGCCATCCCCTGGCGACGATAGTCGTCCTCCAATAACGCGAGATGAGCGGCGATTTCTCTGGCCAGTTCTGCTTCTTCCCGCGAGTTGGTAAACAGCCGGGCAAGCTTCAAAAAGACACGTCGGACTTGTTTCATGGCTAGGACTCCTCGAGCAAGAGCCGCTCTACCATGGCCGCCATGGTTCTCCATTTCTGTGTTTCGGCGTCCAGGGCTTTTTGTCCGGCTTTGGTAATTTCGTAGTATTTTGCTTCGCGGTTGTTTTCGGTCTTGCCCCAGGTCCCCGCAATCCATCCATATTGTTCCAGCCTTACTAATGCCGGGTACAGCGTTCCCTGGTTGAGATTGAGGAGGCGATCGGAGATTTGCTGCAGCCGGTTGGCGATCTGGTAGGCGTGTTGCGAGCCCATGGTGGCAAGCGTACGCAAGACGATAAGATCGAGCGTGCCCTGGAGCAATTGAATCTGATCTTTATCTTTGCTTGGCATCCAAGTGATCTCCCTCCATTCAGGATTGCTCGAGCTGTACTTGAATGTCAAGTGGAGATGATTTGCGGCAGGGTTTCTTTTCAAGAGCTAGCCGGCGAATTACCCGGATTCGTGAGAATATTGTTCGCATGAAGGTCGGCATTCCTTCCTGGTGGTATTTGCTTTCCGCTGCGCGAGCGGCTGTGATCTATCTGGGATCGAAACGGCTCTTTGTTCTTGTGATCGAAGTCTTCTTTGCGGTAGCGGCGTTGCGTGCTTACCGCGCGCCTGAAGGCAAAAGATGGGCTGCCATGCGCAGTCAGTGGATGTTTGCAATTCGAGACGTTTTCATCGTCATTTTCTCTATTGGCATCGCTGTCTTCGGATATGAACTGATGTGGAACCAAACGAATCAAAGTCGACTTCGACAAGCCGAGGATTCGCGTTCGACCCCTTCAGCTTTGTTCGACCCCATCCCAACAAGTTTCTCGCTCCGCCCAACCAATCTTTTCCCCCGCGTTGACAGTCGCCCTATCTGTGTTCAGGTTCGTCTGCCTCAAGGTTTCCCGGGCGGGAGCTATAAGTTACCTTACAAACCGGTCGCGCCCTCACCACCGGCTCTTTACAACAACGGCTCTCCTCAGCGCGAAGGCATTGACTATAAAGTTTCTGGCAGCACCATCGTAGTGAATTTCCACCCGGCACCAACGGACTCCTTGTCGGTCTGGTACACCACTAATGACCGATTTCCCAGGATCGTGCCGTAACGCGCGTGAGCCTTGACCCAGCGGGCGATCGCTATCTTCGTCCCCGCAACTTTGGAGAAAATGCCAAAGGGCATCTTCGGATCGGTATATTTCCTCGACCGCGAAAGCATTACCGAACTGGTCGAAAGGCATTGGAAGGTCAGGCAGTGAGTCTTCGAGTTGGACGGTCAGCATTCAGGATTTCATCAACCGGAGCGCCTCGTTCCCTGAATTCACCTTTGCGGACGCCTCCAAGATTGAAGCGCTGATCGATATTGGAATGACAATCAGTGAGAATGATGCGGAACAGGCATACGACTACCGGTCCAATTTCGTACACGGGCAAATCCTCCAAGGACGGAATATTGGAGACCAAGTCAAGGAGAGCTACGGACCCCTGGAAACGTTGCTCCGGCTGCTGGTGAGAAGGAGTATCGAGGACCGAAACTTTGCGAATAGGTTTGAATTGGAGACCGCTATCGATGCCGCGTATCCGATCTGATCGTCATGCGCGGGTGGACCCTGTGTCGCCACTGGTGACACAATGTTGCAACATTACGCCGCGCTGACCATTGCGATCACGGGCTATTGCACTTGGTTATGATGGAGCACGGAACAGAAAACCTTGCCACCCAAGTCTAATCCGCATACTCTCCGGCCCTCGAAGGATGAAGCTGCTTTCGCTGAGGTCGTGCAGCTCATCGCCGCTGCCCGCGAGAGAGCTGTTCGGGATGTCAATACGACCCTGATTGACCTTTATTGGAAGGTGGGCGAGATCATCAGCCGCAAGATCGAAGCGGCCGAATGGGGCGATGGTACGGTGGACAGACTCGCGTTCTACGTTGCCAGGACCCAGCCCGGCATCCGCGGTTTCAGCCGCCCTAACTTATTCCGAATGAGACAGTTCTATGAGACCTACCGGGATGAGTCAATTGTCTCGCCACTGTGAGACAATTCCCTGTCGCATCATCTCATCATTCTCGGGCAGAGCAAACGCAGGGAAGAGCGCGATTCTATTTCGTCTTCATTCAGGGAGGTGCCGGAACTGGAGCGCCAATTCGACGCCGCTCTGTTCGAGCGTGTCGTGCTCAGTCCGCCAAAAGTCTCGCCAGTGGTGAGAAAAAGTCACCCGGAAGCTCTTGGTATCTTCAAGGATGCCTACAGTGTGGAATTTCTCGGTCTGCCACAAATCCATGCGGAGGCTGATCTACACCGCGGCCTTTTAAACAAGCTGAAGGACTTTTTGATCGAGTTGGGCCGAGACTTCTGCTTTGTCGGCTCCGATTACCCCGTGCAGGTCGGCAGTCAGGATTTTGCGCTGGACTTGCTTTTGTTCCATCGCGGCCTGAACTGCCTCGTCGCTATTGAATTGAAGGTAACGCGGTTTCAGCCGGAGTATCTTGGGAAGCTCGCCTTCTATTTGGAGGCGCTGGATCGGGACGTAAAGAAAGCTCACGAGCGTGCCTCGATTGGCGTTCTGCTCTGTGCCAGTAAAGATGACGAGGTCGTGGAGTACGCCTTGAGCCGGACCTTGTCCCCTGCCCTGATCGCCGAGTACCAGACGCAATTACCCGACAAGAAGCTACTTCAAGCGAAACTCCACGAGTTCTACCATCAAAACGCGCCACAAGAGCCTGACGAAAGTCCGTCCGCAACCAGGAAACGCCGCATACGGAAAAGGGCTTTATAGATTTGTCGGTTGAACGTTCCTCGATACGTCTTCGGAGGAATAAAATAGACAGATAGCGTGAGCTGGGCGTGAAGGACAAGGCGTGAAGGCCAGACGAAGTAACCCCTTCGAGAAAGGCTTAAAGCTCCTGTGAGCCCAGCGGGCGATCGCTATTTTCGTCCCCGCCACTTTCAAAGGCCTCAGCTAGGGGTGCGTAGCACTTCTTCTACCTGCTAAACCACTTTCGTCCCAGCAGGGTTCAAACATACGGTGTTCCCCGCATCGCGGCGGTGATCCCCGTGAAACCGCGTTCGATGAGATTTACAAATGACCGACGCACTGCATTGCTTCCAACCCCTTTTCGGTGTTGGCGTAACCCTTCACTGTACGCGACCTGCCACGTCGCCAACAGCATCGAAGCCAGCAGGCGAGCTTCCGGGTTGGATTTTGCTTTTCCAACTGCATCCGAAAGCATCTCCGCAAGATCCGTTACAAATGCATCACGCAATTCGCGGGCCCGCGCAGACAGCGCCGGACTCAGATTCACTGTTTGCCAGAAGCGCGCCGTGTCGGTGGTAAATTTCGCGAAAGGGTGATTCTGTTCCACGAGCTGATCGACAAGATTCCGCAATGCCGCGAGCGGCGGCTCGCTGCGAGATCGCTTCTCGAGAGCACCCCGCAGAAGAACTCGCCCTTCTTCCTCGCGATCGAAAAAAAGATCTTCCTTGCGAGGAAAGTAGTTGAAAACGGTCATCTTGGCAACGTTAGCGGCTTCTGCAATTTCGGCCACGGTGACCTCGTCGAATCCGCGCTCAAGAAATAAGCCGGTAGCAACATTGGAGATTGCTTGGTGGGTGGCGCGTTTCTTGCGCTCTCGTAAACCCTGCTGATCAGGCATTTAACAATTCTAGATCAAGATTAAAATTGTACCCGGTACATAATTGCGGCATAATCGACTGCATGAGTATCGAACGAGCGGATGTTGCGATTGTCGGCGCCGGGCCGACCCGATGGATGACCTCGATAAAAAGAGGTTTGACTGAAGGCGGATTGACGATGGCCCGATCAATCGGCTGCCACAAATTTTCGCATCTGCATAGCGCGCTGCGCAGCGCCGATGTGGGTCGAGATGGCATGCGGTGGTTCGTGTTTACCCGGCGATAAACCAGAAGGTTACCGGCAGTCCGAACAGGAACAAAACGATCTGCGAACGCGGCAACGAAAGGACAAACTATCTGCGAACGCGCAACGACAGGCCTCCCTTCATTAAGGTTTCGCGTCATAACTGGGAGAGGGGATTGCAATGAAGAAGTGCCCAAACTGCTACGCGATCATGAGAGAGACGGAGAAGCCAAACCAGATTCCGGGCCTACCCCAACTGCCTTCCGAAGGACATCCCTCGAATGAGGTAGCTACAGTACGATACGAATGCTCCCAATGTGGCCATTTTGAAGATTCATTTCCGCCGCTTAGCCGAACGCCTGTCTACCGCTAGAACGCGAGGTCCCTCGCATGCTAATAACAGGGGCTTCCGATTACCGCGGGTACCGTGAACCGTATTAGATATGTCTTGACCCTTGATGACTCGATTATATTACTGCGAAGACAGCCATGAGATTGATCCTGTCAGCAGCCGCCCTGCTTCGCTGCGCTCCCCTCAGCCACTCCCAAACTCTGACTGCTGCGCAGACCAGGGAACATGAGGGCGATAACGCCACTGTCTGCGGGATCGTAGCCAGTGTGCGCCAGGCTTCAGCCAGCAAAGGCAAACCGACCTACATCAACCTGGACATTCCCTGGCCCAACCAGATATTTGCCGCTGTTATATGGGAAGAGGATCTTTCGAAGGTCGGGTCGCTTCCGAGGTTGGGGGCTCACGTGTGTACCAAGGGCCTGATCAGCTACTACCACGGTGTGCCAGAGATCATTGTGCGGAGCAGCGGGCAGATCCTTCCGTAGCCACCAGGCAAGGCGCCAATGATTCGGTCAGATAACTGCCAAAGAGAAGGCCATGGTCCGGCCGGGAAGATTCGCCACTCATCGCCGGAAGATATTTCGCCGTGTTGGATCAAACCTGAACCGGTGCCAGCCCCGGACTTTAGTCCGGGGGAGCGGGTTTTCAAACCCGCGAGAACGCTTCGGTATTCAAATTTAGGGCTTTACAGCCTGCGGAAAAACTCTGGTTGTTGAAGGGTACGGCCTTTAGGCCGTACGTAATTAATTGAAAACAAGTCCGGCTTTAGCCGCTGAGGGCCGCGGTCTACCGGCAACGGCGACTTTTTCCGCAGGCTGTTTAGTCGTGCCGTTGGGGAGGGTGCCAGCCCCGGACTTTAGTCCGGGGAAGCGGGCTTTCAAGCCCGCGAGAACGTTCCAATCAAAATTGAGGGCTTTAGCCCTGGTGGCGACGGCAATTCCAATCCCGGATCCGCCACCTATGCGTGATCGGTAGGAGGGCGCCCACGGATCCCAGCAGACTCCCCGCCTTGGCCGCAGACTCACGAAGGACACCGCCGTTGATGAGTGGCTCACGTGGTCCAGATTTATGCTTCAAGCATTGCTCAAGCAATGCTTGGCGATGCCGATTCATAACTCACAATCAGAATCAGAATCAAAGTCACTGTTACACAGCAACAGCACCGGGCAAACCAGCTCTCAAGCAACATTGGCAGTTGACTTTAGAGTTTGACCATCTTAGTTGGAGCCAACACTCTAAGCCCTCTTGAACACCCTTAATAACCGAACTAACCTTGTAAGTATGATAAGAAACCTGAACATGGGCATAAGGCAACCGTATGCGGACTTCGCGGAGTTAAAGCGCCGAAGAGCCGAACTACTCGAGAACCCGCCTCAACCCGAGCCCGAACCACCGCCCCAACGCGCTCAACACCTCTGCAAACCGCCAACGAAGTTCCAGCTCCGCGAACAAGCCTTGTACGGCCTTGCCGGACAGGTCGTCTGCGCGCTTGCTCCGCACACTGAGGCTCATCCCGCTGCCATCCTCCTCCAATTCCTGGCCGCCTTCGGCAACGCAGCAGGACCCGGCCTTCACTGTCTCGTCGGTCCCACGCGCCATCGGCTCAATCTCTTCGTGGTGCTCGTCGGCGAGTCCAGTAAGGCTCGCAAGGGCACGAGTTGGAATCAGATCGAGCGCCTGTTCTCTGAAGTGGATCAGTCCTGGGTTAACACTCGCATCACCACCGCTCGCTTAGGCGCCGCCGGCCTGCTCCACGCTCTGCGCGATCAGCAACCGCCCACCGACCGCCGCCTGCTCGCGGTAGCCGAAGAATTCGCCTCCATCCTCCACACCATCAAGCGCGCCAAGGGACATCTCTCCTCCTTGCTTCGTTGTGCTTGGGACAACGGCCACCTCCGCATGCTCGATGGCTCCAACCCACTCCACGCAACCAACACCCATATTAGCCTCATCGCCCACATCACCGAGCGAGAGCTCGCCCAGCATCTCGATCCCACAGACGCGCACAACGGCTTTGCCAATCGCTGTCTCTGGACCAGCGTCCACCGCAGCCAATGTCTGCCCAGCGGCGGCACCCTCAGCCCCGATGCGCTGGCCCCCATCGCCCACGAATTGCGTCAGACCCTGGATTGGGTCGGCACTCCCCCCACCGACATCGTCATGAACCGCGACCAGGCCGCGGAATCGCTTTGGGAAGAATGCTACCCCGATTTAAGCCAGGCCCGCCCTGGCCTCTTCGGAGCCGCTACCAGCCGGGCCGAAGCCCAGGTCCTGCGTCTCAGTGCCATCTACGCCGCCCTCGATCGCAGCGCCACTATCACTGTGCCCCATCTCGAGGCCGCCCTTGCCGTATGGGAGTACTGCTCCGCCAGCGCCTCGAACCTCTTCGGCACCTCCACCGGGGATCCCACCGCCGATCGCATCAAGCTTGCCATCGAGCAATCCAAAGACGGATTGTCCAGGAAACAGATCAGGTGCCTCTTTCACGGCCATGTCAGCAGCGACAAGATCGAGGCCGCCCTCGAACAACTCATGTCCCTGGGCGTGCTCACCCATCATCTCGAGCCAGGCAGGGGGCGCCACGCCAATGTCTGGTCAACTCTTCTGGACGCGGAACCTATAGACCCCGCAACCGTACAGGAACACCCTTAGTGCGCATAGTGCGCTTAGTGCGCATGTTTTCCGGACGATGGCTCGAACCAGGTTCAGGCGGGCGAGGAGCCCAACGCCATGAATCACATCCTGGGGATTTGGGTAGTATCCCAGCCGCCGCCGAGGGCCTTGATTAACAGAACGCTCGCATCCATTCGGCGTTGCAGGATATCCAGGTCATTCCGCTGATTGGTGAGGGCGGCTGTCTGCCAGGTGACGACCTGCAGATAGGTATCCACTCCACCTTCGTACCGCGTCTGAAATAGGTCCAGGGATTGCTCCGCGGACGCAGTCGCCTCACGCTGCTGTTGCGCTTCCGTTTCGAGCACGCGCAAAGCGGCAAGGTTGTCCTCGACTTGTTGAAAGGCCGTCAGCACCGTCTGGCGATAGTCTGCGACTGTAGCGTCGTACTGGTTGACGGTGATGTTTTTGGTGGCACGGCGGCGGCCGGCATCGAACAGGGTCTGTGACAATCCGGGCCCGACCGCCCAAAACCGGCTCGGCCAGTTGAACCAGTTGGCTGCGGACGTGCCCTGGAACCCGGCAATGGCGCTCAGCGAAAGCGTGGGATAAAAGGCGGCCTGGGCAATACCGATCTGCTCATTCGCGGAAGCCATGCGACGTTCATTCGCCGCGATATCGGGGCGGCGCTCCAGCAAGGCGGCCGGCATCACTCCGGGGATATCGGGGATGACCTGCGAAGCCTGCACCAGAGGCAGCGGCGGCAGAGTAAGCTCCGCGGGTGGCTTTCCGATCAGCACCGCGATGGCGTGTTCAAACTGCGTACGCTGGACTTCGATGTCGGTACGCTGCACCCGGGCCTGGTCCAGCTGCGTTCTGGCTTCTGCCACATCGGATTGGGGCGCCGCGCCGCCCTCGAAGCGGTCCTGGGTCAGCTGCAGCGCGCTCTGGTAGGCCTTCACGGTGTCGTCGAGCAGCTTTTCCTGCGCGTCTGCTTCGCGCAATCCAAAGTAGTCTAGCGCGAGTTCGGCATGCAGGCTTAGCCGGGCGTTTTCCAGGTCGGCGTCGCTGGCCTGAGCCTGCTCGCGAGCCGAGGTCACTCCGCGGCGAATGCGGCCCCACAGATCGATCTCGTAATTCAGGTCGACCGGGAGAGTGAAATTGCCACCGCCATTGTTCGCCAACGCGTGGCTAAAGTAGGGCTGATTGGCAGAATCGCGAACCGTGGAGATCGATGGGCCAACACCGATGGTCGGTGCTTCATTGGATCGCGCGAAGCCAATCTGCGCCCGGGCTGCCCGAAAATTGGCCTCTGCCTCCTTAAGGGTCTGGTTCGCCGTGTCGACCTGCATCTCGAGCTGGTTCAGTTGTGCATCCTGAAACAGCGTCCACCAATCTCCCTTCAGTTTGGAATCGCTTGGCTGGCCAGGCTTCCAGCCGTCGTTTTCGGCAAACGAGGTTGGCGTCGTCTCTTTGAACGCCGGCGCCATGATGGCGGGCGGCGTTTTGTAATTGGGGCCGACCATGCAACCCGACAAGGCCAGCAGCGCCCCAGCGACAGAGAAGGAGAGTGCCTTTCTCATTCCGCATCGCCTTTCTCGACGTTCACGCGCTGGCCTTCCGCGAGCGAGTCCGGCGGATTGAGGATGACCTGGTCCTGAGCAGCAAGCCCCGAAGTAATCTCCACCTTGGCTCCGTAGTCGTGCCCGATCTGGACTGGAACCAGTTGTACCCGGCCATCACGCACCACGCCCACCCGAAGTCCCTCACCGCGGAAGAGCAGAGCGCCCGACGGCAAGGTCATGGACGAAACTGATGGCGGGATCGGCAAATGAATAAACGCATATTGCCCCGGCAACAGCTTGTGCTCGGTGTTCACGACATCCACCTCGACGTTCAGGGTTCGACTGGAGATATCGATCGCATCGGAATTGCGAACGATGGTCCCGGTGAACTTCGTATCGGGAACAGCGTCTGAGGTGACGGCGACGTGGCTGCCGTTACGCACCTGGTTGGCATATACCTCAGGCACAGGTACGAATAGACGCAGCTTGTCGGTGGATGCCATATGGAACAGCTCTGCCCTTGGCGGGTTGCTGTCGCCCGCCTGGATCAGTGCTCCGATATCGACATTGCGTGCAGTGATCACGCCATCGAACGGGGCATAGATCTTTTCAAAACCCTGCAGTTGCTGCAAACGCATCACGTTGGCCTCGGCGGCCGAGAGTGCAGACTGCCGGCCCCTGAAGTCACTCATGGCCTGATCGGTTTCCTGTTTGGAAACGGCATTCTTGGCCAGCAGTTTGGTCCAGCGCTCGGCCGTGATTTGCGCAATTTGCTGATTGGACTGCGCCGTTGCCAGGTCGGATTGCGCCTGCCGCACCTGTTGGTCAAGTTCCGGGGTATCGATCTCCGCCAGCAATTGTCCGCTATGGACATGGGTACCGATGTCCGCATACCACTTGCGCAGGTAGCCGCTGGTACGGGCATAAATGGGCGTGTCGATGAAGGCCTGGGTATTTGCGGGAAGCGTGATCTCCTGGGCGGCTGCTCCTTCCATCGGCGTAGTGACGGCGACTGAGAGCACAGAATCCTGTCGCGTAGTTGTGGCCAGCGCTGCTTCGGCGTGAACGCGCGTGAAAATACCCACGACGATCAAGACTCCCAGCAACAGGGCCGCCAGAATGCCCGCAACCACCGCTCCCCGCCCCAGCTTTCGGCGCGGGTCGATTGGATCGGTATGACCTTCGTGAGCAGGATGGCTTTCCATAGTCGATGTTGCTTTGTCTTCTGTTCGCATCGTTCCCCCGTGGTTCTCTACGCGTGCTGCGGTTGCTGTTCATGCTCCGGTTGTGAAGTCGTTCCTTCTCCGTTCCCGCGATGAAGCATGGCAAAGACTGCAGGCACGAAAACCAGGGTGGCCATGGTTGCGCAGAGCAGGCCGCCAATCACCGCTCGGCCCAGCGGAGCATTCTGTTCGCCCCCGTCGCCCAGCCCGAGCGCCATCGGCACCATGCCGATGATCATTGCCAGCGCCGTCATGCAGACTGGTCGAAAACGGGTTGCGCCTGCTTCGATGGCAGCCAGAATCGCGTCCCCGTTCTCGGCTAAGCGCGACTTGGCGAACGAGACCACAAGGATGCTGTTGGCCGTGGCCACGCCCATGCACATGATGGCGCCCATCAAGTGCCGGCACGCTGAGCGTGGTGTGGGTGAGAAAGAGAAACAGGACGATACCGGCCAGCGCTGCCGGCAGCGCCGGTGATGATGATGAACGGGTCCAGCCACGACTGGAAGTTCACCACGATGAGCATATAAACCAGAACGATGGCAAAGGCCAGGCCGCCCAGCAGCGAGATATACGAGCTGCGCATGGTTTGCACCTGGCCACGCAGGGAAACGAACATGCCGCGAGGAAGTTGCTTCTCATGGCGATGAACAATGGCTTCCACGTCTTTGGCTACGGCGCCCAGGTCGCGGTCCTGCACGGCGCCATAGATATCGATGACGCGGCGGATATTGTAGTGCGACACCACCGCCATCTCATGGCCACGCTGAATGGAAGTTAAATCTCCCAGCACCTCCGGCGTCGCGCGGGGGGCCGCGAGCGATGAGTTGACGGGGATGTTCTGGATATCCTCGAGGGTATCCATGTGATACTGCGGAGTCTGCGCGGCCAGGTTGTAGGCCACGCCGTTCTTGTAATTGAGGAAGAACATCGGCGTGATCTGGAAGCTGCCGCTCAGGCTGTTCAACATGCTCTGGGCGACATCGTGAGTGGTATACCCGCCCTGTTCCGCCTTGGTGCGATCCAGGTTCACGTTGAGTGTGGGATAGTCCATCGGCTGTTGAATGCGCAGGTCGGCCAGGCCCGGAACTTGCCGCAGTTCCTCGAGCATCGCGGTTGCCTGCTGCGTGCCCGCCACAACGTCGTCGCTTTGGAACTGAATGTCGATCGGCGCCGGCAGACCGAAGTTGAGAATCTGGGTAGTGATATCCGCCGGCAGAAAGTAAAACTGCGTGCCAGGGAACTCGCGTGGCAGCTCTCTGCGCAGCTGGCGCACGTAATTGGCCGTAGGGTGATGGTCCTCATTCAGGCTGACCAGGATGTCGCCATCCTCCGCCCCGACGATCCCGGAGGTAAGGTGCATGGTGTTATACGGGCTGTAAGGCAGGCCCAGGTTGTCGAGGATGTTGTTGAGTTCCCGGCCCGGAAGTTTGCGGCGGATCGATGCCTCGACCTGGTCGGCCAGGCGCGCCGTTTCTTCGATACGAGTACCTGTCTTCGCGCGCATGTGAAGGATGAATTCGCCCGAGTCCGTGCTGGGGAAGAAATCCTGGCCGAGAAAGGGCAACAGGAGAAATCCGCAAAGGCAGACGGCCAAGAAAGGACGGCACAAAAATCCTGCGCGCGAAGACCAGCCGGGTAAGCAGTACCTGGTAGCCCCCGCGCACACGCTCGAAGCGCAGCTTCAAAGCCGCGTTGGAAAACCACCAGCGGATTGCGCGAGGGCGCTGTGCTCCTTGGGGCGCAGCAGATACATCGCGAGGGTGGGTACGAGGGTGCGGGAAAGAATATAGGAGGCGATCATGGCAAACATGACTGCCTCGGCCAGCGGCGCAAACAGATAACGCGACACGCCCTGAAGGAAGAACATGGGCAGAAAGACGATGCAGATGCACAGCGTAGAGACCAGGGCGGGCACGGCAATCTGGGCCGCGCCATCGAGGATTGCCTCGCGCAGCTCATACCCGTTTTCCAGAAACCGTTCAATGTTTTCGATGGTGACGGTGGCGTCGTCGACCAGGATTCCGACCGCCAGCGCAAGTCCGCCCAGGGTCATGGTGTTGATCGTCTCGCCGACCAGGCTCAGCACGATCACCGACGTCAGAATGGAGAGCGGAATGGAAATAGCGATGATGATCGTCGATCGCCAGCTGCCCAGGAACAGGAGGATCATCAGCGCGGTCAGCGCGGCCGCGATCACGGCCTCGCGAATCACGCCGGAGACCGCGGCGCGCACAAATACGCTCTGGTCGCTCAGCGGCGTGATCTTGAGATTGGGTGGAACAATCT
Organism: uncultured Acidobacteriaceae bacterium; assembly: GCA_963790935.1. Lineage (GTDB taxonomy): Bacteria > Acidobacteriota > Terriglobia > Terriglobales > Acidobacteriaceae > PALSA-350. The sequence goes on along the minus strand of CAWBRJ010000004.1, from coordinate 118,770 downwards.
GCAGCACGCGGGGAAGCAAGCCGCGAATGCCTTTCACCACACTCAGGGTGGATGCATTGCCGGCCTTGAGCACGGTGATCAGCACGCCCCGGTGGCCGTCCTGCCGCACGATGTTGGTTTGGAATGCGGATCCGCTGCTGACCGTGGCCACGTCGCGGACATACACAATCGCGCCGTTGACCTTTTTGATCGGCAGCATGCCCAGTTCGTCGATGGTGCGCGGGGCTGAGTTGGTGCGGACGTCGTACTCGAGCGGGCCAACCTTGGCTGTTCCCGAAGGCATCACCACGTTCTGCGCGTTCAGGGCCGCGAGCAGGTCGCCGGGCGAGACCCCTTTGGACTGCATCAGGTTCTGGTCCATGTTGACGCTGATCTGCGGGCTCTTGCCCCCGTAGGGGAGCGGCAGCACAGCGCCCGGCACCGTCACCAGCTGGGGACGAACCGCGTTCTGGCTGTAGTCAGCCAATTGCTGCTCGTCGAGGCCCTTGCCGGAAACACCCAGTTGAAGAATGGGCACGCTCGAAGCGCTGAAATTGATGATTTCCGGAGGTAACGTGCCTGGCGGCAGTTGCCGCAGTTCGTATTGTGAGACCGCGGTCACCTGGGCATTGGCGGTGTCGACCGAGGCACCCGGCTGCAGGAAGAGCTTGACCACGGAGACGCCGTTATAGGTGGTCGACTCGATGTGCTCGATGTTGTCGACCAGCGTGGTCGCTGCCTTCTCAAATGGGGTAGTGAGCCGCCCTTCCATTTCTTCCGGATCGAGGCCGGTGTATTGCCAGGCGACCGCAACCACCGGGATATTGATGTTGGGGAAGATATCGGTCGGCGTGCGCAGGATGATGACCGGGCTCATGATGAGGATGAGCAGAGCCAGGATGATGAAGGTGTACGGTCGATCCAGGGCTAACTTGACAATCCACATTGGGAAAGAGCAGCTCCTCTCACTTGCCTCTACGGGCGAACCTCACACTTCGTAGGTGATGGTTTCTAGCTCTAATATGATTCATGCGACCCCGTCTCGGCTCGCACTTTGTTCCGAAGGAACCTATCGGAAAAACCGATGAATTAAACTGGAATGCGTGGAACTAAGACACCTGCGCTACTTCACCGCGGTTGCGGAAAACGGAGGGTTCGGCCGGGCGGCGCAACTGCTTCATGTCTCCCAGTCGGCGATCAGCGAACAAATCCGCGACCTGGAAGCGGAATTGGGGGCCGCGCTCTTTGATCGAGAGAACCGAAACATCCGCCTGACGCCGGAGGGTGAGCAGTTTCTGTTGGATGCGCGTGCGGTTCTGGCATTAGCTGGTAAGGCCGCTGCCAACGTCCAGAAGTCTCTTCATGGAGAGATTGGAACCTTGACGATCGGATTTTTTGTTGGCGGTACGGCGAGGTTTTTTCCGGCCATCATCCGAGAATTCCGGCATCGGTTTCCCCATGTTCAGGTCGGCTTGGTGGAGATGGCGCCGGCCATGCAGCACCAGGGGCTGCTGGGCGGTTCGATCGATATTGCGTTCACGCGTGCGGTGCAACCAGCGCAAGCCGCGATACTCCGATCGGAGCATTTTTTGACCGAGCGCCTTTATGCGGTTATGCTCAAGAACCACCCGATGGCGAAGAGGCGGAAGATTTCCATGCGGGAATTGGCCGGCGAGCGCTTCGTGCTGAATGACCGCAAGTATTCGCCGGCAGTGTTTGACAAGGTGATTACGCTTTGTACGGAGGCTGGATTCTCCCCAAAAATCAGCGCCACCGCGACCGTTTCGTCTGGCGTGCTCGCGTTGGTTGAAGCCGGCGAGGGACTGGCAATTCTGCCCGGAGGGTCGCAAATCCTGAGCAGCGAGGAATTAGCCTTCCTGCCGCTCTCGGATCGCAATGCCTTCATCGACCTGGTGATCGCCTGGGCCCCACAGCATGAGGGTCCGGTGCTTCGGTCTTTTCTGGAGGTTGCGCGTAAGAAGCGGAGAAGGCCGCCGGTGGATCCGGTTGAGGGTTATGGGACTGACCGCAAAGCTTCAATAGCGGAAAATGGCGCGGACGAGTGTTGAATGGGCGGCCCAGGTCTCAAAAGCGAGACCTGGCCACCCACTCAAAGTCTGGAGGTTGCAGCCTTATCCGCCGCTGAAGTGGTTCAACAAAAGCGATCAGCATTTTCCTCCGCCCAACGATCGAGCGAAATTGGCTTCCGGCCAAGGACACGTTCGACCCAATTCGTCACAGTGGCTAGCCGGCCTTCGCGAATCGCCCGCCACAAGCAGACGTGCGCTTCGGTCTCCTCAGGCGGTGCCCCGGTAGCCGCGTACCGGCGGCGCGCTTCCTCGTCGGAAATGGGTTGATACCTGAGGTCTTTGCCGATGGCAGCTCCGATCTTGATGGCCACCTCTGAGAAGCTCAGCGCTTCCGGACCGGTGAGCGGCAACGATTCTCCTACGTGCGCACCCGTCCTTAATGTTTCGGTCGCAACTGCGGCAATATCGTCCGAGTGGATGAAGCCTCTTTTGCCGTCTCCAGTAGAGGAGCGAACCACACCCTCGTTCTTGATCGACGTCGCCCACGCCAACAGGTTGGACATAAATCCCGAAGGGCGCAGAAAAGTGAAGGGAACTCCGCTGGCGCGAATCGCTTCCTCGCCCCGTTCATGCCATGCGCCGATGGCAAGGTTCTGCTCCACGTCCAGGGACGACAGCTTGACCAGGTGCCGCACGCCGGCAGCTTTGGCGGCTTTGGCCGCCCCATCGTCCAGGTCTGGAATCCGGGGTCCCGTTGTTACCAGGAAGAGTGCATCGACATCCTGAAGCGCGCTCTTCAGGGACGCGGTGTCAGCGAGGTCGCCGACGGACACCTCAACCCGATCGCCGAAGCGGGAGCGGGCCTTTGTTTCGTCACGCGCGAACACGCGCGGCCGCTCGCCCAAAGCAAGCAAAGAATCGACGACTCGCGCACCTACATCTCCGGTCGCGCCGGTGATGAGATAGGTCATGACTGCCTCCTAAAGTGAGTCGCTGTCGCAGGAAGCTAAACGAATGCTCACAAATCTAAGCAGAGGTTATTATCCGAAAACGCCTATGTCTACTCGCTTTCAGGAGTGCGAGGTTGTTCTGGCCAATCGACCCCCGCAGGCAATATGTGGAATATTGCTCACATTCTGGATATTCTTTATGAAATGGCCACGAAGAAAACAGGAAAGCGTCTGCGGCGACGTCCCACACAGCGTCGTGCCATCGAAACGGTTGAAGCTGTCCTGGATGCCACGATACGGCTTCTCAAACGTGGAGGCTCAAAGGGCCTCACAACCAATCGGATTGCTGAAGTTGCCGGCGTGAGCATCGGCTCGCTCTATCAGTATTTTCCTAATAGGGGAGCGATCTTTCACGCGCTGCACCAGCGTCACATCGAGCAGATTGACCGCATGATTCAGAACGTTGTCGTGGAGCATGCTGGAGCACCGCTCAAGGATCTGATACGCGCAATCATGGAGGCCATGGTCAAGTCGCATGCGGTCGATCCAGCCCTTCCTGAATTGCTCATGAGAGAGGTACCGCACCGGGCGGGAGGAACGATAGATTTCGCGCAACGCCTTCACGGACTGTTCCTGCTGGCAATCTCGTCGCGAGCGCAGGAGCTGAAAGGACGACGGAATCTTGATGCGGTCGTCTTTGTGACGGCACATATGATCGACGCCTTATCGCATGGGGCGGCCTTACGGCGGCCGCCCACGCTATCGCTTTCGGATGCGCGGGATGAGGCAGTCCGCGCAGTTCTGACCTATTTGCACTCGTAAGGGTAGGAGAAAGTCCTAAGCCGGTGGCAGCAACTCCGTCCGATAACTGGGCGCAAGACGCTCCGCTTTCAGCCGGAACTCTGCCTGCCCTTTCTCATCGAGCTTGGGTGGCGGTGTAGTGCGCGTTGCTACGCGCACTCCGACCTCCTGGAAGAATCGCTCCTGCCCGGCAGGGGAGCAGATGCAAAGGAGACGCACCGGCCCGGCGGATGCGTTGTCGGAATTGGTGAGGTGCGTTCGCGGGGATGTGCACCGTCTCGCCGGCACGGATGTTGGACTTCTTTCCACGGAAGATTGCCTCGATCTCGCCCTCGAGCACAATAAATGTCTCTTCAAAATCATGCCGATGGGGCGGCGGGCCGCCTCCAGGCGGAACATGCATGTCGACCACGCAAAACCGGCCATTAGTATCCTCTCCGGAAACCGTGATGGTGTAGGTATCGCCGACCAGGCCGATATGCGGCAGGTTTTGGTCCTCGTTAGGACGAGCAATCGTTAGCGTACGCGCTGGATCATCAGGCGGAACGGGAGGATATTTCGCGGTATCTTCGGCCATCATGGTCTCCTCGTAAATTCCTCTCCATCTTACCCAATTGCCGCGGACAGAACGCATTGGGAAACGACCACATGCAGTCCCCGTCGTGAGGACGGAGGATTCGACCTGTGACCGTTTCCTCTCGTTACCAGCCAATGGCCACGACCAAAGTTTGTGGGTTCGAGCAGCCCACGTCGCTCGAGTATCCGCCTGCATCGTCATACGGGAACGCATATTGCTGGCCGTTGATGGCGTTTGCGTGGAACCACTGCGCGTAGTAGCTCGCTGGAGACGCCTGATAGAACAGGTTCGGATTACCCCACATCGACTCAGAAATCAGCGTACCGTTCGGATTAAACGTTCCGGCTGCTGCGGTATGCCTGTAGATCGCGGCGGATAGGTCCGGATAGGCGCCCAGGCCGTCTCCATTGTCTCCCGCTATCGGAATGGTCAGGTTGTTGCTCGCCCATATCTGGGCAATGTAGGCGTTGTAATAAGTGTCGTATGGCCCACCGGTGTCGAACCCACCCGCGCCGGGAGAAAGAATCGCGTACGGCGCGTCTGTTTGACCCAGGGTCTGGAAGGGCGCCTGCACCTGGGTGACATAGCGTTGGAATGTGGAAGGCCGGCTTTCCGCAAAGGTCGCGGAGTTTTCGCCGACAGCTATATCCGTGCCGTCGCCGCAAGTAAGCTGCATCGCCAACTTAAGACCGAACTGATCCACTCGGGTTGTATCGCCGTTGAAAGACGTAGGTCCGATGGTGAACTCGATAAAATCGGAGTACGGGCTACTCGTACCCTGAGGTCCAAGGTAGAACTCCATTCGTCCGGAAGAGTTGGCCGGCATCTCGAAATAAGGTTGAGCTGCAATCGTATTCGTGGTTGTAACGCCGTTGATGGTTGTGCTCCACCACACCTGGTTGTCTGGATATTGCCCGTTCGTGCGGTTCACGAAGGCAAACGTCATGACATCCCCGGCCGGTGCGGCCGGTATGTTGCCGGGTCCCCAGAAAGGAGTGCTCTCACCGAGAGGTAGAGTGGTTGCGCTCACCGGTCCGGTTGGCGCCGAAACTCCGGCCGGGTTGCTGGCCTCGACCTGGTAGTAATAGGTCGTCGAAGCCGCAAGCACGACATCGTTATATGCATTGGACTTTGTTGTGCCAACCTGATTGGCGCTCGACGGCGTAAAGGTTGGCGAGGTACTGCGGAAAATCAAGTATTGGACCGGGGCCGCGGCGGTGCTTTCGGGGAAACTCAGATCGATCTCATTGGCGGAAGAAGCCGCCGCAGTCAACACTGTTGGAGGAACGAGCGTGGTAGCGCTTTCCTGTGCCGAGTATTCTGTCGATACGCCGTCTACATCCGCCGCTTGCACAATGTAGTAGTAGGTGGACGAAGGCACAAGCCCGGTGTTGAAGAATTTCGTGCCGGTGATCCCTACCGCAATCTCATTGCTGACGGAGGGTGTGAACCCGCTGACGGTGCTGCCGTAGAGGTTATAGGTGATGGTAGTGCAGTAGGCTGGCGGCGTGACGGCATTCCAACTTACTCCCATGGCGGTGGAGGTAGACGGGGTGGCCGCCAACCCGGTCGGCGCTGCCTCGGGAACGGAAGCGCACGATGTAGCGGAATTGGTCTCGGCGCTAGCTTGCGTCGAGCCTGCCGATGTGCCAGCCCCATCCACTGCGACGACAACGTAGTAATAAGTGGTGGAGGTGTGAGGTCCGGTGTTGGAATAGCTGGTTCCCGTGAGGCCCTTTGCGAGCAATGTGGATGGGGATGGAGTGAAGCCACTCACCGTGCTGCCATAAACGTTGTAGGTGATGGCGCAGTTGGGCGGAGCGGCAACGGGCGTCCAGTTCAAACCGATAATGCTGGGAGAAGACGCTGCGGCCATCACAGCCGTCGGGGCGCCTGAGGGAACGAGTGTGCAAGCGCTGGGAGCACCCCGGACCTCGATTCCCATGATCAGTGGCGCATTTTCGGCGCCGTCGGTGAGGGAGATGACAATCTGGCCGCTGCTGTTGGCGGTCGCCGGAAACGTCTCCAGTAGTGCCGCGTCTGATCCAACGGTGGCATAGACGTCAAGGTTGGTGAGCACGGTTGCACCGTTGATGGCTACATCGAACTGACGATCACCAGCGGCGGTGAAATAAGTTTCGGCGAAATGTAGTAGGACGCTGTACTGGGCGCCGGCCGCCAGGCCGGGAATGGTGTAAGTGGAGATTCCCACTCGCCCGTTCTGATATACCCCCATCGGCGCTGCATTGGCGCCGGGTTGGGACAGGTTGATCGCTGCGGTTACAGCCCCGTTATCTCCTCCTCCGCTGTAATATTCGTCAGCAACGAAGGAGTAGTCACCGCCGTTGATGTTGCTTTGCGCGGGACCGCCGGCGGCGATAGCGACGATCTCCGTTGAGGTTGAGCCGGAGCTTTGGGTGGTAGCGGATGCCTGCGACGAGGCAGCCGAGGTTCCCTCCGCATCCACCGCTTCGACCACGTAGTAGTACGTAGTCGAAGCCGTAAGGCCAGTGTTGGAGTAGGTCGTGCCGGCAGTACGTTGTGATCAGGTTGCTGGACGACGGAGTGAATCCGCTGGTGGTGCTGCGGTAAACGCTATAGGTAGTGATGGTGCAGTCGCCGGGCGGCGTAACCGCGGACCAGCTCAGGCCGATGGAGCTGGAGGAGGAAGCCGTGGCGGTGAGCCCGGTGGGCGCTGAGGGAACGGTGCTGCAGCTACCTCCGGTGCCGGATGAGCTGCGCACTTCAATGCCCATGAGCAGCGGCTGGTTGGCCGCGCCCAGCGTGAAGGCGATCACGATATCACCGCTGCTGTTGGCAGTAGCGGTGAAGGTCTCGAGCAGTGCTGCGTTGGCGCCGACGGTGGCGTAGACATCCAGGTTCGTGAGCACAGAGGTGCCGTTGATGGCCACGTTGAACTCGCGGTCACCCGCGGCCGTGAAATAGGTTTCGGCGAAATGCAGCAGCACGGTGTACTGTGCTCCCGCCGTCAAGCCCGGAATGGTGTAGGTGAACGCTCCGCTCCGGCCGTGCTGATACACCGCCATCGGCGCCGCGTTCACGCCCGGTTGGGTGAGGTTAATGGTGGCGCTGGTGACGGCATTGTCGCCACCACCGCTGAAATCCTCATCGGCAACAAACGAAACATCTCCTCCGCTGGAGTTACTCTCCGCCGGACCGCCTGCGGCGATGGCTACGATCTCGGTGCCGGAGGTCACTGCCTGGGTAGTTGCGGATTGCTGCGCCGATGCCGCCGATGTGCCCTCAGCGTCGACCGCCTCAACAACGTAGTAATAGGTAGTGGACGGCGAGAGACCGGTGTTGCTGTAGGTGGTGCCCGCCGGCGAGCTTAGCAGATTGCTGGCGGAGGGAGTGAACCCGCTGGTGGTGCTGCCGTAGACGCGGTACGAGCTGACGGTGCAATTGGCTGGAGGAGTGACTGCGGTCCAACTTAGTCCGATGCTGCTTGAGGAAGTCGCTGTCGCCGTCAAGCCAGCCGGAGCAGATGGGACTGCAGCGCAGGGCGCAGCCGAAGTTTCCGCACTGGCTTGGGACGAAGGCGCCGACGCGCCTTCTGCGTCGATGGCCTCAACCACGTAGTAGTACGTCGTCGAAGCCGCCAGACCGGTGCTGGTGAAGGTGGTGCCCGTGGGCGAGCCCAGCAGCGTGCTTGACGACGGAGTGAACCCGCTGGTGGTGCTGCCGTAGACGTTATAAGCACTGATGGTGCAGTTCGTAGGCGGAGTCACTGCGGTCCAGCTAAGACCAATGGCGCTGGAGGAGGAAGCCGTCGCTGTAAGCCCGGCCGGTGCAGAAGGAGCGGTGCTGCAGGTGGTAGATAAATCCCTCACTTCGATTCCGCTCACCACGGGCTGGTTCGCCGCGCCGCCGTGAAGGCAATCACGATATCTCCACTGCTGTTGGCAGTGGCGGTGAAGGTTTTCTCCAGGGCCGCATTGGCGCCGACGGTGGCGTAGATGTCCAGGTTGGTAAGCACACTCGTGCCGTTGATGGCGACATCGAATTCGCGCTGGCCCGCGGCGGTGAAATACGTCTCGGCGAAGTGCAGCAGGACGGAGTACTGCGTGCCGGCGGTGAGGCCCGGGATGGTGTACGTAGAGATCCCTGCCCGCGCGTGTTGATACACCGCCATCGGCGCAGCGTTCGCGCCAGGTTGGGTGAGGTTGATGGTGGCGCCACTGACCTGGTTATCCCCTCCGCCGCTGAAGTCTTCATCGGCAACAAAGGGGTAGTCGCCTCCGGCGGAGTTACTCTGCGCCGGACCGCCGGCGGCGATGGCGACAACTTCCTGGGCAATCGCACCTTTCGCGCTCACAAAGCCAACAACGCAAACTACTGCCAGTCCAAGCAAAGTCCGAAGAACAGCCTTTGTCCAAAGGATCGACTCATTGTTTGACATTACATTCTCCCGTTTCTGTTGTGCTTTGCGTATAGAGGTGCGATTGCCGGTCACTGTGGATACCTCTAGCGCGATTCAATGCCCATGACGAGCGGCTGGTTGGCCGTGCCTATGGTGAAGGCGATCACGATATCGCCGCTGCTGTTGGCGGTGGCGGTGAACGTCTTCACCAGTGCTGCATTGGCGCCGACGGTGGCGTAGATGTCCAGGTTAGAGAGCACAGTCGTGCCGTTGATGGCCACGTTGAACTCGCGGTCACCTGCGGCTGTGAAGTAAGTCTCGGCGAAATGCAGCAGCACAGTGTATTGTGTGCCGGCCGTCAGGCCTGGAATGGTGTAAGTAAAGACTCCGCTCCGGCCGTGCTGATAGACTGCCATCGGCGCTGCATTCGCCCCCGGTTGTGTGAGGTTGATCGTAGCGTGTAGTGACTTGGTTATCTCCTCCACCGCTGTAGTCTTCGTCGGCAACGAAGGAGTAGTCACCGCCGGTTGCGTTGCTCTCCGCCGGGCCGCCGGCTGCGATAGCCACAATCTCTGCGCCAGAGGCTGCCTGTGTGGTCGCGGACTGCTGCGTTGAGGCCGTTGAGGTGCCATCCGCGTCTACTGCCTCGACCACGTAGTAGTAAGTGGTGGAAGCTGTAAGACCGGTATTGGAGTAGCTCGTGCCGGTGGTGCTGGTGATCAGGTTGCTCGATGACGGGGTGAACCCGCTGGTCGTACTTCCGTAGAGGTTATAAGTGCTGACTGTGCAATTAGCCGGCGGAGTGACTGCCGTCCAACTGAGGCCAATCACGCTGGAGGAGGAAGCGGTTGCCGTCAGCCCAGTAGGCGCCGAGGGAACCGCGGAGCAGGATGCAGCCGCAGTCTCCGCGCTGGCCTGCGACGAGGCTGCGGAATTACCGTCCGCATCTGTTGCTTCCACCACGTAGTAGTAAGTGGTGGAAGCTGCCAGACCGGTATTCGAGAACGTCGTGCCCGTGGGAGAGCCCAGCAGGTTGCTCGATGAAGGAGTGAAGCCGCTGGTGGTGCTGCCGTAGACCTTGTAAGAGCTGATGGTGCAGTTAGCCGGAGCGGTCACTGCAGACCAGCTGAGGCCGATGGCGCTGGAGGAGGAAGCCGTGGCCGTCAGCCCGGTCGGCGCCGACGGAACCACGCTGCAACTACCGCTTGAGCTGCTGCGCACTTCAATGCCCATGAGCAGCGGCTGGTTGGCCGCACCGGCAGTGAAGGCGATCACGATATCGCCGCTGCTGTTAGCAGTAGCGGTGAAGGTCTCAAGCAGTGCTGCATTAGCGCCGACGGTGGCGTAGATATCCAGGTTCGTGAGCACAGACGTGCCGTTGATGGCCACGTTGAATTCGCGATCGCCTGCGGCCGTGAAATAGGTCTCGGCGAAATGCAGCAGCACGCTGTACTGTGCGCCGGCCGTCAAGCCCGGAATAGTGTAGGTAAAGATCCCGGAGCGCCCGTGCTGGTACACCGCCATCGGCGCTGCATTCACGCCCGGTTGCGTGAGGTTGATGGTGGCGCTGGTGACGGCATTATCTCCACCGCCGCTGAAGTATTCGTCGGCAACAAACCCATAATCACCCCCGCTGGAGTTGCTCTCCGCAGGGCCACCGGCGGCGATGGCTACGATCTCCGTTCCGGATCCAGCTGCCTGCGTAGTGGCTGATTCCTGCACTGAGGCCACAGAGTTCCCCTCTGCGTCCACTGCCTCAACGACAAAGTAATAGGCCGTGGAAGCCGAAAGACCGGTGTCAGAATAAGTTGTGCCAGAAGACACGCTGGTGATCAGGTTGCCGGAACCTGGCGTAAATCCACTGGTCGTGCTGCCGTAGACACTGTAGGAACTGATGGTGCAGTTCGCCGGCGGAGTCACTGCAGCCCAACTCAGACCGATGACGCTTGAAGACGATGCCGTCGCTGTAAATCCGGTCGGAGCCGAGGGGACCGTACTGCAACTGCCGCCGCTGCTGCTTTGCGTTTCCGCGCTGGCCTGGTTCGAGGCCGCCGACGCGCCGAACGAGTCAAGTGCTTCAACCAGGTAATAGTAAGTTGTCGACGCGGCGAGGCCGGTATTGGTATAAGTGGTTCCCGTAACCCCGCTCGCAATCAAATTACTCGACGACGGAGTAAACCCGCTGGTTGTACTGGCGTAGACGTTGTAGGAACTGATGGTGCAGGGAGGGTTCGCGGGAGCCGCTGTCCAGCTCAAGGCGATGGCGCTCGAGGAGGATGCAGTGGCCGTCAGATTGGTCGGCCCTGTGGGGGGAACCGAGTTGCATGTCGCAGCGGCCAAAGTCTCCGCGCTGGCTTGCAGCGAAGCAGCCGATGTGCCGTATAAGTCAACTGCTTCGACGACGTAATAGTAAGTCGTCGAAGCCGCGAGGCCGGTGTTGGAGTAGCTGGGGTCGCAATTCCGCTCGCAACCAAGTTGCTCGAGGATGGAGTGAACCCGCTGGTAGTGCTGCTGTAGACGCTGTAGGAGTTGAGGGTGCAGCCGGCTGGAGGGCTCGCTGCGTTCCATGTGAGACCGATGATGCTGGAGGAAGTTGCCGTCCCGGTCAACCCGGTCGGCGCGGGGGGAACGGCAGAGCAAACGGAGGAATCGCCGAGTACCTCGATGCCATTGATCATGGGTTGGTCGAGGGCGCCATTGGTGAAAGCTGATCACGATATCGCCGCTGCTGTTAGCGGTTGCGACGTACTGCTTAATCACAGCCGTGTATTGCGCACCGGCGGTTGCGTAGATGTCGAAGTTTGTCAGCACCGATGTGCCGTTGATGGCCACATCGAATTCACGATCGCCGGCCGCCGGGAAATACAGCTCCGCAAAGTGCAGACGTACGGTGTAATTGGTTCCCGCGGTCAGACCGGGAATGGTATACGTCACGGCTCCTTGCCGCGCCGACTGATACACTGCGGCGGGAGCAGCAATGGGAACAAGATTGGCGGGTATCGTGATTGTGTTAGTGACCGAGTAGGTGGTTCCGGCGGTGCCGTAGTCTTCGTCTGCGACAAACCCATTGTCGCCGCCACTCGAGTTGCTTTCCGCTGGACCGCCGGCGTTGATAGACACGACATCTGCTGGTGGCGTTGTAGCAGTTGCCTGCGCCGAGGCCGCCGAGGCGCCATCCGCGTCAAGAGCTTCGACGACGAAGTAGTAGGTCGTATACGATGTGAGGCCGGTGTTGGAGTAACTCGCCGTGGTCACGCCGCTCGCAACCAGGTTGCCTGAGCCCGGGGTAAACCCGCTGGTGGTGCTGCGGTAGACGTTGTAGGAGCTGATGGTGCAGTTAGCCGGAGGGGTTACCGGTGTCCAGGTCAGGCCGATGACGCTGGGCGAAGTCGCCGTGGCTGTCAGCCCGCTTGGCGCCTGGGGAACCGTGCTGCAGGGCGGGGTAACCGGCGTGCTGGCAGTCGCCTGCGACGAGGCCGCCGATGTACCGTCCGCGTCAACGGCTTCGACTTTGAAATAGTAAGTCGTCAGATCAGGCAGGCCGGTGTCGGCGTAGCTGGCGCTGGTAATTCCGCTCGCTATCAGGTTACTCGGGGACGGAGTGAATCCGCTGGTGGTGCTGCTATAGATGTTGTAGAAACTGACGGTGCAGTTGGCTGGAGGAGTGACCGCCGTCCAACCCAAAGTGATGACGCTGGACGAAGTGGCCGTTGCCGTCAGCCCAGTCGGCGCCGCGGTAACCGCGGTGCAATTGCTGGTGCGTTGTACGAGGATCCGGCACTGCAACAATGGGAAAAGAAACGGAACCGCTCGCCAGCCCTGGAGCCGTAGCAGTCACTGTTACGGTACCAGGAGTGAACTGGCTGCGAAGGGCGATTCTGGTCATGCCGCCCTCAACTTGCAACTCAGGGTCACCCGGCGAGTGATAGAAAGCGTCAGCCACCCCGTTTATGTAAGTAGAGTTGGCGTTGGAGTATGCGTTTGTATTCGTGGACACATATTGCTGGGTTCCGCCCTGGTAGGTGGCCGGGCCGGTCACCGAAAACGTGACCAGATCCGAGGCAAGGGGTTCCCAATTCCCATTCGCGTCTTCGATCGTGGCCGTAACAAAGGCCGCATCCGAACCATTCGCCGTAACCTGGAAGGTCGTGCCATTCGGCTGGGTCAGCTCAGGAACTTGAGTGAGCACGATCTTGCTTTCAGGCCCGGCAGTTGTCCTGCTGTCCGTCGCTACTACGGTTCCTGACTCGTTCAGGCATTGCGCCGTCACCGTGCCGGATACCCACGGCACGATCCAGGACGTCTGGAAAGGTATCAGGGTAGCGGACTGCGTCTGATTCGCTTCGTCGTTCGAGTCCCAGGGGTTTGGCGTCTCAGTCGAACCCTGTTGTACGCCGTTGACGAGCAGTTTGACTGACGGACAGTTACTGAAGGCGTTCACCTGAACATTTCCGGCGGAAAGGTTCCAGTGTCCCGATAAGTGAACGACCGGCGCGACCGAGAAAGGTGTCCAGGCGGCCTCGTAGACGTAATACAACAACTTTGGGAAGCGGTTCTGGTCCATCGAGGAAGCGCCCAGCGAGCGAACATCATTCGAGTTTCCAGGAGCAGTGGTGCTGCCGCCTGCTTCCACAAATTCGCCTGTCTCGCCAGGAGTATCCGCAAGGTACCACTGCGCCATGCCCATTGTGTTATCTGCCTTGCCCAGGCGCCAGTTGTCCAGAAAAGGCGCAACAAAGGCAAGTTCGTAATTCCACGCCAGGCCGCGCGCCGTGCCGGTGCCCCAATACTCCGCTCCCCAGGCCGGGTTATTCGGGTATTCGTTCTTGATACCAACCTCGCAGCCTTCCAGGGTGCAACCAAGCAGATAGCCGTTTACCGGGTCGGGCGTACGGTCGGCCGCAATGCGCGTATTGATTGGATCCCAGGTTGAATTGATGGCCAGGAGGGCCGTGCCGACGGACTCTTCCATGGTGCCGTTATTCGATTCCCAGTCGAGAATCGACGGATGGCTGCGATCGCGAATGATCATGTCGCGGTGCAGTTCTTCCTTCAGCGTCACCATATCGGCAGTTGGGGCAGCGAAAGCTTCTTCGTTATCTCCGCTCGGCTGGTCGATCATGATGCCATATGCATCTGCCGCGTTTACGAATTCTTCGCTGGAGGTGGAGTGGCCGGGACGGTAAATATTTCCGCCCTCCGCGGCCAAGAGCGAGAGGTCGCGCCACTGCTGTTCTTCCGGAACGGATGATCCCAACCCCGGATAATCGTAGCGCCCGGAGCCTCCCCACAAATTCATCGGATGGCCGTTGAAGATCGGGTAATTGGTATTCCAGGTGATCGTGCGGATACCGAGCGGGCTTTGCGCGGCGTCGACCACTACGCCATTCACGCTGACGATGTGGTTGACTGTGTACATATACGGCGTACCGTATACGGAAGCGTTTGGATACCATAATGTCGGATTATTTACCGTGATCTGTTGCGAGAACATTGGAGTCGGTGAAGATGGGAAATTGCCCGGGGTCATGGGAGCTACTGTCTGAGTGAGGGGCGCCCCGGTAGCAACTACGTTTCCGTTCGCATCCACGATCTGCGTCGTCAGCGTTACTGCCTGGGAAGCCGTAGTCTCGTTGAGAACGTTCGTCTCAACCTGGATAACAGCCGAGGTAGCTTGCGCTGTACTGCTTGAAGAAGGAACCTCGGATACCGTTGCCACGTACGTGCCCCAGGTTGCCTGATTGGAGTACACGTTGACTGGAATATGCACCTTGTTGGTAATGAACATCTTCACCGGACGAAACAATCCGGCCATGGCCTGACCGAAGCGGAAGACTTCGGAGAATTGCGGATCTTCAAACCACGTATTGTCCCTGGAAACGCTCACTGCGAGCACATTTTCCGTGGCGCCGTCGGCGGTTATGTAGGGCGTAAGGTCGACGATGAAGGGAATGAAGCCGACGACATGCGACGCTTGCGTATCTGCTGTGATGGTGCTGATGCCCTGCAGAAGCGTGCCATTGATGTAAACCTGCGCTCCCGTGTGCGCGCCTTCAAACTCGACCATGATCTTGCTGTTGGCATACGCTGGGTCGACCTTGAAGTGCAGGCGATACCAGTTGTTTTGTCCACACAAAGACCCTTGACCGCCGCCCGATGCCTGATTGATAAACGTGCGCCATATATTCGCGTCAGTCGGAATGCCCACCTGGGTCCAGTTGGGTGCGGAAAGGGTGCTGCCACACGCGGGTCCAGAATCGGCGACGGGGGTAGCAGTCTCGACATAGCCGGGTGCCGCGAAAGACGACGAAGTGGGGTTGGAATCCTGATTGTTCTCGTACCACCAATTGCTCTGTGGCAAAGCGGCAGTCGGATCCGTCAAAGACGCATTCCCAACGAAATTGGGAACTCCTTGCGACAGATTGACCGTGATCCGGTCGGATGCCGGTGGGTCCACTTGCGCGCTTGAGGACGCCGCGAACAGTTGTATCATCAGCATCGGCACTAGCCACGCATTGCGCCGAAGCCGGTTTAAACTCGATAGACTAAAAGTCCCTTCAATGCGGATGAGTCGGGGATACATGTTATTCCTCTTTCGGGCCGCCGGTCGTTGCCGCCATTAAGTGGGTGGCCCAGGTCTCGCTTTTGAGACCTGGGTTTCTCCTCGCCAGTTGGTGTCTGCTAACGCACCTCAATCCCCATGACGAGTGGCTGGTTGGCCGCGCCTGTGGTGAAAGCGATCACGATATCGCCGCTGCTGTTGGCGGTAGCGGTGAACGTCTTCACCAGTGCCGCATTGGCGCCGACGGTGGCGCAGATGTCCAGGTTAGACAGCACAGACGTGCCGTTGATGGCCACGTTGAACTCGCGGTCACCTGCAGCTGTGAAGTAAGTCTCGGCGAAATGCAGCAGCACGGTGTACTGTGTGCCGGCCGTGAGGCCTGGGATGGTGTAGGTAAAGACTCCGCTCCGGCCGTGCTGATAGACCGCCATGGGTGCTGCATTCGCGCCCGGTTGTGTGAGGTTGATCGTGGCGGTAGTGACTTGGTTATCACCTCCACCGCTGTAGTCTTCGTCGGCAACGAACCCGTAGTCACCGCCGGTTGCGTTGCTCTCCGCCGGGCCGCCTGCTGCGATGGCCACAATCTCCGCGCCTGAGGCTGCCTGTGTGGTCGCGGACTGCTGCGTCGAGGCCGTTGAGGTGCCATCCGCGTCTACTGCCTCGACCACGTAGTAGTAAGTGGTGGAAGCTGTGAGACCGGTATTGGAGTAGCTGGTGCCGGTGGTGCTGGTGAGCAGATTGCTCGCCGAGGGAGTGAACCCGCTGGTGGTACTTCCGTAGAGGTTATAAGTACTGATGGTGCAGTTAGCCGGAGGAGTGACTGCCGTCCAACTGAGACCAATCACGCTGGAGGAAGAAGCGGTTGCCGTCAACCCCGTCGGTGCCGAGGGAACCGCGGAGCAGGATGCTGCTGCCGTCTTTGCGCTGGCCTGCGAGGAAGCCGCCGAATTACCTTCTGCGTCTGCTGCTTCCACCACGTAGTAGTAGGTGGTCGAAGCTGCCAGGCCGGTACTCGAGAAGGTCGTGCCGGTGGGCGAGCCTAGCAGGTTGCTCGATGAGGGAGTGAACCCGCTAGTGGTGCTGCCGTAGACCTTGTAAGAGCTGATGGTGCAGTTAGCCGGAGCGGTCACCGCAGACCAGCTGAGGCCGATGGCGCTGGAGGAGGAAGCCGTGGCCGTCAGCCCGGTGGGCGCTGAGGGAACCGCGCTGCAGCTACTGCTTGAGCTGCTGCGCACTTCAATGCCCATGAGCAGCGGCTGGTTGGCCGCGCCCAGCGTGAAGGCGATCACGATGTCGCCGCTGCTGTTAGCAGTCGCGGTGAAGGTCTCAAGCAGTGCTGCATTGGCTCCGACGGTGGCGTAGACATCCAGGTTCGTGAGCACAGAGGTTCCGTTAATGGCCACGTTGAACTCGCGATCGCCCGCGGCAGTGAAATAAGTTTCGGCGAAATGCAGCAGCACGGTGTACTGTGCGCCGGCCGTCAAGCCCGGAATCGTGTAAGTAAAGACCCCGCTCCGCCCGTGCTGATACACCGCCATCGGGGCTGCATTCACGCCCGGTTGGGTGAGATTGATGGTGGCGCTTGTGACGGCATTATCGCCGCCGCCGTTGAAGTATTCGTCGGCGACAAACCCGTAGTCGCCGCCGCTGGAGTTGCTCTCCGCCGGGCCGCCGGCAGCAATGGCGACGATCTCTGAGCCGGATGCAGCTGCCTGCGTAGTGGCTGATTGCTGTGTAGACGCCACCGAATTACCGAACGCGTCTACTGCCTCCACGACAAAATAGTAGGTCGTGGAGGCCGAGAGGCCGGTGTCGGAGTAAGTTGTGCCTGACGACACAGAGGAAATCAGGTTGCCGGAGCCAGGGGTAAATCCATTGGTGGTGCTGGCATATATGTTGTATGAGCTGATGGTGCAGTTAGTGGGAGGCGTGACCGCCGTCCAACTCAGGTTGATGGCGCTGGAGGAAGTCGCCGTTGCCGTTAAGCCCGTCGGTGCGGCGGGGTTTGCGCTGCAACTGCCACCGCTGCCTTCTGTGGTAGCGGTTGCCTGTGACGAAGGGCCCGATGCGCCCTTTGCGTCGACCGCTTCCACCACGTAGTAGTACGCCGTTGAGGCTGCCAGGCCGGTGTTGGAGAAGGTCGTCCCTGTGGGCGAGCCAACCAACGTGCTCGACGATGGAGTGAACCCGCTGGTCGTGCTGCGGTAAACATTGTAGGAGCTGATGGTGCAGTTAGAGGGCGGCGCAACGGCCGACCAGCTCAAGCCGATCACACTGGAAGAAGTGGCTGTCGCGGTGACCCCGGTCGGATCTGAAGGAATCGCACTGCAGGCGGCGTCGCCGCTTTGAACAGCCTCGATCCCGTTAATGAAGGGCTGATCCTCACCGCCGTAGATGAACTGTACGAGGATCTGTCCGAACTTGTCTGCGTTGGTCGTGAATTGCGGATCATAAGCTATGTTTTGTCCACCAGTGACCTTATACACGTCCAGGTTGGTTAGAACCGGGGTTCCATTGAGCACCACATTGAAGATGCGTTCTCCTGGCCCTGTCCAATAGGTCTCGGCGAAATGCATTTTCACCGTGTAGGGAGCATCCGCAACCAGGCCATTCAGAATGTAGGTAAAGGGCACGTAGCGTTGATCCTGATACACAGCTTCCGGAGCCGAATTCGCATTGAGGGTGATGGTATTTGTGGTTGTCGCAACATCGCCACCGTTGAACTCTTCGTCCGCCACAAAATTGCCAACCGCCGGACCACCCGAGTTGATGGCAAGGTCTGTCGTCGTTCCAGGAGCAGCTCCCACCGGATTGCTGCCACTGGCTGGAATGATTTCCACGGCGCTGATGGTGGGGTTTAGATCAGCAACTGACGTTGTTCCAGGTAGAGTTTGAATCTCGATGATGCCGTTCTCGTCTGCAGTGGTATAGAATTCCTCGGCGATCGCGGTTTGCGCGCCGCCCGCCGTGGCAAAGATGTCGAAGTTGGTCAGAACCAGGTCGCTGTTGATGGAGACGTTGAAATTGCGCTGGCCCGCAGCGGTGTGGGCCCATTCCACAAAGTGCAGCCGAACGTTATAACCCGCGAGCGGATTCAGACCGGAGATGGTCCATGCCGCTGCTCCCCAGCGTTCCGTGTTGTATACCGCGAGGGGTGCAGGATTCGTGACCTGCGAGGTGTTGACTGGGGAAAGACCGGCCGGCGGCGCGATGTTGAAGTGGTAGTTTGTGCTGCCGCCAAGAACAAACGTGGCAGGCGAAGGTGGGTTGGAGTTCATATACGTTCCAACCGCATAGCCGCCCGCACTCAACTGCATGCCGGTGCTGTTTCCAGGCGCCTGGGTGGTCACCGTTGCGTTGGCCGCGGTGGATTCACCGCCAAAGTTTGCCGATACGACGGTGTAGTAATAAGTCGTGCTCGGCTCCAGGCCGGTATGCACGTATGAGGTGCCCGTCACTTGTTGGGCAATGAGGGTGCCTTGGTTTAGCGCAGCCCCCTGAGTCGTGCTGGCATAGATGTCGTAGGTGACGCCCGAAGTGGCGCTTGCTGTCCACGCGAGACTTACTGCATTGCTATTGGTTGCTGTAGCCGCAAGTCCGGTAACAGGTGCGGGGGCGCCCGCAGACCACTGAGAGTAGTCGACGTAATTAATAACCAGGTTGGAGGGGAATCCCTCGCCGTTGGGTGTTCCGCCGTTCCCACCCACCCCGGAGCTGAGGATGAAATTAATTGGCTGATTCAGTTCCCAAACGTCGGTTGCTCCGAGGTAAGCCAGGTTGATCGCACCATACTGCACACCATCCAGAAGGTATGCCATTTCGTATGGTCCCCATTCCGTGCTGAAGACATGGAAACCATTGTCGAAGGTAGCGCTGCCGGTCAGGTTCACGGTCGCACTCAACCCGGAGTACTCATAGTAGGTTTGTGAGTCCGTCTCTCCGCCATGAACAGTCGCACCCTGATGCTGGTTGCTAGCGGCCTGTAGTTCCATCATGTCCAACTCGCCGCACCAGGGCCAGGGCACGCCTCCGCTGGTGCTGGGGTTGGCGGTACCGGGCGCTGTAGCTGCCGGGTAAGCGTTGGCGCCCAGAGCCCAAAAGGCGGCGCCCATGCCCACAGCAGACGGGTTCTGGATGCGGGCATCCATTCTTCCGTACGGTCCTGCGGCATAAGTACTGGTCAACCTCGCCGATGTGTACGGGACCGCATTGTTCGGGTTATAAGTCATGGCGATCACCAGGTCGCCATTTCCATCCAGGTATACGTTCTGCAGGCTGTCGCTCGTATTCTGTATGGTTCCATCGCCCCATACCGCGGTGGGCTGTACATCGTTCCACCACTGCGAGTGGTTGTATGTGGTGCCCGCCGCGCCGGGGAAATCACCGCCCCACACCTGAGTCCATTGCGCATGCAGCGGTCGATGGACATAAAAGACAAATGGCTGCCAGGAACAGAAGCATGCGCTGGTAAGTGTTAAGCAAGCTGGGGATTTGCTGATTCACTGCGGACTCCTTGAACATGTAAAGCGTTGGAGATGGTACTGGGGGAGGAGACTCTCGCCCAAGCAGCTTTGTCGGTACAGTCGGGCCGGATGGTTGTTTGCCGCCGGCCCGATTCGATGCCTTCGTCTATCGCACGTCGTCTATCGCACTTCAATGCCCATGACGAGTGGCTGGTTGGCCGCGCCGTCGGTGAAGGCGATCACGATATCGCCGCTGCTGTTGGCGGTGGCGGTGAACGTCTTCACCAGAGCCGCGTTGGCGCCGACGGTGGCGAAGACGTCCAGGTTTGAGAGCACAGACGTGCCGTTGATAGCCACGTTGAACTCGCGGTCACCCGCGGCTGTGAAATAGGTCTCAGCGAAATGCAGCAGCACGGTGTATTGTGTGCCGGCAGTGAGGCCTGGAATGGTGTAGGTGAAGATCCCGGCACGCCCGTGCTGATAGACCGCCATCGGCGCTGCATTCGCCCCCGGTTGCGTGAGGTTGATCGTTGCGGTGGTGACTTGGTTATCTCCTCCACCGCTGAAGTCTTCATCGGCAACAAACCCGTAGTCACCGCCGGTTGCGTTGCTCTCTGCCGGGCCGCCGGCCGCGATGGCCACTATCTCTGCGCCCGAGGCTGCCTGCGTGGTCGCGGACTGCTGCGTTGAGGCCGTTGAGGTGCCATCCGCGTCTACTGCCTCGACCACGTAGTAGTAAGTGGTGGAAGCTATAAGACCGGTATTCGAGTAGCTCGTGCCGGTGGTGCTGGTGATCAGGTTGCTCGATGACGGAGTGAACCCGCTGGCCGTACTTCCGTAGAGGTTATAGGTACTGATGGTGCAGTTAGCCGGCGGTGTGACTGCCGTCCAGCTGAGGCCAATCACACTCGATGAGGAAGCGGTTGCTGTGAGTCCTGCCGGTGCCGAGGGAACCGCGGAGCACGATGCAGCCGCTGTCGTCGCGTTGGCCTGCGATGAGGCCCCCGAATTACCGTCCGCATCTGTTGCTTCCACCACGTAGTAGTAGGTGGTCGAAGCTGCCAGACCTGTATTTGAAAACGTTGTGCCAGTGGGAGAGCCCAGCAGGTTGCTCGATGAGGGAGTGAACCCGCTGGTGGTACTGCCGTAGACCTTGTAAGAGCTGACGGTGCAGTTAGCCGGAGCGGTCACCGCAGACCAGCTCAGGCCGATGGCGCTGGAGGAGGATGCCGTGGCGCTGAGTCCAGTCGGCGCTGAGGGAACTGTGCTGCAGCTACTGCTTGAGCTGCTGCGCACTTCAATGCCCATGAGCAGCGGCTGGTTGGCCGCGCCCAGCGTGAAGGCGATCACGATATCGCCGCTGCTGTTGGCGGTCGCGGTGAAGGTCTCAAGCAGTGCCGCATTGGCTCCAACGGTGGCGTAGACATCCAGGTTCGTGAGCACAGAGGTTCCGTTGATGGCGACGTTGAACTCGCGGTCACCTGCGGCCGTGAAATAGGTTTCGGCGAAATGCAGCAGCACGGTGTACTGTGCGCCCGCCGTCAAGCCCGGAATCGTGTAGGTGAACGCTCCGCTCCGGCCGTGCTGATACACCGCCATCGGGGCTGCATTCACGCCTGGTTGGGTGAGGTTAATGGTGGCGCTGCTGACGGCATTATCGCCGCCGCCGCTGAAGTATTCGTCGGCAACAAACCCGTAATCGCCGCCGCTGGAGTTGCTCTCCGCCGGGCCGCCGGCGGCAATGGCTACGATCTCTGAGCCGGATGCAGCTGCCTGTGTAGTGGCTGATTGCTGTGCAGACGCCACCGAATTACCGAACGCGTCCACTGCTTCCACGACAAAGTAATAGGTCGTGGATGCCGAGAGACCGGTGTCGGAGTAAGTCGTGCCTGACGAGACAGTGGAGATCAGTTTGCCGGAGCCAGGGGTAAATCCATTGGTGGTGCTGGCATATATGTTGTACGAGCTGATGGTGCAGTTAGCCGGGGGAGTGACTGCCGTCCATGTTAAGCCGATGACGCTAGAAGACGATGCTGTCGCCGCCAACCCAGTAGGCGCCGATGGAACGGTAGCGCATGACCCGCCCGATCCGCCCAGAGTCTCTGCGCTGGCCTGTGACGACGGCGCCGAGCTTCCCGCGGCGTCCACCGCTTCTACCACGTAGTAGTAGGTTGTCGAAGCCGTAAGTCCGGAGTCGGTATAAGTGGTGCCCGTCAGGCTCGACGCGATCTGATTGCTCGACGAAGGGGTGAATCCGCTGGTCGTGCTGCGGAATACGTTGTAGCTCACAGTGCAGGAAGATCCAGCAGAGCTGGCGCCCCAACTTAGGCTGATTTGGCTCGACGAGGTTGCCGTAGCAGAGAGTCCACCCGGTGCGCCCGGAGCGGCGCTGCAACTTCCATTGGAGCCGCCATACGAGGTTACATAGCTGATGTACGATGCCGAATCCGTCGTCGTGCCTGCGTTGTCGACCGTCGGGCTGTCGGAGGTAATGGTGTAGGTGATTTGACCGCTTCCATTCAGGAATACGGTGACCGCATCGGTTACCGTAACTCCGGCAGCGATCGGCACCGTGATGCCGCTATTGGCAATAATGTCCACTCCCTGGTCGAAATAGGAGTAAACGCCAAGCCCGTACGCCGTGTGCGTGGTCACCGTTGGAGACACGTAGTAAGACGCGTATCCGTCTATGCTGCCGTCCATCCATGCAGCCTGGCTCGGAGGGTCATAGGGCATCTCGCTCTGGTAGAAGATGGTTTCGCCACCTTGACCGTTCCAAACTACCTGGTTTTGCTGGTAGTGCTCGACTGCCAGCCCCAACGCGGTGACATTGTCCCCGTTGACAACCAGCCCATAATTGGCCACGTTCCCGGTCCACGAGGCATCCGCTCCATGATCCGCACGCCACGCCCAGATGTTGTCCAGGATCACGTTGTCGCTATCAATTTCGAGGCTGGTGGTCGCCGTTCCCGCGGTCGCCCCACCGATCCGAAAGAACACATCGTTGATCGAAGTTGGGTTGCTGGCATGGCTGACGCGCGAACCGCCGGCCACACCCACTTCGAAGAGTACCGGCGAGTTGACCGGCCCGGCATCCACCAGCAGGCCGGCGACCTGCACTCCGCTCACATCCGCAACCGTGATAGCAGCAGTTCCTGTCTGCGGAACCAGATCCGCATACCCAAGTCCGAGCACCACGGTGTTGGCGTTGGTGACGTTGATGGCTCCGCTGTACTGATAAATTCCCGGTGTCAGGATGAGGTTCTCCCCCGATGCCAGCGCGGCGTTGATTTGTGCCAGGGTGCTCGATGGCGTGGCGATGAAGAAGCTGCTGATGGGCAGGGAAGTGCCGGTACCCAGCCCTCCACCGGACCAGCTCGTGCCTGTCGAATTGGTCCGCAGGCCGGGAGAGAATACCCAGTAGTTGCCGCCGCTATCCATGTAGAGGAAGGGCTTTTCGCGGCTGACCGGCGTCGTCGGCAGCACGGTGTAGGAGTTGGTCGGATAGTTGGGCGTTGGCGCACCAGAAACTCCGGAGAAGACCATGTTCCACACCCCGCTCGACCAGCTCCCGATCGAGCTGTTGCGGGTGTACCACTGCTGTTGCGAGCACGAGTTCACATTGCCGGTTACCACGGTGTCGCTGGTAAATCCTCCGCTGGCATAACCGCAATTGGTATTCGTCAGCTCCAGGGCGCCGTTGACATACATGCGCCGGAAGGGAGCCCCCTGGGAAACGCCCCACTGCAGAACGTCGCCCGACGGGGGAGTGATGTACATGTTTTCCAGCGACCGCCAGAAATTCGTCGTGATGTTCCCATTCGAATCCGTCTGGTTCGACGTCAGGTAACCGTTGCTGATCGTGACCGCACTCGGGGTCTCGCCCAACCCGGCAACTGACTCGTAGTATCCAACCTCGGCTTCCACACCCGTATAGGTACCCGGTGCGAAGAGCACGGCATAACGATTGGTGCTGAACTGGGTATTCGCATTGAGTGTGTTCAGTGTGGAATTGATGGATGACACAGAATTGCTGGGGGTAAAGACGTACACATTGGGACCGAAGATGGTGTTGTTTTGTGCGGAGGCGGAACCGGTTCCCAAGAGGAGGCAGCTCACGCTGACGCAGCTGAGCATGAGAAGTGCAGCTGCCAGGCTGGGACGGCGGCGGCTCCCTGCGTGCCGGAAGGAGACCCGAACGTTGCTGAGGGTCTGAAAAAGGAAGGCAGCTTCGAGGAGGGGGATGAGGCGATTCATGAGCGCTCCGCTTGCCGGCACCCGATCTGTGTGTTCGGAGGGTCCGGCAAATGCAATGGGCGCAACACTCAGGCCTCGGTTACCGCGCTGGCAAGTGAGTCCCCGTTCATTCACCGATAATCGTCAGGTTGTTGACGATGAGAAACGAGAGTAACCTCCCCCGCGGAGCTCTTTCAGCGTCGCATTAACGCTCCGTAAGCCTTGTAGAATGTGTAATGTAAGTTCGGAGTGGAGGACGCTCATTCCTATCCGCAACGTTAACTACGTTAATGGAGCGGTTAAGGTCACCTTTATTACTTGTGGGTCGTTATAATGTTCCCGCCGTGATCTAAGGAGCATTACCCACATGGCCTTGACGCATCCTCCGCTTGGTACTAAAGAGGAAATGGAATGGCAGGAACTGCAATCATTACTGCAGTCGGGCATTTTGGAAAAAGCGCCCAACCTGAGGCACTTTCTGGAGTACGTCGCGGAGCAACACTTCGCCGGCAAGACGGAAGAGGTTAAGGAATACAGCATCGCCGTCCAGGCTCTGCATCGGCACGAGCAGTTTGATCCCCAATCCGATACCATCGTGCGGGTAACAGCGCATACATTAAGGAAGAAGCTGGAGCAGTATTACGCCACGGAAGGGGCCGACCATCCTATCCAGATCCGGCTCCCGGCGGGGAAGTATTTGCTGCAGTTTGAGCGCAAAGAAAAGCCGTTCGCACTGCCGCCAGGGTTTCCTGAGACTCCCCCGCCGCTCGAAGCGCTCCTGGACACGCCGCCGCACCGCACCCGGCCGGTGGGCGCAAACTGGGCAGCGCTGGCCGTTGCCGCGGTAGCCGTTCTGTTGTTGCTGGGGAGCCTCCTGTCGATGCGCAAGCAGGCGCCGCCAAAGCTGCAGAGTATTCTGTCGGGCGCCCAGCCGAACGACGATCGCGCGCCTGCGCCATCTGCGATGGCGGCAAAGGATAGAGCGATCCGCTTCCAATTTGGCGCCGCTTCGCAACCTTATATAGATGCCGCCGGGCGCACCTGGCTTACTGACCAGTATTGCAAAGGGGGATCAACTTTTTCCCACCCGAGCCATGACATTCAGGGCACTGACGATCCGGCCTTATTACAACAAGGGCGCGAAGGAAAATTCCAATGCAGAATCCCTGCTCCTCCCGGCAACTATCAGCTACAGCTACTGTTTGCCGATACCACGGGCGATAAGGAGGGGGCGCGCCAGGTCGATGTTTCGATCAACAACACCCCGATCGCGGCCCTCGATATCGTGGACGAGGGGGGCGGTGATGACGTGATGGTGGGCAAGGTCTACACCGGCATCCGTCCCACGACCGATGGCACCATCCACCTGGACTTTACGTCGGACGCCTCTTTCGTGAACGCGGCCGAGCTTACGCCGTCTCCGTCGGAGCGCGGTTTGCCGCTACGAATGCTTGCCGGCCCAGCCGTGATCCGAGACGACCAGGGGACCATCTGGCAGCCGGAACAGTTCTTCCTGGGTGGCAGGAGGACTTCTCATATCGACGGCCTGCCGAAGGTAGCAAACCCCAGGCTTTACGAATGGGAGCGGTATGGACATTTTCGCTACCTTATTCCTGTCGTTGCGAACCAGGAGTACAAAGTCAAGCTCTATTTTTCTGAACAATGGTTTGGCAAGAGCAATGGTGGATCGGGAGGGGTAGGGAGCCGTGTCTTCGATGTTTATTGCAATGGCACAACACTGCTTAAGGATTTCGATATTTTGAAACAGCCAGGCGCCGGCACCATGGTGGTTACCTTTGACCACGTAAAGCCGACAGCCCACGACATGTTGGAACTCTATTTCACGCCGGTCACCAACTACCCGCTCATCAACGCGCTCGAAGTAGAACCGGAACCCTAGAACGATTCAACCTCCCACTGGGCAAACCTGGTCCAAAAAAAAGGCCTGCCCGAAGGGCAGACCTCGAAGATGACTCTATACCGGGAGCTAAGGCAGGGCGGCTAGATCACCGAAATGCGCAGTGGATTGTTGCCGCAGGGGAAGCTTCCACCCTCTGGGGCTGAGTGAGAACTGAAATTGAGAGGTGACATCTGTTTGTGGGCCTGGCGCCAGTGCCGGAGCAGCCCATCGTTCCGCTTGTAATAGAAACTGTAAGGCCACGCCATTCTGCCAGCGATACCGCAGTTCCCCATAGGCTGACTGCTGGCTTTCTCCCTGGGGAACGAAGTGCTGCGAAACCCTGAGCGTCCGATATCCAACTTGAAGCGTACTCTGGGCATTGAACCAATAGGTCGCCCAGGCTTGTCCGCCTGTCCCCTCACGGCCGAGCCAGGAACCCATCAAATCCTGTTTGTTGAGGTAGCAATCGCGGTAGATGGCTTCGTAATAGTAGTACTGCCCGCCTCTAGCCCTGGGAGTGATGTCGCTGCTACCGCCCTCTACGTGCAGGTCGAGTTTGGAGAGGAACGGAAACCTGGACAGATAAATGCCCGGAGTGATGGCGGCGTGTCGCGGTGCATCCACGGGAGACACGTCATCGTGGACCAGGGAATCGGTATACAGGGTCAACCAGTTTCTCACGCCGGGCAGGCGATAACGAAAGTCGAAGCTGGCATGGCGGGCGCCGGCCACATTGCGCACCGAGTTTGCGTTTGTTTCACTGGAAAAACTGGTGAAGCTCTTCCAGAAGTTCCCAAAAGTGAGTGGCGTGCTTCCCTCACCGGCAATGACCGCGTCGCGGGAAAACCCGAATTCGAGATTTCTGGTCGGAGAAAAGTTAATCTTCTGGCCATAGAAATATGGCTGCCTGGGGTACAAGTGCCCGGAAAGCTTGCCAAAGAAATTGTCATACCGGAAGGGTCCGAGAAGCCTCGACAGGAAAGGAATGTATAGAGGCAACGTGCGGTTGATGCGAAACGAATAAAAGGGCTCTGCATTGTCACTGAGCATCATGGCGCTGGCTGATCCAGGCCCCCACCAGTAGCTTTGCTTGCCGAAGGAGAATTGCTGGCTGAGGAACTCGACCGATGCGTAGGTGTCGAGCAGACGAAAAGCGTTACCCGCCGACCGGTTGCCATACGTCTGCACGGGGTTGTTGTCCTGGGTGGCGATGATATCTGCGATGGCTGGGCTATATCCCGGGACGCTCGGACTGCGCTGGTACTCACCGCGGACAAAGAGGGAAAGCCTGCTATGCTCCGCCCGGGTTTCGAAACCGGCAATCTGTTGAATGCCGTGCCCGTACGGGCGTCCAAAATCGCCGGTAAGGGTTTGCCCGAAGTGGTAACTGTCGTTGAGCGGAGTGCCGGAAATGGATTGAGTTCGACTGTAGACGCTTTCGATGAAGAGGTCCTTGTCCAACGGGTCCGATCCCAGAGCAACGTCGCGGAACAGTTCTTTCTTGACTGCCTGCACCAGTTGGTCAGAATACGCAGGTCCCTGGGCATGCTCAAGCATTTGGTAGATGGCTCTGCGGGTCCACGGCCGCAAGCCCAGAAATGGATACTGAATCACACCCTGGGCTGCCAGCCTTTCAAGCGCCGGATAGACCCAGCTGTCCAGTTCGACATAAGTAGAACTTGCATCGATGGCCGCATGGTCGTCGGGATTGGCTTGGGAAGAGACCGGAGCGAGGCGGCCGGAGGCTCCCACGCTCTGCGCGGGCGAAGCAGGATCAAGAAGCAGAACGACAATAACGGATGCAAGGGCTAACACTCCGGTCAAGGCTCTCATGGTTTTCTTCAAGACCCCGGTTTCAAGCGCAAGGCTTAATCGCGCGCGTTCGCCAGAGCGATATCGAATACATGGAGTGGTGCATTCGAGGGGATTTCCGATGGAAACTCCTCGCCTGGGCTCGTATGCGTCCACTGATATTGGGGAACAATCTCTTTCACTTCGGCACGGATGCGATGAGGCACACCTGCGACATTTTCTGCACGTAACACTTCCAGATGGGCCAGCAATCTTGGCCAGGAGACGAGTTGACCCTGGGTGCGAAATACTTTGTGCGCGGGGGTGTTCATCCGTCGCTCGAAGTCATAGAACAGCTCTTCGAACAACTTCTCCCCCGGACGCAAGCCGGTAAACACGATTTCCACGTCTCCTTGCGGAATGCCGGATAGTTGGACCAGCGTCTTCGCCATGTCCAGGATGCGAACCGGCTCGCCCATATCCAGAACCAGGATGTCCCCATTGTTGCCGATGGCAAAGGCCTGCAGGACCAGCGACACCGCCTCCGGTATGGTCATAAAGTAGCGAGTGATGTCGGGATGAGTCACTGTGATCTGACGTTTCGACCGGATTTGCTCCTGGAAAAGCGGAATCACACTACCCTGAGAGCCAAGTACGTTGCCGAACCTGACACAAAGACAACGCATCCGGCCGGAAGGCCGAGCGGCCACGATCAGTTCCCCGATCCGCTTGGTACAGCCCATGAAGCTGGTCGGAGTTACGGCCTTGTCTGAGGAAATAAGCAGAAAGTCCTCGCAATCGCATTGGCAGGCGATTTCCATCAGGGAAAGCAATCCGAACACGTTGTTCTTCACCGCCTCCTGGAGATTCTCTTCCATGAGAGGAACGTGTTTATAGGCAGCTGCATGAAAAATTGCGCGGACTTGATGTTGCTCGAGGATCGCGCGCATGCGCACGCGATCGGTGATATCGGCAACGCAGTAGGCCTTGTCGACCTTCGAATCGGAAGTGGCATGCTGCAGGTAGAACAGGGGGGTCTCGGCCTGGTCGACGCAAACCAGCTTCGCCGGACCATAACTCAGTAGTTGGCGACATAGCTCGGAACCGATGGAACCGGCGGCGCCCGTCACCATGATGACTCGTCCTGCAATTTGGCACTTTACGGAGTCGAGATTCAATTGGACAGGATCTCGTCCTAACAAGTCCTGCAGGTTGACCTCGCGCACCTGATCGACTGTTACCGTGCCATGGATCAGGTCTACCAGACCTGGAACGGTGCGAAATCGGACTCCGGTCCGGTGACAAACATCTGTTATACGACGCATTTGCTCGCTGGTTGCGGAAGGTATCGCAATCATTATTTCGTCGGGATGGTAACGATGGACAACATGTGGCAACCCGGCGATCGAACCCGCAACCCGAATCCCATTGAGGGCCACATTGGCTTTGGCGGGATCGTCATCAACCAGCGCGACGGCGGTGTATCCGCTGCGTGGCAATTCGCGCAACAACATGGCAGCGCCACAGCCGGCTCCGACGACCACCACGGATTTGGCCGTCTGCCACTTGGCCCGACTCTCCGATCGTTGTATCCAGACCCGGGACAGGATCCTTATCCCTCCAAGCGCCAGACCGGTCAGCATGGCTTCAAGAAAATAAAAGGAGATAGGAAGCGAAGCCTGGCGCAGTACCCATCGTTCGACGACCAAAAATGCGAGTGAGCCTAATATGACAGCCTTGACAACATCCAGCGCGTCACTGATTCCGCTGTAACGCCAGTAACCATGGAACAGGTGGAAGCGCGCCATCGCCGCCATCCGCAGCAATATCAGCAGCGGCATCGCCCGCAAGAAGATCGTCGATTGCGGAAACGTAAAATCAAACCGCAGCAGCCATGCAACTGTGCTCGATAAGACAATAAGGACGAGCTCGAGCAGGAAGATGGCCCAAGGGCGGTGTTTTTCTAGCATTGTCGGTTGCCTCTGCCGGTAAAACAAGAAGCTGATGGTGAGAAATGGGTTAGGTACGAGAGCGTGTCTGCGCAGTCCCCTGGATAATTGCGGATGATGGGAGACTTTCCGGGTGCGCCGTTGTGGCTAACAACCAGCAGGCGCTATCGGCTTAGTGGCGTACGCCTTCACCGCGTATGACCTGAAGGACGGTAACGCAGAGGATCTGAAGATCGAAGGCAAACGATCTACGCTGCAGGTATTCATAGTCGAATCGCACCTTCTCCGGAATGGGGAGGTTATCACGACCGTTTACCTGCGCCAACCCCGTGAGCCCAGGCACCAGACGATGAATACCCTGCGCTGTGCGGAGCTCGATGAGATCCTCTTGATTGAATAAGGCTGGGCGTGGCCCAGCGAAGCTGAGGTCGCCTGCCAGAATGCTGAACAACTGCGGCAGCTCGTCCAGGCTGGTCTTGCGCAGTAAGTAGCCGATGGGAGTGAGGTAAAGTTCCGGATTAGACAGGAGGTGTGTTGGCAGCTGGGGAGCGTCGATGTGCATGCTCCGAAACTTGGGCATGCGAAAGATGCGGTTATCTCTTCCTACCCGCTTCGACCAATGAAGGGCTGGTCCCTTGGACGTAGCACGGATAAGAATGGGGAGCAGGACGAGCAACGGTAAGGTGAGCGGCAAGAGCAGGCTTGCCAGCACAAGATCAAAGACTCGCTTGTTCCAGGACACCGGAAATCTCCGAAACGCCGATCTGCGGGGCACAGGCGACCTTTGGTCACGTGTGCACATGCAGGCAATAACCGTAGGGAAAACACGTATAGGGTCCCTTCTATCGCGTGACCATAGGAACAAACCACTCTGCCGTACGCCTCAACCCCCAGGAAAGGGTGAAGGGCGCCCTCCAGCGAAGAGTGTCTGCGGTTTTCTGTGTATCGACTACGAGGGAAGAGCAAAGGCGCTGAGTTACAGACCTTCGGCCGAGCATCGTCGCCGCCACATGCAAAGCCATTTCTGGGCAGGGAAGAATGCGCGATGGACAGTCGAGCGCTGCGGCGATGCTGCGTAGTAAGTCGGGAGTGGAGAGGTCGTGCTGATCACTTACCAGAAAACGGCTGTTGGCGGCTGCCGGATGATCCAGTAGCAGACAGACAAAGTCACTAAGATTGAAAACGCTGACCATGCTTCTCCGGTTGTGAAGACTGCCGAGCGGCAACGGCAAACGACGAAACACCGATCGCAAAAGGGTAAGAAAGTTTCCTCGTACGCCGGGACCGTACACCAGGGGTGGCCGGACTACGACCCATTGCATGTCGGTTCCGGTCGCAATCTGCCGCAGCCGCTCTTCGGCCTCCCACTTCGACTGTCCATACGGGTCGGAATAACCCGGCGGATCATCCGCACGAAAGGGGTGTCCGTTGGTGGCCTCGCCATTCACCTTGATCGAACTCATGTAGATGAAGCGCTTTACACCCTGTTGTGTGGCAAGCGATGCCAGCGTCTCAGTTCCGCCGACATTCACTTTGCGGAATTCGTTGAGCGGAGCGGCCACGGTCTCACGCATCACATGAGCCCGGCCGGCGAGATGGATAACCGCATCAGCGTTGGAAAAGACTCGGGCCAGATCGTCATCGCTACCCACGGAAGGTATCCTGTGGACGCTCAGACGGCCGGGAATCGCCGCCAGGAGGGATGCATCCGCCTGCGCCCGGATACAGGCAGTTACTTCTTTGCCAGACTCAACTAATCTTCGGCATACATGGTTCCCGATGAAGCCATTGGCGCCGGTGACGACTACGCGTCTAAGAATCATTGCTTTGCCTCGCGGGTTACTGTCGAAATCTTGCCAATTCGTAGCCCACCTTGATGCTTCATAGTTTGAATCGAGCAGGCAAGCTGAGGTTCACCCGTGGGCCAATGACGCTGTTCGCCAGGTCGCGCTGCTCATCCCACATCCACCCCCACTTATTGAAGTACCGCACCGCCGAGCGGATGCCGTAAAACAGCAGGCGAAGACTCTTGTAGGAACCCTTCTCGTGCCTATGGGTGATCTTTACGTGAGGATAGTAGACAGTCTCATATCGCTCATGAATTCGGCGGGTTAAATCGACATCCTCGAAGTACAGGAAGAATCGCTCATCGAAGAGCCCACAGTCCAGCAGGGCGCTTTTTCGCAGTAACATGAAACAACCGGATAGATGGGGTACGGAAAGCACCGTATTTGTGTTGATATTGGAGAGTTCAAACAAGGACATTTGATGGTGATAATGCCGTTTGAGGGCTTGGGGAAAGGTTCGTCTGGCCAGTATGTCGAAGGGAGCGGGCAGCCGTTTGCAGAGCCTTTGCGGAGATCCGTCAGGATAGAACACGCGGGGCATCACCAGGCCAACAGTCTCATTCAACTCAAGAAACTCGACCAGTTCCTCCAGAGCTTTAGGTTCGAATTGGACATCCGGGTTTAAGACCAGATGATATTTGGCGGTTGACGTTCTTCTCAAAGCAACATTATGTCCAGCGCCAAACCCATGATTCCTCCCTGTAAATAGATATTCCGTTCCCAGTCGACGGCAGACGGGGCCAAGTGCCTCGGTGGGGGAATTGTCCACGACCAGCATTTTTACCCGCAGGGTGGTATTCAGAAAGCTGCGGATCGCCTGCTCCAACTCGGCCGGGTCACTCTTGTAGGCAACAATCGATCCGATCACATCGTACTGAAATAGTCGCTCATTCATCATCTTCATCTCAGTGCTGGTGGTAACTCTCTTTGACAAGCCGATGCTTTCATGTGATTTAACGCGCGAAGTTCTCACGGGTATTCGAATAGTTGTGATTGACTCGATAGCATCGGACACTATCGTTCCGAGAGTGGTATTTCAGCGCCCGCTCAATGCCGGTCTGAAAGTCGATCTTGTGCTGGAATCCCAGTTGTCGCTGTTTTTGAGTGTCACCGCTCCGCGCATGCACTCCGGCTGGTTGGTCGCATAAACCCTTTATCTCAGGGTGGTAGCCTGCGATTGCTGCAGCCAGCTTTGCAAAGTCGATGAAACTGGTAAGTACACCAGTCGAGAGGTTCACCGCGCCACCATCGTCAATCCTGTCGATCATGGTCATCACGCCGTCCACGCAGTCCTCGATGTGGATGAAGTCCCGCATCTGTGTGCCGGTACCCCACACGTTCAGGACTTCCGCTCCCCGTTCGGCCAACACGCGCTTGCAGATACTCGGGAACGGGTAGGCGTCGTCCTGATCCTCGCCGTACCCAGAGAAGGGCCGAAAGCAGATCGAATTGAGTCCATGCTTCTGGTAAGCCAGCCGAGCCAGATATTCGCAGGTTAGCTTAGCCCAGCCATAGCTCATGTCGGGCATGCCGATAACGGTGTCAAAGGAGATCATGTCCTCCTTCAAGAACTGATAGGCACCGAGCTGCTGGAGTTTGACCGGATAGGCAGCACTTGAACTGAAGCAGGCGGTCTTCCTGGGGCGGGCTTGCTTGGCCCATCCCCAATAGGCCGCATCGATCGCTAAATCGTCCGCCACTGCCAGCGGGTTGTTTTCAATCATGAGCCGTCCGCCGACCATAGCAGCGAGATGGAATGCATAGTCGATGTCAGTGTCCTTCGCTCGCGCAAACCAGGCTCGGCAATCTTCTTTGTAGAAGTGGAAGTGCTTGTAATGGCGTGGGTCAAAGAGAGGCCAGCCGTTCGCTGGATCGATGCCTCCTGTAAATTCCGCCACACAGTCCACGGCATGCACCTCGTCGCCGGCATCCAATAGCCGCTTCACCATATGCCGCCCCACAAATCCGGCGGCGCCGGTCACCAAGACCTTATTCATTCCGCAAGTGCCTCCCACAGGATTTGAGTTTTCCGTTGCACTACGAGCGTGTCTAGGTGGCGACAATTGCTGTCGGCAATCGCGACTCATTCATCTGTCCATCGCTCCGCCCCAGGATTTCCGAGAGCCTCTCTTGCATATTGGCTTTCATGTCGTATCTCTCGGCCAGGAGCGCCTGAGCGTTGCGAACCAGCGACCGCGCCAGAGTGCGATCGAGCAAGAGTCTGCGCACGGAGGCGGCAAACTCCTGGGGTGTATCTGCAACTAGAAGATGGATCGAAGGTTCGAACCCGGTGCCTTCCATTCCCATCGAAGTACTGACCACGGGCATACCAGCGGCAAGAGCCTGGATGAGTTTGATTTTTATTCCCGCACCGCAGATGACAGGATTCACAAAGACCGCGGCGTTCTGGTAGAGACGATCGAGGACAACCGGATCCTCTTCGAGCAAGATGTTATTTTGTTGGTGAACAAGTTGCCTCAACTGTGGAATCGGTTTGCCTGCCGTGCGGCCAGCGACCTGAAAAGCATAGCCTTCCAGGTCGCTCAAGAGCGGATGGACCTTTTCGATGAACCACTCGACGGCATCTGTATTATGCGTAATCGTAAGTGTGCCGATAAAGAGCACGGTCCGGCCGCCGGCGACAAATGGCCGCAGAGTCTTTGGATTGACCTGCGTAGGAACAAAGTACGACTTCGACTTATGTTGTGGATGGTTGCCGACATGCTTCTGTCGTTCGCTGTCTGAGATAAACCAAAGAAGCTCGCACTTCCGTATCACTCGCGGAGAAAAGGAGCGGAATTTTAGCGACTCGGAATAATAATAGAGCTTCTTGAGACAGCTCTTGGCGCCCTCGGCGAGATCGCAAAAGTATCCAACCTGCTCGTTATGTAGGCGCAGGATCAGCTTGGCGTGCCGAGCGGCGGGATTCTTCAGAAAAGCGGCGACGTATTCGGATTCCAGAACAATGGCGCCGTATGGTTGATCGAGCTGGATCGTCCGCAGATCCATGCGGCTGGTTACCTGAAAAGGAAGGAACGACAGCAAGGAGCGCAGAGCCCGCCTGCGGCGTACGATCCAAAGCTCGCCTACGTGCTCCTGTACCGTCCGCATGAGGTCTGGGCTTGGCATTTCGTTTACCGTAGCCAAGAGATCGACACGGTATCCCATCTCTTTCAAGACCAGCAGCCGGGTCCAGATATCAACTGCGGCGCCGTGACCTGGTGGATATGGAAAATCCATGGCAACCAGAAGAATGCTCTTCATCGATCGGTATCCGCCTGGGGCCAATGCTGAGTCGGTATCCATGATGCCAATCCCCGAATCCAGAACTCGGCCTGGGCCAATAGCAGGTCGACCCGGATGCCGATCCTGCGCCGAAGGGTCAATGTCTGCTTTCCGGTTGCCGTCGTCCCATGACGTCTGTTCAACACCAGAGCTTCCGGGATGTAGAGCGTCTGGTGCCCGGACAACGAATTTCTTACTCCAATCCATACGTCGTGAAGTACGTCATATTTCCGCGGGAGGGGCAGGATGTCTCCAATGACCTCGCAGCGGAAAGCCAGGGTGCAACCGCCAAATCGGTTTCTGATCACGTTTGCCCACAAGCCTGGGCGGAATTTCCCACGAGGTGTGAAATATGACTCAGCCAGAAGAGAACCATCCGAATCAATCAACGATACGTCCGTCGCAATGAGGGTCACCTCCGGAAGAGAACGAAATGCCTCGAGCATCACCGCAACTTTCTTGGGAGACCACAGATCGTCCTGGTCGCTGAGAAAGAGGATTCTCCCTGACGCGGCTCGAATCGCGTCCTCGAAGGTACACGCTACACCGCGGTTGGTCGTATGCTCGATGAGCTGAATCCTGTTGTCTCCCAAGGAGAGTACCTGCGCTCTCGTTCCGTCTCGAGAGGCATCGTCGACCACGATTACTTCATCGTTGGCTTCCAGTTGAGTAAGAATCGAATTTAGCTGTGCCGCGACATACCGTTCGCCGTTGTACGCAGCCAGGCAAACCGAGATCGCAGGCCGCTCTTCCGTAGGCTGCTGACTGCAACGCTGCGGCTCGATTCCACTGCGCCACGCATTCAGCCGCACTTTGCGGGTTGCAAAGATACGCTGCAGGAACTGCTTGCGGGTCAATCGTCGAGCTGTCGCGTCGGCGCCATTTTGCCATTGGCGCCAGATGCGGCCGAGCAGCCGTCCGGTGAGGAAGAGTCCACTGATTCGCCCCCGGTATAAGTCGCAGTAAGCCGACTCCGCTTCTAGGAAATTCCTGAAACGCTCTCCCCCCACGGGCCGCGACGCCGAAAGCAATGAGAGATCGTGCTCTACTTCGAGATCTTCCGCGATGTAAATCTTCCTGCCGCACTGGTGCAACTTGGTATAGAGATAAGCATCCTGGTAGTCCAGCCAAAAACCTGGATGGCATCCGTTAATCTGCTCCAGGGCTCGCACCCGAAACAGCGATGCCGAGTTGAACGCGTGGACCTCCCCGGTTGCGAATCCCGCAGTGTGACGGCGCAAATAGGTGACTCCCCAGGGGCGAATGCGGACCGGCGACAAGAGTCTCCCGCGGCTGAGAAGATGGGGAACAATCGCTCCCACTTCGTTCACCTCTTTGAGTCGTAGCGCTATGGCGCGCATGCGCAGCAGGAATTCCGGCGGTAGTCGCGTGTCCTGATCCAGAGTCAGCATCCAGGCGAAGTGCTTGCGCGCCGCCCAACGGAGGGCATAGTTGTATGCGCCCGCGATGCCTTCGTTTCGGCCCCCTGGCACGTACAGCACATGCCGTGGAAGATTTCGCGGGGCAAGCGCGTTGGGCGTGTTGTCATAGAGCAAGATGGGAACGGCTTCCGCCTGCGCTTCAAGGCGAGAGATGGCCGCCCGGAGCGTGTGATAAGCAGGGGAGTCCTCGGGTCGCATCTGGTAGAGGACGATCACCGCCAAAATGCTTGGGCCCTCGTGTTTCACCTCAGCCAAGGTCGATCTCCGGGCGACAGCGGCGCTCGGGCAGTCTTGCCAACAGGAAAATGTGGAAAGGAAGCGCCTGTTCCACAGCGACCACCTCCATTCCCATCGCAGTCAGCAGGTCCCTGCTGTTGTGCTCATCAAAAACGTGATGGTGTAGGCAGCGATTCTCGAAGTTGCGAAGTGCGCGCCGACGCAGATTGTCAACCGTGCCCGCTGCTGTGTCCATTTTGAGATCGTGGCTGGCCAATATTTCTTCCAGGTGCGAAAGGTCGTCCTCCTGCGTATTTCTCTCGAAATCTTCCATCATGTGGGCTACCGGGGTCAGCGCCCGCCGATGGTCGAAGGTTTTTAGGTAGTGGGGCAAGACCAAAAGTAAACTTCCGCCGGGACGGAGTACTCGCTGCCACTCTCTCAGGGCTTTCACAGGATTGGCGAAATGTTCAAGATTGTGCGAGGAAAGTACGAAATCGTAACTTCCTTGCTCGATAGCAATTAAGTTGGAGCCATCACAAAAGATGTTTTTTCCTGGTCGCCTGGAACGGCTGAATTGGAAACAGTCGGAATGAGAGGACCACACATTTGCGCGGGAGAAGTCGCAGTTATCGAGGGAACCAACCTTGTTGTAAAGCCGCAGCGGCCGGTACCAACCCTGAAAGATTTCTGAAGGGCCACCGATTTCGAGGCCACTCTTTCCTTCGACCAGCGAAAGAGCGAGCGGGTAGCAAGACAAACGCCCCTGAGTAGCTATCACCACGCGATTGATGAAGCCGCGAAGACCATACATGAAGGGGGCCACCATTACAACCTGATTAGAATCTTCCGTCATGCATTCAGCACGCCAGCAGGTTGCCCAGGGATGCCTCGGCGCTGGCCACTTGTTTCCTGCGTCGTTGCGCTGCCCGCAGACAGAGCAATGCGTAGATGAAGTAGAAGTATCTGGGCTGAATAACCAATGACACAGCCATCATTGCGGCCCCCACGATCGAGAAAAAGATGAGATCGCTGCGAAGCGTCAGCAAATGCCTCCTGGCTAAGACCAGCAGCACGATGACATCTGCGAGGTTGTTGAACCAGAGGATATAAGAGCGATCCAAACCCAGCGTCAATTCACCGAAAAGGTTTTCTGCGACCTTGGGAATAACCGCCACGGCATACAGATAGTGCATCTCAAGCATATCCAGCTGCGCCACCAATCCACTGTTGCTTGCCTCTTCAAAGCGCCCAGTGAGAGCACTGGATCCAAAAAGGGGCAGCAAACAACTGAGCCCCATAATCACGGCTGCGACCGTGATCGCCCGCTGCCGGCGCCAGGGATTGACCCGGCTCCCGGCGAGAAGAAAACAGACCATCACGACGCAAACCTCGTATCGGTTCAGGAAGGCCAGCGTGAGCGATCCCAGCAGAACACCGGGGCGGTGGGTACGATAGGCATACAAGCACAGAGATACCGCCAACAGGTCGACAATCTCTTTATTCACGGAAAGGAGACTGATGGTCGTTGTGGGGTTAAGCAACAAGAGCGCCATAAACGCACCCGTAGAGAAGGACAACCACTTCTTGAACAGAAGAACCGAGGTCAGCAGCATGGTGTAATTGACAATCACGATGGCGAAGGTGCTTCGCAGAGCCATGGTTAACAACACCGGGAACCATACCGTGTTAGGAAAGGCCGCCATGGCGACGAGCGCGAAGGGATCGTTACGCCCCTCCCGCAGGCAGTCCGCTATATAAATGTAAGTCACCGAATCGGCGGCGATATGTTCATCGGATCGGCCATCGAGCGAGGGATTGATGCGCTCAACGAAGAGGACGAGTGAAAACACGACATAGCACGCCAGAAGCCCCGCCAGTGCGGCTGATTGGACCGTCATCCGTTTGAACAGTATCACTGGCTCTGCCTCTCTACTTCCACGCCCACCAAGTCAGGCCGAGCAAGCGTCCCCGGCCAAAGGCCGGCTCTCTCCGCAGCTCACCCATTGCTGGCGTTCGAAGCAAAACCTCTTAACCGGTCTGGCCGGGGCACCGACAGCTACGGTAAAGGGGGCGACCCGGCCGGCTACTACACTGTTTGCGCCAATGACGCTGCCTTCCCCAATCTCGGCTCCCGCGGTAACGACGACGCCATCACCGATCCAGACCTTGGATCCGATCAGGACCGGGCGGCTTACCAGGGGGCGTCGGCTCGGCGCATCGGCCGGCGTGGATCCTACTCCGCCTCGATAGGATCCGTGATTGTGGTCAATGATGGTGACCTTACTCCCGACCATGACGTCGGACCCGATGACGATACGGTTGAGGGCGGCAATATGGCACCAAAAGGCGCCACTGAAATTTGCGCCAATGATTATTTTGGGTGCGAGGCTGGTCTCGCCATCTGCCTTTAGCGCCTGCAACCACAAGCCATTGCCCGCGTGGAAGTTTTCACCGAGTTGAACCTGGGACAACCCTCTGAGAAAAGCACCGGATCCGACCGACACGTGACGAATATGGAACGTTCTTCCCAGCAGATAATTTCTCATCCCGCTGGTCAGCCGCCGCCAACAGGCATCCAGGCAGACGTAGAGCCCCTCGCCGCCAATGTATCCTCGCAATGAGGGTGCCCCTTTCCTGGTCTCGAAAAGCATTCACATCGAGCGTCGCACGATCGCAGTGCTATGCAGCAACCTTCTCCCACAAGCGAAGGTTGATTCCGCTCTGCCGCAAAATGAACCCCATCATCACCGTAACGAACGTTTCCGTCAGCAGAACCGAAGCGCCGGCCCCTTCAGCAGCGAAGGTGGAGATGAGAGGAACGGCGACCGCAACGTTCAGTATTCCCGCCACAATCAGGATTCGGCTGAATTGCTTATCGAGGCCGAACGTCAACATGGTTAGGACTCCGAGCACACTGGTGACTGCAACCAGAAAAGGCAGCAGGGCAATCCACCGCATCACTGGAACTGCGCCCTCTGCAGCATGGCCAAAGCAAAGCACCGTGATGGGCCGGGCAAAGACGAGGATCGCGATTACTGGCAGAAGAGCGAGGCCAGACATCCATTTCAGGCTACGCGCAATAAATACGAGCGCAGCTTGCGGAGATCGCAGCGCCAAGGAGCTTACGTAGGGGAACACTGCTTGGGTGACAGGACCAAGAAGACCGTTGCTTGCACGGACCAGTCGATCGGCGGCGCTGAAATAACCGGCTTGAACATTGCCGGCCAGCATGCCAACAAGAAATACGTTGGTGTTGCTGTAGAGGCTGATCGAGGCAGTGGAGACAAAAAGGTGCCACCCCTCCACTGAACAGATTCTCAGCTCCTGCCACCCTGGCCACTCGAAAGCAAGATCCGCGGAGCGCGTGCAAACCACAAATCCGATGGCGCCGGCCAGTAACATGCCGAGAGACTGAATTGCCACGGCCAAAGCCCCGTCGCTCGCGTGGCGCACGAAAACGAACAATAGGACCGCGGAAAGGGCCTTGGTCGCGCCCGAGATAATTGAGATATGCCGCATTCTCTCCAGGCCCTGGAAATACCAAACCGGGAAACAGGGCATTGCCGATCACTCCGACAAATGCGTAGAGGAAGATCGTCCAGTCATGCCGTATGCGAGAGACCGTGAGCAGCACGCAGACAAGCAGAATGAGACCCACGGCAGTCAGGCAGATCTTGATCAGAAACACACAACAAAAGATGCGCGAGATTTGTCCCGGCTCATCCTTACTTTGGGCGATAGATCTAGTTGCAGAAAAGTTAAAGCCATAGTCGGTGAGGATGTTGAAATATTGCGCGAAAGACTGCGCAACTGCCACTAACCCATAAGTTTCTATACCGAGGACACGAACGAGGTAGGGAAGAACTGCCAGCGGGATTAGATAGTTGAGACCCTGCAGCAGATAGAGCGAAACAATGTTGTCAAACAGCCGCCGCAGGTCGGCGGTAAGTGTGCTGCGGACGATCGGCCTGGTTCACGTCGAGCACGCTCATCTTTTCCCCGTGACTGCGTGGCGAAGCTGGCTAAGCTGATTGGCCGTGCCCGGATCGGAGTGCACCGCCTTGTTCCACCACCCGAGCAGCACCAGAAGTCCGGCAGCGAGGAGGCCCGCGGCGGTGAAGAGAAGGACGATCAAAGCGCGTTTGGGGGAGGATCTTCGATCGGGCGCAATCGCCGATTCCACCACCTGAATGATGGCCGCGTCTTTGGCTTCATCCAACCTGGCTGCATCGTACTGCTTGATCAGCAGATCGAACATGGTTTGCCGGTACTTGACTTCATGCTCGGCGCGCAGATACTCCATGCCGGCGCCCGGAACATCCCCTAACCCCCAATCGGCAAAACCGGAAGTGTGGTTGCGTTGCTCCAGCCGCGTGGCCTCTCCTTGCAGGGAGGATAGTTCGCCTTTTGCCAGTTCCAGATCCGGATTGTGCTCCGTCGAATACGAGCGCAGCGCCTGCACCTCCACTTCCTTGGCCGCCACCTGAGCGCGGAGAAGCGCCAGGCCTTCGATCATCGCTTTGGCTTGCGCATCGAGCTGAACCAGTCCCTTTGTTTGCTGAACCTGCTGGAACGAGAACTCCGCGTCGACCAGGGACTCTTTGGCTTGCTTCAACTGTTCTTCGTAGAACAGCCGGCGCTGCGAGGCTTCGCTGACCGCAAGGGTCTTGGTAAGGGCGCGCAATTCCTCGGTATAAGCATTGGCCATCGCTGCCGCCCGGTGCTTGTCTTTATCCGTAACCGAGACGGTCAGGAACCCGTTCTTCTCAGAAGCAATCGCGGTTTCGTTGGCCAGTTTCTGGCGTGCGGCTGTCAGGTCTTTAGCGTGATACAACGTTGCCAGGCCGAACCGGTGGATGATGGCATCTGCGATGGGCCGGGAGTTGAGCAGACCAATATAGATATCGTTTGGATTCTTCAGGCCCAGGCTACCGCCGGCCAGCGCCGCCAGCGGGCTTGCTCCGCTTGCGGTGAGTTGATTCATCATCAGCGAAGCCGTAGACGGAGTCTGCTGCGGTGGCATGAGCGTGGTAACTGCCGTATACCGGACGGGCCACACCAAGCTGAGAAGCACGCCGGTTAACATGCCGACGCCTGCCCCTTTGGCGATTGTCTGCTTGCGGCGCGCAAGCTGGGTAAGAACTTCGATCAGGCTGAACGCAAAGGCGGGGGCATGTTCTGGAGAGGGGCGCATAGTCAAGGGTTGCCTCACCTTCGTCGATGTAGGAATTCTGTGGACTCATTCGGATGCGTGCTTAGTGAATCACGCTGAGCGCGGCAGCGGTCAGAGCTGTTTGCGACATGAACTGGGTTGCCTGCAAGAGGTCACTCATCCTGGACGAGACTTTGAGCTTCTCCGGCACCACAATGGCGTCACCGGGGAGCAGGGTCAACTTTTCAAAGCTGCCGTGGCTGTTGCGGGATTGGCGGCTGACGACGGTTCCGTCGGCGTGGATCACAAAGATGCGCTTTTCATCCGCCTCCCGGGTGGCGCCCCCAGCATCATTCAAGTAAGCGATCAGCCTCTTTTCCGGCTGGTGGCGGAAAGCGTTGGCGTTGTAGACCGACCCTGCGACCTGCACCGTGCTGAGTCGTGGCGGGACGTAGAAAGTGTCTCCATCTTCAAGCGAGAACTCGGGAATGTCGGCGGCGGTGGCTGCATCGGGCTTCAATTCCAGAACCACCCGGCCGGTCGGTTTGATCGCAGAAAGCCGCGCCAGGGCGGTTTGCTGAAAAGTCAGCTGCGCTTGTTGGTCCGCCCCGGTTTGACCGGCGGTGGGAGTGGCATTCGCATAGCGGGCGAAGAGCTCTCTTTGCATCTGCTCGGTGGCCTGGCGCAGTTCCTCCTCTTGCGCATGACGGGTCGAAATGCGGGTAAGGATACAGGCATAGAGATAGGAGTGCGGCGTCAGTCCGCCAGCTGCTTCTACGACGTCTCTTAAGGTCTCGCCCGGATTCACGCGGTACACCCCCGGTGCATTCACTTCTCCTCCCACGCGGACAAAGGAGGCGTGCTTTTCGGTCGGCAAATCAAGATCCGCCCGGGAAAAAATGGTCACCACATCGCCGGCTCTCAGCAGCTGGTTATCCGGGGACGCCCGGTTGTCGATGGCGTTTACCAGGCGAAAGGGAATCAGGCGGGTACTCAGATCGTGCTCGTCGAGCCGTTCGATGACCGCATATTCCCAGTTGATCTCCGCATTATTCTGGCCCACGGT
Organism: uncultured Acidobacteriaceae bacterium; assembly: GCA_963790935.1. GTDB lineage: Bacteria > Acidobacteriota > Terriglobia > Terriglobales > Acidobacteriaceae > PALSA-350. The sequence continues at coordinate 76,140 of CAWBRJ010000004.1, read as the reverse complement.
GGCAATCATCGTGTTATGCGAGTTTCCGGATCGGTCGCTGGTCGCGGACTGGTCGTTGCGCTGATTGCCTGTATGGTCGGTGGGCTGGTCTTCGAGCTGGTCGGTCCGTTGATTGCCCGACTGGTCCGTGGACTGATCTTCGGACTGGTCCATGCGCTGGTTGCCGAATTGGCTAGCGCGCGGATTGCCGTATGGGTCAGCGGGCTGGTTGCCGTAGTGATCCATGGGCTGATCGCCGGACTGGTCCCTACGCTGGTTCCCAGACTGGTCCACACGCCGATTTCCGAACTCGTCACTACGCTGGTTACCGAACTCACCGGCGCGCTGGGTTCCGAATGGATGATCCGTATCGCGTGGGGCCGGTTGATTCTGCCGATTCCAGAAATCGCGAGTGATCAGAAAATCGCGGGAGGGAATCAGGTCCGAGATCCGCATGCCATCTTTCCACACATAGCGGCCGGGCTGGGCGACATTCCCGCGCAGGGTCACCGCGTTTTCAAACTTGGGCGAAAGGGGATAGATCCGCAGCACGTCCCCGTCCTGGAGCAGCCTTGCGAAACCCGATGTGTCCAGCGGAAACTCTTCCACCCGGCGAGTGCTATGGTTATCAATCCGCTCCAGCAAAACTCGCTCGGCTCCCGCCAGGCTGGTCAGCCCGCCTGCGCCTTCCAGAGCCGCAGCCACCGTCGTCTGGGCTTTCAATTCATAGATTCCGGGTTCGTTGACATTTCCGCTGATGGCTATCTGCGCGCCGATGGGAGGAATATAGATAACATCCCCGGGAGCAAGGGAACATCGTGCGACTTATCGCCTTTTTGCACCAGGTCGTACATATCAAACTCGGCCAGCAGCCGGTTCCCGCGCCGCAGCTGAATATGGCGCATGGAACCGGTTGCCGACGGCCCCCCGGAGGCAAAAAGCGCGTTGACCAGGGTGCTCAAGGAACCGACGGTGTAAGCGCCGGGCTGCCGGGCACTGCCCAGAACAAAAATCTGGATCGATCGCAGTTGGCCCAGCGCTACATTCAGTTCAAAGTCTTTGAACAGGGCGCTGACGGCTGCATGCAAATATCCCTCCACCTGCTCATAGCGCAAACCGGCTACGTTTAACGTCCCTACCCGGGGCAGATAAACTTGCCCGTTCCGGTCCACCGTCACCCGGGAATCAAGGTCGATCTTTCCCCAGGCCCGTATCAGCAACTCATCGCCCGGCCCGAGCACGTAATCAGCCGGGACCGGAACCCGCTCCACCGGGGCGAAGGTGGTAGGAACCTCGTCGAACAATCGCCTCCCGTATACGGGAAGCCGATGTCCGGTGCCATCCTCAGCGAAGCGCTCAAAATCGGACTTCGTCGTGAGCGGCCCAACAATTCTGTACGGAGCCGGAATGGAGTGCTGGGACCGGCGAGAAGGGAATGCCGTCGCTATCGGTTCTCTCACCCGTCTGCTGAGGTGATCGCATGGGAGCCGAAGCGGCCCCGGTTGAGGGCGTGTTTGAGGAACCCGGAACGGACCGGGTCGATTCCGTCGGAGTGGTTAGGACGGATTGGCCTTTGCAGAACATGCAGGACAGAACTACAAAAAGAAACAGTTTTTGCGTCATAAAGAGAAAGGAGGGCTGTCTAGTCATTGGGCAGCGCCTGCTCCCACGCCAGAGAGCAGCCGCGGCTTCGCTGGCCCGGCAGCAGACCATTCAGCCAAAGAACAACGTAGGCAGAAAGCGCCTGCTCGTCGCTCGCATAGGGAGGCTCCTGGCCGGTAAACAACAGGCACAAGCCATGATGGGCACTCACCACCCCCACCAGCCCCAACGTAGCCAGGGAAGGCTCCACCTTGCGCATCGTCCCTTTTTCCGCGCAACGTTTAAAGTAAGCGCATACCATGTCGAAGATCGGGCCCAGGTGTTCGCGAATCATCTTGTTCGACTCGGGCAACTCGAACGCCGCCACATGCAGCAAGCGGCGCAGGTCCGGCTGGTGATTCAGGTTGTCGAGCAGAAAGGCTACCAGTAGCGGCACCACGACGGTCGGTGCATCGTCCGCGGCCAGACTGATCTGGGTGTCGCGTGCCAGCTTTACCCGGGCCACGTGCGATTTCACGGCGGCCCAGAACAATTCCGGTTTGCGGGGAAAATAGCGAAACAGGGTGGCTTCGTTCAAATCGGCAAGCTGGGCAATGTCCCTGGTGGTCGTGGCCTTGAACCCGTTGTGGGCGAACAGTTGCGCCGCAGCTTCTACAATCCTTACTTCGGTGACACTGCTTCCCGCAGCTTGTGGCCCATTCTGGATTGGTCCCTTGGGGCTTTCATGGGTCCGGCCAACTTCAGGCGATACAGTCAAGGTCGGCGGCGTCCACCTCTACACGAAAGCTGCGCATGATGCAGGCAATCGTAAGTACCACCCGGCAGCGGTTTTTGTTGCGCAAAACAACCCCCACTCTGCCGGCAAGGGCGCCGTTTTTGATGACTACCTTGGACCCCACAACCAGGTAGGGATGTGGCTCGCAATTCGTGCAGCTTCAGACTCTCGCGCAAGGACTCGATCTCGACGTCCGGCAAGGGCGCAGGAACGCTATTCTGGCCAACCAGAGACAAGGCTCCCGGAACCTCGATCGCGCGGGTGCGTTCGCGGCGGGAGATATGTACGAAGAGATAGTTGGGAAACAAGGGCATCTCAATGGTCACCTTGCGATAATGGCTCCATTGCCGCTCGACCCGGGATACGGGAAGAAGATGCTCTATGTCTCGCTCGGCATAATATTGGGCTACCCGCTTCTCATGATGCGATCGAGTGAAGACTGCAAACCACCTGCGCTCCTCTTCCGTGCCGCCAAGGCTGCTTATAGCGGGCACGATATCGACTGGTTGTGTGAGCATTCATACTCCTGGTAAGACCGCTATCAAGGGAGAGCAAAGGGCAGAGCTTCGCCATGCCAGTGTAACTTTCTGCTTTGACTGAGTGCCTGCTTCGCACATCGGCTCATCATTCGGTGTCACGACGTTTGATCGATGTCGCTAATAACTGATCACCGGCAGCCTATCCAGCGCTAAGCAAGTAATTGCTATCGCCGAGAAATGCTGCGTGCTAAGGCGAAACTATGGTTTGTTTAAACCTTAGTCAATTGAAATATTGAGGGGATGGGAGCCGAACGAAAAGGGATCTCCCGAATTGGGAAGGGCTTCCTGTTCCGACTTCCAAGAGACCATTGCAAGGGCGTACTTGCATCGCAAAGGTTTCGCTCAAAGCAGAACTTGCGACAGAATGTGGATTAAAGGAGCTGGCTCGTTCGGGCAAGAAGCTGCGCAATTGGTTAGAAAGTCACAAAGCAAACAATAAGATCCAACCAAGCGCCTTTGCTGCGGCCATAAGGTAAATCGGCTCGCGGATGTTTCGCTTTAAGTTACGAGAGTAATGGCTTCTTTGCTGGTGATTCTCCCATCTTCCGCGAGCCCCTAGTTCACGGTGACACTGCTGCACAGACGTTCTTCTCCTGCCGCGATCTTCTGCGGCAGCACCATTCTGACCTCGAAGCCGCCGCCCTTGCGATTCTGCGCAGTGATCGTGCCTCCATGGATCGCGATTGCTTTGTCGCGGGGGATTTGTCGACTTTTGTCGTTTTGGAGAGGGGGACGATGATTAAACCGTGAACTGGAGGGACGGCATATTCGCAACCACGGAGAACGAAAGTTGCAGGATTGCAGGCAAGCGATCGTTAGCAGCTTCGATGAAGCTCAATAAATAGCTTGTTGTGAGTGCACTCATTCAAACTAATGTCGCGTGGCTTGCTGACCAAGCAACAGACACAGTGACTTTCAGTTGTCCAGCAAATTTCGTTGCATGAAAACGGTATCCAGCCAGCAACCGAACTTCAACCCCACCGCTTTGAGCAATCCAGCATCATGAAATCCGAAGCGGCGGTGCAAGCTAATCGAGGGATGGTTGGCGCTGTCTCCAATCACAGCGACCATTTGATGCATGCCGCATCGCTGGGCTGCCCTAATCAAAGCAGGCATCAACAACTTACCCAGTCCGGTACCCACGCGATCAGCGCGGACATAGATGGAGTCTTCCACTGTATGCTGGTAGGCTGCGCGGGTGCGGTAAGGCGCAGCATAGGCATATCCGGTAATCTCGCCGTTTTCCTCCGCGACCAGCCACGGCAGGCTCCGGGCTTCGACCTCTTTCCAGCGTCGTGTCATCTCGATGCTGTCGGGAGCTTCGGTTTCAAAGGTCCCCGTGCTGTGGTTTACATGGTAAGCATAGATAACGGCGATGGCATCGATGTCTGATGCCATCGCCGGCCTGATAACAGCGGGCATTCTCTTGCGCGCTCCTCAACGCTTTAGTGGATGTGCGGATACACACCAGGAATCTTCAGGGTAATACGGTAAATGCTCGAGCTGGCCGCGATGTAGAGCGTCTTGTGATCGGCGCCACCCCAGGCCACATTGCCCACCTTTTCCGGGATGTCGAGCGTACCCAGATGCTTTCCCTCAGGAGAAAAGATCCAAACGCCTGCCGGACCGGCGCTGTACAGATTTCCTTTCTCGTCTACCTTCATCCCGTCGGGGGCGCCGACCCGCGAATCAGAGGTGGCATCGAAAAAGAGTTTGGCGTCCGTCAATGTCCCGTCCGCCTTGACGGTGTACCGCATCCATAGCTTCTTGGGTTCAGAATTGTTGACGTAGAGATATTTCTCATCCGGGGAGAAAGCAATTCCGTTGGGTCGAGGCAGATCCTTGATAAGTAACTGTAACTGTGTGCGGTCCGGAGCGGCGCCGGGCTTATGCGTCAGCGCGCCGGGGAGCCGGTAAACCCCGTTAAACGGCAGTTCCTTGGTCGGGTCACTGTCCTGCTTTGGGAGTCCGTAGGGCGGGTCGGTAAAGTAGAGTGTGCCGTCTGACTTGTACACCAGGTCATTGGGGCTGTTCAGCCGCTTGCCCTGATAACTATCAGCGAGAAGCGTCGCTTGTGCCTTGGGATCGACCTGCTCCAATCTCCAAACGTCTCGTTGCGCGTGGCCTGCAACCGTGAGCCGTCCGCGGATGTCCAGAGTCATACCGTTGGAGCCGGGCTCCGGGCCGGTATAGGGCGCAGAATCTTTCCAGCCGCTCGGTTGCATGAAAATACTGACCCCGTCCCCGGGCATCCACTTGCGGATGCTGTTGCTGGGGATTTCGGCAAACAGCAAATAGCCGGTGTGTATCCAGACTGGCCCCTCCGTCCATTTGAACCCTGGCCCCGTGGCTACCTTTTCCAGGACAGGCTTCCCAGGAACGATCAGGTCCAGGGCCGGATCCAGGCGCTCTACCTTTATAGGAGCCGGCTCTTCCCCCGCGGAACCGGCTGCTGCATTGACCGACGATGTAATCATTACTCCTCCAGCCGTAATCGCAATCGCGCCCAGAACCAATAGCCGCAAAGCCCTATCTTGGATCACTCATGTTCTCCCTTCAAAAAACAGACGGATCATACCACTCAGCGGCCCGCTCGCTCCGTCGAAAAACATTTTCAGGAAAGAGCGTCCATACAGAGATGGCTCACTTCACTTCGTTTTGTCGAAAATAAAAGCTACAACACCACCCACTCGGCATTCGTCCGCGCTATTTCTACCTGAAGCTCGACGGAACCTACTTTCATTGAAGACTGTTCACCCTTGGCGGCATCCATGCACCAGTGACCCAACCCACGGCTCCTGTTCCCAAGTCTCACCTCGTTCCGCCTTGTGTTCAGGTGGGAGCAGGGTCTGCCGGCGCCCCCTGTGCCCAGCCCGACCGCAGGTGGATTCTCATCGCAGTCATCCTCGGTTCGTCGATGGCGTTCATGGACGGAACGGTGGTCAACGTAGCCCTGCCCACACTGCAATCCACCTTTCACGCTACCGCGGCCGGCATCCAGTGGGTGGTGCAAAGCTATGCTCTGTTCGCGGCTGCGCTGCTGTTGCTCGGAGGCGCGATCGGCGATCATTACGGCCGTCGCCGTACTTTCTTGTGGGGTGTGGCACTGTTTGCCCTGGCCTCGGCGGGGTGCGCCGCTTCTCAGTCGTTGGGCCAGCTCATCACCGCTCGTGCCATCCAGGGGCTGGGTTCCGCTCTGCTCGTCCCCCAGGGGCTTTCCATCCTGTCTGTGTCTTTCCCCGAACAGGACCGCGCTCGTGCGATCGGGACCTGGTCGGCCTGGACCAGCGTCTTTGGCGCTCTGGGACCGGTGGCCGGGGGGTGGCTGATGCAGGTCTGGTCCTGGCGATTGATCTTTCTTCTCAATCTGCCCCTCGTACTGCTGATTATGTTGTTGGCGCCTCGGATACCGGAGAGCCGCGCGATGGGCAACGGGCCGGCGCGACCGCTCGACCAGCTCGGCGCCACCCTCGCCACCCTCAGCTTTGCGGCCGTCATTTACGCTCTTTCGTTCGCCCCACAACTAGGCTGGCGTGACCGCATGGTCAGTGTTCCGCTGGCGGCCGGCCTGGTTTTGTTCGCCCTGTTCCTGGGCTCGCAAAACCGGCCGAATGCCATGATGCCCTTGACGCTGTTCCGCATTCCGCGCTTCCTGGCGCCGAACCTGCTTACCTTTCTGTTGTACGGCGGCTTGGGAGGGTCGCTTTACGTGATCCCTTTCTACATGATCCAGGTGCGCCACTACGCCCCGGCGGCGGCCGGCGCTGTGTTTGTGCCGTTGATCCTGCTCATGTTCCTGTTCTCGGCGCGTGTGGGGGCGCTGGTCCCCAGGGTCGGCGAGCGCCTCTTGATGTGCGCGGGGGCGGCGCTCGCCGGTACTGGCTTTGCCGCCTTCGCCTGGCTCTCCTCCCTTCCGCCCTCCCTTAATGGATACGCCCTATCAGTCCTGCCTCCGGTCCTCCTCCTTGGCTGCGGGCTGACTCTGGCGGTCGCGCCGCTCACAAATGCCGTCATGTCGTCGGTGCCTCCCACCCAAACCGGCATTGCTTCCGCCGTGAACAACGCCACCTCGCGCCTCGCCGCGCTCCTGGCTGTCTCCGTGCTCGCATTGGTGCTGACGCACGGATTTGTAGCCACCCTCAGGGCCCAGCTTGCCCATTCCACCTTACCCGTCCAGGCCCAGCAGCAGATGTGGACGAACCGGGCTCGATTGCACGATATTCCGCTGCCCTCAGCGTCTTACCCCAGCGCAGCGTGACCAGGCGGCTTGGCTGCTCGACCAGTCATTTCTAGCCGGATTTCGCTCCGTTATGCTGGTTTGCGCCTTCAGCGCCTGGGCAGGAGGAGTCGCCGTGCTGCTGCTGCTGCCTAAGTCCGAGATCACTTTGATCCTGCTGTAAACCCATGGGTTAAGGCTTCCGTCTATTGGGGCGAGAAGGGTCAGAACCCTCTCATCCTCAAGGAGGAAGTATGAAGCGTTCGCTCGCGCTTGCCGCGGTCCTGGGACTGGTAACAATGGCCCAGGCGCAAACCACCCCAACGCACACCCCGCCGTCCCCGGCAACGATAGCCCAGCATGAGGTTCAGAGATATACCACGCTGCTCACCCTCACCCCAGCTCAAGTGGAGCAGGCGACCACTTACTTCACCGCGGAAGCCACAGCGCGCCAGAATGCAAGGGCCAGCGAACGCACGGCTCACCAGGCTCTGGAGGCAGCGATCAAGGCCAACGATTCGGCCACGATCCAGTCCACCTCTGCCACCTTAGGACAAATGAGCGCCGAGGGGATAGCCGCGCACGCCGCTGCCCGGGCGCAGTTCTACGCCATTCTGACCGCCGACCAGAAGACCAAATATGACCAGTTAGAACAAGAACACGTGATGGGCGGTGAGTTTCACGGTCCACCGATGCGATAACGTAAACTGCTGGCTGGGATAGCCCGTCTATGGAAGCGTTGGAGCAGCTTAACTACCCCGGAGAGCTTTCACCCCTGCGAGACCGGATGATTGCAGAGCTTGAGGATGTCAACACGCTCTGCGTCACCTACCGGTCTCGCATCTACCGCTATGCCTTGCTCTCGCTCAAGGATCCCGACCTCGCGGAAACGGTGACCCAGGATTGTTTCCTGAAAGCCTTCAAGGCGCGCAATGAGTTTCGCGGAGATTGCAGCATTGCCACCTGGCTGACGCGGATTGCCACCAACCTCATTCGCGACTGCACGCGCTCGCGCAAGTTTCAGTTCTGGAAAACGGCCGGCTCTACGGCACTCGAAGCAGGAGACATCGCGGACCGCCTTCGCTCCCCAGGGATTTCCCCGGAAGCCTCCCTGGTGGTGAGGGAGGAGTTGGTGAAGGTCTGGGACGCCGTGGACGCTCTCCCCGACAAGCAACGCAGCGTTTTTGTGTTGCGCTTTGTGGAAGAAATGGAACTTCCCGAGATCGCAATTGCGATGGGACTGCATGTAGGGACGATTAAGAGCCACCTGCACCGCGGACTTGCCGCAGTGCGCAAGGCAATGGAGAAAAAGCGATGAACAGCAACCATCTGTCAGCCTGGGAGCAGGAGGAGTACGTACTCGATCAGAGGACACCGCAGATGCTGCGCCATCTGACGGAATGTGCTGAGTGCCGCGCCGCCGTGGCCCAGTTGGAGCATGGCCTCGGCGTTTACCGCAAGGCGGCGGTGCAATGGAGCGCCGAGTCGCTGGCCACCCGTCCGCAGCAATTCATCACCGCCAGAAGACAGCCCATCCTCTCTCTGCGCTGGGCGATGGCAGCGGTGATCCCCATTGTGCTGGTGCTGATCGCGCTGCTTCCGTTCCGTGCGTCGAACCCACGCCCGGCCCAACCTGCAGCGCAAATCAGCACGGCACAAATCAGGAATGACGCGGGCGACGATGCGCTTCTGGACCAGGTCGATGCAACAGATCTCGGCAGCCGTACCCTCGTCGATGGAATCACTCACTCACCTGGTTTCGACCAGCAACGGCACTGCGGCCAAAGGAAGCAAGCAGATTGTTCAGAACAACTAGCGCGCGGCTTTCGATCCCACTGGCCCTGGCCCTCGCGTCGGGAGCGGCCCTTTGCCAGAACACTCCACCGCCCGGGGCTCCGGCGGACGGAATGGGACCGCCTCCTATGGAGGGCGGCCGTCCCCCCATGGAGCGCGCCTTTCACCTCGGACCGCACGGACGCTGGTGGAACAATCCTGAGCTGGTGCAGAAGCTCGGGCTTACCGCAGATCAGCAAAAGAAAATGGAAGCCATTTTCCAGCAAAACCGTCCCAGCTTGATGGATCTAAGCTCCGCCTTGCACAAAGAGGAGACGTCGATGGAGCCTCTCCTGGCCGCCGATCAGCCGGATGAGGGAAAGATCCTGGCGCAGATCGATCGTGTTGCCCAGGCCCGCGCAGAACTCGAAAAGGCGAACGCCCGTATGCTCCTTGGTCTGCGTAGAGTACTCACGCCCGATCAGTGGAAGACCCTCCAGGCGGAGGAACCCCGTATGCACTATCAGCGCTTTAACCAAGGGCCGCGAAACGATTCTGGACCGCCGCCTCCTCAATAAGGCTGTTTCCCACTGTGCGCGTCAGCAGGGCATCTCCGTTACGCCGTCCCAACTTGTACTTTGCGCATACCGTCCTGACCAACGCTTCAATCCGTTTCCGATAAACCGTCGAGACAAAAGCGTTGCTGTCAAAACGCTGCCGGTACATCGGTTCGAGCGCCGGAAAATGCTCCCGGACAAAGGCCAGGTAGATATCCTTTGAGCACGGCTTGAGAAACAGCGGTTGTGCTGCAAGGAAGCTGGCGTCGGCGGCCTTGGCTCTTTTCGCCATGGTATCCAGAGCCTTGCCTGTATCCGTCAGGCCTGGGAGTAACGGCGAGCACAAAATGCCCGTTCGCAGGCCCGCTTCCCGGAGCCGGGCGACTGTCTGCAACCGCAGATCCGGCCGTGGCGCACGCGGTTCCAGCTTTCTCGCCAGGGCTATGTTAGTGGTGGTAATCGTCAGATGAAGCACTAACGTATTGCGCTCAGCGATCCGCTGCAGTAATGGAATGTCCCGTTCGATAAGGGTCGATTTGGTCACCACCCCAATGCGCAGCCCGCTCCGCCCGGCCAGCACTTCCAGAAGAGACTCCGTCACCCTGGCGTGGCGTTCGACCGGCTGGTAGGGGTCAGTGGCCGTTCCCAGGGCGATCTCTTCGCCCGGACGAACCTGCTTCAATTCCTGTTCCAGCAGCCACGCCGCGTTCTGCTTGATAAAAATCTTCCGCTCAAAATCTTCAGGCTGCAGTTCCATGAACTCGTGGGTATAGCGCGCATAGCAATAACGGCACGCGAACTCGCATCCGCGATAGGGGTTGATGCTCCAGGCGAAACTCAGGCCTCGTCGCGAAACGCTCCGGTTCAGAATCGACCGCACTCCGAGCGAGCGCATTTCGATCTGATGTCCCTCACCGGCAGGGGAGGAAGCAGCGGCCAAACGAGCAATCCCGGTCAAGGGGGATTTGGTGCCCTGCGGGGGAAAGCGAGAAAGAATAGGAAAGAGCTCCAGATTTTCGGCTACCGCTATCTTCGCCATTTGTTCGCCTCATGGAACCAGCGTACTCCTGCTGTGGAGGCAGGTCAACAGGGCGGCGAGAACGCGCTATCGGGAATAAAGCTGCAACTTCGTAACGCTCAGTGGGTGGCCCAGGTCTCAAAAGCGAGACCGGGCACCCACTCAATTATTCGTCCGCGTAAGGGTGATTTCTTAGGTGGGGCCCATCAATACGGATATGAAAGCCTGTCTGTCACCAAGACAGTGGCAGATGACAGTTTTAATTTTCTTTGTCGTCAGGCCGCGGAGCGCGGACAGCGTAATCGGCTCCTGGTTGGGTTACGGGATTACGCACCTCTCCCAGCCGCGCCGTTGCGGGTCCGTCATGCACGCGCCGGCGAAGTCCCAACAGCGTCTCCTGCTTGTCGCGCGCATATTCTGCTGCCAATCGGGTCAACGCGTGGGTGACGATGTCGCTGTGGTGCAGGTTCTGCATCTCCGGGTCGCGGCGAAAGTTCAGCCACAGCCGGTGCACCAGTTCCACATCATCGGCCTGCAGCGACGGTGCGTGCGGTCCAATGTGGAACGACTCCGCCTCTCCATTCGGAGAGACCACGTAGAAAGTGATCTGTTTCTTCGGTTCCGGCAGCGCTTCCCACGCCTGCCCGACCCGGTAGGCCTGCTCATGTGCCGACATCTTGCTTGAAAGGCCCGAAACCACGGCCGCCGCCTCGAGCGAATTAGCCGTCTGCACCAGCGCTGCGAAAATGTCTCCCGCCGGGACCACGAGCAGCGAAATGTGCTTGCCAAAGCTCTCAGCCACCGAAACCGCCTTGGTAAACAGCATCTGCTCGTATTCACTAAACAGCTGGTCGGAAGTAAACAGCAACTCCGGTCCGCCTGCGCCAACCATGCGCGCTGTCAGCACCACCACATCCTGATCACCCGTATTGGTCCGCGCCAGGGTCCACTTCAGCGCGAACGGATTGTTGGCGTCGCGCATCGTGACCACCACGCATCCCGGGTCGATCTGCAAGACACCGCGCCCCACCGCATCCTCGTGTTCCAGCTGAAAGTGCTCTTTCATCTGCAGTTCGGTAGTGGTTCTTCTGCGCCGGTTGTCGCGTTCGGAGATGGTGAAAATGATAAAGAACGTAGCTGCGAACAGGATCCCGCTGATCGTAGCGACTGACTTGGTGAAAAGGTTTACCAGCGCAGTCGTCAGCAAAACCATGAAGACCGAGAGCAACCCGATCGGCACCTCCCGCTTGCCGATACGCAGATTGGGTGGAACCTTCCAGCCGCGCTCTCCTTTGTACTTCCAGCGCAGCACCAGCATGGCGAGGCTATTAAAAGTAAAGCTCCAGATCACTCCAAACGCATACGCTTCGCCCAGCGCGATCACATTGCCCCGGCTGGCGATGATGGTGAACAACTGCATCATGGCTACCAGGTTCACGATCCGGTAGCTGGTGCCGAATTTGCGATGCGGCCGGCGGAACCAATCCGTCAGCACCCCATCTTCGGCAATGCGCATCAGCACGCCGGTAGAGCCGATGATCGAAGTGTTGATGGCACCGGAAAGAATGAGAAAGCCGACCAAAACCACAAACACACGGAAAATGATCCGCAGCACCTGCGGCCCGACCATATACATGGCCATTCCGGCGATCAGGTTGTCGCGGTAAACCGGCACCCGCACGGAGTCGGGAATGAGCATGACCGCAAGCAGGGAACCGAGGCCGGTAAAAAGAAAGCTGTAGATCGCGATGACGATCGCGGCGCGTTTCAGGTTCTTGAGTTTAGGATGTTCGATCTCCCGGTTAACCTGGGCCAGGGTCTCTTCGCCGCTCATGGCCAGAACGGAATGTCCGAATGCCATGATGATGCCGAACAAGCCCAGCGTCGCGGGCAAACTGGTGTATCTCAAAAACCCCAGGGCATCGTTACTGAAGTGCAGTGTCGAAGGTGTGGGCCAGGGTGGCAGCTTAGCGCCTAGATGGAAGGCGGAATAAATTCCCCAAGTCAGCAGAATCACCACCATTACGGTGGTGATCTTCATTACTTCGAGCGCCTTATCGCTCGACTCCTCAATCCCTTTCAGGTTCTGCCACCAGTAGTACACAGTGACGATGGCCGCGAACGCTGCCGAGGTTAAGTCCATCGGCAACTGAGGCGCCACATGGTGGGCGCTGAGCATGGCGCCCGGCAGCCAGCTATGCGCGGCGGCCACGGTCATCAACTCATTCAGCAGGCTGGTGATGTACTGCCCGGCGGAAACGCCGGAAATCGGGCCGGTGAGAATGTAATCGAACATGAGCGCAGAAACGCTCAACTTGGCGAACGTGCCTCCCAGAGCCTCCTTTACCACCCGGTACACGCCGCCGCGAGTGAACATGGAGCAGCTCTCCACGTACACCGCGCGCACCGCAAAGGAGAACAGCATGACCCCCAGAATGAACCACGGGGCAGATTTGCCTACAGCTTCTTCCGCAATGCCGCCGGCGTAGAAAGCCGACGAGCCAAGATCGTTCAGCACCACCGCCGCGGCGCGCCAAAACGAGATAAACGTGAGCATCACCGAGGAGGCGACGACCAGTTTTACCCGGTTGGAGGGGATAGAAGGTGCATTCGCTGTTCGCTCGGAAGCCATTCGATATGGGCCACGGTCTCAACGCCGCAAACGGGGAGTGTCGCGGTCTGGTACGCAGCCAGAACTGAGTCTATGTTGCTTGCCGCCTAGCGTCAACGACGGATAAACGCTTCACTCGCCCACCAACAACTGAAGATCTTCGACAAAACTAATCGCAACCACAACTGCCGATCCCGCGATGCCCAGGAAAAACATAACTTCAAAGAGACGCATGAAAAAGATAGCGATCAGCATAGGTAGTCGATTGTATCTCTTTCCTCGTCTGGTGGGTGCAAGACTCTCATCCCACAAGGGATGGAGGGTGAGGATGGTAGACTCTCGGCCATATGGCAAGACTGGTACGGCAACCCTGGCTGCTCGGCATTTTTTCTGCCGCGCTGTTGATGCTGCCTTTTTCGATCATCGGCCCCGTGCCTTTCTGGCGGACGTTCTTTTCCTGGGTAGCGTTTGTGCCCCTCTTCTACGGACTGTTGACGAGGGAGAATCTAAACCATCCAAAGGCTTTGCTGCGTGGCACCCTGGCCGCGTATCTCATGGGCGTTCTCTGGTTTACGGGCAATTGCTATTGGATTTACCAGACCATGTTGTACTACGGCGGGTTGCCGCCCCTTATTTCCGCCGGAATTCTAATCGCCTATAGCCTGGTGCTGGGGTTGTACTTTGGCGCGCTGGGCCTGTTGATCACCGCCACTGCGAAGGCTTTTCGCAGTCCTGTTTCCGCTCTTTTGGCTGCCCCCTTTTTCTGGGTCGCGCTGGAACTGCTCTCGGCAAGGTTCACCAAAGTGCCATGGGACTTGCTGGGCTATTCGCAAGTGGGTAATTTTCTGTTGACCAGCCTGGCTCCCTGGACCGGAGTGTATGGAATTACCTTCGTGCTGGTCGCCGGCAATGCGCTCATCGCCTGGGGCATTATTGCCTCGACAGGAAAACGTCGCCTGGTCCTGCTAACGGTCGGCTTCCTTGCCGTTCTGGTGCTGCAGAATGGTGATCATTTCGCGCCCCCTTCCGCGCCTTCACCGGCCACTGCCGTGCTGCTGCAGCAGAACCTCAACGTGAATCAGGACAATCGCTGGCCTGGAGCCGATTATGAACACCATGTTAGCGAATTCGCAAAACTCAGCACGCGCACCTGTGGCCCGTTTCTGGCCGGCATGCTGGAACTAAATGCCTATCCTGTGACTCCCGATTGCCCTGAGCAACCGGTCACGCCCGATGTCATCATCTGGCCCGAGTCACCCGCACCTTTTCTCGACAAGGATCCTCGCCTGTTGACTGCTTTGCGCGATCTCGCCGTTTACATGCATGCGCCAGTGATCTCCGGCACCACCTCGCTCGACCCTCACGGGGCAAGCTACGACATGTACAACTCCGCACTCTTCGTGCGCCCCGATGGCGCTGTGGCAGGCCGCTACGACAAGATCCACCTCGTTCCCTGGGGAGAGTACATCCCTTATAAGAACTTTTTCTCCTTCGCCAAGAACCTTACCCAACAGGCGGGCGACATGACCCACGGATGGCGTCGTGTGGTCTTTTCCACCGGCGGCCATCGCTTTGGTGTCTTCATCTGCTACGAGGAAATCTTTGGCGACGAGGTACGCCTGTTCGCAAAACAGGGAGCGCAGGTGCTGGTCAATATTTCCAATGACGGTTGGTACGGCGATACCTGCGCGCCCTGGCAAACGCTCAACATGTCGCGCATGCGCGCCATTGAAAATCGACGCTGGCTGCTTCGCGACACCAACACCGGCATTACCACCGTGATCGATCCTTACGGCAGGCTTACCGCCAGCGTGCAGCGCCACGCGCTCACCTCGCTGGCCGCCAGGTATGGCTACCGCAGCGACCAGACCTTCTACACCCTGCATGGTGATCTGTTCGCGTACCTATGTGGGATAATCACATTGGGGATAATTGCCGCTATGGTGTGGTTTAGCCTGCGGCGCCACTAGATCATGTTGAACGAACTCGAATTCTCTTACACTCCGGTACGCGAAAAAGTCCGCGACCTTCGGGAGTATCTTTGACCACGAACGCATCGACAGGGAACTGGCGGCCTTAGAGTCGAAGCTTTCCGATCCTGCTATCTGGTCCAATCCAACCGAGTCCCAAGTGCTCATGCGCGAGCGCAAGCGCCTGGAAGGCCAGCGGGCGATGGAGAACGAGCTGGTGCGCCGCAGCGGAGACATCGACGCCTATTTTGATCTTGCCCGTGAGGGCGAATCCGTCGAGCCCGAACTGGAACGCGAAATCAAGTCATTAAGCGAATTTGTGGATCAGCTCGAAACCCGCACCATGCTCTCTGCGGAAACTGATCCGCTGAATGCAATCGTGACTGTTCACCCTGGCGCCGGGGGCACCGAATCTCAGGACTGGGCCGAGATGCTGATGCGCATGTACCTCCGTTGGGCCGAGCGTCAGGGCTTCAAGACAGAGATGAACGACTATCAGGACGGCGAAGAGGCGGGCATCAAGTCGGCTACGTTTACCGTGACTGGCGATTTCGCCTTTGGCCAGCTTGCGGGAGAAACAGGAGTTCACCGGCTGGTGCGCATCTCGCCCTTTGACCAGGCGAAGCGCCGCCACACCTCCTTTGCCAGCGTCTTTGTCTCACCCGAAATCGATGACTCAATCCAGATCGACATCAAGCCCGATGATCTGCGCATTGATACATATCGCTCCGGAGGCAAGGGTGGCCAGCACGTTAACACGACTGACTCAGCCGTCCGCATCACCCATCTGCCAACCAACATCGTTGTGCAATGTCAGAACGAGCGTTCCCAGCACAAGAATCGCGAGAAAGCGATGAAGATGCTTCGCTCCAAGTTGTATGAATACGAGCTGGAAAAAAAGAAGCAGATTTCAAAGAAGCTGGAAGACTCCAAACTCGACATTAACTTCGGTTCGCAGATTCGCTCCTATGTGCTGCAGCCTTACCGGATTGCCAAAGATCTGCGCACCCGAGTCGAGGTGGGCGACGTAGACGCGGTGTTGGATGGCAACCTGGAGCCATTCATCCGTGGTTATCTGATCATGCGCAGGAAGGGCGGTGAACCGCCTGCGATCGAGGAACCGGTGGACGTGGAGTGAGCATCCCATTCTTATGAACGAGCCAGAAACCATCCGCACCATCCTCGAGAAAACCAAGACGATCGCCGTGGTCGGCCTTTCCGACAAACCCGACCGCCCCTCGTTTTATGTCTCCAAGTACATGCAGCAGGAAGGCTATCGGATCATCCCCGTGCACCCAACGGTGACCCGGGCATTAGGGGAGAAGGCTTATCCGACCCTGGATGAGGCTTTCGCGGCCGAAGGGAAAATTGATCTGGTAGATGTATTCAGGGCCTCGGAATACGTCCCGGAAATCGTCAAGGACGTGATACGTCTCAAGATCCCGTACTTATGGCTCCAGGAGGGAGTTTGCCATGAGGAAGCGGTGAAATGGGCTGAAGCCGACGGCATCCTGGTGGTCATGGACCGCTGTATCTACAAGGAGCACGCCCGCCTGGACCGAGTCAGCCAATAAATGCCCCTTCCGCCCGTGCGGCCTGTCGAAATAAATGTAATCAGACATAAAGCCGCAACCAGACTTTGAGTGGGTGGCCCAGGTCTCGCTTTTGCGACCTGGGTGTCCCGGCCGAGATCGATTTACGGGGAGAGCACCCAGGTCTCAAAAGCGAGACCTTGAGGGCCACCCACTCAATGTTCGTCCGCGCCGGTTTCTTTTTCGGAGGTGAGGCTGCAGGCCCATTGACGCTTCGGCCGAAATGACTGCTCTTCTTGAGAACTGTCTTTCGCAGGCGGCTTTTGGTAACCTCGCACGGCCTTCTCGAGTCCTATTAGCCGAGCGGCTACAATAATAGGGGATCGTGCGGTGCTTGCTATGCCAGGTTTTCGCCAATACTTTCTGTTCCTAGGCGCGGCATTGACCGCCGTCGTTGCGGCGGCTGCGCCAGTAACTGGTCCAGTGCGTGCGCAACATCTCACGGTAGAGCTACTTCCGCTCAACGGCTCCATCCAGCCCGGAGGCACCGAGCTTGTCGGCCTTCATTTCACGTTGGATAAAGGCTGGCACGTCTATTGGGTCAACGCTGGGGACTCGGGGGAACCGCCAAGCATCAAGTGGAGGCTCCCAGCCGGCATCACTGCTGGCGGCATGCAGTTTCCCGCGCCACGCCGTTTGCCTCTCGGCCCCTTGATGGATTTTGGCTATGAAGATGAGGTGCTCTTCCCCATCACCCTGAGCGCCGGCTCCACACTGAAAGTCCCTTCTACGGTCGAGATCCCAGCCCATGTGGATTGGCTGGTATGCCGCGAGGTTTGCATTCCGGGCAAGGCGGACCTGGTCCTTCCCCTGCAGATCACAGCGCAGCAAACCACCTCCGATCCTGGCCGCCAGGCGCTGTTCGATCGCTTCCGCAACCTCTTGCCTCAGCCTCTCCCGTCCACGGCCAAGGCTGTATTTGCCACCGATCCCAGTGGTTTTGCACTCGCGCTGACGGGACATCCGCCGACCGCCGCCCAGTTTTTCCCCTTAGACCAAAGCCAGATCGTGAATGCCGCACCTCAACCCGTCCGCGGAGTCAACAACGGCATCGTCATCTCTCTCAAGAAGGACGAGAACTTTCGCGCCCAACTAGCACAGTTGAATGGAGTTCTCCTGCTAGGCGACGGAAGCGCCTACGAGATTCACGCTCCGCCGGGCCCTCTGCCGGCGGGCGCCCCCGGCAGTCACGAAGGTGCACTCAATCTCCTGCGCTTCGTTTCGCTCGCCTTCCTTGGCGGCATGATTTTGAACCTCATGCCCTGCGTTTTTCCCGTCCTGTTCATCAAGGGCTTGGCCTTGGTGGAGTCATCGCGGCACGAGCCAAAACGCGTTCGTACTCACGGGCTGGTTTACGCGCTGGGCATTCTGGTCTCTTTCTGGATCGTGGTAGCCCTCCTGTTGGGCCTCAGGGCAGGGGGCCGTCAACTTGGCTGGGGTTTCCAGTTCCAGTCTCCCGGCTTTGTCGCGGTCATGGCACTGCTGCTCTTCTTTCTTGGCCTGTCGCTCGCCGGCATGTTTGAAATTGGCCTGACCGTCACCAATACCGGCTCCAGCCTGGCCGCGCGCAGCGGCTATGCCGGCAGCTTTTTCACCGGCGTGCTGGCCATGGTGGTAGCCACTCCATGCACCGCCCCGTTTATGGGAGCCGCTATCGGTTTCGCCCTGGCGCAAAGCGCGGGAGCGGCCTTTGCCGTCTTCACCGCGCTGGCGCTCGGCCTCGCTGCACCTTATCTGCTGCTCACCTTCCATCCTGTATGGATGCGTTATTTGCCCCGCCCCGGCGCATGGATGGAAGTGCTCAAGCAGGCCACGGCCGCGCCCATCTTTGCCACCGTTATCTGGCTGGTTTGGCTCTTCGCTTCCTCTGCCGGAGTCGACGCGCTCAGCGCCCTGTTGGCTGCATTTCTGCTGCTGGCTATTGCCGGCTGGATCCTCGGGCGCTGGCCGGCACGACGCGTGGCTTCGGCGTTTGCCATTACCGTCATCGTTCTGGCCGTTGCCACGCCGCTGTATGCGCTATGGAAGTTTCCGGCGGCCGAAACCACCACAGCCAGCAAAGCCGGCTGGGAACCTTACAGCCGTGAAGCCATCGAACAATATCGTGCCCAGGGCAGGCCAGTATTCGTCGATTTCACTGCTCGCTGGTGCCTGAGCTGCCAGGTGAATGAGCGTGCCGTCCTTAACCGTGGCGATGTGCGCCGCCGGTTGCACGACTCAGGGATTGTGCTCGTGCGCGCCGACTGGACCAAGCATGACGAGACCATCGCTTCCGCGCTTAGGGAATTGGGCCGAAGCGGTGTGCCCACGTACGTCTTTTATCCTCCTGGACAGCCAGCCTTGGTGCTGCCCGAAGTCCTCACCCCGGGCGTCGTGTTAGGGGCGCTCGATCAGCTCCAGAGTCGTGTCAAGCCCAACAGCCAGGCGCTGCTGGAGCCACAACCCTGAAAGGATGAGCCGATGAACCGCAAACGCGTCGTTCTAGCCGCGATGTTCGCCTTTGTCTTCGCCACCTCTGCTCGTTCCGCCCAGATCGGCAGCCAGGCGCCCGACTTCCACGCAACCGACTCCAACGGTAAAACGCAAAGTCTCGATCAATATCATGGCAAGTACGTAGTACTGGAGTGGCACAACCACGATTGCCCCTACACCGTGAAGCATTACAAGAGTGGAAATATGCAGTCGCTGCAGAAAGAGTGGACCGTCAAGGGGGTGGTGTGGTTCACCGTCATCTCCTCCGCTCCCGGTCAGCAGGGTTACGTCGATGCGGCCCAGGAAAATGCCTACATGAAGAAAATGGGCGCTCAACCGACAGCGGCTCTGCTGGATCCGAAAGGGGAGATCGGTCATCTCTACGATGCCAAGACCACGCCTAACATGTACGTGATCGATCCCAGTGGAAAATTGATCTACGCCGGCGCCATCGACGATCATCCCACCACCGACGTTTCTGATATTCAGCAGTCGAAGAACTATGTGTCCGCTGCACTGAGTGAGGCCATGAACGGGCAGCCAGTGCAAACGGCGGTCACGCGTCCTTATGGATGCTCAGTCAAGTATTGGCAATAGAGGGTAAGCAACTATGTCGCTTGCGTTTCGTTGGGCGTCTCTCGCAGTCTTGACAGTAGGCCTGTTGCAGACGCCCTTAATCGCCATGCAGGGTCCGCCGCAAGCGGACCCACACGCCGCCGAGGAGTCGGCTGCTCAGCGCCAGGCCCTGGGCTTTCTCAGCTATCTCGATGAGGGTCGTTTCGCGGACAGCTACGCCTACACCGGGATGCTGCTTCGCGCCAAGCTCGATAGTGAAGCGTTTGCAGCGCAAACTCAAAAATTACGCGCCGGGACAGGCGCGCTGCAAGCCCGAGAACTCATCGACGCCGCCTACGACACGAGCGTTGAAGGGGCTCCTCAGGGGCAGTATGTGATCCTCCACTACCACTCCAATTTTGCTAATCGCCAGGATACGGTGGAGACCATTACGTTGGCCCTCGCTAAGGGTTACTGGCGGGTGGATGGCTACTACATCAAGTGAGGAGTGATTCTTGTAGGGCTGAAAGACCGCAGATCCGTCAGCCTTTGGCCTGTGTTTCCTCGAGAGGAACGACGCGACCTGAGGCGCGAAGATAGCGAAAGAAGTGGTCCATGGGCGGCTTAGGCAGGAGATCGTCAAGAGTTAGCAAGTCGCTGTTGGGCGACTCCTGCAAAAGGCCTTCTGGAAAGCTGCCGAGGGCGGCAACCAGGGCTTCCTTGCGCATGGGAGCGACAAAGATGGTGACGTCGGTGAACAACAATCGTCCAAAGCTTTCCAACATGACGCCGGGCCGCTCTGGATGCATCCGTTCTACCAGAAGCTGAAGAAACATGGACATCCAGATAATCACCCGGATGGGCGCGGCGGTGTAGCGGCGAAGGTAGTCGAGCGCCTGGTAGCCCTCCGGATAATTGGTAACTATTACAGTGGCGATAGGGGCAAGCTGCTCAATCAGGCCCAGCAGTGCCGTGTTATCCGAGGCAGCCGAGCCTCCGAGACCGGGAGTGTTGACCTCCAGCGCAGCCAAAGGTTCGTGGTCGGACGGAGTTTCCTGAGCCAGCAACTCCTTTCGCGCAGCCTGAAAGATTTCGACGGCAGATGGGCCGGGATGGCCGCCCAAGGTGCGCTGCAGGATCACTGGACGCTTGTGAAGGGGAGTGGACGGCTCGACCACCTGGGCGCTGGAATCGAATACCAGGCCATGGGACATGCCGTTGCGAAGGGACTCCAGGCACCATAGACGGGAATCGTTCCCGGCGAAAACCGGGCCCGTGATTTCGAGAACGTCGATCTCCAACCGTTCGGAGGTTAGATCGTCGAACAGACCGGCCAGAAAGGCGGTTGAGGATGACCGCTGGTGATAGGCGGCATAAATCAGGTTGACACCCAGCGTGCCGATGGCCTGCTGCTGGAGTGGCGCCGTGGGATCCATAAGATTGATGTGGAGAAGAATCTGGTTGGGCTCTCCATCCGGTTCGGCCTGGAAGCGGACACCGAGCCAGCCATGTTGCTCGTTGGTCCCCTGGTAGTTCCTGGTGGCGACGGTGTCGGCAAAGACAAAGAATCGGGTGTGGTCGCCGCGAATCGTGCTCAGGCGGGAGAGCAGGAGCTGATACTCATGGTCGAGCATGGCCAGGAGGCGCTCCCTGGAAACATATCGAGTGCCGGCGCCGTAGGTGTCGTCGCTGACGGTCTTGTCATAGGCCGAAATAGCTTGCGCGACCGTTCCAGAAGCCGCGCCTGCGCTCAGAAACCAGCGCGCCACTTCCTGACCGGCGCCAATCTCGGCAAACGTCCCGTAGCAGGAAGCCTCCAGGTTGAGCGATAGCGCTTTGGCATGAATGTCGGTGAACTGCTGGAATGCGGGGGTGGACATGAGCGGCTCCCTTCGCGGAATTCAGACTTGGCCGGAGTGTAGCGCAGAATGGGTGTAAGGAATTCACCCTCGCAGCATTCGATGCTCCTGGATCGGCGGAGGTAGCGAACTAATCCAAACCCCGTCGAATCCGTCGACCTTACCCCAAGCCCTGAACCTTGCCCCGCAGCACGGTCACAGAACATTTGGGCAGCTTCACCCTGACGCCTCGGCCTGCCATGATCGTGGAAGCGACTGGCGGGTTGTCCGGCTCGGCATGCGATTCCGCACCCGCCGAATGCCAAACGTACTGCTCGCTTCCGAACGTTACCATGTTCACCTCGCCGTCATAAAAGCCAGTGGCGCCGTCTCCCTCGAAGGTTAACTCGACGCTTCGAGGATGGTCCCTGTCCTTATTCACCAGCAGAACCGCCCAAGCACCGTCGGGTCGTCGAACCGCATAGGCGGTCACCAGCGCGTGACCTGCAGGATCAGCGATGGTGCCATTCACTCGGAACAGGTGATGCATGCCGCTGCGATGCGTCACCCACTCGTTGTTGATCATGCGACCCGTGTGATACTGCGCGGTGAACTGGCGAATTTTGAGATTCGCGTCGGCAACGTAGTTCCCGTAAGTCGCCCAGCCACCGTGGCAGCCAGACTGAAGCGGTTCAGCCTGAATCGGCGAATGATAATAAGCAGACCCGCCATATAAGAAAAACGAACCCACGCTGTCGGCCAGCCACAGAGCGGAAAAAATGTCGGTCATATAGTTCGAAAGACTGTAGGTCACCGCGCTCTCTGTGTTCATCAGAGGCACGCCCTCGGGCAAGCCATCCTGACGAAACGCGTCCAGGCAATTTCGTGTCAGTTCTGGCTCGCGATAGAGATCCGCCCAATTTACCGAGCAGGGATCGAACGGATAATGTTCAAACGACACAAAGGCGAGATCCTGAATATGATCATGAGATTTTAGATAATCCAGGAACCTCCCAAACCAGGACGTACGATTCTCCGCGTCCGGCCAAACCGAAACATCCTGATTAATGCCCTGAAACACGGGACCGCCCAGCTTGGTCTCCGGAGCAACCTTATGAATGGCGTCGGCAAATTGAATGTAAAGAGCCGCGTAGTCTTCCGGCATCATGTACTGGCCGTCGCATTCTTCTCCCATCTCGACCCAGGCGACCGGATAACCGCGTTTCTTCAAGTAGCCAATCTGATGTGCGGCATCTTCAGGAGTGCTGAAGAGGACTGCCACGGGAATCATCGCCGGCAAATTGTTCGTAATGCCGCTGGTGAAAAAAAGGTCGAGACCCGTCTGATCTCCGCGCTTGCTCAGATCCGTGGCAGAGTGGTACGGATCGGTGGAGGAGCAGTAGGTCGGCGTCTGCGTGGCATCGGGCGAGTGTCTTACAAGATCGACGAAGGCGCCGTCGTCGAGGAGCATACCGGCATACACCTGGTGGATCGCATAACCTGCTCGGTACCGCACATCGTCGCTACCGTGTGGGCCTGGCTGATTCGATGATTGCGTCATCACCACACGAATCCAGCGCGCCGTGACCGGCTGTTGGGCAAGCTTCAGCGTCGCGGTCCCGCCCTTGCCATCGCGCACGATTCCGTTTGGGAAACTGTTCCATCGCCCATTTGCCTGCTGGCTGACGCCCAGGCCTTCCTCGGGCGCGTACTGCGCCTCCCAATTCATGGGGTCCACGCCGGTCCAATACTGCACCTCATACGCCCGCGCACTCGGCTCGCACCAATCGATGCGCAAGGCGTTGATCTGCTGGGGCGTGAGCAAATCCAGGATGATCCATTGCGGATGCAGCGCGTCGTCTTCGCCGGTAAATGCCTTGGTGAGATAGGGATTACTCTTCCAAAACGTTGACGGATCTCCGTCCGTCAAACGGCTGAAGCCGTTGGAAGCTCCTCCATCTGCCGTCGTGCCGCGATGCGGCAGCGGGTATCCGAATGAATCGTGAATGGACTCAGTGGGCTCCGCGTCTCCAACAAAGTAGCCCCTCTGATGCGCAGAGTCGCTCCACGTTCCCTTGCTATTCCAGTGCCATGCCTCGATGGCAAGCTCGGTGTGGTTGCGATAAGTGATCGGCCCCCAGCCGGCGGCGAGCCATTGCCGGACCATTTCTGGCGTGTAAATCTTCTGTATCACCTCGATCGACAACTCGTCCATCGAAGAGCCGAGACTCTTATCCGGATCGAAGCTGTTCACAGGTTTTCTTGTATCCACCCGCAGTAATGCTGCCGCACCGGCGCCTTGATCAAGCGCAGCCACCACTCTATGGCTGGAAGCCATCGACAGCGCGGCTGCTCCAGCTGCCTGGCCGAGGAATTTCCGCCGCGAGATTCCTCGCGGACGGTCCTGCTTCGGTGGATTGAATCTGCGTCCCATTCCTATATCTCCTGCTGGTGACTCGAATCGTCTCTCCGCGTCTTTGCGCGTTGCCGTTAAGAAAACCCAGGTCTCAAAAACGATACCTGGGCCACCCACCTCACCTATTGAGGCTGCCGCGAAGCACGATGATCGATGCCTTCGGAAGGTTGTAAAGTGTGTCCGGACCGTCAGCCGTCACCGTCGAGTGAGACGCGGGGCCATCCGGATCCCCGTGTCCGTAGTCGCGAGCACGGCCGGAGCCGGGGGGAGCATCGCCCTCCTCGCCATCCCCCGCTGCTTGCACAGATGCTCGCGCCACGTCGGCCGCGGGAGCCGGATCGGGCTGCCATTGGTACTCGGCTGAGCCGAAAACAATGCGGTCCACGGTTCCGGTGAAAAAGCGCGCTTGCCTGGTCGCCGGATCAGCGAATGAAACGCGCACGGAATGGTCATGATTTTCATCTTTGTTAATCAGCATGACCGACCATTGCCCATCCGGCCGCTCCACCGGGTACGCGGTGATGACCTCGTTACCGTTAACGTCCAGAACGTTGCTCGTCGCTTGAAACAGCTTATGGATTTTATCCACCGGCTGCACCCATTCCTGCGTAATCACCTGCGTAGCCAAATATTGTGGCGAAAAGGAAGCGTGGTTCTGGTCATCCACAAAAAGAAAGCCGTGGCCCCCTCGGCCGGGCGACGCGATGTAGTGGAAGTAATATGTGCCTGCTGCGCCCGCTGTCATCATCGCGCCCACGTAGTCTGCCAGCCAAAGGCCGCTCTTCACGGTGTGCGGGCTTCCGTCCCCGAGGTCGTTGCCCTCGGTCATAAAGAAAGGAATGTTCGCTGGGAGACCATTATCTTTCCACGCTTGCACGACATGATTCACCCACGCGGGCTCCATGTCGAGCGAGTCCCAGTCGCCACAAAGATGGGTTCCCATGCAGGGGTAATGCTCAAAGGAGAAAAAGGTGAAGTCCTGGAGAGCATCATGCGCTCTCAGGTAATCGGTGAATCTTCCAGAAATGACACTCGTCCCTGGGCGTCCGCCCATGAATCCACGTCGCCCGGTGTTCCTTCAAATGGCGGACCACCCAGACGCGCTTGGGGAACCAGTTTGTGAATCGCTCTGGCAAATTGAACGTAGAGCGCGGCATAATCCTCGGGCAGCATGCGCTGGCCGTCTGCTTCCTCCCCCATCTCAATCCACGAAATCGGATACTTTCGTTTGTACAGGTAAGCAATCTCATTGGCCGCGTCTTCCGGTGTGGCGTACAGCATGGCGATCGGAACCATGGTGGCAAGGCCGCGGGTTACGCCCGAGTGGAAAAAGAAATCGAATCCGATCTGGTCCCCTCTGAGGTAATCCAAATCGGTTGCAGAGTGCCATGGATCCACCGACGACGGCCAGGTAATCGTCTGCCGGCGGCTCGGCACGTGAACCACAACATCTTTGAATTCGCCATCGGCCGACAGCGTGCCAAGGTAAAGCTCGCTGATCGCGTATCCCATGCAATTGCGCTTATCCTGCGCTCCATGGGTGTCGCAGGTGTTTGACGATTGATCCATCCAAATCCGCAGGTATTGCACCGGGGTCGCCCAATTGGCGAGCTTCAGCGTAGGCGTTCCGCCGTGTCCATGCAGCACGGCGCCCATAGGGAAAGTTTGCCAGGTGCCCTTATTGATGCCCGCGTAAAACGGGGTCCACGTCGCCGGTCCAGAACTGCACATAGAAGCGCGTGGCATAAGGATTCGCCCAGGCAATTCGGATAGCATTGATATCCACCTTGGCGCCTAAGTCGACCATTACCCATTGCGGGTGTAATGAGTCATCTTCGCCGGTGAACGCCTTGGTCAGGTAAGGGTTGCTCTTCCAGTATGTTTTTGGGTCGCCGTCGGTGATGCGCGACCAGCCGTTACCGTCCCCCAGGGTCGCTCCGCGGTGAGGAAGCGGGTAGGCCCATGAATGTACAATCTGCATCGCTGGTTGGCTGCGCGCTGCCGGTGAAATAACCTTCCTTCTTTGCCGGATTGCTCCACGTGCCGCTCGGGTTCCAGTGCCACGCCTCGATCTGCAACTCTGTATTTTGCCGGTAGGAGACCGTCCCCCAGCCCGCTCCCAGAAGATCCTTCAGCACCGGATCGGTCAACACCCACGTTGTGTGCTTTTCGATCTGCCTCCTGGGTTGTCCCGCCGCGCTGCCGGTCAATCGCTCCTCCAAGCGCCCGCAGCGGGCTGAATGAATTCGCCAGCGTGCCCGGTATCTACGGTGATTTGCTCGTTCTGTTGTGCTCCTGCAATGCCGCACCACGCTAAGCAGCACGGGCAGGAAAATCGCGAGACGACACTACCTCATTCGAATCTGCGAAAACGCATCAGAAGGTAAACCGCGCTTCGAAGCTCATTTGGCGCGGCACATTGGCCTGATTCGTGATCTGTCCGAAGCCCGCCTGGTCGCCGTCATTCGGCTGCTCACCGAAATTCTCCGGCGCCCAGAAGACATTCGGATAGCCAAACTGCACCGAATTGGTCAGGTTGTAGGCTGCGGCGCGTACCTCCAAATCCCTTTGCTCGCCGAACTTAAAGTGCTTGGCCAGCGAAAGATCCAAATTGCGCGCTCCGTTCGCGCGAATTCCAGGCAGGATAGGTCCAGCCGTCCCCGCCGCGAACAGATTTGTGGGCTCCGACATGCAGGAGTAGTTAAACCATTCGTTGATGTTTTTCGGCGCACCGGCTCCGCAATTGCCGGCGAGGTTCGGCCGCTGGTTAAACCACGGATTCAGCGTCCCGTTGGGGGTAGCAATCGGCTGGCCATCACCAAACTGGGTCACCGCGCCCAACGTCCATCCGCCGAAAGCCCGGTCCGCCCACCCCTGGAGATTGATCGCCCGCGTGGACCCGATTGGCAAGTCGTAGGAAAGCTCCCATGAGAAGAAGAGCGCGATGTCCTGGGTGCTGAGAGCTCGCTCCAGGTTCAGGTTCTGGAAATCCTGCGGCACAGCGTAATTGTTGCCGCTGAATGCCAGCGAACCTGAATCATCGTTGGTGATCAGCTTGCCCCAGGTCAATGAAGCCAGGGTGGTGAAGCCGTGACTCAGGCGCTTCTCAAACTTCATTTGCAGCGAGTGATAGATGGAGTCTCCCAGGGTGTCGCCCCAGTCGAGGACTCCGCTTCCGCCTTGATTTCCGACGCCATAGGAAAACTGCGGATATTTCTGGAGCATCACCCACTGCGGGACCTGGGTGGCGCCATACCACGGCGCGTTGGGATCGGTAATTGCGTTGGCATAGGGAAAGGGAACCATATTCAGCAGGCTGTTCTGATTCTGCGCCAGGGTCTGCAACGAAAGCTGGTTCAGGTCGGGGACGTTGTTGCTGAATGTCAGGCGCAGCCCACGGCTACCCACCCAGGCGACGGACAAAACCGCTTCGTGCGGAAATTGGTACTGGACGCCGAAGTTGAAGTTGTAGGTCGTCATGTCGTGCGCCTAGCGGGGCACGAAATTCAAGCCGATGCCGAGGTTTGTCGCAGCTCCGAGAGACCCCTTGGTCGGCTCGATGATACCGCTGGGAAAAGGATTCGACAGCGTGTTTACGGGCACAAGATAAGTGTCGGATGAGTCCGGCGCGGACCCCTGCCAGGTTGTCTCGGCCAGGTACGAATCGTCATTGAACTGGTTAATCGACGACATGTGCACGCTGGGTCCGTAGGAGATACCAAACCCGCCGCGCACCACCGCGTTTTTCAGTATCCGGTAGGTCACGCCGAAGCGGGGGGCGAAATCACCCCAGTTTGTGAGATATGGGCTGCGATGCGCACTGTTGGAAAAACCTCCCCACCGGTCATGTTCACGCCATTGACGGTGTACCCCAGTGTTGAGTCGAAATACTCCATCCGGTTAAAGCGTTCCGTTGCACCCGGGAAAACATCCCAGCGCAGGCCGGCGTTGATGGTCAGGGTCGGGGTCGGATGCCAGTTGTCCTGGATAAAGAGCGCGCTATAGGGGTTGCTGTTGGCGCCGAAAATGTCGGTGGTCCAGTTCGGTTGGTTCTGGGTCAGAGTGCCGACGCCCATCAGGAAGGAAGCGAATGCATCGCCGTTGCCGGCGCCGCCGCCTGCGACTCCGTTGTTCGAGGTCGCGTCGGGCGCGAACTGGTAGAAGCCGTCGGGGGTCAACGTTTGGCCGACGTTCATGAACTGCTTCTGGAAATCCCATCCGAAACTCAGCTCATGCCTTCCCAGGACCTTGTTGAGCGTGGTGCTGAAATCGTAATTCGTGACCGCGAACTTGAAGACAGCGTACGGGGGAGTGCCCAGTCCGCATACCCCGCCGCCACCAGCCTCTGCGCATGAGCCGCCACCGTTGAACGCTATGTAGGGAATACCGGGAAGTACGGACGACGATGCCAGCGCGGAAGAGAAGCCGAGTGTGGTCATGTCGAAGCCCAGTTGGCCCTCAGGCTGAGAGTCTTCATAGTGCCGCGTCGCGGAAGCGCGCAATTGCAAGACGGTGCTCGACGACATCGTCCAGTCGTAGCCGATGAGCAGGTTGCCGTCATGATCGAAACTCGTGGTCGCGGCGTAGAAATCGTTGTGGAAAAAGTTCGGAGACGTGCCATTTTCGCGGTGAATCGAAATCCGTCCGAACAGGTGTTGGGCCTGGGTGATATTGTCGTCCAGCCGGACGTCGAATCTCTGGTCGGTTTCCGGCTGCGCACCGGCTGCGAAAAAGTTGTTCGAGTGATATTGCCCCACCCCCGCAGTGGTCGGCGAAGGCCAGTAGGGAAGATACTTCTGGGCGACCGGGTTAATCGCCGTAATCATATTGTTGGGAATCGCCTGCGGACAGGGACTTGGCGCACCCGCCGGGACAATTCGTGCCGAAGTTGAAGGGATTGTAGAGAGTAACGCCCGGATCCCCTGAGAAGTCACCAGTCTTTTCCGCAGCCGTGGGCACCGTGGTGGTGAGCTGGGCTGCCGTGGATTGCTGCGTGCCCTCGTAATCGGCAAAGAAAAAGAACTTGTTTTTCTTGATTGGACCGCCCAATGAGCCGCCCCACTGGTAGCGATGGAAGTCGGGAATCGGAACACCATTCAAATTGTTGAAGTAGTCGTTCGCGTCCAGGCCATCCGGCCGGAGCCACAAAAAACCATCGCCATGAAACTGATCTGTTCCGCTCTTGCTCACCAGGCTGATTACGCCCGCCGCTCCCGTCTGAACATTGGCCGGGGTGGTGTTTAACTCCATACGGAACTCTTCCACCGAATCCAGCGGGGGCTCCAGCGCCGGGATCACCACCCCCTGGTTATTTTCGCCGATCGTCAGAGGACTGCCGTCGAGGATGTAGTAAATGGTGCCTTGCTGTGCTCCGTTGATGGTGAAAATGGAGACCTGATCGCGTCCCGAATCGATCGAGGTGACATTACCGTCTTGCGGAATCACGCCTGGACTGAGTAAGGCCAATTGAAAAATGTCGCGTTGCACCAGTGGGATTCGGTCGATCACCTCCGCCCCGATCAACTGGGCCGTTGTGCTGCTGGTGGCATCCATAATGTCCTGGGCAGCCGAGACGGTGACCGTCTCGGTCTGCGCTCCCGGCTTCAGGGCCACGTTGATGGTTGCCGCCTGGTCCACCGAAATGGTGATTTGGTTCTGCACCGCCGTCTGGAAGCCCGTTTGAGTGACTTCGAGCCGATAGGAGCCAGGCGTCAAACTGACGAAGGAATACAATCCCGAGGCCGATGTTTTGCCCTTCAACGCGACGCCGGTGGCGGCGTCGGTGAGGGTCACGGATGCCGCGCGCACTGCCGCCCCTGTTGTATCCGTTACTAGTCCGCTCAAGGTTCCGCGGCCCGCTACCTGCGCCGGAAGATTGGCTACCGATACGGTCGCCAGGATCGCGCCCAGTCCCAATCGCAAAAAGGTCAACCTCATGGTTGGCTCTCCGTTTCAAGAATTAAGTTGTGCTGGACAACCTAACACTCTTCGGGCCTGTCAACTAAGCTCCCTAGAAGTAGCAATTGCGATGGCAGTACCGATAGCTTGGAACGGTTCCATACCGATTCAAACAGGATTCAATCGCTCAGAAACTTGCGCTTCGCTCCGCGTGATACGGCGTTTAGACTTCGGCCTAATAGTCTGAAAGATCTTCGGGTGTGTTGGTCCGTGGGTTGGTCATGGAACGCTGCGTGGATCACGGGATAAGGCCCGAAGTCGTTCGGGCAGAACTCGAGCGCATCCTTGCGAGCCCGGAATTCAAAGCCAGCAAGCGCTGCCAGGTTTTCCTGCAGTTCGTGGTCGAACGCGCGCTGACCGGCTTGTCTGAGGACTTGAAGGAACGCACCATCGGCATTGAAGTGTTCGGCCGGTCTCCCTCCTACAACACCGGCACCGACGGAATTGTCAGGATTAACGCCAGCGAAGTACGAAAGCGCCTGGCAATCTACTATGCCGATTCTGCCCGCTGCGCTGAATGCCGCATAACTCTGCCGACCGGAAGCTATATCCCCCTATTCGCAAAGCCCGTCAGGACGACTGCAGAAGTAAACCTTCCCCAACTCCTCGAACCCACTGCTCTGCGCCCGGTGGAACCATTTCCCGCGGGATGGACGGTCACGCCCAGTACGTTGCCTCGCCCCATGTTCCGGCGAAGAATTCTGGTGTTAGTTGTGGTGGTTGCTCTGGCCTTGATGGTTTTGCCTGTTCGATGGCTTTACGCCCATCATTCCCAGACAGTCGTTGACCAATTCTGGCAACCGATGTTCGAGGGCAGGACACCGATCATGATTGTCCCGGCCTACGTGCCCGCATACGATCCCGCGGCCGATCCTCCAAACGGTCAGTTCACTTTGATGGCCGATCAGTATGTCGGTGGTGGGGACCTCGTAGCCGCGGTGCAAATATCCTCCATGCTCGCGCGCCTCGATTATCCATTCAATCTGCGCCTGGGCGCCTCGCTCGACGAGCTGCGCAATACTCCTACCGTTCTGATTGGATACTCGAACACTCAGTGGAAAGACGTGACCAGAAAATTCCGCTTCTTTATGGACGACAGCAGCCACGGGATGATCAGAGATTACGGCAAACCCACCGAGTGGTATCCGCATGGTGAGACACCGGAAAATCACGCGGAGGAGGACTATGCGGTTATCTCGCGGGCGTTCGATCCCGAAACCCATGCCATGTTGATCCTGGTCAGCGGTTGCCTGCAATACGGCACCGAAGGAGCGGCGAGATTGATCACCAATCCCGGGCTTCTCGCTGCTGCTCTTCGCAACGCGCCGAAGGACTGGCAGCAGAAGAACCTGCAACTGGTCATTCAGTTCAACGTCGTAGCAAACTCGCCTGCTTCGTCGCGGGTTGTTGCCTCTCATTATTGGTAGTCAACCCACCTCAAGACAGCCGCGAAAACGTAGCCGTAATAATCTCTTCAATGACCTTGGAACTCACTGGCTTGGATATGAAGTCATCCATGCCCGCCGCCAAACAGTGGTCCCGATCCTCGCTCATCGCAGATGCGGTCATGGCAACAATGGGTACATGCGTCCCGATCGGCTCTTCCCTGCGAATCTGTCTGGTCGCCTCCAGGCCCGTCATCTCAGGCATCTGAACATCCATCAAAATCAAATCGAAATCACTCTGTCTCCATTGCTCCAGAGCTTCCAGACCATTCGTTGCCAGCGTGATCCCGTGGCCCATCTTGGCCAGCATCGTCATCGCGACTCGTTGATTCACAGCATTGTCTTCTGCCAGCAGGATCCGCAGTGATAGGGAGGAAGCGGCAATTCCGGCGGCCGCTGGAGCCACCGTACTAGCCGGTGTCTGCGCCCCTAGCGCCAGACGAATCGATGCCAGCAGATCGGAAGAACTGATGGGTTTGATCAGGTAAGTCCCCACACCCAGTTGCCGACAACGTTCCGCGCTCCTGACCTGGTTGCAAGACGTCAACATCATGACCACCGGACTTAGCAGCAGGGGATTACCGCGAATGCGCTCGAGTACTGCCAATCCATCGATCCCCGGCATCTGTTCATCGAGCAGAACCAAACGGTAAGGGGTTCCCGCATAGGCCGCTCGGGAGAGTTCGGCAAGTCCCGACTCCCCGGAATCACACACCTGCGGTTCCATCTTCCATTGACGAGCGAGCTCAAAGAGGATGCGTCGATTGGTAGCATTGTCATCAATGATCAACAAGGGTATTCCGTGAAGATTCTCCTCACTCGGGACGGGTAAGGCTGCCGCCGATCTCGGCGACACGTCAAAGTAAGCATCGAAGGTGATCGTGGTGCCTTCACCGGGCGCGCTCTTGAGGGTGATCGCGCCTCCCATCAAGGTCACGATGCTCTTTGAGACGGCCAATCCCAATCCCGTACCACCGTATAACCGTCTGCCCGAAGTGTGAGCTTGCTGAAACTGCTGGAAGAGGGCTCCCTGCTGGTCCAGGGCGATGCCGATACCGGTGTCGCGAATGGAGAATTGCAGACCAGCGCGTCCCTGGGTCACCGTCTGCAGAGAGACATCGACGCAGACTTCTCCGTGCTCGGTAAACTTAATCGCATTCCCCACCAGGTTGATCAGGACCTGACTAAGACGGATCGGGTCACCAGTCAAGTCGGCGGGCACATCCGGCGCAATGTGCACGATGAGTTCCAGACCCTTTTGGTGCGCGGGAAAAGCAAAGCTCCGCAGCACATCTTTGACCATGCCCGGCAAATGGAAGGCAACCGAATCCAGAATTGTTTTTCCCGCTTCCAACTTCGAGTAATCGAGGATCTCATTGATGATGCTCAGCAGCCGATCGGCTGAGGACTTCACGGTCAGCAGAAAGTCGCGCTGTTCTTTACTCAAAGCCGTGCTGAGAGCAAGTTCCGTCATGCCGAGAATGCCATTCATCGGCGTCCTGATTTCGTGGCTCATATTTGCCAGAAACTGGCTCTTGGCCCGGCTCGCCTGCTCGGTGGCAATCATGGCCTTGGTCAACTCCTCTTGCGACCTGGCGTATCTCACTTGCAAAATTGCAGCGCGTACTCCATAGATCGCAATCGCCGCCGAAATGGAGGCAAAACCAAACCATGGATGCTCCGGCGCAATTTCAACCCCCATGAGTGTGATCGCAAGCGTGAATAATAACGGGCTGAGATTATCAATCAGCAGTCCTGCGGTTCGCTGGCTACTGCTCCGCTGACTCTTGTCGATGCGGGTTTTTGGATACAGGGCAAAGGAGGCGAGGAGAGACAGGTGAGGAAATCCCCACCCGATATCTTGCGGGCCGTCACGCCAGCCGCTCTGCAGTTCGAGATAGCCCAGGATAAGGGCAACGGTCCCATTCACCCATAGAAACAGCGCAAGGGTACGATAGAAGCGTCTTCTTGCCGGGCTCGGATTGGAAAAGAAGCGTAGGGTCACAGCCCCGACCAGAATCAAGTTTTCTGTATTGTTCAGGTACATGAGATTGATTGCCGAGATCCCTTTGAGACCGGCATGCGAGGGCAGTACCGAGAACAGCTGCAAGTATGCGAGCATGACCGCGATCAGCGCTTGCACGCCATCAAGCCATGCGAAAACCTTCAGGCCGGCATCCGTACTTCTGGAGCAGATTGCCAGCATGACAGGAATGCCGTAAGCAAAAAAGAAGAAGTCGAAGTGGAAGGCCCGGGTTTGCGTGTGAATGTTCGTTGCGAAATCGTAGTACGTCAGCCCAACCTGACCCACCACGGCACAGAGCAAACCACACGCCAACAACAGCCACAACGGCCTAGTCTCTTCCGTATCGTTGTAAGCACCAAGCAGACACACCGCAAATCCCAGAAGGGGATACATAAGAACAAAAAGGTTCGAAGCAAACGTCGCCAACGGATCAAAGACGAGGAGAGTCGCGTGAGCGGCCATCACGATCGCGCCCACGGCGAAGAGCGTGCGCGCCACAAGCTGCGCCCCCTTCATCGCTCCACACCCGGCAGAACTTCTATCCATCGGGAGCAGTCGGCCGTTTCGGCATCGAGCAGAGTTGTGGCAAAACGAGACATTCTGCTTTCGCTGCATGGATCGATCCAAATTCCCGGAGACTTAGAAGAAGAGGCCGCTCCTTATGTCAGCCTTATCGGCGCACTAGGCGGAGCACGCCAGTCACCCTCGTGTGCAGCGAAACATGACACCATCCGCAAGAACGACGCTCGCGCGAATGGTGGAAAAACGCGGTTTTGGCTCTATTCCCGGCACACAGTGGGTCGCGCTATTCCAGGATCTTTCCAATCAGCCACATATGGCCGAACGGGTCCACAACAGCGCCTTGCAGCATATGCCGGATAGGGCGCGGACCAGACGTGGGGTGCGTGTGCTCTCTCACCGGGTCCTTGGAAACAGCACCCGCAGTTACCGCCCGACGTTGCATGGCCTCCGGATCGTCCACAAAGAGTTCGATTCTGACGGTGGTAAACCCTGCGTCGGCTGGACCACGTGTGCCGTAAAAGGGCGATTCCGTGGCGAGGAAGAATCGAGCACCATGAACCGCAAGACCCGCGACAACATGCTCGCTGCCGCCGAGGCGCCAAAGCACGTTCGCATCGAACGCAGTCTTGTAGAACTCGATGGCTGCGTCTGCGTCGCCAACAGCCAGCATGGGGGAGATCTCAGGCGTCAGGACTGCGGGATGCGTCACGGTAGCACCCCACTGGACCGGGTTCAGGTCGCGCGCATGACGGGAGAAAAGCCAATGGTGGCCATCGAGGTCTTCGGCAGCGTACTGGAGTTCTCCATAAACAGTTTCATGCAGATCTTCGAGGAGGGTAACTCCGGCAGATTTAGCTTGCTCGAAATGGGCGTGAATGTCTTCGATGAAGACAGTGAGGCTTTGTGTTCCAAAGCCAAGCTCCTTAGGGGTGGCGTCTGTTTGCCGTGCCTGCTTCAGCATGATCCAGGCATTGCCGGCGGCTATCTGCGCTCCGCTGATCGGATTGCCGTAACGATAATGCTCAACAAATCCGAACGCCTTGCTGAGCCACACAAGGGCTTCCTCCAGATTCCGATACATTACGTGAGGAACCACCGTGTCAGTCGGTAGAGAGCGATTGGAGATCACCGGTTGTGTCCATCCCGAGAAGATTTCGCAGGCAAATTCAATTCCTGCCTCAGACCAAGCTAGCCGATCCTGGGCCGTCTGTATTGCAGAAATGCGTCAATCCGTCGTAATGGGGAGGTTACTCCGTCGATTGGAGTGCGGCTTGTACGTGGACGGAGTGATGCCCGCCAACTCACGAACCTCGTGAACTTGGTTGGCGAGGTTGCCGGGCGCCATGGAACGGCAAGCAATATGGCGCTTTACCTGCAGTTCACCGAATGTTCCGGGTACATCCCGGTGAATCGTCCGGAACGCAAACGTTGACGATCACTCCCTAACTTCGTCGGCTTCGCCCCTTCCGAGGCGACTTTAGTCCGGTAGTCAGCTTGGATTCAACCTCCCGCAGCACGCGTGGGGCAAGGGTCTGCCGGTTCTCCTCCAGAAAACTGCGGGCCGCTTGTTTATGCTTGCGCGCCAGTTCGCGAAGAGCCCAGGAGAGAGCTTTGACAACCATGTCGTCGCGATCATGCATTAATAGGGCGCAGACTCGGAGCGTCCTGGGAATGTTCGTTGTCAGCCCCTGACGGCTCAGCGGAACAGTGCTGACGAGCGCAGCACGCCGCCACCATCGGTCTTCCTCCGTGGAACGGAGCGAAGCCCACTCCACAATAGTTTGAGTAGACATCCGGCCAGCCGCCCAGACAGGACCCGAAAGATAGAGCGCGAAGCAATCGACGGATGACCAGCTATCGACGCCTGCGCCCAACTCAACAATCTGATCACTGGAGATGGTGGCAAAAGTTGGTTTATGTTTGCTCACAAGCTCATAGGCGACGAAGCGCAGGATGGGATCCTGGCGGCTCAGGAGAACCCTGGCAAAATCGAGCACGGCTTGCGGGCTTTCTGGGGAGAGGATCCGGGAAAACTCCCGGCGGACTTTGCGCGCAGATGGCGTGTCAGCCAAAGGGAGTGATGAGATGCGGCGCCCCAACTCCGACGCGCGGGTTCTGTGATCCATCCTGGCATCATAATGGGCAAGTATCGTGCACGGAAAAACCCGATAAACCACGTAGCCGTGAGCCACCCAGCATTCAGGCTTGAATCAAACACTCGCCCCGATAATCCGCTGGCATGTCGCGGCAAGTTCCTTCCCGAAGCTGGCCAGCGCAGGATTCCCATAGCGGCCGAAGGCGGTGATCGGATCGGCCATACGGATGGACACAGTTCCTTCCGGCAGCTCCGTAACCACAAGCTTTAGCGGCGCTTCCACCATGGCGCTCCAATCCATCTCCAACACGCGTACAACCAGCTCGGGATGAAAAAAGAAAATCAACCTCAAGCCGCCAGTCGATCGCCCAATGCCCCGCAGCGCTTTTTGAGGATCTATCTCATTTAGCACCCTGAGGCCGGCACCCTCGATCTCCTTGCGCAACCTGGTGAGGACATCCTCAAAGCTTCGTGTGCTAAGCTGGCTGCTCTGAAATGAGGCAGCTTCCGTCCCCGGCTTCCCGAATGTAACTGTAGTTGCACTACTCACCGCTGTACCTGCGCTTCCATGCTGATCTTCACTCGTCATTGACCTGACTCCTTTACGACGGAACATTTCCCAGAATACGCGCTCATTAGTGGCACCGAAAACCGCTATCGCTGCCAAATGAGCAACAATTCCTGCCAAATATCAGGGTTTGCTCAAACGAGTAGGACCGAGAATAGCAGGACTTCTCGCTTGAAAAGGAGGGCTTACCCCTCGACCGGCGGGTAGGGAACTTGTTGTTCCAGCTGCTTCATTAGGCAACTGCGGCACAAACACCCTTTTGTGCCTACATCCGGGACAGGCAACAAATGAGGCAGATCGGCGCACCAACAGCCGTGTCCAGGGTCGCACGACATCGACGCGTCGCATTGTGAACAGGATTTTTCCATACACCTATTATCTCCGTCCAACCTGACCTCAACAAATTCTCCGGTCGACCTCCCTCCAGCCGGAAGGGACGCGGTATCCTTGCCATGCTATTTTTGTGTGCGTTTGAGAGAGGGTGAACATGAATAGAAGATCCGTTCGGCGCGGCGCGTCTACGGTGTTCCTCTTGATTGGCTGCTTACTGCAGGTGTCTATCTCGAAAGCGCAGGAAAAGCTTTTGCGCATGGAGCAAATTATTCAATCCTCTGTGACCGGCCAGCGATTTATGGGGACGGTCCTGGTGGCACAGAACGATCAGGTTCTTTTGGATAAGGGCTACGGTTACGCCAACCTGGAATGGCAGATACCGGATTCACCGCAAGCAAAATTTCGCCTGGGGTCCATTACCAAACAGTTCACGGCTGCCTGCATTCTGTTGCTTGAAGAACGCGGTAAGCTCAAGACAGATGATCCCGTAAAGAAGTACATGCCCGATGCGCCTGCGGCTTGGGACAAAATCACCATCTACAACCTGTTGACCCATACCTCGGGCATTCCAAGTTTCACCGGCTTTCCTGATTACCGTTCCACCGAAGCACAGCCCACGACACCAGAAAAACTGGTGGCACGCTTCCGAGACAAACCCCTGGATTTCCAGCCGGGAGAAAAGTGGAACTACAGCAATTCCGGATATGTGCTGCTGGGGTATCTGGTGGAGAAGATCAGTGGCCAAAGCTACAAAGACTTCGTCCAGGAAAACATCTTCAAGCCGCTGGGAATGAACGATTCGGGATACGACTCCAACTCGGCCATTATCCTCCATCGCGCATACGGCTACACCCCGGGTCCAAACGGACCGGTGAACGCCGGGTATATCGATATGAGCATCCCGTTCTCAGCCGGCGCTCTTTACTCGACCACACATGACCTGTTGCGCTGGGAGCAAGGGCTGTTCGGAGGCAAACTACTCTCTGCTGCGTCTTTGAAGAAGATGACCACACCCTTCAAACAAGAACTATGCCTGCGGCTTGGGAGTCCGGACCGTGCATGGCCATGCAGAAATTGACCATGGCGGCGGGATCGAAGGCTTCAACACCGAGCTGGCCTACTACCCTGACGACAAGCTGACCATCGTGGTGCTGGCAAATTTGAACGGAGACGCTCCGGAATCAATCGCGAACCAGCTGGCAGCAGTCATGCACGGGGAAAAGGTCGTGCTGCCTTCGGAGAGGAAAGCAATCACGGTACCGGCTGGGATACTCGAGAAGTATGTCGGCACTTATGAGATAGCGCCAACGTTCAGCATCGCCATTACCCTCGAGGGCGACCAATTGATGGCGCAGGCTACGAACCAACCAAAATTTCCACTCTTATGCCGAGTCGGAGACGATGTTCTTCTTGAAAGTCGTAGACGCACAAGTTGAGTTCTTCAAGGACGATAAGGGAAATGTCACACATTTAGTGCTGCACCAGGGCGGACACGAGGCACCGGTATGAAGAAATAGAACAAACGGCGGATTTCCCGGTTCGTATCAAAAAGTCGAAGAGGGCGGATTCTCTTGCGAGATCCCGCCCCCCTCGATCCGATTTTTTGAAGATCCGGTTCGGTCACCGAATCACAACTTTGTCATCGCGAAATCCTTCGAATCCCACAAACTTCGCGGGTCTCTCAGTCTTCCGTTCCCACATTCGTTGCAAGAGCTTCCTGTCTGCACCATTCGTCTCCGTCCAGTTTCCCGGGCGGCTCCGCGAGTCTCGTCGCCGATTCTCTGCTGGCCGAAGTCCACTCTCTCCCTGGAAGATTGCTCTTCCGTTAAGTTGAATAATACTCGCGTACCCTATGAGAATTGCGGGCTCTAAAACATTTTGTTATGTGGAAATGAATGACTAAGTGTGGAAATTTTAGGCGGCGAATTTGAGCTACTGCTTGCTTGTGGTTTGTAAAAAGCCAGCCTGCTCTCGCCCGTGCGAGGATGGTTCGGGGTACCGGGTTGGTGAGACACACTTTGCCTTTCCAGGGAGCTTAAATGAGGGCAGCATGGCACGAGAAGCAGGGAACCGCTCGCGACGTTCTGGTGGTCGGCGAAATGCCCGACCCAACTCCGGGGGCTGGTGAAGTTCGCATTCGCGTTGCTGCCTCTGGCATCAACCCGGGCGACATCGCTCGTGCCCACGAGCTTGTGGAACACCCTGTGCGGACCGGGCGAATCGTTGTTGCGCTGTGATCTACATATATGATCGAGTATCTCTGCATAAAGTAACTCGGATATCGGCCGGACTCCGGAGGGGCGCACTGAGTTGTGAAAGCTAGAAGAGAGAACTCCGTGGCAAAATTTGAGCGGCCGTCCGCAACCATAGGTGCCGCCCGCTTACTCTTTGCCGCAGACATCGCCGGAACCATGGTGTTTGCAGTAGAAGGCGCCATGGCGGCCGTCAACGGAAATCTCGATCTCATTGGAATCCTGGTCCTCGCTTTCTGTACAGCCTTGGGAGGAGGGATCATCCGGGATATTTTGCTCGGCGCCCTTCCTCCGGCCGCGCTTCTCGATTGGCGTTATCCTGCGATCGCTTTCACGGGCGCACTGCTTACCTTCTTTTTGCACCACTATGTGCGGGCCATTCCTATCGCCGCCATCCAGGTTTTAGACGCCGCGGGTCTGGCGATCTTCGCGGTTGCCGGCACATTGAAGGCGATGCTGCACAAAATGAATCCCCTGGTCGCGGCCATGCTGGGCACCATCACTGGCGTTGGCGGAGGCACGATGCGGGACGTTCTCTTGAATCAAGTTCCCACCGTTTTACGCTTTGAAATCTACGCCACTGCTGCCCTTCTGGGCTCCGCTTGTGTGATCGCTGCCAGAAAGATGCGCCTTTCTTCCGATGTGGCTTCCGCCATTGGCGTCGTTACCTGCTTTCTTCTGCGACTTGTTAGCCTATGGCGGCACTGGAATCTGCCCAGGGCACTGGGACAGTAAACGCGAGTGATCAGAAGTGGCCCTACATGCCTCAAACCTTTCGTGAGCAACTATGAGCCAGTCAATGGGCGAGCCATCCTTTTGCGGTGCGACGACTATGGCGTTGAAGCCGCCCGCGGGCTTGTCCACTCTCGGACTTCAATTCTCGTGCCGTAGCGCAGCCCGGGATGCGTCTTCGCGACGCGCATGGCCTGCTCTTCGCTTGCAGAGTTGAAAAAGACAATGTTGGTGAACGCGGGGCCGGCTTCCTCATCTCCTGAAGCAGCGTCGCCTCCCGAAGGGGCCAACCGGGCTAGCGGCGAACCGAGGGCTCGCGGATCGAGATCGATTCCCATGGATGTGACATCTTTGGCCCATTCCAAAATCTCTATGTGACGTTGCTTCAGTTCTCCGGGAGTGAGCGTATGCGAGGGATAAAAGATGAGGGCATACTGCTTCATTGGTTTCTCCTGAGTCTTGGCGGTTTGAGAATAAGTAGGTTGGCACGCAACGGCAGCCAAGACGAGCAGCATGATGGTGAACCGTCTGACCAAGCTTCGTGGAAAAATTGTGCGCCGGGCAAGAATAGGAGTAATGCTACGGAAAGCTCTCATAAGCAGAAGCTAGCAAACACGTGGGACCTGCTACTTGTAAAAAGTCGGCAGATTTCGAGGCGAGGCGCTCAAGAAGAATTGTGTGGGAGATGTGCCGGTGAATAGCTGAAAGTCTCGTACCATGTGCGACTGGTCAGTGTAACCAGCTTCAGCGGCGATCTCCGTGAGGCTCCTGCCGGTATCCCAAAGCCCGCAAACATAATGGAGTCGGGCCAGGCGGGAGAGCTGCTTCGGGGATGCGCCGACGGTGGCTCGAAACTGTCTTTCAAGCGCGCTTAAGCTCATCGCGGTGCGATGTGCAATCGTTGCGATGGAATGGCGGCCGTGGGCGCCGCGGATCATTCGCGCAGCGGCCTCGATCTGTGGCGAGACATCCAGCCGTGAGGTGTGGTTTCGGTTGTAGATGCGGCGTCTAAGGAACTGCTCCAATGCTGCCGCCTGCTTTCGCCTCTCGCATGTACCGGCAAGAGTATTCTGCACCTCCTCGATTTCCTGTTTGGGTAAGACCGCCTCCAAAGGGAGGGTCCGGTTGTAGAGAAGGTCTGCTCGGTCGCGCAATACAGCCGCGCCGCCAATCTCGGTGAACCGAATCACCACGATCGAGGAGGCCGCCGCATGCTCCACCATTCGGCTCCGGATCTGTAGTCCAGAGATAATTGTCGCAGGAAGAGGTTCGTTGAGCAGCGATGCCGAACCTGACTGCCGCAGCATCATTGTGAGTGCGGTCTCGGGCAGCAGTACCTGTGCCCTGGGACGCGCAGAGCTGATCCACAGAATCTCGCGCACATAGCGACGGAGCAATCCGCCGGGCTGGTGAACGAAATGGCGCACATCGCTCATCCACCATTGGATGGGTGAACGCGTAAGAAGACTCGGAGAGTGTCTCTGCTGGGTTTGTCACCCGGCCGGGCCATAATGGGCTACGGCAGGTGCTAGTTCTCGGGTAGACTCTGATGATTGCATCGCTTGCAAGGCGGTTGGTTGAGGAGCTACATGCGTTGGATCATCGCCACACATGCAACCTTTGTGACAGTCGCGATGGCTGTCGCGACAGCAGGCGCCGAGAACGGCGTTCCTGCAAAAGTGCTGCCCGGCTTCCGAGCGATCCAGCAATCCGATCTACGCCGCGATCTCACTTACCTCAGCTCAGATGAACTCGGCGGCCGCATGAGCCTCCAGCCCGGAGATGAGCTCGCCACCAGTTGGATTGCCGGCCAGTTCGCCAAAGCCGGCCTGCTGCCGCCGGTGGAAGACGCGCACGGCAATCCTGGCTACCTGCAGCCCATTTCGCTCATTGAATATCGTCCAGATCGTGAGGGCTCTTCCATAACACTCACACGCTCCGGCAAGACGACGGTCTGGCATGCACCAGAGGTAGTCGGGACCTACAAGCATGCGGTAGACATTACGGCGGGCGTTGTGTTTGCCGGCTTCGGCATCACCGCTCCCGAGTTAGGCTACGACGACTACGCCACCGTCGATGCCCGCGGTAAAGTCGTGCTCATTTTTGATCATGAACCGCAGGAGGATGATCCGCGCTCGATCTTCAATGGGACCGGGAACACGCGCTACGCCACCACCCGAGTGAAGGTCCTGAATGCGCAAGCTCACGGGGCTGTGGCCGTAATAGTCGCGGCTGAACCGAATCGCAAGCACCTTACCAATGCAGAGCGCTATGCGCGCGTCGGCTCCAGCGCCGTGCGAAGTATACCCTTGCCGCTCCAGGCCATCCGGGAAGATGAGGTGCACATCCCCTCCGCAGTGGTGCTCGATGACGTGGTTGCGGAGCTGTTCGCGACCGCGGGCATCACCCCCGGCGCCGCACAAACAGCCATCGATCATGAGCTTAAGCCGCAATCGCGACCGTTGCCAGAAACCTCGCTTGGCCTCCACTTCCGCAACAGCTTTGAACGCGTCGGCGTCTCCAATAACGTGGCAGGTTTGTTGCCGGGCAGGATCCGCGGCTTGCGTCCGAAACCATCCTGATTACGGCTCACCACGACCACGATGGCATGGCTGTGTGCGCCGATCCCGAGCATCCGCCGGTCATCAACCCGCCTGACCCTCATCCGTGCCCGCAAATATGGCATGGCGCCGACGACAACGGTTCGGGTACCGTAGGCGTGGTCGAGCTGGCGCGCGCCTTTGCTGCCAACCCCACCCGGCCCAGGCGCTCCATTCTTTTTGTCGTTTTCGCCAGTGAAGAACGCGGCCTCCTCGGAGCCTACTGGATGGCCGCCCATCCACTACGTCCGCTCGCCACCACCCGGGCGCAAATCAACTTTGACATGATCGGGCGTGATGAGGCTCCCAGCCCGCAGACCGACGGGCTGATCAAAATACCAGACGACACCACCAATCGGCTCAACCTGATCGGCGCACTGTATTCGCCCGATTATGACCGGACGGTCAAGCAGCAGGACAAGGTCATAGGCTTGACGCTCGACGACCGGTTCGACCACGAATCAGCATTGAATGTGTTCTTCCGTTCTGATCAGTTTCCTTTTGTGCTGCATAACATCCCGGCCCTTTGGTGGTTCACCGGATTTCATCCCGACTATCACCACACAACAGACACCGTCGACAAGATTGATTTCCTCAAGATG
Source organism: uncultured Acidobacteriaceae bacterium (assembly GCA_963790935.1). Classification (GTDB taxonomy): domain Bacteria; phylum Acidobacteriota; class Terriglobia; order Terriglobales; family Acidobacteriaceae; genus PALSA-350. The sequence goes on along the minus strand of CAWBRJ010000004.1, from coordinate 33,094 downwards.
CAGAAGATACTGGAGCTCGCCTATCTCACCGCCTGGCATTTCACCACCCACACCGCCGCGCTTCGTTGCCAACCCGTCTGGTGCACTAAGTTCTCATAAGTAGTGTGAAGGACGCAGGGGGCAGCCGGGTGGCTTCTGCAATATCGTGCAGCGTAACCATGATCACATGGAAAGTAGACTTGACATCGCGAGTTGAGCTTGTGTAAAGTAAGCTTGTCTTTGCTTGGGAGGCTTGATGTTACTTTGCAACAAAAACCTGACTCCATTGCAGCGTCGCTCGATGCAGCGTATGGGCGCGGCCCTCGTGTTGACGGTGGTGACGAACCTTTCCACTCCCAGTCTTCCCAACCCAATTCGCAACCTTTTTCCCGGCTTGTCTCAGCTCACCCTGTCGTATGCGCACTCTTCCGTCCTTCTCGTAGGAATGCTTTCAGCCCTTTCTGTGCTCCCGGTACTGCTGGCAGTGTGGGGAGCGGCCCGCTACCTGGCTGCGGAACCGGATGAATTCGTTCGTGCGCTGGTGGTCAAGGCGCTGCTATGGGGGTTTGCTGTCACCATGGCCGGGAATGCAATCGCCGGAGTTTTCATGAATGTCTACTCCAGGCCGTTTCCGCTCAGCGTATTAAACGCGGATCTTTTCTTCGCTTCGGGCTTGATCGCGTTTCGCATTTTGCAGCGGAGTTATCAGTGAAGAACCGGCTGCGCCTGCTCCGTGCTGAAAGAAGCTGGAGTCAGGCAGATCTTGCCGACAGGCTCGGGGTCTCACGTCAATCGATTAATGCTATTGAGACAGGCAGGTTTGATCCCAGCCTCCCGCTTGCATTCAAATTGGCCAAACTATTTCACCTTCCTATCGAGTCTATATTTTCTGAGTGAGGCACCTTCACAAGCTTGCTCGTCTATGGCAGTTGCTACTTTCCCGGACAGCGGCGGCCAAACCTGGGATCACAGGCGTGACCGCAAACGCTGCTAAATTAGCAGTAGACCATGATTTATCCAACAGATGATCTTCGTATCCGCTCAACCAAAGTTGTGCTTCCACCGGTGTTTCTTGAAGAAGAGCTGCCGGCCACTGAGCGGGCTTCCGCGACCGTTTTTCAAGCAAGGCATGAGATCGTCGAGATTCTCAGGGGTACCGATTCCCGCCTGATGGTGGTCGTCGGCCCCTGCTCCATTCACGACACCAAAGCGGCGCGGGAATATGCCGGGCTGCTGAAGGGCGCTATTGCCGAGTTCTCCAAAGAACTTTGCATCATCATGCGAGTCTATTTTGAGAAGCCGCGCACCACGCTCGGCTGGAAAGGACTGATCAACGATCCGCATCTGGACGAGTCGTTCCGAATTAACGATGGGTTGAGGCTGGCCCGGCACCTGCTGTTGGATCTGGCGGAGATGGGGGTTCCCGCCGGGACCGAGTTTCTCGACATGATTTCACCGCAATATGTCGCCTCGTTGGTGAGTTGGGGAGCGATTGGCGCGCGCACGACGGAGAGCCAGGTGCATCGGCAGCTCTCGTCGGGGCTTTCCTGCCCGGTCGGCTTCAAGAACGGGACCTCGGGCAATGTGCAAATTGCGATTGAGGCAATCGTGTCTGCGGCCAATCCGCATACCTTCCTCGGGCACTCGAAGACAGGGCAGTCGGCGATTCTGTTTACGGCGGGCAATCCGGACTGTCACCTCATCTTGCGCGGGGGCAGGCAGACGACGAATTACGACGCGGCCTCCGTGGCGCAGACTGCCGAGCAGATGGAAAAAGCCGGAATAGCGCCCAGGATCATGATCGATTGCAGCCACGCCAACAGCAACAAGGACCACACCCGGCAAGGGCTCGTGTGCCGCGATGTGGCTGCACAAATTTCCGCAGGAGATAGCCGCATTCTCGGCGTGATGATCGAGAGCAATCTGGTGGCGGGGGCGCAGAAATTTGTGCCCCGAAAGCCATTGGTGTACGGGCAGAGCATCACCGATGGCTGCATCGATTGGAGCGAAACCCACGGGCTGCTCGCAGAGCTGGCCGCGGCCGTTCGCTCGCGCCGGGGATGAATGGCAAACTGATCTTCGACGAGCGGCGATGGACCTGCGGTTCTTCCCAACTTAGTCGAAGGTGGTTGGCCGCTCAGGGTGCGCGGCATGCTCGAACATATGCTCTATCTGGAACTCGGTGATGCGCGGGGCTGAGAGCTTAGGCAAAGCATCGCGGCGAAAAAACGCCACCTCGGGCGTTTCGAAGCTTGGAGTCGCCTCGCCGCCAACCAGGTCGCAGAGGAAAAACAGCTTGTAGGCGTGGGTCGCCTGCGGCGGATGAGGATGCTTGTTGCGATCGAAGATGGCCGCAAGTTTGCGCGCCGCGACATCGTAGCCCGATTCTTCTTTCACTTCCCGCACCACCATGGCGCTAGGCGATTCGCCCACATCCGCCCAACCGCCGGGCAAGGTCCAACCCCCATCCTCGCGCTCGCGCACCAACAGGATCTCGTCTGCTCGCACAACAGCGCCGCGAACTTCGATCTTTGGGGTGGCGTAGCCGCTTTCGCCGCGGAACAGATCCAGCACCTTCTGCGAGTCCAGCATACCGCTGCCGGCGGCCATCATCTCAGCCGCAATCTCCTGCAATTCTTCGTAGCGCTCATGATCGTAGTGATCCCGGGTGAAGCTGAGCCCGGTCTGTGCGATTGCCTGAATGCGCTTGGTCCATTTCAGCCATGACGGGTCCTCCTGGTGATCCATTCTGCTCCTCAGTCATTCTGCTTCGCACGCCGTATGCGGCGCACCTCATCCATGCGCTGGGCCAGCAACTTCTCCCGGCCTTCGGAAGTCGGATGGTAAAACTCGCGGCCGCGGAGATTCTCCGGCATGCATTCCATATCGGCTACTCGCCCTTCGACATCATGAGCATACTGGTAGCCCTCGCCGTAGCCAAAATGCTCCATCAGAGGCGTAGGCGCGTTTCGCAAATGGAGCGGCACCGGCTCGGCGCGATGAGCCTCAATCTCGGCGGTGATCTCGCCGTAAGCCGTATAGAGCGCATTCGATTTCGGCGCTAACGCCAAGTAGACTGCTGCCTGCGCCAGTGCCAGGTCGCCTTCCGGCGAACCCAGAAAATCCATCGCGTCGCGAGCCGCCAGTGCCAGCCGAAGCGCTTCCGGCGCCGCCAGGCCAATATCCTCAACTGCCATGCGCACCAGGCGGCGGGCCACGTACATAGGGTCTTCGCCCGCCTTCAGCATGCGTCCCAGCCAGTAGAGGGAAGCGTCAGCGTCACTGTTGCGAATGCTCTTGTGCAGCGCGGAGATCAGGTTGTAATGCTCTTCGCCCTGCTTGTCGTAAAGCAATACCCGTTGCTGCAATGCGTTCTGCACCGTCTCCCGGCTGATGCGTCCGCCGGAGGCCAGCTTTGCCGACGTCTCGAGCGCGTTGTAGGCATAGCGCGCATCCCCATTGGCGTAGCTGGCGATCATCTCCATGACCTCATCGTCCGCGGTCACGTTGAGCTTGCCCAGTCCGCGTTCCTTGTCCGCCAGCGCGCGCTTGAGTAACTGCACCAGTTCCTTTTCGCTGAGCGGGTTGAGCCGGTAAACGCGACACCGCGAGAGCAATGCGGCGATCACTTCAAAGGACGGGTTCTCGGTGGTTGCCCCAATCAGGCGGATGGTGCCCCGTTCCACATAGGGCAAAAACGCATCCTGCTGGGCCTTGTTGAAGCGGTGAATCTCATCGATGAAGAGGATGGTGCGCGATCCGAAGCCGGCAGCCTTCTCCGCGTCCACCATCACCTGCTTGATTTCCTTGATGCCGCCCATCACCGCGGAGAATTCAATAAAGGTAGCCCGGGTGACCTCGGCGATGATCTTGGCCAGTGTCGTCTTGCCCACTCCGGGAGGTCCCCACAAAATCATGGATCCTGCGTCGTCCCGCTCGATCTCCACCCGTAGTGGTTTGCCCGGACCGAGCAGGTGCTCCTGGCCTACATAGTCGTTCAGGGTGCGAGGACGCATTCGCTCGGCGAGCGGAGCCCCGCGGGCCGTCTTCAGGGTGCTTTCGTCGGGAATCTGGCTAAACAGGCTCATGCTTCTATTTTGCGCTGACGCATGGCTTCGTACAGCAGCACACTGCCTGCGATGGCCGCATTCAGGCTTTCCACCGCTCCGGGAAGGGGAATGGTGACGCGTGCATCGGACTGGGCGATCCAGGCGTCGGGCAGCCCGGAGCCCTCGTTGCCCACCAGCAGGGCGCTGGGGCCACGCAGATCGGCCTCGCTATCGCCATCCCGCGCCACCGCGGCGAAAATCCGTACCCCATGCGCACGCAGGGTGGCAAAAGCGTCTTCAGCGGTCAGCGTGACCACCGGCAGCCGGAAGGCAGATCCCGAAGACGCCCGCAAAGTCTTGGCGTTCCACAGGCTCACGGTGCCGGGGAGCAGGATCATCCCGGTGGCTCCAAACGCTTCTGCCGAGCGCACCAGCGTTCCCAGGTTTCCCGGGTCTTGCAGGCCGGCCGCAATCACCACAAGGGGGATGCCGTTCAACATTGCCTCGACTGTGAATTGCGGCGCTTCCACCAGTGCGGCGATGCCCTGGGGATGCTCGGTTAGGGTGGCACTCTGAAAGACCTCCTCCGTCACCATCAGGACTTCGGCATCTCCGACCGCGAAGGTGCTCGAGCAAGCCCTCGTTCCCGTCGCGCACAAATACGGTGTGCAGCCTGAGGCCGCTCTTCACTGCTTCCTCGGTCAGGTGCAAGCCCTCGACAGCGATATGCGGAGATTTGACGCCGCGTGCCAGGCCCGCGCGCAGCTCTTTAATGCGGCTATTCTGCCGGCTTTCAACTCGTCGCGGAGCAATGGACTTCATGGTTAGTGACTCACCGCGATTGTAACCGCCACCAGCCAGGCGGCCGATTAAGCCGGAACCAGACTCGCCGTGCGCGTCACCGCAATCACACTGATGTCGTCCTGCTGGCCAAAGCTTTGCGCGGTCGCCGCCAGCTCGGATGCGCTCAGCCGCGCCTGCAGCAATTCCTGCACCCGGGTAAAGCCGAAGAGCTGCCCTTGCTCGTCCATGGCTTCCACAATGCCATCGGAAGCCAGCACCAGGCGGTCGTTTTCCTGTAGCTGGAAATGAGTGACCGTGAACCCGGCATCCTCGATCACCCCCAGTGGCAGTGCACCTTCCACCTCTAACGGCTGGCCGTTGAGATACGGCGGCAGATGTCCGGCATTGGCCAGGGTGACGGCGCCATCGGCCGTAATGCGCATGGCGAGACAGGTGGCTTGCGCTTCGCCACGGCCGAGCAGCCGCCGGTTCAGCGCGTGAAGAACAAACAGCGGATCGGCATTCATTTCGCAAGTGCTGCGGATGGCCCCGACCAGCAGCGCAACCAGCATGCCGGCCTGCAAGCCTTTCCCCGCCACATCGCCGGCGACTATCAATAAGCTGCCGTCGGCAGCATTTGGCAGGATCTGGAAAAAGTCGCCGCCCACCTCACGCGCCGGGCGATATTCATTTTCAATCGTCAGCCCGGGCACGGAAGTAATGGCCTCAGGCAGAATCACCCGCTGTACTTCTTGCGCCTGCTTCACATCCAGGGCCACCAGGCGCTGTTGCTTGACAGAGAACAGCAGCCGGCGCAGCAACAGCACAAATAGCACCGCGGTCAGCAACAGGTCCGCCATCGCGGACATGGAAATTCTCACCCCAAAAGGAAACCAATAGATCCTGAAGTGCAGGACCGAAAGCTCAGTAGTAAATTGCGCCAGAACGAACAGCGCCATAGCCGGCAGGACGAGCCAGCCTTCCACGCCCTGGCGACGAATCGCCCAGAAGATGACCAGAACAAGCAAAGCCAGGAGTGCCAGGCGGACTGCGATGGAGGCTATGTGGAAGAACCCTGCAATCTCAGGCGAGATCATGGGATAAAGCAGGTTTTCCCCGATGACCGTGGTGAGCATTAAGCCCAGCGTTAGCAAGCCAACAGCCTTTGGTATCCACGTGGGCCGCTGCAGCCGAAACCAGACCCACCACACCATGACCCAACCACCAAACACCAGCGGCCAAAGGATGGCGTCGGTCAACACGTTGCTGACGATCGCGTCGATATATTGGCTACATGCGGTGATGAAATTAAGGATGCGGGTGCCGCATAGCAATAGAAAGACGCCCCCCATCCAGGTATAGACGGGGTCGGAACGATCGAGCCGGGTGAGGCTGAAGGCGACAATCGCGACCAGAAGAAACAGCAGTCCCAGCAGCCCGCCAAAGACCTGCGCGCGGACAAGTTGGAGCCAATTGAGTTGGTATCTGGCCGAAACCGTTTCTGCATTACCCAACAACGGCGCGGTATGGATCCCTCCAACATCAGGATTGATTACGACGGTGGCAGGAGCCATCCAGAAACGAAAAGCGATCACCAGCGGCGGCGCATCAGGGCCCACGTTGGCAGGCTGCTGCGGCAGGTTGAACATCATGGGCTGGGTATAGTAAAAACTCGGCCGGCCGCCGGCAAACTTGCCGAAGCTGCCGACCAGCTTTCCATCGCCGAAGAGTTGATAGGCATCATCCACGTCCTCCGGGCCGGCTAAGGCCAATTCCTCGCCCGGCACGGCCGACACCTGGACGCGGATCCGGTACCAGGCGTAGCCCGAGTAGCCGGCATGCCCGCGTGCCGTCCAACCTTTTACGTAATTGGAAAATCCTCCCAGGGGATCTTTCACTCCTTGAGGGGTCAGGTCGACCGTCTCCCATTGGGAATCGTCGAAGCCCGGTGCGGCCCAGAGGGGCGCGTTGGTGGATGGGTCGATCGGCGAATCACCCAGAGTAAACTTCCACGGTCCATAGAGCCGGACGTCAGACCGGCCGAGGGTGACATGGGTTGGTGCCTGCGGCTGATCCGTTTGAGCAGAGGCAATGGGACTGAAAACAAGGCAGGCCAGCAGTGTCAGCAGAAAACGGGAGCGATTCATCGAGCGGAACCTTTCCAGGTCGTAAAATCCGATGCAAGCACTATACAGAAAAGGCTTTAGAGTGAGGCGTAGCAGAAGGGGTCCAACCCGGGACGCGGTTCTGGTAGTCTCGATGAGATTGCACCAAATCTGTCCTGGGTGGGGTTATCTTGTTAGCAGAACTACTGCGTGTGCATCCGGACGAACCGGAGCAGGATCGGGTCGACTACATCGCCGGCTGCCTGCAAAGCGGCAAGGTGGTGGGGATTCCCACCGATACGTTCTATGGTTTAGCGGTCGACCCGGTCAATCTGCGTGCGGTCGAGCGGATTTACGAGATCAAGACCCGGCTCAAGCACAAGCCACTGTCTCTTCTGATCGCGAGCGCGGCCCAGGCCTATGGTCTGGCGCGGGATCTCGACGCCCGGTTTGACCTTTTGGCGGAGCGTTTCTGGCCTGGTCCGTTGACCTTGATTGTCCGCGCCGGCTCGCGGCTGCCCTTGCGTTCTACGGCCAATACGGGCAACGTGGCCCTGCGCGTTCCCGACGCTGCGATACCGCGGGCGATCGTTGAAAAGCTAGGCTTGCCCATCACTGCGACTTCCGCTAATCTGCAGGGCTTACCCGAGTGCAACTACGCTGCCTGTGTGCGCGATCAGATTGGGGATCGCATTCCATTGATCGTCGATGGCGGTACCACCGGTCGTAGTGTGGCGACGACGATTGTCGATCTTTCCGTTGACGGTCCCTGGCAGATCCTGCGCGAGGGTGCTATCCCTACCCACGAGATTGCCCTAACACTCCAGCGCTGAGCGGATGCGATGCGGTCGACCACCAAGAACGGAGCATTGCCCACCACCCGGCGTTTGCTTCGCTGGCTGCTGGCCGCGGGCTTGCTTTGCATAGTCGGCTGGTTTCTTTGGGTCTACGGGCAGATTCATTTCTACGCCACCCATGATGAGGCGCGTCCCGCGGACGCGATCGCGGTCTTTGGCGCGGCGGAATACGACGGTCGTCCCTCGCCGGTCTTGCGAGCCCGTCTTGATCATGCGCTGGCTCTTTATCGCGAACGCCTGGCGCCGCTGGTGATTACTCTGGGGGGTGGCGGCGACCCCCACGATTCGGAAGGGGGCGTGGGCCATGATTATCTTCTTGCCCACGAGGTCCCGGAGAACCAGATTATTGCCGAGACGCAGAGCACGAATACGGAAGAGTCCGCGGCTCGGCTGGCTGCGATTGCGCGCGAGAATCATCTGAACCGGATTCTTGCTGTCTCCGACGGAACTCATTTGTTCCGCATCCGAGCTCTTTCCACCAGCATGGGGTTGACGGTATTCACTTCGCCTCGTGCCGAGGCTCGGCCTCTGGGGTTCTGGGATTCTGCCAGGCGGCTGATGCATGAAATGTTCAGTTACACCCTCTGGCGGATGAAGGTGCTTTGAGGCCAAAGCTGCATTCACTTAGAAAATCAAACTTCTCTACCGTAAATGCATGAGTGGGTGGCCCAGGTCTCGCTTTTGAGACCTGGGTTTTTCCGGTAGCAGCGGGCTAAGGAGAAAAACCACACATCTCTTTACTGAACTGTAACCGTCACCGCTACGTTCACAGTCTGGCTTGCCGCGCCTTGTGAGCTGACGACAACGGGAACACTATAATTCCCCAGCGGCGCATCATGATCCCCGCGGCCGCCGCATCCACCCAGCGCAGCGATGAAGGCAAAACAGACACAAAATAACGCCAGCCTCCGCTTACGGCGTCCAAGGGCCAACAGGCCAGCAAAAGTGGGCAGCCAAAATGCGGCCGCCATGGTCGTGGATGGAACCGCGGCACTGTTGATCGTAAGTGTGTTGCTGACTGCCGCGCCGGATGAATTCAGTGTGATGGCCGACGAAGCGAAGGTACAGGAGAAAAACTTCGGCAGAGTTCCACAGGAGAAGTTCACCGGGCCGGTGAATCCGCCTTGCGGTGTGACGTTTACGGTCACTGTTCCCGTGCCGGCAAATTCAATGGAAAGATTGCTCGGGTTTACGGTCGTGGTGAACCCCGGGCTGGCAATCGTTTCTGCCAAAGGCTGCGAGGTGCTTCCCGTATAGCTTGTGTCTCCGCCATAAACCGCTGTGATGGTAAACGTCCCAGTGGTGCTGAAAGATGTCGTGAGGGTGGCAACGCCGTTGGCGAGCGTGCCGGTCCCCATGGAGGCGGTTCCGTTATAGAAGGTTACCGTGCCTGTCGGCACTCCTCCGGCGCCTGAAACGGTGGCGGTAAAGGTAACGCTCGTCCCGATTCCCACGTTTTCCGCTGAAGAGGTCAGTATTGTACTGCTGGCGACCTTTGTCGCCCCCGGCGCCACGTTCAAAGAGAAGGACGCAGTTGCGGTCACTGGTGTGCTCTCTGCGTCCGCAACCTGAACCGTGAAGGTGGAAGTGCCGGCGGTTGTGGGTGTTCCAGAGATCACCCCGGTGGCGGGGGCCAAAGATAACCCCGCAGGCAGGCTGCCGGAGGTGACGCTCCAGGTGTAGGGCGCGATTCTGCCCGTGGCCGCAAGTGTTTGCGCGTACCCAATGCCCACCGTGCCCGGAGCCAGCGTGGTCGTGGTGATAGACAGCGTTGACCATTGCGGCGCGTTCACCAGGGCGTAGACGTTGGGGGTGCCCAAGCCGGTGGCGAGATCATAGCCCGGGGTGGCCGCGAAGGCGGGTGCAGTGGCGGAGTCGGCGGTCGAGAGCACTCCATAATAATTCGGAGTGGTGGTCAGAGAGCTTCCCGATCCGGTGACAGTAATTTGGTAACCGTAGCAGTTTTCATAATCCGATGCCGGATCCGTACTGGTATCGGTGAACACGCCTGCAGCGGTGGCGCTGCCGGTGCAGGGAACTGAGGTCGTCGCCGTTAGGAATGGGGTTTGCTTCTGGGTTGCCGGGTCAGGGTTGGGCGTCCCACTGACATCGTGGAAGTAACAGGCCGGCAGAACGCCGGTGCCCAGGTATGCGGCACAGGTCGCCAGATTGGGTTGCGTGGTGCTGCTGTTGTTGATGAACTGCTGCGCCGCCAGGGGGTAAAGAATGTTGTTCGCCTGCCCCTGGCGATCTCCGGTCTTCTGGTTGATGAGCGCCATGATGCCGGAAAACGCCGGGGCGACGAACGAAGTGCCGCCATCTGTGTCTGCGAACACAGTATTTGCATCGGAAAAATCACAACCCGAGCCGTTACCGGAGTAGCAGAAGATCAGGGAATGTCCCCAGTACAAACCAGAGGACGCAAACATGGAGATATCCGGCACGTGCGCGGGCATTGCCGGCCGGCAGTCCAGCCACTCCGCTCTGCCAGCCAGGCCGTCGATGATACTGTGCTCAATCCTCCAGCCCCGCCAGAACGTATAAAGGTAGGCTGGATCAGCAGGAAGTTTACCGGAAGCGTTGAGGCGTAGGTGCAAAGACCGTTCGCTCCGGCGCCGGAAGTAAAACTGGTGCCATTCTGTTGATTGAATGACTGCAGCACCAGAGCGCTGCCGCAACTTTCATTCCACGCCGTCTCGGGGATATACGACTTGGCACTTTGGAGAGTGCTGCTGTTGGTTGCCGACCAGTAATTCGCGGTGGTTCCACTAAAGACATCACTGAAGTCGGTGCCGCCCGCGGCTATGTTGTAGGGAGTCGAGGCTTCGCCACTGACTCCAAGACCGTGGTTGACGTAAGTAAATCGAATCGGCTCATCGCATTCCGCTCCGCCTGCATCGCCTGCGGCAACCACTACGGTAATGCCTTCCGCCGCTGCTTGCTGCCACAGCTGAACATAGAACTGGTTGGACTCGCTCTGAGGATCCTGCTCACAGTACCCGTAGCTGGAATTCAGAACCGAGTCCTGCTTGGCGTGGGCTGCGTCCTGCACGATGTATCCAGCCGCTAGATCGGTGCCCGAAGTGACACCGCTGTCGGCACAAGTCACAAAATCAATGGTAGCGTCGGGCGCAGTTGCGCCGGCCCATTCGGCATCGATGTAGCCTTCCAGATCTGGCGAAGAGGGATTGGGTGCCGCGCACACCGTGGTGGGAGGATGATCGACAACCACCGAACCGTTAGGACCCAGGGCCGAGATCCCGAACTGATCGCGGAAATTTTGGATATCACCGGCGGCGAGATCGGTGTCGCCGATAACTCCGATGGTCTGGCCGGTGCCGATGATCTTTTGCTGCCAAACCTGGTTGATGTTGTAGATCTGGGCGAAGTCCTGGGGCCCGACAACGTAATCTGTGCCTGCCCCATAATCGGTGGTGAAGTGGCCCTGCGCCTGATGCGACCACTTGCCGGTTGCCCGATCGAGGCGTGCCACCGTAGGCTTGTGGGCTACGCCTTTAGGGTGAAAGTCATTCAAAGCGCGAAACCCTGACACCACGTTGGCCAGGGCAGCTGGAATCAGAGGATCACTTGCATTCGCGAAATGCTCTTCACCGTGATGCTGATAGTGATGGATCTCGGTGTGAAAGGCGGCAGCTACCTGCCCGGCAGTGCCACTGAAATCGATGAAAGTGCGTCCCGCGGCAATCCGGTTCACCGTGAATCCATGCTGGGTAAGCCAACCGGTGACGAGTTCGATGTCCTTGGTGGATGGGCCGAAGAGCGAGCCGAACTGTTCGGGGGTAAGCCACTTGTGGAAATTGGCCGAATGGGGATCATATTGCTGTTGCATGAAGTGGTCGAGCGCCTGCTGTTGGGCTGCTCCACGCCTTAGCATCATCAGGATGTGTTCCTGGGGAAAATCATTCGCGACGCGGCCCATGTCGATGCTGGTCTCTGCGGAGGGGCTCGGATTGCCCGTGAGCCGCTCGAGGTTCGACTCCACGATGGGCGCGGAGATCTGCGGCGCAGCCGCTGGTAGTGAGAGATCAGAAGATTGCGCATCGACCCTGCGGCCGGTCGCAAGGATAGTGAGAAAGACGATCAGAGAGACGAACAGACTACGAACGGTCACAAGCATCAGGAGCCCTAAGAAACAGAGTTGCTAGAGAAGGTCTACCAGAAGTGGGGAAGTAAGACAATCGTCAGCGAATATACTGATAATGGGAGAGAACATGATAGCCAAACTGCATGCCGCCCACCGCGATCGGGATTCGACGAAATAGGTCTGCGAAAGCGTGATAAGAGCCGTAAGTCGCTTGCGAACTACTTATTTTCATAGATGCATGCGCTTTGGTGGGAACTAACCTTCTTAATGTTGTGAGTTAGCATTGATTATGTGCTGTTGTCTGGAGACCTCCTCACCTGTCCGGGTTCCCCTCGGGCCGGACCTGGAGGCGAACTCACGGGAGCGGTGTCGGAAAAGTTCTTGACACCGGGTGACCGCTGCACTATAAACCAACAAATAACCGGTTAGTAGGACCGGACAAGCAGTGTTTCCGCGGACCCCAATACTAGCCGATTGGGCCGCAAGACCATCGACGGGGCCTCGTTTCAATCGCCAAAGAGTATTGCTACGGAGGCAACATGCATCTTCGAAGAGGCCAGCACTGGATCGGTGTCTTTGCGTTCGTCTTTGCTCTGCTTGTGGGCGGACGGATGTTTGCCAGCGTAACCGCCAGCATTTCGGGAACAGTGAAGGATTCGAGTGGGGCGTCAATACCCGGGGCGACCGTAACCGCTACCAACACGGGTACCGGCATCTCCGAAACCCGCACTTCGAACGGTCAGGGTTTCTTCTCCTTTCAATCGCTTGCTTTGGGAACGTACGTGGTCACGGTGACGCAGAAGGGGTTCAAGGAGTACCAGCAAACGGATCTGGTTCTGGACGTCAACTCAGCCCTCACCGTGGACGCAACGCTGCAAGTAGGGCAAGTGAGCGAGAAGGTGGAGGTCGTCGCCAATGCCTTGCACGTGGAAGCGGTGAGCTCACAGATGGGTGAGGTCATCGAGGGCAAAGAGATGACCGCCGTTCCGCTGGTGACCCGCAGCTATACGGATTTGCTCGCGCTTCAGCCTGGAGTGGTCTCCAGTCCGTCGGGACTCTCCGGAGCGTATGGGGGTTCGTTCGTCTCGGCTGGATTCCCTGTACCGCCGGTCTCGGGAGACCTGAACTCCGGAGCGCTCTCCGTCAACGGCATGCGCGAATCGGCCAATGCGTTCATCCTCAACGGTGTTCTGGTGCAGGAGGTAGGCTACTCCGGCGCAGGCGCCATCCCCAATCTCGACTCCATTGCGGAGTTTCGCATCCTGACCAACAACACAGATGCGGAATACGGAAATTACGCCGGCGCACAAATTAATGTGGTGACCAAAGCGGGCACCAACCAATGGCACGGCAATGTGTTCGAATTCCTCCGCAACACCGATCTGGACGCAAAGAATTATTTTGATGTGAACGGCCGTGGGGCCTACAACCAGAACCAGTTTGGCGGCACCTTCGGCGGACCGGTGATCCGCGACAAGATTTTCTTTTTTGCCGACTACCAGGGCAATCGCGTGATCCAGGCAGTTCCGCAAACCATTGCCGGGGCGCCAAGCTCGGCCACAGAAGCAGGAAATTTTTCCGGGATCGCGGCCAGTTTTACTCCCACAGTGAATGGTGTCGTCAAGCCGACCACGGTCAATGGAGATGCCTGGGCCGCCCAGTTGACCCAACAACTCGGCCAGCCGGTGACTGCCGGGGAACCTTACTACTTCCCGGGTTGTACCAGCGCGGCGCAGTGCGTCCTGCCCAACGCACAGTTGCCCACGGGTGCCTTTTCTCCCATTTCCACCAAACTTCTCTCCTACATTACGCCTGCGTCGCCGGGCTCGATCGGTGCCTCCGGAACCGGCGTCTTCTCGACCACCGGTGGCAAGATCAATCTGAGCGACAACAAATTCAGTGGACGCGTCGACTACAACTCAGGCTTCGCCGGCCTGTTGACCGCCTACTACTATTATGATCGCTACGACCGCATCGATCCTTATTGGGCAGGGAATTCTCCCGTCTACCCGGGATTCAGCATTGATGGCAAAGGGCAGACGCACAACGTCAACCTGGGTTCGACCAAGTCTTTCGGTTCTTCGAGTGTGAACGAGTTTCGCCTCGGTTACTTCCGGCTCGACACCACGTTGAACCAGCCGCTGGGCGGGAAGGGAACCAGCCTCGCCGACTTGGGCTTCGCTTCCGGTGCCAACGGTGCTCCCGGCATTTTCCCTGGTACTCCCAGCGTGGAAGGCATTCCGGAAATTGACTTCAATAGTTTCATCATCGGCGTTCCCAGCCGGCCAAACCAGTTGATTGACAACATCTACCAGGTTGTCGACAACTACAGCAGAGCAATCGGTACCCACAACATAAAATTCGGTGGCCAGTTCCACTTCAGCCAGCTGGAAGAGAATTTATCCAACGTTGCCAATGGAAATTACTTTTTTGGCTCCGCCTTCAGTGGCCAGCCCAGCGAAACGGGAAGCGATTTTGTTGATTTTCTGCTTGGCGCGCCCGCTTCGTATGTACAAGGCCAGTCCTACCCCTCCTATGGCCGCAGCTTTTACCTGGGTTTTTATGGCCAGGATAGCTGGAGAGCCACGCCCAACCTGACCCTGAATTTCGGTTTGCGCTACGACGTGAGCTCACCCTGGTGGGAAAAATACAACGAGATCCAGACCCTCATTCCTGGCGAGCAATCTGTGGTGTTCCCAGGTTCCCCGACGGGATGGGTCTTTCCCGGCGATCCCGGCGTTCCTCGCACACTGGCTCCTACCCGCTGGAACAATTTTGGTCCCCGTTTCGGCCTTGCTTACCTCATGGGAGATCATGAAGGGATGCTGGGCAAGCTCCTCGGCAAAGCAGGTGCGTCCAGCATTCGGGCGGGTTATACGCTGGCTTACTCCGCTCTTGAGGGTGCGACCGACTTCAACGAAATTGGCGATGCCCCCTTCGGTAACTACACGGGACAGAATGAGCCAACATTTGCGGCTCCTTTTACCAACCGGGCGAGCGGCACTTCGGTGCAGAATCTCTTCCCCGTGGCCCCGCCCCCGAAGCACTTTTCGGCCAAAAACCCCGCGACCGGCGCTCCCTACGAGACGCTGGCACAGTTCTTCCCCGCCTTCGGGACTATTGGCAGTTCACCTGCGTTCAATAACAAGAACCAGCTGCCTTATGCGCAGAACTACGAGCTCTCGTTTGAGCGTCAAATTACTGGTAATGATCTGCTGACTTTGAGCTACGTGGGGACGGTGGGCCACCGGCTGCTCTCTTCGGTCTCGGCCAATCCCGGCAACCCTGCTCTATGCCTGAGCGTGAGCCAGACTTCTGAAGTTGCGCCCAACACGCCCACCTGCGGTCCTGGAGGAGAAAACAATATCTACACCACCGCCGCCGGCACCCAAATCCTGACCACCAGGTCGCCGTTTCATGGTGTCGTGGATCCGACCCTGGGGGCCATCGCCCCCTTCGGCAATGATTCCTACTTCATTACCGAGGGATGGTCTAACTACAACTCCGCGCAGGTGAACTATCGCCATACTTCTGGCGGATTGCAACTGCTGCTGGGTTACACGTACAGCAAGGCCATGGATGATTCCTCCGGCTATGGCGAACAGTTCAATCCTGTCAACTCGTCCTTGAGCCGCGGTCTTGCGGGCTTCGATTCCACCCATAACTTTGTCGTGAGCTATAACTACGTTCTGCCCTTCGACCGGTTCGGTGGGCCCAAGCAGTTGACGAATGGGTGGGCGATCAGCGGGATCACGCGCTTCGAAACCGGGTTGCCTATCACCATGGTGGATACGAGCGACAATTCTCTGCTGGGCACGGCGTTTGGCGGGCCAATCGTGCTCCCTGTGGATACGCCCAATCAGACCGGTCCCTTGCACATCATGAATCCGCGCAACACCAGCAGTCACTATTACTTTGATCCGACCGTGTTTGCTTCTCCGGCATTAGGCTCGGAGGGCGATGCGCGGCGGCGGTTCTTCCCCGGACCAGGGTTCAACAATTTTGATATGGCCCTGGTGAAGGATACGAAGCTTTCTGAGCTTTTCAATCTGCAGTTTCGCGCGGAATGGTTCAACATCTTCAACCATACGCAGTTCAGCACACCGAGCGGCATTCTGTCGGGAACGTTTGCCCAGGTAACGCAGGCGGCTGCTCCCCGAATCGGACAGGTTTCTTTGAAGTTGAATTTTTAGGAGTGTGTGTTGTGAGGCTTGGGGAACCCCGGGGGATGTTGAAGGCTGATACTGCTGTTGTGCATTCGCTGAATTTGCCTGATCAGAAATCCGGCGAACTGCTTCGCTTTAGCCGCGAAGAAGTTGGCTGGGAATGGATGACCTTCGTAGTTCACCGGCTGGCGCCGGGCCAGACATTGTCATTGCAAACCCGAGGGGAAGAGATGGGGCTTGTCTTCCTGGGTGGCCAATCTATAGCGGACTGGGGAGAAGGGAAGGTATTGGCCGGAGGCAGAAAGAATGTCTTTGATGGATTGCCTTACGCGCTTTATCTTCCATCCGCCAACAATGTTGCTCTCCAGGCCGAGACACTCTGTGAGATCGCCGAGTTCCGGGTTCCTTCGACGGCTCCCTTGCAGCCCAGGCTGATTACCCCCGCAGACATTGCCAGCAATTTGCGCGGCGGTGAAAATGCATCGCGGCAGATTGTCGATGTACTCCCATCCGCGTTTCCGGCGGACAAGCTGATCCTGGTGGAGGTTTACACGCCCGGCGGCAATTGGTCCAGTTACCCCCCGCACAAGCATGAAGTTCACAATCCGCCGCTCGAAGTGGATCTCGACGAGATCTATTATTACCGTATGAAGGAGCCGAGTGCGTTTGCCTTCCAGAATCTCTACAGCTCCGATGGGGCGCGGAGTTCGATCCTCAAGGTGCGTGACGGCGACGCAGTCCTGGTGCGCGACGGATATCATCCCGTGGTCGCTGGACCAGGCTATGACGTCTATTATCTAAATGGTCTTGCCGGCAGCTCACGATCCATGATGGTGACAGAAGATCCGGATCATGTTTGGCTGCGCTCGAGTTGGAAGCAGCCAGACGCTCGTCTCCCTTTGGTGCGATGAGGGAATCGCGACTCACCTGAGAAGCGCAAAATCGACCGGACAAAACTTGAGTGGGTGGCCCAGGTCTCGCTTTTGAGACCTGGGTGTTTCGGTCAGGACCCATCGCCAAGAGTTCTCAGCATCCCGAAAACCCAGAAACCCAGAGATCTTGACGTCCCCCTCCATTACAACTACATTGTAGTTATAATACGTCAAATGCAAGCGTGATCCGTGCCTAGCACCATTTGACGTCTCGGAGACAAAATGGCTGCGCCTTCAAAGTCAAGATCATTCTTACCCAATCCAGACAGGCGGGTGTTCCTCTGGTCTTTAGCGGGTCTTGGGCTAACCACGCAAATATCGGAAGCAGAAAAACAGTCCGAGCCGGTTTACCGGTTTCTGACGCCGGAATGCGAAGTGCGGATGAGTGTCCAATATTTCGGAAAATCTTCCACCAACGGTTTTCGTTTCCGGGATCATCTGACGAACCGCGCCTTTTGCCTCTCTGCCGATGGAGACAGAGATCAATCCTGCAGGGAACGATTCGTGGGTTCCATAGCCGTCGCCCGCTACGAATTTCGATCACGGCTTCAACCTCAGCTGCCCTTCAATCTGCGCGAACGTGTGTTGACGATTGATCATGACAGTCGCATGAGCTCCCCGCCCTCCCTTTGAAAAAGTGCTGACTGTGGAAAGGGAGGTGGCCAGCGACATCCAGGCATTCGGCTACAGCCTCGACGATCCGCAGCAAGCTGCATCGGCTGAAGAGCCTGCCGCGGTGTGGTGCCTGCTGCGCCAGGACTTGTACCTGAATGGCCAATCGAAAGCCTTTCTCATCGTTCATTGGAAACACGCTTTGGATTTCATAAGCTTGGTAGACGTGATCCCTGGAGAAGGCACAGAATTGATCCGCAAGTAACTGCAAAAACTCATACCGGGCTGACCCGTCGCCACACCCACAGCGGACCCCCTTGACGTGACGCGAGATTAGTCCTACTATGTGCTTCTAATGGCGAATTTGAATACGCATCGATCATCGCCGCTGCCGCGTCTGGGTGGAAAGCCAAACCGGGAGGACATCGTGAATGGGATCGCGTGGCCGCTGACGGGCTGGGTCTCGAAGCTGCTCGAGGGGGATGAACGCGAGGCAGTATTAGGCGATTTACTGGAGACCAACGAAAGCGGCCTGCGAGGATTCCTCGATGTATTCGGCTTGGTTTTCCGCCGTCAGATTGGTCTGTGGAAGAATCCCCGGCCATGGGTTGCGGGGATCGTCGTTACTCTTCCAAGCAGCTATCTACTGACGTACGTATCCCTTTCGGTAAGCTGCACCTATCAACGGCTGGTGAATCACAAAGTTTACGGGTGGAAGCTGGCCAACAGGGCATGAGGGCTTTCCGCTGCTGCTATGCCACATCTTTCTGCTCATCGCCTGGTCGTGGTCGGCCGGCTACATCGTTGGGTCGATTTCGCGGCGGACCCTTTGGGTGAGTAGCGCATTGTCAGTGTTACCCGCAGCCTTTTTTATGTGCATGCATCCGTTTGAGCCCCTTTCCAGAGTGTGCTTGTTCCTGTTTCTTTTGCCTGCGATGTTCGGAGCACGGCGAGGTCTGCTAAACATTCGCATCTCACTCCGCCCATCGTTCCTTCTGGCGCTCACGACCACCGTGGTGATGATCTCCGCGTGGAGCAACCATGCTTTGTGGGATCTTAACTGGATCTTGATTTCCCTCGCCTGGTACCTGGTCGCGATCGCGTGGCCATGCACCCTGCCCCAATTTACGCCATCGTAGCGGGAAAGCTCCGCACCTCGAAGACGAGGAGCAGCCCTCGACGCTATTCCTTTGCCTGCGCGAAGATCAGATGCCGGACCTGCTGAGGGCTGACAACGTAGCTGCTCAAACGCTGCTCCAGTTCGTGATCGGCTAGCGTCTGACGATAGTGTTGACGCTGATGTTCCGCCCACGAACTCACCAGGAATACCTCCACGTAGCGATTACCATCTTCCGCATCATAGAAAACTCCCCACTGGGAAGCACCATCACGGCGCCGAACACGTTCATACTGATGGATCGTTTCGACAAAGTCCGCTTTGCGTTCTGGAATGACGTGGTATTCGATCGTCACCATCACCGGCCCCTGGCGAAGATCCGATTTATCCGCTTTGACCACGACCGGCATACGCCAGTGGTTCCATGGAGTGAGGTCGAGTGTGGAATCCGGAAGTTTGGCGAAAAGAACCATCACCGTACTGGCGATGGTTCCCAGACCGGCAAAGATGAGAGCAGTTCCGACCCCGGCTCGCTCGGCGAGAGCACCCCAGGCAGCGCTCCCAAGAGCAAAGCCCCCCTGGTAAACCAGGATGAAGACGGCAAGGACGCGTGCCCGTACCCAATCGGGGGCCAGGCTTTGAACCAGGGCGTTGATCAATGAAATGAACAGTACCCAGGCTGCCCCGCCGATCAACATAACGGGAGCAAGTGTGCTCAGGCGGTGTAAACCACTGGTGGTTAGAATGACCAGCCCCAGAACCGACACACCGGTCGAGACGACCCTTTCTGTGGACCACCTGGCGCGCGCCGGTTGCATGATCAGCGCACCGGCGATTGCGCCGGCTCCAAAGCAGCCGAGCAAAACCCCATACCCTATGGCGCTTTTATTCACGCTGTGGGCAATCGTAGGCAATAAGGCAAACAGTGAGCTCGAGAAAAACATCACTACGCCTGCTCGAACCACCACGGTGAGAATTTCGGGTGAGTAGCGAACGTAGCGAATGGCCGCGACAGTGGCTCCGGGCAACGATTCCGGCGGCGTCGTGCGCTTGCGAACTGGCCTCTTCCACCGCGCAACCACCAGGATGACTCCGAAAAAAGACACGAAATTAACCAGGAATGCCGTCGCCACTCCGGTAACGGCGATGATCAGGCCGGCCAACGCGGGCCCGACTGCCCGGGCTAGATTGAACTCGATTCCGTTCAGTGCAGACGCGTTCGCAAGTTCGTCTTTGGACACCAATTCGGGCAAAACAGCTCGCCAGGATGGCGTTTCGAACGCATCTCCCGCGGAGAGTGCAAAGGTCAACACCAGCAGCAGCCAGGGTGTCATCAGGCCGGCCATGGTCAGGATCACAATGAGCAACGCTACGGCTGCCATCCACGACTCGGTGGCCAGAATCAACTTCCGACGGTCGAGAATATCTCCGGCGGAGCCGGCGGGAAGGGCAAGCAAAAAGAACGGCAGTGCAGAAGCGGTTTGGATGAGGGCAACGTAACTCGGGCCGGCATGCAATGAAACCATCAGCCAGGCAGCACCCACACTCTGCATGAACGTGCCGATGTCTGAAACCACATTTGCCAGCAGAAGATTGCGAAAGACTGGTATCTGCAATGGGCGCCAAAGACTCGTTGAGTCGGGCTTCGAGGCGTCTCCACTGTCATCTTTCACGTTGTGCTCGCTCATCAGCGGGAAGACGGATCCAATTTCCTTATCTACACTCTCAATTGTTCCGCCCACGGTGTAGGTATGGTTTCCCGCATGGAGTTTGATGCCGTTACGGTCCACTTTGGCCCGGCCATTTTCTTCCACCAGTAATCGAGGCTACCGGGGTACTCGAGAGAGTCAAATAAGAACAGCCATCTTCGAGCGGCTGCTTGGATCCCTGGTCGTTATTCCGCGCGCAGCGCTTCCATGGGATCGGCCCCGGCAGCGCGCCGCGCAGGAAGATACGCCGCTGCCAGTCCGCTGATCAAGAGCAGCGTTACCGCGCCAACCAGCGTCTCGCCATCGTGCGCGCTCACACCGTAGAGAAATCCGCCAACCAACCGCCCTGAAGCCAGGGCGAGGCCTGAGCCCAGCGCCACCCCCATCAGTAGCATTGCGCCCGCCTGCCGCATAACCAGCCATAGCAGGTCTCCTCGCGAGGCTCCGAGCGCGATGCGCACCCCTAGCTCCCGTGTCCGCTGGGTCACGATATAGGCCAAAAGCCCATACAGTCCCGCAACGCACAACAACAACGCAGACCCGCCAAAGATTTCCAGCAGGTGCGCCGCCAGCCGCTGACTGCCATACGAGTCCTCTACGATCTGGTCCATCGTCGTAATGGTGGCATTCTGCAACTCTGGGCTAGCCTGGCGCAGGATCTCTCGCAGTTCGGGAATCATTTCCGCCGCAGGCCGGCTTGTCCGCAGTGCCAGGTCCATCGCGACGCTCTCAGTGGGTTGATAGAACCCGCTTTCCGGAGTGATTTGCGGTATGGCAATTTCCACTTCCGGCACCGCCGGGTCGGCCACTGCCTGCTGGTGCTCGTCCTCAACCACGCCGACCACCCGCATGGGCGCATCCTTTCTCAGGCTTAACAGATTCGCGCCCAGAATGGCCTTTGGATCGTGTTCGTTGGGTGAGTATTGGCGGGCGAATGTCTGGTTCACCACGATCACCGGCTCTGAGGTCGCGGTATCCTCCGGCCCGAAGAATCGCCCCGCTGCCATGCGGAACCCAAAGACCTTTTGCATTTCCGGGACTTACCGCCTTCATGAAGGCGACGATCTTGTATCCGTTCATCTGCAACTGCAGATGAAGCACAAAGGTATTCCCAAGCGGTACCTGACTCATCAGCCCCGCGCTCTCAACACCATGCAGACGCTGGGCGTGCTCCAGCAGCGGCTGGTAGAGCCTCTCGGTCATGTTCTGGCCGGCGAAGCGATACGAAGGAATGCTCAGATTCGCGACCAGGATGTGGTCGGTGCGAAAGCCCAGCGGGACCTGCCGTAGCGCGTAAACGGACCGCAGCAACAACCCACAGACCGCTAGCAGCGTCAGTGACATGGCGATCTCAACCGCCACCAGCACGCTGCGCATTCGGTGCTGCCGCCGCCCGGCCCCCGATTGCATGCCGCCTTGCTTCAGCGCCGGCTCGATGGGGACACGCACCGCCAGAAGTGCTGGCCACGCTGTCGCCAGCAGCGCGGAAACCATGGTCATGGAGAGCAGAGTTAAAAGCATCCATCCGTCCGGGGCAGCTGGTACAGGAACCGGGAGTGTCTGGCTCAGTTCGTGTGCCAACAGTCTCACCGACACCAGGGCCAATCCGATTCCCAGCGCTCCCGCCGCGCAGCTCAATGTGATTGCCTCCACCACCATCTGCTGCATCACCCGCCAGCGGCTGGCGCCCAGCGCTCCACGCATGGCAATTTCCCTCTGCCGTGCCGTGCTGCGCGCAAGCATCAGATTCGTCGCATTCGCGATGGCAATCAGCCACAGCACACCGGACGCCGCTAACAATGCAAGCACGCCCCTCTGTACGTTGTGGTTCACCAGCAAATCCACATAGGGCTCAACCCTGACGACACTATGGTCTTTGCGCAGGTTGGGATCGGTGTAATCGGAAGCGATGCGCTTCTGGAGAAGGGCCATCTCCGCGCTGGCGCTGGGGATGGTCGCACCTTGGCGCAAGCGTGCCAGCACTGTGTATTGCATTGCTTTGAAATCTCGGCTGTCTTTATCGTCTGCTCGTCAACAGAATTGGAACCCAGACCTGTGGCGACGCGCCGGTGCCCACTGGATATTGGAAGCCGGGTGGCATGACGCCCGCGACTGTATAGCTGTCGTTATTAATTTTCACGGTCTTGCCCAGAATTCCCCGATCGCTGTCGAACGCCTCCTTCCAGATTGCATCGCTCAGGACGATCGTGCCGGTGTTGCTGGTGGACGTTGAACCGTGCAACTCCGGATCAAAGTCGCGCCCCAGCGCCGGGCGTACCCCCAGCATCCGGAAAAGATTGGCACTGACCCTTTCTCCGTCCACTTGCAGGGCGGCAGCCTCTCCGTTCAGATAGTTGCGTCCGGCCAATCTTGCCGAGAACTCGATACCGCTGAAGGACTGGCTCTGAGCGCGCCACTGCTCGATATCCAGCCAGGGCGTTGGCCAGCTATAAGTCGTTGTGGCCGCGTTCGTCTCCTGGAGCGCCACCAACCGGCCGGCATCCGGATATCGAGTAGGTCGCAGCAGAACATGGTCCACCACGGTAAACATGGCTGCAGCCGCGCCGATGCCCACCGCCAGCGTTCCGATCACTGTGGCAGCGTAGCCCGGCGAACGCCGTATCTGGCGCAGCGCATACCGGGCATCCGCCCATAAAGATTCGAGCAGGCGCGACTGCCACACCTCGCGGCTGCGCTCCTCGATCAAGGGCATGTTGCCAAATTCGCGCCGCGCGGTCTGCTCGGCCGCCCTGCGATCCATGCCGCAAGCTGTTAGCTCATCGATCCTTTCTTCCAGGTGTTCGCGGATCGAAACGGAGATGTCTTCGTAGCGGCGGCGCCGTGTGAAAAGCTGTCGGATCCAGTGCGGCATAGATTTATCCTTTGGCGGTGACCAGGACGCGCGTGATCCCGGCGAACATTTTCTCGAAGCTTGAGATCTCCTGCTCCAGATGCTTCCGTCCGGCGCGGGTCAGGCGATAGATTCTGGTTGGACGGCCTTTTGCGGAAACACCTGCTTCTGATTCCAGCCATCCCTCTTTGAGCATTCGTTGCAGTGCTGGATAGAGAGAGCCCTCTTCAATCTGCAGCAGCCCATCGGAAACCAGTTGGATGTGTTTTACCAGGGCATATCCATGCATTGGCTTCAGCCGCAGCGACTGCAGAATCATCATTTCCAATGCCCCAGGGAAGAGGTCGCGATGTGCGGGAGCCTTTGTCATGACCGTTAGTCTATTCTCACAATACCTATTTTGAAAATAGCTATCTGTCCTTACATCGTTCTGGGAGCCCAAGCGAGGAGGAACCCGCTGTTCTCCCCATCCCGCAACGATTCCAACCTGAGCGACCCCTCTCTCCTTGTCATCCCGAACGAAGTGAGGGATCTGCAGTGCGCCCTGCGGCGCTCTCAAATGCTTCCTAGGAGGCGGTCCGGAGGAACCACCCCCCTCTGCATCAAACCACAGCATTTTTTCTAACTCACCTCTAACAGCTCACTCCTAGGGGTACCAACCGCGAAGATCCGCATCGTCGCGAAAAAAAATCGGTGAGATGTAGAGAACAGTTCGTCGCCTCCGACTACTTCACGACAGCGCAGATTTCAAACTCTGGCTGCCAGGTACTGCCAGCTAAGGAGGACGATCTTGTTCACGACCAACACAGTCTCTCGCCGCCGCTTTGTCGCAGACGCATTGTCAAGTGCGGCCTTCGCGGCTTCGCCCATTGGTTTCATAGCAAACGCTCAGACACGAAGACTCGACAGGAAATGAAATAACAACATTGACACCGTATCTTCTGTTTGAAGACCAATGCAATGAGGCAATGGAATTCTATAAAAGCTGCTTCGACGGAGAATTGACCGTACTGAAAGTGAAAGACTCTCCGGCCAAAGATCACATGCCAGAATTCCAGCAGAACAAAGTTCTGTACGCACGGCTTAGGAAGGGCAATCTGGAGATCTCGGCGTCGGATTGGTTACGCCCTGACAGGACCCCTATTCGCGGGAACATGGTTTGTCTTTACCTGAGCGGCGGAACGTTGCCAGAGCTCACCGCGCTTTTCCAAAAGCTCTCAGAAGGCGCGCAGGTTACCGATCCCCTGAACTGCAGTTTCATGGATACTATGGAGCGCTCAACGACAAGTTCTCTGTCCGCTGGATGTTTCATGGCTAACATTTCAGCACATCCTCGACTACTCCTGGCGGAGGGCGGCCATCGGATCAATCTTAGCCGCCCGCCTTGCTGGGAGCCAACAGGCGATGGCAGCGGTCAAGGAGACAAATCCAACCTCGATTCCTATGTGCCCGAAGTTCCCGTAGTTAAGACCGGGCAAGACTCCGGCTGCCAGTCTCATAAGAACCAGCGTTGACCCCAGTCCAACACCTAACCCCACCGCGGCGGAGAGAAATCCTTGGCGAAATATCAAAGCTTCCACGTCGCTGCGAGTTGCCCCGAGCGCCATGCGAACACCAATCTCCTGCGTCCTGCGCGATGTCACATAGCTGGCTACACCGTAGACGCCGGCCGCAGCCATCGCCAGGGCAAGGCAACCCGTAACCGCGAGCAAGCCCATGATGAAACGGCGATCGGCAAGTGAGTCGCCGATGAGTGTTTGCATGCTGGCGCTAAGAAAGACCGGTTGGTTCGGATCGACGTGTGCTATCGACTGGCGGATGGCTCTCTCCATCTCTGCTGTGGGCCGGTCGCTCCTCACCACAAGGAAGGCTGCGTTTTCGAGAGCGCCCGCGGCTATATAGGCACTCGCTCCTTGTGGTTCGTCCATTGCCGCGTGCCGGATGCTGGAAACGACTCCTACGACTCGCTTCCATTTGTTCGGCTCTTCCGGAGAGCAATCCACGCAGATCCGTTTGCCAACAGCGCTTGCTTCCGGCCACAAATGGCTGGCAGCGATATTGTTCAAAATCACACCGTCGCCGGACTCCTTCATATCGTCATCGACGAACCACCGACCTTCGGTCAGACGAACTCCCATGGTTTGCAGGTACCCGGCGCTGACAATATCAACTTCAGCTGCCGTCTGAGCCCTCCACCGCTGGCCAATCCGCCATCGTTAATCAGGCCGCCATGATTCTCGCCGCTGAAAGGGAGCGCGTCGATCGTTCCCGCGCTCTCAACCCCGGGAAGCGCACTTACGGCGTCCAGAATTCGTCTGAACAGCAATCCGTGTTGTTCAGGAGTGTGATATCGGTCGCCGGCCGGAATGATCACGGACGCCAGCACGTGCTTTGCGTCAAAGCCGGGATCGGTTCGTAGCAA
The DNA here is from genome assembly GCA_963790935.1 of uncultured Acidobacteriaceae bacterium. Taxonomy (GTDB): domain Bacteria; phylum Acidobacteriota; class Terriglobia; order Terriglobales; family Acidobacteriaceae; genus PALSA-350. The sequence goes on along the minus strand of CAWBRJ010000004.1, from coordinate 7,407 downwards.
CCCAACAAAGCTCGCCAGGAGTTGCCCCCCAATCACTACCAGGGATACCGCTAAGAGCCACTTCGATGGTTACGAGTGCACCGCGAATCCGATCTTGGCCGCCGGCAATACCCGCATAGGCGCGCAAGTCCTGGGCTGAGGTGGCGCTCGTTCTACCTGATCGGAGCGCGGGCATCATTCCGAATAAAACGCCATTGAGCAAAGCGATCGTAAGCGCAAACGCAAAAACCTGCCAATCCGCCCGAGCGGCTGCCAGTCGGGGAATGCTGACCGGAGCCACCGCCGGCAAGACCTTCCAGGCAATGACCGTCAGCAATGTACCCGCCGATGCCCCCCAGACCCGCCAGTACGCAGCTCTCCGTGAGGAGTTGGCGAACAATGCGTCCTTGGCCCGCGCCAATCGCGATCCGAATGGCGATCTCACGCTGGCGGCTAAGTCCGCGAGCTAAGAGCAGGTTGGCCACGTTGGCGCAACCAATCAGCAGAAACATCGCTGCTGCTGCCAACAGAAAAAAGAGAGCCTGGGCTGCGCTCCCCACGGTTCGATCCCGCAGAAGACCCATGCGCAACCTGTGGTCGCGGTTGGTTGCGGGAAATTCCCGGCTAAGGTCGCTGCTGATGGAAGCGAGATCCTGCTGGGCCTCAGAGAGGGAGACCCCCGGGCGCAGCCTTGCCACCACGCCTACTGCCTCGGTCGGGTTGACGGCTCTGCCACTCCGCAGCGGGGCCCAAAACTCCACATAAGGCGAAGGAGTATGGACGGCTCCCCGGCGAAATGGGAAGTTGAATTCCTCTGGCATGACTCCAATGACCAGGCAGTCGTGACCGTCGATGGTTATTGTTCGGCCTATGATCTTCGGGTCGGAATGGAATCGCCGAACCCACAGTCCGTAGCTCAGGATCATTTCGTTCGCGTGTCCGGGCTGATCCTCATCAGGAAGAATGTTGCGTCCTAACATAGGCGTAACACCGAGAGTCGGGAACAGGCTTGCAGACGCTCGCAAACCGTAAAGCGCTTCCGGCGGGGTGGAACCGTCAGCTGAAAGATTGAGAATCTCGTTGCGATAAACTCCTGCGGACGCCAGTGTTCGCGTCCGTCGGATGATCTCCTGGCCATCGTTCCAGAGAGCCCAATCCGATGTGATGCCGCAAACCTGGGGAACTCGGCTCTGATTTGAACCAGTTCTCCGGCACGCGCATAAGGAAGTGGGTTGATCAAGACCGACTTAACCGCGGCGAAGACTACCGCCGTGGCGCCCACGCTCAACGCGATCGAAACCAGGGCGATACCCGTCAAGCCAGGAGAGCGCCAGAAAAGGCGAAAAGCGAGTTTGATATCGCGCAGAACCGACATGACCGCAGTATATTTCAGGGCTTTGCTTGCCGAGTGGTCCCCGGCGTGGCGGCCCGCTTCATGTAGCCCGGGTGTCCATGCGGGGTTACACCGCGGTGGGCGGCAAGTTTTGCGCACAGGTCGATCAGTGTTTCTCTCTCCGTCTCCGTCAAGGCGGAGCTCAGGTCGGCTTCGTGCGCCGTAGCGATTGTCTCAACCTTTTCGAGAAGGCGAGTCCCTTTCTTGCTCAATAGCAACTGTTGATTCCGGCGATCCTGCGGGCTGCGTTGCCGCGTAACCAGGCCCTTCGCCTCAAGCTCGTCAAGCAGCAACACCAGTCGGCTGGGAAGAACGCCGAGGTGCGAGGCAAGTTGACGCTGATTTTCCCCAGCGTTGTCGCGGATCCAGCGCAAGATGCCGACGTGCGGTGGGGATATCCCGAATCCTTTGATCTTGCGGCCAAAACTTAAGGCCGCGTGCGTCCCCAGTTGCGACAGCAACAACCCCAGCGGCCGTAGCCCCTCTCGCTTTTCCGTCGTCATAGTCCTCTGGTCCTCACTATAATCCCGTTGCCATTTACTTCATATTGTGAATCGTTCATACTATGAATTGAATCCATAAAGCAACGGAGACCTCATGGAGGTGTAGCTATGTATCGAGTCGCAAAATTGTTGTCCCTCATGTCTACCGGCTTCCTGGCCGGGGTATTCACCTACGCGTTCTTCGCGATTATTCCGGCATGGAACGAAGTGCCGCGTCAGGTCCACTTTGCTTACCGTGTGGCCCTCATGCGGCATAATGCAATCGTGATGCAAAGTGTCATGGCCCTTGGCATCGTGGCCCCGCTTTGGTTGGCCTGGACCATCCGCGCCGTACCAGCTGCACGCGCCTGTGCCATCGCGGCCAGCATCATGAATTTGACCGCCGTGTTGGTAACCCGCTTCGGAAATGTACCCATTAATCAGCTGGTGAGAAAATGGCTAACAGAACCGCCGCCCGCAGACTACCTGGTGCCGTTGCATCGCTGGACCGTGTTCAACAATATCCGCAGCCTGGCAGCCGTATTCGGCTTTGTCCTGATCCTGATTGCGGATGCTCTTCTGGACGGTGGCGTGTGATCCGGCACATGGGGATTCACAATGGCGCCACCCGATAACCATTTGTTATACAAAAGGATGAACCGTGAGTTATCGGGTACGGAAGTCATAGCCACTAAGAGGTTATAAGAGCGATTTGAAAAACGGGTGGCGCACCACGATGAGTGACGCTAACCTCAGTCTTAACAAAGAATAAGAGTTAAGTTCAGCGCTTCTAGGAGGTTATTCAACGCTACCAGGGAAGCTCAAGACCCGGCTCGCATTGGATTCGGTGGGAGAAATTGCTTGTCAATGCCCCCCGGTTCGTCGTACAAGAGGACGACTATACTTTCTCCCCCTTTCGCCAGCAGCGATGACTGCTGCGGCTATTTTTCTGCCGGAGGATTGTGGTGCCCACCAGGTTGCGTCGCTTGCTGCCTCTTATCTTGACCCCGATTTTACCCCTGATCAGTGCGCAGGCACTGGCGGATGCATGGACCAAACCAACAACCGAAGAGCTGCAAATGACTGCCGACCCCGCCGCTCCCGGAGCAGCGGCGATTTATCTGTTGCGTGACGAACGAGCAGATGACAAGTTGCACGTTCACGAAACCTACGTGCGTCTCAAAATTCTTACCGATAAGGGCAAGCAGTATGCTGACCAGGAAATCTCCTACGAGGGAGGCCAATTCAGGATTTTCGGCGTAGAGGGTCGCACCATTCACAGTGACGGCACCGTGATTCCGTTTACCGGCAAACCATATCAGAAAGTGCTCTCAAAGGGCGGAAAGGAGCAGTACAAAGCCACGGTCTTTACCTTGCCCGACGTTCAAGTGGGAAGCATTCTCGAATATCGCTATGTACTGGGCTATGACGACAAGCTGGTCGTCTCGCCTCGCTGGTATTTACAGGGCCCGCTCTATGTACGCCGGGCTCACTACCAATTCACTCCCAGCGAACATGATTTGGATAATGGCCATGGCGGCGTAATCCGGGGGCGCGTGGCCTACTCAGCCTATCTGCCGCCGGGCTGCTCGGTCGCTTACTCCCCGGTCGCCAAGTATTACACCATCGATGTGGAGAAGATCCCGCCGGCTCCGGAGGAGGAGTACATGCCTCCTATGCACAACTACACTTTTCGCGCGCTCTTTTACTACACCATTGCGAAGTCGACGGACGAATACTGGGCCGATGAAGGTAAGTATTGGTCAAAAAATGTTGACAAATTCATTGATGGAGGGAAACTTGCCCCCGTCGTCGCCCAGATTGTGAGCCCGACGGACACACCGCAGCAGAAGCTCAAAAAGATTTATGCCGCGGTCATGAATCTCGAAAACACCACGTTTACCCGCGAGCACACTGGGGAAGAAGATAAGGCGCAGGGTATTAAGGTTAAGACGGCCATCGATATATGGGAACAGAAGCGAGGCAACCGCAATGAAATCACACGTCTTTTCGTTGGCCTGGCCCGCGCCGCCGGCTTCAAGGCGTACGTTGGCTTCGTGACCAACAGCGATAGCAATCTATTCATGCCCTCATACCTTAGCCTAAGCCAGTTAGATGACGATATCGCGATCGTGGAGGTCGATGGGAAGGAACAGTTTTTCGATCCCGGCGAACGTTATGCGACTTATGGCGAACTCCATTGGAAACACTCCCCAACCCAGGGCATCCGCCAGACTGATAAGGGTGCAGTGGTTTTTGGGACGCCAGTCCCCAGTTACCAGAAAACGCTCGAGATTCGAACTGCGAATCTCGAGCTCAAGAGCGATGGCAAGGTAAAAGGTTCGATCCGTATTTCGCTGACAGGCAGCCGGGCTCTGCGCTGGCGTGAGTTTGCCCTGAGCAACGATGAAGACGCCCTGAAACGGGAATTTGAAGATGACATACAACGGCAGATGCCTCCGGGTATCGAGGTGAAGACGGATCATTTTGTTGGGTTGACCGATTGGGATAAGACGTTGATGGGCGTGCTGAGTGTGAGCGGGTCGATGGGCACAGCGACCGCAAAGCGGGTTTTTCTGCCTGCCACTTTCTTTGCGGCTGCGAGCCATCCTCTCTTCGTCCTGGACAAACGGACGATGCCTATCGATCTCGACTATCCTTATATGTTGCAGGACTCGGTAACGATCAACCTGCCCCCGGAGTTGGCTGTCGAAAGTCTTCCCAAGGACACGGAGTTCAGCTATGCCCACCATGCTTACTATCAGGCAAAATTCAGCCGCGCGGGAGCTACCGTCACCAGCGTTCGAATCTTCGCCCTGGGAAATGTCATCTATGAAGCCGAGGAGTATCCGGAGCTAAAGGATTTCTACCAGAAGGTCAATGGCAAGGATAAGGAGCCGGCTGTGCTCGAGCTGACGCAAACTGCGTTGGGCCAGGGCGTCACGTCGGGAGGCGTCGCAGCGGGTAAGGTCGAATGATGCAGAAGCGACGATTTTCGCCGCTTGCTCTGATGATTATTTTCGCCGGCATGCCGCACGCCGCTCTGGCGTCCAACGTCTTTCCTGATTGGATTGTTCTGGCCGCGGCAACTAAGGCGCCGGCCTACTCCGCCAATACCGGAGCCGTGGTGTTATTCGATGACCGGCTCATCACCGTGGCGCCCGACGGCCAGGCTACCGAACGGGAGCGGCGCGTGCTCAAGATCCTGCGGCCCCGGGGCCGCGAGTATGCAGAGATTGTTGCCCGCTATTCCAAGGATGAAAAGCTTGACTATTTCCATGCCTGGAGCATTGGTCCGGATGGCCACCAGTACACGGTCAAGGATCAGGAAGTACGCGACGAGGCGCTGGGCGAATGGGGAATCCTCTACGATGATCTTCGAGGAAAGGTTGTTAAACCACCCGGAGCCGATCCGGGCGGGATCATCGCCTACGAGGTTCAACGTCATGTGGCTGGTTATGGCGCTGAGGAGCAAACCTGGAGCTTCCAGCGAGACATACCCGAGTATCGCTCAATTCTCGAAGTAGATCTGCCTGTGAACTGGAACTACTATGCGGCCTGGCTGCACCATGCGGCCGTCTCGCCCACCGAGGTTGCCCCCAACCATTGGCGATGGGAATTGAACGACATTCCCGCCATCGATCTGACTGACGTGCCCATGGCTCCGTCGGGCTATGCGTTGGCTGCGCGCATGGTGGTCCATTACTCTGCTTCGACGCTGCCGACGGGTGACCAGCGCTGGAGCGAGATTGGCAATTGGTACGACATGCTCGCCGCGGGTCGTACCGAAGCTCCCCATGAGATTGCTGATAAGTCCAGGGAAGTGGGGCGTGGGGAGGATTTCAAGGCGAAGATCCAGGGCGTAGCGAGCTTTATGCAGAAGGAGATTCGCTATGTTGGAATAGAGATCGGCATCGGCGGATTGCAGCCGCATCCGGCAGCCGACGTATTCAAGTATCGCTACGGTGACTGCAAAGACAAGGCGACGCTGCTGATCGCCATGCTCAATGCAGTTGGTGTCCGCGCCACCTGGGTGCTGGTGGACACGCATCGCGGGTTCATCGATCCGGCGCTGCCTTCCATTGAAGGCAATCACGCCATCGCCGCCATCGAATTGCCAGCAGGCTACAGCGATCCGGACTTGCGCGCCACCGTGGTTGCCCACAATGGCAAGCATTATCTGATCTTCGACCCCACCGACACCTATACGCCCATCGGTTTGCTGGGATCGTATTTGCAAGGGAGCTACGGCATTCTGGTAACAGGCAAGGACAGCCAGGTGATTCAGTTGCCTATGCTTGCTCCTGATGCGGCTGTGCTCGATCGCAAGGCCTCGTTCGCACTGAACGAGGGCGGAACGATTAAAGGAACAGTTACGGAGACACGTTCCGGCGAGGCGGCTCACGGTTATCGCCGGCTGTACAACGAGGAGGGTGAAAAGGAGCAGCACGAAGAGATCGAGAAGCGCCTGCAGAGAGACTTCTCCAGCTTCACCGTAGAAGGCAATAGCGGAACGCTTGCCCCCGAGAAGAGCAAGAGCATGGTGCTGCAATACTCGCTCACCGCAAGTGCCTATGCCCAGCCGGCGGGAGACCTGCTACTGATTCGCCCCCGTGTTTTGGGTCGCGACGCGAGGCCTTTCAACGATAAGCCGCGTATCTATCCCATCGATTTAGGAGAGACCGGAACGTGGCGCGACAGCATCGATGTTGCGTTGCCTGCGGATTATGCCGTTGACGATATGCCGGCTGCAGTGAATCTGGATGTGGGCTTCGCCAGTTACAAGAGCGAAGTGAAGGCGAGCGGGGGTGTTCTCCACTATTCGCGCGAGTATGTGGTGCGCGAGCTTGACCTCGCTCCGGAGAAATCCGCAGACGTAAATAAGTTAATGAGCGTGATCACCGCCGACGAAAACAGCAGCGCGGTGCTTAAGAAGAAGTAGGCGGTCTGCTCCAAGATCCGGTTCAGATAACAGCCCTCCAGCTTTTGAGTGCCCAGTCCCTGGGCTAAAGGCCTCGTTTCTTTCCCTTAGTACCGGTGACCCTCTCCCTTCAGACCAGACCTCACATATCATTGCGGGTGGGAAGCGGCGCTCTACGTTCGCCGAAGCACACCGCAAAGGGTTCAGATGAGGCCGGAATACAATCACACCCCGTTAAGGCGAGCCACAGTATCGCTATGCTGTGCGATCGCGCTGAGTTTCGCCGCCGGCCGCTGGCTGACGGGTGAAACTTCCGCGCCCTCACAGGTTCCCGCAACCAACGCGGACGATGCAACCCGGTGTAGAACATGTCACGCGTACGAGGTCGACGGCTTCGCCCGGTCCAAAATGTCACATTCCATGCGCGTCGGAGGACAGGAGCCAGCGGGTGTAGTTCACACTTCCGCGTCAACCATCACCATGCACTCCGATAAGCAAGGATCCTGGCAGACCCTGCAGTCCGGGCCCAGCACCACCAGCTATCATGTGGATTACGTGATAGGGTCAGGTACCCATGCCAGCGGATACATCATCGATCTCGCAGACCACCTTTTTCAGTCGCCGGTCGCTTA
>CAWBRJ010000003.1:0-199143 GCA_963790935.1 uncultured Acidobacteriaceae bacterium | reverse complement strand
TCTTGACAATTTGGAAAAACCGCACCACCGGACACCCGCCCGAGGCCATGCCAGGCCAGACGATAAGGCGCCGGATGATAGGCGGGACGTTCGCCAATACGTAGCTCGTGGGCAGAAAGATCGTCCCGTTCTGGGGAAATGCCGTCCTCACACCGGACTTAGTATGCTTAGTATGCTTAGTTCGCACATTTCTACAGGGCACAGATAGCAAGCCCGGGGACTTTTCACGCTGGCTGGCCCCGGGAGAGCCCCCACCTAAGCAGAGGGCAAGATGCTCAAATAATTAATTAAAAATTTTGAGCACCTTCATGAAACAAAGGACTTAGGTCGACTGGAACTTTGGCTCCCCCGAGAAAGACAGCATGTCTACGAGATCCAAGGGGAAAGATTGATCCTATTGGCAGATAGGTCGCCCCATACTTTCTGGAAAGCGGCCCACTGGGGAGCAGTCACAAGCTGTGGATTGTGGTCTCCCATCGCGCCTGCCTTCAACAGCCACATCCAGTCCACCGCCGGTTTCCACTCGGTGCCGCCCACGAAGGTGTGGCTGGCCGTCGAATGCGCGACGGCCTGGACCATCCCTTCGAGGTTCATCTCAAAGCTTGCAGCCATATTATGGGGAGCCAGACTGGTCTGGTCGGAATAGCAACCCAGCACCTTTGCCTTGCCCGCGACCGCACCCTGGATCGCTCCCAACCCAGTCACATCCGCCGCATGCCAGATCACATCCGCCCCGTTTCCCACCAGCGTGGACGCGGCTTCTCGGCCTTTGGCGGCGTTGTCGTAGTCTCCGGTGATGATTCCCAATCCCTGTATTCCAGGCACGGCGTTGCGAGCGCCGGCGATAAAGCATTTCTGAATTCGCTGCTGCGTAGGGTCGTCCTCGCCTCCGACGAAGCCCACCGCCTGCTTCTTTTCTGAGATCAACGCCGCCAGGGCGCCCGCTCCGTAAGCTGCGCCGAAGTAGCCCAGGTTGATAAACAGAATGTTCGGCGGGACTTTCGGTTGAGGCAGAAAACTGGTTACAAAGTATTTCTGGCTGGGATAGTCAGGAGCAATGTCGAGCAGAGCACTGCTGAACTCGAAGCCATGACCGAGGACCAGATCGAAACCATCATCCGAGTAGCCACGAGCGACCTCCTGCATTTGCGCCAGGCCAATATTTTCTGCGTAGGCAGTTCGGAATCCCGGTCCCAGCGCCTTCAGGCCATTGAAGGCGAGTTGGCTCCAGCCCCCGTCCGTGATCACGCCGGTCAATAGCAGCACCACACTGGTCTGCTTCGGTTGCGCCCAGCAGGCCGATGCCATCGCCGCCAGCCCGAGGAAGGCGCGCCGTGAAAGCTGACTCATTTGCTTTCTGCGCTCAGAGCCTTCAGATGCGCGGGCAGAAATGGACGAATCATATATTGGTAGGCCGCGCCACCCAAACAACCGCCGAGCAAAGGACCAACAATCGGAATCCACCAGTAGTTGTCCGGGGAAGGGAACGCGGCCGATCCCCACCCGGCGAAAAAGCAGAAAATGCGTGGGCCAAGGTCACGAGCAGGGTTGATGGCCCAGGCTTCCAGATAGCCCATCGAAGCACCAATCAACGCCACCAGCATGCCGACCATGAGAGCACTGGAGTTGGCCTGCGGAGCCATCTCGTTATATTGCTCCGTAATGGCGAAGATACCGAAGATGAGAAACGCGGTGAGGACGATCTCATCGCCAAATGCGTGCATGGGCGTGATGGCCAGGCCCGGATGGGTAAAGAACACTCCCGCTGCGCCGCCGGCGGCCCGCGTGAGCTGTGCGCCCTGGTTGAAGTGATCGATCACCGGCGCGTAGAGCTGATAGACCAGGGCCGCTCCCACGAAACCGCCCACCACCTGGGCGGCCATGTAGGGAATGACTTTGCGCCAGGCGAATTTGCGATACAGGGCCAGCGCCAGGGTCACTGCCGGATTGGCATGCGTGCCCGAGATAGATCCGGTGGCGTAGATGGCCATGGTTACCGCCAGGCCCCAGGCAATACACACTCCCCAATAGGCGTTCTGATAAGGGCTGGGATTGTAGAGGGCGTACATGGCAGCGACCGAGTCTCCGAACGCAATGATGATGAAGACCGCAAGGGCCTCCGCCAGCAACTCACCGAAATCTTGTGTCTTCATCGAAAAAGCAGCCCTCAGGAGCTAATGCTCGCCGCGGCGAAGTAGCCCGGCATATCTCAAGCATGTTACGGCACGACTGGAGTTGCGCCCTGATATTTCTACATTTCAGGCTCAGCTAGATCTTGAGACAAGGACAACAGCAGCCACCTCTTCGCGCGATGATGAAACAGAGGCCTGCCGGCGGTTACCAAAAATATCTTCATACCCTATCGACGCGCTCCCGAAACCGTACTAGTGTAAGAGTAGGATACTGATGTCAGGGCGTCTTGCCACGACGCTCCTGCTTGGCCGTGCATTGGTGTGCTCTACCCGTGCATCTGCCGCTAACCACCAGGGAGATATCAGCGCTAGCAAGCCTGATGACCTAGGTGAGCCAACCGTAAAGTGACATCAAAGTGAGAGTTTACGCCTGTCCGCAGCATTCCTGCGCTCACCGCGTAAACAGGGTACGCCCAGGCGTCCTCTTGATTGAGCAGTTTTGACAACTTGGAAAATACAGTACCACCGGAAGACCCTAGGCCATCCGGGCCATGATAACTGGGACGCCGGGTGACAGGACGACACATTTGCTTATTGGTAGTTAGTACGCCAAAGGTCGTCCCGTCTCGGCGCAGATGCGGCCGCGAACCGGACTTAGTTCGCTTAGTTCGCTTACTTCGCACATTTCTACAAGGGCGGAGCAACCACCTGCAGGAGGCAAGATGGCCAAATAAATAAAGTGGGGTAGCTGCCTTAATGCAGTGAGCCCAATCTGTTGGGGGTAAATCAGGCCGAGAGACGCTACCTGTTGTAGTTCCTGTACTCAGGCAGCTACCCCACATAAATAATTAAAAAATTTGGCCACCTTCATGAAACAAAGGACTTAGGTCTTTTAGAGCGATTATCGGTCAGACCCTTTTCGCTCTTTTCGCTCACTTTTGGCATTTTTTTGCACTGACAATCGCTTTTCGTTTGCGGCGGGGCCCGAGCAGACGACTTGCTTGCAGCATTTTTGGGGCTCCATCCCCGCTACAAATGCCGGGTGCCCCATATCTCGCTGGTTTTTTGCGAGATGTGGGATACCGCAGGCCTTGCCCTCAATTTTGTGCCGTGTCCCACAACTCCACACGGAACCGTCGTGGAGTTTTACGGCAGCAGGTATTTTCCTGCCAGTTGGTTGAATTCACGCAGTTGCTGGTCGATCCAATCCTGTCCCTTGCCTAATTCGCCGGCCATCAGCTGTGCGACTGCCGGCGCCATCTCAATGGCCGCGCGCGCATTGAGAAACAAAGCCCGGGTCCGGCGAGACAAGATATCGTCCACGGTGCGCGCCATCTCCTCCCTGACGCCCCAGATCACTTCAGCACCGATATAAGGCAAAGCCGGATGCAGCGGCTTGGCAAGACGCTCGTCAGCAGCGGCCAGGGCAAGGATTGCGTCCGCGTCTGAACCGTAAGCCCCGAGGCTGGTGAGCGAGTCGACATCCTGCTTGTAGCCGTGGATTTTCAAGTCATGGGTTCCGCTGGGCACGTCGCGCAATTCGCCCAGGGTAATGGCGTGGTCCACGCAATCTTCGGCCATGTGCCGATAGGTGGTCCACTTGCCTCCCACGATGGTCAGCAAACCTGAGTTATCGATATGAATGGTGTGATCCCGCGAGAGGGAAGAGGTCTTGCTCGATGCGCCATTCGCTTTCACCAGCGGCCGGATGCCCACATAAACGCTAAGCACGTCACTGCGCTGCGGAGGACGGCTGAGATACTGCGCCGCCGTATCAAGAATGAACTGTATTTCTTCGTCGAAGGGAACCGGGTTGTAGGACGGCTCCTGAATAGGCGTATCGGTCGTTCCCACCACGGTGTGCTCGTGCCACGGGATCGCAAACAACACCCGGCCGTCGCTGGTGTGGGGGACCATGATGGCAGTATTGCCGCGCAGAAACGCGCGTTCGAAGACCAGGTGGATGCCCTGGCTGGGCGCGATCATGTCTGCAAGCTCAGGCTCAGCCAACCGCCGAACTTGATCGGCAAAGATGCCGGCAGCATTCACGACCACATGAGCCGGGATTTTCATTCGTTGGCCAGATTCGCTGTCAACCGCGATCACTCCGTCAGTAAAGCCGTCGGCGCCCCGGGTGATCTCGACCACAGGCGCATAGTTGAGCAAGGTGGCCCCCTGGTCGGCCGCCGTATCGGCCAGGTGGATCAGCAGACGAGTGTCGTCAAATTGCCCGTCGTAGTAAATGACACCGCCACGGAGTCCATTGGTCTGAATCGTGGGCAGCCGTTCCAAAGTTTCTTCAAGCGAGAGCAGACGAGACTTGCCGAAGCCGTATTTGCCGGCAAGCAGGTCGTAGACCTTCATACCGATCCCGTAGAAAGGAGCTTCCCACCAGGAATAGTTAGGCACCACGAATCCCAGGTCATGGACCAGGTGAGGAGCATTCTGGCGCAGCAGGCCGCGCTCCTTCAGCGCTTCCATCACCAGCGAGATATTCCCCTGCTCCAGGTAGCGAACGCCGCCGTGGACAAGCTTGGTGCTGCGGCTGGAAGTTGCCGAACCAAAATCCATTCGCTCCAAGAGCAGAACGTCAAAGCCGCGGTTGGCAGCATCGACGGCAACCCCTACTCCGGTGGCTCCGCCTCCAATCACCACAATGTCCCACGGAGTTTTGCGCTCGTTTACGCGAGCCAGCATTGCCGGGCGATTCATCTATTCATCTCCTTCATGCCAATGGCCTGACCGCTCCACGGCTCGCTTCCAGCGTTCCCGCCCGGCGGCGATCTTTTTCTTATCGGGATGGGGCTCGAAGCGTGTATCGGGCGCGCGTAACTTGCGGATTTCTTCTGGACTACCCCAGAAGCCTACGGCAAGGCCAGCCAGATAGGCGGCGCCCAGCGCGGTGGTCTCGCTGACCGCGGGACGGATGACCGGCACGCCCAGCAAGTCGGCCTGGAACTGCATCAGCAGATCATCCACGGCCGCGCCTCCATCCACGCGCAGTGAGTTGAAGGGGACCTTGGTCTCAGCATCCATGGCATCGATGACGTCGGCCACCTGGAAGGCGATGCTCTCTTCGGCCGCTCGCGCAATATGGCCGGGCTGGGTACTGCGACGGAGACCAATCAACAGGCCGGTCGCATACGGGTCCCAGTAAGGCGCTCCCAGGCCGACGAAGGCGGGCACCAGTACTACTCCGTCGGAGTCTTCGACCGAAGCCGCCAGTTCATTCACTTCGGAAGAATGTGCGAATGAGATGCAGACTGTCGCGCAGCCACTGGACCACCGCTCCGCCAATGAAAGATGCTGCCTTCGAGGGCGTATTCCAGTTTCTTGTCGAGGCTGCAGATCAGGGTGGTGATCAGCCTTTTCTGCGAGAGAACGAACCCGGTGCCGATGTTCTGCAGCAAAAAGCAGCCGGTCCCGTAGGTGTTCTTCGCGTCGCCGGGCCGGATGCACAATTGCCCGAAGAGCGCGGCCTGCTGATCTCCCGCGATGCCGGCGATCTCCGTCGCTTCAAGGCCGAGAGACGTGGTCACCTGGCCGATCTTTTCGCTCGACCACACTACCTCGGGCATCATGCTTTGGGGAATGTTGAACAGCTTAAGCAGCTCGCTATCCCATTGGTCTTCCACAATGTTATAGAGCATGGTTCGCGAGGCATTGGTCCTGTCGGTGATGTGTTTTTTCCCGCTGGTCAGGTTCCAGATCAGCCAGCTATCCACGGTTCCGAAGGCCAGTTTGCCGGCCTCTGCCCTTTGTCTTGCTCCGTCCACATTTTCGAGGATCCACCCAATTTTTGAACTGGAGAAGTAGGGATCGATCAGCAGGCCCGTCTTCTGCCGGACTGTCTCTTCCATGCCGTCATTCTTCATCTGCCGGCATCGTTCCGCGGTGCGGCGGTCCTGCCAGACAATTGCGTTGTAAACGGGCTTGCCCGTTTCCCGGTCCCACACGATGGTCGTTTCCCGCTGATTGGTGATGCCTACGGCTGCCAGGTCGCGCGGGCGTATCCCCGCCTTGCCCAGAACCTCCACCACCGAGCTCATCTGCGAGGTGAGAATGTCGTAGGGGTCATGCTCGACCCAACCGCCCTGGGGGTAGATCTGCTTGAACTCCCGTTGCCCATGGGCGACGATGGCGCCGTCTTTGCCAAAGAGAATGGAACGCGAGCTGGTCGTTCCCTGGTCGAGCGAGAGGATATAGGCCATCAGTGTTTCTCCGGTGGGACCTGGAGTCTTATAGAGTACCCGGGATGCCGCCGTCAAAGTGCCGCCTCGATCCAGCCCCCCGAGCATCTTCAGGCGGTCATTTTCCCGGCACAAACTACCCGCGCCTATCGTTATAGAGATGTAGATGTGGTCAGCATGCGCGATCGCTGGGTAGAAGCGGAATTTGAAGCGATTTTTCGGGAGCACTACGGGCGCATCATCCGCGTCACCCGTCGAGTACTGCGGCGCGACTCCGAGGCCGAAGAGGTTTGTGCCGACGTCTTCCTCCGGCTCTATCGCAGCGGTCCCGGCGTTGCCGCCGATGGGCTGGTCGGCGGCTGGCTCTATCGCACCGCGACGCGAGCTTCGATCGATGCCCTGCGCGCCCATCGCCGGCGCGGCGCTGAAGTCCGCGGCGGTGAAGTCGATGACAATGGCGGCATCCAGGCTGAAGACCCGGCCGAAGGGCCCACTCACTCTCCTGTTACGGCAGGAACTCATTGACGAGGTGCGCGAAGTGCTGGCGAAGCTGAAAGTTGAGAGAGCACAACTACTGCTATTGCGCCACAGCGGCCTGACCTACCAGGAGATCGCCCAGGCCATGCGGTTGGAAGTGCACTCGGTGGGTAGCAAGTTGGCGCGGGCAGAGGCGGAGTTTTCTGCGCTCTATGGACGCCATCAGCGGCGCCATCGCAAGACACAGCAGTTACAGACTGCGAAGGAGGGGCAATGAAGCACACAGAAAAAGGAACGTTGCGTGCGTACCTCGATAGCCAACTCGACCCTGGGAAGCTCGCTGCCGTCGAGCAGCACGTCAAGAGCTGCGGCGCATGCGAGCGAGAGCTGGCGACCCTGCGTGAAGCATACGGCACGTGTGCGCGACGGTCTCGATCGACTGCCTGAGTTGCCCGCTGTGGATAACTCCGCGATGGCTTGGGCTCGGTTTCAGCAGAAGCGGGAGGACTGGATGGAAAGGGAACAGAATCGGTGGTCCTGGGGCCGGAGATTGTCCCTCGCGGGCGCCTGCCTTGGCGTGTGCGCAGTTGTGGTGGTGTTGACCGTTGCCCCGGTCCGGGCATGGGCGGAAAGCCTGCTGGGCATCTTCCGCGTCGAGCGTTTCACCGTCCTCGAGATTGACCCGTCTACCCTTGAAAGGCAATGGTGGGCAAAACAACCAGCTGCTCAACCAGGCGATCGACCACGTTCTCTCCGATGAGATCACGGTGACGCAGAAACCGCAGAAGGCGCAAGTGGTCGCCGACGCTGCCACGGCATCGAAAGCCGCCGGCTTTCAGGTACAGCTGCTGCCCGGGGAAACACCGTCCAGCATGCTGGTGCGGAGTGGCGGCGCTATGCAGATGAAGCTGAATCGCGACCGGATTCAGTCCATCCTTGACGAGGCTGGACGCGGCGACCTGCAGGTCCCGGCGTCGGTCGATGGCGCCACCGTCGCTGTGCGCGTGCCTGCCGGTGTGATGGCGTTCTACGGAAATTGCGGCGATTTAGCGTCTCGAGCAGCGGGGGATGTTCCCAGGAGTGACGGCAAGTCGCAACCGGAGCCCGATGCAACCTGCATTTCGCTAACAGAGCTTCCGAGCCCGGTCGTATCCGCTCCTCAAGAGATCGATCCGGCCCAGATTGCTCAGGTGGCATTACAGTTTCTGGGGATGAGCGCCAATGACGCTGCCAACTTCACCCAGACGGTTGACTGGACTTCGACCCTCGTGCTCCCCGTAGTCCGCGGCAGCTCGAAGTACGAGCAGGTGCACGTCAACGGAAATGATGCCGCGTTGGTGCGGCCGGCACATGGAGCAGAATCCGCCCGCTTCACGCTGATGTGGGTGGACAATGGAATCATCTTCAACTTGAACGGGACCGGAGACGACACCACGGCAATCAACCTGGCCTCGCAATTGTATTAGCGGAGCGTGCATGGCAACTCTTACCATCGACGCTTGCCAGCTTAGAAAGACCTACGGAAACCGTGCCGCTGTGCGCGACCTGACCCTCCAGGTGGGGCGCGGAGAGGCCTTCGGGTTTCTGGGTCCGAACGGGGCCGGCAAAAGCACTTCGATCAAGATGCTGCTGGGCCTGGTAGAGCCCACGGGTGGCCGCGCTCTGCTGCTGGGGCAACCGCTGGGCACGCGCGAGGTACGAGCCCGCATCGGCTTTCTTCCTGAGCATTTTCGCTTTTACGATTGGCTTTCCGCGTCCGAACTGATCCTGTTTCACGGGCGGCTCTGCGGCTTGACGGAGGGTACACTCCGGAGAAAGATCCCACAGCTGCTCGAAAGGGTCGGCCTGGGCGCGCAAAGCAACAAGCCGATCCGCAGCTTCTCCAAGGGGATGATGCAGCGCGTCGGCTTGGCGCAGGCGATTGTCAACGATCCGGAGATCCTCTTTCTCGACGAGCCCACTTCGGGTTTGGATCCGGCCGGACGCAAGCTGGTGCGCGACGTGATCAGCGAGCAACGCGATCGCGGCGCGACTGTCTTTCTGAACTCACATTTACTCGGCGAGGTCGAGCAGAGCTGTGATCGCGTAGCCTTCATTCGCGACGGTTCCATCGTCGGCAGATACGAGATGGACGGTTGGCAGTCCGACCAGACGGAAGTCGAAATCAGGGTCGCGCGGCTTAACTCCACCGCGATGGAACGGCTCAAACAGTTGACGCAGGATGTCCGGCTTGAGGGGCAGCTCCTGCGGTTGCGCGTGATGCAGATGGAAGATCTTCCAGACATCGTTCGCTGCCTGGTAGAAAATGGGGCGGAAGTTTTTTCTGTCGTTCCGCAGCGCGTGAGCCTGGAAGAGTTGTTTTTGCAGATGATGGGACCAGATACCGGTTTATGAGCGAGAATGCAATCCACGTGCACGCGGCTGCATCCGTAACGGAGACGCCGTCTTCCCTCAGAGTTGCACCCGGGCCGGGTGCATTGCGTACCACGCTGTTGATGGCGCGAGTGACTTTCCTAGAGGCTGCCCGGCGTAAGATCCTGTGGATTGCGGCCCTGGCCGGCTTCGCTTTCCTGGGTTTTTTCTGGACCGCTCTTCATTTTGTTCTCAAGCATGAGCCGCCGCACGTGAATATCGTCAGCAGGCGTGAAAGCACTGCCATGATGACCATGATGGTGCTCTATGCCGGAAGCATGATGACCTCGCTCATGGCCGTGCTCACTTCCTGCGACACCCTTTCCGGGGAGATCGCATCTGGAACCATCCATGCTATCGCGACCAAGCCAGTCGACCGCTGGTGCCTGGTGCTCGGCAAATGGATTGGTTTCGTTGGCATGCTCACGCTCTATGTGTCCCTGATCGAGGGAGGCACGATCGTGCTCAGCCGGCTTCAGAGTGGCTATCTTGCTCACCACGCGCTCGCCGTGCTCAGCCTGGTGTGGTTGCAAGCTGTCGTTCTGCTTGGCGTCACCATGGCTGCCGGCACTTGCTTTTCTTCGCTTTCCAGCGGCGCCATCTCGCTGGGGCTCTATGGTCTGGCGTTTGTGGGCGGATGGATCGAGCAATTTGGGGCTTTACGGCATGTGCAAGCCTTGGTTGACCTGGGAATCCTCTCCAGTCTCATCATGCCCAGCGACGCGCTCTGGCGGCGCGCGGCTTTCGTATTCCAGCCGCCGATCCTGGGAAGTCTAAGTGTTACTCCCTTCGGGAGTAACCTCGTCCCGAGTAACGCTATGGTCGTCTACGCCACTCTCTATGCGGTGCTGGCTATCATGCTTGCGCAGGTGCTCTTTTCCCGCCGGGATCTCTAGTCGTCTCTCTCGAAACCCGTCCTAGTTCAATAAAAATCCGAATATGACGTCAGATGTCATATATCCGTCCTAGAGTTCTCTGCATAGGCCAACCAGGCCTCGGAGGAACATTCCATGAAAATCAGCGAGACTCTGTTACCGGAATTCGATGAAGAGATGGCGAGCACAAGGAAATTCCTGGAGCTTGTGCCGGATGAAAAACTGGGATGGAAGCCCCATGAAAAGTCGATGGCCCTTGGCCGGTTGGCTTGGCATGTAGCGGAAATGCCGTCGTGGTATTGCTCCACGCTGAAGCAGGACTCGCTGACCATGACTGAGGAAGACTCCAAGAAAATGGCGGCAGCGCGGGAAGGCAAGGGCAGGAAAGAGATGCTGTCTGGATTTGATGAACATGTTAAGGATGCACGAACGCGGCTAGCTGCGGCGGACGAGGCCGCCATGGCTGCGCAATGGAAGATGACTTGGGGCGGCGAGACAATTATCGACATGCCTCGGGCACAAGTGCTTCGCAAGTGGGTCATGAACCATTTGGTTCATCATCGGGCCCAGTTGGGAGTGTATCTGCGGCTCAACGGAGTTGCGATTCCCGGCGTGTATGGCCCATCTGCGGATGAGATGCCTTCGTAGAAAAGCCGTCATGCTAGACTTACGCGTTCATGGGTCATCTGAGTCAACTGATGAACCGGCGCACCTTCTTAGCCCTGAGTGGAGGCACGGCCCTCTCCGCGGCCACCTCCACCAGGCTTTGGGCGCTGGGGACGATGCCCATGCCAGCAGCCAAGGGCGCGTTCGAAAGCAAGCTGGACGCGTTCACGGCGACGTACATGCAGGCCATGAACGCCCCGGGAATGACCCAGGCGCTGACCGATACAAAAGGAACCGTCCGCACGGCCGGCTACGGTTTTGCCAACATCGATCTGAAGGCCCCGGTCGCTCCGGAGCACCTCTTTCAAATTGGCTCCATTACCAAGTCCTTCGTCGCGCTCATCATGCTGCAGTTGCGTGATGAAGGCAAAGTGGATCTTCATCGGCCAGTGCTTGAGTACTTGCCCTGGCTTCCGGTAGTCCTGCCGTATGGGCCCATCACCGCGCATCATTTGTTGACACACAGTTCTGGTCTTCCCGACGCTTCTTCGCTTTTTCAAAGCGATCCTGCGGCCCGGTATGTGCAGGGCTTTGCCCCCGGCGCTCACTTTCACTACTGCAATCTGGGCTTCGAGATTCTCGGCCAGATGATTGAGAAGCTGGATGGAAGGCGCTGGTATCAGTGCCTGCAGGCCCGCATCCTTACGCCTCTGGGAATGAAAGATACGGCCGCGGTCATCACGATCGAATCCAGCGCTCGAAGCGCCACTGGCTATCAACCATTTTTTGATGACCAGGTGTATCCGCGTCAGGGTCGATTGACCGCCAGGCCACCCGAGGTGTTCGACAGTCCGGCGGGGAGTATTGCTTCTCCCGCCGCGGATATGGCTTGCTATCTGCGCACCTTGCTCAACCAGGGACAGGGGCCCGGCGGACGCATCGTGTCAGAGGACGGATTCAGGCTGATGTCGACGCCGTATATCCAGGCTACGGAGTTTAGCCCCACTGCTTCGTATGGATATGGCATTGCTGTCGATGTTCTGAATGGCCATCGGATACTTCGCCACACGGGCGGGATGAATTGCTTCGCGTCCTCCATCCACGTGGATCTGGACGGAGGTGTTGCGGCGTTTGCCTCGATCAATGCGATGCAGGGTTATAGGCCGACTCCGGTCACGCAGTACGCGGTGGAGCTGCTGAGGGCAGAGCGCGAGGCGAAGCCACTGCCTGCGGCAGAGCCTCTGGGAAATCCGATGGAGGTGGAGAATGCCGGCGAGTATGCCGGTGTCTTTCAGAGCGCAGACGGCAGGCAGCTGGTCTTCAAGGCAGACGGCAAGCTGTTGCTGCTTGTGGACCGAGGCAGTGAAGTTGCTCTGCAGCGTCGCGCTGGGAGATTCGTTTCTCTCCACAGAGCAGGGGCGGTTCTCGGACTACAGCTTGGTGTTTGGCAGAGATCAGGCGAACAAGAATGCTGTTGTTGAGGTGGGGTATGGCTCGGATTGGTTCGTTAATTCGGCGTACCGTGGTGAGCGGGAGTTGCACGGCTCCAGCGAATACAGCGCATTCGTCGGCCGCTATCGCAGCGACGGCGGGGATGATGTGCGGGTGTTTCTACGTAAGGGACAACTGTGGCTCGGCGACACTCGGCTGACCGGGCTCGGCTCGGCGCTCTTTCGCATCGGAGATGATTCCTGGTCTCCGGATACCGCGCAGTTCCTGACCATTGTCGATGGCCGCGCCAGGATGCTGCGCGTCATCGATGAGGACTGCTGGAGAATCGAAGTCGGAACTTAGGGTTGCTCGCCACCCACTCTTAGGCCAGCTTCACAAAATGCATGGCTGCTGAATTCATGCAGTAGCGCAGACCCGTTGGCGGAGGGCCGTCAGTAAAGACGTGTCCCAGATGGGCATCGCATTGCTTGCAGGAAACCTCCGTTCGCTCCATACCCAGGCTTCGATCGGTAGTCTCAACCACATTCTCACGCGCAATCGGCGCCCAGAAACTAGGCCACCCGGTGCCAGAATCAAATTTAGTTTCCGAGTTGAACAGAGCCGTGTCACAACAGATGCAACGAAACAGCCCGCGATCGTGCACGTTCAACGTATCACCGGTAAACGGGCGCTCGGTGCCCGCCTGCCGAGCTACCTGGTACTGGAGCTCGGATAGCTGCTTCTGCCATTCAGCGTCCGATTTGACTATTTTCGGGACCTGAACTTTGCCCATCTTCTTGCCGTCTGCACCAAATTGAACGATCGTCACCATGCCCGGAGTTGTAGGTTTCCCGCTTGCCGCTGACGCAACTCCCGTTTTGTCGAGAGACCAGATGGCAACCGCGCCGCAAACTCCAGCAGAGGTAAGCAGGAACGCGCGCCGGCTAAAGCCTTGTGAATCGCTCATATAGCTACTCCTTCTTTAACCAAAGGTGAATGAATACGCCCGTACCCCCGGCACCAGAAATTCTATGCGGAAGGTGCGGTCATGAATACTGCCTTGCTGACGAATAAGTTGATACAGCCGGTCCCCGGTGACTACGCCGTATCCTTCGGCATCCGTATCCACGCCATGGTTGGCGCCAGGCGCCTGGCCATCGAGGGTCACGCGGAAACGGACTGGCTTGCCATCCGCAGACGGCCCTAAGACCAGGTGCAGGTCGCGAGCGTGAAAGCGATACGAGATGCTGTCCCCAGCGGCGAGCGAAGTTGCGACCTGGTCTTCATCCTTCCACTTGCCGGCCAACGCCCATTGGTTGAGCGTTCAACGCGGCGGGAGTTCGATAGCTTTGCGGATCATCCTGATTGAATCCGCCGGGAGAGGCGAAATTCTGTGCCCTTGCGTACCCTACGTAAGTCTCAGGAGACTGGACGTCGTTTGCGTCCGCGGCGGCTTCTGTGCCGCTGGCTGCGATAGTGGTTGCGGTCTGGGGAAGTGGCGCATGGTTCGCTTCCTCGAGCAGGGTGCGAATCTGCTTTTCTGATTCGTCGTATGCGCCCTCGCCAAAGTGGTGAAAACGGACGGCTCCCGTGGCGTCGATAAAATAATCCGCCGGCCAGTACTCGTTGTTGAAGCTACGCCAGATCTTGTAGTTATTATCCATCGGGACGGGATAGGTGATACCAAGATCCTTCACCGCCTTACGGACGTTCGCTTCGTCTTTTTCAAAGGGAAATTCAGGCGTATGAACGCCAATGATCACCAGGCCGCTGTCTTTGTACTTCTCATTCCAGGCCTTGATATACGGCAAGGTGCGCAGGCAATTGATACAGGAGTAAGTCCAAAAATCTACTAAGACTACTTTTCCATGAAGCGAGGCGAACGTAAGAGGCGGCGAGTTGATCCAGGCCGTGGCTCCGGAAAGATCGGGCTTGGCGCTGTCGGAAATGTCGATGGTTTGGGTAATCACGATTGGCTTCGGCGGATGGAAGCGATCGAGCAGGCGCTGCTCCAGATTGTTGGTGCTGGCGAGCGAGAGCCGGGTGAGGATGCCACGGTCCAATCCAAAGGCGACCGCAGCCACAGCCGCAAGCACGGCAACCCCGAGAGCCCGGCGAATCCACTCTTCAACGCCCAGGCCGCGCTTCATGGCGGCGAACAGACGGCCCCCGGCGAGCAGAGCGACCGCGAGCGAGGTTGCTGCTCCAGCAGCGTAGCTCAGCAGCAACAGGGCGGTACGGGCGCTGGCCCCTTGCAGGGCGGCTCCGGTAAGAATGAGGCCTAGAATTGGCCCGGCGCAGGGCGCCCAGAGTAGGCCGGTGCCAATTCCAAGCAGGAAAGAGTTGAGGACACTGGCCCCTGAGTCGGAATTTGTAGACAGCCGATTTCCCAGTTGGACCAGCGGACGCGAGAGCCGGTCGGCTAGCGACGAGAAGAGCAGGGTGAGCCCGAACAGAGCGAAGAGAACCAGGGCGGCGATACGGCCGAACTGATTGGCTCGGACTGCCCAGCCGCCGCCCACAGTGGCCAGGCTGGCAACCACCGCAAACGTGATGCACATGCCGGCCAGGAGCGGCAAACCACTCTTGCGAAAGGGCTGATCGGAGCGCGCGAACACGAACGGCAGCACCGGCAGGATGCAGGGACTGAGAATCGTGAGCACACCGCCGAAATACGCCAGGAGTACCAGGAACATTCGTCCACCGCCAGCACCAATGAGACTCTCATCGGGCCAAAGAGGTTACGGATATCAAGCCGCTTTGGTTTTCGGCAGCAAGCTATGATGAAAAGCGCCGGCAAACCTTATGCGTCTACAACCTACGAAATCTGGCCGAAAACTCCTCAGTGCTCTGTTCGTCATTACCATCGTTTTCGCGCCCAGGTTTCAGGCGCAGACGCCGACCAGTCACCCTACCAGCACGCCCTATGCGGGCGACCTGAGCATCTTTGAGGAACCCGGGCGCGACAAACGCCTGCAGATCGACCGCGTCATGGACCTGCTGCAGCTAAAGCCCGGCAGTGTGGTTGCAGACATCGGGGCTGGGGGCGGTTGGTTCAGCGTTCGCGCTGCCCGCCGCGTGGCTCCCAATGGCCGTGTCATCGCTGAGGAAATAAATCCCAAAGCGGTTACCGCCATTCAACAGCGCGCGCAGCGTGAGCACCTCGACAACATCGAAACTATCCTGGGAACGCCGGACGATCCCAAGCTCGCGCCCAACTCGCTCGACGCTGCTTTGATGCTGAAGGTGTACCACGAAATCGCTCATCCACCGCTTCTGCTGGCCAATCTGCGCGCCGCGCTCAAACCAGGCGCACGCTTCGGCATTATCGATAAGAATGGCAACGGCGCGGATCATGGTCTGAACGAACCAATCGTTCGTGCTGAGGTTGAGCACGCCGGCTTCCGCCAGATCGCCCGCTACGATTTCACCAAGGCAGATGGCCAGGACTATTTCCTGATCTTCGAGAAGCGGTGACCTAAAGAGCTATACTTCTCCTCATCCTTATATAGCGAGGCTGCTTTGATTCGCTTTTTCGTTTCTGGTGTCCTCGTTGCCCTTGGCTTGACACCGGCCATCGCGGCAACGAATTTCTCCATCCCCTTGCAGCAGAAAACACTCCCCAACGGTCTTACGGTCATCGTTTCCGAGGACCACTCCGCACCGACCTTTGGCTTGTGTATTGCTTATCGAATTGGCTTCCGTCTGGAGCCTGAGGGCCGGACCGGCTTTGCTCACCTTTTCGAACACATGATGTTTGAAGGCACGCCGGTTGCTCCCAAGGGCACGCTCACCCAGGTGGTGGAGGGCGGCGGGGGCAACCTCAACGGAGACACCCGTTGGGACTTTACCGAATATATCGAGACCGCTCCGGTCTCGGCGCTCGATCCGGTGCTGTGGCTGGAAGCGGACCGGCTCAAGACTCTCGACTTCTCCACCAAGAATCTGGACAACCAGCGCCAGGTGGTGGAGGAAGAGGTTCGGGTGAATGTTCTGAACCGGCCGTATGGGTTATTTTTCGCCATCGACCTTCCCATGAAGGCCTACGACACCTACCCTGACAGCCACAATTTTTACGGCGACTTTCGTGATCTCGACGCCGCCCGCATTGAAGACGTGCGCGCCTTCTACGAGAAGTACTACGCGCCTAACAACGCAGTGATGGCGATCGCCGGTGATGTCAACGCCGCCGAGGTGTTTGCCAAAGTTGAAAAGTATTTTGCGTCAGTTCCGCGACGCGAGGTGGCTCCGCTGCTCAAAGTGGTGGAGAAACAGCAGACGACCGAGCGCCATGCAGTGGAAGAGGATAAGCTGGCCAAGCTGCCCGCCGTCGCCATCGGCTATCGCTTACCTGACCGCAACAGCAAAGATGCAGTTGTGGCTGCGGTGACCGGCGAATTGCTCCACAATGGAGAGGCCTCGCTGCTCTACCAGCACCTGGTGAAACAGAAGCAGGTTTCCGTCTCCGTGGACGGCGGAGCGAATTGGCCGCTGGGCAATCCTTTTGAGTACAACGGGCCCACGCTGATGACGACACTGCTGGTCGATCCAGAAGGAACCCCAGCGGCAAAGGTGCTGGCAGCGTATGACGAAACCATCCAGGAACTTGCTACCAAGGGTCCGACGGCGGAGCAGCTTACCCGGGTGCAGACGAAGATGCGTTCTGACTGGTACGACCAGATGGAGCAGCCGATCAATCGTGCCTCGCTGATCGCGCATGCCGCTCTTTTCGACGGCAACGCGGCGCGCGTGAATACGATTCCCGCGGATATAGACAAGATCACTCCCAAGGAAGTTCAAGCGTTTGCGCAGAAATATCTCGTACCCCAGAACCGTACTGTGGTGGAACGCAACCCGGTTGCTAAGCCCGCAAAAGGCTGGAGAATAATCATGAGCTACCCTCTCCATCGATTTCGTTTTGCTTCCGCCGTGTTGTTAGCGGGGTTTGCCTTCGCATCGTCAATGCTGGCTGCTGATATCAAGATGCCAGCTGAGCTGCCGCCCTACGGACCTATGCAGTTACCGCAAGCCCCAAAGGTACAGAGTGAGAAGCTTGGCAACGGATTGACGGTGTGGCTGGTGCAGCAGAACAATCTTCCCAAAGCTGCGGTCACGCTGACGTTGCGCGGAGGTTACTGCGCCGATCCGGCCGATGCACGAGGGATTTCCGACCTGCTCGCGAACGCCGTTAAGCTTGGTACCAGCACGCTGAATGCTCGCCAGATCGCTGAGCGTTCCCAAGCTGCCGGCGGTGATTTGACGGCGGAGGCGAGCACAGAAAACCTTACTCTTTCCATTGAACCGCTTTCCGAGCATCTCTCTGACTCCATTGCGCTGCTCTCCGATCTGGCGGCCCACGCCTCGTTTCCAGAAGACGAAGTAGCGTTGGCCAAGAAGAATCTGCTGTCCAATATTCAACAGCAAGAAACCCAACCGAGGTTTCTGGCGCAACGAGCGTTCGGTCGCATCCACTTTGGCGATCATCCTTACGGAGTGGTCTCGCCCACTTCGGCTGTGGTTGAGCAGGCCACTCAAGAGTCCCTGCGCAAACTCTACGCAGAGACTTTTCAGCCAGACCATGCTGTGCTGGTCGTAGTGGGCGCGTTCGATCCTGCGGCGGTGCTGGCAGCGGTTCACTCGGCATTCGACGGTTGGACTGCCGCGCATGCCGGATCCGGAAGCTCATCGGTGGCCGCGGCCGAGCCGGCCTCCACTGCTGACAAGAAGATTTTCTTCGTTCCCCGGCCTGGTTCGGTCCAGACCGCCCTGCTGTTGGGTGCGCCCGCGCCCATTCGGACCGATTCGGATTACTCTGCCTTCGAAGTGGCCAATGCGATCTACGGCGGTATGTTCGGCTCGAGGTTGACTAACAATATCCGGGAAGACAAGGGGTACACCTATACCCCGTATTCCCGTTTGAACGTCTACCGGAACGCGGGTGTTGTCCTCACCGGCGCGGATGTGCGCAATGCGGTCACTGGCCCTGCTTATAAGGAAACCGTATTTGAGCTAAATCGCATGGCCACCTCGCCGGTCAGCGAGCAGGAGTTGACATCCGCCAAACGCTACCTGTTGGGGACTCTCGGTTTTCGGCTGCAATCGAGGGCCTCGGTGGCGCTGCGTCTTTCCACCCTGTGGGTCGACGGGCTGGACGCGCAGTTCATCCGCACGGATGCGGACGGCATCATGAGTTCCACTATCGCTCAAGTGCAGCAGGCGTCCGGCCGTTATCTTGCGCCGGAAAAGATGACTGTGATCGCGGTGGGGGAAGATAAAGTGGTTCACGATCAGTTCGCGCCCTTTGACATTCCGGTTGTAGCTGCGCCTAAGCCTTAGGTTTATCCGCCGCGAAGATTAGGTTGCGAAAGACTGGAACGCCGCCACTATCTTTCCAGGCAACTCGTCGCGGTTGCGTTTGTTCAGCAATTCGTGGCCTGCGCTGGGAACGGTAAGCAGCTCGTTTCGTGCGGGAATAGCCTTCAAAGCCGCTACCAACTCCTCGGTAGAACCAAAGCCATCTCGCGCACCGCTCACGAACAGTGCCGGGGTGCGAAGGTGAGGGAAGTGCGCGGTGCGCAACTCGTGAGGCCGTTCTGGCGGATGCAACGGGTAGGACAGCAGCAGGAGGGCATTCACCAGCCCGGGTTGATCCGCCGCCAGCATGGATGACTGTCTTCCTCCGTAAGAATGGCCGCCGAGAAATACCCGGCCCGAAGTTTGTGCCTGCACGGATGCAACTGCTGCGGCGAGCCCCTGTTGGTCGCGTTCAGCGCTGCCGCGAGGCGGGGGACCGCTGGGACGTAATTGGCGAAAAGGCAGATCGCAGCGAAGGACAATAAGACCTGAGGCGCAGAACGCATCCGCGATTGCGACCAGGACGGGGGCATTACAGTTCGCTCCGGCACCGTGCGTTAAGACCAGCGAATCGCCGCCTGCTTCCGCCGGCCGGTGCAGAAAACCTCTTACCGGCGTTTCCTTCGCCGCATTGTCTCGGTATTCTTCCCAATTGCTCATCAGGCGAACTCCTTAGAGCCAGACATCGATGGGGGCTGTGCGTTCGCCACCCTCGCTGCCGGTGTTCGGCGTTCCGCGAGGCTCGACCAACAGCAGCTTCGTCTCTACCACCGCGAACGGTTTATGTTCCATGCCTTTGGGCACGACAAACATCTCTCCTGCTCTTAATTCAACCGAGCCATCTCTGAAGTCGATCCTCAGATGTCCATCGAGCACAATGAATGTCTCGTCCGTATCCGGATGATAGTGCCAGATGAAGTCGCCTTCCAGTCGAGCGACCTTGAATTGATAGTCGTTCATCTCTGCAATGACGCGCGGAGACCATTGCTCCGGCAGACGAGCAAACTTGTTCTCGAAATTTATCGGATGGTAGTTCATATCGCTTTCCTTAGCTTTTGACCTGAGTCGCGATGCGTTCGATGGCATGGTGAGCGGAGAGAATGGCCCCTTCCTGCCAGGCAACCAGGTGGGAGAGGTAGTCGCCCGCGAAGTAAGTGCGACCCTCCGGTTTCTCCAATTGGCTGTAAGACGTCGCGCTGCTTTGCAGGCGGTTGTCTGCGAAGCAGCCGAGCGAGTAGGGAATCTTCTCCCAGCTGACATAAATTGGCTTCTCCAGAAGTCGCGAACGGCCAGGGTGAAGTGCTTCGACCGCGGCCCGGGACGCATCGAACTTGGCCGCCATGGAGGGCAGCTTCCCGAATGCAGTGGGTTTTGATGAACGATTGCCTGTGTCCAGGTGCTCCAGACCAAAGCCGACGACCACCACACCGGTAGGAGAAAACAGCTTTGCACTTGGATACCACATCAGGTCCACGGTGTCCTTGAGAAAAGAAATACCGCCATAGATATGATTCTCCTTCTCCCAGAATCGAGGAGATTCCCACGCGATCTTGTAGGCAGCCGTCATCGGCATGCCGGTGAACGCCGCAGTGGTTTCTGGAGAAAAATTATTCCTGGTGGTGGCGAGCACGGCCAGAGGCAGGGTGCAGATGCAATAGTCGGCGGTGATGGTCTGCGGCATTCCGCCTTTCGAGTAAGCAACAGTCACGTTTTTGTCGCCGGTTGTGATCTCGGCCACCAGGCATTCGTAATGGATCATGTCTGCGGGGAGCGCCTTGGCAAAGCCGTACGGGATACGATCCATCCCACCCACGGGTTGAAACATCGTCGCCTGCCAATCAATTTCATCGTCGTAGAACTCGCCCTTGGACAGGTCGGCCGCCAGCAGCTCGTGAAACTTCAGTGGCTGGTGCAGCACATGCTGGCCCGGGCCTGCGCCGCGCGGCGTAACAAACCCGGCGCGCATGGAGCCCACATATTTCCCGTTCGCATCCAGGTCGCCGAAGTTATGCAGCAGATCCAGCAGTAGCGAGGTGTCTTCTTTGGAGAGTTCGTGGTCGAGGGTATCTGCGCGCACGCACTTGGTGAGCAACTCGGCCAGGTAGCCGCGGGTGTCGTGAACTACCTGCCGCTGCTCCACTGGCTTGCCGGAGTTCAACAGCGGACACTGCATCAATGCCGAGCGCGAGACATTGACTTCGACTTCCAGTGGTACGCCCAGCTCCTGACAATAATTGAGCAGGTGGGTGTGGATGGAAGGGATGCGAGCCGGTCCGGCATTGAGGTAATTACCATCTGACCAGCTACAGTTCTGGGTGCTTCCGTCGGTGAATTCGACCTTGGTCCCGTCACGAACCGTCCAGTTGCGGCCGCCGGGCCGGCTACGGGCCTCGAGGACCGTACATCGAAACCCTGCCTTGTTCAGTTCGTAAGCAGACACCAGGCCGGCGATCCCGCCGCCGAGGATGACCACACTCTTGCCTTGTCCGAATCCGGCAGTGAGCTGGGGGAGAGGGGAAGCGCCCGGGGCCGGCGTAAGACCGAGAACCTGCATGCTGCGAAAGACTGCGGAATAGCCGCCAATCTGGGCCATCCGTTCCAGGAAGACACGCCGGGTCAGACTCATTGAGTCGCCTCCGTCTCAATTTGTGAAGGGGCCTTCCCTTTTTGTAACACGTCCGCACAGCCTGGCTCAGTGGGTGACGGCCAACTCCTCTTCCAGAAGTTGCTTCTGAAACAAATCCGCATAGTAGCCGTTTTTGGCAATCAATTCGTCATGCGTGCCGAGCTCGACAATTCGGCCACCCACCAACACGGCGATTTGATCTGCGTGGCGAACAGTGGAAATGCGGTGGGAGATGAACAAGGTAGTACGGCCCTGCATGACCCGCTGCAGTTCGCCCAGGATTTGTTCTTCGGTGTAAGTGTCGACGCTCGAGAGCGCGTCGTCGAGGATCAGGATGCGGGGATTACGGATGACAGCGCGGGCAATCGCTGTGCGCTGTTTTTGCCCGCCAGAGAGGGTAATGCCGCGCTCGCCAACCGTTGTCGCAAAGGCGGCAGGGAATTCTTCAAACTCGCGGCGGATGTGAGCCGCCTCCGCTGCCTGCAGCACTTCGCTGTCGGTGGCATGCGGAGCCCCAAAGGCAATGTTGCCGCGAATCGTCTGGCTGAACAGGAACGTTTCCTGGGGGACGAAGCCAATGTTCGAGCGCAGCAGCTCCAGCGGATAATCGCGAATGGGGCGCCCGTCGATCAGAACCGCTCCCGGCTCGGCGTCATAAAGCCGCGGAATCAGATTGACCAGGGTTGATTTTCCCGAGCCAGTCGGTCCCACGATGGCCAGACTGCTTCCGGCAGGAATCTTGAGCGACAGAGAGTGCAGCACCTCGGAGCGGCCCGAGTCCGCGCCGGAGTAGGAAAAGTTCAGGTTGCGAAACTCAATTTCACCGCGCAGTTTCAGGTCGCCGGGGATGGTGTTGTCGGCCACGGCATCGTCGATCGTGGGCTTGTCCGACAGCAACTCATCGATGCGTACGACCGAAGCGGTCCCGCGCTGCCATAAGTTGACCACCCAGCCGAGTGCGATCACCGGCCAGGTGAGCATCACCATATAGGTATTGAAGGCCACAAAATCGCCGATGCTGATGCGGTGAGAAAGCACCTCATGGCCGCCCACCAGCAGCGTGATCGCGAGCGCCAGCCCGAGGACAAATTCGAGCGTCGGCCAGAGCATGCCCATAAGCTGAACCAGGCGAAGCCCGCGGCGGATATTCTCCTGGTTGGATTTTTCAAAGGCCGCGATCTGGGCTTCTTCCTGAGCAAAGGCGCGGACCAGCCGTGCGCCGGAAAAATTCTCCTGCGCCTGGGCTGATATTTCGGAATACATGGCCTGAATGCGCTCAAAGCGTTCATGAATTTTGCGTCCCAGAGTCTGCACCAGGATACTGGCCAGAGGCAGCGGTACGAGTGCCACGAGTGTCAGCTTGGGGCTGATGCGCAGCAGAAAATACAGAGCGCCGATGGAAAACAGTATCGTGTTGGCGCTGTACATGATGGCCGGCCCCAGCAACATGCGAACTGCGTTCAGGTCATTCGTCATCCGGGCCATAATGTCGCCGGTGCGATGCTGTTGGAAGTAAGCAGCCGGTTGGCGCTCCAGGTGGCGGAACAGGTCATTGCGCAGATCGAACTCAATCTCCCGGGAGATGCCGATGATGATCCAGCGGGTGAGAAAGAGGAACACGCCCTTGGCAGCGGAAATAGCCACCAGCAGCCCGGCATAGAGGAAGATCTTTTGCCGCGTGACCCCGTGGTTCAGGTCGTCGATGGCGATGCGAATGACCTGGGGGAAGAATATCCAGATGACATTCGCAAGCACGGCGGCCAGTCCGCCCCAGACAAAATCGCGGCGATAGCGGCGCAAATAAGGAAACAGCGGCCGGAGTGTGGCAAACATGCTGTCTCTATTTTAATCCTGTGCGGAGATCAGGTAGGCGTCCGCAGCAGCAGATAGGCTCCGGCGAAGCCGAAGAGCAGGTCGGGCGACCAAGCCGCCAGCAGCGTGGGCAGAATGTTCACGTTGCCCAATTCCTGGAAGGTATCGTTCACCACCCAATACGCGATCGCCAGCCCGATTGCGGCGGCAATGCCGGTTAGCGATCCGCGCTTACCCATGGACAAAGCAAAAGGAATGGCCAGCACCGCCATGACCAGGGTGATGATGGGATAGGCAAGCTTGATGTTGAGCTGCACGCTGAGGTGCTTGGTATCGAATCCGCTTTGCCTCAGGTCGCGGATGTAGCGCTGCAACTGGCCGAAGGTCATCTCCTGAGATTGGAGGGCTTCCTTTTTGAAATATTGCGGCGGCTCGCTGATTTCTGGAAAGCTTTCGACGTTGAATTGGGCAAAACTGCTCACCGCTTCACCGTCGAACCGGCGCTCCCATCCGTGCTCAAAGATCCATTGCTGTAATTGCGGTTCCCAGTGGACGCTGGAGGCAAAGATACGGCGGGAAAGAGCAAAGTTCTCCGGATTGAATTCGAAGACGGTGAGATTGGCAAAGCGGTCCTCGTGCTGATCAAAAAACTGATAATAAAAGATGCGGCCTGGCTTGCCCGGTTCCTGGCGACCGAAGATCCACTTTTGATCTGGGCGGAGAAACGTTTGCGCCGGCCGGCCTTTGATGACGCTGCGCAGCGCCTCCTGCCGCCGGTTCGCGCTCGGCAGATACGACTCATCGAACAGGAACAGAGCAACGGCGATCAGCGCCGACACCACCAGGATGGGCATCATGACCCGGTACAGGCTGATCCCGGTAGCCTTCATGGCGGTAAATTCGTTGGTCCGCGTGAGCACGCCGAAAGTGACCAACACCGCAACCAGAACCGCTAACGGCGTGATGTTGTAGAACATATTCGGCGTCAGGTTGATGAGATATTCACCCACCGTGACCAGGGGAGTACGGTTGCGGATAATGTCGCCCAGCAGTTCGAAAAACGTAAAGACGAGCAACAGCAGCACAAAGCTGACCAACACCAGCACAAAGGTGTTCAGGAACTCACGCAGGACATAGCCGTCGAGAATGAGCGGAAAGCGTCCCCGTTCGTGGGCCGGGCGGTCCTCTTCGATACGCCGGTCCGGTGTTGCATTCCGGCGAAGAAACTGTACGGTTTTGAGCCGGGCGGCAACGGCCGCGAATTGCGTACCGGTTGATCCGCCGATCGCCATCTGGCGCAACAATTCCAGCCCGGCCAGGGCGAAGAGAATGTTGGCCGACCATACTCCGGCGAAGACCGGAAGCTTGCCTTCGCGAGCCAGCGAAACACCTGTTAAGGAGAGAGAGTAGTAAATGAAGACCAGCGCGATGGTCACCACAAACCCGGTGCTCTTACCACCCCGTCGCGAGGAAAGGCCGAGCGGGATTCCGATCAGCATGAGTACCAGGCAGGCCGCCGGGTAGGCGAAACGTTTGTGCAGCTCGATGAGGTATTGTTTGCCCCCTGGCTCCCTGGAGCGTGCGTAGAGAGCGCGGTTGCCCATGGCGAGAATTGGTGCGTCATTGCGGCCGAGGTGCGTATCCTCCGGCGTGCCAATCGACAGCGGCAGTTCTGACTCCAGAAAGGTAGAAACCTGGTATTGTGGGTTGCCGTTGGTGGTCACCATCTCGTGCTCGGTGCCGCTACGCAAACGCATCAGCAACGTATTAGGACCGCCGTTCGCGACCAAAGCCTCCTCAGCCGTGGTGATTTTGGGCGAGACCGGATCACTCAGGTCCGCGAGGAAGATCCGCTGCCATCGTGCGGCGCCTGTGCCGGCACGGATATCCTGCACGTAGAGCACATAGTTCTTGAAGTCTTCATAAAAGACGCGGGGCTGAATCTCAAACGATGCCTGCTGGTTTTTGAGGTCGTCCTTCAACTGCAGAAGCGCTGCTGTTGCCTTGGGAGCCACGTAAAGAGAATCGGCCAGCGATATTCCCCAGGCGATAACCGCTACCGCCGAGACCACCTTGACAAAGAACCAGGCGCCAATGCCCACTGCCCGCATGGCAGTGATCTCGCTGTCGGCGGAGAGCCGGCTAAGGCCCAGCAGTACCCCGACCAGCACAGCCATAGGGATGGTGAGGGTGAGGGTGTTGGGAAGAAGGAAGACGAAGACCTTGGCCACGCCGCCCAACGACGCGCTATTGCGCACCGCCATCTCCAGCAGATCGCCAATGTTCTTCATGAACAGGACGAACGTGAACAGTGCGCCGCCCAGGAAAGCGTGGGAGAGCACTTCGTACCAGATGTACCGGGTAAAGATGCGCACAGATCTACAGTCTAGAGCATTCTGTGGGAAAAGCCGGGACCGGATGGGAAGACGTACCTCAGTGGCTAAACGGGCGAGCTGCTTGAGAAGCAGCCACCAGGGCTAATGCTCGCTGCGGCGAGGTAGCCCTCAATTTGTTTACCCGTGGGTTTACGCGGGTTTGAAAACCCGCTCCCCCGGACTGAAGTCCGGGGCTTCCACCGACGGATTGAGACGGGGCAAGGTGTAGCCGGCGCGGGGGATTGGCCGTGCTGAGATCCTCAGGGGCTAAAAGCCCGACATTTCGTCGATTTCGACACGACTAAAGTCGTGCCCTGACGCAAAGCTTAGCTTGTTTGCGGTCCGTAAAGCCGTTCCTTCCATCTAGACTCTATGCGGGGGTAAAGAGGCTGCGGAAAGAGTCGCTGTTGCGAGTAGACCGCGGCCCTCAGCGGCTAAAGCCGGACCTGCTCTCAATTAATTACGTACGGCCTAAAGGCCGTACCCTTCAAGAACTTGAATTCTGCCGCTGCGTGCGTGCAGGCCGGCCGATGCCCTAAGGATCGATGATGGTGCGGTCCCAAACCGGAGAGCCCTGAGTGTGGTATTGGCCAAGGCCGGTCCAGTCTTCGCGTGTGATCCCGTTCAGGTCCCATACCACCCGCCCATCGCGGACCGTCAGCTCGCAAACCAGCTTCTCATCGCCTGCCAGGCGGGCGCCGTACGTATCCACGAAGCCAAACCGCCCCTTCTCCAGATGCAACACGGCAACATCTGCATCGGAACCCACCGAAAGATTCCCCAGCTCGTCGTGCTTGATCTCATGGGCAGGATTTGAGGTGGACATGCGGATCACGTCAGCAAACGGCACGCCCAGGTTCAAAACCTTCGACATCACGTTCAGCATGTCTTTCATTCCTGCATTCATGCTGTCGTTATGCAGATCCGTCGAGATCGAATCCGGCACGAAATGTTGCTGGATCGCGGGTGCAGCGTGGCGGAAGATGAAGCTACCGCCACCGTGGCCCACATCAAAGATAATGCCGCGCTTCCTTGCCTCGAAGAGATAAGGCCGTACCTTGCCCCCCGCATCCAGCATGGGCACGTCGTCGAGATACATGTGCGTGGAGATGTCCCCAGGACGCAGTTTCTTCGACACCAGTTCCTCATAAGGCCGCTCCGGGCGGAAGGTTCCGAAGTCTACCATGACCGGGATGTTGGCAATCGTCCCCGCTTCCACCGCGCGCTCTACCGGAGTCCACTCCGGGCCATCGTAGTGCGCCGTCTTGATACCTACGATCACCTGCGGATACTTCAATGCCTGAGCTGCAGCCGCCTGGGCATCCATTTCGTTCAGGTTCTGTTCGTGACTGGGACGCATACCGCCGCCGACAATATTGATAAAAGCAAGAATGCGGGTGATGGAACGATCGATCACACGATCCTTGAAATCGGGAAAGTTTGTCCAGCCTGAACTGCCCGCATCGACTGCAGTCGTCACTCCACTGCGCAGGGTAAAGCCATCGGGATACACACTGTGGTCGCCTGCATAGGCGTGGCGCTCACCCGTGCCTGCATATACATGTACGTGGATGTCGACCAGGCCCGGAGTGACATAGAAGCCGGAAACATCGACTACTTTCGCGCCGGGTCCCGATTGAATATGCTCGGCGACCGCAGCAATCTTGTGGTCTTTGATGGCTACGTCGCGAACCGCGTCGATCCCGTTTTTTGGGTCGATGACATGGCCGCCCTTGAGCACAAGGTCATACGACGCTTGCCCGTAAAGCACCGGGGACGCAAACGCAAGCAACAACGAGATTCCGAGCAGCCCGGCGTAGCGGCCTCGTCTTCGAACAAGCTGACAAACGTCCACGATTTATCCCCTAAGGCTCGACTTTATCCGGGTTATGAAACAGTTTCAGGTACACAAAGGCACAGCCGCTGTCATGCCAGCGGCTGTGTGGAGGAACTAATGGCCACGTTGCGCTAGAAAACTATTTTTCCTGCAAGTTGAAGCAGGCGCCCGCTGCTGCCGGAGCTGTTTTTCTGGGTGCTCGTCGTGGTGCCAAAATCACCCCATGTCGTAGGATCACCCGGGTCCCAACCGCCCTGCATGTCAGAGTTCGGGTTAGACAGATTGGGATGATTGAAGACGTTCTGAGCCTCGGCCCGGAATTGGAACTTTAACCTCTCCCAAATCCCGAATTCCTTGAAGAGCGATGCATTCACGTTTTCAAAACCAGGACCATACAGCGGATTTCGTCCTCCCGTGCCGAAGGTGAATTGTGCCGGATAGGCAAAAGCCGAACCGTCGATGCAAGAGCCAGCTGGGATTATTAATGTAGAACTTTGCCGTGCAGTTGGCAGAAGGCAGATGCATCCAATCGGGCCGTTGCACGTTTCCATTGGGCTGGCTGACGTTGGCCTGATCGTTGTCCAGGTAGACGTTATAGGGCAGCCCGGTCTGCAGGGTCACGATCGCGTTTATTTGCCAGCCGCCCAGGGTGTTTTTCGTCAGATAGCTGGAGCCTGCGAACTTGGGCAGGTCATAGGTAGCAATGGCCGACAAAGCGGTTGCGGATATCCCAGTTTGAGCTCGCATAATCCAGGTTGATGTTGTACTGGTCCATCGTCGTGCCGCCATTGTTTGAGTTATCCGAGATGTCCAGATCATGCGACCAGGTGTAACTGGCCTGGCCGGATAGCCCATGGGTCGTGCGCTGGCGCAGAATTGCAGTGAAGCCGTTGTAGTGGGAATATTCGTCATTCTGGATGGTGCGGATCCGGCCGAAGAGCTGGTTGGGGCGGCGTCCGTTGATGTCTCCTACGGGACCACCGGGCTGAGGCGAGTTGTTATAGAAATCCCGGTCCAGATGGATCGCATGAGATCCCAGGTATTGCAGCTCCATGCCGGCGCCTCTCCACAACTCCTGTCCGAAAGACAAGTTCCACTGATAGAGCTCCTGGGTCGGCAAGTGCGGGCCCATGGTGACCGCATTCACGTAGGTCCCGGGAATGCCCGCCATGGGAGAACCTGCGCCGGCGCCCGGAGTGGGGTTGGCAAAGGTCAAAAGGCTGGTCGCCTGACCGTTGTAGGCAACAGAGGCGGAGAGCGGATAGTTCTGCGTTGTCAGGGTATAGGTATTCAGCTGGTTGGCATTCCAGTAGATGCCAAACCCGCCACGAAGGACAGTCGTTTCCGTGGCGCGATAGGCGAAGCCAAGCCGGGGCGCCCAGTCGTTGTGCGTTGGGTCGATGAACTTGAAGCCGGGTGTTGGCTTGAATGTTGCCGGCGTAGTGGCTGTGGTTGCCGGGATCAGAGCAGTGTCGTCCGCATTCAAAATGCGAGTGTATCCGTTCAAACTGTAGGGCACCGTCGGTAACTCATAGCGCAGGCCATAGTTCAGCGTCAGCTTTGGGAAGACCTGCCAGTTATCCAGGACGAAGAATCCATCCCGCCATTCACCGATCGATCCCTTGGTAGGGAATACCGGAGTCGTGGCCGACTGGGCCAGGCCCAAAACAAAATCGGCCGCACCGTAGCCCGTGCTGGTATAACCCGAACCTGCGCTGCCCGGGGTTCCATTAAAGTTGAAAAAGCCGCGCGCGTCATTCGCCGCTTCGCGCCCGATGGTGAGCTTTCGCAACTCGAGGCCGGCCATGATATTGTGGCGTCCGCGCGTGTAGCTTACCTCGTCGTAGCCGTCAATCGTCCGGTCGTCCTGGTACCAGTTCGCGGTCGTGTTCCCCAGCGTCGGGCCACCCTGGCTGTTTGTAAGAACATCGACATAGATCGACGGTATCCCCGGGTTGCCGTATATCGTGTCGGAATTAAAGCCCGGAATTCCTAGCGCAGTCCCGGCATCCTTTGGCCCGTTGACGGCAAAGTAATCCAGGCTGTTGGAGAGAACCGTATTCAAACCGATGCGGAAATCATTCACCAGGTTTGGCTTGAGGATGCGGGTGTAACCGATGGCGTAGTTGCGGGAGTGAGTCGGCCCGTAAGAAGCGTTGGTGGGGAAGTTGGCGCCATTCAACAATGGTGATGTTCTGCCAGTGATAACGGAAATATAGCCTGTTCTTGTCGCCGATGTTTTCGTCAACGCGATCCAGTGTTTGGGTAATGATGATGTTGTTGGGGAAACTGTTTTGCAGGTTGTTCTGCACGCCGCTGAGATTGGGCTGCAACATGTACGCCTCGAGCTTCTGCGAGATCAAAGCGGACGGGCTTTGCAACTCAGAGGCCGGAATCTGATTGTTGGGATAGGGGAGACCGGTGAACGGGTCGGTAATGGATACGCCGATTGCGGAGAAGTCCCCAGTCCTTTCGGCCGCCGTTAGCGTCGAAGCAATGCCGGTATTTTCCGAGATCTGGTTGAGCTTCTCCCAGGAACCGAAGAAGAAGGTGCGGTTTCGGCCGTTGTACAGTTTCGGCAAATAGACGGGGCCGCCCAGATCGAATCCATACTGGTTGTAATGGTTAATCAGCTTGGGACTGCCGGGCGCGTCGAAGAAATCATGCGCATTGAGGGCAGTGTTTTGGATGTAGTCGTAGACTGCACCATGCAAATCATTGGTGCCCGATTTGCTGACCAGGTTGACGTGCAAGCCCAGGTACGACCCGTACTGTGCCGGGTAGTTTCCGCTTTGCATCTGCACTTCAGAGATCATGTCAGAGCTTGGCCGCGCCGGCGCCGTGGTGATGAGGTTATTCATGATCGAAACGCCGTCGAGCGTCATGCTGCTCTGGATTTCGCGCTGACCGGCTCCGATGAAGTCCTCTCCCGGCGGGACGCCGTTATAACCTGACGAAGGTCCAATGGTGACGTTCGACGCGGTCGCAGCAACCTCCAGCGCGTTATGTCCCATCAGCGGCAGATCCTGCACTGTCTTGGTATCGAAGGTTTCACCCAGCGTTGCGTCGTCCGTAGAAATGGGCGGTGTGGAGGCCGAAACGGTAACAGTTTGGGTCTCGGACCCTGCTTTCAGCGAGAAGTCCGTACGTACCGCCTGGTCAATCGGCACGATGGTGCCCGTTTTTGTCACCTTGTTAAAGCTTGCCTGGTCGACGGTAATGTCATAGGTGCCCGGGAGAATGAACTTGATCGAGTAGTAGCCCTGCCCATTGGTTGTCCCGGGATAAGCCACGCCGGTCGATTCTTC
Source organism: uncultured Acidobacteriaceae bacterium (assembly GCA_963790935.1). GTDB lineage: Bacteria > Acidobacteriota > Terriglobia > Terriglobales > Acidobacteriaceae > PALSA-350. The sequence continues at coordinate 168,708 of CAWBRJ010000003.1, read as the reverse complement.
CACGGCCGTTACCTTGGCGCCCACTACCGCGCTGCCGGATGAGTCCAGCACGGTCCCAACCAGGGCGGTGTTATTCGCTACTTGAGCCTTCGTCAACGTGGCGAAGATTGTCAAAGCTAAGAACACTGTGAGCACTGGACACAATAGACGTTTCATTCTCTTGAGCTCCCTTCAGGTTGGGACGCAAACGAATTTGCGGCCGGTGGGAAACTTATGATTTATGCAAGGCTTTCGCCACGCGAGTTTGTCAAACTAACCTGGCCTGCTTAAAAGAAACCATCATTGCGCTAAAACTGAAGAGTCCGGTCGGGGCCGGGTGCCGCTACGTGAGGGAATCGCAATGTAAGGATTCATCGATATTTCACTACAGGGACATCTGGTTGTCATCAGGCTGCAGTCGTGCCTGGATATAGGACAATTGCCCTATATCTCGCAGGAAAAGCTATGGTGGGCTTCGCCCGTCGTTTTCGGCCCACGTATCCCGGATTTCCTGTCGAGGTTTTTGGCGTTGAGCAACTTCATGCGGCTTTCTTTGAGAGAAAGCCGCATGCGTGGTCGTGGCTAGAGCTGCGTAGTAGGAAATCCGGGCCACGCTGGTGCGAACATCGGGCACCCCTACGGAGTCGTGGGAACCGAAGCAGGCTTGAGGGGGAGAACCGCGGTATCGCGGCGCTTGCGGCGGGGATGGAGTTAAAAGCGGGAGGTCTATTCCCAATGCACCAGGCCGCGTTGGATGGCGCAGATGGCAGCCTGGGTCCGGTCGCGAACGCCCATCTTGTCCAGCACGCTGCTCACATGGATGCGCACCGTTTTCTCGGCTATCCCGAGCTGCTGGGCAATGTCGCGGTTGCTTTGCCCGCGCGTGATACAGGTAAGTACTTCGTGCTCGCGGGGTGTCAGCTCAACCAGAGAGGTTCGTTCCGCCAGGCGGTCACGCGCGATCGGCGGAAGATAGCGCATGCCCTTGTGCACGGCAACAATGGCTTCCACCAACTCTTCTCCACTGGCGTTCTTGTTCAGGTAGGCCATGGCGCCGTTGCGAATGGCGCGATAGATATCCTCGCTGCCCTCGTAGTTACTGAGCACCGCGATCTTCGCTGTCTTACATAGCTTGCGAATGGCTGAGATGGCATCGAACCCGCTGAGACCCGGCAAGCGGAGATCCATGACGGTTACATCCGGAGCATACTGGCGATACATCTCGACGCCGCTGGCTCCGTCGCTTGCCTCCGCTACCAGCGCGATGTCGCCGCGTCCGTTCAGGACAGAGCGCAAGGCCATACGCGCCAGGAAATGATCTTCGATCAAAAGCACCCTGATGGACATTGCGTTATCCTCCCTGCACTTGCATGCGAAAGGGCACATGGACCAATATCTCGGTGCCATTGCCGGCTGATGTCTCTACCCGGAGACTGCCCCCCAGCTTGCGGGCACGCTCTTCCATGACGGGAATTCCAAAGTGGCCAGAGAGGGCAGCGAGCTTGTCGGATGCTCGAAAGCCACGCCCGTCATCCTTTACCGATAAGCTGAGCCAGTCCGCATGGTATTGAAGGTGCACGGAGATGAGATTCGGCACGGCATGACGGAGAGCATTGGTAACCGCCTCCTGCCCGATGCAGACGAGATGATGCACGGAGCCAGGGGTCAACGGCACTTCCTCACCTTCTACGTTGAGCCGCATGTCGATCCCTTCCTTGGCACTCAGGGGCTTCAAGGCGTTCGACAACGCGCTCGAAAGCGGTCCTGTCGCCTCCTCGTTTTCACGTAGGTCCCAAAGAATCCGGCGGGCCTCCGCCTGGCAGTGGCGAACCATGTTTCTTGCCAACTCACAAGCCTTCGCTGCCGCACTTGTCTCGCTGCCCAACAGACGGGCCGTGGTTTCCAGCTGCCACGCGATGGCGGCAAAGCCTGCCATCAAGGTGTCGTGCCACTCGCGGGCAATTCGATTTCGTTCTTCGAGGACGACGCCGAGCTCTCCCTTTGCACGAGCCAGCTTCCAACGGAACAACCGCACCGCGGCTACCGCGGCCGCAATGCACAACAACGCGTAAAACCACCAGGCTTGATAAAAATAGGGCCGCTGATACACAGCAACGCTAGCTACCGTGTCGTTCCACGCGGAACCCGCGTTGCGGGCGTCCACCACGAAACGATAGTGCCCGGGTGGAAGTTTTCGATAGTGCGCCGATCTGTATCGAGTGACGGTCCAATCACGGTCATAGCCATCCAGCTTGTAGCGGAACTCCATCTGCGCGGGGTTGGCAAGATTCTGCGAGTTGAACTGGAGGATGAGGTCTTCCCGACCCGGGGATAGCTCCAGGCGATTGCTTGCATCCACGCTGGCATCGTCCACCAACGCCCCGGTTAACTGCGCCGGATGAGCGGCCGGAGGAACCGGCCCCTCGGGATCGGTATGAACCAGACCTTTGGCAGTGGCAAACCACAGCGTGCCATCCGGGCCTCGGGTGGAGTGTGGCTGCGCGACTCCAAGGCACTCGCTGCTGGGCATACCGTCTGCCTTACCCAGCAGCACGGAATCCAAGGTCTTCCTCTTCTGCGCGGCCAGTTCTTCGAGTTGCTGCCGCTCGACGCGGACGATCCCACGAGACGTGGCCATCCATAGAAATCCCTTACCGTCATCCACCACGGAGAAAACAGTGGAGTCCACCATGCCGTTCATCGTGTCCAGGTGAAGAGGATGGCCGCCTTTCAGCCAGTCGAGACCTCCTCCTTTGGTGCCCACCCACACGTTGCCGGCGTTGTCGATGGAGATGGACAACACGTAGAGATGAGAAAGCCCTTCCACCGCGCGAACGTTGTCGCCCATCACGCGATAGAGTCCTGCCGAGGTGCCCACCAGGAGCCCACCATCCTCAATCTGCGCCAGGCAGGTGATCAGTTTGTCTTTCAGCAGCAGGACGCCTTTGTTCTTTGCCGGAACTCCGTCCGCGTAGTGCAGCAGCCCGGTGTAGGTACCTACCCAAAAGCCCCCGTGGGTGTCGCTCAGCAAAGCGCTCACCGCGTCGGTGAGCGTTTCACGGCCTAGCAGGATGTGCTGGAAGCTGACTCCGTTGTAGCGGAACAAACCGTTGAACCAGGTGCCGATCCAGACATTTCCGGCAGCATCTTCTTCCAGCGCTCGAATTGCTTGGGATCTTCCCGGTGCAACCTCGCGTTCAAATCTCCCCTGTTTCATCCGGAAGAGTCCGTTGCCCCAGGTTCCGATCCACAAATATCCCTTGTGGTCCTGAAGGATCGCGGCGGGCTGCCCCTCGCGTAGTTCACGCGGCTCATCGCGCAGGGGGATTAACGTCGCGATGCGCCAACGCGCCAGGCCGCCACTGGAAAGGCCAACCCAGAGGTTGTGCTCGTCGTCTTCGTAGAGTGAGCGCACAAAGTCGTCGGCCAGGCCGTCCTTGCTTCCCCAGCAGGAAAACTTCGATTCTGAAACCCGGCAAAGGCCCTGGTTGCGCGTGCCCACCCACATGTTTCCCTGGTAGTCGCCAACCAGCGCAGTCACTTCTTTTTTGAATCCTGGCACTACTTCCTGCGTATATTCCTCGCTGCCTTGGCGTTTTTCCGGGGTGCGGATCAGACGCACTAGCCCGTCTCGCAGGCCGACCCACAGCACGCCGCGGCGGTCGTAGTAAATTCCGACCGCGTCGCCCTTCGCCTTGTTGTGCAGCTGATGGTGTTCCAGAATATGCGTGTGCACGCCCCGGGTTGTGAGGTGAAAGACTCCGTTGGAGGTGAGGACAAAGATGCCTCCTTGCCCATCTTCGGCGAACGGCGTGGTGATATCACCCGAGACCGGGCCGAGTTTATCTAGCAGCTCGACGGATTGGGTTCCACCATGGACTGTAATTCGTTCGATGCCATCATGGGTAGCCGCCCAGATCGTGCCTCTCGCGTCCTCGAACAAGCCGCGTATGCGCTCCTGGTGAAAGCCCGCCTGCTCACTGACGTTGATCGCCGTGCGTGCGGTTTGCCGGATAATTCCCCGGTCATCAGTGCCGATCCATAGGTCGCCGCTTCGACTTAGCAGCAGGGAGTTTACGGGCTCGCTGGCTGCCGGGTCCTTCGCGTCCACGCGGATGGGGCTGAAACGTAAACCGTCAAACGACGCAACTCCACCGTAGGTCGCGATCAATAATCGGCCGCCGGGCACCTGGGTGATCGCACGGAGCTCACTCTGCGGCAAGCCGTCTTCCACTTGCCACTCCTGCTTTTGGTATTCGGAAAGCCGCACGGTGGCGGACACGGCAGGCAGACTGCAGCTAAGTCCCAGGATAAAGAGCAACACCCGGCCTAACGGTTTTTGCCCTAAATAGCCGGGGCAATGCCGTTCGCGAAGAGAAGGCACGGCGAAGTTCTTATGCGCCATAAGAAAATAATCGGTGTTGGCTTTACCCCACCACAACCGAAGCTGCTTTTGCAACTTATTTTTGAAAGTATTGAAGTCGATCAGGATGCTGTCCTCCTCGCCGCAGGGCGGCTCCTCCTGTTGTGCTAAAGATGCGATCGATGTGGTTTTTATCGCGTGCTCAAGAAGATCGGTTGCCAAGTGAGAGGACTGCGAGATCCCTCTACTACGCTCCTCCGGAGCTCCGGTCGGGATGACAAGGCGGAGGGTCGTGGCTTACCTGGGAAGCTGCGATTGGGATGTGTGGATCCCAGGTGGGAGAGTCGTCTGACTTCCCGGCGATTGTGGGATGTTTACCCCGCCTTTAGCCGTTAAGCTGGTTCCCAGACTAGCTTTGCGTTGGTTAATTCGCGAGCGCCCAGCGCTCCCAATTCCCGCCCAACTCCGGAACCCTTCACCCCGCCAAAGGGCGCGCGTGGATCGGACCGGACAAAGTCGTTGATGAAGACCGCACCGGCCTCGATCTGCGACGCAACAGCATTGGCGCGTTCGGGATTCTTACTCCATACCGCGGCACCCAGACCGAACTCTGTATCGTTGGCAAGCCGTATTGCTTCTTCCTCTGTTTTGAAGGTGAAGACCAGCGCTACTGGACCAAAGAACTCTTCCCGCGCGACAGGCGCGTCGTGGGGAACATCGACGAGCACCGTGGGGGCATAAAAGTAACCCGGTCCCTCGATCGACTTGCCGCCCGTGAGCACACGTCCGCCTGCTGCGACCGCATCCGACACCTGGCGTGCCGTTGTCGCTCGCAAGTCCTCACGCGCCTGCGGACCCAGTTTGGTGGTCGCCAGGAGCGGATCGCCGACCTTCAAGGCTGACGCCTGCTCGACAAAGGCCTTGATGAAAGCATCGGCAACCGGCGCAGCGATCAGAAAGCGCTTGGCCGCAATACAACTCTGTGCGTTGTTGGAGTAGCGTGAAGTCACGCCCAACTGCACGGCTTTCGCGATATCGGCATCCTCCAGCACGACAAAAGGGTCTGAGCCGCCGAGTTCCAGCACCACCTTCTTACCGTGCAGTCCGGCCTGCTGAGCTACTGCCCGGCCGGCCCCCACGCTACCAGTAACCGTCACTGCGCGTATGCGAGGGTCTGCGATCATCGCCGGTACCGCTTCGCGCTGAACGGAAACATTGACGTAGAGCCCTTCCGGGCCACCCGCGTCGCGAACCAACGCTTCCAAAGCCAGGGCGCACCCCTGCACTGTCTCCGCATGCTTTACCACGACGGTGTTCCCCACCAGCGCTGCGGGAATGAAGAAGCGCAGCACCTGCCAGAAGGGGAGATTCCAGGGCATGATCGCCAGCACCGGACCCAGCGATTCATAAACCACGCGGCCCGGTGTTCCGGGGATGGCCTCGGGCTGAATGTACGCCGCGCCTTCGCCAGCAAAATGCCGCGCTCCGAAGGCTGCCTTCTTCACTTCGCCCAGCGCCTCTCCGACCGGCTTACCCATCTCGAGCGTGATCAGACGCGCGTAATCGTCCGCGCGCGTTTCCAGCAAGTCCGCGAGGCGAATCAAAAATGCAGTTCGCTCGGAAAGCGGAGTGCGGGACCACTTCTTCCATCCATCCCAGGCGCTCTGCAAGCGGATTTGTAGTTCCTGGGGAGTATGCTCCGGGTAAGTGTTCAGAAGATGACCAGTAGTAGGGTTTCTCGACTCGAATGCCATAGCGTTTTATCCCTTCAAAGATAATGGGGGCACGTCTAACCAACGACGCTCCGCCCAGCTCTTCATTCCCAGCTCGGCCAATTGGACGCCCTTTGCTCCTTCGAGCAAGTCAAAGCGCCACGGCTTGTTTTCGACGACGTGACGGATAAAGTCTTCCCATTGCAGTTTGAAGCCGTTCTCGTAGGTTTGGGTGTCAGGCACCTCTTCCCATTGATCTGCGAACACCATCGTCTGGGGAAGGTCAGGGTTCCACACCGGCCGCGGAGTATTGACCCGATGTTGGGAGTAGCAGCGGGTCAAACCAGCAACTGCCGAACCATGGGTTCCATCCACCTGGAAAGTCACCAGGTCATCCCGGCGCACGCGCACTGCCCAGGAGGAGTTGATATGCGCGATCACGCCGCCTTCGAGCTGAAAGGTGGCGTAGGCCGCATCATCCGCATCGGCTTTGTAGGGTGCTCCACTCTCATCGACGCGCTCGGTGATATGGGTGGCGCCGATGCAGCTGACCGCCTTCACCGCGCCGAACAAGTTGTCGAGCACGTAGCGCCAATGGGGCAGCATGTCGAGAATGATGCCTCCGCCATCTGCTTTGCGGTAGTTCCAGGAAGGCCGCTGGGTTGGCTGCAGATCGCCCTCGAATACCCAGTAGCCGAACTCACCCCGTACCGCGAGCATGCGCCCGAAAAAGCCCGCGTCTTTCAGCATGCGAAGCTTGCGCAGGCCGGGTAGATAAAGCTTGTCTTGCACCACGCCACTCTTGATCCCGCGAGCGTCCGCCAGGCGCGCCAGCGAAAGCGACTCCTCCAGCGTTTCTGAAAGCGGCTTCTCGCAATAAACGTGTTTTCCCGCCTCGATGGCGCGCTTCAGTAGAGGAACACGCATCTGGGTCGAGCCGGCGTCGAAGAAGATCGTGTCTTCGGGATTCGCGAGCGCAGACTCCACGTCTTTTGCGACTCTTTTAATGCCATGGCGCGCCGCCAGGGCAGACACCTTTTCCAGGTTGCGCCCCACGAGGATTGGGTCGGGCATCGCCCGGTCACCGTTCGAAAGGGTTACCCCGCCTTGCTCCTGGATGGCCAGAATGGAACGGACCAGGTGCTGGTTGTAGCCCATGCGGCCCGTGATGCCATGCATGATGATGCCAATACGCCGACTAGACACTGTTCATTCTGCCTTCTATAGTTTCTAATGTTTGTTCTATAAGTGCGTTCTTGAGTGGACCATACGGGCGCTTGGACTGTCAAACCATCTTAGAGCGTCACACGGGGGATTCTTGAAGAAGCGAGCCATGGTGTGTTTTCTCTTTGTCTTGTGGGCATCGGCGGCCCTGGCGGCAAGCGATATACCAAAAGCAGCGTGGTCCCGGCCCATTGGATTCCCACTCGAGAATCCCGGCGTGACCAAAGATCCTGGCATGATCGACGATGGCTATTGGCAGGGAGCGCCCGTCGGCGGTATGGGGGCAGGCACCTTCTCCCGCTCGTATCGCGGAGATTTTTCCCGTTGGCATATCAAGGCCGGTGTTCACAAATATGAGACGGTCTATGTGAACGAATTTGCCATGTTCCAGAAGTCGGAAGGGGATTCGGCGGGAACCGCGCAGGTCCTCATGACCGACCACCCCCGAAATGGCGAGCTGGCGAGTTGGGCATGGGATTATCCCGTGGGTGCGGGGGAGTACTCGGCCTTGTATCCAAAGTCCTGGTACGACTACAAGTGGGACAAATTTCCTGCGCATGTGGTGCTGGAACAATATTCGCCTGTGCTGCCGGACAACTACCGCGAATCCAGCTATCCGGTCGCGGTTTATCGCTGGCATGCGGAAAATCCGACCGACCATGCCGTTACCGTGTCGGTGCTTCTGTCGTGGGCCAATATGGGCGGCTGGTTTCGCACGTTTACCCATGACTTTAACGGCACACCCAACCAGGGCAACTACAACCAGTTTGTGAGCGAAGCTGCGGGACCTGCCGGCACTATGAAAGGCATCGTCTTCGATCGCGGCCGGGATGGAGGGACCTTAAACGAATGGGACGGACAGTTTGCGATCGCGGCACTCGAAAGTCCCGGCGTCGAAGTTACTTACCAGACAACGTTTCTTGCCCAGGGAGACGGAAAGGCAGTGTGGGCACCGTTTTCCAAGGACGGACGGCTGGCAAACAGCACTACTTCGTGGGTAAGCGATAGTGAAAAATTGGCCGGGGCGATCGCGCTGCGTTTCACGCTGCAACCCGGGGAGAAGAAGATTGTCCCCATGGTGATCTCGTGGGATCTCCCTGTGGTGCAGTTCGGGCAGGGACGCAAGTGGAACCGGCGCTATACGGACTTCTATGGCGCCACGGGCAACAATGCCTGGAAGATTGCCCGCGACGGGTTGCTGAACGCCGCGAACTGGAGCGATGCGATCGACAAGTGGCAGGGGCCTTACGTCGATGACGAGAGCAAGCCGCTCTGGTATCGAGGCATGCTCTTTAACGAACTCTACGCCCTGACGGATGGGGGCACCTTCTGGGGCAGGCAGGTGGGCAGTGACAAGAAGCTTCCTGCGTCGTTTGCGTTGCTGGAATGTTTTGACTATGCCTATTACGCAACTCTGGATGTTCGCTTTTATGCGTCTCTGCCGCTACTGAAGTTCTGGCCGGTCATCGACAAGCAGGTATTGCGCGAATTTGCCGACACGGTTCCGCGTGAGTGGCCGGAGAAGGGGCTTTGGGTCTGGAAAACGCAACAAACCGGCGAGCCGGTTTTGCATAAGCGGAAGAAGAAGGGAGCTGTGCCCCATGACCTCGGCGTGCCGGAAGGGGATCCGTTCATCGCCGTCAATCAGCCGGGCTGGCAGGATACCAACGACTGGAAAGACCTTAATTCAAAGTTCGTATTGATGGTCTATCGCGATTACGTGCTCACAGGGCGGAAAGACACGGCGTTTCTGCGCGAGACCTGGCCTGCTGTCAAAGAAGCCATCGCCTATCTGCGGCAATTTGACCATGGTGGTGGAGTGCCCGAGAACAGCGGCTATCCGGATCAGACCTACGACTCGTGGGTGGTGCGGGGAGTCAGCGCTTATTCCGGCGGCCTATGGCTAGCGGCCCTGCGCGCGGGTGAGGAAACGGCGCGCACGCTGGGTGATAAGGCGACAGAAGACACGTATCATCAGCTGTTTCATAAGGCGCAGCAGACTTATATCTCTAAGCTTTGGAATGGCGAGTACTTTCGCTATGACACTGAGAGCGAAAACCAGAACGCAATCCAGGCTGACCAGCTTGCCGGACAGTGGTACGCCAACATGCTTGGTTTAGGGGATTTGGTACCTCACGACATGCAGGTGTCTGCGGCGAAGAAGATATTCGAGGTCAATGTCATGAAGTTTGCCGGAGGGCAGATGGGCGCGGCTAATGGCATGGCTGCGGACGGTTCGGCTATCGACAACGTTCAGGCGAAAGAAGTTTGGGCGGGTACTACTTTAGGGTTTGCCGCTCTTCTGTTAAGCGAAGGTATGAAAGACGAAGCGTATAAGTCGGCCTGGGGTCTTTACCATGTGATCTACGAGACGAAAGGGTACTGGTTCCGAACCCCCGAAGCGTGGGATATTACCGGGAACTTTCGCGCTGGGATGTATATGCGTCCGGCGGGCGTTTGGGCGATGGAGATGACGCAGCCGCCTTCGACACGCTGAATGTTGCAGCGCACCCGATCGGTTTCATTGGGGATCGGTTGCACAGATCCCGACGCCAGATCAGGCCATTAGCTGATTCACGGCCCTGTCGGATTCAGCAATCGAAGCTCGATGATCCATGATTCCGGAAAGGTCGGAATTGGCAAAGGCGATTTTGCCAAAGGGTGCGCGGCGCATCACCTCGCGGGGAGCGATCTTGCCCTCTGTCCCGAAGAAAAAACCTGGCTGGCCGCAAAGATACGCGTGGCCCCAGCGGTTTACGATGATGCCGGCAATATCACGCCGGGCATCGAAGCCGCTGCGCGCGAACATCAATGTCATTTGTTCGCGAATCATCCGCTCATATTCCGAGTAGGGCGTGCTGAGCAGGCGCATCCTTCCCCGCGTGCACTGCTGCGGCAACGGCACGCCCGGTTCCGTAAAGGTGATTTTTAAACGCAAGACTGTTGGATCGTCAGGACTGACGGTGGGCGGAACGTCCGCGAAGGTGGCTACTTTGCGAACCGCGAGCCACTTATAGAGCCCCTCGAAACATTGGCATTCCGTGATCCCCATCTTGGCCATAAAACGCCAGTTGCGGACCGCGACATTAATGACGGCGCAAGGCATGCGATAGAACTGCTGGTAGGCAGCACGATAGTTTTCCGGCAGATCGGAAATGGTTCTTGCCGTGGTCCAGCCCGCAGACATCACCACCGATCGTGCGTGTACGGATTGAAGCCGGCCCGCCACCGCGTAGCTAACCCGGACGCCGTCACCCTCGTGGCGCACGTCCGCCACGGTTGCGCCCAGCCGTATCCGCACCGGCTGGCCTTCACGATCAAGTTTGGTGAAGTCCACTGGCCCGTTACACATGCCCGCCAGGGTATTCGGACCGGGCATCGCCTCCGGGATCATGGCTTTCACAATAAAGCGGGCGATGCCGGTGTTGCCCCCGGGGAATATCTGCTCGCCAACTTCGTTCTTCCAGGGAAAAAGTACCTCGGGGGCGTAATTCGCATAGGCGGAGTTCTCATCCGCGGAAGAACCCGCCCAGTCTGCAGCAACCGGCATATAGGTACGGATAAATTCACGCGTCAGGCCGTCCCGCTGCATCAGGTGCTCTTCAAAGCTGATGCGGTCGAGAGCCCGCGAAATTTCATCGCCGTCCACCTTGGGCGGAACAAATGTTTTATTGCCATCGCGCTCTTTCAGCAGTTGCTGCTTGGTCGCCTCGGGTAGGGGCGCACCAGCCAGCCTTTTTCCCCAGGCATCGAATAGCCAAAACCCCTCGGGATGGCCGTGGCGCGCGCCAAAAAACATTCCGGAACTCTTACTGCCCCTGGCGTAGGGAAGTGTGTTGACATCCAACTCAGGCTGGCCGCCGCCCCATTTCTGGTATTCCAGCGGTTTACCGTCAAAGCCGATCGACTCGTAAAACCTTTGCGTAAGAGATTGGGGGAGGGAAGGAAAGTAGGTGGCCGAACCCTGGCCCGCGATCAGCCGATGTCCATCCACCATGAATTCATTACGACGCGCTTCCCCGCCGAAGATCGCGTGGTCTTCCAGCACCAGGCAGCGTTTCCCTCGCCCGGTCTTTTCTGAAAATAGATGTGCGGCTGCTAATCCGCTAATGCCTCCGCCGACCACTACGCAATCGAAGGTCTCTCCGGTCGCTTGCGCAGTCTTGAGCTGCCCGGTGTAGAGCGCATCCCGGATGCCGTGACCTGCGGTCATGACGGCATGGGTATTGCCATTCGATGTGGCGTAGTCTCCCACACCGCCGTACCCGTCCCAATCCTCTTGCGCCATCATGGGTGCGCTATCCGGCGGGCCGGTGATGAGCGGATGTCCATCGAGGAAATCTGCGCGGGTCATTTCGGCGTCCATGCCCAGCGCGCGGTCCTGTGGTTTTTGCGGCGGAAGTCCCACTTGGTTTCTCCCAGGGGATGTGGTGGTACACTTCGACCACTGTACTATAGAACGTTTCTTTACAAAGTTGAGGCGGTGGAGACTATGAAACGCCGACGCTTCCTTCAATTGGCCGGGACCGTTGCTGCTGGTGCCGCCGTGCGTGCTCCCTCCTTCGCTTCCCTGATTCAGGATCGGGAAGTCTTTATCAGGATTGGTGACAAATCGCTCGGCGCTGAGGAAACGATCCGCGTACGAGCCGGCGAGCAGGTTCGGTTCCAGTTTTTTCATGCCGGGGCTTCGGAAGAGATCCATCTCCATTTGCCGGGTCATCGATTTACCGTGATTGCGCTCGATGGATATCGAGTGCCAACACGCGCCGCGGTCGATGTGCTTTCGCTTGCTGCAGGCGAACGCATCGAGGCGATGGTGGAGATGAGCAGGCCTGGAAATTGGATCCTCGGATCTGTGGACGACGCTGAGCGGGCAGGCGGGCGCAGCGTTCGCGTTGCTTATGCCGATCAGGATGGCCCTGCGCAGTGGCTTCCTCCCGCAGTTGTCGATTGGTCCTATGCGCGATTCAGTGGAATCAACCGCGCTGTTCCGTTGCCCGATCAAACGATCGAAATGCTACTGGAGAAAAGGCCGGGGTCAGGGGATCGCGGCGTTCATTGGATAATCAATGGCCAGTCTTGTTCGGATATTGACGACTTGTGTTCCCAGCCAGGGCTTCGATATCGGGTGCGTATGATGAATGCCACGGATCGAGCCCATGCCGTGCAGCTTCCGCAGCACAAGTTCGTGTTGACGCGAGTCAACCAGGTCCCTGTTTCGGGGATCATCAAAGATACGGTGCGCCTCGAACGTTACAACGTTATCGAAGCAGATGTGCTTGAGCGTTTTTAGACGAGTAGTCTGGCGGGTTGCGCAAAGTCTAAAGGAAGGGCACGGCTTCAGCCGTGCCGTAAATGACACTGCCATGCCCGGCTTTAGCCACTGAGGTACGCTTTTTCCATCCTCTGGATTCTCTTGTGCGCTGATAAAAAGATGCCTTCAGGGGTTGAAGCCCTCATCTGTATGCTCTGTTTATGGCACGGCTGAAGCCGTGCCCTTCCTGCCGAGACTCTTTTCCAAGACAAGCGGAAAGTTTGTTCACGGGGCAAAAGCCCCAAGATTTATATACGGAGCATTACCGCGGGTTTGAAACCCGCTCCCGCGGACTAAGTCCGGGGCTGGGCAACCAAAGCGCACTACGCGAACACGCGTGCCCTTCCGCATTCAATTTTGTTTGGGATAGAAGGGGTGCGCTTGGCAGAAGCCGCCGCGCGTAACATCCGGGCGATATCTTTCGACGTGGAAAGATGTATCGACTTTACCGGCGCACCCAAAGGAGGGAGAGCATGCTGCTGATCGTGAGTCTGCCTTCCGCCTTGATAACTCGCAATGGCGCGAAAGTGTTAGGACGTAGACACGCCAGGAAGAAAACGATAACCGACGCCACGCACTGTCTCGAGAAACACTGGCTCGGCGGGATTGTCTTCAACATACCGGCGCAAACGCACCATGAAGTTATCGATCGCCCGGGTGTCTGTATCCTCACGCACTCGCCACACCTGTTCCAATAACTCCTTGCGCGAGATGATGCGGCCCTGGTTGAGAACCAGGTAACGCAGCAGGTCCGATTCCATGAGCGTGAGCCGGATCGTCTTCTCCGGAGTCGTGAGCTCGAGCGCAGCGAAGTCGATGGTGCGTCCGGCAAAGGCGAAGGTAGAAGGGGAACCCGCGCTCCGCTCCGGCTGCGCAGGCGGGGCAGCAACCTCGGGCCGATGCCAGGCCATACGCCGCAAAAGACCATTGAGACGAGCCAGCAGGATGGCAAGATCAAACGGCTTGGGCAGATAATCGTCGGCCCCGGCACCGAACCCATTGAGTACATCCTCTGGCCGGCCACGGGCGGTGAGCATGAGGATGGGAACGAAATTCTGTTGCGCCCGCAGTTCCGCGGCGACGGAAAAGCCGTCCCGCCCGGGGAGCATCACGTCGAGGATGACCGCATCGATGGACTCGGCGGCAATCATCTCCAAGGCAGTTTCGCCATCGACCGCGAGCTGAGCGGTGTAGCCCTCGGCGCGCAGGTTAAACAGTAATCCCTGCGCCAGGTGAGCCTCATCTTCCACCACCAAGATATTGGCGCTCACTTGAGCCCCTTCGCCAGCGCACGCGGAAGCTGTAGCCGTATGGTGGAGCCCCGGCCTTCTCCTTCTGATTCGGCGACCACGTCTCCGCCATGCTGGCGAGCGATCGACCGGACCAGGAACAAGCCAAGCCCGGTACCTTTGATGCGGAAGACATTGCGCGCCGGAACCCGGTAAAACCGATGGAAGATACGCTTCAGGTGCAAGGGGGCAATGCCCAAACCATGATCTGAAATCGTGAGCATCAGCCATGCCTCGCCGTCGAGAGCCAGATTTACCTCCAGTTCAGGTCCTTGCGGCGAATATTTCACCGCGTTATCGAGAATGTTGAGCACAGCAGTTCGCAGGTCCTCCGGGTTGCCGAGAACGGCAAGTTGCCCGGCGCCGGAGCCTACGGTGAACCGAATGGTCGAATCCTGCAGGTTGTACCGCTGTAAAGTCGTCTGAATGCAATCGCGAACCACGTCGTCGAACGGGACCGGCAGTCGGACCTTGTTGCGTGCGCGCTGGCCCACCTCTCCCGCCTTGAGCACTTGCTCTACGGTGGCCAGCAAACGATCGCTATCCGAGAGCATGATGTTGTAGAACTCCTTCCTTTGCGACTCCGGCACCTCGTGCCGCTGCAGGGTCTCCAGATACAAACGGATGGAAGTGATGGGGGTCTTAAGTTCGTGGGTGACGGCGTTCAGAAAACTGTCGTGGCGTTCGTTGCGCTTGACCTCACGCACCAGAAATATGGTGTTCAGAACAACACCGGCGATCAGCAGCAGGAAGAGGGGAATGCCAATGATCAGAAGGATGAAGCTGCGCCAGTTGATGATGATCCAGGCGACGTTGAAGGCAATCGCCACCGCGACCAAGCAGGCGCCAAGCGTTATGGAAAGAACGATCGCATTGCGACGCCGCGTGATCCGCATACCTCTTCAGTCTACTGCGCGGGCGGCAGGGTCCAGGCATAAACCACGCTGTCAACCGCAGTGATGAGGTACTGCCGGCCGCCTATCTGGTAGGTCATGGGCGAGCTGTTCAGGGTACCGCCGGCATACACGTGCCACAGTAGATCTCCATTGGCGGGATTCAGGGCAAAGAGGTTGCCCGACGTATCTCCGGAGAAGAGAAGATGACCTGCGGTGGTAAGGACTCCGGAAAAGCTGTGGCCTTTGCCCAGGTCTCTCTGCCACACCGTCTTGCCCGTCTCGTAGTCCAGCGCCTTCAGTTGGGACGAAGACCAGAAGTCGCTCAGCGTTCCGCCCTGGTGGCCGTCCGGCTTGTGGTCCTCATTTAACACCAGGTACCAGAGGCTGGCGGCGGTCTGGGCATTCACATAAAAAAGCCTGGTCTGGGGATCGAAGCTGGGCGCCATCCAGTTGGTGGCTCCGTCCATGTTTGCCTGCACCAGCACGCCATCCGGCTGCGGCTCTTTTTCAGGCGCTGGAATTGGACGGCCGGATGCATCGATATGAGACGCCCAGTCGGTCTTAACGAAGGGGGCCGTCAGCAGGTCTTTGCCGGTTGCGCGATCGAGCACGAAGAAGTAGCCGTTTCGGCTGGCCTGCAAAAGCATTTTTCGCCTGGCGCCACGAAAGTTTCCGTCTATCAGCACTGGCGTCTCAATCGCATCCCAGTCATGGGTGTCGTGGGGAGAAGGCTGGAAATACCAGGCAAGTTTGCCCGTGTCTGCGTGGATGGCAACGATGGAACAGGTAAAAAGATCGTCCCCCTTGCGAACGCCGCCGGCAAGGGTCGGGTGGGGATTGCCTGTGCCCAGGTAGATCAGGTTGAGTTCCGGATCATAGGTCGGTGCGCCCCAGATGCTTCCTCCGCCGTGACTCATGCTGTCGCCATCCGGCCAGGTCTCCGATCCCGGTTCGCCCGGCTTAGGCACAGCATCCCACCGCCAGTTGATTTTTCCCTCCGCTGGATCAAGAGAAAGCAGGAAGTGAGGGACATCTGCCGAGTCACCCGACGTGCCGACGATGATCTGGCCGCCGATGACCAGCGGGGCACCGCTTATGTAATAGCCAACCGTTACGTCCGCAATCACTTTGTCCCAAAGTTGTTTTCCATTGCGGGCGTCGAGACAGATCACGTGGGCATCAGGGGTTCCAAAGAAGAGCCGGTCCTTGTACATGCCTACACCCCTGGAGCGAGATGATCTCCCTGCGAGGGCCGGCTGAAATGCCAAACCTGGCGGCCAGTGGCGGCATCCACAGCCCATACATGATCAGGGACGGTGAAGTAGAGAATTCCATTCACTTCAAGAGGTGTCGACTTCACACTCGCCGAATGAGTCTGGAAGGCCCATGCTAACGTCAGCCCATGCACGTTCGACCGATTGATCAGGTCGAGCGAGCTGTACCTGCGGCCGGTGTAATCGCCATTGTAGGTAGGCCAGGTATCGATAGGAGCCTGCAGCAACTTCTGCGGATCTAGACCCTGCGCGCACACGTTGCCTGCGGTGATCAACAGCAGGAACAGGAGTCTCACTGGAGGGTCTCCAGGTAGGCGAAGACATCGTGCAACTCCGCATTGGAGTATTGCGTGATCAGCTGATGATGTTTTTCGAGCGGGTCCTCTATCTTCGACCTTGACCCGGGAAGCCGGCCCGCCCGACAGAATAAGGATCTGTACCAGCCGTCCTGCCCGGTGACGGAGACAGAGAAAGCGTCAAGATGGACGAGGTTGCCCTTGATCACTTCGCCGGAGGGCAACGTGATCGTAGCCAGCGCCGGCGTCCCCACGGGATAAAGAAATCTTGCCTGCAGGTTGATCGGCGGATACTTTCGGGCGAGGTGGGCCAGGTCGCCCTGCGGGGAGTGGCACGCGCGCAGCCGCCCTTGCCGTTAAAGAATGCCTTGCCTTGTTCGGCATTTCCCGTGAGCAACAGCTTGAGGGAGTAGCTGCTCGAAGGGCCGGAATCGCCGGCGCTATCGGAGAGAGAAAGCAGCGCATGCAGATACGTCGACCACGTCGGCAGCCTGATCGGCGGGGAGGCGTATGGCCGGCATACCGCGGTCCGGCCTGCCTTCCTGGATCACCGGCCCGATCAGATCTCCACTCTTGTCATGGCGAACCAGCAGCGACCGGATAAGGTTTGGAGCCTCTGATCCGCCGTCGGCATTCTTGCCGTGGCAATAGGCGCAGGACTGTTGGAAAATGGCGGCCCCGCGCTTGGCATTTTCCTGCTCCAGAGGATTCTTCCCCATCCAGGAAACGGCTCGCTGCCCGTCAACGATTTGCGCGACTAGACACCCCACCGCCCAGACATAGCAGCAGGGAGCCGGCCACCAGCCGGAGACACGGGGAGCGTGTTCGCCACCGGCGAACTGCGAAGACTTAGTAATAGTCGGTAATTATGTCGCTGCCCGGTGCGGTTGGCAAGGAATTTTCGCAAAGCGCATAGCGGGCCCGGGAACCCACGCCAGGGTTATTTTTAAAAGCTCGTAAAAAGTTGTTGCATTACGCTTCGCCTTCCTACATCCTTATGGAACTTTAGAAAGTAATCAGGCCCAGGATTCCAGTGATTCTGCGAGGTTAGAATGCGATCTCTCCCAGAGCTCAAGAAGCTGTTTGCCGGCCGCTCCCTTTTTGTCTTGCTCGCCGTGATGCTCGCCACCCTGCAACTCCGGGCTGACGTCACTGGATCCCTTTCCGGCTATGTCCGCGATTCCTCAGGGGGTGTCCTTCCGAATGCAACCCTCACCGTTATCGCGACGGCCACCGGCTACAGCCGCACCGCCACCACCGACGGCTCGGGCCACTACAGCATCCTTGCTTTGCCTCCCGGAACCTATCGCCTGACCGCCTCCAACGCTGGTTTCGAGAATGGAGTGGTGGACAAGATCACTCTCAACGTAAACGATGAGTTGAAGTTTGACTTCGACCTCAAGATAGGTAACGTAAGTCAGACCGTCTCTGTAGACGCGAGCACGGTGCAGGTGGATACCGCGAACACCTCGATGGGCACCACCATCTCGTCCTCGCAGATTCTGTCCATGCCGCTGAACGGACGGTCGTACCTCGATCTGCTAGCCCTGCAGCCAGGTGTTGCTCCTTCGAATACAGTCAGCACTTACAACGATCGCTCGCCCGCTTCTGGACTCTACGGCTCGTCGGGCAATGTGTCCACGGATGGTCAGCCTGAGTGGGCAAACGCCTTCCTGGTAAACGGTGCTGAGGTCAATGAGACCAAAAATATGGGCGCCGGCATGATTCCCGACGCTGATTCGGTGGCTGAATTTCGCCTGATTACCAACAGCTTCAGCGCAGAATACGGCAAGTTTACCGGTTCAGTTATGAACACGGTAACTAAGTCCGGAACCAACAGCTTCCACGGCACGGCTTTCGAGTTCTATCGCAACCAGAAGTTGGACGCGATCAACTACTTCGACACCAACAAGGCGGAGCTGAAACGTCATCAGTTCGGTGGCGTTTTCGGCGGGCCTATCCTAAAGGACAAGCTCTTCAGCTTCACTGATTTTCAGCAGACGCGCCAGGTTGCGGGAGCCAGCACGGGGCTAGTGCAGGTTCTAAGCAATGACGAACGGAACGGCATCTTTACGGACGCTATCCTCAATACCCCCGTTCAGGGTGATGCCTGGGCCGCCACCCTGCAGGCCCGCGGCGGCGGAGTCATTAATGGCGCCGGCGGTGTGTGCCAACCTCCGACCTGTACGCCAACCATGTATAACCAGCTGGGTACTGCGGTGATGACCACCGACAGTAACGGCAATGTGGTGCCTGGGCGCAATATCTCTGCCTTTATGGACCCGGTGTCTAAATTGACGTTGCCACTCATTCCCGCGGCAAATCAGCCAGGCGGTTTCAACTATGAAGACTCCAGCCACGTGGGATCCATCATCGATACCAACATGGCGGAGCGGATCGACTTCGTCAATCGTAGGACGGGCGACTGGTCCTTCTACTATCACTATGACGACGCGACCGCCATCAACCCCGTATACAGCCAAGCCACCACGAACCCGGGGTTGCCGACTTTGCCCGGCTTTCCCGACACTGAACCTTCGCGCAACCAGTTGTTCGTTTTGAGTAACACGAAAACCATCGGATCGACAGCGGTCAATGTTGCCCGCATCCAGTTCTTTCGGACTGCGGTGCATACGGCTCAGCCGTCTACGAGTTCCACCATTAGCTCCTACTCCCAATATGGCTTCAATACCAACGGCGCCACTGGCGGTCTGGTTAACTCCGGGCCTCCCGGATACCCATCGTCCGTGCCTACGCTTTATTTCAACAGCTTTGCCGTGGGCAACAACTGGCTGAATCTCTACCAGCCGGAAACTAACTATGGTGTTGGCGATACGGTCAGTAAGACGATCGCCAATCACTCGCTTACCTTCGGCGGCGACTTCCGCTATTACCAGCTGAATGCGCGAAACACCTGCGGACCCAACGGATATTTCAACTTTAACGGCGTCGAGACCGGGGCCGACGTTTCCGACTTCTTTATTGGCGCTCCTGCCTCCTTCATCCAATGCTCCATCCAGCTTCTGGATAACCGTACCCGCTACGGCGGGCTGTTCGTCCAGGATTCCTGGAAAGCGGCGCCCAATCTCACCGTCAACTTCGGCATGCGTTGGGATGTTGCCCGGCCCTGGAGCGACGTTTATGGCCGTTTGACGACGCCAGTTCCGGGAGAACAATCCGTCAAGTTCCCCAACTCCCCACCGGGTAACCTTGTTCCGGGTGATCCGGGAGTTCCAAGCACCATCTCGCCGACCCGGTGGACGAACTTTGGGCCACGTTTTGGTATCGCCTACGCGCCTTCCGGTGGCCTGTGGGGCGCGGCGGGCACGACCAGCATCCGTGCGGCTTTCGGTCTCTATTACCTGGGGGTCGCGGATAACGGGAACTTCGGTATTCTCGGCGATGCTCCCTGGGGTCTCTACTGGGATTCGCCCCAACCAGTCGAGTTCGGAAGTCCTTATATCACCCGCGCGAATGGCGTCTCACAGGGTCAGCACTTTCCCTTTACCTTCCCATCGGGACCTGGACCGTTTCCGAACTTCGAGTTTGGAAACCTGATGCCTCTTTACGTACCCGGCTACTACAACCACAACAAGACCGATACCGCGCAACACTTCAATCTCTCTATTCAGCGGCAGCTTGACAAGTCAACGGTGCTGACTGTGGCCTACGTGGGAACGCAGGCACACCACATTGAGCATGACGTGCCCATACTCTATGGAGATGCGTCGCTCTGCCTGTCGATTTCCGGTTGCGGACCGTATGGCGAAGCCGGCGTGTACACCCAAAATGGCCAGACCATCTACGGCACCTTGGTAGGGGCGATCGACAACCAGACCATCAGCCCGAATTACCACAATTCCAGCGGAGGGCCGGTGGTCGCTTTTGCCGAGTCGGAATACGTGCAGAACTCGGGGAACTCTAACTACAGTTCGCTGCAGATCTCGGCGGAACGCCGCGCTCGCGACATCACCTACCTGGTCTCCTACACTTACGCCAAGTCGCTGGATGACGTGGGCGCACTCTGGGACCCTCGGGATCCAAGCCGTGCCTATGGTCAATCTTCCTGGGACATGCGGCATAACTTTGTAGCGAGTTATAACTGGAACCTTCCCTTCGAACGCTTTCTCGGGGTTCACCGCTATTCCCAGGGATGGCACATCACAGGGATCAGCCGTTTCAACACTGGCTTCCCCGTCAGCCTGCAGAGCAGCGGAGACGCTGCTCTCACCAATATCAATCTCGACTATCCAAACCAGGTGGCGCCGCTGCAGAAATTGAATCCTCGTGCTCCCGGACATGCTTACTTCAATACCTCAGCTTTCGCCAGCAATCTCAGTTGCGGCTTCGAAGTGTGTGGCGAGACTGGCAGCGCGAAGCAGTTCCTCTTCCACGGGCCGGGATCGATCAACACCGATATGGGAGTGGAGAAAGACACGAAACTTACGGAAAGAACACAACTCAACTTCCGCATCGAGATGTTCAATGTTTTCAACCACGCGAACTTCACTGACGTCATTGGCAACGCAAACAGCGGCCAGTTCGGCCAAGCCACCAATACGGCATCGGGCCGAATCGGTCAGATCAGTGGTAAGTTCATCTTCTAATCGCAGGAGCTGTTTTTGTGAAAGACTACTTTTCATGAGGATGAGACGGATTGGATGGCTCGCGGGAGCTGTCCTGGTATGTAACCTGGCAGTTGCACAAGCGCCGGCCACGCAGAAGAAGCACCTGCTGGTTCTGGGCGAGGAGAAGGGATACCGCCACGAATCGGTTTCTCACGCCATGGCGGTGATCGAGCAACTGGGGGAAAAGACCGGGCTGTGGGATACCGTCATCCGGACCGATACCGAAGTCCTGACCAAAAAGAAACTCGAATACAACGCCAAGAACCTCAATGATTTCGACGCCATCTTCATGTTCACCGGCGGAGACCCGGAAATGGACGCCCAGCAAAAGGCTGACTTCCTCTCCTTTATCCATGACGATGGAAAGGGCTTGATCGGCGTTCACGCCGCAGCCATAACCTGGGTGCACTGGCCTGAATTTGTCGATCTGCTGGGTGGAGATTTCGATGAGCATCCCTGGCTCACGTTTGACGCTCCCATCATCGTTGAGGATCCGTCGTTTCCCGGCATGCAGCAATGGCCGCACGAGTTCACCCTGCACGACGAGATCTACCAGATGAAAGATTTTTCCCGGGACAAAGTACGCGTGCTGATGCGGCTCGATCCCTGTAAGCTTGATCTGACAAATCCTAAAGTACATCGCAAAGATCGTGATTTTGCGGTTACCTGGGCGAAGTCCTATGGCAAAGGCCGGGTCTATTACTCGACTCTCGGACACCCGAAAGAGAATTGGGACGATCCGCGGGTGCAGAAGATGTATACCGAGGCCATCAAGTGGGCGATGGGCCTGGAATCAGCTGACATCACGCCGCAGCCGGCGCCTGCTGTATGCTTGCAAGTAATCCTGCAGTCGTGAGGTATTCCACCATGTGGAAGGCATTTGCAGTTCTGTTTCTGGCGCTAGGCGCTGCTTCGGCGAGAAGTTCATCCCATCCTGGCTATTGGTTCGCCGGCTCCCGATTTTTCGCTGCCTGGGGTGGATGGCCAGGTTCATAAGCTGAGTGATTACGCCTCCAGCCCCATCCTTGTGATCGTGTTCACTTGTAACCACTGCCCCATCGCGCAGATGTATGAACAACGAATTCAGAAGTTGGCTAACGATTACAAGAGCAAGGGAGTCGCGGTCGTAGCCATTCAGGGGAACGATCCGCAGGCGATCCGCATCGATGAGCTCGATTCCTCCGATGTGAGTGACACCTTGCCGGAGATGAAGATCCGGGTGCAATACAAGCACCTCACCTATCCCTACCTGTACGCCGGGGACACGCAGGAGGTGACGCGCGCGTACGGCCCGCAGGCGACGCCCCATGTCTTTATTTTCGATCAATCTCGGCATCTTCGCTATGAAGGCCGCATGGACAATAGCTATCGCACCGAGTTGGTGAAGACGCAGGATGCGCGCAACGCGATTGATGCGCTGCTTGCGCATAAAGACGTGGCGGTTAAGCACACCGGCGTCTTTGGCTGCTCAACCAAATGGAAAGAGAAGGCGGCGGATAAAGAAGCGGCTCTGGAGAAGATCAACCAGCAGCCTGTGAGTGTGGAGATGATTTCGAAGTCCGAGCTCACCAAGCTGCGGGGAAACCCTAGTCATCAGATGATGCTGGTGGATTTCTGGGCGACTTGGTGCGGTTCTTGCATCGTTGAGTTTGCAGATCTGCAGAATACGCTGCGCATGTATGGGGCGCGGGATTATTCCGTGGTCACCGTTGCGGCGAATATGCCGGACGAAAAGGCCGGGGTTCTGCGTTTTCTGCAAAAGCAGCATGCTACCAGCCGCAACTATTTGTTCGATTCGCAGGATACTGCTGCGCTGCAGACGGCGTTTGATCCTAAGTGGGATTCTGCTGTGCCATATACGATTTTGCTTTCTGGGGACGGCAAGGTGTTGTACAAACAGCTGGGATCCGCGGATATGCTGGAGCTCAAGCGCATTATTCTGGCGAACTTGCCCTCCGACTATAAGGGGTTCAATCAATACTGGAAGAACAACTAGGGAGCGCAGTGGAGAGATCTGCGGTTCAGCGGTCCCTCCTTGGAAATGTTTTTCTCGTTCAACTTGTAAGGACGCGTGAGGTTGCGGTCTCGATTGCCAGATGGATTGCGCCGTTGACCTGCGCATCGGATCCTAGCGTGGTACGTAGTAGATCTGGCTGAACGCGCTTGTCTCGTTGAGACAAGATATCCCTGGTCGCAGTCCACAGGGCTGGATGCATGCCCACTGTGCCACCTAAAACAAATAGCGGACAGTTCAACACGATGGCCAGGTTGTAGATCGCGTAGGCCAACGTCTGCGCGGACTTATCAAGCACTTGCCTGGCTAGGACGTCGCCGGCCAGCGCGTAGTCAAAGACCTGCGTGGCTACCAGTTCCCGAGGATGTTCCGTGAGGTCTTCGCGCCACACATTGCGCCATTGCGCCTTAATGCCCTCGCCGCCAACAATGCTCTCTAATGCGCCGGGCTCACCAGTCTCGACCGGCGTCACTGGGGTTCCGGGAACCAGCAGGTAACCGATCTCACCTGCGGACCAGTTCATCCCATGGAAGATCTGGCCATTCAATACAATGCCTGCGCCAATGCCGGTGCCCAGGGCCACAAAGACGAAGTCCTTCACACCTCGGGCTGCACCGATCTTGCTTTCCGCGATGGCGGCCACATTGACATCGTTGTCCACCGCCACCGGTACACCAAGCTTCGCTTCCAACAGCGCCCGGAATGGCACATCCCGCCAGCCCATCAGATACGACGTGGCAATCACTACGCCTTCATCCACATTCGTTACGCCCGGGGCTCCCGCCGCTACTGCACGAAGCAAACTCCGCGGAACTGAATTTTGTTGCAGTAGATCGTCCACGCCTTCCTGAATCAGGCTTACGACCTTGTGCGGATCACGGATCCCGGCGGTGGAAACCGTCCATTTCCCTAATATCTTGCCATCCATGCCGGCCAGGGCAAGACGCAGGCTGGTGCCTCCAATGTCTGCCCCGACGACATAGCCTTGCTGTTGAAACATCAACGAAATAACCTCGGATACGGATTACGCCTAGGGCGCGGTAGCGGTGGGCCGCGCGCTGATGCTTTCTAACTCGCGGCCCTTTGTTTCTGGAATCACATAGCGAACGAAAATCAACGTCAAGATGCAGAACGCGCCATAGATGATAAACGTGAGCGACGTACCGGCAGCTTTCAAGAGCGACAGAAAGGTAAGCGAGACAATAAAGTTCGAGGTGCCAAAACTCAGGGTGGCGGCCGCAACGCCGCGGCCCCGTAACCGCAACGGAAAGACTTCAGAAACCAGGATCCACGCGATCGGCCCCAAACTGAAAGCGTAGCAGGTGATGAAAAACATCAGGCAACTGGTGGCAATGAGCCCCAGAGAATGCCCTAATGCGGCCTGGTTATGGAAACACACGGCGAGCATCAGCAGCGCTAGCGTCATCCCACCGAGTCCTGCAAAGAGAAGAGGCTTGCGGCCGGCACGATCAACCAGCACCAGTGCGATCACGGTCGCGAGCACATTGGTGATGGCTACCAGAAACGTAGCGAAGATGGCGCTTTTATCGGAACTGATGCCGGCGAGCGAAAAGATCTGCGGGCCGTAGTAGAGCACCGCATTGATACCAGTCGCGGGCACCAGCAACATAAAGCCAACCGCGATGAAGAGCGAACCGCGCACGGCCGGGCTCCACAGAGCGCTCCAGCGCCGCTCCATTTTGGTCATCAAGCTCAGGCGAATGTCTTCCAGCAGCAGCCTGGCGCCCGCCTCGTCGGTATACGATTTGAGCACTAACTCTGCTTCTGCCACCTTGTTCTGGGCAAACAACCAGCGAGGACTCTCCGGCACCGTAAGGACCATGAAGAGAAAAAGCAACGCCGGCAGCAGCCCAAAAGCAAACATCCATCGCCATCCGTGGGAAGCAGCAAACCAGTAACCCACCAGGTCCGCCAGGGCAATGCCCGACGTGAGGGCAAATTGGTACAAGCCAATCAGCATGCCGCGCGATTGCGGGGGAGCGAGCTCGGAAACATAGACCGGCGCCGTGACCGAGGTGAAGCCGACAGCAATGCCCAGCAGGGTCCGGGCAACAAACAGCACATAAACGTTGGGAGAAAGCGGAGCTAAAATTGAGCCTGCGATGAAAAGAATAGCGCCCCAGACCAGCGTTTTGCGCCTGCCAACACGGTCGGCCACGGTGCCGCCGATCAGCGCGCCGATCATCACCCCGATCAGCACCGCAATCACCAGAACCTCTTGCATCCAGGTGGAGAGGTGGAACGCGTCGCGCACATAGATCAGCGCAGCGGCGATGACCCCCATGTCAAAGCCGTAAAGAATGCCTCCCAGGCCGGCGATGAACGAGACCCTGCGGATGAAGGCCTGGTTCACGTACGGCTGCATGGCAACGGGTTGATTCACTGGGGCGTTCACCTAACGAATGATACCTTTTATGAGGGGTTTCTTTGTAACGAATCTTTTCTAACAAAGTCGGTTTTTAAGTAACCGGGAAAGATGTCATGGAAGATAACCAGAAGCAAGCGCCGCGTTGGGTGGGAGGGGTTGAGCCGGCGAAAGAGCTGCTCAACGCAACCGGTACCCAGATCCTCGAAATTGAGTGCCGGCAACAGCCGGAATGTCTTCGCCAGTTGCTGAAGGCCTATTCGGGAGATTCCGCTATCCAGGCTGAGTTGAAGCAGTTTCACAGACTGGCGCAGAGGCCCGGCCCGGTGCTGTTTATCGGCATGGGCGCCTCCTATTGTTCGTCCATCAGTGGATCGACCTTTTTGCAATCGCACGGGCGTCCTGGGTTTTCAGTCGACGCTGGAGAATGGCTGAACTACGCCGCCCCGGTGTGGGAGGATGCTGCGCTCTCTGTCCTGGTCACCACCTCAGGGGAGAGTGCGGAATTGGTAGAGCTGTTCAAACGAGCCGGCAAGCACCCGCCTGGCCTGATCTGCAACAACGCGGCAAGCACATGCTGGCACCTAGCCGAGCATAAGCTCCCGATCCTCGCCGGGCCGGAATATGGGAACGCGACCAAGACTTATACCAACGCGACCGCGGCTGCCATCATTCTCGCCTCTACCATCGCCGGACGGCCGTGGCAGCAGGAGGCGGAGCATGCGGCCCAGGTGTTCTCGAGCTACCTGGATCCTATCTTCGCCATGCGCGGCGAGCTCGACCGGTTCTGCCAGGGAGCGGCCAATATTGAAGTGATCGGCCGCGGTGCGGGGTACGGCGCAGCGTTTATGAGCGCGCTGTGCATTCGCGAAATGAGCGGGTTTCGGGCGGCTCCGCACACTGGCGCGGGGTTCAAGCACGGCCCTAATCTTGATGTAGACGAGACCCACGTCGCCATCATTTTTGCGCTCGGCCACACGGCGGAACTGGGTATCAAGCTGGCTCAGGAATGCAATCGTCGAGGCGGCAAGGTGGTGCTGGTGTCGAGCCAGGAGATCCATGCCACGGAAAAACTTTTCCCCGTCAAAATTGAGGCTGTCGCAGAGCCCTGGGAGGGAATTACGTCGTTGCTTGTACCGCAGGCACTGACGCTGGCCATGGTGGAGCGGACAGGCTGCCGGCTGCCGCCACGCTTTCAATACGGCGTAATGGAACAGTAACAATCGTAGCGAAAACCCTGAGTGGGTGGCCCAGGTCTCGCTTTTGAGACCTGGGTTTTACGGTTGGTGAGGCAAGGTCAGCGTCGGATTCTGATCGAAAAAGTTGACCGGTCGAATGAGAAAGTCATGCCACAGTGTCGGCATCACCGGCCAGTCTTCGAGGCGAACTACGTGGTGGAATCCTAGCGTGTACCAACCGACAATGTCTGTGTTTTCGATTGACCGGTTTGCCTTGGTCCATTCGGGCAGCCCGCGCAGGCCGTCGTTGTTGGTCACATAGGTGCCGGCTGCGTAGCGTTCATCCGGATTGTAGGGCGTGACCCACATCTGGTGCCCGGAAAATGCTCCCACGCGCTGCGCCGGATCATCATTCGAAATGCTCGATACTGCCGTGGCGCCTGGCATGATTTCCCATCCCGTCGGGTAGCCGCGTGCATCATGCTGGTTGGGATTGATGAAGTGCCACATTGACGGAACACGCATATCGAGGTCGAGAATCGCGTCTTTCTCTTTATGCGCGATGGATGACTGGGCAGCCCAGATGGTCTTGCGTGTCTTGCCGGAGAGCGGCTCCTGCACCAGCTTGTCGACCATAAAGCTGTTGGCGGGACCATCCACGTCAAGATCCAGCCGGTAAGAGAAGTAGTGATCGTGATTGACGGCGACCAGGTTAGGTGCGACCAGCGTCCCGTGCTCCAGCTTACCTGGTTCTTCCATCGTGACCATCTGCTCCTTCACTCCTTTGGTCTCCACGATGCCGGTTGCACCGACGGCCACGCGGATGGTGCCATCCTGCTGGAAGATCCAATCGAGCAGGTAGTCATAATTACCCGCGACCGCGGCCGTGCGCAGTACCAGCTCCCGGCTGGGACGCCCGCTGATCACTTCGCCTTCCAGATGCCTCCATGCCGGGCCATCGCCGGGCCGTTCGAACAAGCAAGCCAGTTGCGGCTTCAACATCGGAGCGCCCGCATCCGACGGAATCAAGCCCGTAAAAAATTGAGCATGCGCCGGGCAGTCGTCCAGGCCTACCGGCTTGATCAACCCTCCGAGCAAAAACTCGCCCGCATCTACAAAAGCGCGCGAATTCCACCCTTCATCGGGATCCATGTAGGGCACATACATTTCCGACAGGGAACCCTCGTACATTACCGAACGGAGCCGATCGCCATCCTGGTAGCGCACCAGGTTAATGACGGGACCAACCCGGGGATCCAGGCGAAAACGGAAATGCCAGTTCTGCCATACCACCTCTCCTTTGTCGATGCTGTAGCCGGGGCCCAGCGGCTGAGTTACCAACAAAGGTTTGGTGCCGGGACGCGGGGTCGCATCGGCCTCTTCGTAGTTGATGTCTGCCGTCGACATGGGCACGGGCTCATTGTCGACGACTTTCAGGACCTTCTCGCTGGTGAGGTCGGCGAGGATATAAACCCCTTCGATGGCGCGCCCCCAGGGGTGATATACGCCATGAGAATCAGTGCAATCGCCAAATCCGATCCGGCTGCTGGACTGCTCGGGAAAGATCATCCACGTGATCGGGATCGGTTCACAACGCACGCCAGCCAGATCGGTCACTCCATGGTGCTTGAGGGCAGCGATCACGCGAGGATCCTTCTTGACTATGTCGTTCATGGTGTCGAGCTCAGAGCCGGTAATGGGCGCCTGTACGCCCGGAACCTCTTTCCAGAACTCGAGCGTGTGCGCCGCAACATCGACCCGGGCTTCGATGGTCTTGCCATTGTCCTCAAGGATCACATCCGCTTCGCGGGGAATGGGATCACCCGTCTTCCAGGCCAGCACCTTGTCTTTGACCGGCTCATGCAGCAAAACGCTCGAGAACAGAGTTTTCTCAGACAGGTGGCCACTTTGCGCCAGCACATCGTGCACGGTCCAATATTCCTCGGTCGTAAGCGCATCCAGCGGATGCTGGGGTGCTCGGGATTGGCCGTAGAGCGCAGCAGTCAGTGCGGAGATTACGATCAGGTTGCAAAGTAGGGTTCGCATGGGTTGTGTGCAGAATCGTAGCACACTTCATAATGTTTAGTTAGAATCCTTGAGCACGCCGGTAGGTGGTATAAAAGGGAGGTTCAGGGCTACTCCCAAATTCGTAAGACGGTTTTCATTGAAGAACGAATCTATCTCGGTCGGCAGGCCCTCATTACTGCGCCATACCAACGCACTCCGCGTCCTCAAGCTCCTGCGTGAGAGCGGATCGTGTTCCAAGGCTGACCTGGTGCGTGCTTCTGGTCTTAGCGCCCCTACTATCACGAATGTCGTCGGCGATCTGCTCTCTGCCGACCTGATCAAGGCATTGGGCGAGGGGGAGTCGAATGGCGGCAGGCCTCCTGACATCATTGCCTTCAAGGCGGAGCGCGGGTGCGTGCTGGCAGTCAAGATCACCGCGGACAGCCTGTCGTTTCTGCTGGCTGACCTGAACGGCAAGGAACTCGACACCCACGAAATCCCCCTGGGCGGCCGCAAGACGACCCCCGACGCCATTTGTATTTTGATCGGCGAGGAAGTGCGGCGCTTGTTGCGCAAGCACCGGAAAAAGCGCGAACAGCTGCTTGCGGTGGTGGTGGGCGTGCCCGCCATTACCAATGTGGACGAGGGCATGGTGCTGTCGATCAGCACGCTTGAGAACTGGCGCTCTGTGCCTTTGCGTGCCAAGCTGAGCAAGATTGTCGATTGCCTGGTGATCGTCGAGAACGATACGAATCTGGCGGCGCAGGGAGAGCGTTATTGCGGCGCGGCGCAGGCTGAGGAAACTTTCATCCTCATTCACATCGGGCCCAATGTGGGCGCCGGCATCGTGCTGGGCGGGCAGATTTATCACGGCTCGCAGTGGTCGGCCGGGGAAATCGGGTACCTGCGCCTGCCTAACACCTCGCGCCGCCGGCCAACCCTGCATGAGTTTGGCGAGCTCGAAACGGTGCTGACCAGTGCGGGGATTCTGGAGAGCTGGAACGAAGGAAAGAAGAATGCATCCGGCGAAATGGATGCTCTCGGGGTTCTGAATCTCGCCCAGGGCGGCGACGCCCGAGCAGAAAAGATCGTGCAGCATCGAGCTGGCATAGTGGCCGACATCGTTGTCAATCTTTCCCTTATTTTGAATCCTGGTCTGATTTTGCTTGAAGGGGAAGTTGGCGGCCACCCTACGCTCATCAGCGCGGTTCAGAAGCAGCTTCAGGAAAGTGAATTCGCGGTTACGAAGATTGGGGCTGGGAAACTTGGCAATACGTCAGTGCTTTGGGGTGGGATTGCTATCGCGTTGGAGATGATTCCTTCTGTATTGCTGCCCAGCCCGTGATCGATGGGGTTCTGTAAGGCGCGGCTTTTAGAGGCTGCCGAAAAATTCGGGACCGGGCAGGATTGGCAGGGGCTAAAAGCCCGACGTTTTCTCGATCGTTCACGGCCCGACTGAAGTCGTGCCCTGATACAAAGCCCAAAGGTCTGGATTTGCTGCGGAGGAGACGACTGCAGATCCCTCCACTGCGCTCCTCCGGAGCTCCGGTCGGGATGACAAGGGGAGTGCGGTTAGGCTTTTGGAAGATTAGCGACTTGGATGGATAGAGTTAAGAACGGCTAGTGCAGCCGGAATGCGACATAGACGCTGCCTGTGGGGCCCCGGGCAAATTGGGTTCCGCCGCTGGCAATTACGACATATTGCTTGCCGTCGACCATGTATGTTGCGGGAGTTGCGGTGCCCGCAAAGGGTAGGAGCGTCTCCCAAAGGAGCTTTCCCGTGCTGCTGTCGAAGGCTCTGAATTTCTTGTCGTAGGCGGTCGCGCCAATGAACAAAAGACCACTCACGGTGATCATCGGACCACCATAATTGTCCGTACCTGTGTTGGTCAGGCCCTTTGCGGCGAGCTCGGGATATTCACCGAGTGGTGTCTTCCACAAATATTTTCCCGTGTTGAGATCGATCGCGTTCAGTGTTCCCCAGGGTGGAGTGATCGCCGGGTAACCCTCGCTATCCAAAAAGTCCCGCGATCCCGTCACCTCGTACTTCATCGTGGTGCCATCGGCAGCAGCGGAGTAAATTCCGCCCCGATCCGGATCCGCGGCATTGGTTTCGGGCTCCCGCTTTAGAAAACGAATCAGCGCACGCAAATGTTCATCGCGTAGGTTGGGAAACCCAGGCATGCGGCCGCCGCCTTGAGCGATCTTCGCCTCAATCTGCTCCGTGCTCAGACGCTTTCCAACGTCGACCAGCGAGGGATAGAGCGGCGGAGAGCCTTCCAGATCCTTGCCATGGCACAGGCTACATTGATTGTGATAAATCCTTTCGCCGGTACTGGCCGTCGGCCGGTTCTGGGTCAGAGAGAGGACACACGCCGCCTCGTTCGCATTCACGTAAATGATGCCGCGCCTGCGGTCGACGGCAGGACCACCCCATTCAGCGCCGCCAAGAAAGCAGGGAAACACGACCGTCTCGTGGTCAAGGCCAATGGGCAAAAACTGGCCTCCGCTACGGAAGCCGGCAAACTCCTTCAGCGCCGCTTCGTGTGCTTCCGGTGTCCGGGTTGTAAGTAAGTCGCGGTTGAGCATCTGCCTTGTAAACGGCTCCGGCTTCGTGGGAAAAGGTTGAGTGGACGAAGTAACTTCCCCCGGAACTTCGCTCGCTGGATAAGGCCGTTCCTCGATAGGGAAGAGCGGCTTCCCATTGGAACGGTCAAAGACGTACAGGTACCCCTGCTTGGTTGTTTGTGCGATCGCATCCACGCACCTGCCGTTGTGTCTTACGGAGAGCAGAGCCGGCGGCGAAGGAAAATCCCGGTCCCAAATATCGTGATGGACCCCCTGGAAATGCCAGAGGCGCTTGCCGGTTTTGGCATCGAGCGCAAGCAGAGTGTCTGCGAAGAGATCGTCGCCTGCACGGTCGGCTCCATAAAAATCGAATACTGCAGATCCGGTGGGAACGTAGACAATACCCCGTCGGGGATCGAGCGCCATCCCCGCCCAGTTGTTCGCTGCGCCAGCGCTCTTCCAGGCTTCGGCCGGCCAGCTTTCGTAACCGAACTCTCCGGGATGCGGGATGGTATGAAAAGTCCATCGCAGGATGCCCGTCTTCACATCGAATGCACGGATATCACCGGGAGGAGAGGGATACGTCTCGGGATTGCGACCCCCGACAATGATCAAATCCTGATAAACAATGCCCGGGCTGGTAAGCACCACCGATTGCGACAGGTAGTCTCCCCGCAGGTTCTTGCGCAGATCGATGCGCCCCTGCTCGCCGAAAGAGGCGATCGGTTTCCCTGTCACGGCATCCAGGGCGTACAGGTAATACATGACGCCTGCGAGCACGCGGCCCTGCTTGCCATCAGTCCAGTAGGCAAGCCCGCGTGCCGGTTGGGTGCTGTGAATGCCGGAATCGAACTTCCAAAGCATCTTACCCGTCGAGGCTTCGAGTGCAATGACTTTTTGCGAAGCGGTATAGGCGAAGAGAGTTCTGCCAACAACGATGGGGCTTGTTTCCAGTCCACCCTCTTCGGCCGAATCGAATTTCCACGCCTCTTTCAGGCGGCCGACATTGCCTCGATTGATTTGCGAGAGCCCAGAGTAATGATCGCCTTCTGGCTGCCCGCCATAGACCGGCCAATCCGGCCGCTGTGGCAGCCCACTACTCGGGCACGTCTGCGCGTGCAGGGCAACATTCGCTCCCACCGCAAGCGTCAGGAAAATCAAGCCTATCGGGGGCTTCACTTGCCCAGGAGCCACTCAGCAGCATTCTGTATAAGCGTATTCTGCACCGGGCTGGTAAAGATCTTGTCCCCGTGGCCCATGTTCATATACACCATCTTGTACTGCGTATTGGTCCAAACCACCGGAATGTCTCCCGAGGTCAGCAAACCCTTAATGCCAAGGGGATAATTTTCCGGATCCAAAGTCAGCAGCACGTGAATATGACTGTCCGCCCGAGGGCTGGGCTTCCAGCGGTACCATTCATTCGTCGGCGAGAGAAAGCTTGCGGGAAGATTCCGCGTGACCGGACTGTTTGGGTCGTCCACGATCAGCTTCGCCGGCAAGGGAGGCCAGCTATTAGCGTCAAAAACGCCTCCGCCGATAAACTTCATGAACCAGGGCCACTTGGTAGTTTTATCGTTATAAGCAGAGACGTGAAAGCCCAGCCAGGCGCCCCCGTTCGTCATGTACCGCTCGAAGGCTTCGCGCTCCGCCTGGTTGTGCGGAAATTCATTAAGCCAAACTACCAGCTGGTAAGACTTTAAATTTGTATCATTCACTGCTTCCCAGTCGGTCGTAGCCTCGAGTGTAAGGCCGTCTTTCTGGGCGAGGTCGGCGAAGAAACGAAGTGCATCGACCGCGAACAAGACATGATCGTTTTCAACATTCAGAGAGTAAAGCAGCAGCACACGCGGCTTAGGCGCCTTCGGGGTAAGCTGCTGCGCCCCGGCCGCGGCGAAGCACAAGACCAGCACGACGAGAGACTTGATCATTGCCCCGCAGCCCAGAAAATGGAGTTTCTGAATAGCTGAGTGAAATCCTTATTCTGAAATAGTTCCGCGTGATGCCCCATAAATATGTAAATGTTCCTGGCCTTCACATGTTCGTTGGTCCACACCACCGGATGGTCTCCCATGGTGATCATGCTCCTCGGCTGATAGGTTGACTCGTCCACACTGGCCAGAACCCGCACGTTCGGTCGATTCGACCGGCTCCACGTATACCACTCCTCTTTATCAATGACGAAAGAATGGGGGAGACCCTTGGTCGCGGGGTGGTTCGGATCATCTACCTTGACCGTCGCGGTAGCAAATTGCGCAATGTAGCTGGTGTATCGAATATCGCCCATAAAGTGGGACCACCACGGCCACATCGGATATCCGTCAAAGTCACCCAACAACATTGCATGATGGAAACCGATCCAGCCACCTGTTCCGCGAGTGATGTAGCGCTCAAAAGCTTCTTTGGCTACCGGCGTCCAGCGATAAGGCGGGTAGTTGAGCTGAATGAACAATCGGTACTTTGCGAGGAAAGCATCGTTAATCTGATCTGTGTCGTTGATGTAGTCGACGGCAAAGTCATTTTCGGCTGCCAGCTGCGCCAGCCACACTTTGGCTGCCGCCACAAACCCATCGTGGAGAGTGGGACCGTTCTCTGCGATCGCCAACACCCGGAACTTGACCGGATGACTCGGCGTGTCAGCGGCCCGGGCCACTTGAGATCCCACACAGAACAGCGCGAAGAGGAAGAACAGAATTTTTCTCGAGAAGATCATCCTTACTTTCCCACCACGGTTACATCGTTGCTGCTGAAATTGGCTACATAAAGCAAATGCGCCGAAGCATCGACTTCCAGGGCATAGGGAATCGTGCCCACCTTCACTCTGGCGGCGGGGAGATTCGTTTTGCCGTCGATCACAGTCAGGTCGGCGGTTCGCTGATTTGCTATATAAATACGATCGCTCCTGGGATCAATCGCGATTGCCTGCGGCGGCGTTCCCAGGCTAACCGTCGTCGTCACGGTTGCAGTTGAGCCATCAATAACCGCCATGCTGTCATTCCCGTAGCTCAACACATAAGCTTTTTGAGTAGCCGGATTCACTTCGACGGCAAAAGGAATTGCTCCGACGCTCACCGTTGTCGAAGCTTTGGTAGCACCGTCAATGACCGACACGCTGGCGCTGTCTTCGCTGAGGGCATAGATTTTGTTCGCCTTCGCGTCCACTGCAACGGCCCAGGGGTGCTTGCCGATCCCGATCGAGCTGGTAGCCCCGGTCGCTCCATCAATGACGGTCACGTCCTGGCTTCCATAGTTGACCGTGTACACCTTGTTGGTCATGGCATTCAGGGCAATCCCGCGTGGACCCTGCCCCACCTGGATCGTCGTCGTCGCATTGGTTGCGCCGTCGATTACCGTTACGCTATGGCCAAAATTGTTAGCCACGTAGATTTTGTTGGTGGCTGAGTTTACCGCCAATGCTTGCGGATAGTCGCCCACATGCACGGTGCTGCTGATCGTCCCGGTTTTGCCATCGATCACGGAAACCGAATCGCTGCCTGAATTGGTGATGTAGATCTTGTTCGTTTCCGGATTAATCGCGACGGCTTCCGGACGATCTTCTACATTCAAGGTCGAGGTCGCATAGGTCTCACTGTCGAGGATGGTCACTGAGTTGCTGCCGTGATTGACCACGTAGACCTTGTGTGTGAGCGGATTCGCGGCCACCGCGATCGGAGTCGTGCCCACGGGAACCGTCCTGACCACGTTCTGCGCTCCAAGTGCCGGCGTGATGATCGCGGCGAGCACCACTATTCCGCTTCGCTTCACTTTTGCAGCCAATAATTGTTCAGACCGATGTAAGCCGATGGCAGGTTGGCCAGGATTGTCCGGCGGAGCTTCAGCTGATCGATCGGCTGAGCAGTTTGATACAGCACATTGCCATCTGCGTCGAGCAGGATGGTGTAAGGGACTTCGACGCCAGAATCCCATTTGGGATCGAATGCCTTCTGCAGTTCAGCCGTATTCTCTGAGTCGAAGAGAAGGTTGCGGCTGGTGGCATGCTTTTTGTCCAACCACCCCTTGACCGCTGCCTTCTCTTCCGGCTTGTTCATGGAAACCACGACCAGCTCAAAGTTACGATCGCTGTACATGCGATAGATATCCTGAATGCCGGCGAACTCCTCCAGGCAGGTGCTGCACTTTGTGGACCAGAACTGGATCAGCCTTACATTGCCGTCGGCGTTTGTGTGCAGGGACTTCAACGCATCCGCAGATACCATCTCAAGCGCTACCGGCTGGGCGTTCAGCTTCTCCATAAAGGCCACGTTGGCTGCTTCTTTATCGCTCCACTTGGTCGAGCAACCGAACGCGCCCGTGTGCTTGACCGCCACGTCTTTGTCCGCCAATAGCGCGTCGAGGGCGTCCAGAGCAAAGTGGCGCTTGACGAACTCAACGCGGTAGCTGTCGTCGATCGCGCCTTCGTAGCGAAGCTTGCGCAGTTGGTCGAAGATGAAGATATGCGGGGATGCCTGCGGACCGTAGGCTCGCGAGACGCTCTCGGTCTCACCGTCATAGAGATAGGGGTAGGGCAGATGCTTGTAAGCCACCCGAATCTTCATCTCGTCAAGGGTGTCGCTTATATCGGAAGAGTCCAGCTCGTCGATGCGGATCGCTTTCGGATCATTCGGACTGATGGCGACGAGGGCGACCCCTTTGTCTCGATAGTCGTTATACATCTGCGTAACCCGGCCCTCGTACATTTGGGCGTTCGGGCAGTGATTGCAGGTAAAGACCACTACAAGAATCTTGCTCGATGCGTAGTCGCTCAGTTTGTGTATCTTTCCATCCGCACCGGGCAATGAGAAGTCGGGTGCAGCCGAACCGATCGGCAGGATAGGATGATCCGCGGCCAACCCCGCGGCAGGCAACATCAGCAAAGCGAGCAAACAAACGACAGATCGGATACCTGACATCCTTCTCTCCCTGCGGCGAAACAATAACCGCGTCTGAATCATCAGCCCTCCGGAGGGCATGAGCCTCAGTCCCTCCGCTAAACTAGTACCGCTCGGATAAACCCGGCTTTGCCCGCCACGACTTGAGGTACATTTTTTAGCCCTGCATCTAGAATTGTCATCCTGCGCGGTCATAAAAAGATGTCCCCTTCACGCGGCTAGCAACGACCACTTGCTGCGGCTCTCCGTAGGAAGCCTCATGCAATTGAACTACGCCAGCGATGTTACGGTATCCGGCTGAAGTCGTGCCCTTCCGGGGACCTGCATTCTCACGCGCACTCCTAAGCCCCGGAAAATCCATACTGCCAGGCAAAGGCGACGTTGGTGCGCATGTCATCGCGCACGTCGTCATTGCCTTCCTTCTCGTACTCGATCGCAACCAAGCGGCGAAAATTCTGACGGTGCAATTCTGCCTCTACCTCGGGAATCTTCGCAATCCCAGATCCCAGCAGAACATTCTCTCCGCTGCCTTTGGCTTTCACATCCTTCAGGTGCACCAAATTCAACCGGGGCGCAAGCTTGCGAACCGCGTCGACCGGATCGTACCCACAGGCTGCAAAATGACCTGTGTCCGCGGTAGCGCCGCAGTTCGCCGAAAGGCCCGCAAGCGCGTTGAGCACATCGTCCGGGCTCTCGTAAGGAAACTTTTGCCCGGCAAAGAAATGGTTATGAATGGAAAAGGTGAGCCCGGCATCACTGACGCTGCGGTCAATATGCTTCAGCAGATCGGCTCCGGTGGCATCCCCGGTGATATTGTGCGCGCCCAGTAACTTTGCGAAAGCCACGGCCTGGGCCACTTCCTGCTCGTTCTTGAGCGTGGCCGCATAGTAAGAAACACATTTGATCCCAGCCTTATCGAGCTTCGCCCGGGCGGACTGAAACAGCGCTTCGTTGGGATGACTCAGGATCATGTACTCGCCGCGCGACATCTCGATCTGCTGGTTATGCAGGCCGTTGGTAGGTAGCAGAATCTCCAACTGCGCCATCATGTCGTCGAACGACAGGGCGTGATAGCTGAAGGTGCCGATGCCGATGGTCAACGGGGCTAACGCATAAGCGGGCAGGGCGCTTGCCGCAAGGCCTGCCGCTGCGGCTTTCACGAATGTTCTTCGATTCATCATTCGATTCATTAGGGAGTACGCGCTGCCGTTTCTGTTGACGGGAGCGGAAGCAGCTCTTTCGACGGTGTATCCGCGGGGAAAGCCACATTGAAAAAGCAAACCATCATCTCGTCGAAGCTCTGCTGGCCCCAGGTGACGGTTTTGGTGGGATCGGGATTTTCCGGATTGCCGGCCGAGTTGTCGTAGTGTGCCGTGCACTCGACTTTGGTGCCCGCTGGCAGCTTGATCGGCTCGGCAAGGTTGTACCAAAGCTGCCAGCGCCAGTTATAGTGCGGCACATTAAGGATCGATCGCGTCGTTCCGTCAGGGAACACCAGCCGGTACGACATGTCTTTACCCCGCATGTGCATGTGGGGGTGCATACCCAGCAGCGTTACTTCGCGGCGAAAGGTAAACGAGGCATCCACCTGGTAATTCGGGTCCCCCGGCGGAATTTTGAACTTCTCGTTACCGGTCGAAAGCGTCATCACCCGTTCCGTAGGCGGCTCTTTAGCCAGCACCAGCCCTACGTTTGCCTGGTCGGTGGTCGCCTTCCCTTCGGGCATGTAATGCACTTCGAGCACAATGTCTGAGCCGGCGGGAATCAGCTTCGCCTGCCCAGGTGCAAAGATATCCGGCGGCTGCCCAGGGGCATAGCCAACCAGCCAGTCGTTGGGCACATCATCCTTGGCCACCTTCTCCCCCGTCTTTGCCGGCGGGGCAACAAAGAATTCTTCTTTCGGCTGATCCTTGAAGTAGTTGGAACCGGGGGTGCGAACGTAGGCCACGATGTGGTGCACCACGGAGCGATCCGTCGGCGCCGCCTCCACATCCTGCACCCAGGTGTCTTTGGTAAAGCCGGTGGGAATGATCACGTACTGGTAATCAAGAATTCCGGTAGCAGGCACGGAAAACGCTCGCGGAAGTTGATAGATTTTGTCGGGCTTGGGGATGGTCCACCCTTTGACGAAGTCGACCGGAGGAGGCAAGTCCTTGGGATCGCCCTTGGGCGCGCCCGCATCTACCCAGGCCGCGATGGTGTCGATCTGCGCCTGCGTCAGCGATCGATTATTCTCGAACTTCTCGGTGTGGCCATCCTCAAACCAGGGCGGCATGGCCCGGGTGATGACCATCCGTTTCATCGCCGTGGCCCAGGGTCGCGCGTCTTCATACGTCAGCATGGAGAACGGAGTGCCTTCCCCCGGACGGTGGCAGCTTTGGCAATTCTGCTGCAGGATCGGTGCGACGTCCCTGGTAAAGGTCAGATTCGAAGCCCTGGTGACCGGGAGGGCAGCCGAGTCAGGCTTCGCCATGCCGGCCATCTGCCCCAACAGGCAAGGGGCTATCGAGAGTTGCAACGCGAAGGTCATGGCTCGGGTTTGGGCTCGGGTTCGAAGCATGGTTTGATTAATTAGGAACGTTTCATTAGTATGTCGCCAACAAGTATCTACCGGCCTCACTCGTCAGGCAATCTTTTTTTACCGCTGGTAAATCTGAATGAAGCTCCTCGGCTTTTTCGCTCTCATTGGCGCTCTCGGCCTTACCGGCCGCGCTGAAGTCCCCGCCTGCTATCAATCGGTGAACCGCGTCGTCTGGCTGGTACAGAATGTAGACCTGGCAAAAGAGGCGTGGGCCCAGTTGGGGCTCTCAGACATTCACGAATACCCAGACGTAGAGCTGACGGGGCAAGACCACGGTAAGCCGGTAAAGATGTGGGCCTGGGAGGTGACCGGCCATTTCGGAAACCTGACGGTTGAAATGATCCAGCCTGCCGAAGGGCAGCTCAACGTCTGGAACGACTTCCTGGGCAAGCATGGCGACGGCATCTTTTCCATCGTGCACGAGGTAAAGTCCGAGGCCGAGATGACCCAGGAAGTGAACCGCATGCATGCACTCGGCGTAGGTGTGCTGCAGCAGTTAAGTTTTGAGCGCGAGGGCAAGCACGTCACTTACACCTACTTTGACACCGCGCCCCAGGGAAAATTCACTCTCGGCCTGGTGTATTGGCCTGGAGGAGCCCCGGCGCCTGGCCCACCGGGTAAGGTTTCGCATTTGGGCCTGGTGGTTCCCGACCTGGAGCCAGTGTCGGCTTACTGGCAAAAGCTCGGCTTTCCCGCCTTCCGCATGGAGCACGCCACTCCGCGGCAGGATTCGACCTATCGGGGCAAGCCGTTGTGGTTCGCATTCGAAGTGGGCTACCAGCATTACGATCAATTCAGCTATGAATGGATCTCTGCCCCCGCGACTCCCCCGAATATCTATGCCGATTTTCTGAAAGCCCATAAAGAGGGAATTCAGCATTTGGGCATGCCGGTGGATGACCTGGGCAAGGCGGTTGCCGACTATGAAAAGCTTGGCTACCACGTGTGGCAATCGGGGGCCTGGGGCGATGTGGGAAAGAAGGACTCCGGCCAGTACGACTACATGGATACTGACTCGATTGGCGGCGTCAGCGTGGAGTTGATCCACGCCTACCAATGATTTGCTTTTCGGGAAAGGTTTGGCCTGGTCATCCCGCTGTTGGAAGTGGAAACCGCAGATCTCTCCACTACGCTACGCTCCGGTCGAGATGACAAAGGGAAGAGTCGTTATGGCTCGCAGCAGAGGTCTGGGGATGGGCAAACCGCAGGTCCCTCCGCTACGCTGCGCTCCGGTCGGGATGACAAGGGGGGAGAGGCTCTTCCAGAGAGAGAAGCGGCTGAACAGAAACCGCCGTCTGGAACGATATCGTTGCCTGGTTGATAATGAAGCACACATGTCAGTGACCAGTTCCTTTTCCCGTAGACGTTTCTTTGGCTGGACCAGTTCGGTGGCCGCCGCACTGGGTGCTTCGCCGCTGATCTCGTCTGCCGGTGCTTTGGTAGACGATGGGGAAGATTATTACGACAAGCTGGGCGTGGCGAAAATCATCAATGCCGCCGGCACCTACACCACTCTCACTGCCGCCTGCATGCCTCCCGTGGTCCTGGCTGCGGTGCAGAAGGCAGCGCTGCATCCGGTGCGGCTGCGCGATCTGCAGACCCGGTCCGGGGAGTACATCGCCAAACGCCTCAAATGCGAGGGCGCCGTCGTGACCTCCGGCGCCGCCGGGGCCATCACCCTCGCCACGGCAGCCTGCCTGCAATATGCCAACAAGATCGACCCCCTCTCCATGCCGCAAGACATCGATGGAAAGAAGAACCAGGTGATTGTGCAGAAGGCACACCGCTACGGTTACGATCACGCGATATTTTTATGCGGCGCACGCATCACCGAGGTCCTCACGGTCGACGACTACAAGCGTGCCTGCGCCGCAGGCAATGCCATCATGACCAACTTTTTCAACGCGGCCGAAGAGGAAGACGGAGTAGCCGGCACGGCGCAAATCGGCCGCGAAGAGTGGCTGCGCATTGCCCACGAGCACAACATCCCCTGCCACCTGGATGCTGCCGCGGATATGCCTCCTATCTCAAACCTATGGAAATACACTGGGATGGGATTTGACCTGGTAGCGTTTTCCGGCGGGAAGGGAATGCGGGGCCCGCAAAATGCAGGCCTGCTGCTGGGCAAAAAGCACCTCACCGATCTGGCGCAGCAGAACAATAATCCCGAAGAAGGCGTGGGCCGCGGCATGAAGGTGGCCAAGGAACAAATCGTCGGGATGGTGGCGGCGGTCGACTGGGTGCTCTCACACACGGAAGAATCAATGCAGGGGGATTATCAAAAGCGTGCGGACCTGATCGCCGCAGCGGTGAAAGGAATTCCCTCCGTCACTAGCGAAACCGTTGTTCCCAGGATCGCCAATCACGTACCTCACCTGCTGATACGCTTTGATCCGACAGTGACTGGAGTCACGACCGGGCAGATCGTGACTAAGCTGCGCGAGGGCACCCCCTCGATCGAACTCAATCCCAACACTGGACAACCACCCAACCAGGGCATTCCGTCGAACGCGAATACTCTGGTGGTGGGAGTCTGGATGCTGCAACCAGGGGAAGATGCGGTCGTCGGCCGCCGAATCCGTGAGGCACTCACCAGCAAAGCTTAGCCATCTAAGTAAAGAGGAAACTTCGTCTTGGAAAATCAAAACCTCCGCGTGACCCGGCGAGATCTACTCAAGACAACCGGAATGCTTTCTGCCGCCGCGGCTGCTCCCTTATCGCTCTCCGCCGCCTTGATGGAGCCTCCTTCGCCAATGCATCCAGTCAACACTGGTACCCCTACCGATAACCTCTACACCCGCATCGGCTTGAGGCCGATTTTGAACGCCCGGGGCACGTTTACCATCATCTCCGGCTCACAATCGTTGCCCGAAGTGAAGCAAGCGATGTTTGAGGCCTCGCACTACTACGTGCAGCTGGATGAGCTGATGGCGGCCGTGGGGGCGGAGATCGCCAAGCACATGGGCGCACCCAGCGCGATCGTGACCACGGGCTGCGAAGCCGCCATTGCCGCTGCCACCGTCGCTTGTGTCTGCGGCACTGATCCCGAGCGGTCGCAGGCGATGCCTTACACCAAAGCGAAAAACCAGGTCATCATTCCCAAGTATTCCCGCAACCCTTACGACTTCGGCGTTCGCATGTCTGGTCCGGAAATCGTCGAAGTTGAAACAGAAGAAGAGTTTCGGTCCAAGCTCAGCGACCGCGTGACCATGATCTACCTGCTTTCCGGGCCGCGGGCTTTTCAGGAGCCGCTTTCTATCAAAAGCGTATGCGCCATCGCCAAAGAGAAGAACATTCCGGTTTTCGTTGACGCAGCAGCGGAAGAACCTCTCTGCCCCAACATCCACCTGGCCGCAGGGGCGACCTTTGTTGGCTACTCGGGCGGCAAGTGTATGCGCGGTCCGCAGGCAGCGGGCGTCCTGCTCGGTCCCAAGGACCTTTGCTATTCCGCCTTCTGGAATTCTGCGCCCCATCACAACTGGGGCCGCGCGCTGAAGGTGGGGAAGGAAGAGGCTATGGGTATGCTGGCCGCGGTGGAACAGTGGTACAAGCGCGACCACGATGCGGAACAGAAACAGTGGCTGGAATGGGACAACTACATCGCGAACGCGGTAAAAGACATCCCGTCCGTGACCACGCAGATCAAGATGCCCGACGAGGACCTGTCTAACCGCGCGCCAACGCTGAGCATCCATTGGGACGCAGCCAAGGTCGGCATCACCGGCACGGAGTTAGTGGAGAAGCTCGACCAAGGAACGCCCCGTATCCTGGTGGCCGGGGGGCACGGCAGCCGACCGGATAACATGGCCTCTTCGCTCGGAATCATGCCCTACATGATGCAGCCGGGTGACTACAAAATTGTCGCTGAAACCATTTCAAAATACCTGCGCACTCCCGGTCACTACGAGAATCCGCCGGTGTACACCGGACCCACGGCGAGCGTCGCCGGCACCTGGAACGTCGCCATCCATTATGTCCGCGGGGTAGGCGAGCAGCAGTTCATCCTTGAGCAGGACGGCAAGCAGCTTACCGGCCAGCAAAAAGGTGAAATCTTTCATGCGGACTTTCAAGGCAAGGTCGATGCGGACCATGTAACGCTAACCAGCCGCATGGCCGCCAACGGCTATGAAGTGCCGTTTGTCTTCACCGGCGTGGTGGCGGGCAACCGGTTCTCAGGAGATGTGAAGATGGGCGAGTATGGGGCGGCAACCTTCACCGCCACCAAAGCCTGACCAAAGACTCCTAAGAAACGCCTGCTGGACGCGGATCATGTGGGTCAAACTGCGCCACTTTCACATTCTTGGCGAGACCCACCTTCTCCAGCAGCCAAATCCCGTAGTAGTTCACGTCGAATTCCCACCACGTCAACCCGTGCCTCACCGAAACCGGATGGGCATGGTGATTGTTATGCCATCCTTCGCCACCGGTCAGCAGCGCCACCCACCAGTTATTCCGTGACTCATCGCGGGTAGAAAAGCGCCTCGATCCCCACATATGAGTGGCAGAGTTGACAAGCCAGGTAGCGTGCAGGCCAAGGGTCACCCGCAGGAAAATTCCCCACATCACGCAAGACCATCCGCCGAATGCCAGCAGGGCCAGCCCAACCACGATCATGGGAACGTAATGGTACTTGCTCAGCCAGATCTGGAAGCGATCCTTAGCCAGATCGGGTGCATAGCGAGCCATGAGTGCGGTCTCGTGGTGCAGCGCGTCGCCGGAAAGAATCCAGCCGGCGTGCGACCACCATCCGCCGTCATGAGGAGTGTGCGGATCCCCCTCGCGATCGGTAAGCTGATGATGAACACGGTGGGTAGCCACCCAGAAAATCGGTCCGCCTTCCAGAGAAAGCGTGCCGCAGATCGAGAGGACGTACTCCACCCACTTGGGCGTGCGGTAACCGCGGTGGGTCAGCAGACGGTGATACCCCATACCGATGCCCATATTGATGGCCACGAACCAGAGCCCAAGGAAGCAGAAAAAAGCCTTCCAGGTGAACATGAACAGCGCAACTACGGCGAGCACGTGAAAAGCCAGCATAAAGCCGGTGGTGACCCAGTTGGTCCGGTGGGCC
Source organism: uncultured Acidobacteriaceae bacterium (assembly GCA_963790935.1). GTDB lineage: Bacteria > Acidobacteriota > Terriglobia > Terriglobales > Acidobacteriaceae > PALSA-350. The sequence goes on along the minus strand of CAWBRJ010000003.1, from coordinate 125,039 downwards.
TGGGTTCCGCGGCCAAGCACCGGAACGTCCGCATGTTGCACACGCGGGGTCACATGGGTCTTGCGCTCATCAGTCTGGGCAGGAACAACAGTCGGTACAGCAGACGAGGGTTCAACGATTTCTGTCAGCATGATCTGGGAAAATCCTTTTTCGCTAATTCGAACCTAACAGGCGCCCGATCTGCCGTTCGTAAGAGTTTTGTAATGACAATTGGGGATACTGGTAACTGAAACGCTTGCAGTGCGGAAATTGCTCTGAAGTACTCTGCAGGCGCAGTACCTCTGAGGAGTGTTGATGAGGACAAAGACTTTCGCTCGTCCTTATGGACTTTCGAGTCATTTACTTTCGCTGTTTTTGTTGAGTCCTGTGGCACTGGGACAGACCAACCTGCCCACCAGCAAACAGCTGGTGGAACCGGTCCCGGGTGGACCGCAAAGGCTCAATAGTCTACCCATGACCGCCGCCATCTCACCCGATGGCCGTTATCTGGCAGTGGTCAACGCCGGTTATGGTACCTTCGAATCGCTCTACCAGCAATCGATTGCGGTACTCGATATTCAAACCGGCCAGGTCACGGATTTCCCCGAACCGAGAACTGCGACGGGGCTGCCGCAAACACTGTATTCCGGGCTAGCCTTCGGCAACGACGGTAAGCACCTGTATGCCGTGTTCGATTCCCTGACCGCGCCCCAGGGGAACAACGGAGCCGGCAAGACGATCGAGACCGGCAATGCCATTGCTGTCTACGAATTCAGCAGTGGCAAGGTGAAGCCCCAGCAACTGCTCCCCGTGCCTCTTCAGCAGCTGGCTCCGGGAAAGCAGCAGAATCGCATCGGTGCGGCTCTGCCTGCGGGCACCGCCATCCCCTCGCCGGCCGGCATCGCAGTCCGTAAGGGGCCCGACGGAGTCGATGAATTGCTGGTTGCAGACAATCTGTCCGACGATGTTCTGCTCATGAATGGAGTCACGGGCAAAGTACTGCGCCGCTTCGATTTGTCACAAGGCAAGGTGGTGCCTTCCACGTACCCGGTTTCGGTTGCAGTGAACCACTCAGGAAACCGCGCCTATGTTGCGTTGTGGAATGGCTCCGCGGTGGCCGAGCTTGACCTGAGCAATGGCAAAGTAATCAAGCAGGTGGCCCTGATGGCTCCGCGGGAGCCCACCTTGCCCAGTTCCCATCCTGCGGCGTTCGCCTGGAGCCGGGACGAGAAGACTCTGTACGTGGCGTTGGCCAATCGGGATGCGGTGGCCGCTTTGCGGGTTGGGGGAGCGGAGCTCAAGCTGGAGGCGCTGTACGATACTCGGCTGCCGGGCCAAACCTATTTCGGCGCCATGCCGGATGCGGTGGCTGTATCGGAAGATGGCAAACGGCTTTTTGCCGCCAACACCGGTTCTGATGCCATCGCGGTGTTCGATCTCGAAGCACGGCACGCGCCGGGCAAGGAAATCGCTGCCACCGGCTGGATTCCCACTGAATGGTATCCAACCGCGCTGGCGGTTCAGGGCAACAAGCTTTATGTGGCGACTGCCAAAGGCCAGGGCACGGGGCCAAACAATATGCCTCAGCCGCGCGTTCCCGGTGGGCGAACTGGTAGCTCAACCTACATTGCCACTCTGTTGCATGGTTCTCTGGCCGCCATTGACCTGTCGCAAATCGAGAGCCAGCGCGATCAGCTGACGCGGACTGTCATAGAGACCAATATGATGAAGGCCGCGCAGGCAAAGATTGCCTTCCGTGGCGGGGCTAACCCGATCCGCCACGTGATCTACATCATCAAGGAAAACCGCACCTACGATCAGATCCTCGGCGACCTGGGAGTCGGCAACGGAATGCCGTCGCTCACCATGTATGGCGAAGAGACCACGCCCAATGAGCACAAACTGGCGAAGCAATTTGGCGTGCTCGACAATTTTTACGACTCCGGCGAGGTTTCGGGCGACGGGCACGTATGGTCGAATGCTGCGATTTCCAGCGACTACACCGAGAAGACCTGGCAGCAGAGCTACCGCGGCACGGAGAGGGTCTATGACTACGAGGGCATCACGGAGAACGGCTATCCGCTTCTGGAAGGCATTTCCGATGTGAATGAGCCCGGCAGCAGCTATCTCTGGACCGATCTGGCTCGAAACGGCAAGAGCCTCTATCACTTCGGGGAGTTCATTTCGACCAAGTTCTGCTCCGATCCTGAAAGCCCAGCTGCGCCCGAATCTCCCACCGAGGGAACCCCGGAACCGGCGCCGGAGCGCTGCGGAGCGCATGGATCGATTCGTCACGGAGAAGCGATCCCGCAGAACTACGGCGGTGGAATTAGCCCCTACCCTTGGCCGATTCCGCTGATTAACAAGAATGTCGCAACCAAGCCCGAGTTGGTCGATCACTTCGATCCAAATTACCCGGACTTCAACCTCAGCTTTCCCGATCAGCTGCGGGTGGAAGAGTTTCTCACCCATTTCCGGCAGTGGGTCCAGGACCGCCAGAACGGGCACGATACCATGCCGCAGATGGTGCAGCTTCGCTTGCCCAACGACCACACGGCTGGTACCAGGCCAGGGATGCCCACGCCCAAGTCTTCCGTTGCCGACAATGACCTTGCGGTCGGACGAGCCGTGGAGGCCATTGCCCACAGTCCTTACTGGGATGACACCGCCTTTTTCATTTTGGAGGATGATGCGCAGAACGGAGCGGACCACGTTGACGCGCATCGCAGTATTGCGCTGGTAGTGAGCAAGTACTCGCCCCGCGCCGCGGTGGACAGCACTTTCTATACGACGGTCAGTGTGGTTCGGACGATGGAAGAACTGTTGGGTGTGCCGCCTATGAACAACAACGATGCGTTTGCGTCGCCCATCGCGTCCTTGTTCACGGGCGCCGGCGATCAAACTCCTTACGAAGCGGACTATCGCAATCGGGACAACGGGCTCATATACCTTGCAAACAGCCCCAAGGCGCCAGGTGCGAAAGCCTCAAGCCGAATGGATTTCGAGCACGAAGACCGCGCGGATCCCAGGGTACTGAACGTTATCCTATGGCGGGATGCGATGGGAAAGAAGCCGGTGCCGGCAATGATTCAAAAGTCTGCGCCTGATGACGACGACAAGTAACGCCGTGGAGGACCTGCTAACCGACGAAATCAACCTGCACGGGATGGGGAATAATCCCGCGCTCATGACCCATGGTAAGAAGCTTGCGAATTGCCTCTTTTCCATCGTCGCCGTAATCAAGCGTGCGCTCATTCACGTACATGCTGACGAACCGGTTGGCCATCTGCGGATCCAGATCCCGCGCGAATTGCATGGAATATTCGAGAGCCGCTTCACGATGATCGAGCGCGTGTTGGATGCTGTCCCGCAAAGCCTGAGTTACGGTGAGCATGACATCCTGGCCCAAACTGCGACGAATCGCATTACCGCCCAAAGGCAAGGGAAGCCCAGTCTGTTCCCGCCACCACTGCCCAAGATCGATGACCTTGTGCAAGCCGCTCGCCCCATAGGTCAGCTGGCCCTCGTGGATGATGAGACCGGCGTCAAAATTCCCCGCAACCACTTCAGGAATGATCCTGTCAAAGGGAACAGTTACCGTCTCAATCTCCGGCGCAAACAGCTTTAAAGCAAGGTACGCAGTGGTCAGAGTTCCCGGAACAGCGAGCCTCACGCGCCTTATCTCATCGGTTGAAAACCGTTGAGTGGCCACAATCATCGGACCGTAATTTTCGCCCACGCTTCCGCCGCAAGCCATCAACGCATAGTCCTTCTGGACGTATGGATAGGCGTGAAACGAGATCGCGGTCACATCGTAAAAGGCCTCATCCATCGCCTTATGGTTGAGCGTCTCGATATCGCAAAGAGTATGCGTGAACTTGTATCCGGGAACGCGGATCTTGCCCGTCGCCAGGCCATAGAACATGAACGCATCATCGGAGTCCGGGCTATGGGCGATGGCGATCTCCCGGCAGGGGGTCTTGCCCGTACCCTCAGCTGGGACGTCGGATGCATGCGAAATCGGAGTAGTGGTCACAAATCCTCTTCTAGATGGTTCGGTTGCGGGAATCCTTGCCAAACGAGCTCAAGCATGCTTACGCAGGCCGTCGCGGCGAGGATCTTTAGGGCATCGCCGGGGAGGAACGGTGCGACCGACTGAGCGAACACAAGGGAAAACTTCAAATGACTCAGCAGCCCAAGCCAGGTGGCTCCGGCGGCAAGAATCAAGATGCTGGCGAGCCCTGAGGCGGCCAGTGCGGCCAGGAATGAGCCACGCAAACGGCGATAAAGCAGGCTGGCCGTCGCGGCGGCAAAAGGATACGAGAGCAGGTAGCCGCCCGTAGGGCCAAGCAGCTGAGCAATACCGCCAGGACCGTGAGGGCTGAACACCGGCAGGCCAACAGCGCCTTCCATCAGGTAGAGCGCCAGGCAGGCAAAAGCAGGCCCAGGAGCCAACAGCAACCCCAGCAGCAGCACGGCGAACGTCTGCATGGTGACGGGAACGGGGGTAAAGCCGAGCGGCAGGGCGATATGCGCGCAGATCGCAACCAGGCCGGTCGCCAGAACCACGGCGATGACGGTGTTCCATCCAAGCAGCGGCGCGGACAATGGGCGAAGACTGTCCTGCTTAAAGCCGATTTCCATCTTTCAACTCTCCCTTGGTACCCACGGCATCCGTCTCTGCACCCGGTTGCGGGTGCCGCAGAATGTGCCGGGCAACTGAAAAAGCCACCCACAATAGCGCGCAAAAGCTGATCGCGAAAGCCACGAACAAAAGCCGCATAGAGAACGACCGGGCCAGAACAACTTGAAGGATAACAAAAAAACAGCCCGCCTACCCCAGGCTTGCCTCCAGCCACGCCACATAAGCCTCTGAACCACCCGAAATGGGGAGCACCAGGAACTCGGGAACTTCATAGGAGTGCAAACTGGCGATGGTCGATTGCACCTCCTGAATCAGGGGAGCTTTGGTCTTGATCAACATCAGGACTTCGGCCGCGGATTCGACCGCGCCCTGCCAGCGGTAAACCGATTGCACCCCGGGCAGAATATTCACGCAGGCAGCCAAGCGCTGTTCGACCAGTCGATGGGCAATGCGTTCCGCGGTCTCACGATCGCCGCAGGTGGAGAGAACGATTTGAAAATCGGCCATATGTTTACCAAGTATGGTTCCTTATACGTAAAGCGTGGACGCAAAAGACACGTTCATTGAGAAGATAAAGCAGCAGACTGCGAGGCCATTGTGAAGCAGGGCATCTCATCGTATCTTTCTCGTTCCGGCCGCCGGGTAGCAACCATTGTGGCCGTAGTGATTGCCGTTGCGTTGGGGTATCACGCGACCTTTGGAGCTAATGGCTTAACCGATTACCAGCAGAAGCGCCACCAGCACCAGGTGCTGCAGAAAGAGATCCTCGAACTTCAGCAGCAGAATAGCCGCCTGCAGGACCACGTGCAGCATTTGCAGTCCGATCCCGATGCCATCGAACACGAGGCGAGGGTCATCCTGCGCTACGCCAAGCCAGGCGAAGTTATCTACGCCCTGAACGACAAGCCGCAGGCCACGCCGCCCTCAAAATAGACCAGCAATCGGTTCTGGGAAAAAACTTCGACCGCCAGACTATAAGTGGGCGGCTCCAGGTCTCGCTTTTGAGACCTGGGTGCTCCGGCCAGAACTGATCTGCGAGAAGAACCCAGGTCTCAAAAGCGAGACCTGGGCCACCTACTGAAGATTTGTCCGCGGGGTTTCGTCCGCGCGCGGCAAGCCCGTCGACACCCTGCTCGAGGCACTATTTTTCTTCGGGCACGACGGTAAGAACGGAGACCGGCGCTGCCTCCCGCTCTACCGGAAAAACGAATTTCAACGGAGAGCGAACAATCTGCCGCAGCAGATAGCGTAGCAGCAAGAACTGTTCGCGGGCGTGAACATCGTAAGCGCGCAAGGCTACAAAAGACGCGATGGAGAAACTGACACCCAGATTTAGTACAAACGTAACCCCGATACCCGCCATGGCGTAGTAGAACCAGTCGTGGCCGAAAGAACTGGTACCAAACCGGGCGGCCGCCAGGGCCAAAGTGCCGGTCGAGAGTGTCACGTGGCGCACATCAAAAGGTATGCCGAAGAAACGTGCAATCACGGGTACAAAACCCAGCAGGTACCCGAGCGCGATGCTGGTGCTCCACCCGGCAAGGTTAAGCTCGATCCAGCCCGCCAGGCGCGTCATCCGGTTATGTCCAATGCGCAAGCCAAACGGATGTTGCGAGACCGCTTCCGTCAGGCGGTGAAACACCGCAAAATTTTCACACCAGCCGCCGATGAGCGCTGCCAGCCATAAAATTACCCCCGTGCCGGCCGCATAAATGATGGTTCCGGAAGCAAAAGGATGAAGCGCCTCATACACGTGCCGGGCGCTCTCCGCAGGCAGGTAGTGCTCGGAAAACATGACCCGCCACAGGCGCTCGAGGGCCACCGAGCCGATGCACACCGCGATTACATTTCCGATGGCCGCAGCCAGTTGGGTGCGGCTGATACGCGCGGTGAAGTCGGCGATCTTGCTCCAGCTGGCATTGCCTGGATTGGTGCGCACAATGCCGGCAAAGGTAGCGGCAGTGGCGGATGGTTGCTTGGTCGCCAGCGCCAGTCCAAAAACCTGCAGCAGAACAAAGCTGATCGCATAATTGGTCCCGGTAAGAAATCCTTCCACAAACAGTGGGAAACCCTGCTCCACGATCCGCATCTTGAAGGCAGCCGTCAGCACCGTCAGCAATCCACCGCCCACGGCGGCCAGCCACATTTGCCAATACTCCCTGCGGGTCTGGGCAATGTAGTGTTCGCCGCTGTGGCCGGTGCGTTCCACCGTCTTACGCGCCAGAAGATTCAGATTTTGCTTGAGCAGCGCGGAGACTCGTTTGTCTTCCAGACGGCCTTCGATGAGCTGGTTGAGCAGGTTTCGGGCCGCCGCCAGGCCGTCGGTGACCCCAGGTACCGGCACCGTGCCGAAGGTAAGAATCCGGGCCAGCCCGTGCATGCGCATCAAGGCCAGTTCAATGCTTCGCAGATCGAGGACCAGGTCAGCGCTGACCCCGGTTGTCTCCATTCCCAAACGCACTTGCCCGAGCTCTTTGCGGCAATTGCTGATGGCCGTTTTCCAGACCTCAAAGCGGGGAGCGGCGGCCGGCGCGTCGGGGGCCGCAACCAACTCCTGAGTAGCGAAAATCAGATGGTAAAAGGGTGAGTTCTGCACCTCGACGCGGCCTCCCCGCTCGCGCATGGCAGCAGTCACACCGCGGCCGGCAATGCGGGTGGCGATGAGGCAGAGCGCCTGCCGCAAATCGCTCTGCAGGCGAGGAGAAGAGCGCGGCCCACCCCCGGTGGGAGGCGGGGACACAATCACACTGAGGCGCTCAAAGAGCGATTGCGGCAGCTCCAGGAACCGCTCCACATGACGCGAATGCGCGAACAGCGAAATCATCAACCGTGAGCTATCCGTGACCGCCATGGCCGAAGGTAAAAAGCGGTTAAACAGCCGGCGGATCCCTTCGGAGAACACGGCGTGGTGCCGGGGCAATCCGGCCTCGGCCAGCAGGGCCACGGAGTCGAGCTGGGAAAGCATGGACTGCAAGGCTTCCTGAAAGTCCAGGCGAAGCAGATCGTCATGCTCCAGCATGCGAATCCAGCACAACAGCCGGACATTGAAGGCGCGTTCGCTGGAGCCGGTCCAGATGGAATGAAAGAGGCGGGCAAAGGTGGAGGTTTGCGTTTCCAGAGTGGTCGAAGCACTGAAGGCTTTCGTCCGCGCACGCAGCTCATCCTTGGCGCGTGAGAACGCGGGCCGCTGCCGCGAATGGCGGCGCAGACGGAAGTATTTGCGAATGGTCCGTCGCAATTTCACTTAGGCGCTCTCTCGATGGTAGCTCGCCACCGTTCTTTCAAGCCATTGCAGTAAATGACGCAGTCAAGCAGGGCTAAGTCGCGTGCGCCGGGCGCAGCTCCTCGATGGCGAGCAGAAGCGCCGCCTGGAGCTGTGCCTGGGTCTGCTGATCAAGTTTAGAACCCCGAATGGTGAGATAGAAGACGTCGATCGCGATCTCCCCTTCGGTATCAATCAAGGCCACCTCAATGTTGCAATCGTGGGCCGCCAGGGTGGTAGCGATTTGACGCAGCAACCCGGGGCCGTCCTGAGCCACCACTTGCAGCAGGGTGCTATGGGTGGATGCAGTGTTATCGAAATCCAACCGGGTCGCTACCCTCACCATGATGGGAGTACGCACCGCCAGGCGGCGACGCAAAAGCACTTCGATCGGCGTCTTCAGTGAGATCACGTCCAGGAGACTTGCGCGGAACCGGTCCACTTCAGACGGGTTGAGCTCAAGGGTGCGGAACGGATCGGAAAACTGAAAGGTGTCGACAATAATTCCGGCATCGTCGGAAAACGCCTCGGCTTTGACAATGTTCATGCCCCACGAGGAAAGTGCTCCGGCCATATCTGCAAACAGCAGCGGCCGGTCGCGCGTGATCACCGTGAGCTCCCACAGCTGCCGCAGGCTGCGAAGGTTGATTTGCACCGGCGATTGCGAGAGTTGCAAGGCCATTTGAAAATGATCGCGAATCTGCTCCGGCATGCGCGTGTGCAGGTAGCGCTGGGGGAAACCCTCGAGGAAGCTGCGCAGTTCCTGGGCGCTCTCCGGAGCAAGGGTGAGTATGCGTTTCAGCAGGGTAGGGTCTACATCGGCGCGATAGCGTTCCTGGTCAACACTGCGGTCCATGAAGTTCGAAGTGGCGATATAGAGTTGCCATAGGCTATCCGCCTTCCACGGTGTCAGGGCGTCGGGGTTGACCGCTTTGATGTCCGCGTAAGTCATCAGGCACAGCATTTTCAGATGGGTTTGCGAGGCCACCTTTTCTGCAAATGCGCGGATGGTTTCGGCGTCGAAAATATCGCGTCGTAACGTCATCGACATTTCCAGGTGATTGCGGATAAGACGCCGCACCTGGTCCCGCTCTTCGGCGTCGAGCTCCAACCGCGCGAGCAGGCTATCGGCCAACTCCACGCTTTGCACTGTGTGGTCGCCGCTGCGCCGGGCCTTGCCGGTGTCGTGCATCAACACTGCAAGAAAAAAGAGATCGAGGCGATCGATCTCTCCCAACAAGGTGGAAAACCGGCGCTCCCAGGCCAAGTGCGGCTGGCGCAACGCGTGCACGTTGTCGATGACGAGAAAAGTATGTTCATCGACGGTGTAGCGATGATACGAGTCGCGAATCACCAAAGCGTCAATGCCATGAAACTCAGGGATCAGCAACTCCAGAATGCCGAGCGCATGCATAGTGCGCAGCGCATGCGCGGCATGCGGCCCGAGCAGAATTTCACGTAGGCCATTCCACAGGAAAGGGCCTTCAGGGATGTGCACATCGAGCACCGGGAGAGCGTCTGCCAGGCGATCTTCCGCATTCTGTGTCAGCCGGTAGCCGTGGGCGGCAATCAGCGCAAAGACCCGCATAATGCCTTCGGGACCGGTGAGCAAGGCAGCCTCGGAAACGTCGACCCGGCCGTCCTGGACCACAAAATCAGTCCCCGGAATGGGAACGCGCTTGCGCCGTTGCGGCCGGTAGAACGACTGCCTTGCCGGGGGGAGTGCCTCCGTAGCCAGAATGGCGCGGCGGTAGACCGTGCGTGCGTGGCGATAATAAGTCCGCATCCAGTAGGCGGGGTCGGATGTGCCCTTGGTTTCGAGGCCAATACTCTGCGCCGCCGCTTCATCCTGTGCATGCCAATCGAGGCTGTTGTCGTCGCGGCCGCTGCGCAGGTGCAGAAAACATCGCGTTGCGCTGAGAAATTCAAAGGCCGAGGCGGCGTCGTTGTGTACTGAATAAAGGGAGTTTCCAGTGCTGTTGGGCCAGGCTTTGTTTTCTCGCACGTGGTGCATCAGGTTCAGCCAGTGCGCCAGTTGATGATCGCGCAGGCCGCCCGGACATTCCTTGATATTCGGTTCGAGATGGAAGATGGTGTTGCCGTACTTTTGGTGGCGCACGCGGGCCAACTCGGCCAGTCTATGCACGATGCCGCTCCACTCCCGCAGTGCCATTTCAGGCAGTGTTTGCGTCTGCAAAATCTGGGACAGGCTGTGATCACCGGCGATGAAACGCCGATCAAGCAGAGAGAGGGTGAATTCGATGTTGTCGGGATCGTAGCGGCTACATTCTTTCAAGACGCGGATCATCGGACTGGCGCGCAAACCGAGATCCCACATAGCCTGATTGCAGTTGCGGATCGTCTCGCGAAACTTATCCTCCACCTGGTCGTCGACGCATAGATAAAGCAGATCGACGTCTGAGGAAGGGAAGAGTTCCTTGCGGCCGAAACCGCCGATAGCCACCAGTGCCACCCCTGGAGGAATCGGTCCACCGCTTTCGAAGCGCCACAGTGGTTCCAGCAGGCAATCGACGATCAGGGCGCGGCGGCGGATGCAGAGCACGCCGTTTCCGGAACGCTCGAACGACTGGCGCATGCCCGCCATCTCGGCCTGGTAGTACTCGCGCAACTGCTGGTGAGACGTGAATGCAGTTTTCATGTCGACCGCGAATGAGGACTGCTATAGAGGCTGCGGAAAAACCTGGTGACCGGGGATGAAGGAAGTACCTCAGGGGCTAATGCTCGCTGCGGCGAGGTAGCCCGACGTATTCTCATCGTTTACGGCCCGACTAACGCTCGTTGCCCTGACAACAAACAGAGTTTTTCCGCGGCCTGAAGTCTAGAGCGCCGCCACACCACGATCGCCGTTGCGAATGCGTATGGCCTCGTTGATTGCGGAGACGAAGATCTTGCCGTCCCCAATCTTTCCGGTTCGAGTTGCGGTGATGATGGCCTGGACGGCCTTCTCCAGCAGTTCGTCCGGGACCACGGTTTCGATCTTGATCTTGGGTAGAAGGTCGACCGTGTATTCGCGTCCCCGGTAGAACTCGGTATGGCCCTTCTGGCGTCCGTGGCCGCGTGCTTCAAGGATGGTCATGCCCTCGACTCCGATGGCGAGCAGGGCATCTTTGACGGCGTCGAGTTTTGACGGCTGAATGACAGCTTCTATCTTTTGCATAATCTGATTTCCAGAGTATAGCCGCATCCGCCGGGGAACGATCCTAGACAGTGCGAGATGGGGGAAATGACGCGATATACCGTGGGTGCCAGGTCCGTCTTTTTACGGACTGGGTTTTCCGCCGAATAATCAATGCCTTATAGTGGTAGCTATGAGTACACCGGGCAGCGATCGGTACCTCTTCGGCAACCTGGAATCGAGCGCCAAGAACCAGGAAAAGGTCCGCGAAGTAAATTTCGGGTACGAGCAGCCTGATGGGGTGGTCTTGACCTCTTTGGATTTTGCCGTCAACTGGATCCGCAAAAGCTCCGTTTGGCCCATGACCTTTGGTTTAGCGTGCTGTGCGATCGAAATGATGTCGATGGGTGGCGCCCGCTTTGACATTGCGCGTTTCGGCGCCGAAGTTTTTCGCCCTTCCCCGCGCCAGTCAGACTTGATGGTGATCGCCGGCCGGGTCTCGCAAAAGATGGCACCGGTGATTCGCCGGCTCTACGAGCAAATGCCGGAGCCGAAATGGGTGATTTCGATGGGCGCTTGCGCCACGTCCGGCGGAGTCTTCAATAACTACGCGCTGGTCCAGGGAGTGAACCAGGTTATTCCCGTGGATGTGTACGTGCCCGGGTGCCCGCCGCGCCCCGAACAGTTGATGTACGCGATAACCCTGCTGCAGGAAAAAATTCTGCGCGAGCGGGGAAGCGCAAAACGCGCATTAAACTTCCAATAATTGTGCAATTGTAATAAGTTTGCTGGGCGGTTCTTTTTTGCGTATTCCCGACATTTTTGTTGGCGAAAAGAGTAACTAACCGCTTACTCCCTGCGCGCCGCCGTCGTTAAGATGTTGAAAATTAAGGTAGTCGTGATAATAAATATGATGTAGATTACCGGATGTGGCTGTTTTGCATCTGTTTTGCATCCAAGGTTCTGAATTGGGTGACATGAAAGTGATGTTGAGTCGAGCCACGTCCAATTTTGGCTCGTTAGTTTTGTTTGAATGACTTTCAGCTTTTTGAATGACTTTCCAGTGGTTGCGGAGGATAGACGCATGCACTCTCGCCCCTTGTCTTCACTGGGCCGAATTCTGTTTGCAGCTGGCATTGTAGGACTCGGTACTGTGAGTCTCTTAGCCCAGGATTCGACCAGTACAGCCCCAAAACCGACGGCTCCCACGGAGACGCCGGCCTCCCGAATCGACATCTTTGCCGGCTATTCGTATTGGGCGCCCCACGGCTCACTTACCGTACCGGACGGAGCTGCGATCGGCGTCAATGGCCCCGTTACCTATTCGGCAATTAATTACGGTGCCATAGGGAGCGTTACTTACTACTTCAACCGCTACGTAGGTGGACAGGTCGAATACGCAAACCATCCCTCTGGAAACAATGACGGTGCCTCTAGTGGGGAATTGGGCATGGTCTTCCGCTATCCGACTGCGGAGATCACCCCCTTTGTTCACGGCGACGCCGGCTTCAACCGGCTGGGTGGCCCGGTTCACGAACCGTACACCTTTGGCCCTGCGCTGATCGTCGGCGGCGGTATGGACTACAACCTGCCGTTCCTCGGCGGCCATCTTGGCCTGCGCCTGTTCCAGGCGGATTACGAGTACTTCCACACCAACTTTGGTCCCCAACCGCCATATCCTACTGGCGGCCGGGCCAATCTCAAGATCGCGCGCCTGAGCACCGGTCTGATCTATCACATGGGAAGCATCGTTCCTCCGCCTCCCGTGGCCTATACCTGCACCGCGGCGCCGTCTCCGGCGTTTCCCGGCGATCCCATTACAGTTACCGGCACGGCGTCCAATCTGAATCCGAAGAAGACACCGGCCTATAGCTGGACGGGTGGCGAGGGCGTCAAGGTTACCGGCGACAGCAATGTCGGCCAGATAGATACCGGCAGCCTGGCTCCTGGCAACTACACCGTAACCGGCCACGTCTCGGAAGGCCAGAAGCCCGGCCAATTCGCCGATTGCACGGCTAACTTCACCGTCAAGCAGTACGATCCGCCGACCATTAGCTGCTCGGCTAATCCGACCACTGTGCAACCAGGTGGAACGGCAACCATCACTGCCCAGGGTGTAAGCCCGCAGAACCGGCCACTGACTTATACGTACAGTGCGTCGGCCGGCCAGATCAGCGGCAGCGGCAACACCGCCACGCTGAGCACCACTGGTGCACCTGCCGGGACGATCACCGTCACTTGCAACGTGCAGGACGACAAGGGACAAACGGCTACTTCCACGACTTCGGTCAATGTGGAAGCGCCGCCGCCACCGCCTGCTCCCAAGACCAAGACGCTTTGCTCGATCACCTTCGATCGGGATAAGAAGCGCCCGGCTCGCGTGGACAACGAGGCGAAGGCTTGCCTCGATGACGTCGCCCTCAACCTGCAACAACAAACAGATGCCAACGCAGTCGTAGTCGGCGAGGCAGCTCCGGATGAGAAGAAGGCCGAAACGCTTGCTGCTCAACGGGCTGTCAACACGAAGGATTACCTGGTGAAGGAGAAGGGCATTGATCCTTCCCGGATCACCACCCGCACCGGAACCCAGGGCAACAAGGAAGTGGAGAACTACCTTGTCCCTGCCGGCGCATCCTTCGACAACGACGTAACCGGCACCACTGCGGTCGACGAGAGCACGGTTAAGGTTCAGTCCAGAACCAAACCCGCTCCTGTTCGTCGGCACAAGAAAGCAGCAGCAGCAGCTCCCCCGGCCCAGTAACGGACCGAGGTAGCCTTAACCGGAAAGGGTGGCCAGTTGGTAATGGCCACCCTTTTCATTTGGCTTGACCCTGTCCCCTCCGCAGGTGCACGGTGAAAGCGGACAAATTCGTTGAGCTTTTTCCGCATCTCAGGCACACAAGCAGAAAACAATGACTTCATGCATCTGGCGTTACCTCTCCTCCGCGTTTCTTGTTGTCGCTCTTGTTCCCAATCAACCGGCCCTGGCACAAACCTCTTCCTGGGTTCCAGTCGGCCCTGACGGCGGCGACGCCCGCAGTTTCGCCGCTGACCCTAATAACGACAAGCACATCTACCTGGGCACCACCAATAGCTGGATCTACCAGAGCCAAGACGGCGGTGCGAGCTGGCAGAGGCTGGCCAAGCTGGCCAAAACCGACGACCTGTTGCTGGACAACATCGTTGTCGACTCTTCCGATCCCAACACTTTGCTGGTGGGCGCCTGGGTCGTGGATCACCCGGACGGCGGTCTCTTCATCAGCCACGATGCGGGGAAGACCTGGACCACGGTGGCAGCCATGAAGGGACAATCCATCCGCGCGCTCACCCAGGCGCCTTCGGATCCCAAGACTGTGGTCGCAGGCACCCTAAAGGGAGTCTTCCGCAGCGAAGACGGCGGCCAGACCTGGAACCGGATTACTCCGGAAGGCAGCGCGGACCTCCATGAAGTCGAGTCCATCGCCATCGATCCCAAGGATCCGCACACCATTTATGCCGGCACCTGGCACTTGCCATGGAAGACGACCGACGGCGGCGCCAATTGGCACAACATCAAACAGGGCCTGATCGATGACTCCGATGTGTTCTCGATCATCATCGATCCCACCGCTCCCAACGTGGTCTACACCAGCGCCTGCTCCGGGATCTATCGCAGCGACAGCGCCGGCGAGCTTTACCACAAGATTCAGGGCATTCCCATGACCGCGCGCCGAACGCGCGTCCTGATGCTCGATCCAACCAACCCCAATACCGTCTATGCCGGCACCACCGAAGGTTTGTATAAGACGCTCGATGGGGGGAAAGACTGGAAGCGGATGACCGGTCCGGACGTGATCGTCAACGACGTCTACGTCGACCCCAAAAATGCGCAACATGTGCTGCTGGCGACCGACCGGAATGGGGTTCTGGAGAGCGACGACGCGGCGTTTAGCTTCAAGGCATCCAATCCCGGCTTCTCACAGCGGCAGGTATCCACGCTGCTGGTAGATGCCAAGACACAAACCATCTATGCCGGAGTGGTGAACGACAAGACCTATGGCGGCGTGTTCGTTTCCCACGACGAGGGCGTTACCTGGACCCAGCAGAGCGATGGACTGCAGGGACGCGACGTTTTTAATCTTACCCAGTCTCCGCAAGGCACCATATTGGCCGGGACCAACGCCGGCATCCTCCGTCTCGACGGGTCTAACTGGCAGCCCATTGGAAAGATCGTTAAGGGTGAGACAAAGACGTCCTACGTGATGAAGAAGGGCAAACGCACCAAAACAGAAAAAACTGTGATGGTGCCGGCGGGTCAGATCGATGAGCGCATTCACGATCTGAACGCGTCCGGAAGCACCTGGTATGCAGCGACGGCGAAAGGAATCTACTCCAGCAGCGATCAAGGCGCGACGTGGGAAGGCGGGCCGGTGCTGGGCAAACCGGAGTACCGTTCCGTGGTTGTTTCGGGGCCCGTGGTTGTGGCATCGGAGCGAACCGCGCTCGCGATGTCCAACGACGAAGGGAAGACCTGGCAGCCCCTGGCGATGCCGCAGAAGCTGACCTGGCTGCAATCTGCTGCGGTGACAGACAGTGGCAGCCTGTGGCTGGGCGGCCGTGAGGGTGTCTTCTATAGCGACGATCACGGTCAGAACTGGAGCGAAATGAAGTCTCTTCCGCTCTCCGACATCAGCGGCTTGAGCTACGACGCTGATCTGAAACGCATCGTCATTACCTCGTGGGCCTCCAGTTGGGTGTTGGCTGTAGATCCTGCGGACCGCACCTTCAAGTTCTATGATCCGGGCTGGAAGGTACGGCATGTGCAGTCCATGAGCGGGCGCCTGCTCGCTGCAACGTCGTACAACGGAGTGGTTCTGGAGCCGCAGAAAACGAGCTCCAAGGTGACCGTAGCCCACAACCCATAAAGCTTTTGAGGGTAAGGTGGTTCAGCTGCGCAGTTATCGAAAACAGGACCTGGCCGGGTTGCATCAACTCGACCAGGTCTGTTTTCCGCAGGAGATTGCCTATTCCAGAGCAGAGTTACAGCATTTCCTGAATCATCCCCGGTGTTTCTGCTGGATTGCAGAGCAGCCTGATCGCAAGCTGGCAGGATTTGTCATCACCGAACGCGCACGCCGCAACGGCCTCCGGGCCGGACACATTGTGACCCTGGACGTGGACCCTTCCGCACGCCGGCACGGGTTGGGCACACTGCTGATGCAAACTGCGGAAAACCAGATGAAGCAGGAAGGCGCAGGTGTCATGAGCCTGGAGGTGGCGGAGAACAATGCCACCGCGCTTCGCTTTTATCGTGGGCTTGGCTTTGTGAGCAGGGGGAGGATTGCGAAATACTACGGGGGGAGGGTGGATGCCGAGATCATGGAGAAGGCGATTTAACCTTCCCCGCTAGGGCTCTAGTGCAGCAGGAGCTTCCAGCAAAGAGCCACAACAGCGACCAATGCCACCTGGAAGGCCAAAGCAAATACGATGCCCCGCGCAGCGCCCAGTTTGTTTTCGTAGTAAGGCTGATCCGGATTGTCTTCGCAGACGTCAGCGACATTAAGGGAAACTATGGACTCTGCTCTGCGCACAATGCGCAACTCCGGCCTCATCGATTGCCCCGCTAAGTTTGGAAATGCTTGTATGCCCATGGTGTTCCCCTTTCAGCTACTGAGTGTAGCGGGAAGAACGGGAGGTATCGCAGGAGTTATCTACAACTTTGGTCGAGTAATGGGGCTGTTCTCCCGGAACGGTACAACGATAGTGTCATATTGGGACAGTTTTGATGGTCCCTGTGGCTCTATTTCGCCTATCTTCATTACTCAAGTAAGGGGTACATAAGATCGGCGGGGTAGACGAAGGTCAGTGTGTTGGGCTTTACAGGCTGGAGGAAAAACTCTGCTTTGTATCAGGTCCGGTTTAGCGGGACGTACAGAGTGTCCTCCAGACGTTGAGTGGGTGGCCCAGGTTTCGCTTTTGAGCAAACTCGCTTGCCGGCGGCAAGAGCAGGATGAAAAGAACGCGCTTTTGGGCTCTATCCCCTGCACCCATCGACGTGCCCCATCCTTCGCGTTCTTTGCGAAGGGTGGGATAGTCAAATCTCACCCTGCAATCTCCCACGCAAAGCAGACTTCTTCCTTAGGAGACCTGGGCCACCCACTCAGTTTCGTCCGTGCCATTTTTATCTTAGGTGTTTTCCGCGCCTATAAGCCGGGTTGCAAAGTGATGGCGGTGATTTCAGGGGGACAGCGAAAGCGAAAGGGAAGAGTCACCGCACCGATGCCTCGGTTCACGTAAAGCTGCATCCCATCGCCCAGCTTGAAAAGCCCGTGCACGTACTTGGTGCCCATGTCTGGCAACATCAGCGGCGGCAGGAATGGGAAAAGGATCTGGCCTCCATGGGTATGTCCGGAAAGGATCAAATCAACCTGCTGCCCCATCGCATAGTCAGCAAAATCCGGCTCGTGTGCCAGCAGGATGGTGGGCTCCCCGTCCCGCCTCTTTCCTGCCGGCAGAGCGGTGGACAGGTCGGGCCTCTGTATCAAAACATCCTCCACGCCCGCCAGCCAGATGCGTTGGCCCTGACGTTCCAGGGGCACAAACCGATTTGCCAGGACCGGGATGTCATGGGTTTTCAAAGCGTCCGTCACCGCGCGAGCGCCAACCAGGCAGTCGTGGTTGCCCATAATCGCGTAGCGCAGCGGGCATTCGATGTGGCTGAGGATTTCCGCGCAATGATAGGCCAGCTTGATGGTCAATGTGTTGCGGCAGCGGATTCGAGCTGACGAAATCCCCGGTCAGCACGACCAACTCCGGAGCCAGCGCGTTCACCTTGCGGACGATGGCCTCAAGGAACATCGCTTCGGTGTACTCCTGGAAGTGAAAGTCGCTGATCTGCACCACTTTCATGCCCGCAAACGCGTCCGGCAATCGGGGAAGTCTGATGGTTACGTCGATGAGTTCGAGTTCGTGACGAGAGATTTCACTGGCGTACAACACAAGACCGGCGGCAGAGCCGGCAGCCAGGCGAAGGAAATTTCGCCGGTTGATCAGGGTGTCAGCGAATAGGGCTGTCTTGGGAGGTGTAGCGAGAAGAGTGGGTTCCATTAAGCGCGCTCGCTCCGCGGGGGGACTGGCTACGCTTTCAGTTTAAGCGGTGGGTGCCGTTTCAACCAAGCTGCCCCGTACCTCAAATGGGGCATACCAGTTCCCAATTCGACCCGGAATGAAGCTCAAGCGGGCGAGCCGGCAACAATGCCGCGCAAAGCTGGATAAATCCGCCGATATCTCGCGTAGCTCTCCTGCATAACGATAACCGCTGGCGGATCGGGAGTGGTACGGCCAGCCACATGCACCACCGCGTCGCAGGCCGCATCGACCGAACCCCAAACGCCGGCGCCCACCCCGGCAAGCAAGGCGGCTCCGTAGGCAGCCCCTTCTTCCGCCTGCACGGTCTCAACCGCCTGACCGTAGACATCGGCCTGGATCTGCCGCCAAAGGGAAGAGCGCGCACCGCCTCCACCCAGGCGAATGGCCTTCACCGGAATGCCAAGCTCGCGGAAAATGGTCAGCGTGTCTTTCAGGCTAAACGCAACCCCTTCGAGAATGGCCCGCACCACGTGGGCTCGGGTGTGGTCGGCGGCCAGGCCCAGCAATGCTGCGCGTGCGTCGGGATCGAGATGGGGCGTTCGCTCCCCCATCAGGTAGGGCGCCCAAAGTACGCCCCCGGACCCGGGTGGAACCTTTGCTGCTTCGCTGGTCAGCTGGTCGTAATTGCTGGACTGAGCGAAGTTGTCGCGCAGCCAACGCAGCGAGAGCCCGGCCGCCTGGGTCACGCCCATGACGTGCCAGCGGCCAGGAATGGCATGGCAGAAAGTGTGTAGCCGTCCCGCCGGGTCGGTCACCGGTGCGTCTGAGGCAGCGAAGACGACTCCCGATGTTCCGATGGTCGCGCTCACGTCTCCGGGGCGGACGATGCCCATTCCGGTTGCGCCTGCCGCCTGATCGCCGGCCCCGGCAACCACCGGGGTGCCCGCCTTCAACCCCGTACTGGCAGCCGCGGATTCCGTCACCCGGCCTACAATTTCCTGCGACTCATAGAGAGCCGGGAGGCAGTCCGGCTTCAGCCCCACCGCATCGAGCATGGCATCGGACCACCGGCGATGGACTACATCGAGCAGCAGGGTGCCTGAGGCATCGGCAACGTCGATTGCACGCACTCCGGTCAGGCGCAGGCGAACATAATCCTTGGGTAGCAAAAAGCTGTGAAACCGCCGCCAGATTTCGGGTTCATTGGTGCGCACCCAAAGCAGCTTGGTGAGGGTGAAGTTGGTGAGAGCAGGATTGGCGGTCAGCTCTACCAGCCGTTGCGGGCCGATTTTTTCGTTTAAATAGCGACACTCGGCTGCCGTGCGCTGATCGCACCAGATGAGTGCGGGACGGAGGACTTCATCGTTTCGATCCAATAGCACTGCGCCGTGCATTTGACCGCTGAGGCCGATGCAGGCAATCTCCGACGCGGGCACCCCACTTTCAGCAAGCAGCTTGCGCACCGCGCCTTGGCAAGCCTTCCACCAGTCGTGCGGATCCTGCTCCGCCCAACCGCTGCGTGGAGAAGCAAAGGGTTCGTGCTCATGAATCGCAGATGCGACGACCGCGCCGGATTCGTCAATGAGCAGGGCGCGTGTTCCACCCGTACCCACATCGATGCCTAGAAGATGAATGCTCATATTGTTGGGAAAGGACTATTGATGTAGGAAAGATTCGGACGCAACATTTGTGGTATCCCACCCTTCGCAAAGAACGCGAAGGATGGGAGCGGATACCGCGGGAAACACAGATGCTTTAACCCGCGGTAACCGCATGGGGCACCCGACATTTGTGACAGTGCAGCTTTGCTCAGAACTGGTTCCACAAGTATTGGTTATACACATCGTGGTGGAATTGAATCTCGGGAACCTTGATCAGGCTGCCAAGCAGCCGCGGGCAGCGGTCCGCCGAGGCCTGCTTGAGGTCGGCGTAACGAGCCTTCACGTCCTCTCCCAGCAGGGTCGTGGTCCACTTTGATTTGCGAAAGTCGTCGATCGCTGTGTACACGTTATCGGGCAGATAACGCTTGGCTTGGCGCAGATCCTTGATCTTCGAAATCTCACCCTGAATTCCGGTGCGGAAGATGGAGTACATCACCATGTAAGGATTGGCGTCCGGTCCAACCGAGCGCACTTCTACCCGCGAGCTTCTTTCGTTGCCCAGGGGTACCCGCACCATCGATCCGCGGTCGATGGGCGACGCCTTGATCTGATTGGGCGCTTCAAAATGCGGGTCGAGCCGGCGGTAAGCATTAACACTGGCATTCAGCAGCAGGCAAACATCGCTGGCGCTCGAAAGAATGCGATCGATAAAGGACCACGCCAACCCGCTGATCTTCTCCTCTCCCTTGGGATCCCAAAACAGGTTCTTGCCCGCTTTGCTGATGGACACATTCGTATGCATGCCATTGCCATTGACGCCGATCACCGGCTTGGGCAGGAAGGAAGCGGTGCAACCCATTCCGGTAGCCACCTGGCGGCAGATCAGTTTGTAGAGTTGGATCTGGTCGGCGGCGGCGACCACCTCGCCGTAGCCGTAGTTGATCTCAAACTGTGACGGCGCGACCTCGGGATGGTCCTTTTCATTCTCGAACCCCATCGCGCGCTGCACCTCGGCTGTGGTGTCGATGAATGTGCGCAGCGGATCTCCGGGAAGGGAATGGTAGTAACCGCCGGTATTGACATACTCGAACTTGCCCGTGTCGTGGAAGCGACGCTCGGCGTCCACGCCTTCGAAAAGGAAACCTTCAATTTCGTTGGCGGCGTTCAGGGTGTAGCCATTCTTCTTGTGCTGTTCGGCGGCAAAGGATTTAAGCACGCTGCGCATGTCGGCGGGGTACACCGCTCCGCTCTTATCGATTACCTCGCCAAACACGATCACCTTGCCGGCGCCGAAGAAATCAGCAGGCACCCAATAAAAAGCGCCCCAGTCAATTCCCAGCCGCAGGTCGCTTTCCCTTTGCGCGGAAAAGCCGCGAATCGAGGAGCCGTCAAAGGTGAGGTTGTCCCAGCTCTTGATGATGAATTTCTTGTCGTAATCGAGCATGTGTAAGCGGCCTTCAAGGTCGCTGAACAGAACGGTCACCGCCTTGATGCGCTTCTCGTCGGTGAGGTACTTGAGCCGTTCTTCCCGGATTTGGTCCTGAGGAACGCGATTCGTGCGCTCCTCTTTCGCTCTTAAATTCAATTCTTCGAGCTCTTCATAGTTGAGCGTGAGAAAACTGCGCAAATCGTTCGACATGGATCTCCTCTAAAGTGGATATCGCGGTGTTTGCAGATCAAAATCAGGATATCGCGTGCGGTCGACCGGTATCATGCTGAAATCATGCCCGGGCGAATCGAATTCCAGTTATGCTGGTGGCGGCGTTGTCTGAAGGAGCCACATCATGGTTACATCCCCCAGTAGTGTGTTAGCAAGGGGCGGTTCGTTTCCCATTGGATGGGCCATTCTGCTCATCATTGTCGGGTTCTTTGCCCTGGCGTTGCCCTTCGAGGCAGGCATTGCCATCGCTATCGTGGTTGCCGTGCTGGTGATCGTGGCAGGGATAGCCCATCTTGCAGGCAGCTTTGCCGCCCGTACCACCGGAGGCTTTTTCTGGCGCCTGCTGGTAGGCTGTGCTTATCTGATCGCCGGCGTCTACCTGCTGATGCATCCCAAGTTGAGCCTGGTGTCGCTCACCCTTGCTCTGGCTGTTCTCTTTTTCGTGGAAGGCATTTTTCACATCGTGACCTGGTTCCAGGTGCGTAGTGCTCCCGGCGCCGGATGGCTTTTATTCGATGGGATTGTGACCCTGATCCTGGCAGTGTTGATCTGGCGTAGCTGGCCGGCCAGCGCGGTGTGGGCCTTAGGGACCCTTGTCGGCATCAATCTCTTAATGAGTGGTTTCACCCGTCTCATGTATTCCAGGGCACTGCGTGCGTCATGAATCTAGAAGACACTGAAAAAGCTGCGGCAGCTCGCAAGAGTATCGAGTACGTCAAGGACGGAATGGTGGTTGGGCTCGGCACCGGCTCAACCGCGACTTTTGCCATCCATTTTCTCGGCGAGCAAGTCCGGGACGGACTGAAGATTCGTGGAATTCCTACCTCCCGGGCCAGTGCCGAGCTGGCGCAATCCCTCGGAATTCCGCTCACCAGCTTCGATGAAGTGGACCACACCGACGTCACCATTGACGGCGCCGATGAAGTTGCTCCTGGTTTGGCCCTGATCAAGGGAGGCGGTGGCGCTTTGCTGCACGAAAAGATCGTAGCCGCCGCTTCTCACCGCCTGGTCATCGTGGCCGACGAACACAAGGTGGTGCAGCATCTGGGCCGTTTTCCCCTGCCGGTTGAAGTGATTCCCTTCGCAGCCGGTTCGGTAAAGAGAAAGCTGGAAGCGTTGGGAGCAAATCCAGTTCTGCGGCTCGGCCACGACGGCTCTCCGTTCATCACGGACGAGGGCAATTACATTTTCGATTGCCACTACGGGGAGATTCTCGACCCGCCAGCCTTAGCCCAAACCCTCAAGAGCATCACAGGCCTGGTAGAGCATGGTCTCTTTTTAGGACTAGCTTCTGTTGCCATTGTTGCAGGCCCAACGGGCTCCCGCATCATCGAAGCCTAGTGGTTCCTCCGCGAATGCGTTCCCGAAGTCCCCTAAGACGGCTTGGCAATCTGCGTTGTGTCGTGGAAGCGTTTCATGTCAATACCCGCCATCCTGCCTTCAGGGTCGTACACAAAAATATCGGCGAACTTGGCATCCCAGATCACTTCGTTTGCGCGGTAAGACGACCGAGCATTTACGACCTGAGAAAAGGTCTCGTCCATCCCCGTAAGCAGTATCAAAAACTCCGCACCACTTGCACATAGCTCATCTTCTGTAATCCCAAACAGCGGGCTATTCTGATCGATCGTGTGCACGATCGTCCAGGACAGAGGAAAGAAGACCACGCTTTCGCGCTCCAGCTGCAGCGGATAGTAGCGCCGTACCGCGACCCCGCTGGCATTGTTCTCAAAACGTGACACCAGCACCCGGGCATGAAGATCAATGATCTGGTTGTTGCGCGAGTTGACGATGCGGAACTGGAACGCGTGAAAATTGCCCATCCATGACATCACCGCGTTTCTACTAAACAAAATGTCAGCCACCGGCCGGGAGAAACGCGCAAACACCAACCCCGTAACCACCGCCAGACCGAGCAAACTAACAACGGACTCTAGCGCGACCAATATGTTCGTCGCCAATCCCACCGGGACTGTGCTTCCATAGCCAATCGTCGCCGAAGTATGAATGCTGAAGAAGAATGCCTTCAGAAAAGGAGTATTGAGACCGGTATTGAGCGTGTTGACCAGCCCATCCGATCCGACAGCCACGTACAACAAAGCAAAAAAGCCATTCAGCGCGAGGTAGGCGATGGCAACAAAAAGAAAGAAGCGGTTCCACGTGGTGCTGACCAGGTTGGAATAGGCCAGAAATGCATGCAGTCCGCGGCCGCGCGCCTGCACATTAAAGCTACCGTCCCGATTCAGCAAACGCAGCTCACGCTGCTGTGACAGGACTCTGCCAAATCCCAAATCACTCGACGGATCTTCGGGCGGCCTGACCGGTATTTTGCCCGGTATTTCTTTTAGTTCCTGATCCGTCATGAGCTCAATTTACGATGCAGCAGTCCTAGGGTCATCTGCAGACAGAGCGCTGCCAGTTCGGGATCATAGCGGTATCCTTCATCGCGCATGAACGCATGCGCACCGTTCACTTCCACCCACTGGAAATTGGCGCCCACCTCGTCCAGACGCGCTTTGATCAGGTTGCGTCCCGCCAGCGGAACATGGGGATCCTGACGTCCCCAAATGTGCAGCAGTTCGCCTTTGATTTCACCCGCCCGCGCAAGAGAGTCGTCGTTCTTCCCCAGACCCAGGCTGTGGCTATGAATGTCTGTGGCGTAAAAGCACACAGTGGCCAGTACATCGGGGTTCATCGCCGCACGAAAGGCCAGGTGCCCGCCCATGCAGATGCCAATGGTTCCCAGCCGCCCGGTGCAATCCTCGCGGTCAGCAAGATAATTCAGCAACCAGCGCGCATCACTGTCATAGGACGAAACTGCTTTGGCGTACTTATCCGCATTGCCTTTGTCGGATCCTGCCTGATCGTAGTGCAGCACCGTGCCTGCCGGTTCCAGCTCGTGATACACCTCCGGAACTGCGACCAGGTAGCCGTGACCGGCGACAAAGGCCGCAAAACGAAGAATCGGTCCAGTGGCCTGGAAGATCTCAGAAAATAGCACCACTCCGGGATACTTCCGCTCGGCAGCGGGGCGAAGGATGTAGGTCCGCATGGGGCCGGTGGGTGTGGCGAGATCAACAGCCGTTTGTTCTTGCAGGATCATAGAAAGTCTCCGGCTCCACTTAACTGATGCTCAGCTTAACTGATAATGGCCTTGTGGCAACAAGAGGATTCCATGGTGATCGGGTGGTCTCAAGAGGAAAAGCCAAGCAGTGACCAGGCTTCCGGGTCGGCCTGGGCGCGGGTGGAAGCGGCCCAGCGCCAACTACGCTTGCCCTGCCGCCTCATTCCCCAGCCGGCGCACGCCGTGCTGGCAGGAGAAATAGCCACGGACCTGACCTGCTTCGGGCAATTGCCTCCGGAAATCATTCGCGCCATCCAAATGCACGACACCGGATGGGCGGCGAGCGATGCGCATCAGATTCAACGGCTGCGCGCTCCTAACGCGGGCAACCAGCTTCCCGTTTCCTTCCTCGCCATTTCGCCCCGCGAGACAGAAGAAGCCTGGACCGCTTCGATCGAAGCGGTCGCTGCGTTTTCTGAGATGGGAGCGAAGGTGGTCAGCCGGCATTTCACCCTGCTCGCCCAACATGATCCGGTACAACACCGGCATTTTCTTAACGGCCCGAAGGCGTGTAAGTCCGAACTGCATGGGGACATCGAAGGCTGGACAGCAGCACTGGGCTTCTGCGACCTGATCTCGCTGTACCTGGTGTGCGGTTTGACCAGGGAGGTGGAGATTCCGCTCGCACACCCAGCCTCGCCTCACGCGAAAAACGCGCCGCGGGTGAAAATGCAGCTCGAGGGAGAAAGGATTCGCTTCACTCCCGAGGCTGCGCTTGCCGGCAAGACCTGGACGATCCACGCATTAAGGCAACCTGTACCGGCGCACGGACCTCGCACCGAAACCATGAGCTGGACAGTCCAATGAGCCCAAGGAACGCAAGCAGCAACGGTGTGATCGTGGTCGGGGCCGGCATGGCAGGTCTGGCAGCAGCTCGAACCTTAGCAGAAGCCGGCATCGGCGTGACTCTCGTCGAAGCACGGGACCGCGTGGGAGGCCGCATTTACTCCGTCCCCGGCGGTGAGCTCCCGATTGAGCTCGGGGCAGAGTTTATTCATGGGCTGCCCCTGGAACTGATCCGCCTGGTTGACGAGGCAGGCCTGACCCGGTTTGAGTTGGAGGGGGAAACGGGCTGTTTTCGGGAATGGCATGGCACAGGCCGGCTGGAACCTTGCGGCAATCAGCGCGAGGTTGACCAGTTGTTCGATCAGCTCAGCAACTTCAACCCGCCGCAGGCCGACCTGAGTTTCAGCGAATTCGTGGCCCAACGCAACCTATCGCAGGAAGCCGCAACCCTGGCCACTAACTATGTCGAAGGCTTCAACGCGGCGGACGCCCATCGCATCAGCATCCTCGCGCTCGCGAAACAGCAGGCCGCCGAAGATCTCATCTCAGGGGACCGGGTGTTCCGGGTGGTGGAAGGGTATGCCCGGGTTCCAGAGTTTCTGCTGCATCGGTTCCTGGAAGCGGGCGGCGAGTGGGTTCCGTCCGCTCCTGTGCGCACCATTTCCTGGCATCCCGGGTCGGTCAAGGTCGAAACCGACACCGCCCGCACTTTCCAGGGAACCGCGATCATTGTCACTTTGCCACTGGGCGTATTGCAGGCGGATACCGTTTCGTTCGTGCCCCAGCCAAAAATTCTTGCCTTGGCCGATCAACTCGTCATGGGTCCTGCGGCTCGCGTGGTCTACGAGTTCGATCGAAGGTTCTGGCCCGACGATGTAGGCTTTTTCTTCGCTCCCCAGGAAACTCCACCGACCTGGTGGACGACCAACCCAAAGCGCACTGCGATGCTGACCGGCTGGATAGCCGGGCGCAAACTAACTGAGCTCGGAACATCCAACCTGCCAGAAGCCGGCCTGACTGCGCTCTCAAAGATCCTGGGTAGCGATGCACGCCAGCGGCTGCTGCGCCTGCACCAACACGACTGGCAAACCGATGCCCACAGCCTGGGCGCCTATACCTATGTTCCTCGAGGAGCGGTTCATGCGTCCGATGAACTGTCGCTCCCCGTGGAGTCGACGTTGTTCTTTGCCGGCGAACATACCGACACCAGCGGCCACTGGGGTACAGTCCACGGGGCGCTGCGATCCGGCTACCGGGCGGCAAAGCAGGTATTGGCACAAGTTGGCTTGATCGAAAAACTCTAGTCGAAAACTCTAGGCTAAAACGCTAAACCAGGTCTCCTACCTTATCCCGGATGTTGCCGGCTGCGGAGCTGACATTGCCCGCCACCGAACTGACGCGCGAGGCCACGTCACCGGCCGCATCGATGGTCGACTTGTAGACCCGGCTGGCATGTTTGCTCAGATCGTCGGTGGTGTCCTTGAGGTAATCGCTCGCATCTTCCAGATGACGCCTAAGTTGCTTGCGGGTCTTTTCCCCGGTTTGAGGAGCATAAATGAGGGCCGCAGCGGCGCCGGCGGCCACGCCGAGAAAGAAAACTGCCCAATAACGAACTGCGTTCATGATCATTCACCTTTCACGAATAGCAACTAAATCATCAGTTTGGAGTGCACTGCGACCGGATAGGTTGCAATAGAAAGAACCACATAGCTCGATTTTGCTATTGATTTTTGGAGAAAAAATCCTTAAAATAAGAGCTTTGACATCTCCTGGCGGGATCGACTCTCTGGAACTACAAAGCCGCTGGGCAGTGTTTTGTTGCTCATCTCCCTAGAGGATAACGGATCAAATGGCAAAACGACGTGGTAATCCCAACTGGGGTAAACCGGAGCCCATCGGCCCGGTGGTCCCGACTGTCACTTCTTTCGAACAGGTGGTCAAAGAGTTCAAACTAACTCCCGATCAGTATGTGCGTTCTACGCGGTTGCGCGAGTGGGCCCGGCGGAACAAGAATTCGAAGTATATCCCGGAAGCGCTTCTCGAGGCTTGGGGTTTTGAGATCGAATCCACCCTGTAATTGAAGCCAGTTCTGAAGTGAAAAACGTCGCCCCCGGGGGCGACGTTTTTTGCCTCTGGCGTCTAATCTAGCGGAGAATACCAGTCATGCAATCAAAGCCGCCGTTTACCGATGTCCCGGGAGCCCTTGCCGAGTTCAAGGCCGGACGCATGATCGTCGTGGTCGACGATGAAGACCGCGAAAACGAGGGAGACCTCACGCTGGCGGCGGAGTTCGTGACTCCGGAATCGATTAATTTCATGGCCAGATACGGGCGTGGGCTCATCTGCCTGAGTTTGACGGAGGAACGGGCAGACTACCTTCGACTGGGGCCGATGAGCCAACAGAATTCTTCCCGCTTCGGCACGGCCTTCACAGAAACCATCGAAGCCCGCGAGGGTGTCACCACCGGCATCTCTGCTTACGATCGGTCGCACACCATCCGGGTGGCCATCGATCCCTCGATGACGGCAGCGGATCTGGCGCGGCCGGGGCACGTCTTTCCGCTTCGCGCCCGTCGTGGAGGGGTGCTGGTACGCGCCGGCCAAACCGAAGCTTCGGTCGATCTGGCGCGTATGGCGGGGCTGATCCCCGCAGGAGTGATCTGCGAGATCATGAACGACGATGGCACCATGGCCCGGGTCCCCGACCTGGTGGAGTTCTGCAACCAGCATGGGCTGAAAATGCTGACGGTAGCGGAGTTGATCCGTTTTCGTCTGCAGAACGAGCGCTACATCTTCCGCGTCGCGGAATCGATCGTCCCCACCCGTTTCGGCGATTTCCGCATAATCGCCTACGAAAGCGAAGTCAATGGGGGAGAGAGCCACCTAGCGCTGGTGCGTGGCGATGTGAGCTCCGAGCATAGCCAGGAACCGGTTCTGGTGCGGGTACACTCTCACTGCCTGGCGGGAGATGTATTCGGCACCACGCTCTGTGATTGCCACCAGGTGGTGCAGCGATCGCTCGAGATGATCGCGGAAGCCGGCCGAGGCGCCCTGGTCTATCTGCACAACACCAGCAGGGGTTTCGAGATTGACCGCAGCGTAATTCCGCACCGGCTTTGCCTGCACCGCGAAGAACGCAGCGGCGAGCACCAGCGGATTCTGCGCCAGGTAGGGCTTGGCGGTCAGATCCTTTCCGACCTGAACATTCGCAAGATTCGCCTGCTCTCCAACACCCCCACGCACGTACCTGCTCTGCAAGGTTTCAACCTCGAAATCGTAGAGCAGGTAGGCTTGGCCTTGGCGAAACCCGGCCGCTAGGCTACGGCGACCTAACAAGGTGAATGGAGCAGACGAATTAGAGTGGGTGTCTCCTCACAATTGACCTGGCCGAAATACCCAGGTCTCAAAAGCGAGACCTGGGCCACCCACTCTAAATATGGACGAAACGACCCTGCTTTCAACTGAGCTACGCCTCCAGGGCAGGCAAGGGAAATCCTCGTCGAGTCAGATCGCTCTGCAACTGTTCTACGTTCTCGAAAAGAGCCGCATTCAATCCGACCGCTTCCGCGCCGACGATGTTCTTTTGCAAGTTATCGATGAACAATGCTTGTTCAGGTTTTACATTCAGCTTTTTGATCGTGTGCAGGTAGATAGCCGGATCGGGCTTAACCACTCCCAGGTCACACGACCAGGTGAGCTGGTCGAACTGCTCCAGCCATGAAAAACGCGGGCGTAGATACTCGAGCACCCCATGGCCCATATTTGACAGGATCCCGAGCCGAAAACCCGCAGCCTTGATCCGGGGAATCCAGGCAATCATCGCCGGGTTGAGATTGCCCCACATACGGGCGTCCACTTCCAGCAACTGGGCGATCTGCTCGGCCGTAAAATTGGCCCCCGTATCACGCGCGACCGTCTGCCAGTAAGTCTGGCCATTCAAAATATCGGCGTCGTAATCCAGTCTGTGAACCCAATATGCCTTTTCGAAGGGCTCCTCGGGGACGCCGGCGATAGCCAGCAGCTCGCGATGCGCTTCGGGGTCGGGCGGCCCGCTCAGTACTTCCCCATAATCGAAGATCACGGCTTGCAGATCCATGTGGTACGGGCTCCTGATAGCAAAAATGAGATGATGCCACTGCTATTACACCATGCAGTAAGGGAGGCAACCGGTGAGGTGGTCGGCGCGAACACGGTGGGATCTGGCCCGGACGCCCTGGGCGGAGCAGCTCGCCCGGCTGCGGTCCGCGGGTGCCCAGCTATTCGATCTGACCGCCTCCAACCCGACCCGCTGCGGCTTTGCCTACGATGCTGAGCTGATTCTGGCACCTCTCAACAACCCGGCCGCGCTCGAGTACGAGCCGGATCCCAGGGGTCTGCGCACCGCACGCGAGGCCGTCAGCCTCTATTACCGTGACCACACAGCCACCGTCGATCCCGATCAGATCTTTCTTACCACCAGTACCAGCGAAGCCTACAGCTTCCTCTTCCGGCTGCTCTGCGATCCGGGCGATGAGGTCCTGATCGGGCAGCCCGGCTACCCATTGTTCGATTTTCTGGCCCAACTGGATGACGTTCGCCTCGTCGTCTACCCGCTCTTCTACGATCACGGCTGGCACCTCGATCTGGCGGCACTGCGCCAGCGCGTCACCCCGCGCACCCGAGCCATCGCCCTGGTCCACCCCAACAATCCAACAGGACACTTCACCCATATCCAGGAACGGGCTGCAATCGAAGAAGTCTGCCGCGAGCATGGCTTGGCTTTGATCGTGGACGAGGTATTTCTTGACTACCAGTTTGGCTGCGGTACTCAGAGCTTCGCCACCGGACCCCACCCCGTGCCCACCTTCGTACTCAGCGGCTTGAGCAAAGTGGCCGCCTTGCCGCAGATGAAGGCAGCCTGGATTGCCTGTTTTGGGCCCGCCTGCTTTGCTGCGGCCACGGAGCGCCTGGAGGTCATCTCAGACACCTTCCTCTCCATGAGCGCTCCGATTCAACATGCAATTCCCACCTGGCTGAGCCAGCGCGCGGTAATCCAAGACCAAATCAAGCATCGCCTGGCAGGTAACCTGGAACGGCTCGACCAACTCCTTTCACACCAGACACTGGTGACACGGCTCCAGGTGGAGGCGGGCTGGTATGCAGTGCTTCGGGTTCCCGAGGTACAGCTGGAAGAACAAATGGCGCTGGAGCTCTTATTGCAACGAGCTGTGGTGGTCCACCCTGGGGGTTTCTTTGGTTTTTCCGGGCAAGGATGGTTGGTGGTGACTCTGCTGGCGCCCGCGGAAGAGTTCGCCGCAGGCATTCAAGCCATTTGCGAGCATTTCCAGGGCCAAACATGAATTCGTCCTGTGCAAAGAAGGACTCAAGTTTGCTACTAATACTTTCGTGTCATTCAATTGATACTTCATAAAATACGCGTAACAAGCAGAAAATGAAACACTTTCATGGTTAATTATTTAGAGTTTCTCCTCCGGATTGCCCTGTTTGGAACCACATCTGACCCCATAAGCGACATTGCTTCATGTGTCACATGCGGAATTCCGGTTGAAGAAATGGATTTGATTGTCTTTCCTGCCCAATGGTCGTTTCTGCACCGTGCCCTGGCAGTACCCTGATCGTATCGGGTAATACCAAGAGGCGGTCGCGTAGGGACCGCAGGATTTGCCGCCCGTCGCCGCCGGGGAGATCGGTTCTTCCGATCGAGCCCGCAAACAGCGTATCTCCCGCAATCAGCAGATGCTGGGCGGGAAAAAGCAGGCAAATGCTACCTGGCGTATGTCCCGGGGTGTGTATCACTTCAGCTGGCAGAGCTCCCAGCCCGACGGTCAAACCGTCTTCGGCACTTGCGTCGGGCGGTTCGACTTCTGGCGTGGGGACGCCAAGCCAACCGGCCTGCATCTCCATCGCGCCCAGCAAGCCCAGATCTCGCTGATTGAGCAGCACCGGCGCTCCGGTCGCTCTTTTTAACAAAGCCGCTCCGCCAACGTGGTCGATATGGGCATGAGTCACTACGATCTGGCGCAGCGTGAGGCCGTGCTTCTGCAATCTGGAGAGAATTTCTGCAAGGTTGTCGCCGGGATCGACGACGATGGCTTCGTGCGTGACCTCGTCCCCGAGGATTGTGCAATTACAGTGCAGCAGACCGACAGGAAAACTTTCAAGAATCATGAATCAATCTTAGATTGATCGAACCGGCACCGGTCACTGGTTACAATCGAAACCATGCGCGTGTATGCAGCGTTGGGGGCCTCCCTTGGCTGGTTTGCCCTGGCCCTGCAGCTTTACCTGATGCTGGTGCAGGCCCCTGCCGAAATGCTGGGTGCGGTCATCACCTACTTCAGCTTCTTCACCATCCTGACCAACTTCCTGGTGGCGCTGGTTTTTACCGCCGCTGCCGTAGGCCCACGCGCTCGGTGGGGACAGTGGGTGCTGCGCCCGTCAGTGCAAGCCAGTACAGCGGTTTACATCGCCATCGTCGGCATCGTCTACCAACTATTGCTGCGACACCTATGGAATCCGCAGGGGGCGCAGTGGGTCGCCGACGTACTTCTACACAGCGTCATCCCTGTGGGTTATGTCCTCTACTGGTGGCTGTTTGCGCCCCGCGACGAATTGAGCTGGAAGAATGCGATCGGCTGGTTGGTTTATCCCGGAGGGTACCTTGTATATACGCTGGCACGGGGCGCGGTGAGCGGCCTCTACCCTTATCCTTTTGTTGATGTAAACGCGCTCGGTTACGGAGGCGTGCTCACCCGGGCTGCCGGACTGATGTTGATATTCCTCGGAATGGGCCTGTTGATCGTGGCGATCGCCCGCTGGAAGCGAAACCCGCGCTAGACTGGCTGCTTGCTCTACTTAGCGGGTTTCGCCGGCTTTGCTGGCGTGGTATGCGTAGTCTTGATGCCGGACAATACGGATCGGGGACCGACGCTTCGCTGGATCAGAACCGTAAGTCCAATTGACGTGAACATAAAGAGGATGGCAGCCCAGGTGGTCACTTTAGTCAGCAGGTTGGCTGCTCCACGAGGACCGAACGCCGTCTGGGACCCTTGACCGCCGAAAGCGCCCGCGAGATCTGCGCTCTTACCCTGCTGGAGCAGAACAACCCCAATCAGGATAAGGCAGACAATAACGTGAATCGTACCCACAAACCAGATCATGAAAACCTCAATCGATGGTGCGGAAGGGGGGACTTGAACCCCCATGCCTCTCGGCGCCACCCCCTCAAGATGGTGTGTCTGCCAATTTCACCACTTCCGCGCTGCGCACTGCCTTACTTTCAACGAGTTGCTGAAAACACTGCTGAGGGGCTTTCCACAGTGTATCCATTTTTGTCAGCAATTTTTGCCATCCGGGCAAAAAGCGTACGGACCGCGTTCGTCTGAGGATAGACGGAACACATGGTCGTCTTGATGTTATCGTGGCCGGTCGTGTACTGCAACGTGAAGGGGTCCTGGCCGGAACACCCAGGTCTCAAAAGCGAGACCCTGGGCCACCCACTACCCACCAACATTCGTCCGCCTGATTTTCATCAGCTGGCTCTCAGACCCAGAGGGCACTTGGACGTTGACCGTCTTAATGGGTATGAAACTGGGCGAATATGGTGAATTTCCCACCCTGGTAGCCATCCACTGTGACATTGAAATAGGTCTTGCGATCAGGCTTTTTGAATAGCTTTCCCGCGGCCCCATCGATCAATGCTGTATCTGTCACCATGCTTGTGAAGACGGCCCGGCCTTCGTTGGTAACCACAGCGGAGGTGACGTTTAATACCTCATGAATTGCATCCCGCAGCACTTCCTCGACAGGGCTTACCGAAAGAGACTCCTTAACCGCAGAATCCGGCAAGCCGACCATCACTCCCGCGAGCGAGCCGAGCAAGGGAAGATCGGCCTTGACGATGAGCGCACTCTCTTGGGGAAGAACGTTGTAAATGCCATACATCTGCTTGATCTTCGTCTCCGCCGCGATGGTTGCTGGGGCGAAGGTCACCTTGCGACCGATCAATTGCGTAAACATGTGCGACAAAGCGAGAGGTGTCGGCTCTGCCATGGCTT
This sequence comes from uncultured Acidobacteriaceae bacterium, assembly GCA_963790935.1. GTDB lineage: Bacteria > Acidobacteriota > Terriglobia > Terriglobales > Acidobacteriaceae > PALSA-350. The sequence goes on along the minus strand of CAWBRJ010000003.1, from coordinate 91,721 downwards.
AGCTCTTGCCCAAAAAAGGAGTCAGGGCTTCTTGCACGTCTTCCGGGCTGAACGGCTTGGTGATCAGGAAATTGGCTCCCGAAGCCATGGCAAGCTGTTTGATCGCAGCCGATGCTTCTGAGGTGATGAAGCCAAACGGCACCTTGTTCTCCGATGCCCTTACCTGCACCAGGAATTCGATCCCCGACATTTCCGGCATGTTCCAGTCGGAAAGAACAAGCTTCGGTTTTTCTGTGAGAAGCTTTTCTAAACCCTGGGCGCCATTTTCCGCTTCGCCTACGGTAAGCCCCCGAAAACCAGCCTGCCGGATTGCCCGCTGCACGATCCCGCGCATCGTCTTGCTATCGTCTACGAGAAGAATATCCATGCGACCGCCTAATCCCTGGAATAACTCGTTGTCGAAGTTTCTATCGGCACATTCCACATAATCTGTCAGGGGCACCGGCTCACTAAAGTGAGGAAGCTGTATCTCAGCAAGGATCAGGACCCCGGCTTGCTCCCCGTGTTTTCCCCGGGGCCTCAGCGAGTAACGTGACACAAAACGATCCATCAGCGCATTCGAAGGTAAACCTGTCCCGAACCTCGGATCCGCAAACCCGCAGTGCATAGTCGCTGCCATCCGTGACCGATGGCATCGACAGGCTCACTCCTGCGGCCACTGCACTCTTGATATTTCCGCCGATCATGTTGGCTAATTCACCGAGCACGTCGCGTACGTCGTCGGTCACCACATCCGGCGGATCCATGGAAAGAAACCGGCCGGCAAATTGGCAAGCCTGCCGCCGGTCGCATTCGAACAACAACGCGCCGTTCCAAGCGCCCGAGAGGTGAACCGCAGATGTCAATTGGTCATTCGTAGGAGCCCAGGGTGTCGCGCCGGGGGACACCTCGAGGTCCATCATGGCCAGGAATACCGCCTCCACTGTCTGCGCCATCATCTCCGCATTTACATTCATCACCAGTGTTTTCCTTTCATCGGGCGACGTAAACGGACACGGTCCCCACTGCTTGCCGGTCAAACCGCTCCTCCAGGCTGAAGGCCGTCTCGGACCCACCTAGCATCAGCCAACCATTTCGGAACAACGTGCTGTGGATTTCTTTCATGATGCTCCGTTTGGTTTCGTTGTCGAAATAGATCAAGACGTTGCGGCAGAACACCAAGTCAAAAGGTCCCAGGGTGCGCATGCTTTGGCGCAGGTCAATGGTCTCGAACCGAACCATCTTGCGCACCTGCTCACCTAGCTGCCAGTCCAATCCTGTGCGGCAAAAATACTTAATCAGCAGCGCTGCCGGCAGTCCCCGGTTTACTTCGATCTGCTGGTAAATACCGCGCCGGGCGCGTTCCACCACCTTCTCGGAAAAGTCAGTCGCCAGGATTTGGATATTCCAGTCCTGGAATCCGTTCTCCAGCAGCAGCATGGCAAGGGAATAAGCTTCTTGCCCGGTCGAGGATGCAGCCGACCAGAAGCGCAGCTTCCTGGTGTCTCCCCGCTCTTGCTTCAGTTTGGGCAGCAACACTCTCTTGATTGCCTCGTATTGGGCGGGGTCGCGGAAAAAGTAGGTCTCGTTGGTGGTCATGGCCTCGGCGACCTGGTGGCCGAACGCGACATCGCGCTTCGTGCGCAGCAGCACACACAAATCGTTGATGGATCCGAGGCCGTGTTGCTTCACGATGGGCGCGAGGCGGCTTTCAAACAGGTAATGCTTGTTATCTTCAAGCACGATGCCCACCTGGGAATGGACGTGCTCCTGAAGGAAGCGATAGTTCTCGGGCAGGATCTGCGTGATGATCGTATGGCTTCCCATTACTCTTGCTTAATTTCTCCCCGTAATGGTCAGGATCTCGGGCACAATTTCATCGAGTGGAAGTACACGGTCGGCGAGGCCTGCATTTGCCACTGCGCCCGGCATGCCCCAAATCACACTCGACGCCTCATCCTGCACCAGGACGGTGGCCCCGCGTGCCCTCAGAGTCTCTGCCCCACGCAAACCATCATGCCCCATGCCGGTCAGCACGACAGCCAGTACTGCGCCGCCATACAACTCTGCGGCCGATGCGAACAGCGGGTCGACCGCCGGACGGCACGAGTTCTGCTGTGGTGACTGGTCCAGACAGACCCGCACCGTGCCCGCGCTGGAGGCTACCTTCATGTGAAAATTTCCCGGCGCAATCAGAATCTTTCCCACTTCCACCGCCTGATCGTGGCTGGCTTCCTCCACCGTCAGTGGGCAGTTGGCGTTCAGGCGTTCGGCAAGCAACCGGGTGAACAGAGGCGGCATATGCTGCACCAGCAGAATCGGCAATGGAAACGTGGCAGGGAACGAGGGCAGCATCGCGGCTAGTGCCGTAGGTCCACCCGTGGAAACTCCGATCACCACGACTTTGGGCCGTAACTTCAAACCTTGCCAGGCTGGCGCGGCCGCGCGGGCCGGGGCCGAGCAGTGGCCGGCCTGGCTGCGGACACACTTGCGGGGAAGAGAAAGAACTGCTTGATCTTCGGGATCATGTCTTCCCGAAGACGGGCCAGGGAGCGATCAAGCGACCCTTCGTTCGCGACCTTGGCCACATACTCGTCGGCCCCCAGAGTCAAGGCCTCCAGGGTTATCGCCGCGCCGCGCTCGGTGAGGGTGCTGAACATAATGACCCGCACCTTCGGATACTCGCGTCGAATACGGCGCAACATTTCGAGGCCGTTCATGTCGGGCATTTCGATGTCCAACGTGATGACGTCAGGCTTCAACCGTGGCATCCGTTGCAGTCCGAGGGCGCCGTTCGAGGCAGTGCCAACAACGTCGATCCTTGGATCCAACTCCAGGGCCTGCGTGACCAGCCGGCGGATGACCACTGAGTCGTCCACCACCATCACGCGAATCCGTTCTCCTGGTTGAAGCAAACGCCGGTTCACTGCGGCCATATCTACTCGCTTGCCACGGGAAGTATCCCGACCAGCTCGAGCTTTTCCCTCAGGATGTCTTTGGTAAATGGCTTCATGACGTATTCGTTGGCCCCCGCCGCCAGGGCAGATACCATGTGGTCCAGCTCGTTTTCGGTAGTGACCATAAGTATCTTCAGCGAACCAAGCTCGGGATCCAGGCGCAGCTGCTTGAGCAGTTCCAGGCCATTCATCTCCGGCATGTTCCAATCCGCCAAAACCAAATTGACTGCCGCTTTCTCAGCTTCCATCACTTTCAGTGCTTCTTTGCCGTTGCCCGCCTCACAGACCTCGTAGCCAAGTTCCTTCAATGTCCTACCCACAATGATTCGGATTGTCCTGGAGTCGTCCACCACGAGTGCTTTGCTCATGATCCATCCACCTTGTCTCCCATCCGCTCCCCCGGCGTCAAAACTTGAATCTCGAAACGGAGGCCTGCAGCCGGGCCGCCATCTCACTCAACTCGAGCGAAGCCGACTTGGTATCGTTGGCCCCCTGGGTGGTATTCTTCGCTGCTGCCGCGACGCCGCTGATGTTCCTGGCGATATCGTTGACGCCCTGGGCCGCTTCGTTCACGCTGCGGCCGATCTCATTGGTCGTCGCTGTTTGTTGTTCCACCGCCGAAGCGATGCTGTTGGAGATGTCGTTAATCTGGTTAATGATGGCGCTGATTTCCTCGATGGCCGTCACCGCCCCCTTGGTGACCCCCTGGATGGTTTCGATCTTCTGGCTGATCTCTTCCGTTGCCTTGGCCGTCTGCTTGGCCAGTTCCTTCACCTCATTGGCCACCACCGCAAAACCCTTGCCGGCTTCTCCCGCGCGGGCGGCCTCAATGGTTGCATTCAATGCCAGCAGGTTGGTCTGCTGTGCGATGGAAGTAATTACCTTGATTACGTTGCCGATTTCCCGGCTGGACTCGCCCAGCTTCTTCATGGTGTCGTTGGTCGCCGATGCCACGCTGACCGCGTTCTTGGCCACCCGCGCCGAGTCGTTCGCGTTCTTTGAAATCTCGCGAATCGAAGCTTGCATTTCTTCCGAAGCCGACGCGACCGAGGCGACGTTCTTCGAGACCTCCTCACTGGCTGCTGACACCACGTTAGCCTGGACCGCGGTCTCCTCCGCATTCCCTGCCATCTGCTGGCTCAACGCCGTCAATTCTCCCGAGGAAGAAGCCAGGGTGCTGGCGTTTTCAGCCGTTGCCTTGAGTGGCTCAACAATCGTATCCAGCGTATGGTTAATGCCCTCGACAATTTTGCGGTAGGCTCCCTGGTGCTTGCTGATATCTGACCGGACATTCAGCCGTCCTTCCGCGGCTGCTTTAGTAACCATCGCCGTGTCAGTGAGCAGGTGTTGTTGAGCAATGGCCAGGTTATTGACAGCCAGCTTCATCTTCTCGTGATCACCCTTGTAGGTCTGCTTGATCAGCTCGTCACTGTTGCCACCGGAGATTTGTGCCAGGATGCGATTGCCTTCACCGATGGGCAGCAGGATGGCATCCAACATTTCATTGACGCCCTCTACGATGCCCGCGTAGGCGCCCTGGAAGTGATTGGGTTTGCCGCGTTCCGAGAGGTGTCCTTCATGGGCTGCCTCTGTCAGCCGCTCTAACTCCTTCTGCAAGCCCTGGAGCACCACGGCCACGTTGTTGACGGCCAGCTTCATCTTCTCGTGATCGCCCTTGCATGTCTGCGTGATCAGCTCGTCGATCTTACCCGCGCTGATCTGTGCCAGGACGCGGTTGCCTTCGCCGATGGGCAGCAGGATGGCGTCCAGCATTTCGTTGACCCCTTCGACCACTTTGCGGTTATTCCCTTCGACGCGATCCGTCCTCCCGCGCTCGCTGAGTCGCCCCTCGCGCGATGCCTCCACCAACCGGACTATCTCTTGCTGAAGTTGATCATCCGCCCGGTTCCTGGCTGCATCCACCGCTGGAAGTTCCAGAAGGGCAGTGCTCGCGGATGGCTTGCCGCTGCTCGCTCGTCTTGTCACTTGTTCTTGCTCCTTTGCGTTTCTCTTGCGTTGTTGCGCCGTTGCCGGCGCCGGATTCTCATCTCTTTGAATGGTGGCAAACCGGCTTTCGCCGCCCTGATGTGGGGATTCCGCCAAAGCGCCCCGTCACCGAGAGCACTGCTCCCGCGACGAACTGTCCGCACTAACCTGCCCTCTCAACGCCTAGATCGACCGTTCTTTCCGCATCCAGAATCAGCAACAGCCGGCCCTCCAGTTTGTACACGCCACGGATCAGTTCTCTTGCCGCCGGGTCCAGATTCTCAGGCGTCCGTTCGTAAGTAGCAGCGTCCATGTCAAGCACATCTCCGATTTCGTCTACCAGTAAACTGACCGCGCCATCCGCCGTGCGAACCACCATGTTCATGGGTGACTTGTCCCCGGCGCGGGTTGGCAACCGTAGCCGCCGCCGCATATCAATGGCGGTGACGATCTGCCCACGCAGGTTGATCAACCCCTCGATCACCTCTGGGGCTTGAGGGACCGGGGTCATTGGCTGGAAGCGCAAAACTTCCTGGACATTCGAGAACATCCACGCCAAAGAACAGGTCGGCCACAAAGAACGTCGAGAATTGTTCGCTCGCCTGCACTAATTCAGAATCGCCATTGGTTATCTTTCCCCTTCCGAGCCGGCTGCCACCATGGCGAACGAAGCCGGCGGCGAGACCAGCTTAGCCACTGACTCAAGCACCAGCGCGCGGTCGAACTTGGCCAGGCAATCCTCAAAGCCCGCTGTTCGGGCTGCTGCTGCTTGTACCTGTTCCCCGGAATCAGCCAATGCCACGACAGGAATTTTCTGCCACTCTGGCCGGTGGCGCATGGCGGCCAGCAAAGCAGAAATGCCACCCGGCGGAAGATCGAGCGCTGCCAGGACAACGTTCACCGGCCGCCGTTCCAGCTTGCTCAGAACTTCGTCCAAATTGGCTGCTTCCAGCACCACGTACCCCGCCATGTCCAGACCGCTGCGCACCATGCCTCGTGAGAATGCCGAGCCATCGGCCACCAAAATTCTTTGCCCGCTCGCATGCCCATCCGTACCCTGGAGCCAGTTCCCGCCGGCTGCTCGAATGACTTCGTGGAGATCGAGGAAATCGGTAACCTGCTGGCCCACAACCGCCGAGCCCAGTAGGCCTTTGCGCTCAGACCCCTGGCGCACCGTGACTGCCTCTTCGGTGACATCCAGGATCTCGTCGACTACCATGCCCACACTGCTGTCGCCCTCGTTGAAAACCACCACCTGTACCGGATCGGGAAGCTGCCCGGGGTCGGGAGCGTAGGGTTCGAGCACTTTGCGCAGCGAAACCAAGGGCAGGATCCGGTTGCGATATTGCACCACCTCGCTCCCGCTGGCATGCTCGATGGCCGATTGTGGGAACTCCTCCAGGCGCGCGACCAGCGAAAGCGGGACAGCCAAACGAGCGAAGGAGCCAGCCCGAAACAAAAGCAACCGCTGCTGTGCTATTTCCGATTGCGCTTTCCGTTGCCCGGTGACGCGGGTTGGTTCCAGGAATTGGGCTAACACCCCGGAACGCTGGCCGATGCCGAGCACATCGAGGATGAGGGCGACGCGGCCATCCCCCATAATGGTTGCCCCGGCGTACAGGGTGAGCCCTTTTAGCTGCTTGCTCAGAGGCTTGACCACAATTTCCTGGGTGTCGTTGATGCCGTCCACGACCAGGCCAAACTGCCGGTCTTCCGCCTGCAGCACCACCATGCTGAGGGCCTCGGTCTGATCGGCGGCTTTGAGCCCCAGCACCTGGTTCAGATAGGCAATGGGCAGCAGACTACCGCGCCGCCGATACACCGGCGTTCCGTGCACGTACTCAATGTGTTTTCCTGACTGATCCACCTCCAGCCGGATCAACTCGAGCAGGCTGACCTGAGGAATCACGAATCGTTCCCCACCGCTGGTGATGACCAGGCCGGGGATGATGGCCAGGGTGAGCGGAATCCTGATTTTTACCGTGGTCCCTTCGCCCAATCGGCTGAAGACATCGACCACTCCGCCGATCTTCTCGATGTGGGATTTCACCACATCCATGCCAACCCCACGGCCGGAAAAGTTGGTCACTGTTTTGGCGGTCGAGAATCCTGGCAGAAAGATAAGGGTAAGCGCCTCGCGGTCGCTCAGCTTTTCCGCCTGTTCGGGGCGCAACAGGCCATTGTCGAGCGCCTTTCGCTTAAGTCTCGTTACGTCAATCCCGGCCCCGTCATCGGCGATTTCAATATTTACCTGCCCGCCTTCGTGATAGGCACGAAGGGTCAATACTCCCTGCGGCGGTTTGCCCGCCCGGATTCTGACTTCCGGGATTTCGATGCCGTGATCGCAGGAATTCCGGATCACGTGCATCAGTGGATCTTTGATCGCTTCGATGATGGTCCGATCGAGTTCTGTCTCTGCTCCGTCCATCTGTACGTGGATCTGTTTGCCCAGGGTCATGGACATATCGCGTACCACCCGCGGGAGCTTATTCCACACCACGCCGATGGGCTGCATGCGCGTCTTCATGACGCCTTCCTGCAATTCGGTGGTAATCAGATTCAAACGCTGGGAAGTCGCATTCAGCGCAGGATCCTCCCGCTCCACATTGAATTGCAGGATCTGGTTACGGGTCAGTACCAGTTCGCCTACCAGATCCATAAGTTTGTCCAGCAGGCCGACCCCCACGCGGATGTTCGAATCGACCGCAGCCGAAGGGCGCACGACATCTTCTTCTCTCCTGCCCTCTTTCCTTCTGCTCGTCGCTCGCTATCTCTCTCTTTTCTCCTCCTTCTTCTTCGGGCTGACCCTCCTCGAGAAGGGCGGAGGAGTTCTGGCTGATGACAGGTTGCTCAGCGGGAACAGGCGCAGCAGCCACAGGGGGATGGTCCGGTCGAAGCTGGTCCGTTCGGGGATGGTTCGCCGTGCTGACCGTCAATTGCGCTGCGACGCGCAAGCGTTCGGTCAAGTCTTCAAAGCGCTCGGGGCCTTCCTGGCCGCTGGTTTCAATCCCCGCCAGCACCTTTCTGGTAGCGTCCACCGTTTCCAGAATCAAAGACACGAGTGCCGGAGTGAGCTCCCGCTGCCCGTCCCGCAGCTGGCTCAAGAGGGTCTCGGCCTGGTGCGTGATCGCTTCCAGAACCGAAAATGCCAGAAACCCGCAGGCTCCCTTGATGGTATGAATCGTGCGAAAAATGCTGCCCAGCAAATTGGCATCACCAGGGTGTTTCTCGAGTTCGACGAGATCCTGATCCAGGCGGGTAAGGTTTTCATGACTCTCGACCAGAAACTCGCGAATCGTTTCCTGATCTTCTATGCTCGTGTTCTCCATGATTCCTTTCCCGCTCCTCCGCGTTGCCAGAAACTATGGACTGTAGGGGTACAGATGCTGTTGTTCTTGATGGATCTGACGGATTTGAGACGGACAAGAAAACCGCATGAAGTTAATCAACGCCACGGCCCTCGACAGGAAATCCGGGGTCACCCGGATTTCCTACTTCGCCGCACTCGCGAGGACCCCGGGTGCGGTTTCCCCCAAAGGAAACCGCACGAAGTTAATCAACGCCACGGCCCTCGACAGGAAATCCGGGGTCACCCGGATTTCCTACTTCGCCGCACTCGCGAGGACCCCAGGTGCGGTTTCCCCCAAAGGAAACCGCATGAAGTTAATCAACGCCACGGCTCTCGACAGGAAATCCGGGGTAAGCTGTCTGTTGCATCGGCCAGATAGCAACGGGGGTGAGTTGTGTGCCGCAAAGCACCTGTCGCTTTTAATCTCGAAGCTGATCCTCGGGGCAGGGGAGGTCCTTGCTCCAAAATGCATGCTTGTTAGTACCCCTGCCTTCTGACCATCCGGCCGGTCATCCATTTCCACACCTATAATCACGCCACGGTCATCACCGCCCGCATTCCGTTCTAAACGGGTGGCGGGCTGAACCGGAAGACGTTTTCGGTCGTCTAAGGTTGGCATGGGCTCCCTTCGCTTTTCTCCGCTGCTTTGTCTGTTTCTTCTGGCTCCGGCGCTCGAGTCCCAGAACTCGGGTGCCGCCGCGCCCGCCGCCACCCCACCCGCTTCCCAGAGCCCCGCACCGGGCACACCTACGACCACCCTCACCGTGGACGTAAAGGTGGTCAGTTTGCCGGTCACCGTCCGCGACAAAAAGGGCAAGATCGTCCGCGACCTGACCAAAGACGATTTTGAGCTGGAGGAGGATGGCAAGCCGCAGCCGATCCGCTACTTCAGCCAGGAAACGAATCTTCCTTTAACCGTCGGCCTGCTGGTGGATACCAGCATGAGCGAGCGCGACAACATCGACCGCGAGCGCACGGCCAGCCGGAGTTTCCTCGACCAGATGATCACTCGCCCTGTCGACCGGGCCTTCGTGATCCACTTTGATCGCGAAATCGAGCTGTTGCAGGATCTGACCTCGGATCACGCCAAGCTGGAGAAGGCGGTCGGCGAGATTGACGTCCAGCCCGCCGTCGAGAGCACGCCAACCAGCGATCAGGATTCCGGACAACATCGGACCAGGGGCGGGGCCGGTACCAAACTCTACGACGCGATTTTCCTTGCCTGCGATGAAATTGCCAAAAAGCAGACTGGCCGCAAGGCCATCGTAGTTTTGACCGACGGAGAGGATCGGGGCAGCCAGGAAACCCTGAACAGCGCCATTGAGTCAGCCCAGAAGGCCGAGACCATCGTATACACCATCTATATTGGGGGCCACGAGGACCATGACAACCAATACAACCCTGGCATGGGAAGGCACGGTGGCATGGGAGGTGGCTACCCGGGAAGTCGCTATCCGGGTGGGGGTTATCCCGGAGGTGGCTATCCCGGGGGAAGCCGCACTCCGCAGCAGCAGAGACCGTCCCGACGGCAAGAAGATCCTGCAGCAAATCGCCAGGGAAACCGGGGGACGCTATTTCGAGGTGAAAAAGAAGGACTCAGTCGACGACGACTACGCGCAGATTGCCGAAGAACTACGCACCCAGTTTATGTTGGGCTACACGCCGCCCAAGGACCAGAGCAGCGGCTACCACTCCATTCATCTGACCGCCAAGAAGAAGGACCTGACGGTACAAACCCGGGAAGGCTACTACTCTGGGCAATAGACCGCAGATCCCTCGACTACGCTTCGCTCCGTGAAAATGAAGCTCCAAATCCAGACTTCAAGTGGGTGGCCCTCGATAAGGAAAAAGGCTTTGTCAAGGGCTAAAATATCCTGAGCGGTGCGGAGCACCGCTTGCTTTCGACATCAGAGAGAGTGGGACCGAGACTCTGGGATATCACCGCGGAATCACTTTTCTGGTGGATCGCTCCACCGAACCATCGATACGACCGAAACTACTATCATGATTCTTCTATACGGACATCCAGCCGCCGAGTCTGTGCGGAAGTGGGAAACACCGGAGGTGTTTTCCAAGGCGCTTGCGCCGTCTTCTGCATAGACCGGTCTGGATGCGAGAGCACCCAATCAAAGTCTCGGGCTAAACATCTCCCAGGGCCACCCGCGGGTTGCTCTCGACACGAGCGATCTCCGGATAGCTGACATTGTTGCGTAGCATCCAGTAGAGTCGCACTGCCAACTTGCGTGCCGCCGCCACCTCGGCCACTCCCTTGGGCGACGATGGCAACGGTGCTCATACTCTTTGCGAAACCTTTCATCTTTGCGTACTGTGGTCTGCGCCGCTTCCACCATCAGCTTGCGTAGAAAGCGGTTGCCTTGTTTGGTAATGGCTCCCAGGCAACGCTTGTTGCCCGAGCTCTGTTCGCTGGGAACCAAGCCTAGATAACTGGTGAGCTGCTTGCTACCGGCAAAGCGGGCCACATCCCCGACAGTGAGCACGAAAGCCAGCGCCGTCACTGGGCCCACTCCAGGCTGGGTCATTAGCAATCGGGCCTGTGGATGTTGCTCGGCGGCCTGCTTCACCGCTTGATCCAAGGGCTCGATCTGGCCGTTCAACTCCTTGAGCAGCTGCAACAAATCTTCCCGCCGCCTCCCCGCCCAGCCCGGCATCGCCAACTGTTGGAACTGCTCCATCCCCTGGCGCGTCCACAGCCGGCTCTTCTTCTGCATCCCCTGGTTCATCGCCAGATGCTGCAAGCTGTTCTTCACCTTCGTTCGCACCTCGACCAGCTTGTCCCGGTGGCGTAACAACTGCCGCTGATCCCGCATCGCCGCACTCGGCCTCCACAACTGGGGAAACCGTTTCTCCAACAGCAGCTTCAAGATATGACCCGCGTCCCGCTTGTCCGTTTTCTGCTTGCGTACATAGCTGGCGCGGATCTTGGCCGCATCCCCCACCCGTATCTCATGGCCCAACCGCTGCACCAGATCGAGAAACCACTGGCTGTTGCCGGTGGCCTCGATCCCGATCAACGCCGGCTCACCCAACTCCCGGTAGAACCGCTCTGCCTGACCGTCGGTGTGACTCAACTTCCGCTCTTGGACTTCTCCCGTCTCCAGGTCGCAAATCGCTATCTGTTGAAAGCTAGGGTGGAAATCACATCCTATAATCTTCATAAGGCTTCTCCTGATCCCAGAGTCTCTCGGTCCCGCCCTCAAGACTCTCTCTAGGATCGCTGAAGCCTTTTCCCTTATCCAATCAAGGTCTCGCTTTTGAGACCTGGGTGTTCCGGTTGAAGCCCATTTGCGAGGGAAACCCAGGTCTCAAAGCGAGACCTTGATCAACGTTCGTCTGCGGTTTCTCTCTTGAGCTCTCAGGTGTGGGATCCTTGAGGGCATGACAGAACTAGGCATTCCGGTTGACCCCGCGCCGGCTCTCCAACCCCAGCCCATAGTCCTCAGCGGGCGGGTAGTTACCCTTCGGCCTTTCGATCCGCCTTCCCAGGCGGAGGCTCTCTACCAGGGCACGCACGGTTCAGAAAAAGAAGACCTCTGGCGTTACATGAGTGAGGGGCCCTTCGCCAGCCAGGACGAGTTCAACACCGCATTCGCCAAGAAGCAAACCTCGGCCGACCCGTTCTTTTTCGCCATTGTGGAGAATGCCACCGGCGTGCCTATAGGCCAGGCCGCCTACATGCGGATTGAACCCAACCACCGCGTCATCGAGGTTGGCAACATCATCTTCAGTCCGGTCTTGCAGCGGAGCTGCGGCGCAACCGAAGCCATGTATCTGATGGCGCGGCACGCTTTCGAGGATCTGGGCTACCGCCGCTACGAATGGAAGTGCAATGCGTTAAACGAACCTTCCCGCCGCGCTGCGCTGCGCCTGGGCTTTGTCTTCGAGGGAGTGTTTCGCCAGCACATGATCATCAAGGGGCGCAACCGCGATACGGCCTGGTTTTCCATGCTGGACTCGGAATGGCCCGCGGCGCCGGGCAAGCTTCGAACAATGGCTCGCGCCCTCCAACTTTGATCCAACAGGGCGGCAAAAACTCTCCCTCTCCCTACTCAATGGCCATTAAAGTTGCCTGCACCAAATATGTGCCACAAAAAAGAACCATCTGCTACGTTTCGGTGATTGCGAGCCCTACTTTCCGCCCATAGAGTTGTTGCAATCGGAGGGCACCACATGACCAACAGTTCGGGGACGGTGATCGGCAAAGGTATTTGCATTCGCGGAGAAGTGTCGGGTGAGGAAGACTTTTTCCTCGATGGAGTACTGGAAGGCAACATTACCCTGACGGGCAAACGGTTGACCGTTGGTGCCAACGGTGTGATCCATGCGGACATAGTGGCTGGAGATCTGGTAGTCTTCGGCCGGGTTGAGGGCAGTGTCAAGGCGAGTGGCCGTGCCGAATTGAAGCACTCCGCCGTATTTGTCGGAGACATCTCAGCAACTCGCCTATCCATTGAAGACAACGCCACGCTACAAGGCTACGTTGACCTTTCCGAAGCAGCGCAGCCTGCGAAGAAGCAGCCCGCGGCCCAGAAGCAGCCGGCCGCCCAGCCGGCCGCCGCCCAGCCAGAGGAAGCCAAGAGTACGTCGAGCAATACAGCGAAGCAGTCTAGCGGCTCGAACCAGCTACGTCGGACTATCCCTGAATCTACCCGCCTCATCCTTGCTTCGAGCGAGGATGGGGCGCCCGCATTTCACCCTCCGAAGCTGCGGAAAAACCAGCAGCGAACGTTAGGCCGTACGTAGCTGGTCAATCCTGGAAGGGCACGGCTTCAGTCGTGCCGTAAATGACACTGTCATAGTCGGCTTTAGCCGCTGAGGTACGGTTTTTTCCATCCTCTAAATTCTGTTGTGCGCTGATAAAAAGATGCCCTCAAGGGCTTCTAAAGAGTTTGCGTGAGAACGTGGTCTTGAGGAAGGGCACGGCTTCAGCCGTGCCGTAAACGACACTGCTATGCCGGGCTTTAGCCGCTGGGGTACGGTTTTCCGTCCGCTAGACCCTCTTATACGGTGACGTAAAGATGCCCTCAGGGGCTTTATAGCCGCTGAGGGCAGCTTCTATTCGCAACAGCGAGTTCTTGCACAGCCTGTCTAGTGGCGCCAGCCGATCCAGATCCGTATTGAGCAAAAGCACATTCACGCGCTCCTCTCCCAGGAAGCCGAATTGCCGGCGCTGCACCGAGCGCTGAACCAGATCGCGCACCGTAGCCACTGGCAGGTGTCGCGCATTGGCTACCCGCTCCACTTGAAACAGGGCCGCGGCGGGCGAGATATCCGGATCGAGACCCGAACCAGACGCCGTCACTAAATCAATCGGTACCGGTTCATTCTTGTTCTCTTTGGCATATTGGGCTATATCGCCATCAATGCGGGTGATGAGCTTCTGGCTTGAGGCGGCAAAATTCGAGGCGCCTGACGAGGTCGCGTCATAACCGTTGCCGGCCGCCGAGGGACGTCCATGAAAATACTGATCCCCGGTAAAACTCTGCCCGATCAGCGCTGAACCTGTAACCTGGCCATTGGAAACAATCAACTCACCGTCAGCCTGGCGGCGAAACGCCAGATGCCCAATGCCGGTGACCGCCAGCGGATAAAGGATACCGAGCAATACCGTGGTCAGCAGGGTAAAGCGGATGGCGATCTTCAATTCACTACGCAGCATCAAGTACTCCCAATCAGGACAAGCCGAGCCCGGTTAAACAAATGTCGATGAGTTTAATCCCGATGAAGGGAACGATGACTCCTCCGACGCCATAGACCAGCAGATTCCGGCGCAGAAGCGCCTGCGCGGAACGGGGTTGATAGGCAACGCCGCGCAGAGCCAGGGGGATCAACGCCACAATGATCAACGCATTGAAAATCACCGCAGAAAGAATCGCTGAGTGCGGCGTGCTCAAGCGCATAATATTCAGCTGATTCAACACCGGAAAAACACCCGCGAACATAGCCGGAATAATGGCGAAATACTTCGCCACGTCATTGGCAATCGAAAACGTAGTCAGCGCACCGCGGGTCATAAGCAACTGCTTGCCAATCTGAACGATTTCAATCAGCTTGGTGGGATTGGAGTCCAGGTCGACCATATTGCCGGCTTCTTTCGCCGCCTGCGTGCCTGAGTTCATGGCCACGCCTACATCAGCCTGGGCCAATGCGGGAGCATCGTTGGTGCCGTCGCCGGTCATCGCGACCAACTTCCCTTTGGCCTGTTCACGGCGGATCAGGTCCATCTTGTCTTTGGGTTTTGCTTCTGCCAGAAAATCATCCACCCCTGCTTCGCGGGCGATCACCGCAGCGGTCAGCGGATTGTCTCCCGTGATCATGATGCTGCGAATCCCCATTGCGCGCAGCCTGGCCAGTCTTTCTTTCAAACCGCCTTTGACAATGTCCTTGAGGTAAATCACACCCAGCGCAGTGGAGTTTTCCGCCACTACCAACGGCGTCCCGCCCAGGCCTGCGATCTCATCGACGCTCTCTCGGACTTTCTGCGGCAGGTTCGATCCCTGTTCCACCAGAAAGCGCGTAATGGCGTCTACTGAGCCCTTGCGAATCACGTGGCCGGCGAAGTTAACTCCAGACATGCGCGTCTGCGCGCTGAAGGGAACGAACTCCGCATGCAGAGTGCTAATATCGCGCCCGCGCATACCGAAATTTTCCTTCGCCAGGACAACAATCGATCGCCCCTCCGGCGTTTCGTCGGAGAAGGAGGAAAGCTGGGCCGCATCGGCCAACCGCTCGGGGCTGATATTCGGCGCGGGAATAAACTGCGTAGCCTGCCGGTTGCCCAGCGTGATGGTGCCGGTCTTATCCAGTAACAGAGTATCCACATCGCCGGCTGCCTCGACAGCGCGGCCAGACATGGCGAGCACGTTGTATTGCACCAGGCGATCCATACCTGCAATTCCGATGGCGGAGAGCAAGCCGCCAATGGTCGTGGGAATAAGGCAAACCAGCAGCGAAACCAGGACAAAGATCGTTTGCGGCGCCTGCGAATAAACAGCGATCGGCTGCAGTGTGGCCACGGCCAGCAGAAAGATGATCGTCAACCCGGAGAGCAGGATGCTGAGCGCGATTTCATTGGGAGTCTTCTGCCGCTGAGCGCCTTCGACCAGGGCAATCATGCGATCGAGAAACGTCTCCCCTGGATTCGAAGTGATCTTCACCACGATCCAGTCGGAGAGCACCTTGGTTCCACCGGTGACCGCGGAGCGGTCGCCGCCCGCCTCCCGAATCACGGGTGCTGATTCTCCGGTGATGGCCGATTCGTCCACCGAGGCCACGCCTTCGATGACCTCTCCGTCGCCCTGGGATATAGAGCCCGGCCTCGACGTAGATAATGTCGCCGGATCGGAGAGCGGCACTGGAAACCTCTTCCCGAGCCGAGTCTTTGCTCTCGTTCTTCAGGCGAACGGCCATCGTCTCGCCCTTGGCCTTGCGCAGCGTGTCGGCCTGGGCCTTGCCGCGGCCCTTCTGCCATAGCTTCAGCGAAATTGGCAAACAGAACAGTGAACCAAAGCCACAAGGTGATCTGCAGATTGAAGGCAAAGCTTCCTTGATGACTGACGAGCCCTTGAATCAGCAGGACCGACGTAAGCACGCTGCCGATTTCGACCACCAGCATGACCGGGTTCTTCACCATCAGGCGCGGGTCCAATTTGCGAAAAGAGTCGAACGCCGCCTGGCGTAAGATCGCGGGGTTCCATAGACTTTGTTTTTCTGCCATATTGTTTCTCCCCTGCGCCGGCTAAAAAGTTTTTCCTGCATACAGCTGCAGGTGTTCGAGAACTGGCCCGAGGCTCAGTGCGGGAAAGAACGTCAACGCGCCGACGATCAGGATCACGCCCACCAGCAGCACGGTGAACAGCGCTGTGTTAACGGGAAATGTCCCTGACGAGGGAGGAACGCTCTTCTTTTGCGCCAGGTTTCCGGCCAGGGCCAGCATCGGAACCATCATGAGAAAACGGCCCGCCAGCATGTTGAATGCGAGGGTAAGGTTGTACTAGTTGGTGTTGGTCGTAAGCCCGCCGAATGCGGAACCGTTATTGCCGGCGGTGGATACATAAGCGTAGAGAATCTCGGAAAAACCGTGCGGTCCGTTGTTGTTCAAACCGGCAGAGAGCGGTCGGATTAAGCACCGAGACGGCAGCCAAAACCAGAATCAACAGGGGAAAAATGAGCACATAGAGCATCGCCAGCTTGACGTCGTAGCTTTCGATTTTCTTGCCCAGATACTCTGGCGTCCGCCCCACCATCAGGCCCGCGATAAAGACCGAGAGGACGACGAAGATCAACATCCCATAGAGTCCGGAACCCACTCCGCCGAAGACCACTTCGCCCAGCATGATGTCGACCAGGGGCACCATCCCGCCCAGCGGCATGAAAGAGTCATGCGAGGAATTGACTGCGCCGCAACTGGTGTCGGTGGTGACGGTCGCGAACAGCGCCGACTGCGAGATGCCGAAACGTACTTCCTTGCCTTCCATATTGCCGCCGGAGTTCACCAGCGTGGTCTTCTGGTCCACCCCGTGCAGCAGCGGATGAGGCTGTGACTCCGCCCAGTAACACACCAGGTATCCGGCAAAAAACAGGATGGCCATGGCGGCGAACACTGCCCATCCGTGACCGGATGAGCCAGTCATCTTGCCCAGGGTGATGGTCAGGGCAGCGGGGATGAGAAAGATCAATTCGATCTCGATGAAGTTGCTGAAGGGCGTGGGATTTTCAAACGGATGCCCACTATTGGCGTTGAAAAAACCGCCGCCGTTGGTTCCCAGTTCCTTGATCACCTCCTGTGAGGCCACCGGGCCCTGGGCGATCGTCTGGGTAGCATGCTGAAGAGTGCTGACGGTTGTATAGGGTTTTAGATTCTGGATAACCCCCTGGCCGATCAGCACCGGGGCGATCACCAGGCAGATAGGAAGCAGGACCCAAAGAATGATGCGGGTTGTATCCACCCAGAAGTTACCGATGGTGGCAGACTGCTTACGCACGATGCCGCGAACCAGCGCAACCGCGACCGCAATGCCGATGGCAGCGCTGAGAAAGTTGTGATACGCCAGACCTGCCATCTGGGTGAAGTAGCTCATCGTGGTCTCTGGCGTGTAGACCTGCCAGTTGGTGTTGGTGGTAAACGACGCCGCGGTGTTGAATGCGGTCGCCGGGGCTACGCCACCCAGATGTTGCGGATTCCAGGGCAGCACGCCTTGTGCGCGTTCGATGATGTAGGTCAGCAGCAGCGACACTAAGCTGAAAATCAGCATCGCGACCGCGTATTGCTGCCAGCTCATTTCCTGATCCGCGCGGATTCCCGATGCCCGATAGATGATCCGTTCGATAGGCCGGAGCACTGGGTCGAGAAAAGTCTTTTCTCCTTCAAGCACGCGGGCGATGTAAAGGCCGAGCGGCCGCATCAGGAGCAACAGCACGGCAAAGAACGCAACAAACTGCAGCCAGCCGTTCGCGGTCATTTCAAAATTTCTCCGGATATAGCAGCGTGATCACCAGATAGATCAGCGTCGCGATGGTAAGGAAAAGCACGATCATCGTGGTATGAGACATGGCGGCCGCTATCTCAACTTCTCGCAGGCGCGAACGTAGAGCAGCGCCACTACGAAGAAAACCGTTGTATACACAATCATCAGGAGGTCCTGCATAGTCTCTAGTGGACCTAAACCTTACTAAAGGGGGTGTAAGCGAGAGATAAGGAATTAATAAAGGCGGCGCCCTCAGAAGCGAAAGCCTCCGACCTGAAGGACCTTGATCTACGGGCTTAAGCGTCTGCGTGAGAACCCGGACTTGGAAGGGCACGGCTTCAGCCGTGCCGTAAATGATGCTGCCATACTCGGCTTTAGCCGCTGAGGTACGTTTTTTTCTATCCTATCGATTCTCTTACGCGCTGATAAAAAGATGCCCTCAGGGGCTAATGCTCGCTGCGGTGAGGTAGCCCGGAAAGTCTCGAGCAATTACGGCACGGCTGAAGCCGTGCCCTTCCAAGACCGAGTTCTCATGCAGACTTTTTAAGCAGCTGAGGCATCAGCCGTTTTTCTATTCCGGAACCCCTTCAGGCAGGAACCGATAGCCTACCCAGGGCTCCGTTTGAATGTACTGCCGGGGAGCTTCGGCTTCGAGTTTGCGGCGCAAGCTGGCCAATAAAGACCCGCAAATACTCCGGCTGGTGTGCCGACTGGCCGCCCCAAACGGCCGTCAGGAGCGCTCGATGCGTAAGCGCTTTGCCGGCATTGCGCGCCATATAAAGCAGCAGATCGAACTCGGTAGGTGTCAGGTGCAGGCTGTTGCCGCCGACGGTCACGGTATGCGCCCCGGCATCGATGACAAAGTCACCGATCTCAATGGGTGCATCGACCAGCCGCTCCGGGGCACGGCGCAAGTGAGCCCGAACGCGAGCCAGCAACTCCTGAATACTGAACGGCTTGGTCACGTAGTCGTCGGCGCCGGCATCGAGCGCCTCGACCTTCGATCGCTCCTGGTCGCGCACTGAGAGCACAATAATCGGCGTCGCCGTCTTGCTGCGTACCCGCCGGCATAACTCGACACCGCTCATGCCCGGCATCATCAGATCGGTAACAATCAGGTCCGGGCTCCACTCCTCAAACAGACGAAGCGCCTCTTCAGGCTCGTTCGCCGCTCGCACGTCATATCCCTGGGCGGATAGTGCAGTGCGCAGGACACGCGTGATCTGTGCTTCGTCATCGACAACCAGGACTCGTTCTGCCATCTCCACCCTTTACGATATGATCGCCATCAGCATGTTCACTTCTGCTATTTATGAGGAAACAAATCCCGTTCGCGGCATTTCATCAAGAAATGCCGCACCTGACAACGCTTGCTTGTGCAGCGTGGAAGTGAACATGCTCTAATGCCTCTTTCCCGGGGTCGGGTGCTCATCCGTTTCGTGGCGATGACCGCGGCCGCGTTTCTCGTGGTCCTGGTCTATCGCAGAATACTCCATGTAAACCAGACCACCGTTGCCCTCACTTTCCTGGTGATGGTGCAGGTGGCGGCCCTGGGCTGGGGGCTGATCTTTTCCGTCTGCCTCTCCATCCTCTGCACCCTGTTGTACAACTATTTTTTTCTTCCCCCCATTGGCAGCTTTACCATTGCTGACCCGCAAAACTGGATTGCGTTATTGGCCTTTCTGGCGTCGGCGATTTTTATCAGCAAGCTCTCCGAAAATGAACGGCGGCAGACCGAACTGAGTGAAGTACGCCGCAAAGAAATGGAGCGGCTCTATGAATTCAGCAACCAGTTATTGATGGAAGAGAATGTGCACGACGTTGCCGGCCACGCCCCACGCGTGGTGGCTTCGATCTTTGCTTTTGAAGCAGTGATCCTTTACCTCACCGAGAGCGACACCGCCTATTCGTCCGATCCCCGCCATCCCTTTGTCTCCATCGAGGAACTGCGGGCGGCGGCCCGGCTGCCGGATGGACTGCGGCCGCGCAGCGATGGAATTTGCATTGTGCCCCTGGTTCTGGGCATGCGGGTGAGTGGATCGATTGCCATGACCAAAGCCGGCTATTCGGAAGGATTGTACGAGGCGATCGGAGGCCTGCTGGCGATTGCGCTGGAGCGAGCCTCCGCCCTCGATCGTTTCAGCCGGATCGAAGCCGCTCGCGAGGGGGAACGTCTGCGCAGCGCACTGCTCGACTCGGTGACCCATGAACTGCGCACTCCGCTGACCGCCATAAGGGCCGCCGCGACCAGCCTGTCGTCGCAGCCCTCGCTCGAGGAGAGTCAGCGGCGGGAAATGTTTGCCATCCTGGATGAGGAAAGCGCGCGCCTCGACCGCCTGATCGGGCAGGCGGTCGAAATGGCTCAGCTCGACACCGACGGCATCAAGGTACGTTTGCAACCGCAGCGCCTGCAGGAGGTGATTGATCTCGCGCTCGAAGATTGTCATCCCTTGCTGCGCGGACGGCCGGTCACCGTGGACCTACCGCCGGATATGCCCTCCATCCTGCTCGATCGGGAGCTGATCCGCCGAGTACTTCGCCATATATTGGAAAATGCTGCCCGCTATTCTCCAGCGGGTTCACCGGTGCATATTCGCGCTCAACTCGGAACCGACCGCCTGCTGGTAAGTATCACGGATCAGGGGCAGGGAATTGATGACGCGGAGCAGGCCTACATCTTCGACAAATTCTATCGCGGGAGCCGCCAGCGCCTGTTGCATGGCACGGGGATGGGCCTCGCGATTGCCAAGGCGATTCTCCGCGCCCACAGTGGTGGAATCGAAGTCGAAAGCCATCGCGGCCAGGGTTCGACCTTTACCTTTTGGGTGCCGCTCAGCCCGGCAAGTGGCGGAATATCTCAGTGACACCGCAACTTATAAGTCGGAAAGGTGTCCGGAGCATCAACGGAAAGCGCGGATTTTCTTCTATCCGCTGTAATCCCGGCGTGGGTGGTTCGCGTCTCTGTGAGCAGCATTCGTCTGGTAACTTGCACAGCGACTTGCGGGCGGGAGACACTAGCCCATTGTGATATTTACCTCGCGTGAACAAACGTTTTTTGTTTGGCGCGTCTAACGGATAACGACAGTGCGCCGTTGAAGATTGTGACCCGGGAGCTCCGGTGGTGGAGCTCCGACCCCTAGGAGAAAGCCTTTGCGAAGATTCTGCAACATTCCCTGTGTTTCTTTTCTGCTCTTGCTTGGATCAAGTCTCCTTTCATCGGGAATCCAGGCGCAGACCGCTGTTGAGGACCGGATTAGCCAGCCCATCGAGCAAGCCAGTATGGCGCCCATCGCGGGAAGCGTGCATCCGCTGGCCAAGGCCGCGATGGATGAGGGACTGGTCGACAACTCCAAAACCCTTGCGGGCATGACGATTAATTTTCGCCGCACGGCAGCCCAGGAAGCGAGCCTACAGGCTCTGCTCCAGGCGCAACAGACTCCCGGCTCGCCGAACTATCATCAGTGGCTCACTCCAGCCCAGTTCGGTCAGCAATTCGGCATGAGCTCGGCGGATCTGGCCAAGGTCTCGGATTGGCTGCAGCAAGAGGGATTCACGGTCAACTCGGTCGCCCAAAGCAACAACGCAATTGTGTTCAGTGGCACTGTTGCCAACGTGGAAAGGGCCTTCCAAACACAAATTCATAGTTACAGCCTGAACGGCGAAAAGCACTTTGCCAACGCGACCAATATCTCCATACCTGCCGCCATGGCGGGCACCGTGAGCAGCGTTCGTGGTCTGGACGACTTCCGCCCCAAAGCAAGAGTGCAGTTCGCCAGGAAATCAGCCTCCGCCACGAATGCCCATTTCACTTCCGGCATAACCGGAGACCATTTCATCGCGCCGGGGGATTTTGCGGTCATTTATGATATGAACCCCCTGTATACCGCGGGCGACACCGGCAAGGGACTCACCATCGCGGTAACGGGCCAGGTTGATATCGTTCTCGCCGACATTACCGACTTTCGCGGTGCCGCCGGCTTACCGGTCAACAATCCAACCGTGGTTACAGTCCCCGGTTCTACTCCAGAGACTGTCGCCGACGACGAGGCCAATAGCGCCGACGACCTTGTGGAAACTGATCTTGACCTGGAATGGTCCGGCGGGGTCGCCACCGCAGCCTCCATCATCCTGGTCAATTCTGCTGACGTGTTCACTTCGCTGCAGTACGCCATCCAGAATCAGATCAATGGCATCACCGTCCCGATCATCAGTCAAAGCTACGGTAGTTGTGAGTCTAATATCCCAACTGCAAATCTGACCACCTACGAAAGCTGGCTGGCGCAGGCAAACAGTCAAGGCCAGACGGTCGTGTTAGCGGCGGGAGATACCGGGGCCGCGGACTGCGACGATTCAACCCCCCCGGAAACGGTAGCGACCCAAGGTTTGGCCGTGGATTATCCCGGCAGCAGCGTGTACGTGACCGATCTCGGCGGCAGTGAATACACGGGTGACGGCACGGCTCAAAACCCGCAGACGGGTTCCGGGCAATACTGGAGCGCAAACGGTTCCAACGATGTGCTGACCTCAGTAAAGTCGTATATCCCCGAGATGGTATGGAACGACACCACATATGCCATACAACCCACGGTCGGGGGTGGTCTTTCCGCCGGCGGCGGGGGCGCGAGTCAACTGTGGAACAAGCCCTCGTGGCAGACTGGCGTGCCCGGTATTCCGGCCGATGGGAAGCGGGATGTGCCTGACGTCTCACTGAATGCTTCCCCATATCACGATCCCTATCTCTATTGCACCCAGATACAGACTGTAGGCAGTGGCGGCGCCTTTGTTTCCAGTTGCCAGGCAACCAGCTTTCGCATATCCGATCCCGGGCAGTCGGATGATGGCGGCCTTACGGCAGCCGGTGGCACTTCCTTCGCCGCGCCCAGTTTTGCCGGACTGCTCGCAGTCATCGAGCAGAAAATGAACACGACGCTGGGTCTGGGTAACATCAACCCTGCTCTTTATTCGTTGGCGGCCAATGCGACCACCTACGCCTCGGCCTTTCACGACATCACTACCGGGAACAATGAGGTGCCCTGTCAGACCGGTTCCCCCAACTGCCCCACATCGGGCACCCTGGAAATCGGGTACGCGGCAGGGACTGGCTACGATCAGGCGTCTGGACTGGGGTCGGTCGACGGCAATAACCTGGCCACAGCGTTTGCTACCGCCACCTTTTCCATAGGCACTACGACCAAGCTCGCGGTTGCGCCGGCCGCTCCCGCGGTAGGCGTAGCCGTCACCCTGACCGCAACCGTCGCAGCTGCTTCCGGGACAACAGTGCCTGGCGGGACGGTGACCTTCACCATCGATGGGGCAGCGCAGCCCGCGACTACCTTGGCTGCGGGCGTGGCCTCCGTTACCACCAACTTTGCCACCGGCGGCGCGCATACGGTGCAAGCCGCGTACTCTGGTCAGAACCCCTCTAGCCCGGGCGGCTTTTTCGTTTCCAGCGCGTCGACCACGGTGAACGTGACCGCCTCCGGGATAGCAAAGACCAGCACTACGCTGACCGCGAATCCGACCACCGTGGCGATCGACGGCGCACTCCAACTTACAGCTGCGGTGCAATCGGCCACGGCGGGCACGCTGGCCGGCAACGTCACCTTCTCGATTGGCAGCACCACCGTCGGCACCGCGGCCATCACCCCGGGAGCAAGCGGTGCGGGCAGTGCTACGCTCTCGGTGGCATCCGCTACCACCGCGCTTGGCTTTGCCGTGGGCAGCAATACTGTGGTCGCAACCTATGGCGGTGACGCAAACTATTCTTCTTCCTCAGGAAGCGCGACGGTTACCGTTACCAATCCAGGCATCACCATCCACGGCGACCAACGTAACCATCTCCGCGTCGCCGGGAAACACTGGAACCTCGACCATCACCCTCACTTCCACGGGCGGGTATGCAGGCACGGCGAACGTCTCTGCCACGGGTAGCGTCAGTGTCGATGCTACCTTCCCCAATGGTCGGCGACGGGAACGGTCGCTCTGTCCTCAGGTGGCACCGGGCACCACGACGCTCACCATCACCACCACCTCTGCGAACGGAAATATTCAAAAGAGTCCTGCGGGCAGCCGTTTGTCGGGTCGCCGTATTGCAGCCGCGGGAGGAACAGCAGCAGGCTGTATCCTCTTGCTGCTCATTCCCGGTATCCGGCGAAAGAGATGGCCTGTGGCCCTGATCATGCTCGTGTTCCTGAGCGTGGGTGCCGGGCTCGGTTGCGGCGGCGGTGGGGGTGGTGCTGCTCCGACTGGGAACTACACCATTACCGTCACCGCGGCGGACAGCAGCAACACCAACATCACTGCTTCCACCACATTCACTCTCACCCTCCAGTAAACAATTTTGCCGTGAAGGGGCCGCCTCCTGAAGAGGCGGCCCCTTTTTTTGGGCAGATGTGTTGAGATAGTGCAATGGATAGACGAAGCTTCGGCAAGCTGATGGCGGGCACGGTGACCGCAGCGGGAATCCACGGAACCAGTATGGCGGCGAACCAACCAGCTTTGCAGAAATCGCCTGTCCCGGACCTTCCGCCAAGCGGTGGCAGTGATTCATGGGAATACGTTGTTCTCGATGCCGCTCCTGCGCATGCCACCGAAACCGGAGCCACGGCAGCCGCCGATATCGACGGCGACGGCAAGACGGAAGTGATTATCGCCAGCGACGGCGCACTGCTCTGGTATCGCCCTTCTACTTCAGAAAGAGGCCTCGTGAGTCGCGGCCGCTTCAACGTAGGCATTGCGCTTGAAGATGTCGACCGCGACGGGCACAAAGAAATCATCATAGGCAAGAACATCAATGGTAAGTGGGCTCTCTGCTGGTATAAGTTTGGCGCCACGCTCGACGAGCGACTGGACCGAGCACATCCTGGACAGCGAAACTGCGGGACATCCCCATGACGTTGTTTTTGGCGACGTGGACGGCGATGGCGAGCGGGAACTGGTAGCCAACGCGATGTACTGCGATACGCCGGGACTGTTCACCTACAAGGTGCCTCGAGACGCCGACCCAACCATGGAAGAAGCAAACCGTGCAGTCCGGTCTTTCTGCGGAGGGTACGGCGACCGGTGATTTCGACGGCGATGGCAAAGACGAAATCGTTTCCGGACCTTATTGGTTTTCCGCGCCGCCTGGGGGAGCTTTTTCCGGTGAGCTGTGGAAGACTCACTCGCTAGCTCCGGATTATCGGGAATATTGCCGCGCGGCGGTCATCGACGTGAACGGAGACGGCCGTCCGGACGTGATTCTGGTTGAGGATGAATATCCCGATGGCCGGCTGGCATGGTTTGAGAACCGGCTGAAAGAGGGCTCCTGAAACCCCATGGATTCCACATCCGATTGAGGCTCCGCTGAACTTCTGCCATACGCTGCGAGCCTGGCACGACGCCAAGACGAAACAAGTGCAGGTTCTGGCGTGCGAGATGAATCAGGGTGGCTGGGAAGCGCCTTACAACTGGAACGCCCGGCTGATCCTGTACACGCCGCTGGAGAAAGGCAAGTCCTGGCACAGCGAGATCCTGTATCGCGGGGAGGGCACGCACGAGGCGGTCTATACCGATCTGGATGGTTCGGGCACGCCCGCCATCTTTGGCCATTCTGCGCAGATCATGACCAAGCAGAATCGTGTATACACCGGCTGGGTGCAGATGTTCCGGCCGCGGGCGACGACTCCTGTGTTTTCGCAATACAAACACACCTTCGTCGATCGGCAAAAACCGTATACAGGAATCGATATCCACGCCGCCGATGTGGATGGAGACGGCAAGATGGACATCGTCTGTGGGGCTTGGTGGTATAAGAACCCGGGTTGGGAGCGGCACACGATTCCCGGGATAGGGCAGATCATCGCGGCCTACGATGTAGACAAAGACGGGCGGAACGAACTGATCGGGATCAAGGCCAAGCCGGGGAAGAACGATTTCTACAACGCGCTCACGAGCGAGCTGGTGTGGCTCAAGCCCACCGATCTGAGCCGGGACCTCTGGGAAGAGCACGTGATTGGCGTCGGGGACGGCGACTGGCCGCATGGGGTAACGATTGCTCCGTTGTTGCCTGGCGGCCGTGCGGCGATGGTCTGCGGATACCATGACGGCAAGAATCCGCCGCAACTGTTCGAAGTCCCGGACGACCCCAAACAGCCGTGGCCGAAACGCGTGATCGCCGATATTCACTATGGCGAGCAGATGATTCCATACGATTTTGATGGCGACGGGAAGCTGGATATCGTGGCTGGGCCCTACTGGCTTGAGAATTTAGGGGACGGGCAGTTTCGTTCACACCTGCTGATTGATCCTGAGTTATTGCAGTCTGCAAACCTGAAAGCGATTTGCCGCATTGCGATTGCCGACATCAACGGCAATGGGCGCCCGGACATTCTCTTCACCGTGGAAAACGTCGACTGGGATGTTCACAAGGCGTTCTTCTCTCCTGTGGGGTGGCTGGAGAATACCGGCAGTCCGCGTGACCGGAAATTTAACCTGCACATCATCGACAAGGTTCGTTCGCCACATTCCATCTCGGTTGCAGATTTGGATGGAGATGGAAAGATGGAGGTCATCGTGGGCGAGCACGACCCGTTCAAGCCCTACCGCAGTGAAAGCCGTCTGCTGGTTTACAAGCAGGCGGATGCCCACGGAATTACCTGGAGCCGGTTTCCGATCGACAACCGGTTCGAACACCATGACGGTGCCAAAATGATCGAGCTGAGCCCGGGGAAGCTGGCCATCATGAGCCACGGCTGGATGGAGCCAACCTACGTTCATATCTGGGAACGTTCGAGCTAACGGTTGACATTGAGTGGGCCCGGGTCTCGCTTTTGAGACCTGGGTGTTCCGGCGCTAAGATCCACTTTCAAAGAGAAACCCATATCTCAAAAGCGAGACCTGGGTCACCCACTCAAAGGTTCGCCGCGTTCGGACAGTTTTGGACAAAGGTGATGCGACTTTACGGTTTCAGGACGTCGTGCTGGTCGACCCAGCCGCCTCGAAAGAAGCGGTGGCTCACCATGGCCTGGCCAAGCAGAAAAAGGAGGATGATCAACGTGGCTAACAAAAGGAACTTGACAATTCCCATCCAGGGAGACTGTCTCGGCGCAGAGCCCGTCGTATCCGAAATAGTGCGATGCAAACCGCCTCCCACCCGCCGGTTAGCAAGAGGCGGGCGCGCAGGGGACGTGCCGCTCTAAGAGTCCCACTAACCGCCGCTGCTGACAATAGTTTTCTTGCTAATGTTCGCAGGCGTGCACCTTGGCAAGTCTGGCTTTACAGGCTTGAAGGGTACGGCTACCTCGCCGCAGCGAGCTTTAGGCCGTACGTAACCAATCGAAAATCAGAACCGCTTTAGCCGCCGAGGGTTAGAATTTCGCTCGAAACCGACCTTTCCGGAGCCTGTTCAGGCCGCCGTTCGGCCTTACCGGCGGTTTGCAAAGCGCTAAGAAGCACGCTTCGAGTCCATCTCTGCGGTCGAAACAGAAGGGGGCGCCAGATGCTCCAATAGCTGCTCTTGCGCTTGCTGAGATGCGATGAGTAACAGCCGGTCCCCGGGCTGTAATACTGTTTCAGGCCGAGCACGCATGACCGTCTTACCGCGCAAGATCGCCACCACCTTTGAATCCGCGATTGCGCCACTAAGAACTCGAGATTGAAGCGCCCTTCCCACCCAGGGACTCTCCGGTCGAAGCGCTCCAATCGCTAGCTGTGAACCATCCGGGAGATCCAAGGCGACGCCGCTTTGCAGCAGGGTGGCTAGATGAATATGGGTGATTGGCGGTGGTAATGAGATCTTTCCCTTTTCCAGCAGCCGTAGCGCGATCTGGATGTGCTCGGCAACATGCGCCGGTGAATCAGAGCGTGCCACTACCTGCGCCTCATAGAGGCTGTTGTATTTGAAGAATGACGACAGGTTGATTTGAATCACAAAGCTCAGCATGACAGCCAGCCCTGCGGGAACAAGAAGCTGATAACCGCCTGTCATCTCCGCGACCATGAGCAAGGTTGCGATGGGAACCCGAGCCGCACCCCCGAAAACTGCCGCCATTCCAACAATGACGAAGCCCGCTGACGGGTGGTGGGAGACGGCTGCGAGGGCCCCGCCAAGCATTGCGCCGACAAACAGACTGGGGGCGAATATGCCTCCCGAACCTCCCGAGGAAACGGAAAAGGACAGCGTCAGCATTTTTGCCACGACAAGAATCAGAAGCAGTCCGAGAGCTAACCGTCCATCGATCGCTTCCTGAATCCAACCGTATCCGCCGCCGAGAACCTGAGGCAGACGAAGCGCCATCAAACCTACGAGCAGACCGCCGAGGCCCGGCTTTGTCCAGGCGGGTATCGGTAAAGCCGCGAACGCATCTCGAAAACGATAAAAGATTTCCGGCAGGATGGTAGCGAGAAGGCCGCTGACTAACCCGAGAGCAGCGTACCAGCCATAATCTGCCACGCCCGCCGCGGAAAAGTGGGCTGGAACCTGAAACAGCGACTGCCATCCTACAAACCATCCATTGATGGCATAAGCGACGATGGCGGAGAGCATGCAGTAGATGAGAGCTCCGGCCTCGAAATCCATCCCGCCGTAAAGAACCTCGACGGCGAAAATGGCGGTCCCGATGGGGGAGCGAAAGATCGCGGAAAGCCCGGCGGCCATTCCCATCAAAACCACCAGACGTCTCTCGTGTTCTGACCGGTGAAGCAGCTTTGCATAGGCTGAGCCAAAGCCCGCCGCAATCAGTGCAGTGGGCCCTTCGCGTCCAGCGGATCCTCCTGAGCCGATGGTGATGGCCGAAGCAAGCATCTTCACCGGGGCCACGCGCCCTCTGATGGCCCCGCCTGTCCAGTGAAGCGCTTTTACGACGGTGTCCGTACCATGGCCTTCTGCTTCGGGCGCCAGGCCGTAAACGAGAGCACCCGACAATAGTCCGCCTAAAGTTGTGGAGACAGGTATCAGCCACAACCCATGAGGTCCAATCACTTCACGAAGAACTCCACCTTCCCCCGGGATTCCCGGCGGGTGGTAGCCGGCAAG
Organism: uncultured Acidobacteriaceae bacterium; assembly: GCA_963790935.1. GTDB lineage: Bacteria > Acidobacteriota > Terriglobia > Terriglobales > Acidobacteriaceae > PALSA-350. The sequence continues at coordinate 62,951 of CAWBRJ010000003.1, read as the reverse complement.
CCAAAACAAGAAAATCTTTGCAAAGAGCCGTAGTGTCCAGGTAAACAATTGCGCGCTTAGGCCACCGATGACTCCGAGAACGATTGAGTCTACGAGGAGGCGCGGCCTATCTGCGGTTTTCACTCTAACTTTGTACCACCGTTTGGACAAACAGATTGGCAAAGAAAGGGAAGGCGCGTCCTCGGGAAGACCCGCTGCTAAGCCGTTTCACTGTTGCGCGTCTTTCGGTGAATTCCGCGAAGAGTAAAATGACCTCGTCTGAATTGTCGTCGAATATTCGGCGGCTAACAATAAACCGATGCGTCTGCGAAGGACAAAAGATCTAAGCGAGTACACGATCGGAGCGATCGACACAGATATCGGGTCAGTCAGCGATTTCTATTTTGATGACCAGCACTGGGCTATACGCTACATCGTCGTTGGAACTGGCATCATTTTCTCCGGACGTAAGGTATTGATCTCTCCTCTGGCTTTACGGCATCCCGCCTGGAGCCCGCTGCACATTTATGTCAACCTGACCCGGGAACAAGTGCAGGCCAGTCCCGGTATTGATCTCCACAAGCCTGTCTCCCGCCAGCACGAAATGGAAAACCTTGGACACTACGAATTGCCTTTTTATTGGGAAGGCCCAGGTGTATGGGGCTCGTGGCGGCATCCGCAGGCACTCGTGGAAGCTCCCCAAAATGTATCCAAAACTGAGACGAAAGGTCCGCCACCTGACACTCATTTGCGGAGCACGCACGAAGTCGCCGGTTACCATGTGAAGGCGATAGACGGCGAGATAGGGCATGTTGAAGATTTCTTATTCGATGACGAGACCTGGGAAATTCGCTACGCAATCGTTGACACCAGGAATTGGTGGCCCGCCAAAAAGGTCTTGCTGAGACCGCAATGGATCAAGAGCGTCGATTGGGCGGAAAGGAAAATTCATACAAACATGACCCGTGCTGTTATCGAAAAAAGCCCCAATTGGAATCCCGATTCACCCATTAGCCGGGAATACGAATTGCACCTCCATCAACATTATGGCTCCGCGCCTTACTGGACGGAAGACCAATGAAAACGTCAGGTGTCTCATGTGCACGAATCCACTCGAAAAGCTCATTTTCCGTAGATAAACAGAGCGGTCGCTGTCCCCTGAGCCGGAGCAGCGGTTACTCGCACTTGATCACCTTTCTGGGGATCGAACTTACGCCCTTCAACAGCGCCTACAGATGTCTCAACGACGGTCGTCGGTTCGATGTGAAACGACTGAACGGCCCCTGGAGCGCTCTCGACCGTCAAAAGATGCTGATGTTTGTCGAATTTGGCAACTGTTCCAATCGTCCTTTTGAGCGGCCCCGGGGCGAGGCCCTGCAAAGCAACCGCAGTCCTAAGGTCACCCTCGCCGAAATAGTAGACGATCACGTGAGTACCCTTGGTGTTGAAGCGGTCGGCTGAGGTTGCCTGTGCCCTGAGAACCTTATCGAATTCGAGGGGAATGTTCGATTTCGTCAAATCCTTAAAATCGATGTCGGCGCCATCGTCGGTGTCAACCTCAATGGTCTTTCCCGGATCCATCGAAGTGACGGTGCCGGTCAGGGCATGAACCACCTCTTGGGCGATTGCCGCGACGGCGGAGAGCGAAAAACATCCAACGAGAAGGCAGAATGTTCCAAGCCGTTCGAACATGGGCACGCTTCCTTTTCTAATGCAGGATTTAGACTCAGTAAGTCTGTTGACGTCACAGTTGAGTCGGAGAAGTATAGCTCTAGTTTCGGGCTTGTTGCAGAAGAAGAGGTGCACACAGGTTTTTCCCGCTATCCGGAGATAGTCTATAGGGTTCCCTGTTCGCGAGCATTGCCCCTTTGGGACATCTTACGGGTTTGGTGACAACGCCTTACAGCGCTTCGATAGGTTGAGACCTCAGAGGGCGCCGGCTCGAGCGACGCTCCGCCCTGCTCGAGCCGGCCAACCTGGAAAATCAAGCCGCTTTCACTTCGACTGTTTTCGGTGGCGCGGCCTTTGGTAGGGTGAGCTCCAAGACTCCACTTGTTAACCGCGCCGTAATTTTCTCCGGATTGATGGAGCTCGGCAAGGCAATACGACGGCACAGCTCGGTGGCGGACAATTCGCTATATTTGACTTCACCCTTTGTCTCTTCTTTCTTGCGCTCACTCCTCCCGCGAATGTACACCGAGTTGCCATCCGCCTGAATACTGAGATTCTTGGCATCGAACCCCGGCACTTCGGCGCGGATGGTAATGCTGTCATCTGATTCGCTCATTTCAATTGGCACGGGCCGGAGAATTTCCGACTCGGCGCGGAGCCAATCATCCAAATCCCAGCCATTCATGTGACCACGCTGCTGAAAGAGCGCAAAGGCGCGCTTGGCGGTTTCGCGGTTCAATGCTTCCAATTCGTCAAGGAAGTTGATGGTTTGGGGAAACTGGATTGCCGTTTTGTTGGACAGGTTAGGTTTGCTTGCAACAGCAGTGGACATAGATTCTCCTTTTGGTGATTTCTCAGGAAGCGCCCGCGAAAGTGGATCCCATCGGAGGCGAGGGAGAGAAACGCGTTTCGACGGCCCAGCAGACTTACAACAAGGCCCGCTTTTATTATGGATAAGGGGTATCCGTCTTGTAAGTGATCTGGATCACAATATTGACGCACCTTGCAGCCATTTCTGATCGTAAAAACGGGCCAGCTGGTGTTTGCGGACTCGGCTGCGAGCAACCGTCTTCGACGGCTCTTGGCAAAACTGGAGACAGTGACAGCGATATTTTCTTACTCGACAGAACCCGGCAGCGTAGCGAACGGCCAAGTGTTTTCATGCCGCTTGGCGTGGATCGTGGTCGAGCAGGAACGAGGATCTGATTTGTCCATCTCGAAGAGCGCCTCACCTTCACTTCGTCCGGTCGATGGAGCCTGCCTGTAAACCAGTTTTAGATAGCTTGTGGGACGCGGCGGGTGTGGAGCGCGATTTGTTCTGGAGCGGATCTCGGCCGATACGCTCCCATCCAAGTCAAGCTCCAACACCAGATATCGGGAACACGCCGGACATACCCAAAAGAATTGAGTGTTTTCGAATTCCCGTTCCAGGGCGTAGAGGTCTCCTCCATTCAGGAATCTGAATTCGATCCTGCACGACGGGTTCGCACAGCAATTGATCATAAGGTCCCTCTCTGGCCGACTCTACGTGGTTCATGAATATAAAAGCTGTGACTACAGTCACAAACCTGTAATCAAGGCCCCTGTCGTGGCGAAGAGAACGAAGGGCCGCCAGACTAGACGGCCAGTCTTTCAAGCCTCTCGGGAGCAAGGATCACGATGGACGAACCATCGATCTCGATCAATTTGTCACGCTTGAATCGTCCCAGCACCCGTGTGACGGTTTCGCGAGAGCCGCCAACGAGATGGGACAATTCTTCGTGGGTAAGCGTCATGGTGATCCGCATCTCAGATTTGCCACTGGAGGAGGCTCTTCCCCAATCAAGAAGAACGGTGGCCGTGCGCGCTGCCGCGGAGCCGGACAGCGCCAGCCGCCGCGCGTCGAAGAACGCGGTCTTATACTCTTCGGATAGAGCCTTGGCTGCATGAAAACCTGCTTCTGCCTGTTCTTCCAGAAAAGGAAGGAATTCTTCACGCCGTATGCTCTTCAGTTCCGAAGGCTGAATGGTTTCGGCAGTCAACAGGTGTCTGGATCCCGACAGTACAGATCCCAGACCTAACACTTCTCCCGGATCAGCGATTTTGAGGATCAGAGTTCGTCCCGCCTTGGAGGTGCAGGAGAGCTTAACCTGTCCCGTGCAGATGACATAGACTCCACTGGAAGCTGTGCCTTCCCGGTAGATGGTCACTCCTTGCTCGAGGAGTAGTTGCTCCCCAATTCCGGCGAACTTTAGCAGAGCATCCTGGTGCAGATTGCAAAAAGTTCGGGACGCACGAAGTTCGCAAGTCAAGCATTCGTGTGCGCGGCGAGTGGGGGGATGAAACGCCATTTTGCGTCGGTCACGTAGTTTTCAGTATATGTCCATTACTAGGAGGGAAAGAACTGGTTTGCGCCAATTTATCGATCGATAGGCGCGCCGGGCGGCGGATCAGCCTTTCCCCTGAGTTGTCCCAGGATCGATCAAAATTTGTGCAGGAACAGCTGCCAGGTTGGCACTTTTGTGACGGCGGTCACAGACAAAAGGCCGCTGGATCAGGTGCAATCAAGCGATTCAGCAAATGCGGAGAGCTGCTCAACAGCCGTGGGCCGAAACGAGTGAGATAATCGGTTCGAGCACTACGACGGTGGCAAAATGATCAAGCTGAGCCGGGGAAACTGGCCTGCCGCGTGGCTACTTGTCGAAGACGACGTGTTTGCGTAGCCATGGCACGAGCTTATCGAAGGTGAACTGGCCTTTTTCGTAGAGCGCAAGCAAAAAATCCTGCGTCTGCTGGGCGTCGGCCGTAAGCCGTGCGCCGTTGACCGCGAGAAACGTATAAGTGGCGGCAAAGGCCGTGCGCTTGTTTCCGTCGGTGAAGGGATGGTTTTGGGAGATGCTCTCCCAAAGGGCCCCGGCTTCCTCGATAAGATCGGCGTAGTAGCCGGTCTGCGGCCGGAAGAGGGCGGATTCGAGCAGGCCGGCGTCGCGGATGCCGTGACTGCCACCATAACGCTCGATCTGGTCGGCGTGGATGGCCAGAACTTCGGCCATGGTGAGGTAGTCCGTCATTCAGCGAGTTTTTTGTACAGGGGTGCGTATTTGTCGTGGCTGGCGAGGTAAGCCGCCATGACGTGGGTGCGCGGTGAGCCCCTTTTGCGCTTCTCGATCAGGTCCGCGAGAGCCTCTTCCACGAGCACTTGCACTTGGCGGCCCTCCTTGTCGGCAAGGCGACGCAAAGCCGATAGGATTTCGGGATTGACCTGGGTCGCGAATTTCTTGCGGGTTGGCACAGGAATAAACCCCTTATCAGGGCATTTTTATCATGACATTTCATGATACGTCAAGAACGCAACTTCTTCCCGGCCTGGCGAGGAAGTGGTCTCAATGTACCTGGCGATAGCGAGTGGCTCAACCGCTGTTTCATTAGGGTTAGTTCCGTCTGCTGGTCCCTTCAATCCCTTAGCCGAAATTTTTCAACCAGGCGCGTGCAGACCATGCTGGATGAGTAGTTTGTGGGTTCTCCTGAGGGGTTCCTGATGCTCGGTAAATAATTTCGGGGCTTTCGAGTCTGCCTCAAGACTCGGTCCTGGAGGAAGGGCACGGCTTCAGCCGTGCCGTAAATGACACCGCCATACCCGGCTTTAGAGACGGCTGGCCTCACCGGAAGCTAAGCTTTCGATACGCACTCAAGGGTGCAAAGGAGACCAGCCATTAAGAAGATTAGCAAGAAGCAGCGTTGTGTGACAGCGGTGCAGAGTCAACCGTTGTCAGTAGTGGGGTTGGATCTGGGCGACCGGCACAGCCATTACTGCATGTTGAGCAGCACGGGAGAAGCGATGGAAGAGGGTCGGATACAGACCACAGCAGCGGCGATCACGAAGCATTTCGGCAGCGAGCCGGGGATGCGGGTTGCGCTGGAAGCGGGCACCCATTCTCCCTGGGTAAGCCGGTTGTTGAAAGGCTATGGACACCAGGTGATCGTAGCCAACCCGCGCAAGATCCCTACCCTGACCAAGAGCGAAAGCAAGAACGACCGCAACGATGCCGAGCAGTTAGCACGGATGGCGGCCTTCGATCCCAAGCTGCTGCATCCGATCGAGCACCGCAGCCCAGAGCGCCAGCAGGACCTGAACCTGATCCATACCCGCAGCGTGCTGGTGCGCGCCCGGACGATGCTGATCAATTCCGCGCGCGGGCTGGTCAAGAGCGGCGGCGAACGACTGCCCGCTTGCAGCCCCGAGGCGTTCCCGGAGAAGGCGCCGGCGGCGGTGCCGCCGGCGCTGAAAGCGGCCTGTGAACCTCTGCTGAAACAGATTGCGCAGCTGAACCGTGCCCTGGATGGGATGGACAAGCAGATTGCGGGCCTGGCTGAGAAATATCCGGAGATCACGCTTTTGCGTACCGCCCCCGGGGTAGGTCCGGTGGTGGCGGCCTGCTATGTGTTGACGCTGGGCAATCCGGAAGCGTTGGAAACCAACCGCCAGGCTGGGGCCTACCTCGGCCTCAGACCCAGCCAGCAACAATCTGGCGCCTGCGACCCGCAATGCGGGATTACCAAGACGGGCAACAGCTACCTGCGCAGTTTGCTGGTGCAGTCGGCACAGTACATTCTGGGCCGTTTTGGCCCAGACTCGGAGCTGCGCAGCTGGGGCCTTAAGCTTGCCGCCAGCGGCGGCAAGCGAGGCAAGAAGCGTGCCATCGTTGCCGTCGCCCGCAAGCTGTCCGTGCTCCTGCTTAGCATGTGGCGCAACCGCAGGAAGTTTGAACCGTTTCCTCAGTCGGCGACCCAGTTAGCTAAGGCCGTCTAAACCCTCACCCTAACCAGTGCACAAGGAACAGAATAAATTTTGCTGTCGACGAATCCATCTCGAGTTTGGGTGACTGCGCTCAGCGGCTTGGCCATCAAAGGCCGCGCTTTAGATAGCAGCCCCAATTCATCTTCATCGGACACCATCAAGCACCGAGTCCTTGGCGACTCTCTTCGAGTGCGTATAGAAGTCCGAGATGAATCCTTCTCAAGATCCTTGTCGTCCCAACAGCAGCAAAAACAAAAAAACCTAATAATAAAAAACAAAAGGGGAATTCCCTTGATTTCCACAGCCGTCTCATAGAAGCCGCTGAGGCACGGTTTTTCTATCCTCTGAATTCTCTTATGCGTTGAGAAAAAAATGCCCTGAGGGGCATTCCCGTCCGGTTCGGTTCTCCAATGACGTCAATGTCCCCCTGCATTCGAGCTCAAGATGCTCATTTTCGGGAAAGGGCCACCCGCCGAAGGGATGGCGAAGTTCAGCATTATAATTTTGAGTCGGCTACTCTCGTCGGATCGTCACCGCCAAGGGTGTTGACGGTGTTTCAAATCGGCCTTCAATATTTGACAACGATGGATCATCACATGAAGGAGTCCTTTTATGACTGAAACCACATCCGCTGAGGCGTCGGGTGATGGTGTGCGCGGATCTCAAGCGAACACAGGTAACCAACTGCAGGCGAAGAGTGTTCTAACGAAGATTGCAGCGTTTGTTGCAGATCGAAATATCCCTTTCCTTGTTTGCAGCATTGGAATGATCGTGATGTTGCTGTGGGCAGGCAAGTTCAAAATGACAGCACCCGGGGCAGAGGGCATCATCCCGCTCGTCACTAACAGTCCACTTACCAGTTGGCAATTCAAGGTCTTTGGACCATATATTGGGTCGGATATGATCGGGGCCACTGAATGGACAGCAGCAATCCTACTGATCATTGGCTACTTTAAACCTAAAGCAGGCATTCTGGGCGGGATCATTCTAGTCGGCATGTTCTTCACCACAAGCACCATGTTGATCACGACTCCGGATGACACCGTCGTGGTTCACGGCATCCATTACATGAACAATCTCGGCCTGTTTCTCTTCAAGGACATTATCTCTTTCGGAGTTGCGTTCTATCTGATCAGCTATTATGGCCGAAAAGCGATCATGGCTGAAAATCAGAGCTGAATACTTTTACAGGGACCGTAAACCTTTCTCTCGCCGGGACACTGCCTCAAGGTGTGACCGCGGCGATCAGCCCAACCAGCACGACAAGTTCGAGCGTCCTTACCCTGACAACTAACGACTGGGTAATTCCAGATTATTTTTTTAGGGTTGAGGGTTGCGGAGTCTTCGGCGGATTTTGAAATCCTGGCAGTAGAGATAACGAGGGGATTCACGGACCGTATGCCTATTATCGTCGTAATTCCCGGCGGCCGGACAGGCGGGACTACTCGAGCAGCGCTTTGTTCGATCCATGCCGAAGTCTGCACGGTTCAGAAAAGCCTGAGCAAATCGCTCCGAGGTCTGCTAATCTTCTGCGTAGTGGCGCTTACCTGAAGTGGAGGGTGATGCGATGCGACTGGCGATCCTCGCTTTGTTTATGTGTGCAGGCCCAATGGCAATCTGCCAGTCAACCCCACCAGCTCCGGCGAACTCTGAAATGCCGCAGGGACAACCCGTAACTCAACCGTGGGCCGATTTCAACAAACTTCCACCAAACTGGCTCTCAACGCCAAACACGCCGATCCAATCCGATCCAGAAGTCCCGCCGGCCTGGAACAATCGGCAACGTGATTGGAAAATCAACCCTCAGCAACCATTGTCGGGCATCGGCGGGAAGGCTCTGATGGCCCAGAACGACCATCCCAATCCTCAACTGCCGAATGCAAAAGTGGAGCCGATTCCTACACGGTGGCCCAATGCGATCGTGGAAGCCATTCCCACCCAGTGGCCGGACTCCAAACTGTTGCCGATCCAACCAAGTCCAACGCGCCCGTGATGCTGCAGGCTCCCGCGTCGGGCGATTTTAGGTAAGGCTTGTCCTTGACAGGGGGGTAATGCGTCGACACGATACCTGTTTCCCAGAGTCTCAGTGTGAGTGGCTTGAGATGCAAAAGCCGCAACAGAATCCGTAACCGAACAGATCCCTTCAAGCCATCGTTTGTAAGCGCAACCCTTTCGTTGACAAGTGTTAGGCTACGGGCTACACTTGATTAAGGTGAGAATACGAAACTTCGTTCATAAGGGTTTGAAGAAGCTCTATGAGGAAGACGTCGCAAAAGGCGTTCCGCCTGATGCCGTAGACAAACTCCGCAAGATGCTTGCCTTTCTGGACGATATGGAGGACCCGGAAGAGTTGCGGGTGTTGCCCTCCTGGAAAGTGCATACCTTGACGGGCGATCGCAAAGGCACATGGAGTCTCAGCGTAACAGCCAATAGGAGATTGACGTTTCGTATCGACACGGGCGAGCACGAGATTTACGACGCGAACTTAGAGGACTACCACTAGGCCAAAGGAGAAACCATCATGCCCATGAAAAACCCGCCCCATCCTGGAGATTTTATTCGGACGGAGATCGTCGAACCCGCAGGGTTGACGGTTACCGCGGCTGCAAAAGCCTTGCGCGTCTCGCGGCCTACGTTGTCCAGTTTGCTCAATGGCAAGGCCGATCTCTCCGGGGAAATGGCGCTCCGCATCGAGAAGGCCTTCGGGGTCAAGATGGATACGCTGATGCGTATGCAGTCTTCTTACGACATTGCCCAAACTCGCAAGCGCGAGAAGCAAATCAGCGTTCCGCGCATCTCATTAGTGGCTGCGACGCAGTAGTCTGAGCATTCCTGGGACAGAGCATACCCGGGACAAGAGGTTCCGTCCGTCACTGAAGTATCTACGTGAGAGCTTGGCGCCTATGATCGATTTGCAATCACGTCCTTGCGCGGCGATGAAGAAAAAGCGCGCAAGCATGGTTACCAAAGAAATCTTCTTAGCCTCTCGACGTCGCCCAAAAACCGTACTACTGTGGGATTAAGCTCCAAACGTCAGGGCCGTCTTGCAACGACGACCCTGCTTGGCGTTGCACCGGTGCGCTTAGCCCGTGCGTCTGCCGCCACCCACCGGGAAAGCATCAGCGCTTGCCAGCATGATGACCTCGGTGTAGCAAACGGTAAAGTGACACTGGTGGCTAGAGCGGAGTGCTGGAACTGGTCGAGTGCGGCTGCTCATTGCGGTGCGGACTCGGCAGGAGCATCGCTGGCAATGCACTTGTGGCGTGGTCAATGGTCCTCTGTCGATGGCGCGCTTATCTGGATGAAGGTGTGACCGAGTCCCAATTGCCAGCCATTCGACGTAGCACCTATAGCGGCCGCCCGCTGGGCTCACAGGAATTTCCCAGCTTGCTGGAAAAAGAGACCAAACGCCGTCTGGCGCCGCAAAACGCGGACCCAAGAAGAAAGCCGATAAGAGCGAGAACCACGAGACATTTTCCTTTGGTGCTTAATCGATGATTTGTCCTTGGCCGAACCACTCGTCCATCCGCGCGCGGCCTGGCGCCGAAACGGGCGAGCGATGGTAGATCGCGGCTGGTCGTGGCTACATTCCCCGCATTTCAGCAGCGCGGCCTCTATCTTGTGTCAACCCCGGCAAGGAGCGCGTGCAGGCTTGAAAATCCATCCTCAGACAAGCCGGTTTTTCGAAAGCGGCAGCTCCCTGATCCTTTTGCCTGTAGCAGCAAAGATGGCATTGCAGAGCGCAGGCGGAATGACCGACACACCGGCTTCCCCCGCTGATGCCGGGGGAGCACTGCTTTCAACCACGTAAACGTTAGTCTGATAGGGCGCTTCGTCGATGCGAGCTACCGGATAGTCGTGGAAGTTCGACTGGTCGATGACACCGTTGGTTGCGGTAATCTCACAACCCCGGGCGATGCTGGTTCCAAACACAGCAGCACCCTCGAATTGTGCCCTTATGTTGGCAGGGTTGACCGCCGTGCCGGCGTCCACGACGGTATCAATGCGAGGAATCCGAATGTCGCCTTTCTCGGTAACTTCAACTTCCACAACCGATGCGACGTATGTGTAGGAATAGCGTTGGGCAGCAATACCGAGCCCGCTCCCCTTGCCTAGCTTACGTTTGCCCCATCCCGCTTTTTCCGCCGCCATTTCTGTAACCCTGCGTAGACGTCCTATATCCAGAGGATAACCGGGTTCCGATGGGTAGTTGGGGATGTTGAGATTGAGGACGCGAGGAGGTCCGAACAGCTCCAAGAGGTACTCCAGAGAATCCCGGCCGGCGTTGTGTGCCAATTCATCCACAAAGGATTGGACGGCAAAGGTATGGTAGGCGCTCGCCACCGACCGCAACCAGCCGAGACGAACGTGAGCTTGCGCGGGGCCATTCTCGACCCGAATGTTTTGGACATCAAATGGCACCTCAATCCAATTCCCCTTAAGCTCCCAGCCGCCATAGCGCGCCGCGCTGTCAAACGTAGAATTGATCGGAGGAAAGACGGAGCGTTGCAGCCAGGCGGTCGGTTTGCCACCGGAATCAAGCGCCGCCTTAAGGTACATGGCCGCAACGGGGAGATAGTAATCAAACTTGATATCATCCTCCCGGCTCCACACCACCTTGACGGGCTTTCCCAGTTTCTTCGACAGGACAGCAGCTTCGACTGCAAAGTCAGAAAACGACTTGCGCCCGAATCCTCCACCCAGCAGAGTGACATGGCATGTCACATCCTCCTTGCGAATACCAACTGCCCGGGCAATGACCTCTTGCACGCCCTGGGGATTTTGCGTGGGCACCCAGGCCGTTACTTTGCCGTCTCGGAACTCTGCCAGCGCGACCGGCGGTTCCATGGTGGCGTGTGCGAGGTGCGGAACGTAATACTCGGCTTCAATTGTTTTCCCACCCTTGGCGAACTCCGCATCGACGTCACCTTGATTGCGCATGACCTTGCCCGGGTGACGCGCCGTCTCCTGCAGTTCCTTCCTGAACTGATCGGAGTTATAGGCAGCATTCGGCCCCTGATCCCAGACCACATTCAGTTTCTTGCGGCCTTGAAATGCCGCCCAGGTGTTGTCGGCAATCACCGCCACGCCACCGAGCGGCTGCATAGCCATGCGGAGGCGTGAAGGGTTCGATGAGAACAGTTTGCCGCACACCCGGCACACGCAAGGCCTCGTCATCCTGGTAGGACTTGACTTTCCCTCCGAGGACCGGCGGATGCTCAACCGATGCGTAAACCATGCCATCGAGGCGTGCGTCCATACCATAGACGGCTTTCCCCGTGCAGATGTCCTCGAGATCGTAGAGACTTGCGTCCTTGCCAATATAGCGCCACGCCGTTCGAGGCTTGAAGTTGCAAGTCTTCTTTCTTCGGGACAGGCAGTCTTGGAGGCGGCGAGCGCGAGTTCCCCATATGCCCATTTGCGACCCGTCGGCACGTGCACAACCACGTGCAGGCCGGTTTCGCATTCCGATACCGGAACAGACCATTGGCCAGCAGCAGCCCGGACCAGCATGAGGCGCGCCGTGGCCCCGGCCTCGCGCATTATGTCAAAGAACTCGCGAATGGAATGCGAGGCATCTGTATCCTGGGACCCATACCGTGGGTCTCCGACAGCCTGAACGATCTTCACGCGATTCCAGTCAGCATCCAATTCGTCCGCCAAGACACGAGGCAGAGCGGTGCGGCTCCCGTTTCCCATTTCAGAACGGTGCGCAATGATGTAAACCGTCCCATCCGTCTCAATACCAAGAAATACGTTCGGATGAAAAACCGCGTGATCGGCGGGAGTTTCTGTCTCCGAGGCTGCCCACACGACGCTCGGGGATAACATAAGCACCGAGAACAAAAGCTCCCCCTGAAAGTACGCCCTTCAGGAATCCTCTCCGGCTGACATTCTGGATGCGGCTCACAACACTTCCTCCAGCGTCGCCGCGGCTTTAATGGCGGCGCGAATTCGCTGATAGGTGCCACAACGACAAATGTTACCGGACATCGCCTCATCGATATCCTGATCGCTGGGTTTCGGTTTGCTCTTCAACAGGGCTATCGCCTGCATGATCTGCCCAGCCTGGCAGTAGCCGCATTGCGGCACATTGAGCTCCATCCAGGCTTTCTGCACTGGATGCAAACCCTTTCCGGCGATGCCTTCTATCGTTGTGATTTCCGCGCCGGCAACGCGCGCGGACGGGAACCACGCACGACCGGATCGCCTCTCCATTCAGGTGCACGGTACAGCACCCGCAAAGTGCCGCCCCGCAACCGAACTTTGTTCCTGTCAGGCCCAGGATGTCGCGCAGGTACCAAAGCAGAGGCATTTCGGCGATCGCCGTCAAATGAGTGCTCAACCCCATTCACCTTAAACTGGATCATCTAGACACCTTCGTCCTCACTTACTTTCTTCTCTTATGCTACAAGCGGCGTTTGGAATTGCGGCGACATGATACCCATTCAGCGTCGAGATTGTTCACTCATTCGGGTCAGTCACTTGTTCTGGACGGACAGGGTAATGGCTCGACATGATACCTATTTCCCGCACCCTTCAAACGACGAGCGCTTTGTCGTTTCTGTGACGGCTCATCGCGGACCCATTCCGGAATTAGCGACCGACCCATTCCGGAATTAGAAAAGCCTGAGCAAATCGCTCCGAGGTCTGCTAATCTTCTGCGTAGTGGCGCTTACCTGAAGTGGAGGGTGATGCGATGCGACTGGCGATCCTCGCTTTGTTTATGTGTGCAGGCCCAATGGCAATCTGCCAGTCAACCCAACCAGTTCCGGCGAACTCTGAAAAGCCGCAGGGACCACCCGTCATTCAACCGTGGGCCGATTTCAACCAACTCCCACCAAACTGGCTCTCAACGCCAAACACGCCGATCCAATCCGATTCAGGAGTCTCGCCGGACTGGAACAAACGGCAACGTGATTGGAAAATCAACCCTCAGCAACCATTGTCGGGCATCGGCTGGAAGACTCTGATGACCCAGAACGACCATCCCAATCCTCAACTGCCGAATGCAAAAGTGGAGCCGATTCCTACACGGTGGCCCAATGCGATCGTGGAAGCCATTCCCACCCAGTGGCCGGACTCCAAACTGTTGCCGATCCAACCAAGTCCAACGCGCCCGTGATGCTGCAGGTTCCCGCGCCGGGCGATTTTAGGTAAGGCTTTTCCTTGACAGGGGGGTAATGCGTCGACACGATACCGGTTTCCCGGAGTCTCAGTGTGAGTGGCTTGAGATGCAAAGTAAGCGTCCGGTTCTTGCTTTCAATTACCCACAATTCGGGATGGAAGTTTGCAACTGTTGCGGAGATAGATTCGGCCTCAAGCCTGGTACTTACAGGATGAAGCAGGAGTGGGCGAAGCTCCGCTATGCGAAAGCAGCGGAAGTGTCTCCGCAACGAATGGATTGACGAGGAGTTAGCTGGATGCGAATTTAGTGATGTGCGGTTGAACAAGAGATTTCGGAAGCTGTTAGAGCAGCTCTCGGGAGGAATAGGAGAGAGCATTCCATGGGCATGCCAAGATTGGGCAACACGAAGGCTGCCTATCGTTTTCTTTCCAATGGGCAGGTCAGCGAGGCAGGGATTCTGAAGGGACACTTTCAGGCTACGCGAGATCGCCTTCGGAGCAGCGGTGGTCCGATTCTCATGCTGCATGACACGACCGAGTTCAATTACCACCGCGATGATATGGCAGCGATCGGCATTCTTCACAAGAATCCGGTGAGAAGGAAGAGAGATGGAACGCCGCAGCACACTATTGTCTGCGGCCTGCTGATGCACTCCAGCCTGGCGGTGACCACTGACGGTATACCCCTGGGACTGAGCGCGATCAAGTTCTGGAGCCGGGATCAGTTTTACGGATGCAACGCGCTGAAGAAGAAGATCAATCCTACTCGAGTACCTATCGAAGTCAAGGAAAGCTTTCGCTGGCTGGAGAACTTGCGCCAGTCCACAGCGTTGTTCGACGAGTCGCGCCGCTGTATCCACATCGGCGATCGGGAGAGTGATATTTACGAACTGTTCTGTACGGCACAGCAGGTGGGAACGCATTTCGTGGTGCGCACCTGCGTGGACCGGCTGGCCGGAGATGGCCGACACACTATCGCCGATGAGATGAAGGAGGTTCCTATCCAGGGGCTGCATCGCATTCAAGTGAGGGATGACCGAGGTCAGATCGGGGAGGCGGTTTTGGAGATTCGCTATCGCCGCATCCGCGTGCTTCCTCCTATCGGCAAGCAGAAGCAATACCCTGATCTAAATCTTACCGTTATTCATGCTCAGGAGCGGGGCAAGCCGCGAGGACGAAATAGGATCGACTGGAAACTGATCACCGACCTTCCGGTGACCTCGCGCCGCGATGCTCTGGAGAAGATCCATTGGTACAGCCAGCGATGGAAGATCGAGACCTTTCACAAGATACTGAAGTCAGGCTGCAGGGCAGAGGCGTCAAAACTCCGCACCGCGGAGCGGCTTGTCAACTTCCTCTCAATCCTGTGCATCCTCGGCTGGCGCATCTTCTGGCTGACGATGATCAACCGTGCGATCCCCAACGCTTCACCAGAGCTGGCTTTTACCAGCCTTGAGCTTCGACTGCTGGACCAGTTACTCAACGACAAGAAGGGCGGTAAACCACGCACTAAGCCGCTTTCTGCCTATCTGATCAAACTAGCCAGACTCGGCGGTTACCTTGCCCGCACCCATGATCCGCCTCCTGGCAATATGGTCCTTTGGAGGGGCGTCTCGCGCCTAACTGACATCCAACTCGGGTTCCTTCTCGGTGCTCAGCTTGTGGGTAATTGAAAGCCGTTCTTGGCCGTATAGACAGATAGGCAATTCCCCACGCCTTCACCTGCTCCAAGACCCGTAGTGTCTCAGAGACCCCTCCACGGCTCAACCTGCTAAGATCCCAAAATACCAGGACATCGAATTCCCTCCTGCTGGCAGCCTCCATCATCTTCTTGAATCCAGGCCGGTCTAAGGACTTCCCCGACTTAGTGTCGCTGAACTCAGCCACAACTTGCCAACCCATCCGTTCACAGAATTCGATTAACTGCTGGCTTTGGTTCTCCACCGTCTGCCGTCCGTCGTCCAGGGGAGACCCTTACATAGATCGCTGCTCGCATATTCCCCTCCTGCCCCATAAGGAAAATGCGTAACAGAATACGGTCGATAAATGGCACGGCTAAAAGGCGCTCTGAAGTGCACGCCAATTGACGAATTCTTTGGGGGCCTTTTCTGGTACACCGGTTGCCCCGGCATCGTGGAACGCTTCAATGGTTCGGATTCGCACGCTTCCCTCGCAACTGAGGGGGCTTATGGCTCAGGGCCGAGGCAAATACTTATGAGCTTGTCTGCTGCTCATCTGAAGAGGAAGGTCGGGCATAGGCGCCGCTTGACCATTTAAACCAATCGGGCTGGAGATTCGGCTTTGCTTAGGGCCGCAGCTCGTGTTATCTTTCTCGGCAATTTCGTCTTGAATAGGGAGAATGAATGCGACGCCTTTCCCCTTCTAGTGTCTGTACCGCTGCCGAATTGATCATTGTGATCGCACTGGGACTGCTGTCAATGTCCAGCAGCGCCCTTGGACAGTCTGAGACGGGTGGCATTGATCACGTTCGGGTTCTAGTTCGCGATATTGTAGCGGCCCAGAATCAATACCGAAGCGTGCTTGGTTTCGATATGAGTCGAGCGGAACCAAATATTTATCAGGAGGGCTCAGCACACAACGGCGCTGCATTTACCGACGGAACATACTTGGAGCTTATCGGAATTGCTGACCGTGAAAAGCTCCTGAAGTCACGGCCGTGGATTGTAGATTTCCTTCAGGATCATCAAGGGGCTCACTCTGTCGGCATAGGAGTGACATCTGCCAAGGACGTTGCGGATCGTTTGCAGTCCCGAGGGATCGAGGCTCCTGTTTTCAATTTGACAGGTTATCGTCCCGGAGCTAAACCCATACTGCTCGTGACACCCAAGCTTGTAAACCTGCCGAATGGCGCAATTTTCTTCGTAGAGTATCCCGTGCAAAAGTCCGCCCAGACGGCTTTCGTTTCCAGCCTAACACTGCTCAGGGTACCGTCGCAGTTTGGATTGTGGTCAAGGACCTGGAAAAGGCCAGCAAAGAGTCAGAGACGCTTGGCTTTCATCCCGGACGGCTGCTGGACTTTAGGGCTTTGGGGGCGCGGGGGCGTGAGCTTGACACACATCGTGGAAAAATCCTGTTGCTGGAAGCGAATTCACCCGAGAAACCAGCGGCAAATTTCTCCCGTGAGCGCGGCCAAGGCGTGATGGGCCTTACGCTCGCAGTCGGTGACATTGCGAAGACACAGTCGCTGATCGGAGAAAACACAAATAGAAAATTCCCACTCTACGATGGAATCTACGGAAAAAGTTTTCTAGTGCCTCCGGAACTGGCAAACAGCGTATGGATTGAAATGGTGCAGAAATAGATTTCCTCGCGAGGCGGGGGGAGAATTACCGACAATTGAAGACCTCCACGTCAAAAACGCCCTAACCCTGACTCCTACCATCGGGGTATTTATGCGTCAGGGTATTTATGCGTCAGACGGGACTGGAACTTTGCTAAGAGTGGTAAGCCGGACGCCATTATTAAGAAGCTCTACAGAAGTGAGGCCCCGCGAAAAGACCAGCACAGATCTTCCCGGAGCGAGCCGCTAGCCGCTCAGTGTCAGACTGACAAGCGAATGGTCCAATTGGGCAAGGTGTCGAGGAGGAAGCAGTACCAGCCATGGTTACCAAAGAATTCGCCTTAGCCTCTTGTTGAGTCGCGAAAACCGCACTACCCTTATTAGTAAGAACTGTATGTCGGAGCCCTCTTGCCACGACGGCTCTGCTTGGCTTTGCACCGCTGCGCTCTGCGCGTGCATCTGCCGCCAACAAGGAACCATCATCGCTGCAAGCATGATGAATCGGTGACCTCGAACAACAAAGTGACATCGAAATGACTTAAACGCGCTGTCCGCAGCATTCTCCCGCCCTGAGGGCCCGATGGCGAGCGGAAAACATCACATGAGCAGGGAGCGCTCAGTGCGCCCTCTTGATTGAGCGGTCTTTGACAACTTAAGAAAGTCCACACCGGCGCAAGACCCGGCCAGCCGAGGCCGCAACGCACGCCGGCGAGCAGCTTGGCGCTGACGCTAGCAATAGCCCAGCCGGGGGCAAGGTGGCCAAGTTAATTAATTAAAAAAGCTTGGCCACCTTCATGAAACAAAGCACTTAGCTGCGAAAGCTGGCACCTTCGATGAGATACGGGACTTAGCTGTAAGAGCCGCCGAACCGGTTCCAACGAGCAGCGTTCCTGATCCGTCAGGGAGCGCGTGTGCGAACACAAACATCGTCATTAGCGTAGCGCCTACCCCCTTAATGCGCTTAACGCGCACATTTTCCGAACAAGGGAGGTCGACTGACAGCCTTAGAAATAGTTGATCGAGGCGGCGGCGAGCGTCCGTAAGTTGTGAATGATTCCGCGAAATTGCCAGTCTGATACGGTCCGGCCTATAAGCAAGGAGGCAAGATGCTCAAATTAATTAATTCGAAATTTGAGCATCTTCATGAAACAAAGGACTTAGCCGTAAAACTTGAGCACCTTCGATAAAACAAAGGACTTAGCGACACGCATTCCCGCATGAAAGCGCGGGCCGGCGGGCTTATCTCTCTTTTCTCTCACAAAATGCATTCTTTTTTCGGAAAGCTTTGCGCGTCCGCGACCTCTCACAACACCTATACCTTCAAACAGACGGGGTTACCGTTGCTTCAACGATCTTATTGGTCAGGAAAGCTTTGAGGAGATAGAGGGCAGCATACCTCAGTGGTGAGATACGGCGACGGTGAGATACGGCGACAGAGATACGGCGACAGGATACCGATTCCCCTACAGAAGAAAAAGCCTGCAATAGTATGCTGTCGCCGTAATTTCAATCATTGAAGCTTGTTAAGCCAGACCTGCTCGATCTCCTGACCCGTCCTATCGCGATGGATCCATCGCGGCCTCATTGAACGGTTCAATCCCGGCGTGCTGACACGGCCGGGCTTAGATCCTCTCCGCTCCGATCCGCGCTTCCAGAACCTTGAGCGCCGCGTTGGCTTACCCGGGTGAGGGTGCAATCGCGCCAGGCGCATTCGTCGGCCGTCGAGACTACACGTTTGTCATCGTGGGGGCGAAGGCAGGCATGCTCAGAATGACCCGAGTACCTTTCCCCGGCTGGCTAACAATTTCCACCTTGCCGCCGTGCAGCAGCATGATGCCCTGCACGATCGCCAACCCGAGCCCCGTGCCGCCCGAGGCTTGTGAACGCGAAGGATCCACCCGGAAGAAACGATCAAATACCCGGGGCAGTGCTTCCGGCGGAATGCCGATGCCTGTATCGGCGACCTCGATCCGGACCACGGCACTTTCGGAACTGGTCGCCATCACTACCGATCCGCCCGATGGTGTGTGTGCCACCGCATTCGAAACCAGATTTCCTACCGCCCGCTGCATCAGCGTCCTGTCCAGTTCCGCGATCACCGGCTCATCGCCGAGCCTGGTGCTCAAGGAGATTCCCCCGTCAGCGGCAGAAGCTTCGTAATACTCCTGCACACCATCCAGCAACTCGGCGACGTTAACTCGTTCGCGACGCAAATGCGCCAGGGGACTTTCTGCGCGTGCGAGGAACAAGAGATTGCCAATCAAGTCTGACAGGCGCACGGCTTCTTCCAGAGACGACTCCAGCGCATCCCGGTATTCGTCGATGGTTCGGGCACGCGCCAATGCAACCTCGGCTTCGCCGCGGATGTTGTTCACAGGAGTGCGCAGGTCATGCGCAATATCGGCAGAGAACTTGGATATTCGATCGAAGGAATCTTCCAGCCGATCCAGCATCTCGTTGAAGGTGCCGGCCAGCGAAGCAAGCTCAAAGGGATAACCTTCAGTGAGAATTCGCTCCCCGAGATGGGTGGAGCTGATGCGCCGCGCCGTCGCTGCCATCTCTTCCACCGGCCGAATGCCCTGGCGCGCGATCTGGTAACCAACCAAAGGGAAAACCGCGAGTGTCCCCACCACGATCACCCAAAACCCCAAGCGAAAGCGCGCCAGGAATGCTTCTTTCTGCGAGACATCGATGGCAATCTGAATCGTGATGGCATGCGTAGGAGGCGAGCCAACCGGCGCTACGAAGGTGGCAACGCGAAAGGCTCGTCCGTGGCTCCCTCTCATCGGGATCGCCACATCGCGACGTCCTCGTGTCCGCCGCGCGAATTGCGAAAGATCTAATTCTTCCGCCATGCCAGGCGTTGTCAATAAGGGCTTGTTTCCTTCATCGAGCAGGCGAATATAGAACTGTTCATATCGCCGCGCCGCCGTTTCCAGCTCAACCTCTTCCCGCAGTCCGTCCCAATCGTCAGGGCGTTCCCGCAGCATCGTGCGCAGCACGTTCAGCTTGTCGCCCAGGAACAATTCTGTGCTCTTCTCTAATTCCGAAACCAGCACGAAATAAAGGCTGGCCGTGGCCAGAATCACGAGGATCAGGCCGGCAAGCGCATACCCGGCGGTTAACCGGAAGGCCAACGTCCGCCACAGCCGCGATATTGGCGTGAGGCTACGCGTCAGCTTCCAGCACATACCCGGCCCCGCGAATCGTCTGGATTAGTTTATGCGGGAAAGGGTCGTCCACCTTGCTGCGCAGTCTTCTAACGTTGACATCCACCACATTCGTGTCGCTGTCGAAGTTCATATCCCAGACCGCTTCGGCAATGAGAGTTCGGGACAGGACTTCGCCGGCACGCCGCGCGAGCAGTGACAGCAGAAGGAATTCCTTCGCAGTCAGGTCCAGCCGCTGGCCGCCCCGCGTCGCACGATGGCGTAACAGATCAATTTCCAGATCGGCCATACGGATCGTATCTTGTGGACGGGAGTGCGTCCGGCGCAACAACGATCGCACTCGCGCCAACAATTCAGAGAATGCGAACGGCTTCACCAGGTAGTCGTCGGCCCCCAGTTCGAACCCTCTTACGCGCTCGTGAACCGCGTCTCGGGCGGTCAGCAAGAGGACCTGGGTAGCACGGTCTGCCTGTCGCAAGCGGGTAAGAACCTGCCAGCCATCGAGGCAGGGCAGCATTACGTCCAGAATGACCAGGTCGAAGTCCACATCATGGGCCAACTGCAGCCCGTCCAAACCATTTGACGCCACGTCGACCACAAACCCCGCCTCGCCCAGGCCCTTTTTCAGAAACTTTGCGGTCTTCGCTTCGTCGTCTACGACCAGAATTCTCATTCGCGATCCACGTCCGCACGAAATGTAACAACGAACGACTTATAATCGCGACGTGTTAACGCGTGATGGGAATGTGTTGATGGGAAATTAATTTCGCCGTGCCTCGATGACGTCAAACAATTATCCGCAAGCTTCTTGTTCACCCCACTGAAAATAGTGAGAATGAAGCTCAGTCACAAAACTTTACCTTGAGTGTTACGAATTTGTAACCAAGCCGTGAGATTCCTAGGTCGCAGAAGTGCCGCAGATTACAGCCCCGTAATACCGCTGATCACCTCAAGCGCAATTTTACTGTTCGAGGTCAACATGCAGGAGTTCCGCTCTTTGTTCTCTCGATCTGTCATCATTTTCACGATCCTGTCTGTTCTCTTGTGCCATCCCAGGCATCGCGCAAGTCGATCGCAGCAGTTTAACCGGCACGGTTACTGATCCGTCGGGCAGGCTGCTCGGGCAAACACACATCACTGCTGTGGAGAATTCCACCCAGCTGCGGCGTGAAGGGGTGTCAGACAACGCTGGAAGATATGAGATTGCTGAGCTTCCGGTGGGCAAATACACTATCAGGTTCGATCATCCCGGCTTCAAGACTCTGACCTTCGTCGATGTGGAGCAGGTGGTTGGGAGGACGCGCACCCTGGATGCGGCCTTGCAGGTATCAGGCGCCGAGGAGCGTGTGGAAATCTCGGTGAGTTCGGAGCTGATGGACCGCAACACCGCCGCAGTAACGGGCCTGATCGAGAAAAAGCAGGCCGACGAACTGCCACTGAATGGCCGCAACTGGGCGTCGCTGACGGCATTCGTCCCCGGCGCCATCGACACCGGTGGCAGCAACCAGCGGTCGATCCGCTTCGCTGGACGCGGGCCTCGACGACAGCAACTTCACCTATGACGGTGTGGACGCGACCAACATCGCCAATCAAACGCAGCGCGCCTGGGCACGGCTTTCCATTCCGCTGGACGCGATCGCGGAGTTCCGCGTCGATACGCTACTGGCAACCGCCGAGGAAGGCGCGACCGGCGGCGCGCAACTGGCCGTCATTTCGCCTTCGGGTACAAACCGCTACCACGGGCGTCTCTTTGAATTCTTGCGCAATAACTATTTTGACGCGCCCGAGCCCTCCTGGGCCTCCAACGGCGAATCGCAGCAGCCGCTTCGTTTGAATCAGTTCGGCGGATCGGTGGGCGGGCCCATCGTGCGCGACAAGACCTTCTTCTACCTCGCTTCTGAAGCCTACCGCCAAGTCTGGGGCTATCCGGTGAGCGGCGACGTGCCAAGCGCGGCTTTCAAGGCAACCATTCCGGCTTCCTCCCCGGTCTATGGGATCGTAAACGCCTATCCGGGAGCAGGTCCAAAAACATTTCTGACGCCCTACACGCCGGCCAACGACCCGGGCGATCCGAACTACGCGAACTACGACCTGCTGACCTGCTCATGCACGCAGACGGTCAACGAGAACTCGGCGATGCTGCGGCTCGACCATCATTTTTCCGCTAAGACCACCGGCTTCATGCGCTTTAATTACGACCGCTCGGTCAACACGCAGCCGGTTTCGGACTGCCGCGACGGACTTGCAGCAGAGGGTGACCACGCCGGTCAATGGCGTGCTTGAATTGCTGCACATCTTCAGTCCCAACCTGACGAATGAGGCCAAGTTTGGATACAATCGCGCCACCTCCAACACCTACAACTCCAGTGATACCGGCTCCGTCTATCAGATTGCAATTTCCACGGGTCCTGGGCCGGGATTTGGCGCTCAGAACTACGACTACAACAGCATCTACGTGGGCAACACATTTTCGGGAATCGACAACCTGACCTGGCTCCATGGCCGGCAAACGATCAAAGTCGGAGTGGAAATCCGCCGCGTTCAATTGAACCAGCACTACGGGGAACATGGAACAGTTACGTTTTCCACGCTCGAGCAGCTGGCGGCGAATAAGGTGGCGAAAGCAAGTCTGTCTGGTGCTCTGCCGATCAACGATTTGCGCAAGTACGACATCCTCGGCTACGTCCAGGACGAGTTCAAGGTGCGGCCCAACTTCACACTGAACCTTGGCGCGCGGTACACCGTCTTCCAGTTATTCCATGAGGCGCATGGGAAGGCCAACCCCTTCGATTTCGACACCTGCGGGCCGCAGGGATTCTGCGGCGTGGGCGCCAGCTTCGGCCACCAAAACTATGGCGACTTTGATCCGCGCGTGGGCCTGGTCTGGTCGCCTGTGCAGGACAGAAGGACGATTGTTCGCGCCGGATTCGGAATGTACCACGAAGATGGCCAGCTGGACGATCAGAATCTCCCCGCCAAGAACGAAATTCCTTCCTACTCGGTTAAGAAGGTGACCTATCCAGTCGACTCGTATTTCACCGGCTCCGGAACCATCTCACCGAATGCCGAACAGCGAGACCGCAAGGACACGTATGTTGAGCAGTGGGTGCTCTCTGTGCAGCGGGAGTTGCCTGCGAACTTCGTGAGCACGGTCTCCTACCTGGGAAGCCACGGCGTGCATCTGCTGGAAACCAACGTGGTGAACCTGATCGATCCGGCTACGGGAATTGCGCAATATCCAGCCTTTGCTCCTGCCATCCCGTGGCGCGGCTCCATCGGCGCGAGCTCGTACAATGGCCTCTCCGTGTCAGTGCGGCGTCCGTTCTCGAACGGGCTCCTGGTAGCGGCAAATTACGCGTATACGCACGAGATCGACAACGGTTCCAACGGCAGCGGGGACGGCGACGAGATATCGCCGCAGAACGCATTTTGCCTGGCCTGTGAGTGGGCCAGCGGCGCCTGGGACGCCACCCATGTGATCAATGGCAACGCGGTCTATGAGCTCCCCTTCGGCGTGGGCAAGCCGATGCTGAACCAACGCGGCATTGCCGGCGCCATCGCGGGCAACTGGCAAATGACCACGACAGCGCTGGCTCGCACCGGCTTTCCCGTCAATGTGCTTTTACCCAGCAGCTACGTCGCGCTCGGATGGGAACTCCGGCACGCAGCGTCCCGACCTGGTTCCAGGCGTGCCTCTTACTCCGCCAGGGGGCAGGAATGTCGCACACTGGATTAATCCTGCAGCGTTCGCTCTCCCGGCGGGAGAGTTCGGCGATGCGCCGCGTGACCTCTTTCGCGGGCCGGGCACGTGGCAGATCGATATGGGTGTCGCCAAGACGTTTGCATTTGCAGAGCGCATGCAGTTGGAATTCCGCTCGGAGTTCTACAACATCTTCAATCACCCGCAGTTAGGTCAGCCGCAGTCCACTTTCAGCCCGACGAACCCCACGGGGTTCGGCAGCATCATCAATACGGTGAATTTGAACACGGCCATCGTATCGCCGATAACCCCTGTGGGTTCGGGAACGCCGCGCGAGATCCAGTTCGCGCTGCGTCTGGATTTTTAAATATGAAAAGACGATTGTTTCTGGGTTTGCTGCCGGCGCTGCTTTTGGTCCCTACCGGGATCTGCTCACCAGCGAACCCGAATTTCTCCGGAACATGGAAACAGAGCAACGAACGAAGCGACCCCAAGCGGACGGGCAATGTAATCCTGCAGATCGACCACCACGATCCGGATATGACAGTGGAGACAACCATACTGCGCGGTTCCGCCGCACCTCGTCACGCGTTGCAGCGCTACACAACGGACGGCAGAACATCCACATCCACCGGCGCCGATGGGGATGAGTTCCATACGTCCGTTGTTTGGAGCGGTCCCGCGCTGGTCTTCTCAGTGGAAGAACACGAGGATGGCCATATCATTCCTTCCCGAGAGACGTGGACCCTGATTGAGAACGGCGCCGCGCTCGAGAGACGCAGGGAGCGCAATGGGACCGCCGGCGAGCAGACAATTATCTATCTCCGGGATGCGCCCAAACCTTAAGCACTCAAGACCGGGCCCTGGCTACAAAACCAGGGTTCCGCAGGACGTGCTTGTTGTACTTGATGGTGTTGCCTTCGAGGTCGGTGACTGAGCCGCCGGCTTCTTCCAGGATGCAGTGCGCCGCGGCTGTGTCCCACTCCATGGTAGGGCCGTTGCGCGGATAAACATCGGCAGCGCCCTCAGCAATGAGACAAAACTTCAGCGAACTGCCCATGACCATGGCTTCGCCGCCTTTTGTTTCCTGCTCCGAGGCATGGCTCCGACTCACGACGAAGCGCGTGCTTCCGGCTATTGTCGACGCAACTCTTATTGGCGTGCTGACCTGGCCGTCCATCCTGTAGGAGCCGGCTCCACGAGCGGCAAAATACAACTTATCGATCACCGGAGCATAGACCACTCCAAGGATAGGCCGGTCATCCTCGATCAGGGCGATGTTGACGGTGAATTCGCCGGTACGATGGAGGAATTCCTTCGTGCCATCGAGTGGATCGATCATCCAGAAATGTCGCCAGGATTTCCGCTCCTCGAACGGAACCTCCACGGACTCTTCGGAAAGAACGGGCAATTGGGGCGCTAAGCAGGCAAGCCCGTTCTGGAGGATTTGGTGAGACACAAGGTCGGCCTGAGTCACAGGCGAGTCATCCAACTTAAACTCCACTTGGGGATGTAGATCCTGGTAGATGGCCAGGATGGCGCGCCCGGACTCACATGCGAGCGCAGTGACGCGCGGCAACAATTCAGTCAGCCATTGACAACTGTCTGGTGTGAATCGATCAACGATGGCCAGATCGCCTTTCCCGTCAAAATGCAACGAATAGATTAACTCCTGCCGTTGAATACATCGTTACTGAAACAAAAAGCCCTTTCCCCTTTGAGCGGGGAAAGGGCGGTTGAGGGGAGGAAGTTTGTTCAGTCGTCCAAATCTTCACCCTTAGGTGCTGCCTTGGTAAATTCGCTCGGAGGCCGAACCGTTTTCTCGCCGGGATAGGGGCGCGTAAACCCGGTCGACATGTACCAGTTCAGGTGGTTGACGGTGTCTGGATCTTCGGCGTCAGGCTTGGTTAGTTTGCCGGCGAAGATCTGCTTCTTCTTCTGCATCCAGGCTACCATCAGGGCCTTGACTGCAGGGCTCATGGCCTGGTTGGCGGCGGTCGTCGTCGTGACACCCTGGTCCAACGGGACCTCGTTCGCCACGTGCGTCCACGGCTGGAAGTTATCCGCGGGGGGCGTGCCATTGACGAAAGACGTCGTCATCGGCGACGCCACCAGGTCGAACTGGTTCATGGGCGGCAAACCGAGGATTTGCTCGATCGTCCGCGTCATGTTGACCTGGGTGTAGTAGGTGTGGTCGGTGGGTCCGTTCTGCACCGCATAAGGGCTGACGATATAGCCCGGGCTGCGATGACCGTCGACGTGGTCGACGCCGTTCTGCGCGTCGTCTTCTTCAATGAAGATCGCTGAGGAGGACCACACGTTGCTGTGGCTGATGTAGTCGATGATGCGCCCAACGGCCAGGTCGTTATCGGCCTGTTCAGCGTCCACAGTCGGCGGCCCGCCAGTGTGATCGCACATGACCCACAAGATGCTCAACGTCGGCACCGTACCGGCGGCGACGTCCTTGACGAAGTCCTGTAGCCATAGATCGACGCGGAACTGGTCTGGGATGCCGAGATCGAACTGCGGGAAGTTGGTGATGAGGTGGTTATACACGGCTGGGAGAGAGGATTGCGCCTGGACCGTGTTCTGGTAGTACAGAGTCTTTTCGGCTCCCGACTCGAAGTTCTTCGAGTCGGTGAAGAACTGGCTCCAGGTGGGCTCTTTCGTCGACCCGTTCGGCTGTAGGAAGGTGTCGTTCTCGACGTATTCGCCGTAGATCTTTACCGGCAAACCGGCCGCAGACGCTTCTGAGAACAGGAAACCCTTATTCTGATAGGCGAGTGCATCGCCGGCGTTGCCGCCTGGATAGCTGCGGATCCAGTCAGGCGACTGGATGTCGTCGGCGTAGGGCGCCATGGCCTCTATGATCCATTGGTGACCGTCCGCCGACTGGCGGCTCGGGTCGTAGAAGTTGTCGAAGAGCGGGAAGCGCTTCACCAACTGATGCACGTTGGGGGTGTCCTTGCCGCCGAACACCGCCAACGAGCTGTCGCCATTGCCCGCAGCCACGTCGCCCAGGATCTGATCATAGGTGCGGTTTTCACGGATGATCATGAATACGTGCTTGATCAGGGAAGGATCGCCGATCTTGGCCGGGATCGCGACCGCATTGGTGTCCTGGGTGCCTCCGGAGGCAGACGTGATGTTTTCCGTCAGATCCCAGTGGTTGTTCTCGAAGACCTGTGACGTCATCGTCTTCAAGGTTGCGCTATTGGGCAGGGGAACGATGCTAACGGTGCCGTTGTCCTGGTGAGTGTTGTAGTCGGTGACGTTGTAGTCGGTCTCGAACGAGTAAAGCGTGCCGACGCCCTTATCGTTGGCGACGATCAGTTTACTGTCGGCCTTGTCCAGCACGACCGAACTGGGCGCATAGGCCACCGGAATCATGCCCATGAGAGCATTCTTCCCGCTGGCGTTGAGGTTGACGACCGCGATCGCGTTGGCATTGTAAAGCGCGACGTACGCAATGCCCGTCGAGGCATCGACGGCGATGGAGTTCGGTGCGGCGCCGTAGGCCGGCCTGCGCTGGCCGGGCACTTTGATCGGCAGGCCAAGGCTGATCGTCCGCTTCACCTCGTTGGTGGTCGTGTCGACGACCGAGATGGTGTCGCTGTAGGTATTGGCGACCAAAAGGTAACCGCCATAGAATGCCATCCCGGTCGGGTGCAGACCGGTCGAGACGCTGGCGGTGACCTTCATCGACGCTAGATCGACTCGAGAGACGGTACCGGTGATCGCCGCGCCCACCACAGGGTCGGCGACGATTTCAGTGCCGGAGGAGTTGATTTGAAAGTCCGCCTCGGTAGCGGCGCGGCCACCTTCGTTGCTGACGTAGGCCGTCGAGCCGTCACTGCTGAGCACGATGCTGTGGGGCGCGTTGCCTACGCGAATCTGCGTACCCTGTGTGGGCTTGCTGGCAGTCAGATCGATCTTGGTGAGGGTGTCGTTCTGGTTCAGCAGGGCATACGCGCTCTTGCCATCGCTTGATATTGCCAGCCCACCGGGGTAAGAAGTCGAAGGACTGTAGAAAGTGCCACAGGGGTTGGCATAAGCGGCCGGCGGGCTGTTCGGAAAGCACTTGATAAAGGTGCTGTTCGGCGGGACTTTCACCTGGGCGTCGTCACTCAGCAAGCCCTCAGCAGAGACATTGGCGATGGTCACGTTGCTGCTGTCCTGACTGAAAACCAGGTACTTGCCGTCGGGCGAATAGGTTATACCGCTATAGCTGCCGCTCGCATCCGATCCGAAGGCGATGTAGTTCTGCAGCACATCGCCGGTGCGGGTGTCGAACACCTCGACGGCCTGCGTCGCGCCCATGGTCAGGACGGCGGCGGTGTGAGTGGCGGCATTGGGGTTCAACGCGACGGCCTTCGCGCGCACCCGGATGCCGAGGTCCACTTGTGTGCCGGCCGGGGTGATGATCTGGCCGCTGCTCACAACAAACGAGCCGTTGGGCTGCGCGCCGGTGGAGTAGGTCGGAAACGGCACGGACTGAGCGAACGCCGGAATGCTCAGCCCCGTCGCCAGCAGGCCGGCGAGCGGACGCATACGGTTGATTCTGGAATTCTTTCGAGTCGCTTTTCGGGACGCTTTTCTGTACATTACTTCTTCTCCCCGGACTGGTTATCAGCGTGATTTGAGAATGCCGACCGGCGTCACGGAGATGACGAGCTCTCACTTCGGCCGATGGCTCGGGACAAGGGACAAGCAGACAGGCAGACAGGCGCGGGTGGCGCTGCTGGCTGCGGATATGCGAATGGACAGGTGCGCGGGTTGCCAGAATCGCGGACGTGCGTACTGTGGCAGTTGCCAATACGGCCGTGAAATATTCTTGCTTGAACGCGGCCAGCGCCCCCTTCACCGCGTCCCGAGTATCACAAAAGCTTTCTGACGGGCTGGTGACGGTCGCATTACATTTTCGTAATGTGGGCTCCACGTTGTTCGCGGAGCGGAATGCGCGCAGAGCAATGGTGTGTGTGGTGGAAAACTCATCCTGCCGGAGGAATCATGGGCCGTTGGCCCACCCAAGGTGATGAAAACCAGCTCCTGTTCAGCAACTACTCTCCTGGAAGCACCGCCCTCCCCTTGTCATCCCGACCGGAGCGTACCCGGATTTCCTACTTCGCGCTGCTAGCGACGACCACGTGTGCGGCTCTCCGCAGAGAGCCGCATGCAGATCATCAAAGCCACGGGTCTACACAGGAAATCCGGGGAAGCGAACTGGACGGACCTGCGGTTTCTCTTTATGCAGCACCAAATCCAACCTGGGCCACCCCTCTCCTCTTGTCATCCCGACCAACGGGAGGGATCTGCAGTGCGCCCTGCGGCTCTCTCCAATCCTTCATGGGTAAGCGACCCCGCTTCCCGCTCCGCCTCGTTATCGACAAGCGCGCGCAGCGGCCCTAGCCAGGGTTCGTAGCGTCGCCAGCGCGCGACGGAGGAGCGATAGATCGGCTGCCGGGCCTGCCACTTGCTGGGGGTATTCACAGCCCGCGGATTGGATTCGGGCCGCAGGCAGGCGTCGTGCCACGCCAGGCCGCAGGACGCGATGATCCGCCGGATCACTGGTTCGGGCGCGCGGGTCAGTTCCTCGTAATCCACCTCGATGAAACGATCGGCCGGCAGCACGCGCCGCCAATGGTCGATGAGCCGCTGGTAACCGCGGAAATACATGACCAGTTCGGCGCCTCCGGTCGGAAACGCCAGGCTTGGATGAAAATGAGTTTGATGGATCGACAACGCTGTGTCGACTGCAGCGCGGCGACAGTGGATGATGATGGCGCGCGGGAATGCCATGTGGATCAGCCCGGCCCAGAGGAAGTTGAACGGCATTTTGTCAGTCACTCGGGAGGCCTTGGGCGCGATCGCGCGCAGCACGCCGAGATAATCCGCTGCCGCCCTGGCGAAGAATGACGCCTCGGTCGCGGGTGCGCCGGAGCGGTGCCACGCCGCCCCACGCTCGTTCCAGAAATGCAACTCGCCGCCGGCCCCGGCCTGGGGATGGTTGGAGACGATCTGCTCGACGAGCGTTGTGCCGGAGCGCGGCATGCCGAGGATGAATACCGGCGTCGCATCGGAGCTGCCGAGTTCGTGTGCCCGCGCGATCCATTCGGGTGTGCAGCGGGCAATCAGGCGGTCGATCTCGATGGCGAACGCGGCCGAGTCGAAAGACAGAGAGAGCCGGCGCACGGAGTCTGCGGCGTCGAAATGTTGCATGCCCAGGGCGTAGTCGCCGAGATCGTCCGCTGCCTTGCCGAGCGCGAGATGCAGCCGCACGCGTTGAGCCGCTTCCAGTCCCGGAGTGGCGAGCGCGGCTTCCATCTGTTGCAACAACCCGTCATCGTTGGTGACCGGGCGGCACCGGACCAGATCGTAATAGCAGCCCGCCAGCAGCGGCGCGATCGCGATCGCGCGTTCGAAGCATTCGCGGGCCTCGTCGAAGCGGCCGTACTCAGAGAGCAGATTACCCAGCAGATCATGCGCCATCGCGTTCCTTGGATCGCGCGCCACCGTCCGTCGCAGCACCTGTTCAGCTTCCTGATTGCGATCCTCCGTTAGCAGCGCCCGAGCCGTGCCCAGGCGGCCGAAGCTGGTGTTTCCTCCGGTCGCCGCCGCGCGGCGGAAACAACCAATCGCTTCCTCACGATGGCCCAGCGTGTAGACCAACGCGCCGGCGCGGAACCACGCCTCGGTGAGGGAGGGGAGGAGCTGAGTGGCGCGGTCGTACGCAACGAGGGCCCCGCCGGAGTCGCCCAACTTCTCCAAGGTGATTCCCAGGCGGAAGTATGCATCGCCGTAGCGCGGGTTGCCGGCGACAGCCAACTGGAATGCCGCGACAGCATCCGGTATGCGCCCGGCCTCGAGGCAGGCGAGGCCGAGATCGTGCTGGATCATAGGATCGGAAGGCTGCAGCAGCGCTGCCTGGCGCAACGGCGCGATGGCATCGGCCGGCTTTCCTGCCTTGAGCAACTGAGTAGCCAGCGCAAGTAGAGGCGCCACTTTCCGCGACGCGGCGAGGTCTGGAGACGTGGGCATGGCGTGAACCCTCAAGTGGGATCTGCAGCGCGGCGATCGAAACCGCCGGCGCAATAGATTCCATCATAGCCAAGGCACTCGTCGATTCGATCCAGAGCTACGGCAACGCTCCTTAGGGCAAACTCAGCTCACAGCGTTTTCAAAAAAGTGATCAGCGCCTCTCTCTCCGCGGGACTCAAGTCTCTAAAGTCTTGAGCGGCGTCGTGTGCTTCACCCTCGTGGCGGGCAATAGCGTTTTCAAGAGACAACGACCCCAGGTCGTGCATGAAGCGGGCCTTCATGCGCAAACCCCACAGCGGCGCAGTTCTCAATTTGTTCGCTGTGTCTTGCGGCCCAACCTGGACAATCCCATCTCCAGTTCCTATGTCATGCAACAAGTAGTCGCTAAAGGGATGAATTATTTTGTCGCCTAGAGCTTCTGGAACCGTAAACATGCCACCATCGATGATCGTGCCTACCGGAGCCGTGGTAATGGCTTCCATGTGGCAAACATTACAACCAACCTTGCGGAAAAGTTGTTGCCCAGCCAAAGCTTTGGGGGTCGCGGCCAGCGTGGTGTCGCGCGGAGGAACCATCGTTCCACGCACAAACTGAGCAAAGTGATCGATGTCCGCCAAGCCGAGTTCATCTGGCTGATCGTTAATGCCCGTCGTGGTGTTAAGAACTTGAGTAACCTCCGTCGGGCGCAGCCGGTTCGTGATCCCCATCTCATTGAGATAGGCGTCGGCAATGAAGGAGAGCAAGCTGCTGTGCTGGTCCTTCCAGCCGAAGCGTCCGACACGGGTCTGTCCAGGAGCCTCGAAAATTGGAGCCTCCACAACTTCCCCATGAACTCTCCCCCCACTCAACCCCGGTTGTTCCGCGGCGATTGCGATCAGAGTGCTGTCGTCAATGGCTTCTACAAATCCATCCCCCAGGGTGTTGAGAGCAGCGCGTAATGTACGGATATTTTCCGTCGCAGGTATGTGCTCCTGGGCTTGCGGACCGATGGCACGATCATCGACGATGGACCTGCCGGTAATCGTGTCCTTGCCGTCGTTGATAAAGATGGTCGGGTTTACGAAATTGCCATTTGCATCATTGTGCCCTACCCGGAGTTCTGTGATCTGGCTGGCTGCCCCACTATTCGGATTCTGATGGCAATTGACGCAGGAAGTTGCGTTGTATACAGGTCCAAGGCCATCCGCGACGGTTTCGTTTTCCTCATAGACCTGCTGATCCCGGGCAAAGGTGTCTCCGGCTGGTTCAACCAGTCCATTGTTGATGCTTGCAGCACCATTAAAGCTGGGCGTGTTAAACCCGGCCGGCGCTTCAGTCGCTGAGTTTCCTGCTATTCCAACAAGTCCGGTACCCAACGCTGCTAGCGCCGTGAACAGACAAGAACCGAGGAGAACCTTCCTCCGAGGGGGCATAAGCATGAACGTTCCTCCTAAAGACACGAGTCGTCTACGCGCGTGCGAGACGTAGGCTGGCTGATCGGTTAACCTCACGTTCTCAAAACGTGATAGAAGATGGCGTGAAGTGAGAAGTCCGTACGTTTGCAAACTGGTTTGCGCAAGAATTATTCCCACAGTGGAGAAAAAATGCTGAGGCACCGTTTGCTGGCTCGACAACATCACCCCTGCACCCGCTCAAAGTAAAGGAGCATGTGATCCCCGATCGATCGAAACAAGGGCAGGTGGGAAATGCCTTTATCAATTCGGCGTAGTAGGCCAAGGACTCGGGGATATTTGCGGGAGACCGGCTCTAGAAACGACGGCGGAATCGCTACGCCGATCCCCGTGCAGGAGCGCATGAAAAAAGATGGCGAAAACGACTTCCTCACTTTCCCCAAGGCCGGGTAATGTATTTTCACGGCGCATTCGCCTACTTTCACCGTCGCGATCGCAGAGGATCGGCGGAATGCCTTTCGAACTTTGCCATGGAAGAGAAACCAGAGCGTTTCTGAAAGGCAGAATCGTGTGGAGAGGCAAACGATAACGGGAGCGCCCAAGGTAACCATGGATGCCAGGTCGCGAGCGGTCCGATTGAGGTCGGCAACACTATTTAGTCCGGAGAAGTTCGACAGTGCTCCGTCGAACAATGCCCCGGGGCAACGCTTCGACAGATATTCCGTCGGCAGAACATCAAGTTGAATTGGAGGATTTTGACCCGCGTGGGTCATCCCTTCCGGCGAATCACAGGCGACAACGGAGACGTCCAATAACGAAAGAAACAGCGCGTCTTCCTTGGTTCTGCAATTGAGCGCCAGGATTGCGTCGCCGGGGCGAAAGGTGTCAGCAAGGACTTCCCACACGGCTCCTCGCTGGGCACCGATCCTTGAGCGCGAAAAGAGGTCGTCATACCTCCCGGCGAGCTTGTCAAACGCGACGATTGTCTGATCCTGAGTTTCGGAGTTAGCAGTCAGGCTTTCACCTCAGAGACGGTTGCACCAGCGAACACCTTCATCGTTCATCGCTTGGAAAAAGGTTGATTCAATCCCGTTCTACTTCTTGAAAACCTGCGTCATAAGCTGTGTCTGGACCTGATTCAACTGTTTCAGCGTCGCCTCCAGGGTCTGGCGGTCTTCGTACGAAGCTTCGCTGAGAATGTCCTGGAGTCGAAAGGTAGCGCGCTGCATGAGCCTTTCAGCATCTATCAACTTTTTGCTGTCATCGACAACGCCCATATGGATCTTCTCTGCATACTGTTGCACCACCTTGAGGGTCTCC
This sequence comes from uncultured Acidobacteriaceae bacterium, assembly GCA_963790935.1. GTDB lineage: Bacteria > Acidobacteriota > Terriglobia > Terriglobales > Acidobacteriaceae > PALSA-350. Next base: position 29,476 of record CAWBRJ010000003.1, on the reverse strand, counting down.
GAAGCCTGCCCCGAATCACCGGAATTGAGCTGATGGCCGGCAAGGTCCGTCATCCGGCTGACGAGCGTGGCATAGAGAAAGCATCTGTCTCTGGGTTGGGCATGATCCGCCTTGAGTTGAAGCGTGGCGAGAGCAGCTGGACTGTCGTCCAGGGCCGAGGCGGAGGCAAAGACACAAGTCAACCACAAGGCGGAGATGATGACGGCAGTGGCCACAAACCGCAGCTCACACTTCACGAGCATCCGGCCTCATCGAGATCCAAACTCAGACGGACGCGCGATGCACGCCTCATCATGGCACGCAGCCGGGCAACGAGTTCTCGCGAGTTGAACGGTATGGTCACGTAATCGTCGGCACCCGTCTCCAGCAGAAGGACCTTTTCCGCGACCTCCGAACACCCGCTAAGAATTACCAGAGGTAGACCGGGAATCAAATTCGCAATTCTCTTGCAAAGGTCATACCCCGAGGGCCCGGGGTGCTGTAGATCGACGATCACTGCCGAGGGCCGTCTTTGGCGAAGCATCTCCAGACCAGCCACGCCATCCGGGACGAGATCAACCTCATATCCTTCCGAGCAGAAAAGCTCCTGCAGAATCCTCTGCATAGCGTCATTGGACTCTATGATCACAATTCGATCCAGGGTGGCGGTGGCGGTTCGGACATCGGATGGTTCACGGTTGCTGCCGATGTGGTGGTTACCGCGAGTCTTTTCGCCTTCTGGCATTGATTCACTCCTTTGTCACAGCACTGCTTCATCGAAGATCTTTTCCTCTCCGCGTTGCTACAGAGATGGAAACGCAGCTTTCGCGTGGCCCGGAAAAAAGTCATCTTGACCGACGCTTCTGAAGTATTGAGAATCTCGCTCACGTTTCGCAGCTTGAGGCCCTGAAAATGCTTAAAGTCGAAAACCATGCGCTCCCGCGGCGTAAGTCTCTTCAGAGCCCGGAGTATTTGCGTACTCAACTCCTGGTCTGGTAGTCGTTGCCCCGGGTTATTACCTGGTCTGTCGTCCGGCAGTTCGTTCAACCGAGCCCTATTCCTCCGCAGGTGATCCAGGCAGACGTTGGTGACAATGCGGTAAATCCAGGTAGCAAAGGCGCACTCGAACCGGAAGCGATCCAGCTTCTTGTAAACCTTTAGAAATGCCTCTCGATAGATTTCCTGAGCATCCCGCTCTGACCCGGTGAGCCGCAACGCGAGCTGTAAAACGGCTTGATCGTAGGTCTGCATCAATTGCGCGAAAGCGGCCCGGTTGCCCCCTTGCGCCTCGCGAATCAGGGAACCATCCTGGATACAACCTATGCTCTCCACTGCCATTCTCCGGGCCGTCTTGGGGTTCCTGAAGCAGTAAACTGCCTGGCGTACGTTTTATTCACGCCGCTCTGAAAATTGTCAGTCAGTGGAGAAATCGGTTGGAATAAAACCGCAGTCGGCAAGTTCTGCACACTGAGGCGCTGAGTGAACGTTCGCACATATTAGAAATGGAGGAGCAGACATGATTGCGATGAGGACGAGTAAGACCAGCCGGAGAAGGACTGAGTGGATTTTTTGTTTAGCATCCTGGGTGATGGCTGCTTTGATTAGTTTTCAGGCGGTGCCATCGGGGGTGGCCGCCGCACCGGCAGCCGCGAGAAAGGCCGAAATCAAGATCGATAACTTCAGCTTCTCGCCGGCAGCAATCACGGTCAAGGCAGGGACACAGATCACCTGGACGAACGGCGATGACATTCCCCATACCGTTGTTAGTGGTGACCAGGCCTTTAAGTCCAAGGTGCTTGGTACCGGCGAGAAGTTCACGTTCACGGCCTCCAAGCCCGGCACCTACTCATACTCCTGTTCGATTCATCCGAATATGACCGGCAAAGTGGTTGTAGAGTAGGCGGAGAGATCCTGGTAGGTTTCTCCGACGATGTCCGGCGGAGTGTGTGTCAAAGCAGAACCAGTTAGCAATCTGGACGGGTGCCCCAGCATACCTGGCGCACCCGTCCCTTTTCCCTGGTCCTGCTTTGACACCACCTGATAGCGATTAGGTTTGCCGCACGGCCGCATCAGCCTCTGCTGCAATCTGGTTGACTACATTCAAGAACTCCTTGGATTGGCCATAGAAGAGACCATCGGCGGTGAAGCTGGCGATCGTAGCCACGGCACCGCCGAACTTGTCGCTCAGAGGACGAATCACGGAACAGTGAGGAAGACTGGGACTAATGAACTCGCACGGGACAGGGAAGATCAGGCTGGGCTGGACGAGTGCACCCAAGGGGCTGGCGAAAAAATTAGGAAACGTCAGCCCTTGGTCCGTGACGGGTGCGACAGGGGTTTGAACTCCATTGCCTGCAAAATCGACCCATTCCAGGAAGTGGGCAACCTCGTCTCCCCCGATGCCGAAGATAATCTCAAGGACCTCCACGCTAGAGGCCTTCTGGCCCATAGATGCGTAGAGGCTGGCGCCGCCTTGCTCGATGTATCCGAAGTGGAAGGCTGCAGTGTTGGCGATCACCTGAATGTGGGCAGCGGAGCCATTGAGATCTGCATCGGTGATAGGGATAGCGGTGCGGTTTGTGATCGTAACGGCTTGCGGAAACGTGGCGCCAAAGTCCGGGTTGGTTTTGCTGCGATAGCGGATGAACCAGCTGGTGTCGACGTTGAGGTGCTGGAGGCAGGTCAGGCGGCCGATGTTGTCCGCTCCGGTTGCCGTACTGCCTTGCAGGGTGCGGAACTCGTCGAAGTTGACCGGCCGTTCCCCCTTGGACTCCAGGTATCCGTTGAGAAAGGTGGCGTGGCTGACTTCGTCAAGGGTGTTGCTGGTGATGTATTGCGGGCCATCGGTGTCGAGGTTCGAGAGGGCAGCCTGATAGCTGTTCAACTGTGGGTTCGGGGCTACCTCAATGGGTGGATTGTCACCGATACCTCCTAGTTCCGCATACTGTGTCCAAAGATCCGATTCGATGAGCTCGGCGGCAGCCAGCATACGCAGGATGGCTACATCTCCTTTGGTTAGACTGCTACTTTGGCCGAACGCCGGCTTGAGACTCCCTAGCAAACCCGCGCCTACCGTGGCTGCACTTCCGGCCAACATCCCAGTTTTTAGAAACGACCGGCGATTTACCGGACGATTGATCGAACCATCTGATTTCCGCATAGCACTCCTTTAAGTCAGTTGTCATTTTCGTTTTTGACTAGAGCAACCCTGGCACACCCCACCTTGGCTGCTCGCTCCACCATTACCTGGCGACTTTCGAATAGGTGGCACTCCGATCGGACTGGCACTTACGCTCTGCCACGTAATTACTAGAACTGGTGAGAGACGGTTTTATTCCAAGGCCTGCCGCAATAAAGAGAAGAGTCAAAGATGCTGAGACCCCCAAGATGATGAATGACGAATGAAACACAAATCTGTGACCTCTACGTGACATTCTTTAGCGTTTGAAGCGATATCGTGTGTTTAGGGCGGAAACAAGCCGTGACTTGTTCAAGCACACCGGTCGATCAACAAGGGAAGTCAGAACCAGGCGCCATGCAACGACGAGCGCTGACGAAGACTTCCCGGTGAGCGGAGGCCCTTGTAAGCAGGCAATGAATATCGCCGGGTGTTATAGCGTGCCGGTAGTAGTTACAATAACACCGGTTCGCTGGAATAAATAACCACTCAGCGTAGTTATGATAAGTGCGGAACACTGCAATGTTACAAAACTCATCGCTGAACGGGTCGCTCAGCGCCATGCCTCGATCATCGAAGGCCGAGTGCCGCCCATATCAGCAACGACAACTTGAATCTTAAAGAGGAGAAATATAATGAAGAAGTATGCAAGAGTGATAGTCGCAGTTACATGTCTGTTTGGGTTGAGTGTGGCTGCCAACGCTGAGATTCGCAGGGTGGCTGTTGTAACGCTGCCCTTCGGGTTTGTAGCCGGCGGGGAGATACTGCCCGCCGGGAAATACACGGTAAACCGTTTATCGCCGGAACCGTTTGACGTATTGCAGCTTACCAGCGACGTCAATGGTGCCAGCGTGTTTGTCCACCCTGTCGAGATGGAAGAAGCTGCCACCAACAAGCCCAGCCTGAGTTTTCATAAGGTTGGAGGCCAGAACTTCCTCAGCGTGATTGAGACCGCGGATTATGTCTATAACTTTTCGGTATCTCGATCGGTCGTGCTGGAGGCAGCCGCGAAACAACGCGACACTTCGGCTGCGTCAGGAAGTGCCGGGAGCAAATAGATCGACTTGGCCGCTCTCGTATGGATTCCACGTTCGCTTGCTGCGAGTTGCACCACCAAGGCTACGCAACCATGGTGGCATTTCGCATCAGACAGCTGACTAGTAACTTAGTTGCGCCTGATCATCATGCTGGAGCTCACGGACCTCGTAGCAACAGACAGAAATGCACCCGGCTTATTGAAGGTCAGCTGGATACCAGCCCTCCCCAACCAGGGAGGGCTGGATGTCTCTTGTCCATCGCGTGCACTAGCTAGTGACCTGTAACAGCTGAATCGGGAGTAGGCCTAGATGCGCGAGCGTACGCGACTCTCCCGGGGATGCTCTCATGCTTTGTATCAGGACCGGACTTAGTAGTGGGTGGAAGCCCCCGCATTTATGCGGGGGAAGGAGCGCTTCAGCGCTCCGGGAGGTCTTTCCGTTCCGATCTGCGCTTTAGCGCTGGTGGCAGCGAAAAAGCGCGGTCCGTTTATGGTTCGCGGCTCTCATGCTTTGTGTCAGGGCACGACTTTAGTCGGGCCGTAAACGGCTCAACAAAGATCTGGGCTTTAGCCCCTGAGCTTCTCCCGATTCAGCTGTTACGGTCCGCTAGGGTGTGTCAACACTGAGAGCCATGCTTCTTGACTTTCGCTTCGCGCGAAGCGGAACTACAGACATGACGGCTTGTTCCGGAATGCGAAAGGGAATCGTGATCGTGAACAGAGTTCCGCTCTTATTTCCTTTATCAAGGTAGATCTCCCCGCCATGATCCTCGACAATCTTCTTTGCTATCGCAAGGCCCAGTCCGATGCCTTCGGCTTTTCCGTGGCTGACGAAGGGTTCAAATGCCGAGTCCTGAATCGCCGTGGGAATGCCAGGACCATTATCCCAGACCCCAATCTGCAAGCATCCTTGATCTCCGGTAGTGGTGATAACGACCTGTCCCGAGTCCGGAGAAACCGCCTCACACGCGTTCAGTACGAGATTCGCAACCACCCGTTCGAGACGGTTGGCATCGAACCAGCCCACGGCCGTCCCCTGGTGACGATATTTGATAGTGACGAGGCGGAACTCCGGTCTCACACTCGTCATCCGGATTGCCCGCTCCATTGTGTCAACGATGTTTCGAGCGCTGGGCCGAAGCGCGTCAGGACCGGTTGAGCACTCCAACAAAGAGGAGAGTAACTCGTTCATGCGGTCGATGGCGGAACGAATCTCCTCATAAAGATCGTTCCTTTGCATCTCGCTAATATTTGCCTGGGTAAGAAATTCCGCATTTGCCAGGATGGCGGTCAAAGGATGGCGAAGATCGTGGGAGATGAGGGCGACCATCCTGCTGAGAGCGGAGAGCGGCTCCAGCGTTCGTAGATCGGATTGCTGGCCCCACAACGATTCGGCGGGCAAAGACCGCCGGTTACACACAGTTCGCTCCAGCATTCAAACACTCCCATCCGCGACGGGCCGGAGTTCAGAAAGGGAGGACCCTCTTCTGCTTCGGCGCAGCAAATGCCCGTGGGGCGCCCTCAGTAATATATCATATATCACGGATCAGGGCGTACGTTGCATACATCCGTGATCTGACTCCTTGAATGAAACCATATTTCTCTGATTCCGCTATCCGCCAGTCTGGCTCCCGTATACGCAAATTTTGTTCTTTAAAAAAGTTCCTGCTGTGACAAGTCTCCCCGTTGGGGGGCACCAGGACCACCGCCGAGTGAGCCGCGAACCATCTTCCGGGCTCTGGCCAGTCGTGACATGACGGTCCCCACCGGGATCGACAATATTTCCGCAATCTCCCGGTAAGACGCCTCTTCAACGTCGCACAGCAAAATGACTTCGCGAAAGATGATTGGCAGCTCCTCCAGGGCGCGTCGAACTGCATCGATGTCGGCACGCCCGATCAGCAGCGACTCAGGCGTGGCGGTCGTTGCGGGCAAATCCTCTTCCGATTCCACCGCAAGGGTCATGCGCTGCTCCAGTTTCGAGCAGGATCCCAGGAACGTGTTCTTCAGGATTCGGAATATCCATGCGCGGAAATTGGTGCCCGGCTGAAACGACGCGAAACTGCGTAAAGCCTTCAAGTAGGTCTCTTGTACCAGATCCTCGGCATCATTCTGGTTCTGCGCCAGCCAGCGCGCGAAGTTGTAAAGGGAGTCGAACAGGGGCATGGCCAACTCTTCGAACCCAGCCGGCGATCGATCTTCCGGTAAGGATGAAGGCCCAAAATGGACCATCCCCCGTGAGCTAAAGCCAAGACGTCTCATTTGCCTTCTCCCCGAATCGCACCCCAACAGTGCGCGCCTGGCCGCCAGGCATCAATTCACCCAGGCTTTTCTCCTCATAACCGGTTCATTGCCAGCCAAGTACATGATCGCTAAGGGATTAGTTCCGCACATATCCTTGGTCCAGGTGTGCGGGCCGGCTGCTGCGCGGGCCGGGATGGAGGCTTCTCATCCCATATTCACAAGGCTCTTGCCCAAACGAAGTGCTAGACTTCCGTCCGAAGCCCAAAATATGGAACCACTGCGGCATGTGTTCGTCATCCGATTCGGAACCTATGAAGTTTCTCTTCAGTCGGGCGAGGTGCGCAAAGCAGGTGTGAGAATCAGGGTCCAGCAACAGCCGCTGAAATTGCTGGAGGTCTTGCTGGAGCGTCCGGGGGAAGTCGTCACCAGGGAGGAACTACGGAGCCGAGTTTGGCCCAACGAAAGTTTTGGTGATTTCGATCAGGCGGTCAACATTGCCATTGCTAAGCTCCGGAGCGCGTTAGGAGACTCGGCTGAGAATCCGCGCTATATAGAGACTCTTCCAAAACGCGGCTATCGTTTCATTGCGGACGTGTCGTTTGTCGACGCGGAGGGCCACATACGAAGGCCAGAATCCCCGCCCGCGGACTCGGCTGGTACAGATCCAGGGCACCAGATCCAGGGCAACGGGTTGGCCGTTCCGCCTGTGACCGGGAGCGGGCCTGTGCTCCAAAACCCGGGCTTGCCGGTCGCACCGCAACGCCAGTCGCCAACAGGTCGCATCATCCTGGCCGTGGCGCTCGCAGTGGGTCTGGCGATTCTTTCTGTCTTTCTCTTTCGTTCCCACGGCCATGCCCCCACACCCATCCGGTCTCTGGCAGTGCTTCCGTTAGAGAACCTCTCTGGCGATGCTTCACAGAAGTACTTCTCTGACGGAATGACTGACCAGTTGATCACCGACCTGGCGCAGATCAGCGCATTAAAGGTGATCTCCCGCACCTCCGTAATGGTCTATGAAGGAGCGCGCAAGCCTCTGCCGCAGATCGCTCGTGAGCTGCACGTGGACGCGGTGGTAGAAGGTACCGTGCTCCGTGCCGGGGATCAGGTCCGCATCACGGCGCAGTTGATTGATGCGTCTACTGACAAGCATTTATGGTCGCAAAGCTATGAGGGTGAGTTGAAAGACACCCTGGCACTGCAGGACCGTGTGGCAAGGGCCATTGCAGAGCAAATTCAGATCAATTTGACGCCACGGGAACAAGCCGCGCTGAAAAGCGTGAGGGTTGTTAATCCAGAGGCTTACGAGTCTTATCTCAAAGGCCGGTTTTTCTGGAACAAGCGAACGGCAGATGGTTTGAGAGTTGCCTTGGCTTATTTCAACCAGGCGATCGAAGAAGACCCGAAGTATGCCCAGGCTTATTCCGGCTTGGCCGACACCTATGCTTTGCTCGGTGACTGGCAGTATGCCGTAATGACTCCTGTACAGGCCAACCCTAAAGCAAAGGCCGCGGCGCTCAAGGCTGTGGAATTGGACAGCGCACTCGGGGAAGCGCACAACTCGCTCGCATTCCTGCTGGACGGGTTTGACTGGGATTTGGATGCCGGCGGGAAGGAATTCGAGCGGGCTATCGAACTAAACCCGGGCTACGCAACCGCTCACCATTGGTATGCCTGGCATCTGGGTCTATTGGGCCGGTATGACGAAGCGATTGTGGAGATGAGAAAGGCGGAAAGTCTGGATCCGTTGTCTCTCATTATCAATGCCGATTTGGCAGAGCTTCTTGTCATTGCGCACTCTTACGACGAATCCATACGGCAGAGCCGTAAGACGATTGAGATGGATCCTAATTTCGCTATGGCCCATAATCAACTCGGCCAGGCGTACCTTCAACAACGCATGTACGAGCAAGCAATCGGTGAACTGCAAAAAGCGGTTCAGCTTTCTGCGGGGAGCCCAACCTGCATAGCCAATCTTGCTCGCGCCTACGCTCTATCCGGCCGGAAGAGCGAAGCAGGCAAGCTGCTGAACGACCTGAAGAGTAGTTCAACCGCCAACAATTCGCATGCTTCGGAAGTTGCCGCGATCTATGCGGCACTCGGGGATAAGGATGAAGCGATGAATTGGCTCGAAAAAGGATACGCAGAACGGTTTAACCCTGGTGTGCTGATACGGCCGGGCTTCGACCCTCTCCGCTCCGATCCGCGCTTCCAAAACCTTGCGCACCGCGTTGGCTTACCAGGGTGACGGCGCAATCGCACCAGCCGATACCGCGAGCATCTGATCGATTCCGATGGCTTTTGCCATCGCGTCCATCATGCGCTGAAAACGGCGCTGCAGTTTTTGATTCCTGGCACAGTACATCACTCGTATGACGTCGTCATACTCGGTGGAAGTCAGAGGTTCGATCCCGGAGACTGGTCTCAAGCCAAGGCGAGACAGCATGAGGTACTGATTGTCCCGGCTTCCGGCGGAAAAGATTGCGATTGCATTTACATCCTCCGATTGGTTCACCAGCGCGAGAGCGAGCGCTCCAGCACTGGCAGCGAGTTGTACGCCGATGCCTGGCGCAAGACCATTCTGTGCTCGAAGCACCGGATCGACTACCCATCTTCCGATCTCAATAGTGTTGTTACGATGGGAACCGAGCGTGCGCAGTGTTTTCAGGAACTGTTTCTCGCCAACAGAGTTTCCGTCAGGCACGGGACGCCGTTCCCGGCCAACGGGTAAACTCGCACACAACCGGCAAGACGATCGCCGGCATAAGCCAGCACATGCCAGGCGTAAAGATCGATTGGGTCAGAGTCTGCATAGCACCCATCATCGGTTTTGAACTTAGGCCGTCTGCCATTGTCAAAGAGAGCGGCTCCGCGAAGCGATCTTACCTCGTCTAACCATTGCGGCGATGACTCTCCTGCGCCACTCATCGAGTCCCGGAGAGGGCAGCGTAGTTGCCATGACAAGAACTGAGAAGGCGCCTCTGAGAGGATCGGGAAAGCATGGCAATGATTTTCAGCGAGCTCTACACAATCAGTGAGGAATTGCGCGTAGGCGTCCAGTGCAGCACTACCCGCGCTACCAGGGCTGGGAGGCTTTCGGGAATCCGATGATCAGCTTTGCCAGTTCTCGTGCATTGAACTTTGTATGCCCGATATCCAGGTCGATGTGCTCGGTCACAAAGCTTAAGCCGGGAAGAATTTCCGGTCCAAAGATTTCGACGCATCGGGATATGAACAATCCGCCATAGCGCAGGGGAAGCTGTTCGATCTCGTACTCAATAGCAATCTGCGCATAGGGTGTGTTACCAGCAATGTTCTCCTCGTGAACCAGCAATAGCGACTCGCTCCGTAGCTGGGCCTCAAGACGCAGCAGTTCATCGGCATCTACTGGAGGCGTATGCCGTAAATTCCAGTGACCCGCCAATGAGCGAAGATCGGCAATCATCATCAGGTGGTGACCGGCTTCCGCGCGGGCATGTCTCGTCAATGCTTCCCCAAGTTCTGGGAGTCCAAGGGCCGAACAACGATCGGCCGCCCGGCGAATCCACGTCTCCACCGGTTCCGTCATCTGTGCGCCAATGGCGCAGAAATAGAGGAGAAAGGCTTCCAGAAATCGCGGATCGTTGCTCGACCGAATGGCACTGAGGCCGGGGCTTGTCTCAAACCCCTCCCTCGCTGGAGCCATAAGTAGGTTGTATCTTGCTATAGATAGATGTCGCTTTCATGTTTCGGTTGGTCCCTTCTTATGGTTGCTTCGCACTGCTTCGAACTCTATTCGTCTCAGGTGACAGTTCTTAGGGCGTAACCCGTCGGCGGAGAGGATTTCTCTCCGCTGACGGGTCAGGCATGTTGCGGTGGGTTAGAACTGCGCTTTGAGGGCGAACTGGTAGAGACGAGGGGTATAGTTCGGATCGAAGTTGCTAACCACTCCGAAGTTAGTACTGCCGAGTTCAGTACTGCCGTCCCCCAGCGGGAAGATGAAGCTGGGGGTGTTGGTGATGTTGTAGGCCTCCGCGCGGAACTGCAGGTTCACGCGCTCCGTCACTGCGAAGTTCTTGAAGAGAGACAGATCCACGTGACGGAAGTCGGGGCCGAAGAGCGAGTTGCGCGGCGTATTGCCAACTTCCCCGGTAGGCTGAGGGGCGAAGGCGGCAGTGTTGAAGAACTCGGCCTTCGACCTGTTTCCACGAGGGTCGAAGAGAGTGTCGGGGCGATCCCTGCCACCGCCGTTATTCGGCACAGCGCGATCAGCGTAGGACTCGGTGACCGACTGCCCGTTGGCAGGATTAATATACGTCGTGGTGTCGTTGTTGCCCGGCCCGGCGTTGCCTCCATTGTTGAGAATGGTGAAAGGCTTACCGCTCTGAAAGACTGTGATGGTGTTGAGCTCCCAACCTGTGAGCGCCTCTTTTGTTATCCCTGTCCAGGTCTTGCCATATTGAAACTGGTAGTTCAAGGAAAGCGCAAAGCGGTTCTGGATATCGTTCTCCGCAATACCATACTCAATTTGCCGAAGCCGGGTTGGGTCAGCATCGCTGAAGCCCTCCTGGCTGCCCTCCTGCGAATAGCCCGTATTGTCGCTAAGTCCCTTCGACCAGGTGTAGTTCGCATCGAAGGCCAAACCCTTGGTGAAGCGCCGCTGGAGAGCAACTTGGAGACCGTTGTAGTTGGAGATGCCTTCACTCTGCACCAGGCCTACCCCGCTGAGATTGCCTCCGGGGAATTGGGGGTCCAGTTTGCGCGGCCCGCTATTGGGACGAATCGCTGTACCTGGCTGGTAGAGAGGGCTGTTGGGGTTGGTGCTGTACGGTGCGGGTTGGTTAATGTCGTTGATCACCTGCGGCAGGTGGTGCCCGATGTTGCCGACATAGCCGATGGTGAATACGTTGGGGCCGAACTGCTGCTCGACTTGCAGGTTGTACTGGTCGATGACACCGGACTTGAAGTTGGCGCTCTCGGTGTTGAAAGAGAGCGGGTTGAGGTTCTGCAGATTCGAGACATTGGGTGCTGTGGGTATGGGCAGACCCTGATCGAAGGAGCTGTAAGCCGCGGCGCATTGGCCATTGCCAACGCTGTGGCCGGCACCGAGGAAGTTGGTTTCGATCTGAATCGCTACCGCCGATTGGCAATTGGGCTGAAAGTTCGAGAGGAAGGGTACGTTCTTCAGATCGGTGTTGGAGGTGTAGTTCCCGGGGAAGTAGCTGATACCGAAACCGCCGCGGATGATCGTCGAAGGGGCAGCCGAGTAGGCGAAGCCGAGCCGCGGCGCCACGTTGGAGTAGTCGGTTGAGATCCCAGCGTGACCATCCACTCCATTGACGTTGGCGATCTTCAGGGCACTGGTGACGGTTGAGGGATTCAGGCTAAGGGCCTGGAAAAAGTCGAAGTTCGCAATACGGTTGTGCGCCTCGGTGAAGGGGGTGAAGAGATCATAGCGAACACCATAGAGCACGGTCAGCTTCGGTGTGACCTTCCAGGAGTCCTGGACGAAGAAGCTCGGCTCCCAGGTGCGATAGTCGGGCGCGGTGAGGTCCACCTGGCGCTGCTCACCGCTGAAAGCACCGGTCAGAGCGGATGCGATACCGTTGTCGCGCTGTTGCGTCGCACTTGGTTGAACGGTTGAGCCTGGTGCAGGTGACGAGTCAGTGGCCAGTCCGAACGTATATTGACCACCGACGTAGGGGCTTTGCACGTTGCGGGCCTGCCGGCGAATGAAGCCGGCGCCGAACTTGATATTGTGGCTCACCCTTGGTCCAACTTACGGTTCCGAGGTACTGGAAGTTGTTGTCGATGTCTTGTAAGGGAACGAACGAGCCGTCACCGATGTCGCTCAGACCAGCGAAGCTGATCGGAGTCAGGTTGGTAGATTGGCTGTTCAGGTTGGACGCGAACGTACCCAAACCTCCAGAGACGATGGCATCGGCGCCTTTGGTGCCTGTCGAGTTGAGGGGGAGGGAGAGATTGTTGATTCGGGTGAAGGCCGCGCGGAGGTCCACCAGGAGGTTCTGGGTGAAGATGTGGGTATAGCCCAAGCCGTACTGCTGCGCGGTATCCGTCGCCGGACCGTCGAAGTCAAACTGGCCGCCGCTGATCTCGAGTCCGGTCGCTGCGTTGATTCCAAAACCCGGAGGAGTGAAGGTATTGACTTTGTTGTAGTCGTAACGGGCGAAGAAGAGATTGTGGTCGTTGAATTTATGATCCACTCGCACATCGAAGCTGTTCGAGAACTGCGTCCGTTGGGGACTGGTGATGTAGTTATTCGACAGCGCACCGGCAGCGCCGGCGTTCGGAGCGGGGTACAGCTTCAGGTAGGCCAGAGCGATTGGGTCGACAGCGAATCCCTGCGTGCCGTTTCCGGCATTGAGCAGGAGCTGAGGCGACCCGCCACTGAGGCTATTGACGTCGTTGTACTCGCTTTGGGTAAGAGTTGTTTTGGTGTAGGTAAGACCATTCACCTCGCGGAAGCCCTCGTAGTCACCGAAAAAGAAGGTCCGATTTTTGTAGATAGGTCCACCGAGGCTGCCGCCAAACTGGTTCTGGCGGAGTTCGGGCTTCGTGCCGGTAGTCTGCAGGACGTTGCGCGCATCGAAGATGTCGTTGCGGAAGAACTCATAAGCGGTGCCGTGAAACTGATTGGTGCCGGCACGGGTAATGATACTGACGACGCCGCCGGCGGTACGGCCGGCTTCCGCAGTGTAGTTGTTGGTCTGTACGGTGATCTCGTCGATGGCTTCGACGATGGGGCGTACGCCGATGGTTCCGATGATGCGCTCGTTATCGTCGATACCGTCGATAGTGTAATTGTTGAGAGTATCATCCTGACCGTTTACGGAGAAGCTGGCGGTCTGACGACGATCGTCCGGGCGGCCGCCGCTGGTCAGTCCGTTACCTGGACCCTCGTTGGCGCCGGGGACAATCTGCACCAGCTGAACGAAATTACGGCCGTTCAACGGGAGGTCCTGCACGGCTTTTGCGGTCACGGTGGAGCTTACCGTTGCGCTGTCAGCCTGGAGCAAAGGTGTGGTCGCAGTTACCTCGACGACGGCGGACGTTGAACCAACCTGGAGGTGGACGTCGGCGCGCGCACGGTCGCCTGCTTCTACAGCAAGGTCTTTGGTGATCGACTCCTGGAATCCGCCGGCTTTCACAGAGATAGAGTAATGTCCCACGGGAAGGAGCGTGAAGGTATAGTCGCCAGAGGCGTTGGACTGGACGGTGCGCTGGTCGTTGGTTCCGAGGTTGGTGAGGGTGACGCTGGCATTTGGGACACTGGCCCCAGTCTGGTCCGTCACCGTCCCAAGAATGTCTGCGGTGGTCAGCTGCGCCAAGGCTGCTGAGGTGAGTAACAGTAGAAGCGCCAGCGAGAAAACCGGCGGCCTGAATCGTTGAGAGAGTATTCGCCTGCACTGGCCAAGGCGGCTGATTGCTGTCTTCTTTTGAGTATTCATGATATCCATTCCCGCGGGTCCGTTTGATCGAACGTTTCTAATTAACCAGGCTTCGTCTAGCGCTAATCTTCTGTGTCGCTCAGGGGCTCGTCTGGGAATGGATCGATTTGCGCGAATAGTGGAGTCATTCCGTGGTTGTTACTTATCTTCATTTGGTTCGCTCGATAGATCCACCAGGGGTGGGTAAGCGGGGATGGTTTCGAGTCAATTCCGGCGGTCACTTTTGAGGGTTGAGGCGTGTGGTTGTGTGGGTGCTTCATGTATGGTTCTGCTCCTACAGACTGCTAACTAGGAGCCGCTAGGTTTATTCCATAGGAACAGAAATAAATCTACAGATGGACCGGACGGGGGGAAAGCGGGAAGCAAAAAAAACCGGGAAGGCGCGACACGGGTCAGGGGGATGATGGACCGGACAAGATAACCCTTACCTGGAAGGCGCCCGCTGATAGGTAGAGCGATCAAGGTCGAACACGATCACCGAAGATCCATCACCCTGCCTGGGAGGTAGTAGCGCGGCTCGCCGTCGACGATAGGAATCTGATCGCGAGGAACAGCCAGATTGAGTGAAGGTAGAGTTCACGGGAGGTCGTGCAGGCTCCGATGTTCGAAGGTTCTGATCGGCCCGCGCTCCAAGATATTCTCCTTTGCCCTTGGCCATAGAGTTGTACTGGCGAAGTCTTGGAGCGATACGACATGAAAAGTTTCTATGTACTCATGAGCGTCTCTGGTCCCGCACTGCTTTCAGGCTAAGCCGCATGGTTGCCGTTCTATTTATAGGATTAAGTGTTTCTTGGACTGTGCAAGCACAAAGCGTTAATCCTGTATCTATTTCCCCATCGTCCGGTAGTGGCTCAATGCAGGCCTTTATTGCAACATACACCGACCCGAACAGCGAGAGGGATATCCAGTCGCTTTCTCTCTTTATCATGAACGGCGTTGCTCCAGATAGTGAGAGCGGATGGTAGACGAATGAATGCATTCTGAACTATACCATCAGCTCAGGTGTCATTCGCCTGGTACAGGACGCAGGGGGGGCATTCCTCTCCAATACAGCCATCGCCGGAACTGATCAAACTGTGAGCAACTCCCAGTGCACGGTGCTCGCTACTCTGTCTACAGTGATTATCTCCGGGAACAGTGTGACGATTTAAGGTTTTCGTGACGTTCACGGCAGCGTTCAGAGGCGCCAAGCAACTCTATTTGTCAGCCGAAAATCAGGAGGACGATAGCAATATAAGTGTTCTGACGCAAGTCGGAAGTTATAACGTTACTGCCAGTGTGTCTCCATTATGTGTTCCCTTCATCAGGAAGTGGTTCCGAGCAGACGTTTACGGCGGTATACTCAGACACAACAAATCAGATTGAATCTGCTATCTTGAATCTCAAGAGTTCAGGCAACAATACTAACGCAGCAAACGCATGTAAGTTGCGCTATGATCTCGGCACGACTGACATTTCCCTTGTAAACGACGCCGGCACTGCCTATAGTTCTCCGATCACCGGAGGATCGGCTACTCCCCTTAGCAATCGTCAATGCACAGTGCATGGTGTAGGCACTTCCGCGACAACCTTCGGCAACTATGTCGTGGTTTATTTCAATCTGTCGTTCGCTGCTGGGTTTGATGGTGAGAAGGAGATGACCATGGGAGGCGTGGATGAGACCGGCACTTTCAGCTTCAGCAACCGGTCGGTCGGAACTTACACAGTTACAGCACCACCGCCTACTACCGCACCGGGTTTCACGCTGGCCAACACGGCCGTCAGCGTCGCGCCGGCCGGAGTACCTGCAAGTTCGACCATTACGGTAACGCCGCGGGGAGGCTTTATTGGAAGCGTTGCGTTGACGTGTACCGTCATCGGTCCAGCAATGGCGGTTTATCCTCCCACCTGCGCAATTGCCGCACCCACGACAATCTCGGTGACTGCAGAGACGACGACGACGCTCGTTGTCAACACCACGCCCGCGTCCACTACGGCATTTAACAACCCGCTTCAGCAATTCTTTGTCGCCGCCGCCGGCGTCACCGTGGCGGCTCTCCTTCTCCCTGTGCTGTCTGTCCGCTGGAGATGGCAAACGCTGCTTAGCCTCCTCGTGCTCGCCATTATTGCGGGAGCGGCTGGGTGCGGCGCCATAAATGGCCGGGTCATTGCTCCCATGAGCCCCAGCGCAACCAATCCCGGCACGACTGCCGGAGAATATATCGTCGCGGTGACGGGCACCAACGGCGCGACCACGGCAACGACCGCTGTGAGTGTCACTGTGAAGTGAGCTGGAACCGCTTGGTGGAGGGATACGCAAAATTGGGCCTGATGGGCCCAAACCGCAAGCTGATGAGCCCATTCGGAGCAACATTAGAAGTACTAGCCCGGCTCTATTGATTCATCGCCCCTGACGCCAAAATCGTTGAGGCAGAAGATAGGTGAAACCAGCAAAGCTCTCCCAGTGCGTGGAGGTGCTGGTTAAGCCGTGATCGAAGCCGGCGTCGATCACCAAATTTTTCCGTACCGGGTACGATGCGGACCATAGATTCCCGACTGCATAGCCGTGCGTCAACGGTTGCGCGAAGTGCCATACCTCGGCCGAGACGGCAAACTTGCCGACGGGATGCGAGATAGAGAGCGTCTGGGCAAACTGCGCTCGCCGTACCTTGGTCTTATCGTCCTGCTGCTCCGTCATGAGGCCGTTCACGTCGAAGTGAAAACCGCCCAGGTCGTCGCTCAACAGGATCGTCGCGCTCTGCACGAAAGTCCCGAGATCAAGCTCCGGCGCTGGGCTCGCATACAGCCGCCTCAGGTACTGGCCAGAGATCGCCGGCCGCTCGCCCTTGCCCGGCAGGATAAGCGCCTGCACGCCCGCGAAGACTTCACCCGGCCGGTTGCCCGGGACCGCCGCGCCGGTACTGTGCGTGAACGGCTCGAGAGGGTCAGCAGTTCCACGCGCTTGTCGAGTGTCAGCTTGTACACTTGATTGATGCCCAGGCGCTTGGAGAACTCAGGCGAATCAGTCGCATACAAGCCGCCGTCCTCAAATTGCAGATAGCCCACCGGAGTCAGAGCTGCCGGGGTTGAGACCGTTGGCCTTGCGGGATTTGCTTCCGGCACATCGGGAAGGTTGGCCTGTGCTCGAAGCATGATCGGCAAAAGCAGTGCTCCCAAGAGAACCAGGCGAACACTGCTCATCGAGCAATGTCTGCACAATGTGAGGATGACCAGGCAATAAAGACGATGGACCGCAATCGGCTCAGCCTTTCTGTAACCGTATGGGTTATCTTCGTCCGGCGGTTTGATCGCAACTTTGAGTCCAGAAACCACAACGACTTTTTGCATTACCTCTCCACGTGTCAAAGCACAGATGCAATTGATCTGTTACCGAGTTCGCGAACGACTCGAATGAGTCATTCACAGGTTTGTTCCGGGGAGGTGGATCAGACTTGAGTGGGAGGGTTGTAGGTGCCTAATGAGGAACCAGGGGGAATGGCATGCAAGGCCATATTCAGCCCATGGAAGCTGCCCGGAGCGAGTGGATCGGTTTGATCAAGGACAGATGACAGCCATTGCCGGATCACGACCATGGACTTTACACGCTGCTTGCTATCCTGCAAAAGCACGAGCACCAGACATAAGATAGTCAGTAGGGAGAGGAGGCCAAGTTCCATGTCCTGACCGCCATGGAGGAAGTTGTCGAAATGCCACAAATACTCGGTCCATGGAGTGACAGCGAGCAAAAGAGCCGTGAGCAGGATGAGTACACGACCTCCCACGGAACAGACCTGAGAACTCCCGTTCATCAGCGTTCGGCTCCTGGTGGAAGTCTGTTTCACTCACTCTCTCTATCTATCTCAGACCGGTTACAGGTTTCTGGATTTTCAGGATACAAATCCCGAGGACCCCAAACTCGTTGCCCAAACCTAATTGCTATCGTGCCTCAACGGCCGAATACCTCGACTCCCGATTACCCACCTTGACGAAGAGATATCTGCCATCATCTCGAAGCTGGAGAGCTGTTCCAAGCTCCTGGTGATACAGCGAAGAGCTCTTACTGAACGCCTTGCTCCAGCCTAGCGTCGCTCTTTCGGCGATGCTGCCGGTCGCGCTGTTCACCGGCGTCAGAGCATAGAGGATCCCCTCCGACTTCACCATGTATTGCGCCCGGTTAATATCACTGCAGCTCTGTTCTGAGCTACCAGCGCAGTTGCTTCCGGAAGCCGGCATAGAGAACGACACTAGGGTTCCATCGTGATAGCCGAGCGGCGCAATGTTTGCGGCGAAGGCGGCACTGGAAAACGCGAAAAGGCCCACTATGAGGATTTTCATTCAGGTACATCTCCTTTAAGCTCTCGTTGCCGATCCGTGCGGTTCCGGAGCTCTGGTTCCGCAAGAGTGACGCATCGCGTCCATTTCAACGGTCATTCAGAACGTTGCGATGTTCCGCACTTATGAGAACTGCGTCGGGCAGTATTTATTCCGATGTACCGGCTCAGGGAACGGACGGTAGGCGTCCAGGCGGCTCACCCGTTCGATAAATGGGGGGATGAACGGACAACCGAAGGCAGCGGCACGCAAGGGGCGGACGCGAGCCGGAGGTTCATCAGTCATTGGCCAGTGCGTGCGCACGCTTGAAATCTCCGCGCGCACTAGCTTGTTGGCAGTAATCAGGCACCTTAAGAAGTGGACGCGTGTGCGACCCATCACACCTTCTTCGCTCCAATTATCACGTCCAAGCACGCTACTCTACCTTCGGAGTAGCTCCATATTGGACTATGCCGCTGCCGCCAGACGTGATCCGCTCGCCTGTCCTCGGACCCCGCGCGTCGGAATAAATTCCGCACAGCTCAGTTCTTATAGGTGGCGGAACATTGCAACGTTCTGAATGATTGTTGAAACGGATGCTAAGCGCCACTCCTGCAGAATCAAAGGTCGAGCGCCGCACGGATCGGCAACGACAACTTAATAGTTAAGAGGAGAACTTATGAAGAAGTACACAAGAATTATAGTCGCACTCACCTTCCTGCTTGGGCTCGGTGTGGGTGCCAACGCGCAAACCCAACCCGTGGCTAATGTAACACTGCCCTTCAAGTTTGTGGTTGGTAAAACGACACTCCCCGCAGGCAAATATATTGTCAAGCGTATTTCGACTCGACCATTCGACGTACTGATGATCACTAGCTATGATAAGGGCACCAGTGTGTTCGTGAATCCTATCGAGATGGAAAACGCTTCCGCCTACAACCCGAACTTGAGTTTTCGCATGGTTGGAGAACAGCACTATCTCAGCCGGATTCAAACTGCGGATTATGTTTATAACTTCCACTTATCCCGTTCGGCCACTATGGCGGCTGCCGTGAAACCACACGACACCGTCTCTGTCTCAGTAAGTGGCGGGAGCAAGTAGATCGTTCGCCCGTTCGGAGTCCACCATGCCCCTCCCCAACCAGGGAGGGGGGCGGACCCCCAAAAAACGAGGTTGAAGAGTAAAGGCGGCAACGTGCAACTGACGGTCCCACACCGCAAGCTAATGAGTCTAAGCCGGGCAACGCTAAAGCTAATCCTTGTCCCAATGGGCAGGGCCCAATGCCCGGCCACTATTCTTGAAGTACTAACATACCTACAGTTGTTTTTAATAACTCTATAGGCTGTGGAATGAGGATGGACTCTCCTCGGCTCATCATGCTGGTAACGACGCCTTGCTCTCGCGAAGGCGAGCCGACCTCAGTTGTCCATAACCTGCGGTGTCAGGTGCGGATTGGGTTCTAGTGGTCGTCAGACAGTAGAGGTATGGAAACCTATGTCACATATTTCAGATACTTTCAGCGGAATTGCCTTTGTTATACTGGCCGCCGCCAACGTAGTGGTGATGCTGGAGGCCTCCCGGCCCTCGCGCAAAGTAACGACGAGAAACCGCTTAATCGCGCTTCACAGAGTGGGCGGTTACTTGTTTGTGATCCTGCTCTGCATCATGACTTACAGTATGAGTCAGAAACTAACTGGCTCGGGGATAACAGGTGATCTACCTGCCTACCTGGTTCTGCACATTGCGCTTGTGTTCGTGCTCCTGCCTCTGCTTCTGCTGAAGATATTGATCGCGCGCCGCTACAAGCAGAGCCATTCGTCGCTGAAGTCACTGGGAATAACGATCTTCGTGATTTCGTTCCTGCTCGTGGCCATTCCCGTGTTCTCAGAACTTCTTCGTTCTGCGGGCCCAGGAAGGTTCGGGTTATGGTTGACGACCCGCCTGGTTATTGCAGTGTGCCTGGTCCAGTGCGCCTTGGTTTTTAGAAAGAGGAGGGAGTTACGTACTTCCGTGGAGTCATCGCGTAATCCAGAGATTCCTGCGCCGGCGATCCCAGCCACCGATCACAAGAACGGAAATAGCCCAATGACTCTTCTGTTGGTAGAGACTGAGCAGCGAACGCACGATACCAGGACGTTGCGCTTCCAGATCCCAAGCGAAAAACGGTTTTGCGCCAGGCCAGGGCAGTTTCTGACGTTCCAGTGGATGGTTGATGGCCAACGAGTACCGCGGTCTTACACCATTTCCTCCTCACCGGTTCACGAGAACTATGTAGAGATCACGCCCAAGCGCATGGAGAATGGCTGTGTATCTGTTTTTCTCAATGAGCAGGCGAAGCCGGGTCTCGTGGTGGAGGCAAGCGGGCCGTACGGCCAGTTTTACTTTGACGAGACACTCCACAAAAGCATAGTTCTCATTGCGGCGGGAAGCGGGATCACACCCATGATTTCGATGCTGTCCTATATCGACGATCTCAAATTGGCTAATCCCGTCACGCTTCTATATTGTGTGCGCACCCGTGCGGACATCATTTTCCAGGACGAGCTGGTGCGACTGGGAAGGTCTCTCCCCCACTTCACGTATGAGGTGTGCCTGTCGCGGCCGGACCCAAACTGGAAGGGGCACAGCGGGCGCCTTACTGAGGAAATTGTCTCCGAGCACTTGACCGATCTGGATTCACCCACTTTTTTTCTCTGCGGTCCAAAAGGATTCATGGACAGCGCGCACCAGATTTTGTCGACTCTGGGCATAAACGAGGAACGGATTCTTCAGGAAAGTTTTGGGGGAGGGGAACGGTCGACAGAGCCTCGCCCAGGGGAAGCCCTCGGGGTGAGACCGTCGTGTTTATTCATTCGGGTAAAGTTTGTCAGGCTACCGCTGGGAGCACTCTGCTGGATCTGGCAGAGAAAAACGGCGTGCAGATACCGTATGGCTGCCGCCAGGGTCTATGCGGTGCGTGCGCCACGCGAGTCGTGAGCGGCACAGTTCAAATGGACGTCGAAGCCGGGTTGACGGCTGAGCAGAAGGAGGCTGGATATGTGCTGCCATGTGTTAGCCGGGTCGAGGGAACGGTTGTCGTGGCGGCTTAAAGAGTCTGCGTGAGAACTGGGTCTCCTGGAAGGGCATGGCTTCAGCCGTGCCGTAAACGACACCGCCATGACGGCTTTAGATGGGATGAGACGGCTGGCCTCACCGGAAGCTAAGCTTTCGATACGCACTCAAGGGTGCAAAGGAGACCAGCCATCAAGAAGATTAGCAAGAAACAGGGTTGTGTGACAGCAGCGCAGAGTCAACCGTTGCCGGTAGTGGGTTTGGATCTGGGCGACCGTTACAGCCATTACTGCATGTTGTCCAACCGAGGAGAGTGGATGGAAGAGGGTCGGATACAAAGCACCGTAGCAGCCCTGGAGAAGCATTTCGGGGGCGAGCCGCGGATGCGGATTGCGCTGGAAACCGGGACCCATTCCCCCTGGGTGAGCCGGTTGTTGAAGAGCTATGGTCACGAGGTGATCGTAGCCAACCCGCGCAAGATCCCCACCCTGACTGGCAGCGAGAGCAAGAACGACCGCAACGATGCCGAGCAGTTGGCGCGGATGGCAGCCTTCGACCCCAAGCTGCTCCACCCGATCGAGCACCGCAGCTTGGAGCGCCAGCAGGACCTGAACCTGATCCATACGCGCAGCGTGCTGGTACGGGCTCGGACCATGCTGGTCAATTCGGCACGCGGGCTGGTCAAGAGCGCCGGCGGACGACTGCCCAGCTGCAGTTCCGAGGCGTTCCCGGAGAAGGTGTCGGTGGCCGTGCCGCGGGAACTGAAGGCGGCCTGCGAACCTCTCCTGAAACAGATTGCGCAGATGAACCGGACCCTGGCTGCGATGGACAAGCAGATCGAGGGCCTGGCTAAAAAATATCCGGAGATCGCTCTTTTGCGTACCGCCCCCGGGGTAGGTCCGGTGGTGGCGGCCTGCTATGTGTTGACGCTGGGCCATCCGGAAACGATGGAAACCAACCGCCAGGCAGGCGCCTATCTCGGCCTCAGACCCCGTCAGCAACAGTCTGGCGACTGCGACCCGCAATGCGGGATTACCAAGACGGGCAACAGCTACCTGCGCAGTTTGCTGGTGCAGTCGGCGCAATACATCCTGGGTCGCTTTGGCCCCGACTCGGAGTTGCGCTGCTGGGGCCTCAAGCTTGCCGCCTGCGGCGGCAAGCGAGGCAAGAAGCGCGCCATCGTCGCCGTAGCCCGCAAGCTGGCCGTGCTCTTGCTTAGCATGTGGCGCAACGGCAAGAAGTTTGAACCGTTTCCTCAGTCGGCGACCCAGTTAGCTAAGGCCGTCTAAACCCCTCCCCTCACCAGGAGCACAAGGAACAGAACAGAGTTTGTTGCCGACGAATCCATCTCGAGTTTGGGTGACTGCGCTCAGCGGCTTGGCCTTCAAAGGCCGCGCTTTAGATAGCAGCCCCAATTCATCTTCATCGGACACCATCAAGCACCGAGTCCTTGGCGACTCTCCTCGAGTGCGTATAGAAGTCCGAGATGAATCTTCCTCAAGGTCCTTGTCGTCCCAGCAATCGCAAAAGCAACAGCAAAAACAAAAACGCCCAATAATACAAAAACAAGGGGAATTCCCTTGCATTCCACAGCCGTCTCATAGAAGCCGCTGAGGTACGATTTTTCCATCCTCCAATGCGCTCGGGATGACAAGGGGAGGGGCGGTTACAGACTGATAATTCCGCGAGTCGGATGGCGCAGAACAACTCCCGATCCGACTCGCAGATTTTTAGGTGAGTAATCACTCTCCCCTTGTCATCCCGACCGAAGCGAAGCGTAGTGGAGGGATCTGCAGTCCTCGCAGCGTAACCGCTTCTGACTCCGTCCATCCAAGTCGCTAACCTTGCGAGAAGTAACCGCCCTCCCCTTGTCATCCCGAGCGCAGCCGAGGGATCTGCAGTGCGCCTCGCCCGGACGCAAAAATCCCGGGAAAGCAGTGAGGGACCTACGGTTTCTCTCCCCGGTACTCACACACCCTCTTTAGCCCCTGCCTCTCCTGCCCGGTCCCGAATCTTTCGGCAGTGGGTTAGCGCCTGAGGCTCCTTTTCGAGCTCTCACGCAGGCTCTTAAAGGCAGATCTCCCCGCCAGACTCCTCGACAATTTTCCTCGCGATCGCAAGGCCTAGTCCGCTGTCCCGATCATCCCGTCAGCCCGATCCAGGAGCTTCTACCCTGGGACCTGGCCGCCTCACTCCAGACCGGACACAGGCTGCTTAGAGACACACAACAGGCGCCCACCCAAAACAAGCGGACACCTGATGACACACTCTAACTCACAGTCAAAAGGGGCTCAAAATACGCTTACTAAAATCATGCTCTGCGACGTTGCCGGAGTTTCTGACTTGGAGGCTCTGCGACCGCTCAGTTCACAGTGACAGCAACGGTCGTGGACGCGGTCAGGGCGCCGCTGGAACCAGTCACCGTGACCATGTAGCTCCCAACAGTCGTGCCGGGATTGGCTGGCGTCGCGACGGGATTGGTTGGCGTCGTGACAGGATTGGCTGCCTTCTGTGCTCCGCCGCATCCCATGACTATTGTAGCGAACGCACCGAGCAGCAACAGACTAAGCAGAGTCTTTGTTCGGCGACGGCGTAAGGGCAATCCGAAGAACAGGAACGCCGCAAGGGCGCTGCCTCCACCAAGCGCCAACATCGGGTTGCGCTGGTTGCGGAAAGCCGTCGCTGTCTGGCCAGTCGCGTTGGACGAACTACTCGCTGCCGTGGTGTTGACAGTGAGCGTCGCCGTTACGGCTGCTGTTCCCGTGATGGCGGGTGGCGCAGCGACGGAGCAGGTAGGCAGATCGACCGCAGTTGCTGGACCGGTTACGGTACAGGAGAGCGCCACCGAGCCCGTAAAACCACCGCTGGGCTGATCGTGATCGTCGAAGTCCCGCTGACGCCGGGTGTGGCGATGCTGACGGTCGTATTGGTAAGCGCGAAGCTCGGAGCGGGAGCGGGAGCGGAGGGAGCGGGAGCGGGAGCGGGCGCCGTCACCGTTACTGCGACTGATCGCAGTATTGGTCTCAGGCCAGGACAGCTCCGCTCGAATCGACTGCATTCACAGACTCCGTGTATTGCCCAGGGGTTGTGCCTGGTTGTGTCTGGATACTGACCGTTGTGGTTGCCGGCGCATTCCCCGAGATAGTCACCGGCGGGATGGACGAGCAGGTGGGCACATCATTTGCGTTGACCGGAGAGTTGCTGGTGCCGCATTCCAGGGTCACACTTCCGGAGAAGCCGTTCGTGGGGGTAATCGTGAGAGTCGAAGTCCCGGTGGCGCCAGCCACGATGGAAACTGCAGTACCACTCAGCGTGAGGCCCGGCGGAACGACAGTGAGGGACACCTCGGCGGAGGTACTGCCACCATAGTTGACGTCGCCGGAATAGATCGCTTTGACGAGATGTGTGCCTACGCCTACGGGGGAAATATTGTTCACCGTTGCAATTGTCAGCGCTGTCTCTGCCAAAAGCGCAGTTGCTGAGCTATCTTGGGAATTGGCCACAACAAGATCTTCCTTGCCGTCTCCATTGAAGTCTGCTGCCGTGACTGATGTTGAGCCGGTGTCCGCCGCGGGGCTGGTTGCAGCCTTAAAAGTTCCATCGCCGTTGCCCAACAGAATCGTCACGTTGCTGCTGCCGGCGTTGGCTACCGCCAGGTCAGGAACGCCGTCTCCGTTGAAATCCCCGACCGCAAGCGAATTGGGCGCCATACCCGTTGCCGGGCTTGCTGCAGCCGTAAAGGTTCCATCGCCGTTGCCCAGCAGAATCGTCACATTGTTGCTGCCGGAGTTGGCCACGGCTAAATCCAGCTTGCCGTCTCCGTTGAAGTCTGCCGCGGCAATCGATGAGGGGCCGGCGCCCGTTGCCGGCATTGTATACACGAAAGAAAGACCCCCCTCATTATTCAGGAAGACGTTCACGCCATTCGCGCCGGAGTTTGTCACCGCCACGTCGGGTTGGCCATCTCCATTGAAGTCGCCCACGGCCATCGATTGGGAACCGGCGAACGGCAAGGGGGTCTCGGAGAACTGCGTAAAGGTTCCGTCTCCGTTGCCGGACAGAATCAGGAGTAAGTTGTTGCATGGCGCCTCATTGCCGCTGCAGGTCTCGACTAGATCCAGCTTGCCGTCTCCGTTGAAGTCTGCTGCAGCGATGGCATTGGACGTAACCGTATCGTTGCCGTTCCCAAAACTCCCACCCGCGTTGGTGAAGGTTCCATCCCCGTTGCCCAAAAGCACTTCACTATTGCCCTCATCGAAGGCAGGCGCCACGGCCAGATCGGGAATGCCATCTCCGTTGAAATCTCCCACCGCAATAGCGCCCGGCAAGTCAGCCGAAGGGCTGGGCGCTGCTGTGAATGTGCCGTCCCCGTTGCCCAAGAGCACGGAGATGCCGCTTCCGAGTATGACCAGGTCCGGGATTCCGTCGCCATTGAAGTCAGCGGTCAAGACAGTGTTACCGATGTTCTGTGAGGCGACAGACAAAAGTGAGGAACCCGCGAAGCCGGCGCCCGTTTCACTCGTCAACGCCGCCGTCCCCAGCGCTGCATTCCCGTTGCTTGCATCCACAAACGACACCATGCCCGTCGGCAAAGTATTTCCGTTGCCCGGCACTGTCGCCGTTAATGAGAAGATGTTTGGCACCCCGCCGGCTTCGAGGTACGTCGTTGTGGCCAGTTGCCCCGTGCCCTGCGAGGCCGTCACTGTGAGCGACGATGCGGTCGAAGCACTGGGCCCAAGGCCGGCCGGCTCGGCAAGAACCGCCTTGTAGCTGTGACTCCCAACCCCAGGACGGAATTTCAGCGTCGCCGTACCGTTGGCGGTCAACTGCGCCGTGCCCAACAGATGGATGTCGGTGCAGAACTTGGCCGTCGCATCGCAGAAGTTGACCTGGCCCGGCGTGACCGGAGTGCTGCCGGCCATAACGGTTGCCGTCAGAGTGACCACGCTTCCAGTTGCAACTGTCGTCACGGCGTTTCCGCCGGAGGTGACGGACAGCGTTGTTATCGTGGGGGCGGGCGCTGCCCACGCAGGCAGCAGTCCAACACCCTGGCCGAAAGAGACTACCGCAATGAAACACCACAAAGGGCGCAAGAGGGCCAGCAGCTCCCCGCCTCCAATCAACGTTCGCTGAAAACGCATGGATGATCTCTCTTGAGGAACCAGACAGTTGTCGATGTACTCGTTAACTAAGTTTGCGCAGATTTATTCCAGGCATTCCTGCTGATTTTTCAGCCTTGGGCCTAACAGATTGGAATAAATACAGCCCAGCTCAGTTCTCAGATCAGTAGAACTCATCATGAGCGCGTTCTCATTTTGTCTCGGCGGAAGAAACGTCTTGGCCCCTTCTAGCGAAGATCGATTGATTCGTCTCTGTGGCTTCGAATGTCGGTTCAGCGCAGAGCGGCGATCATGAAAGGAAATACGATGTCTGGCGAGGCCGCCCTTAACATTGTTGGGCCCGACGGATTAAGGTCCGGATCGAGATGGCCGCAATCCGTAGCAATAGCGGAGTGGGTCCTACTGGTTGCCTTGTTGGCGATTTTTGCCGGGCGCGGCTTCCTACCTGCATGGCGAACTCTAAATACTGACTTCCCAAACTATTATCTCGCAGCCTCTCTCTCACCACCGAGGTATTCCTCTCGACCGTGTATATGAGTGGACTTGGTTTCAACGTCAAAAGGACTACTTGGGCATACAACAACCATTGGTGGGGTTTATTCCCAATCCACCGATGTGTGCATTACCGATTTTGCCATTCAGTCTCCTGTCACCCCTGGCGGCGAAGCGTGCGTGGCTCATCTTGAACCTCGGTTTCCTCTTGCTTGCTTTGGGCTTGCTGCATCGTGTGACAAAGCTGCCTTGGCGAAGGGCTGTGCTTCTTTCCCTGTTGTGCATCGCGCCGCTCCGTGCGAATTTCTTGTGCGGCCAGTATTACGTTCTGATTCTGTTGCTGATCTGTGCTGCATATTACTCTTCATGCTTGAACCACCGACTCACCTCGGGACTGTTGCTGTCAGCGGCTGCGTCTCTTAAGTTCTTTCCTGCTCTCTTCCTGATCCTGTTTATCCGCAGGCGAGATTGGCGCTCAGCGGCGGGACTGATTCTTGGGACAGCTGGCATTGACCGCCATCTCGGTCGCGTTTTTTGGTTTGGAGGTTCACCGGATCTTGTTAACCGAGGTGCTTCCCAGGGCGCTTCGCGGCGAACTGGTTCCCCCCTATAGCCTTGTGTGGAATTCATTTACAGCGCTCTGGCATCATCTGTTTCTGTTCGAGCCCGAATTAAACCCTTCGCCCGTCGTTCGATTCGCCGGTACTTTATGCGTTGACCCAAGCGATAACGGGCGCGGGTGCTGCTTTTCGGCTTTCTATGGGCGACAAGTGACGGCACAGAAACGCAGCAAGGCATTGGAGTGGTCGGCCTTCGTCCCCCTCCTGCTTCTTTCATCTTCCATGCCCGCCTCCTATCACTACTGCATTCTGATCTTTACTGCTGTAGTTGGGACTGACGAACTTCTCAAAATTACAGACAAACGCAAGGTACTCGCCTTCATACTGCTGCTTCTCGATGGCATGTGCCCCGGCGCCGGGTAGGATTGGAACGCTGCTTCTGCCCCGATTGGTGGGGACCCTTGGCCTTTACGTCTTGCTCCTACAGACCCTTGCTTCAGACAAGCACCTACGCATTGGAAAGAAATGGGTGGCGGTTGCTGTCTTGGCGAGTGCGTTGCTTGCAATTTCAAATTTGAGACCCTTGAAGAACCGGACTGAAGACTTTCGCCGTCGTCTGTCGAATGCTTCGACCGGCTATAGTGCCAGCAATCCGGCCGCAATGGGAGGTCGAGTCGTTTTCACCGAAATGTTCGAAGAGAAATACGGGGCGATGGCTCTCGAAAATCATCGAGTGCAAGCCTGCCCTTCTCTGGTGATGTACTTTCACTTGCGGGAAGCGAGCGCGGTGCTGTCGGGTACTTCGAATACGTGACCAGACAATCGTCTATCATGCAACTCCCGCTCGGGACTCCAAATCCGATACCTGAATATATCGCGGAGGGTGAGCAGCCCAAGATCTCGCCGGATGGTAGATCGGCTTGCTTTCATTCGAGAAGAGTATGGTAGAACCACAGTTTGGCTGTCTGAAGCGCAATCTCCAACGGCGGCGCAATTGATCATGAACGCCGCGCCCAGCATCCTGGATGTTAGTGTTACGTCTGAAGGTGACCTGATCGCTGCCGCTGGTGCTGTGAGTGGACCCCACTTGATTATCGTGAGACGTTCAACCGGCGTGGTTGAACACCTAAGTGGAATTGCTGGTCCGGCCAGATACCCGTCCATCTCGCCGGACGGGAAACGACTGGCGTTTAGCCGGCGGAAATGGGGATCCTGGCAGCTTGTGGTCCGCGAGCTGGCAACTGGTGTCGAGCAGCAATTGACGCACACAGCATGCAACGCAACCTTGCCATCGTGGGAGGACCCCCACACATTGTTGTATGCAACGGATTGCGGTAGAGGGCTAGGACTCAGCGCTCTGGCTCGGGTTGCTCTGCAGGATTCAAGTATTCTGGCCCTCGATACCACTTGTGGACGCTCTTATACGATTCCCTCCTGCCGATAGCTGGCTGGGGAAAAGGGTATGCGGGTGCGTGCGCTATGCGAATCGTGAGTGGTCACCGGT
Organism: uncultured Acidobacteriaceae bacterium; assembly: GCA_963790935.1. Lineage (GTDB taxonomy): Bacteria > Acidobacteriota > Terriglobia > Terriglobales > Acidobacteriaceae > PALSA-350. The sequence continues at coordinate 576 of CAWBRJ010000003.1, read as the reverse complement.
TACGGCGTGTTAACACGATGCGCCATGCTTCTTGACTTGCGCGTTGAGTGGACCGGACCCACAGAAATAAGTGGCTCTCCCCCGGAATGGCGAACGGAATCGTGATCTTGAATAAAGTTCCGGTCTCATTTCTCCCATCAAGGTAGATCTCTCCCGCCATGATCCTCGACGATCTTCTTGGCTATCGCAAGGCCCAGTCCGCTGCCATCGGCCTTCCCATAGCTCACAAAGGGTTCAAAAAGGAGTCCTGTATCGCCGAAGAAATGCCTGGGCCGTTATCCCAGACGCCAATTTGCAAGCAGGCTCGATCTCCGGTAGTGGTTATGACGATCTGCCCCGAGTCCGGAGAAACCGCCTGGCAAGCATTGAGGACGTGTTTGGCGACCACCCGTTCGAGACGGTTCGCATCGAACCAGCCCACAGCCCCGTCCCTTCATAATGATGCTTGATGGTGATCCAGCAGAACTGCTGTTTCACACTTCCATCCGGATCGCCCCCTGACAGTGTCAACGATGTTTCGTGTGCCGGGCCGAAGCGTGTCACGACCCCTGGGACACTCCAACAAAGAGGAGACCA
>CAWBRJ010000002.1:0-303363 GCA_963790935.1 uncultured Acidobacteriaceae bacterium | reverse complement strand
CGGCCGGAGGAGAGCATCAATGATTGCCCGCAAGGTTTGTCTTTTTCCCACAAATGATTTCATCTCGGCTCCTGCGGGTCCGCGGCCAGGCATGCCCATTATGGCCAGCGGCATTGAGAGCCAAGGCACCTGCATCGAGGCGGAAGCCCTGAAGGAAGCTCAACTTGGATAAGACCACATTGGGTGGAATTGGACTCGCGGTCGCGGGAATCTCCGTCGGCCTATACCTCGACGGCGGTAAAGTCGGGCAACTGTTACAACCTACCGCAGCCTTGATTGTCTTCGGAGGCACGCTTGGCGCAGTGATGGTACAGTTTCCACTCTCGGTTGTGAAGCAGGCGGTCGGCGCAATTGAAGGCCGTCTTCCTTGGAACAAAGGATCCTGCCGCGCAGCTGATCGAAGACTTGACCAGCTACGCCGTGAGAGCCCGCCGGAATGGGCTGATGTCTCTCGATTCGGAACTCGAATCGATCGCGGATCCATTCCTGAAAAAAGCCATGACGCTTGCCGTAGATGGCACCCACCCCCGCGATCTGCGAAAGAGAATGGAGTTTGAGATGGACAGTCAGGCTGATACGGAAGACTTGATGCCACAGGTCTTCGAAGCTGCCGGCGGCTATGCTCCGACCATCGGCATTATCGGCGCCGTCCTCGGTCTCATTCAGGTTATGCAACGGTTAGAGAACATTAACGAAGTCGGCAAGGGAATCGCAGTCGCATTCGTTGCGACCATTTACGGAGTGGGTTCAGCCAACATTCTCTTTCTTCCTTGCGCTGGGAGGATCAAGATCTTGATGCGCAGAAAGCAAGTACTGCGCGAGATGATGCTCGACGGGGTGATCTCCATCGTGGAGAAGGTCAACCCGAGAATTTTCGAAGCGAAGTTTGCCAACTACCGGGACAGCGCCGCCGCCGCACAAAGAGTGGCGCGATTAGTGGCCAAGTGAGAGTTCGCAGAAGGCGTGAGGAACGTGCGAATCACGAACGCTGGCTGATATCCTATGCGGATTTCATGACCCTTCTATTCGCTCTTTTCGTGGTCCTCTTCGCTTCCTCGCATCACGACAAGAAGACCATTCAAAGTGTATCCAAGGCTGTCAAGCAGGGGTTTCAGGAGATGGGAGCCTTTTCCAGCAGCGATAGCGCGGCTGACAATTCGCGAGTGATAGGCCCGACCAGCACCGGCGAAGCGAGGCCAAGCACCGTGCCGGCCAATGCGGGCATTGACATTATCGAATTGCAAAGGAAGCTTAAAAAGACGCTAGGCAAAGAGATCGAGCGCCAGGAAGTTGTCTTGCGCATGACCCCGGAGGGTTTCGTGATCAGCCTTCATGAACTTGGATTCTTCGACAGCGGTGAAGCGCGGCTCATGCCTGGAGCTGGAGATAAGATCAAGCGGATTGCGGAAGTGCTGATGCAATACGGCCTCGATATGCGGGTAGAAGGCCATACCGACGACGTGCCGATCCACAATGCGCAGTTCGCTTCCAATTGGGACCTGTCGACTGCGCGTGCCATGGCGGTGGCGATGATGTTAGTCAATGAGTCCGGTGTCGATCCACAGAAGATGTCCATTGCAGGCTATGGACAATATCATCCCGCCGCCGGCAACGATACGCCCGAAGGCCGCAGGGCTAACCGCCGAGTGGATATTGTGGTCGTCTCTGCCTCCACCCCCGCACCCACCCCCGCTCCAGCGAAAGCCCCGGGCCCCCCAACTGGAGCACAGCAACCTGCCAATCGCCCAGGATGAGCATGTCCACGCCGCTTGCGTATGCAGCGATCGGTTCGGCCGCCGCCTTAGGCTTGATGCAAAGCACTTCCTGCCTTTAGCAGGGCTTCGAAGTAGTACGGGGTGCTGTCATGTACAAATGCATCAGGATGGATCAATCCCTGGGCGTCGCCTCCGTGCTCATGATATCTGCAGAGTTCCAACGCCCTACCCAGGCCTTTCGCTGACCCCAGCAACGCCTCCTGGATATGGGAGTCGACGGAAATGAGTTCCAACAGCTGTTTCATGGGGATATTCAACATCCGATCCATCATCGAAAGCATGCCCACCATATACAGTTCGGCGGGGCTCTCATGCAAAAGGGGAGCGAGAGACTCACAAAAGCAAGCTCGCTCGACCGCTTGTTGGCTATCCCTGTCGACTACCGAGTGGGCTAATTTACTGGCGACCACTAAACTCACGAGCTTGCGAAAGGCATCTTCGCCCACTGCATGTAAGGCCTCCTGAATCGTTGATATCCGGTGTCGAAATCCGTACGCCGCAGAATTGGCAACCCGCAGCAGCCGGTAGCAGAGAGACGGTTCCATCAGGAGGAGGCGTTCAACTTTCCTATCATCCATCGGGGACTTTGCCAGCGTGGCAAACAGTTGCAGATAGATGGACTGAACGGGAGAGATCTGTACCTCGGCGATAATCTCTGGGCGAGAATGAAAATATCCTTGAAAGAGGGTGTGACCTTCCGCCTGTGCTATCCGCACATCTGCCAGGGTTTCCACTTTTTCCGCCAGAAAGGTTACCTTTTGGTTGCGAAACATCTCGTAGATTTCTCGCCTCGTGTCAGGGTCGGAAGCACGAAAGTCAACCTTGACGTAGTCTGCTAACTCGACCAGCTCGGCTTTCTGATCCTGTGGAGAAAAATCATCCAGGGCGAGGCGAAACCCGGAACGTTTGAGCTCTTTGCACGCCCTCACGAGCTCTGCGTCAACAGTAATGTTCTCCAGAATTTCGAGAACTACCGTTCGCCGCGGCAGCAACTTTACGCTCATGCTGACCAGCGCGTCGCGGGTACAGTTGACAAAAAGCTTTTTAGAAGAGGAGCAGGCGATCATCGATAGGCAGCAGTCGATCGTCTGGTTTGTGGCGTCCTCAAGATCCCCGGAGAATGCGTTATCCTTGCCCGCGCGAAACAGCAATTCGTAACCGTAAAGGTCCATCTTCTGGTCGAGGATAGCCTGTCTGCCGAGGAACCGATGTTGGTCGGGTTTTGGCGGAGCCATGAAAATTGAACCTTGCGCGAGGGTCGCATTGGTTTCAGTATTCGCCGAAACGCCCGGAAGCCTGTCTTGTACATCGGCGAGAGGCAAGCTCGGTTGAGCGATGTTCAGTTTCGCATCACTATCACGTCGGGCACGTTGCTTCTCGCGCCAATCTAAAGAGGATTGGCGCGGACGAACCTTGAGTGGGTGTTCCGGCTAAATCCGCGTGTTCGTTCAGATCGGGACGCAGGACTTACAACGTCGGCTCATACAGCTGCTTCAGGTCACGCATGCGGCTGCGCGTCAACTGAATCAAGCACCGTGTCTGAGCGCTGGGCGCGCTGGCTCCCGGGTGCTTGACAGTGCCTGCGTCATAGACCTTCACCATCGCGTCGCAGGCCGTCACCCGATATTTCTCCCAAACCACTTCCGTTCCATCCAGTGCTAGCGCGTTCGCATCGTTCGGGGAGCTTTGGATGAGAGCTTCTCGTAAGGCGCCGAAGAACTGTTCGTAATTTTTGTAGGTCTCTACCCGGGCATCGTTCAGGCAAACATTGCGATCAGTCAGGGTAATCGCATCCGGGCAATCGGCGACATCGTGGGCCATCTCTGCCTCATAGGCTAAATCCGCGATGCGCTGCTGTTTGCCATCCTGGGCTACGCCGTCGGCTGCGAACCCCAGCGCTAGCAGGAAAAGTAGGACGGCCACCGGTGCGCGCCTGTTCATCTCTGCTTACCTCCGCACCCATCATAAAGCGGCTGCATGGTCGAAGGACGCAGTAAGAAATTTCTATGTCTGAGGGGAGAACCCGGATTTCCTACTGCGCCGCACTCGCCAGAATCACGGGTGCGGTTTCCCTTAAAGGAAACCGTATGATGGTTAACCAACGCCACGGCTCTCGACAGGAAATCCGGAGAACTACGGGGAAATGCGGTGGATACCCACATTCCCCCGTCGGGGGAGAACCTTAATATCCGAGGAATTTGCCCATGGTGCCGTAGGTAGGTTCGCGCCGTTCCTGGTTTACTTCGAGCGGCACTGCGCTATCCTGCCACCGGCTGGAAGTTTCCGGCTGAACCGGCTTTTTCGCCGCCAGCGGCTGTCCCTTTTGCGACCAGTTGCCGATGGCGGTAACGATCCGGGCCGCGGCCAGACGCCTTGAGACCGCATCCCCCTTCGTACCGCCTTGAAACTCTCCCAAAAGCTGCGGCGCACGTCCGTCTTCCAGGGTGTTCAGGGTCCAAATACCATCAGACTGCGGCGACATCACGAAAATCGCCCGCAGGCTACGCACAATAAATTCCACTGTCGCTTTGCCGTCCTGCATATCTAACCGCGGATCGAGTTCCAGCTTTTCCTTGCTGGTAAAGTCGAAGGCGGCTTCGATCTGAGCGGAAAGCTCCAGGAGCTTGGCTTCCCGTTCCTTTTCCCGCATGCGGTCGGCTTCCTCTGCCATCCTGCGATCGTTTTCGACCACGATCTTCCGCGCCTGCTCAAACATCTCTAACAAAACCTGCTCCATGCCATAACCCTCCGGAGCAGTATGGCCGCTGAGAGATGTATGCAGCTATACAACTACTTGGTCATGTCCTAGTGGCGCTTGCGGTCCCGGTCGCGGTTTCCACCGCCCCCGCCGCTTCCGCCGCGGCCCTGTCGTCCGCCTCCACCGCCGCCTCCACCCCCGCCTTGTTTCGGCCGATAGCAGCTCTTGCAGTAAACCGGACGGTCTCCTCGGGGCTCGAAGGGGACCGTGGTCGTTTGACCACAACTGGCGCAAACCACGGTGGTGCCGGTGCTCATGCCGCCCGCCGCCCGCCCCCGCCGCCATAACCGCCATCGTGCTGGGCATGGGTCGGAGCATGGCCGCCGCCCCCGGCCGAACCTTGCTTGGCTTGGCGGCACGGTTTGCAGCGGCGAGGCGAGGAGTAGCCGCGTTCCTGGAAAAACTGCTGCTCTCCGGCGGTGAAAACAAATTCCTGACCGCAGTCGCTACACGTAAGTAACAGGTCGCTGCCGCTCATGGCTTCGCCCCTTTCAGCGAGTGTACTGCGAACGTTTCCCGCGCAAAGGAATGTTACACGCAAAATTGTTGCTCAACACTTAAACTGAAACTCTAAGGAAAGGGAATTGATGACCAAAAGATATATATTCGGGCTGTTGACCCTTCTTTGCGCCACCACGCTGGCGCCCGCCAAGCAGCTAGGCTGGACTCCACTTTTCGACGGTCACGACCTGCGCAACTGGAAGCACGTAGGCCCGGGCGGCTTCATCGTGGAGCATGGATTGCTCAAGAGCCAGGGCGGCATGGGCCTCCTCTATTCGATCATTGGCCCGGTGGGCGATTGCGAAATCAAAGTCGTCTACAAAATGCAGGACGAAAACGATAACTCCGGTGTATTCATTCGCATACCAGAGGAGCCGACCGAACCGTGGATGCCCGTCAACCGCGGCTACGAGGTACAAATCGACAACCATCCCGAGCTAAGTAACGAGGACGAGTATCACGTCACCGGTACTCTCTACTCCTTGACCCATCCTCTGGCCAAGCCAGGAAAACCGGGGCCGGAGTGGAACACCATGCTGATTCGCATTGAGGGGCCGCGAACCCAGGTATTTGTAAATGACGTGAAGGTAACGGACTACACCGAAGGCCAGCCGGTACCGGACAAGAAAGCTTCCTATGAACCCGACCGTGGCCCGCGTCCCGAAAAAGGCTGGATCGGCCTGCAGAATCACAGCGACAAAGACATCGTGTACTTCAAGAGCATAGAACTGCTCAACTTAGGCATAGAACAAGGCTACGCACACCCGAACAACTGAAGAACGAGTAGCCCGCTGTTAAAAGCTCTGATTGCTGAAGGGTACGGGCTTTAGCGTTTGCCTCAGGAACTGGGCTTTGTTGTATCAGGGCACGACTTTAGTCGGGCCGTAAACGATTGAGAATATGACGGGCTTTCAGCGCCCTGCAACTCCTGCCCCTACGTCCATTTGCCGGTCGCGAATTCACCAGCCTGCTCAGTCCCTGAGGGCTCTTTCGAATCCCCTGCACTCACATGCCGTCGTAGTTAGGACCGCCGCCACCTTCCGGAGGCACCCAGGTGATGACCTGGTAGGGATCCATGATGTCGCAGGTCTTGCAATGGACGCAATTCGCGAAGTTGATATTGATCCTTCCGTCCACCATCTCATACACCGCGGCTGGGCAAAAATGCTGGCAGGGATTGCCGTACTCCTGCACACAGCGATGGTTACAAACATTCGTGTCGCGGATAACCAGGTGGATCGGTTGATCATCCTCGTGGCGAGTGCCCGAGTGGTAGACGTCGGTCAGCTTGTCAAAGGTGAGTTTTCCATCGCCCTTCGCCGGCCCAGGGTCGCCTCGCGGCCGTACGTCGAACGCCCGATTGCATCCAGCTTGCGCATATTGAGATATCCGGCGTGATTGCTTAAATCACCACCAGGATTTCTGCCCCCCAGCACCTGCTGTATGCCGCTATTCACCAGGCCGGGCAACAAGCCGTGTTCGAAGCCCTGGTGGAAGTTGCGCACCGGGTAGAGCTCTTCATGAATCCAACTGCCTTCCACTCGGGTCTGGTAGGCCTCCAGAGCCCCGCTCGAGTTATCCCCCACCCGCATCGATTCGAAAGCTGTTTCCGCCGCCAGCATTCCGCTCTTGATGGCCAGGTGTATTCCCTTCAACCGTTGCGAATTCAGCATGCTGGCCGAATCGCCCAGGATCATCCACCCTTTGCCGGCCAGCTTCGGCATGGTGAGCCAGCCTCCATAGGGAAGGCTCTTGGCGCCGTAGCGAACCATCTTCCCGCCCTCGAGCAAAGGCCGCACCAACGAATGTTGCTTGAACGACTGATAGACGTGGTGTGGGTCGAGCCGTGGGTCCTGGTAATCCAGGCCCACCACATAGCCAACCGACAGCAAGGTATCGGAGATGCCATAGATCCAGGCCCCGCCATACTCCTGACTCGTGAGCGGATAGCCCAGGGTGTAGATCACCTCGCCCTTGGCGACCCGGCCGGCGGGAACCTCCCACAATTCCTTGATCCCCACTCCATAGGTTTGCGCATGTTTCGGGTCTTCCAGGTGGAAGTGCTCCATCAGTTGTTTGGTGCACGAGCCCCGCGCGCCCTCGGCCAGTATGGTGATTTTGGAGTGAAGATCGTACCCGGGCTCAAAGTTGGCCTTGGGGTTTCCCTGCTTGTCGACCCCTTTGTCATCGGTACGGACGCCGGTCACCCCATCAGTGTCAAAAAGCAACTCGCTCCCGGCGAAACCGGTAAAGATCGTAATCCCAGCCTCTTCCACCTTGGCCGCCAGCCATTTGACAAACCTGTTGATGGAGATGACATAGTTGCCATGGTCGCGGAGCGGCGGCGGCACGATAGGGAATTTGTAGTGGCTCTTTTCGGTGAGAAAGTAGACGGATTCTTTCGTGACCTCCGCGTCGATCGGAGCGTAGGTTTCGAAACCAGGCAGCAGCTCACGCATGGAGCGGGGGTCGAGCAGCGCTCCGGAAAGGCAATGCTGGCCAGCCTCACGAGCCTTTTCCAGAACGTAGATGTTTTCCTTGGAAAGGGGAGGCGCGGCAGAGCCTTTGAGCGCCAATTGATCGTTGTAAGCGTCGATCAGCTGCGACAGGCGCAGCGCACAAGCCATCCCAGCGGGGCCACCGCCGATGATGACCACATCGGCTTCCATCTGGGGCCGTTCGATGCCCTCGATTGGCTGGCGGAAGTAAATTTCAGCCCTTCGCCTTCTTGATCTCTTCGGTCAATGCCGGGACCACGTCGAAGAGATTTCCGACAATGCCATAGTCGGCAATCTCGAAAATGGGCGCTTCCTTGTCTTTATTGATAGCCACAATCGTGCGCGCCCCTTTCATCCCCACGATATGCTGGATCGCACCGCTTATCCCCAGCGCAATGTAGAGCTTAGGGGCCACGGTTTGCCCCGAGCTTCCGATTTGGCGCTCCAGCGGTAGCCAGCCGTTGTCGCAGATGGGCCGGGAAGCAGCCACCTCACCCCCCAGAACCTTGGCCAGATCTTCTGCGAGGGCCACGTTCTTTTGTTCCTTGATACCCCGGCCAATGGCGACAATGACCTCAGCCTGGGAAAGATCCACCGCTTGCTTGGCTTCTTGAAACACCTCGTGCGGGGTAATCCTGAGTGCTGGGGGCGCGGAAGCCTCGACCGTTTCCGCCTGGGAGGCGCCCGCCTCAGCCTGATCGGCGCGATAGGTCCCGATCTGCAGGGTCGCGAGCCACGGTGCTTCTCCCGCAAAAGCCACATCGGCCACGAATTTGCCCTGAAACATCTGCCGGGTGAAAAGCAGCTTCCCACTCTCGTACTTGTAGCCAATGGCGTCGGAGATCAAAGTACGGTCCAGCGCCATGGCCAGTCTGGGAGCAAAATCACGAACCTGGTAGGTATGAGGGAAGAGAACCAGCTTCGGCTGAAGGTTGGCAACAAACGCCTTCAGGGCGTGGACGTACGCGTCGGAAGTGTAGGCCTCAAGCGTAGGCCCTTCCAGGTCGTATACCTTTTCAACCTTGTATCCCGTCAGCTCCTGGGCCAGGGGAGCGGTGTGGAAGCCGGGCAATACAACATCGACCGGCCAGCCGGTCTCTTTGCCAATTGCCTGCGCAGCGGCTAGTGTCTCCAGCGAAACCCGGTTCAGCTTTCCTTCCCGCTGTTCCGCGACCACCAGAATCCGATCGGCCATCTAGAACTCGGGCGCGCCGCGGCGCAGGTACGCCCCGGTCATCCCAGTGAATCCCGTAACCAGCACTGAGAAAGCAAAGTAGTAGGCGACCGGGTGCGCCCAGCCTGGCGAATAGGTCAGATCCTGGACCAGCCAGAGCAGCAGAATCGTAGAGATGATCGCGAATTGCCCGGAGATGACCATGAGCGTGAAGCCACGGGTTCTGCGCTTGTCGAGCAACTCGACCTGTCTGGGCGTCAAATTCCGTTCTTCTACCGGGAGGAGTGTATTGGCCATACCATGTCCCTCGTGCGCAACACTGAATTGTACTAAATCACGCGTGCCTGGTTTTTGAGTTGCTCCACCAGCTTACGTGCCACTTCGGCGGCAGGACCCTCGAGCATCTCAGTCTTCTTTTGCTTCGTTGGCACATACAGCCGTTCGATCTGCTGCTGGTTCTTGCCCAATCTTGCTTCCACCTCGGCCCACGGCACTTTGCGCAACGGCTTCATCTTGGCCTGTTTGATGCCGATCAATGTGGCATAGCGCAGCTTGTTGATACCGCTTTGGATGGTCAGCACCGCGGGTAGGGGCACGTCCACATGTTGGTAGCGGCCGGCTTCCAGTTCGCGCTTCAGGCGGAGCCCGCCGTCGTGGGTTTCAATGCCGATAATGATGGTGGCGTGCGGCCATCCCAATACCTCAGCCAGAAGCACACCCGTCTGGGCATAGCCGAAATCATCTGACTGTAGACCGGTCACAATGAGATCGAATTGTTCCCCGGCCACAGCCGCGGCCAGGGCGCGTGCGATATTGGCCGCGTCCAGGGTGGCGAAGCGGTCATCTTCAAGGTGAATCGCGCGGTCGGCTCCTTTGGCCAGAGCCTCGCGCAACACCTGCTGCGCTCTTGCAGGGCCGGCGGTGACCACCACTACCTCCCCGCCATGCTTTTCTTTCTGCCGCAGCGCTTCTTCCAGAGCGTACGCGTCGGGCTCGTTCACTTCGTAGGACACGTCTTCACGTATCCATGTACCGGCGTCATTCAGCTTGAGGGGCGCATCCTTCTGCGGCACCTGCTTGATGCAAACAAGTATTTTCATCGTCAAAATTAAATAAACGCCACCGACTGCAGGCTTGAGACCTCGAAGCGTTTGCGGCATCGAACGTTCTTGCAGCCGACAACGTCATCTTTGCGCACCATGTACGACTGGGCCTTGGCAAACCGTGCACGATCCCGCTCATCGGCACGGCCGGGCAGTTGTGCTTTTTTGCGCCGCACCAGCCAGGCGACCTCATATTCTTCCGCCTTGCCGCAATGTGGGCAGGTCAACGTGTGTTTCCGCTGTTCAGCCTTTTCGTCGAAGAAGTCCCGTTCTTCCATGGCCTGTGACCCGCTTTCCCGAAGATTGTGAACCGCTTAAGAAGTATTCCATACTTGCACAGGGATTTGACACCCGATGGAGGATCGAGCAATGGCTAAGAGAAAGCGGCGGCCGGAAAAGTTTTCCATCGTGAAAGCGGTCAAGGCCAATGCCCGCGAACGCGTTGGGCAGCCTCGGCCGGAGCGAGTGATCGAAGATCCCAAACCGGCTCACAGCCGTAAAGCAAAACACCGCCAAACCATGCCGCAGTTGTTGAGCGGAGAATGAGGAAACCATGACGCAAGTGACCGGAGTAGGGGGTATCTTCCTACGTGCGGCCGATCCTGACAAGCTCTACGCCTGGTATGAGGAGCATCTGGGTTTCAAGCACACCGAAGGCGGCTTTGTCTTCTTTAGCGAGGGTCCGCGGGAGATGACAATACTTTCCTTCTTCCCTCCGGACACCAAGTATTTCGGTCCAGGCGAACAGCGCGCAATGTTGAATCTGCGCGTGGATGACTTGGATGCAGTGCTGAATAAGCTGCGAGCAGGCGGAGCCGACATCGATCCCCGGCAGGAGGATCACGAGTACGGCCGTTTTGCCTGGTTCCACGATCTCGAAGGCAATCGGGTGGAACTTTGGGAGCCGCCCAAAGCGCCGCCCGCCTAACGCAGGACCGGCGACGCATCCGCCAGGATACGCCGCCGGTCTGTCTGGCTATTTCGCGTGCGCGTGTGCAGCTTCGCTCGACTTTGCATGGGCTTCGGTGGAGTGCTCATGAGCCAACACTGAATGGTCGTGGGCTTTGCTGGAGTGCTCGTGCCCTTTTTTGTGGTCGCCCTTGCTGTGGTGCTCTGCAGCCAGGTGATGGTGCTTGGCTGCTTCTCCGTGGTGCTCTGCGGCTTTCTTGTGCGATTCGTGTGCCATTTTTTGTTTTCCTGTGGGAAATCTCCCGGCGCGATCCTACGCGCCCCTTTGTGAATTCGTCGTTGGCTGTAGCGAAACATTCACAAAGGTTGCAGGAAATTCAAAAACTAGGCGGCAGAGACGACGAACGGATCGACGATCAAGGGTTCAATCGCGGCCTGGGGCAGAATCTCCGGCATGCAGACATCGGTATAGCGGCCTGCGGCGACATCGACAAAAACCACATTTGCGGTATCTTCGGTGCGTGTGGTGCTGATGTGCAGTTTACGGACTGCCTTAATTGCCACGGTAGCGAGCAGAAACCGGTTCGCAATCTTAATTCCGGCTGAGTAGACCAGTTCAGAGCGCATAGAGCCTCACGTTTTTCAGGGTTGAATTTCCTTTTGGGGACTCAGGCTCAGGAAGACAGGACGCAAGCCGAAGCGTTATAAGCACTATTTCAAGCATACAGGGGTCCCAGCAATGTTCCTACCTAATTCGTAGGCGTTGGCCACGGAACAATCCCATTGGTAACCCTGGCCGCCGTTGGCAGCGGAGGCTGCATTTTGATACGAATCGCGGCTTAACGAAATCTCGCTTTTCGCCCCCCAGGCCCTCAGCATCGTCCAGCTAGAACTTCTGCCAGGTGCAGGGCATGGCGGGGTGAATTCTGCCGGATCTGCTCCCGGCAACTGAACCCGTCAGTGACAAGAATCGTCTCCGGCGCGGCCGAACGGACCGCGGGAAGCAGCACTCGCTCGCCCAGTGCCTGCGAAACCTCGAATTTGTCTTTTTCAAAGCCAAACGGGCCGGCCATGCCGCAGCAGCCTGAATCGAGCATATCTACCTGGGCGTTCGTCGCCTGCAACAGCGAAAGCTCATCTTGCATGCCCATCAGCGCCTTTTGGTGGCAATGACCGTGGAGCACCATCGTTCGCCCTGCCAACTGCGGCGGGCGGTAGGCCGGGGCTTGCCGGGTGAGGATTTCGCTGAGCAGCAACGTCTGCTTTGCCAACCGGCGAGCGCGATCGTTCGAGGGAAAAAAATTGATCAGCTCATCGCGAAAAACGCTGGCGCAGCTGGGCTCGAGGACAACGAAAGGCATGCCGGAGTCGATCTGCGGAGCAAACTTCTCCAGGACTTCCAACAAATACTTACGTGCCTGGTCCAGGAAGCCGAAATCGTACAACGGCCGCCCACAGCAGACGTGTTGTGCCGGCACTTGAACCTGGAACCCCGCCGAGCCGAGCACCTCATGCGCCGCACCCAGTACCTGGGGATGAAAGTAATTGTTCCAGGTATCCGGCCACAGCAGAACGGGCGTGCCCTTGCCGGTGGCGCGGTTCTGATACTGGGAGCGAAAATTCTTTCCGGCAAACTCTGGCAAGGTGCGCTGCGGCGAGACCCCGGCAATGGCCTTCACCAGGCTGCGCACCCCCGGCATCTTCATCGGAAGATTGGCCAGCCCGGGCGCAACAGCGGCAAGGTGCGCAAACCGATCCATAAAGCCGAACAGGTAGTGCTGCAGCGGGTGCATCCGGTCCTGGTAATGATGTCCGAGAAATTCGGCTTTCCAGGTCGCCATATCCACATTGACTGGGCACTCCGTCTTGCACGCCTTGCAGGAGAGGCAGAGATCGAGCGCTTCTTTTACTTCCTCATTCCGCCAGCCGTCGGTGATCGTCTTGCCTTGCAGCATCTCCCACAGCAGGTGAGCGCGGCCGCGGGTTGAGTGTTTCTCCTCCCGGGTGGCCATGTAGCTGGGGCACATGGTGCCGTGGTCCTGCTTGCGGCATGCGCCTACGCCCACGCAACGAAGGGTGGTTTCGCCGAATCCGCCGGGATCGAGCGGATAAGTGAACCAGGTATCCACTTTCTTTGCCTGGTAGCCTACGCCCAGGCGCAGATTGTCGACTGGATCGTAGACGGCGACGGGATCAATCATCTTGCCCGGGTTCATCCCGTTATCCGGGTCCCATAAAGCCTTGAACTCCTGGAAAGCCTTCATCAGCTCCGGACCGTACATTTTGGGCAGGAGGGCGCCTCGGGCTTGCCCGTCTCCATGTTCGCCGGACAACGATCCGCCATGGGCGAGGACGATGTCGGCGGCCTGGTCTACAAATTCGCGATATTTCGCGATGCCCTCGGCGGTGACCAGGTCGAAGGTGATGCGCAGGTGCACGCAACCCTGGCCGAAGTGGCCGTACATGGGCGACGTGTACTCGTAGCGTTCGATCAGCCGATAGAGTTCGCGAAGGTAGCTGCCCAGTTGCTCCGGCGGCACGGCGGAATCTTCCCAGCCTTCCCATCCATGGTGTTCGCCGGGCACGAAGACGGAAGCGCCGAGGGCGGATTCGCGCACCTTCCAGACCCGTTTAGCTTCCCCATCGGAGTAGCGCCGTACGGTGCAGGTCTTGCCGAAGGCCGCGCCCGCCTGGGTGAATTCTTCTGCTGTGCGATCGGCCTCTTCCGCCGAGTCAGCGCCAAACTCGCACAGCAGAAAGCCGCGGCCTTCCGGCAGCAGCAGAACGTCGTCGACCGCCAGATTCTTGCGCAGCATATAGTCAACCAGCAGGCCGTCGAAGCCTTCCAGGCCGATAGGCTTGTACTGCAATACCTGGGGCACGTAATCGGCAGCAATGAAGGGATCGGCAAAGCCGAGGACAACCAGTCGGCGGTGCTGTGGGCTGTGCTTCAGTGTGCAGCGGGCTTCGAGCACGGTGACACACGTGCCCTCAGTGCCCACCAGCGCGCGCGCCACGTGAAAACCGTTCTCTGGTAGCAGTTCGTCCAGGTTGTAGCCAGAAACGCGGCGGGGGATTTTGGGAAAGCGTTGCCGGATCAGGTTGCTGTAGGTATCGCGGATGCGCGCCAGGCCGGCATAGATCTCTCCCCGCCGGCCGCCGGCTGAAATGATAGCCTCCAACTCCGCTTCCGTGGTGGCGCCCACCGTGAGCCGGGTCCCGTCGTAGAGCAGGATGTCGAGGGATTCGATGTTGTCGACTGTCTTACCGCCCATGAGCGCGTGTACGCCACAGGAATTGTTACCGATCATGCCGCCCAGGGTGCAGCGGCTGTGGGTTGCGGGATCGGGGGCGAAGGTGAGGTCATGCTCCTCGGCGGCGTCTCGCAGCCGGTCGAGCACGATGCCTGGCTGGACCCGGGCAAATCTTTGCCCGGGGTTGAGCTCGACGATGCCGTGCATGTATTTCGAGAAGTCGATGACCACGGCGACGTTGCAGCATTGGCCGGCCAATGAGGTGCCGCCGCCGCGCGAGAGCACGGGTGCGCCCGCCTCGCGGCAAGCCGCGAGCGTGGCGATTACGTCGGCTTCATCGCGGGGCACCACCAGTCCGATCGGCACCTGGCGGTAGTTCGAGGCGTCGGTGGCGTAGAGAGAGCGCGAGCCTTGATCGAAGCGGACCTCGCCGCGCACCTTCTGGCGCAGCGTTTCTTCGAGCTGGCGAGACGCGGAGAAAGCTTCGTGGGCATGTGCCTCCCGAGGCGTCTGCTGCAGAATAGGAAAAGCGGATGGGGCAGCCATGATCGATGATGGTATCAAGCCCGCACGCCGGTTGTGCAGCTAACTCGACCAGGCCTTTCCCCTACGACGGAGCGCGCGCTTTTCCTTAAAGTTGACCACCGGCTCTTCCGGCCCAGGGGAATGAAAAGAAGTGTCCTGGAATCTACTCTTCCCCTCACACCAACTCTGAACAGTGTCCTGGTAATCTACTCTTCCCCTCACACCAACTCGAACAGTGTCCTGGTAATCCACGCTTCCCCTCACACCAACTCTGAACGGGTGCCCCATGTTCGCACCAGCGTACGTGGGTTAAGGAAGACGGGGCGAAGCCCCATCAAAGGTCTGTCTTTCCGTCTTTCCCGGTAACAATCAGCCGGGTGGCTACTACGGCAGCTCTCCCATGGTTCTTCTGAGATCGCCCTGCGCAAGGGATAGGCCGAGGGTTGCTTCGAGATACGATGCCTGGGAAGAGATCTCCTTGGCATGTGCCTCGGACCGCGCAGAGGCGAGAGCGGCAGTCTGTTCAAAGCGGCGATCCGTGACCCGGGACGCTTCCGCTCTCGTCTTCACTACCTCGTCTGCCACCCCGACGAGATCCTCCATCTGTTCCACTTTGTCGTAAGCCTTCTCTACCTGAACCGTGACTTCATCCTCGATCCTGGCGAGATTGACCTCAGCCTCGGAAAGCAAGGTGCGCGAGTCTTTGATTTCCGCGACACGCTTCCCGCCATCGAACAGGTCGTAGGTAAACGAGACTCCGAAGGTACCGAAGTTATGAACCAGGAAAGGGATACCGCTTTGGTAGCTGTATCGCGCCAACGCAGTGACGTCCGGGATGTACTCGTCTTTGGCTGCCGCCAGGCCCGCTTTTGCTTTCTCAACGTTCTGTTTGGCTGCTTGGATTTCAGGGCTGCGATCCTGGGCGATGCGGATACATTCCTCGCGCGAAGGAACGGGAGCCGGCGTCGAGTTATCCGCCTCCACAACTAAGTTAGTATCCAGCGGCAGGCCCAGCAGGTCGTCCAGCGAAATGGTCAGATCGTGGATCTGCAAGCGCTGCACGAGAGCAGTTTGCTGGGCATCGAGAGCGGAGGCGCGACTCTGCAAAGCCACCTCCTCCAGCGCCTGACCCCTTTCCACGTCGCTCAGGCTTTCCTGCAGCTTGACCTGGCTTGCGGACACCTCTTCCTGTGCAGCCTGCAGTTTGAGCTGCGCAATGAGGATGCCGTAGTAGAGCTGGCGAACCTTGAGAGCAATCTGATTTTGGGTTTGATTTGCCTGCGCCCTCGCGCTCTTGATATCAGCAGCCGCAGCGCGATTGGATTCGCGAATTTTAAACATCTGCGTCACCGGTTGTTCGAGACCGGTGCCGCTGGTGTAGTTGGTGGTCAAGCCCTGATCAAGAAATAGAGTCTGGGGAGGAATCGGTCCCGTAGACGCTTGGTTGCCAAACGCTCCCCCTGGTATCTCGACCCCAGCCAGTTCAGTGATGTGCGTGAACTTTGATTCGTTCTTGATTTGAGGGTAGTAAGCAGAACGAGCGATCTCCTTCTTGTGCTCGCTGTCGACCACCGCCAGCTGGGCGAGTTTTAGTTCCCGGTTCTGCTTCAGAGCCAGGTCGATGGCCTGAGTGAGGCTCAGCGGCATCGGCGCATTGTTTTGTCCCCCAGCGCCGTGGAAAGCGGCCAGTAGCCCTAATGAGCACAAATACAGTGTCGTTTTAGATAGCCGCATTTAGGATCCCTTAACTACTTGGCGATATTGCTTTGGCACTGGCGCCATGCATGCAATGACCACCAGGCACAACACGGTTGACCAGGCGATCAGCAGAAAGGTATCGTTAATTGCCAGCGTGAAAGCTTGCTGTCTAACCTGCAGACCAAGAATCTCTCCCGCTCTCCCCGCCGCTCCGGGCAAGCCCGAATAATGGCTGTGCATGTAAGCGGTAAGACCGAGTACTCTCTGATTGGTAGCCGGCACACCAAACTGAACGCTCAGCCCGAGAATGTTGGAGTGGAACTGCTCGCGGGTAGCCAAAAAATGCTGCATGAACGTGGCCCCAACCTCTCCTCCGAAAAGCCGCACAGTCTGAAAAAAACCAGCGAACGTAAGCACATCGATAGGCCGGCTCAATGCGCCGGAGTTCACCACTTCGAGAATGATGGCCCCTACCATGGCGTTGAATGCAAAGGCCAGGCCAACCGCCATAACCGCCTGCGATCGTAAGAAATTGGCTCCTGACCACGCAGAAGAGAGCTGCGCATTGAGGATGCAGGCAATCGACACCAAAGCAAAGCCGAAGGTCAATATCAGCCGTGCATCCACATACTTCAGTAAGTACATGGCCAGCAGACCGCAGATGCATTGGGGTAACGCCACCCACAACAGGACCGGTCCAATCTGCAGCGGCAAAAGGCCCTTCACTGATCCCAGGTAGCTCGGTATGCTCACCACAGTTGCCAGCATAGAGAAGCGAAAGAAAATCAAAACGATTCCCAGCAGCAGGGTATTGCGGCTCAGCAGAAATTTGAAATTCACTAGCGGGTTCGGCATGCGGAAGTGGCGGACTACTGTCGTCAACAGCAGGAAAACGCCGGAAACAGTCAAGCCAACGATAACCCCTGAATGCCACCAATAGAGTCGCTGGCCCTGATCGAGAGCGCAATACAGCAGAGCGAACCCGAGACTGGCGTAGAAGAATCCTCTCCAGTTTGGCTTCGGCTGTCCTTCTTTCGGATGCGGTAGCGGCTGCCACGGAATACCGAAATAAACCAACACCAGCATGACGGGTGTGAGGACCGCGCTGTTCCAGAAGATCCAGCGCCACGATAGGTGGCCCATGTACCAGGCTTCGAGCGACGTAGCCATGTTGGTCGTGAACACGATATCCATCGCGTACATAGCGATGCCCAGCAGCACGTAGCGCATAGGGAGATTACGCAGAACGAACGAAAGAGTAAGAGGATAGAACGTTCCCGCGGTGAGCCCAGCGATCACCAGCAGGATCAGCAGCACCGGAAGGTTCGGCGCCTGGGGGAGCAGCAAGCTGATAATAGTGAATACGCAGGCGCAAGCCAGAAGAACTCGCCGCGCGCCCAGCAGTCCGCCTAGATACACAGAGAAAGGGCCGATAAACATCGTGGCCGCGTTGAAAGCTGTACCCAACCACGACGCCTCATCAAAGCCAAGGTGCAGAGCGCCCCGCAGATCCGCTAATCCGACACTGATCAAACGTCCTGTGAAGGTGGCGACCATCGCACCCAGCAGGACACCCAGGACTCCAACAACGGGGTGAGTGGTGATGACCGGGTTAGGAGATGCCGCTTGCGTGCTCAAGAGGCAGAGCCCTCCTTCGCGGCGCGCTTGCCGGAAGCGTGGACCGTCACCACGGCCGAGAAACCGGGCCGCAGCCGGTCCTTCAGGGGATGATCCGGATCGAGCACGATCTTCACCGGGATGCGCTGCACCACCTTGGTGAAGTTTCCCGTCGCATTGTCCGGCGGCAGAAGCGCGAATTGCGATCCACTGGCGGGTGAGATCTCAGCCACTTTTCCATGCAGCACAACGCCGGGGAAGGTATCAATCGTGATGTCGGCGACATCTCCTTTCTGCATGTTGGTAAGCTGGGTCTCCTGGTAATTGGCCTGGATCCAGACGTCGCCTCTGACCAGGTCGATCACTTCCATACCGGGAGCTACCAACTGCCCTTCCTGCACATGGCGCTCGCTGACCGCGCCGGTCGCAGGGGCGAGGATGCGGGTATATCCAAGGTTGACCTCGGACACAATGATGGCTGCCTGCTTGGCTTTAATATCCGCCAGGTAGAGTGCGTCCTTGGTGTTGAGCGCAGCGCGTTGCGCTTTTGCTGCTTGGAGGACGGCGCGGCTACTGTCGAGCGCGCCCTGGGCGCGAGCCAGGTCCGCCTGCCGGCTGGAAAGCAATCCGGCATTGCGGTCCGCGTTGGCGACGGCTCCTTCGAGTTCCTGGTGGGTGGTGGCTTTTGAGGCAAGCAGGGCCTCTTCGCGTTTCCGCTGCGTCTCCGTCTGATCGACGTCCGGTTGTACGGCGGCGATTGCAGCTTTAGCCGCATTCAATGCGGCCGTCGCCTGGGCAATTCCTGTTTCCGCGTTTTGAATCTGGGCGTCCTGAATTTGTTTCGCGGACTGGTTATCTGCGAGTTGGGCCTGGGCAGCGGCCAGACCGGCCTTGGCTTCAGCCAGCATGGCAGCATAATCATCATCTTCGAGTTGCACCAAAAGCTGACCAGCCGTGACTGGTTGGTAGTCGCCGACTTCCATTTTGCGGACCGTGCCTGAAATGCGCGTGCTCAACGGAGTCAAATCAGCGCGCACGTACGCATCGTCGGTGTGCTGCTCTGCGCCTCCACCGGCCCAGGTTGTCCAGCAACCTCTGATGGCGAAAAGCAGCGCCCCTGCGACCACTAACACCACCATCGGAACGATCATCGCTCGTTTTTGCATGCTTGGTTTAACTCCGCGAACTCAGGTTCTATTGCTTTTGGGTTCTTTTGGGTACCCAACCAATCGAGGGCTATCCCCGCAAAACAGCCGGGTGCCCCCCATCCTTCGCGTCTTTCGCGAGAGTGGGATACGCAAATGTCGCTCCGCAGACTCCATCGTCTTCTGTCCTGCCGGGCCAAGACACATTCAATGCACGCCCAGAACACTGCAAGGAGCGTCCTGCGCCAGCTCAAAAACGGTACTCCACAGGCGGGCGATGTGGAGATCGTGTGGTGGAGCCCTATAACCACCAGGTCGGCCTTCTGCCGGCGCAGAAATTGAATGATTGCTTCTACCGGTTGACCTTCGACCAGATGACTTTCGACTTCGATGTTGTGACCTTGCACCTGGATGCGTGCTTTTTCCTGAAGCTCCTGATAGATCCGCAGCCGATCCTGCTTGAGCGCTCGCGGAAGGGAGGGATCGGCGACCGCAGCAAACGCTGTATACGCCGGAAGGGCCTCCGCGGCGGTGACGGTATGCAGTTCCGCCTTCAAGCTGGCGGCGAGCCGGATGGCTGTGTTGAGCGCCCGCTGGGACTCAGGAGATTCGTTATAAGCGGCAACAATTCTGCGAAACATGGCGCCTCCGGTGCTTATTCATCCCCTTCTTCGTGGGTACATCGCTCGGCGAAGCTGCTGGCCGCGCGGCTCACAGCGCGCCGTAGTTCCTCGCTGCTGAACGGCTCGGCAATCACGTCATGGCCCCCTACTTCCAGTACCCCGGACCAAAGCTCGAAGCTCGCGTTCTGGGCGTAGACGAGAATCTCCGGCCGCGGATGCAGCAACGCAATTTCTCCCCAAAGCGCCCACCATCCGTTGTCAGACAGGGCGGCGGGAACCAGGGCAACTTGATACAAAGTACTACTGAGAACCAGGTGCGACACTTCCGCCGCCGTGGATATAAAATCAATCCTCGTGCCAAGGGGTGCCAGTGCACGCAGTATCCGGGCCTGCATTTCCACCGGAACCAGCGCGAGCATCCTGATCCCGGAATTTCCGTCAGGCTCTAGATGCGTCTCGCTCACTTTTGGCTCCATGCTTCCTAATAAATAAGGGTGACAGAAGCTGGACGAGCTAAGTCAGTGAGCAACTGTGAGCTAACGGTGATCTACCCGGGTGAGCGACGGCGGCGCGCTATCATAGCGTCGATGATCGACCAAACAAATACGCCGGAAAATCTCTCTGAACAGGAGGTTCGGGCCGAGCTTGACCGGCTGTTGCGCAGCGGACTTTTCCAGCAATCTGACCGGCTCGCCCGCTTCCTTCGCTTCGCGATCGAAAATGCGCTCGCCGGCAATACCGATCTTCTGAAGGAGTACGTAATCGGGACGGAGGTTTACGACCGTAAGCCGCCGTATCATCCCAGTCAGGACTCCATTGTGCGCACAGAGGCGCGGCGTCTGCGCGCTAAGCTCAAGGATTACTACGAGTCCGAAGGTAAGCAGGACCCCGTCTTTATCTATTTCCGGCCGGGCACCTACGTTCCTTTGTTCCGCAGAAATGAATCGATCGCTGCAGCTTCGCCGGATGGGGCTTCCGAGGAAAGCGATCTGCTTGTCCGCGGGGTGGGGGTTGGAGTCGCTGTTCTACCCTTCATTGACCTTTCCAATCGGCCCCGCTCTACGCTGTGCGCCCAGGGGGTCACCGAAGAACTGATTCATAGCCTGTCCCGTGCGGATGGGATCCGGCTGATCGCCAGACCTTCTGCGCCGCAGTTGGTGGAGGCGCCGCAGGATATCCCTTCGCTGTCGCAGAAGTATGGATTGAACACGGTGATCGAAGGAACGGTGCGGGAAGATTTTGATCGTTTACGCATCACGGCGCGGGTGCTGGGTTCCGATGGCTTCCAGCTCAGTTCCCACCGCTTCGATACCGAGGCGAACGGCGAAGCGCTGGCGCAGGTTATGGAGCGGATCGCGAGCGCCTTCGTCAGCCGGGCGCGTCCGGAGCAATCACAGGTTCGCCGGCGAAAAGCCGCGCCGAGTGCGCTGACCATGGCCGTCTATCCCCTGGTTCTGCACGCGGAGACGCTTCTGGACGAAGGCTCGGCATCGGACCTGCCTGCTTCTCTGGCGAAATTTCAGGAGGCGAGGGAATTGGCTCCTGCCTATGCGCGGGCCTGGTGTGGCATCTCCCACTGCAGCCTGGAGATAGCTTTGCGCGGGGCGAGTCTCTCGCGCACGCTGGTGTTGACTGCCAGGCAGGCCGCCCTGCGAGCCATTGAACTGGACCCGGACATGATTGAGTCCTACTCCTGCCTGGGAGGTGCGCAGGCACTGGAATGGGATTGGATCAACGCGGAGAAGAGCTTCCTGCACGGAATAGATCTGGGAGCGCACGCCCACACGGCGCGGCGGTATGGTTTGTTTCTTACCGCGCTGGGAAGGTTCGACGAGGCTTCGCACCACTTCGCAACCGCGCAACAGATCGATCCGTTTTCCAACCGCCAGAAAGTAGCGCGGGCCAAGTTTCTGCATCTCACGCGGCGCTATGAGGAGGGGTTACGTCCCTTGTCAGAGCCGCTCATGTACGGGCCGCTGCCGGTGGAGGCGCGCGGGTTGCTCGCTCTGATGGCGGCGCACCAGGGAGAAAAAGAACGGGCGAAGCAGTTGATTGAGAGCATCCGGCCTGATTCGGCGGCACAGTTGCCCATGATGGCGGGGATCGCCGAAGTGCTGGCGCTGATTGGGGAAAAGGAAGAGGCGAATCAGATTGCTCGCGCGTTCAGGCTGCTGTCTGTGGATGCGGGTATAAATCGATTCCGACAGGCGCTCTTGTCAATAGCCCTGGAAGATGGGGATGGAGCGATGTCATTCTTGCGCTCGTCGGTGGAAGAGCACGAGGCGGAGCTGGTTTGGCTTGGGGTCGAGCCGCGATTTGATCCAATTCGTAAGATGAGTGCGTTTGAGACTCTGGTGAGCGCGGTCGTGCCCTCGTTCGCCGGTTAGACTCAGGGACGCGCGAACGCATAATAGCCAGAGCGGGCCGCAACGTGAGCTCCAGGAACGGAGGACTGCAGCCGAATTCCGTGAAAGGACCCATCGGCTTTAAGCTCCGAAGGCTTATACACCAGCAGGTATTGATTCCGCTGTTCCGCTTCCATCAACTGCAGATCTGGCCAAAGGTCTGCTTCGCGGGGATGGATGAATACACGGCCACCCGTCTGGCGGGCCAGATCGTTCAACGTCTTATAGCCGTCGGAACGATGTGAACTTCGGCTGCGGTCAATCACGTAAATGGCAACATGTTTGCGTTGGCACATATCTACGGCCTCGCTAAGGTAGGCGTGGCTCGCATCGTCTTCACCGTCAGTAAACAGCAGGATGAAGTTGCCCGTCGACTCCGATTGCGGGGTCCACTGGTCGCGGCAGGTAGTGTAGAGCGAGTCAAAGATGGCTGTGAGTGGTGCGTAGCGATCGGGTCGTGGTCCAACCGCCGCTGCTCCTGCTCGCGATGGCGGAATCGAGACCGGTCCAGTTCTGAGTGACGAGCGTCGCAGTATCAAACTGCATGACGAAGCCCTGGTCCACACCTCTGCGAAGAAGTCGCGAAGCATAGATCTGAATAACGGATTGGTAAAAGTCCATGTCTTTCGTCACAGAGGCACTTATGTCAAACAGGAAACCTGCGCGGATCGGAAGGTCTCTGAGCGATTGCAGTGTCACGATGTGGCTTTGCGCCTCCCCGTTATCGGAGAGTTCTAAATCCGCGACGGTGAGTTGGGTCAATGGCTTGCCCTTGGGATCCGAAGCGTGAAACCGCAGGGAGATTTCGTCGGCGGGAATATGGAAGGTGTACGGAGCAGCAGTAGGGGTAGTTTGAACAGCTTGAGTAAAACAAGGTCGAAGCGAAAACCAGATGCCGATCAGGAAAACCAGAATGGTGCGGCATCGCATAGTTAAATATCTACTAATATCGTTGATGTGTCTCTCGGGGGTATTCTGTGCAGACTCTACTTTACGATGTGCGCTATGCCTTGCGGCAGCTACGCAAGACTCCGGGGCTGACGCTGCTCGCCCTTCTGTCCCTGACACTCGGCGTGGGCGCGAATACGGCGATCTTTACGGTGATCGAGAGTGTGCTCTTGCGGCCGCTCCCCTATGCCCACTCCGATCGCATGGTTTTTATTGGCCCCTCAGGTGACAAGGGTTTCGCATCTACCTCGTGGTTGAACTACCGTGATGTTCTAACCCAGTCAAAGTTGTTGGAATATGTAGCCGGCTATTCTGAGGACCTCAGTGTGGTGGAGGGCAAAGACGGCTCGCAAAGCGTGGTCGCGCCCCGTGTGACGACGAATTTATTCTCCATGCTCGGCGCGCAACCGTTGCTGGGCCGCACCTTTACCGAGGCGGAAGGTCAAACCAACGGGCCGCAGGTCGCGCTGCTGTCAGAAGGCTTATGGCGGCAGACGTTTCATGCAGATCCCGGCATCGTGGGGCAGGTGGTGAAAATCGGCGGCACACCCCGCACAGTGATTGGCGTTATGCCGGGCTCGTTTCACTTCCCGGAAGGGATGGGGCCGGATCTCCAGAAGGGTTTGTGGCTGCCGGTGCAACCCACAGCAGAGATGTTGAACCAGCGTGGCTATCATTTCTTCAACATCGTGGGCGAGCTTCGTCCCCGCGTCAGCATCATGCAGGCGCAGCACGAGCTGGATGCCATCTCTGCCCACATCCCGCACACCGATAGCGGTGAGGTGGTTCGATTTCGTGCCACCCCGTACCAGGAAGTGTTGACCGGGCCGGTGCGCCCGGTTCTCTACGCTCTGTTCGCGGCGCTGGCGCTGGTCCTCCTGATTGCCTGTGCCAATGTCTCCAATCTGCTGATTGCGCGTTGCCTCGGCCGCCAACAGGAGTTTGCGGTGCGGGCGGCGCTCGGTGCAGGCCGGTTGCGGCTCGCGCGCCAGATGCTGGCAGAAGGAATGCTACTGAGCCTGATAGGTTGCGGCGTGGGAGTAGTGCTTGCCCGCCTGGCCATGATTGCCGTAAGCAAGCTGCCGCAGGGAACCATCCCCCGCGCCGACTCGATCGGGATTCACTGGACGGTAGTCCTCGTGCTGGCCGCGATCGCCATTGTCACTACCGTGCTGTCGGCTCTGCTGCCCGCATTTCTGGTGGCTCGCTCCGATCCGCAAGCGGCTTTACAGGCGGGCTCCCGCGGCCTCGGCTCTCGCTCCGTGAGTGGCAAGCTGACCGCCGGGCTGGTCGCCGGCGAAGTGGCTCTTTCCACGCTCCTGCTGGTCGGGACCGGCCTGCTGTTTCACACCCTCTGGAATCTTGAGAAATCGCATTTAGGATTCGACGCCGCCCAGGTAACTACTTTCAGCGCAATGCCCGCGGACGCGGTGGGCTTTTCCGCTATGGCTGTCTCTGAGGATGGGGGAACGCCCCCGTTTCCGTTGCCATGCTCAGCTATCAGCCGGTGCTCGACCGCATGCGACAGGTGCCCGGTGTCGAGAGCGCCGCACTGGTGACGGCGCCGCCCCTGTCTGGGTTCGATATGCACACAAGCTTCGAGGTTCTCGGGCAGGCAAAGGATCCTGCTAACGAACCGGGCGCTCGTATCACCGCGGTCAGTGGGGGCTACACCCAAACCATGGGCACGCCCGTCGTGCGCGGCCGCATGATCAGTGATGAAGATGTTGCCACCGCTCCATTTGTCGCGGTCATCAATGAGGCCTTAGCGAAGAAGTATTTTGCAGGCAAGGACCCTCTCCAAAAACAAATAAGCCTGGGCGGCAAGGACACGGGCATGATCAAGCCCTACACCATCGTTGGAGTACTTGCCGACCAGGTGGACAGCAATGTGGGCGGCGTCGTTCAGCCGTTCATCCTGTTGTCGCAGCACCAGGTCCCGACCACCTCGCTTTTCTACCAGGCGCTTTTGAAAACCGTGGTCAGCTTCGTGGTGAGGACTCGCGGCACGATTCCTGTTGCGGCGGAGATGCGCTCGGTCTTCCGCCAGACCGCTCCTGGTTTCGCGTTGGATGATTTCCAAACCCTCGAAGAGGCAGTGCAAAAGAACACTTTCAGCCAGAGATTGGGACTGTATCTCGTTGCCTCCTTTGCCGGGCTCGCGGTTGCGATGGTGGTTGCCGGCTTGTACGGAGTCTTGTCCCAGTTGGTGAGTTATCGTCGGCGCGAAATCGGTATTCGCATGGCGCTCGGCGCAACGCCGCGTAGCGTAGCCCAACTCGTTCTGCGGCAGGGTTCGATTGTCATTGGTTCGGGGCTAGGCTTAGGCCTTCTCTTGGCGGTTGTGACCGGACGTTGGGTTGAGAGCTTCCTGTACCAGGTGCGGCCGTTGGATGTGTTGACCTATCTATCGGTAGCGGTGGCCCTCTCGACGATCGGCTTGATTGCAGCTCTTGTACCCGCGCGCAAAGCAGCCTCGATCGAACCCATGCAAGCCCTACGAGAGGATTGAGTGGGTTTTAAAAGCGTCCTGCTCATCCCTACCGCAAAAGCCGGGTGCCCCACGTCCCCGATTTCCTGTGTAGTCCCGTGGATTCCTATCCAGAGCTGCGTCGGGTGCCCGCGACATCTCGCTCGTTTTTCGCGAGATGTGGGATACCGCAGGCCTCCCCCTCAAGCCTGTTACGGGCGTCACAGCTCCGTAGGGGTGCCCCACGTTCGCACCAGCGTACGTGGGCCGAAAAAGATGGGCGACCCCAGATTTCCTACTTCGCGCTGCTAGCAGGGGCCACGTGTGCGGCTCTCCTTAAAGAGAGCCGCATGAAGTCCATCAACGCCACGAGTCTCCACAGGAAATCTGGGGGAAGCCCCACCACAGCCCTTAGTTCCGGACCCAACTTAAGTGTGGAGCGAACGCGCTTTTGGACTCCATCCCCGCCACCAATCGACGGGTGCCCCATCCTTCGCGTTCTTTGCGAAGGGTGGGATAGTCAAATCTCATCCCGAGCGCAGCCGAACGCCCCTCAATTCCGGGGCGGTTCCTTCTCGTTCGGTTTAGGTTCAGCCTTACTGGGTGCTGGCGCCGGCCGAGCCGCAGGGTGAGGCGCCTCCGGTTGCTGAGCCGGCCCCGCGGGCTTTCCATTGCGGAGATTCTCCACCTGTTGCGGACCCAGGGGGCGGCCTGGATCAACGGCTTGAATAGCCCGTCTCTGCTCAGCGAACGGCGGCTGCACAGGCGCGGGTGGGGTCTTGTTAATGAGCGGCCGAGGCTGATCGGGCGGGCGAGGAGCCGGTCGCTGGACCTGCGGCGCAACGGTCTGCACGCGGACAGGCTCCGGTTGTGTGGCATTACCGCGCGCCGGTTCAGGCTGTTGCACAGGCCGCGCCGCTATCGCTTGAGGGGGTGCCGCAGGCCGCGCAGGGACAGCTTCTGGGGTTGGACGATTGGCTGCGACCGGCGCTGTGACCGGGTGAGCCACAGGCGCCGGAGCGATGACTTGCGCCTGGCGCTGTTGCGGGAACCCGGCGCGGTTAATCGGCTGCGTCACCGGTGCGGGCTGGCCGGGACGATTCACTGCGGCAGGAGGCTGGGGCGCGCGAACTGGCGTTCCCGGGGATCCGGCGCGCTCAAAACCCTGTCTCGTTTCCACCACCGGGCGGGCCTGGACGGGAGGAATCGGCCCGGGCTGCGGGCTTTGCCGCCACGATCGCCGTTGCCGGAGTGACTAACGGGTGGGGCAGGATCGGAGCGGAGGTGAGCTGGGCGCGAGCCTGTGGGGTGAGCTGGACGCGCTGCACCTGCGCGATCGACTGGCCCGAGGCAAAAGCACGCTGCGGCACCACCACCGTCGCAACCGTGCGGTTCACATAAGTGATATTTGTAACATTGGTGGTGTTATAAACATTGACCGTTCGATTGATATAGGTGTTGTGGATCTCGGTCACGTTGGTGTTGTAGATATTGGTGACATTCACGCGATTACAGTAGGCCGGGCTGGCGTGATACCAGGGCTGATAAACCTCGCGTGGTCCGAGCGGGAACCAGGCGGCAATGGCGCCGATCGCGATGGAAATTCCGCCGCCTCCCCCGCCGACAAAGGCGACCAGGGCGGGCGAGTAGATGGGGCGGATTTCGCCCCCGAAGGCTGAGGCGGGCGGTCCCGGAACCCAGCCCCAACGCCCGCCAAAGTTCGCCCAGCGTCCGTAGTGGAAGGGCGCAAAGCCCCATGGTTCGGCCTCCACCCAGGTCCAGCCCCAGGGAGCAACCCACGCCCAATGGCCATTGGAATAAGGCGTCCAGCCGCCGGGAACGCCGCGTGGGTACCAGACAGCTCCGTAGCCCTGGTTGTCCTGGTTGGCCGGTTGCCAATCGCCGTAGTCATCGAGGTCGGCCGCGCCGATCATATCTGGCGATACGTACTGGTAGGCGTAGGAGCGTTCGCGGCGCTGCTCACGTTGCTGGTCGAACTGGTCCAGGCCGTCGGGCGGCAGCAGCTGCACCTGTTCCGCATAGACGGGGTTCGAGCCGGCGAGGCGCAGCGATTGGTTGGGCCCGAGTTGTTGGTCCAGATTCTGGCCGGTCACTTCCACCGCGCCCGAAGAGACCGTCACCACCGTGGTGTCGTCCTGGGGGTAGGAGTCGACGCGAATGTCGCCCGGCTGGTCGACCAGGATCGCACCGTTGGGGGTGTCAACTTCGACCGTTGCGGGCGCGCCATTGAAACTGGCGAGCGAGCGGGTGCGGACGCGGATGGAACCCTGCGCCAGCCCGAATTGGGCAATGTTGTCGGTGAGGGACGAGAGCGTGACATCCGCACCATTACCCAGGCGAACCGCGAGGCCCGCAGTCTGCAGCTCGCCGAAGGAGGTGTTATCGACGTAAACCCGGTCACCGCCGGTGAGGGGATAGTTGATCTCGGCTTGGGAGAAGTTATTGGTGCCGTTTGGCTCGAGCGAGACGTTGCCCTGGATGACGGAGATGCGTGCGACTCGGTTGGGCGGGTCTCCGGAGACGTCGTTCTGGGCGCGGAGAGCTGGGACGGCGAGCAGAAGAATGCCCAGAATGCCGGAAAGCCGCCCGCGGCTGAGGCGGGGCGAGACGGAAAGGTCTGCGATGTTCAAGTGGGTCATGACGTTCTCCTCGGCTGGCTTGCGGCAACCTTCGTGTTGCGTTTTTGGCTTCCCTTGTTCACATGGGACGGCGGGGCAGGGAAGCTCCTCGTTCGCTAGAACCCGGATTCAGGCGGAACGATGTGGCCGGTAACGGGTTTCAGCGTATACGACGCGGTTAGGCGCGGTCATCTATGGTCAGCATAAACGGGCAGCCGTGCCCACGGTGCCAGGACCGCTTGCAATAGGCAATCTGTACCTATATACGCACATCTCGCCGGTAACCCAGAACGGATGTTCAGCACTCCTTACGTAACTGTAAGTATCACGTAATGAGCCTTTAGAGGGTTGGCGTTTGCACACCCTTCACGATTTCAAGTTCGTTTTCATGTTTCAAACAATATGGCGTCCAGGGTATCGCGTTGAGCCTTTTCTCTGGGATCTGTTTGCCATCGGCCAGACATTTGCCGAATGTGCCATTCTTGATTCTCTCCAACGCGTCGCGAACCTGTTTGAGGCTTTTCGATTCTTTATCTGCCTCCGCGAATAGCTCACCTCCCGACTCATCGGTAACGCCCTCATCCGACCAGTCCTTCACCGGCTCATCGGCTGGCCCCCGCGCGCTATCCACTGTCTGTTTGAGAATTCCTGCCAGCCGCTGTTCTTCTGCCAACAGTCGTCGTTGGTACTGTTGTATGTCCAAGGTAATCTCCCTCCTCATGGGATGCTCAACCGGTTAAAAGGTTATGGCCTGCTTCCGCAGAAGGCAACCATCAGCCGCGAGCGTGCCTCTGAAAGGGCAGAACGGGCTCCCCCCGTTTCGCTATTCAGGCCGCTGGCGAGGTTACGTCTCGCGGAATTCGCACTCGTGGGGGTTGCAAATTCTATAGTCCTCGCAAAATGTCCAGCCCGTAGCTTCCCATGCGCGGTTTATTCCGAGGCGTTAACATTCGTATTGTTGTAGGCGAAGATTGCATGGATAACCGCCAGGGAAACCGGAACCAGGCGCTCGACTCGGTGCCGGCCAATCCTATGCAAGCCGTACATCCCTAAGGTCTCGGCTCCGATTTCGAGCGTCATCGCGCTGATCTCACCGCTCCACCCATATTTGACCAGTGGTCGTGCGAACGGGTCTCCTTCGCGGTCGCCGCGGGCAAGATCGCGTTGTGTGGTGATGGCGTCCGCAGTCATGGCCAGCACACTCCCTGTGATCAGAACAAGATTCGGCGTGTCGTCGAACCGGTGGGCTCGTTTTGCTTCATAGACGGGAGGCTTCCACTGAATCTGCTTCCCCAGCCCATAGTAGATACCGGCCGATGGTTGGAGATTGTTGGTCCAGCTGGAACCTCCTTCGTGGACGATGAGGTCTGTGACCTCTCCACGCAGGTGGATGCGGGCTGAAGGAGAATATTCAAGGCCGGCTCCGACATTACCGGCGAAATACGTCCGCCTCCATAAGAAAAAACGAAGTTGGAGGGAGTGGGATACGTGACTCCGGTGATCAGGTGGCTCCAACTGAAGTAGCCGGGCTGGGCTTTGAGAAAGAAGCCGTAATGGCGAGCTCGCATCTCCGCCCGCGCACCCAGCAGGAGTTCCGAGGCGTGGCCTCCAAAGGTGTTAGTGATGTACGAAGCGGATTGTGGAGTGATAAGGAAATTTGCGTCGAGCGAGAAGTGTTGGTTTAGATTCATGGCCCCGCTGGCCCCCAGAGCGAAGGAGGGTAGGGGGCAGCTCTGGGCGCTCCCAATGCATCCTGTGCGTAGATCGGCGGTCTGTATGCCAATTTCAAATCGACGCAAGCCTGTATCCGATGGATGCGCTGAGTTTGCGGGGGAACTTGAGTCCTCAGCCTGAACGGGAGGTGTGAACGCGAGCAACCATGAGACTGTGATCAATAGCAGTGCGCGCACTCACCGAGCCTATCATTCCCTTCCCAAAACCTCAGCTTTGGGCACGGGCATAGAATCGAACAACTAGAACAAGGTTGCTCACGGGAGCGGATGCCTTTCCATGAAGAGCAAGACCACAGTCGCTTTCTACTTTCTCCTGGTTGTCGTAATCGCCTTCAGTATGGGCTACTACATCGCCGGGGCCGTGGCATTGTGGCACGAGTTCTTTCACGCCAGCCGCTATGCTGATCCGCCCTTTGACCTTGGTGACGATGGACAAACCCTGAGACATCTGCACAAGGAAGCCACGAACGCCGGCTTGGCTGATGGAGATTTTCTGCTGGCACTCAACCAAGCTCCGTTCACTGGGGAAGCCCAGCTTCATAACGTGGTGCGGGAGACAAATCCGGGCAACACCATTGGAGTTTCGGTACGCGGATCTTCTGGAAAGGTGCGGGAAGCGCAGGTTCGATTGGTGCCTCGAGAGGGCCCCGGCTGGTCTATCGGAGGCTACATCGCATTTTTCGCTCCGATCCTGGGGGTCCCTCTGCTCGGGCTGCTCATTGGGTATTGGGTAGTTGCCGTGCGCCCGCACGATCTGAATGCATGGCTGGTTCTCCTCTTGCTTTCGCTTCCCGAGACGGCATTTGGCAATCTTGACTGGCGGTTCTGGGGAGAGCCGTGGTACTTCCTGCTCGGCTTCTGGAACTCGGTGGTGCAGGTATTCGTGTTTCCCGCCCTGCTATGGTTTGGTTTCCTTTTTCCGGAACAGTGGCGTGTGGACCTTCGCCTGCCTTGGTTCAAGTACGCGATCCTCGCTGCATCCTGCTGCTCCTTTGTGCTCCAGCTTGGCTTTTTTGAAGCATACCAATTTTTTGTTCAATCCATTCACCCGCTTAGCCGAGTTCAAACCTGGGCCCATCACGCCGACGCAACGCTTAACGTGATTTGTATTTTGTTCTTTCTCGCTGCAATCTTTGATAAATTGCGTTCTTCCTCGACTGCCGATGCACGGCGGCGTTTGCGCATGTTGGCCGTCGGAAGCGCCTTGTCGCTTGGCCCACTTGTTGTGATGTTCGCGGTACTGCCCTGGTTTGGAATAGATCCGCGCCACGACCTGTTCCTTTTTGTCGTCCCGCTTATGTCGCTTTTTCCGCTTACCCTCGCCTATGTCCTGATCGTTCAGCGGGCCATGGATGTGCGCATCCTGCTGCGGATGGGTACCAGGTATTTACTTGCCCGCGCGACCGTATTGACGGTGGAGATTGCGCTCATTGCTTTCCTCGTTCTGAAATTTATTGTCCCAATGATGGAGCGTAAGGAACACCCGTTCCTCAACTTCCTATTGCTCGCTCTTTGCATTGGCGGCCTGATCCAGATATTTACTTTGCGCGGTAGCGTGACCCAGCGTTTCCAGGGCTGGCTGGATCGAAAATTCTTTCGCGAGGCTTATAACAGCGAGGTTCTGCTCAGCGAGCTTTCCGAGCAGGTACGCCGGCTCACCGACAAGAACGCTCTTTTCGAGATCATTCTTCAACGGATATCAGAGGTTCTGCACGTATCGCAAATCGCCATTTTGTTACGCGGCAGCAACGTATTCCATCTTCAGCAAGCGTTGGGGATCGATCTTGGGAGCCCGGTCGCCCTGCGCGAGGATTCGGCAACCATCCAGAACCTGGAGCGAACTAACCGGCCTGCAACCGTCTACCGCGACCGTCCGGAAGAATGGTTTGAAGACGCCGGCACGGAAGAAATCGCTGTCCTGCGCGAGATCAACGCCGAGTTGCTGCTCCCCATGTCCGGTCGCGCCGACCTGTTGGGCTTGATCGCGCTAGGACCAAAAAAATCCGAAGAGCCTTACACGGCGACAGACTTGCGTATGTTGCAATCGGTTGCCGTGCAGACTGGATTGACCCTCGAGGTCGCTGAACTCGTGCGCACGCTTGCAGACCAGGCGGCACACCGGGAGCGAATGAACCGGGAGATCGAAATCGCCCGCGAAGTGCAACAGCGGCTGTTTCCCCAGAGCATCCCTTGCATTGCCGGAGTAGATTTGGCGGGAAGGTGCCGTCCGGCTTCAGAAGTCGGCGGCGATTACTACGATCTGATCGAAATGGAAGGCGGACACCTCGGCTTTGCGATTGGCGACGTCTCTGGAAAGGGCATTTCTGCCGCGCTCATCATGGCCAGCTTGCGGGCTTCGTTGCGCGGCCTGATCCTTGACGATCCCGGAGATCTGGCGAGGATGATGCAAAAGGTAAGTCACCTGGTCTATGAAGCCTCTTCCAGCAGCCGCTACGCAACCTTCTTCTTCGCTACTCTGAATCCTCTGACGCGGGAATTTCGCTACGTCAATGCAGGACACAATCCGCCTGTTCTCGTGAAGCAAGCTTCCGGCGCGCTCCTGCGCCTTGAAGATGGGGGCCCGGTCGTCGGCATGCTTCCGATTGCTAATCTACGAAGCGCAGTCGGTTACCCTCGATCCCGGCGATTTGTTGATCGCCTACACCGACGGAATCAGTGAGGCGATGACGGCCGACGACGAGGAATGGGGTGAAAGCCGTATGCTTGCCGCGGTATCCTCGCAGCCTTCTGCTTCGGCCGTAGAGATTTTGGACGGAATTTTCTTGGCTGCCGATGCATTCACCGCCGGAGCGGAACAGCATGATGATATGACGCTGTTAGTAATGAAAATCAAAACCTGAACCGGCTTTATAGCCCATGAGAGCAGCTGTCTGCTCGCAACAGCGACTTTTCCCGCAGCCTCTCTAGTCCCGGGGAGCGGGTTTTCAAATCCGCGAAAAAGTTCCAGTATAAAAAATGAGGGCTTTACAGGCTGCTGAAAAACTCTGGTTGTTGAAGGGTATGGCCTTTAGGCCGTACGTAATTGATTGAAAACAAGTCCGGCTTTAGCCGCTGGGGGCCGCGGTCTACCGGCAACAGCGACTTTTCCGCATCCTGTTTAGCCATGGTGTGCATAATCTTGCTAACAGCAATGGGCATTAAAGTCTGCGTGAAAACTCGGTCTCCTTGTGCACGGCTTCAGCCGTGCCGTAGACGACACCACCAAACCGGGCTTCAGCCGCTGAGACGGGCTTTATAGCCCATGAGAGCAGCTGTCTGCTCGAAATAGCGACTTTCCCCGCCGCCTCTCTCGTCCCAGGGGGCGGATAGGTGCCAGCTCCGGACTTGAGTCCGGGGGAGCGGGTTTTCAAACCCGCGGAAACGTTCCGGTATAAAAAATGAGGGCTTTAGCCCTGGTGTGCATAATCCTGCTAACAGCAATGGGCATTAGAGTCTGCGTGAGAACTCCGGTCTCCTGGAAGGGCACGGCTTCAGCCGTGCCGTAGACGACACCACCAACCCGGCTTCAGCCGCTGAGGTACGTTCTTTCCATCCTCTAAATTAATCTTATGCGCTGATAAAAAGATGCTTTCAGGGGCTAAACAGGCTGCGGAAAAGAGGGCGACGATAACCCCCGCCCCGGCGAGCGCCATTGAGTCTGATCGATGTGCAACCGTAGCGAGTGCTTTAGGCGGAGGGCTCCAGTTTTAGGGGGTCTGTTTCTTCTGCGATCGACGTGGAAGTAAACAACCCCGCTGCCAAACACTCGAGCATGATACGAACCCCCAGCCATGGTTCGGATACTGCAAACACCCAGACGATCGCGCCGATCGCAGTCCCCGCCGCCGCACCCAGAAGGTAGCGATGCAATGGCCGGCGAGGAACTCCACACAGGGCGAAGATCCCAACCGAGAACAACCCGCTGAGAATAATTTCGGCGCCGCATAGTTCTATCTGATGAATGGGCAGTGAGCCTGGGAGCCAGGGCAGAATCCGATGGGGTAAGCGGGGTCTATGTGCTCCCAGGTCTGTGTGGGCGGCGAGTTTGCCATCCACGTACAAGCTGGAGATGCGTCCGTCATAGACCGCGGCTACAAAGGATGTGTGATCGAGCGAGAGAACGGGTCCCGAGTAGAGTGCGGGGTCGGTGCCGTTCAGGCCGGAGGCTGGGGTCCGCAGGCGGAAGGTGAGCGTGTTTCGCATCTGGGCCAGGGTAAAGTTGCGATACCGCCAATCCTGAGAATAGGTGACGATACGCGCCGGACCAGTTTGCTCCAGGTTATCCGGGCGCAGCCAAACCAGGAGCGTCATCTGGTTCTTTGCCACCAGGGCGTTGTACAGCCGGAGATCCTCCTGACTGGAGAGCAGCGGACGGCCATGCTTTAGCTGTTCCTGCTGCGGTTTAATCGGGCCGGCGGCGGGCGCACCAAACAGTGCGGTCGCATTGGATCCCGCGGCCGGGTGGGCGAGTTGCTGGATTTGCCCGGCAGACATGGCAAAGGGATAAATGGACAACTCCGAAATGGTTCCTGACCAGGGGCGATTCCCGCTCAGTTCATTTCCGGCCGCCAGCTGAAACGACGGGCTCCAGTTTGAGAAATCAGACGCCATGAGCGGATGCACCAGGGAGGCGGTACCGAGCAGCGCGATGGGAATGGCTGCTGCGGCGAAAGCCCGATTCAGCCTCAAGCAAGTGAGTTGTCCCCCGCGATTGTGAAAAAAGAGCTTTGCTACCAGGTAGCCGGCAACGGCGCCGCTGGTGTTGCTGGCAATATCAACGAAGGATGGGATGCGGTCCACATACCCAAGCTGCAAGATCTCGGCGCCGGTTGAAAGCGACAGTCCAAGGAGAAATGCGCGCAACAGCGAAGACCCGCCGAGGGCGATTCCCAAAGGCAGGTAAAGGAACATGTTATTGACGAAGTCGTCGAGGTTGAACCCGTTATCGATGTAGCTCAGCGAAGGATGTCGAAGCCCTGTCGGGATCATGGTGCCGGCGACAATCAGGAGGATCGCCGGGCCGAGCAGCTGAAGGCGTATTCGTGGTGGCTTAAATAGGTTCAAGAGGTTCCAGTGTAGCGTGTGCGTCCACCGGCGGGTCGGGTATGCTGTATGGCTATGAACTGGTTACCCTCGCTTCGCGCCATGATGATTTTTGGCATCCTGCTGGCCCTTTTTGCAGCTGCCTATTGGGCCTGCGCCAGGCATGCGGACACGCGTCATTTGCAGACTAACTCGGCGAAATCTGCTGCTTCTTTGCCGGGTTCTAAGGCCGGCTCGTAACCCGTCCTTAACCAAACGGCGTCTAGTGACATATGCATGCCGCTCACGCTTCGAGTATCATCCGCTTTGCGGGAAAGGAGCGTGCGGCTTCTGAGCTGGATGACATCGACCAGCTGGTTCAGCGCTACCGCGCCCGTCTCCTGCGTTTTGTGGCTTTTTCCATCGGCGATCCCGACCTTGCTCAATCCATTGTTCAGGATTGCTTCCTCAAGGCGTACAACGCACGCGAGAGTTTTCGCGGTGAGTGCAATGTCCAGACATGGTTGAACCGCATCGCCCTGAACATGATCCTCGATCACCAACGGACACGAAAATTCCGCTTTTGGAGGGCCTTTCGCAACACCGCGTTAGACATCACAGAGATAGCGTCCACCTTACCAAGTGCCGCCCAAACTCCGGAGAAGAATCTGCTGGTACGGGAGCGGGTAGCCCAGGTGGCAAAGGTCCTGGAGGCTCTTTCGTTTAACCAGAGGACTGTTTTCCTGATGCACTTTCAGGAGGATATGGGAATACAGGAGATATCGTTGGCCACCGATATGTCCGTCAACACGGTTAAGACCCACCTATACCGCGCGGTCAAAGCGGTAAGGGAAAAGATCGGAGAGAAAAGATGACCGGTCATCTAACAGACGAACAGTTTGCCGGGTTGCTCTCTGGCGACTGCGATACCAGCGACCACTTGCTGGAGTGCGCGCAATGCCGGCAGGAGCTCAGCAAAGTGCAAGCCTCGCTTGAGGATTTTGCTTCCCTCAGCCTGCAATGGGCAGAAGGGCGGGCTTCCACGTCTATATCCACACGTTCAGTATTGCTTCGCGGTTGGCAATCCGCGAGTGCCTGGACGGCGGCTGCGGCCGCAGCCCTGACGGCGGCGGTTTTGTTTGCCGGGCAATATCAACGAACAACGCAGGCGCCTCACGCTATCTCGGTTGTCGGCACCCAGGCGGCCGATTCCGACTCTGAAGTTGCCGACGATAATCGACTAATGATGGCCATCGACAAAGAGATGCGGTGGCAACCGCAGACGCTCATCTCGGTCGACGAGTTAGCGAGCCCCGGGGAGAAGGTCCCGTGAAACACCGTCACCCAGGTTGACCAACTGATGGGAGTGAGTCGCACGGCCGTTCGCACGTTTGCTGCTGGCGGGGTGTTTGCTCACCATTCCAGGCTTGCCCGGACTTGCCCAGAGACCCGGCGGAGGAGGCCCACCTCCCGGAGGCGGTATGCCGGGCGGGGGCAGTATGCCTGCAGGCTCGAATGTCCCTGGAGGCTCTCCTGCGAATATGGGAGTTGCCGGCGATACGCGCCAGGGTTTCCCAGCCGAACCCTTCTTCCCAACAAGGCGCCCCCGGCACGATGCGCGGAGGACTGCAACTTGGCCCCCCGGGCCGCTGGTGGGACGACAAGCACTTTGCCAAGTCGCTCCATTTGCGGCCCGAGCAGAAGAAACGAATGGATGATCTGTTTGACGAGAACAGAGCCACCCTGGTTAGCCGCTACCAGGCGCTGCAGCAGGAAGAGTCGAAGATGGATGCTCTGAGCCACGCCACGACGCTCGAGGAAAGTGTTCTCTTTGCCCAGATTGATCGCGTCGCGCAGGCCCGGGCTGAACTGGAAAAAGCAAACACCCATCTGCTGCTGCAGGTCCGCAAAGAAATGGACTCTGATCAGATCACCCATCTTGACGCATCCCGCTAACTGCTTTCCCTTTCCCTCTGATTTTTCCCGAGCGTAGCGCAGTGGAGGGACCTGCGGTTCTCTCAGTCACCCATATTGAGAACACCATCCCGTCTAGAAGGATAAGTCACGCATAGAACGGCCACAGATACAAATAGGTTTGGGGTGCGATGATATCCAAGGGCAGCAAAATAAGTTGGCGCAACATATGCTTTCGCGGGCTACTGATCATTTTCTCCACCTTAGGCGCGCAGGCAAAGAAACCCCATATCATGTCACTCACTCCGCCGACACCGGAGCAGGCAGCTCTGATCGACCGGGCCAGCGCGCAGGAGAAAAGGATGGCCGGCGAACTGCGTAAGCGCATTCCCATGGTGCAGACATATATCCAGAACCTGAAACCCGATGGCGAACTGGGGACTGTGCCGGTGTCAGACCAATACATCCTGAGCCGGGTAGATTTCGATAAATCTTTTCAGGCGGATGGTTATCGTGAAAAATCCAGGAAGGGGCTCTTCCAGCAATCGGTAGGCACGCTCAGCGGCCTCACGAAAGCTTTGGGCTTGACGTCAGAATATGTGCCTACCGGGTTCATGGACATGATGTTCATCGATCCCACAGACTTTGATCGTCAACACTACGATTTTGGATTTGTGCGCAACGATTTTCTCGGCACTGTCCACACCCAGGTCTTTGACGTCCTCCCCAAAAAGAAGGCGGGCGTTGGACGTTTTAGCGGGCGCATTTGGATTGAAGATCAGGACGGCGCCGTCGTTCGTCTCAACGGCATCTTTACCGGCAACGACTATCTCGACCGCCCGCACTATTTTCATTACGACAGTTGGCGCGTCAACCTGCAGCCTGGTGTCTGGCTGCCGGCAGAGATCTATGTCGAAGAGACCCACCGCAATCGTTTAGACGATGAACCCGAGCTCAGGGCGCGGACCAGTTTTTGGGGGTATTCGCTCAAGTTGCCTAGTCACGAAACAGAAAACACTGCGATCCGCATCGACGATGTAACTGACACAGAGCGATGCGGCGGAGGATATAAGTCCCCTGCAGGCGAGCCGGGCCTGGGTCGCGCAAGCAGAGGCAAACGTCCTCGACCGGCTGGTGCAGGCCGGGGTGCTGGCCCCGGCCGGAGACTTCGACAAAGTGTTGGAAACAGTTACGAATAACCTCATCATTGGGAATAACCTCAACTTGCCGGATGCGGTTCACTGCCGCGTATTGCTAACTACACCGCTCGAGTCGCTCGCCGTGGGCAACACCATCCTGCTCAGCAGAGGGCTGGTCGATGTGTTGCCGTATGAAGAGGACCTGGCTGCGGTCCTCTCCTTCCAACTGGCCCACATCACACTTGGTCACCACGTCGATACGCGGTACGCTTTCAACGACCGTCTGCTTTTCCCGGATGAAGTTACGTTTCAGAGAATCACCATGAACCACTCTGAAGGTGACGATGCCGTGGCTGCCAGGAAAGCGATCGAGTTCCTTCATCACTCGGTCTACCAGGATCATCTTTCGAATGCGGGACTGTTTTTTGCTCAACTTCAGAGCCGGTCGAAAGAATTGAAGGCATTAACCACACCGCGAATCGGTGATTCGCTGCTCAATGGGGATGGGATACCGTGGCTGATCGATCTAACCAGGGCTTCGCCCAGGCTGGACGTTCATGATCTCAGCCAGGTGGCAGCGCTGCCGTTGGGGAGCCATCTGAAAATAGATGCGTGGGATGATCGAGTGTTTCAGCTAAAGGCTAGGCCGCTTCCGCTATTGAATGCCCAGGACAAAATGCCCTTTGAGCTTACACCGGTATTGCTGCGATTGACCCGTTACAACGAATCTGTGCCAGGGAGTGCGCAAGCCGCTTCGGCCGGCGTAAACATCGTCCCCTGAGTGCGAAGTCAATAGAAAAAGGTGAGGCGATGGTCTGCCAGGACTTGTTGCGGCACAAAATATCACAACCAGCACCGTATCGGGAAAAAATCTGCCCCCCTTGCAAGCCTCTTGCGAAAAGATCACACTCTGTGACAATATACTCGCTGCAGGAACGCGAACGATCATTACGCGCTTGACGTTTGAGGGGTTTGAAAACGATCTGGTCTGCGCGTCCGGGGAAAATTGGAAAAGATACCATCCCGGTTCGCGGGTGGGCCCAGCAATTGCAACACTGGTTTTCTAGTTCTGCTAACCGAGCCGTTCGAATCGTCGGGGACTGCACACCAGCGGTTTCTGTCGTGTCCGATAAAAATTCGTCGACAGCTCGAGGCCCTTTATCACCCTTCCCGGTAGCGCGAGATAAAATGGAGGCGAGAAGCTGGAGTCGTGGCTTACAGTCGCAAATTCCCCGAGCAGGATCGTGCCATTGAGACGGTCTTCAGCCTGATGCGTCAGCATCCTGAAGGTGTCACAGTCAATGAGCTGAATGAATTGATACGCGCGCATGAGGACAAGGTCCGGAGCGAAACTGCGTGGTTTCATTCGATTGATGTTTTGATTGACGAGGGTCGCGTCTACACCTGCGCCGAGTGGCGTGAGCGTGGCTACCTCGAAAGTCTTAAACTGTATGCGAAGTAGGTGGGCTAATCGCTCCCCGGGAGGTCGATTCCGGGGAAGATTTTAATCACCGCAGAATCGTCTTCCCGGCCATAGCCGGCGCTGGCCGCCTGCAGAAACATCTGGTGCGCGGTGCTGGCCAGGGGCAAGGGAAACTTGCTCGCGCGCGCAGTGTCGAGCACCAGGCCGAGGTCCTTGACGAAGATATCCACCGCGGACAGCGGGGTATAGTCGCCGGCCAGGACGTGGGCCATCCGGTTCTCAAACATCCAGCTGTTGCCTGCGCTATGCGTGATGACCTCGTAGAGCTCCCCAGGGTCTACGCCTTGACGCAATCCCAGCGCCATGGCTTCCGCAGCGACGGCGATGTGTACCCCGGCCAGAAGCTGATTGATGATCTTGACCTTGCTGCCGTTCCCCGCCGCTGCGCCCAGCCGGTACACTTTCGCGGCCATCGCATCCAACGCTCCGCCCGCCTTGCTGTAGGCATCGGGATGGCCGGAAGTCATCATGGTGATCTCGCCCTTGGCCGCTTTGGCCGCGCCTCCGGAAATCGGTGCATCGAGATAGAGAATGTTTTTCTCGGCCAGGCGTTTTTCGAGAGCCATCGACCAGCCGGGATCGACGGTGGAACACATCACGAAAACGCTTCCGGGTTTCATCGCCGCGGCCGCACCGTCTTCTCCGAATAGAACCGCTTCCGTTTGGGCAGCGTTGACGACGACGCTGATCAGCACGTCGCAGGCCGCGGCCAACTCTGCCGGGCTCTTGCAGACCACTCCACCCTCTGCGGCAAACGTCTGCGCGACGTCCTGGCGAACGTCGAATACGTGAACGCTGTATCCTGTACGGCGCAGCGATTTCGCCATGCCCAGGCCCATGGCGCCCAGGCCTACGACTCCGATCTTCTTCTCGTTCATCTCAATCCCTCCCAATGAGGAAGAACGCGCTTTTTGGGCTCTATCCCCCGCACCACTTTTCGGCTCTATCCCCCGCAGGAATCGACGGGTGGCCCATCCTTCGCGCTCTTTGCGAAGGGTGGGATATGCAGCTCTCACCCTTAAACCTCCCACAATT
This sequence comes from uncultured Acidobacteriaceae bacterium, assembly GCA_963790935.1. Classification (GTDB taxonomy): domain Bacteria; phylum Acidobacteriota; class Terriglobia; order Terriglobales; family Acidobacteriaceae; genus PALSA-350. Next base: position 262,995 of record CAWBRJ010000002.1, on the reverse strand, counting down.
ACCCCTCCTGATCCTGAGCAACAAGTGTTGCGGAAGGCTTCAGAAACGGGGAAAGAATTCCTGCGATCGCCAGGTTGAGCGCCAGCGCAGGCAAGGCGGCATAGATGCCGTAAACGTGACCGAGAAAATGGAACGGGTAAACAGAGCTTCTCAGCCCCAGCGAAGCGACCATAGCCGTGCCGGCGGCCATTCCGCCAATCCAGCCGCAGAGCAGCGCCGGGCTCGCAAAATAGCGGGTGAAGAGGCCACCCACCACTGAGGGGAAGAGCTGCAGAATCCATACTCCTCCCAACAATTGCAGCTCGATGGCGAATTGGGCGCGTGCCAGCAGCACAAATGCCAGTGCACCCAGCTTGATGGCGAGCGAGACCAGCTTTGCCGTCGCTGCTTCCTGGCCTCCCGTCATGGCGCCGGGGAAGAACGAGCGATGGAACAGCTCTCCGTAGATATTGCGGGTGAAAAGATTAGCGGTGGCAATGGACATGATGGCTGCCGGCACCAGGGCCCCAATCGCAATGGCGGCCAGGCAGAAGCCCGCAAACCAGGGGGGAAACACAGCGTTGAGCAGCGACGGGACGGCGCTGGAGGAGTTGGGCGTGTGCACCCCCGCGGCAATGGCCATGTAGCCCAGCAGTGCGACTAAGCCGAGCAACAGATTGTAGGCCGGCAGCAGGGCCGTGTTGCGGCGAATCACGCGGTCACTGGCCGCGCTGAGTGTGCCGGTGATGGTGTGCGGGATAAAGCATCATGGCCATGGCCGAGCCCAGCGCGAGCGAAGAGTAGCTCAGGAACTGCGCCGGACGGAGAATGATGGAAGCCGGCGGCGTATGAAGAGCCAGCGTAGTAGAAGCAACCGAGAAGATATGCCGGTAACCACCCAGATGGGCGGGAAGGATCAGCACCGTCGCCAGCACCATGATGTACAGCATCACGTCTTTCACGATGGCGATCAGCGCCGGCGCGCGCAAGCCACTGGAATACGTATAGGCGGCGAGGATGATAAAGGCAGCAATCAGCGGCCACTCCCCGCGAACGCCGAGGGCGGCGATCACCTCGCGCATACCGACCAACTGCAGTGCGATGTACGGCATGGTGGCGAGAATGCCGGTCAACGCGACAGCCACAGAAAGCCAGCGGCTTTGGTAGCGGCCACGAACATAGTCGGCCAGGGTTATGTAGCCGTTTCGGTGGCATATGCGCCACAGAGGCGGCAACACCAGCATCATGACCGGAAAACTCATGATGCAAAATGGGAGAGCAAAGAACCCCAGTGCGCCGGCGCCGAACAGGGCAGCGGGTACGGCAATGACGGTGTAGGCCGTGTAGAGGTCGCCGCCGATCAAAAACCAGGTAATCAGGGTGCCGAATTGGCGCCCTGCCAGGCCCCACTCATCGAGACTGCCGAGATCCGATCGCCGCCAGCGGACCGCCCAGAAGCCGGCCCCGGTTACCAGCAGGAAGCAGGCACAGAAAACAGCGAGGGCAACGGGCTGAATTTGCGAGGCCATGCTGCGCTAGCGTAGCAGCGCACCGTTGGAGCCGGTCCATTCATCCACCACTACGCCCAGGTCGTTGAGAATCTGGATCGTGGCCTCTACATTGCGGCGGATGGCGACGCGCACAGCTCTAGGAGCGGCGGTGGGCGATTCTTCAATCGCCACTACCCGGCCGTAGGGCCAGACGTCCGGCGAAAGGGAGGCGAGGGCCTGGGGCAAATCCGCCAGCCGCACGTCGACCGCTTGTTTGCGCGCTTTTGCCGGACGCAGCAGACCTCCGGCAGAGAAGGCATTCGGATCCTGGTCACGAAAGAGGACGTTCAGGGTGACGGTTTGTGGATGCACCACGATAAATGGATTGCCGTACGCCTCTTGAGTGTGCACGTTGAGGTAGCGATTTTTCGAGGGCGGCGGAATCTGCTCCAATTCCTGCCGCGCCTGGTCCATCTTGCTTTGTTGCGCCTGGCGAGCTTGCCGTACTTCCGCCCGCGAGGGCTGGGTACTTGGAGCAGCGCCCCGGCAGCCGCTCACACCAGGCAACAGAGCGCAGGACAGGGCAATCGAAATCGCCAAGGCCTTTGCGCGCCGTTGGCTGCCTATCGCGAAACAAGAAGTCGGGGGATGCGGCCGAGCCACAAAATCAAGCATAGCAAGGGGAACACCAAATCGCGGCAAAGTGTGCGCCACCGGGTTGGTGAAGGTGGTTCATTTCCCGCTCCAGTTCGGGGCGCGCTTTTCCAGGAAGGCCTGTGCGCCTTCTCGCTTGTCGCTGGTAGAGCAAGCTAAGCCAAAGAGCGAAGCCTCCAGCTCCAGACCGCTGGCAAGCGGTAGGTCGTAGCCGGAGTTGACCGCCCGCATGGAGTCGCGAACCGCCAGGGGAGCCATCCCTGCAATGGTTTGGGCGAGTTGCTCGGCGCGCGGCAGCAGTTGATCGGGTGCCACTACTTCATCCACCAGGCCCAGGCGTAGGGCCTCGGCGGCGCTGACCATCTCAGCGGTGAGGATCATCTTGAGTGCAGCGCCTTTGCCGATCAGCCGAGGCAGGCGTTGGGTTCCCCCATAACCGGGAATAATCCCGATTTTCACCTCAGGTTGTCCCAGGCGGGCGTTCGTACTGGCGATACGCAGGGTGCAGGCCAGTGCCAATTCGCAGCCGCCCCCCAGGGCAAAGCCGTTGATGCAGGCGATGACGGGTTTGCCGCAGTTTTCAATGAGGTGGAAGATGCGTTGGCCGCGGGTGGCGAGTTGCTCCCCTTCGAGAGGTGTCAGGGAAGCCAGCTCGCTGATGTCGGCGCCGGCGACGAAGGCTTTCTCTCCCGCTCCCGTAAGCAGGACAGCGCGCACGTCGGGGTTCTGCCGAATGTCGAGGAAAACCTGCTCTAGCTCCGCCATGCTGCGGTAGTTGAGTGCGTTGAGCACTTTGGGCCGGTCAATGGTGACGATGGCAAGGGGAGGGCGCACTTCCAAACGAATGTTTTCCAAATCCATGCTGTTTCCACTCCGTGGGGCGAAGCTGTGAGTCTAACAAAGCCGCTGAAATGGCGTGGACGAACATTGAGTGCGTGCCCTACATCGCGCTCGTTTTTCGCAAGCCTGCGGCGGGCCCCCCAGCGCTGCGGACGAAATATTGAGTGGGTGGCCCAGGTCTCGCTTTTGAGACCTGGGAGATCCGGTCTCGTGTTTTGTATCAGGGCACGACTTTTAGTCGGGCCGTAAGCGATTGAGAAACGACGGGCTTTTACAGGCTGCGGAAAACCCAGGTTTTTGAAGGGTACGGCCTTTAGGCCGTACGTAACCAATCTAAAATCAGTACGGCTTTAGCCGCTGAGGGTTAGGATTTCACTCGGAACCGACTTTTTCCGCAGCCTGTTTTAACCCCTGAGGTACGCCCTTCATGCCCGATCCCGAATCTTTCCTCAGCCTGCAGCGCCCTTCCAGTCTCAGCTTTTCCCGCCTGTCACACCGCCCCTATCTGCCCTCCTCACGGTGGTACTCTCAGAGAGATGATCAAGGGAATCACCATCGTGCGGCCGGCGGCTACCCCCGAAGCGTATGCCAAGCTGGCCAGCTTCTTTTCCGCCCTCGGCTTTGAGTCTGGGCGGGGATGGGAAGAGGAACTAAGCCGCGGAGTCTCTTTTCTAGCGCCGTTGGGCAATCTGGAGTTTGCCCAGGGGATCGCGCCCGCTCCGGCGGAGATTATGGTCGAAGTCACTGGTCTGGACACCGTTCAATCCGTCGCCAGTGACTGGATGCTGCGCAACTGGGGCGAGCAGGAAGCCACGCAACGGCTCAGCGAGGTAAGTGAAACCCACTGGAAGACTCGCCTGTTTACGGTAGAGCCAGCTCCGGGCCACTCCATCGCTTTCTGGGAGTGGGATGATCCTCACAAAGGCAAGCCAGTGGCGGTAGAGGGCGACCTCAGCGCCCACGGCATGCGCTTTGCCATTGTCGTATCGCGCTGGAATGCGGTGATTACCGACCGCTTGTTACAGGGAGCCCTGGACGGCTTGTACCGCAGTGGCGCGGCGCGGCGCGATGTGCAGGTGATCCGCGTCCCGGGCGCCTGGGAAATCCCGCTGGCGGCGCGCAAGGCCGCGGTTAGCGGACAGGTCGACGCGGTCATCACCCTGGGCGTGTTGCTCCGTGGAGAAACGGCGCACTACGAAGCCATCTACAACGAAGTATCGCGGGGCATCGGCCAATCGCAGCAAGATACGGGCATCCCTCATGCTTTCGGAGTGCTGACCTGCGAGACCCTGGAGCAGGCGCTGAACCGCGCCGGCATCAAGGCCGGGAATAAGGGATTCGAGGCCGCCATCGCCGCTATCGAGATGGTCTCGCTGGACCGCAAGATGCAGACCCCATGAGCGCTACGGGTAAGCGGCGCAAGTCACGCGAGTTGGCCATGCAGATGCTCTTCCAGGCGGATGTCGGGAAACATACCCCTGACCAGGTCCGCCAAACCTTCTGGGCCTCCCGGGAAGATGAGGATGCCGAAACGCGCGGGTTTTCCGAGGACATCTTTCGCGTGGCAACCGCCCGCAATGAAGAGATCGACGAACTGATCCAGTCTCATTCGGCCAATTGGCGGTTGAGCCGGATCCCTGCCGTCGACCGCAGCGTACTGCGGATGGCGATCGCTGAGCTGTTGGGCTTTCCTGGCACGCCGATAGCGGTCGTGATCAATGAATCGCTCGAGATCGCCCGGCGCTACTCTGCCCCGGAGTCGCTGCAATTCCTCAATGGCGTGCTGGATTCCATCGCCAAGCAGAGAAAACCGGCAACCCTATCCTCTCAGGTGATCCAGAAAGAGGATGAGCGCGCTTAGTGACATCGGCGGCTATCTATCTTTTCTTGCATAGGGTTCCATAAAAAAGACATAGAGGCACAAGGGGCATTGCACGTGCAGAGGGTCGACCGGGATGAGTGCCTCGACCCGCGATGATTCCTTGCAATCCCCGCAAACTACTGTGGATGATCCCCCGCCAGTAGTAGGGCTATGAAGTTGCGACTCCTGAATTTGCGACACATGGAAGGTACGCACCAGCCCCGTATTTGGATTTGCCTTTACGTTTCATAGACCCCGGACAGGCTTTTACAAGCCTATGGCTGGGAGGGCGCCGCTAATTCGGGTAAACTTGTAGTTAGCGCTCCGAAATAGGATTGGCAATGAGTTCCGGGCTTTTTCCGGTCCGCGGGCTCTCTATTGCCCGCTTCAGGGCTTTCCTGCCGGGAACTTGTCATGACGGCGAACGCCAGGCAACTGCGGCAACCGCGATAGCACTATGAAGGCATGGAGAGAAGACGCGCAATGGGACTATTACTGCAACAAGGACAAGCGTGATCAGCTCCTATTCGTCTTTCGGGCCCCGAGTATTCCTTTTGGCGCTTTGTTTGGCAGGCGTGGCCCAGGCACAATCGACCCCTGACGCACCGGTTCCCGTAGCTCAGCAAGAAAATTCCCAGCCGGCGCTCTCGCCACAGGAAAAGGCAGAACAGCAGCTCAAGCAGCAGGAGCAGCAACGCATCGCGGGTGTGGTCCCCAATTTCAATGTCTCGTACAACAAGGATGCGGTTCCGCTGACGCGTAAGCAGAAGCTGCATCTGGCCTGGCGCACGGCCACTGACCCAGTTGCGTTTGGTATCGCCGGGTTTGATGCTGGCCTCAGCCAGGCGGAAAATGACTTTTCAGGATACGGACAGGGTGCGCAGGGCTATGCCAAGCGATTTGGGGCGTCCTATGCCGATAATTTTGATGGCACCCTATTGGGAAATGCCATCTTCCCCATTTTGCTAAAGCAGGACCCGCGCTACTTCCGGCGAGGACAAGGAAGTTTTACTTCCCGACTTTTCTATTCTCTTTCGACCACCGTTTGGTGTAAGAACGACAACGGGAACTGGGGTCCGAACTACTCGAATATGTTGGGCAACTTAGCTGCTGGAGGGATCTCAAACCTCTATTACCCGGCTTCGGATCGGGGTGCAGGGCTGACCTTCGAGCGCGGCTTCACGGTAACGGCGTACGGAGCGTTCGGCGGGGTTTTCAATGAATTTTGGCCCGATATCGCCCGCAAAATTTTTAAAGACAAGATGACGAAGCTGCAACCCCGTGTCCCCGCCGGCCTAGTCACGCCACCGCCCGATCCACTCCCGTAGCTACCTCAGCGAATCTTGGTTTTCCGTCGACCTCTGCCCCGGGGCCATAACGAACCTACCCTTTGTCATCTCGACCGGAGAGTACCCGGATTTCCTACTTCGCGATGCTGGCGAGGACCACGTATGCGGTTTTCCTTAAGAAAACCGCATGATGTCGATCAACGTCACAGGTCTCGACAGGAAATCCGGGGAGCGCAGTGGAGGGATCTCTTTGTGGAGAATCTTTCTTGGAAATGTTTGGAAGAACTCAGCCCCAGGGACGTTTCATTCTCTACCAACCTGAAGCTAAATTCATTTCAAATCCATAACCACGATCCGTCCGTCCGATTCAAAGCTGCCGCCGGTCGCGGTCTTGGCGGTCGTCAACGGATTTGCCGGAAGCACATAAGCCGCACCTGCGATCACACCGGCTCCGGCGAAGCTCTGCTCCAGAAAATCGCGTTCCTGGTCGACGTTGGCATCGATGTGATGAGTAATACCCCCATTCCGCTGGTCCTTTTCAAACCCGTTATCGTGGGTAGCCGATCCCACCCAAAGCGTCTCTCCGCCTACTGTTTCCGTGGTCTTCCATACCCGCAGGTGATGGCGGATGGCGGCCACGGCGAGTGGATCGGCGCGGGCGAACGAAAGATCCTGCGACCGGCCGAACAGGTAGAGAGTGCTCATCGGCATCTCCGTATAGGCCGCGTGCGAGAGGGTCGACACCAAACCATGGACCACTGCGTCCTGGGTGGTTTTGTCTACCTGCACCCAGCCGGCGGAGGTAAAGGCTTTGGTCACCTGGTCCTGGGTACCGATTAGGGCATAGTTCACCATGTCACCCGGATTGCCTTGCAGATCCCCCACCCGGCGCGGAACATTAGCGAACAGTTGCGGTGACAGAAGATGAGCCAGGTCTGGCGCGGAAACGGACTTCTGCGCGGACTCGTGCGAAAGCTTCATAGTCACAGCGATATCCCCGGTACCGGAAAGATCGGAGGTGAGATTCAGCCGTAGGAAGAGATGGCCGGTGGCGGAGACATCCATATCTTTGCTGGCGCCGATGAGGAAGGGAACCGCCGCGGCTTCATTTCCTATGCGGCCGATCAGGGCGCCGCTATTGGCAGAATTGAGCGGGTACTGACGGATCAGGTCTTTCCATCCCCGGGTCAGGCCATCGGGTGGAGAGGATCGTCCGTCGGCCAGGGCAATATTGCCGGTGGCGGTGAACGTAAGGTGATCGCCGGGGGCGACCTCTACGCCGGTGTCGTTCCAGTCTCCGTTATCGATTTTGAAAGAATAGGAGCCCTTGCGCGCCTTCAGCACGGAGGCATCCGGGGTGGTGGATTGAATCACTTCCACAGCCGGATGGCTGGCCGCCGCGGGCGCCTGGGCCAGCATCGGGGAGCTGAGCAACAGCAGGCTACCGAGGATTGGGACCATTTGTTTCATGCTCATAAGACGTCCAACCAACGAAAAGAGATACCGGGGGAAAAGAGGAGGGCCCCAGCCAGGTTGACCGGGGCCCTTCGATTGTACCCAGTTGTTTTAGTAGCGGTAGGTGTCTGGTTTGTAGGGGCCTTCCGGCGCTACACCCAAATAATTGGCTTGCGCTGGTGTCAGTGTGGTTAGTTTCACGCCGATCTTCTCCAGGTGCAGACGCGCTACTTCTTCGTCGAGGTGCTTGGGGAGGGTATAAACGTCAACCTTGTAGGTATCCTTGTTCTTCCACAGGTCGAGCTGAGCCAGCGTCTGGTTGGAGAAGCTGTTGCTCATCACGAAGCTGGGGTGGCCGGTGGCGCATCCCAGGTTCACCAGGCGGCCTTCGGCCAGTACGAAAATGGCGTGGGCTGGTTTTCCCTTGGCTGCGGGGAAGTTGTACTGATCTACCTGGGGCTTGATGTTGACCTTCTCCACCCCTGGCGCACTGTTCAGCCGATCGATCTGGATTTCATTGTCGAAGTGGCCGATGTTGCACACGATGGCCTGATCCTTCATTTGCGACAGGTGCTCAAGCGTCAGCACATCCAGGTTGCCCGTGCAGGTGACGTAGATATCGCCGCGTCCCAGGGTGTCTTCGACGGTGGTGACTTCGAAGCCTTCCATAGCCGCCTGCAGCGCATTGATGGGATCGATCTCCGTGACCACTACCCGCGCACCCATACCGCGCAGAGAGTGGGCTGAACCCTTGCCTACATCGCCGTAGCCGCAGATCACAGCTACTTTGCCGGCAACCATCACGTCGGTTGCGCGCTTGATTCCGTCCGCCAGCGATTCGCGGCAGCCGTAAAGATTATCGAATTTCGACTTGGTCACCGAGTCGTTGACGTTGATCGCGGGAACCAGCAGCTTGCCCTGTTCCTTCATTTTGTACAAGCGATGGACGCCGGTCGTGGTCTCTTCCGAAACGCCGCGCCACGCCTTTGCGACCTCACGCCAGTGCTTGGGATCTTCCTTGTGCATCTTCTTCAGCAGATCCTTGATGACCTGCTCTTCGTGGTTAGAAGACGGGGTATTCACCCAGCCGTCACCGTTTTCCAGTTCATACCCTTTGTGGATCAACAGCGTCACATCGCCGCCGTCATCGACTACCAGCTGCGGACCCTTGCCCTCGCCGTGGTCGAGTGCCTGGGCGGTGCACCACCAGTAGTCTTCGAGTGACTCGCCCTTCCAGGCGAACACCGGAACGCCTGCGGCTGCGATCGCAGCTGCAGCATGGTCCTGGGTGGAGAAAATATTGCAGCTGGCCCAGCGAACGCTCGCGCCCAGTTCCACCAGGGTCTCGATCAGCACCGCGGTCTGGATGGTCATGTGCAGGGAACCGGTGATGCGAACGCCGGCGAGCGGCTTGTCTTTGGCATACTTGCGCCGGATGGACATCAGTCCGGGCATCTCGTGCTCGGCAATGGAAATCTCTTTGCGACCCCAGTCGGCCAGGGAGAGATCCGCCACTTTGTAAGAAGGAACGGCGGCGGTGCGGTCGATCGTTGCTGGTGACATGTTTTATATCCTCATATATCGATACATCCGAATATATTGATACAATAGTCTGTAAGGGCTATGGCGTCAATCGTAAAATCTCTTCGGGTGCTGGGTGACATCAATCGCCTGCGCATGTTGTTACTACTGTCACGCGAGGAACTGTCTGTCGCGGAACTGCAGGAGATTTTGGGAATGGGGCAAAGCTCCATTTCGACTCACTTGGCGCAGCTGAAGCATGCGGGCCTGGTGGAAGACCGGCGGACGGGCAAGAACATCTGGTATCGGTCGAAAGCTGATGGGGAAGTATTGTCCGGGTTGTTGGGGATGTTGCAGCAGGCTCCGCAAGAGATCCCTGAAGCCGCACACGACCAGGCGGCGCTGGACCTGGTGCTGAGGAAACGGCAGGACAAAACCCGCGCATTCTTCGATGACATGGCGGGCCGCCTGGGGCGGGAATATGTTCCCGGGCGCTCCTGGAAGAGCATAGCGGAGGCCTTGTTATTGATGCTGCCGCCCATGGTGATCGCCGATCTAGGGGCGGGCGAGGGGGCCTTCTCGTTGTTGCTGGCGCAGCGCGCGAAACAGGTGATCGCAGTCGATAACTCGGACAAGATGGTCGAGTTGGGAACTCAGTTAGCGCAGAAGCAAGGAGTGGCGGCGCTCGAGTATCGCAAAGGGGATCTGGAAGCAGTGCCGATTGCGGATGGCACAGTGGACCTGGCTTTGTTCAGCCAGTCGCTGCATCACGCGCTGCATCCGGAGCGGGCGATTGCAGAAGCCTGGCGCATATTGAAGCCGGGCGGCCGAATTGCAATTCTGGATCTCGTGCAGCATCGCTTTACGGAAGCGCGCGAGCTCTACGCGGACGTCTGGCTAGGCTTCAGTGAAGTGGAACTGGAGTTGCTTTTGGGCAAATCCGGATTCGGGAATGTCCACACCGCCGTGGTGCATAAAGAGACAGAGGCGCCCTTTTTTCAGACAGTGCTGGCCACCGGCAATAAAGCTCCGGCATAACTGCGGGGGTGGTTTGTGCCAGCCCCGGACTTCAGTCCGGGGGAGCGGGTTTTTAAACCCGCGGAAACGTTCCGACAATCAAAATTCAGGGCTTTAAAGCCCTGGTGGCGGCACGATTACAAGTGGGTGGCCCAGGTCTCGCTTTTGAGACCTGGGTTTCTCAAGCCTGAGGGCGTCGTTCCAGATCGAGCAAAGTCTTCTTACGTTCTACCCCCCAACGATAGCCCGTCAGCGAGCCGTCGCTGCCGATGACCCGGTGGCACGGTACAGCGATGGCCACAGGGTTGGTGGCGCAGGCACGGGCCACGGCGCGTACTGCGGACGGCTGCCCGATAGCTTCCGCTAATTGCGCGTAGCTGCGGGTTTCACCGCGCGGAATCTGTCGCAGGGCCTGCCAGACACGCGCCTGGAAGGCGGTAGCGCGGACATCGACCGGGATGTCGATGGCTGCCGGATGATCAGTCATGGCAGCCAGGATGGCCTCGATCTGCTTCTTCATCCCGCTAGCATCCTGAACGATGCTTGCCGCGCTGAACTGCTGCCTCAACGATCGCTCGAGATCCCCCGCATCGTCGCCCAGCATGACGCTGCAGACGCCCCGCTCCGTCGCGGCCACCAGCAGAAGTCCCAGCTCGCACTGCGCGATCGCGAAGCGGATGGATTCGTCGGCACCGCGATTGCGAAACCGCGTCGGGCTCATGCCTAAGTCGTCTGCAGCTTTTTCGTAAAAGCGGCTGGAGGACGAATAGCCGGCCTGGTAAATCGCTTCCGTGACGCTGGCGCCAGGCTCAGCAAGACTGCGCCGCACGTCGCTCGACCGCAGTTGCGCCTGGTACTCGCGCGGGCTGACACCCAATACGCGGGTGAACTTTCGCTGAATGGTGAACGGGCTGCTCTGAGCGATCTTCGCTAGATCCGCCAAAGGCACCACGCGGTCACGATGGGCTGCAAGATAACGGCAAAGCTTGGCCACGGTGACGGCTTCATCGTGGGTGCCGAGAGGAGCACAGCGCTTGCAGGCGCGATACCCCGCAGCCAGCGCTTCGGCGGCCTGAGGAAAGAAACGAACATTGACTGCGACAGGTCGGCGGCTGGGGCAGGAGGGGCGGCAGAAGATTCCGGTGCTGGTTACCGCATAGACAAACTCGGCGCCTGCATCTCGCGCCAGGACTTGTTGCCACGCTTGCTTTGGATTGATGCTTGCCATGCAAGAATCATCAACCCAAAGCAGAACGCAAGGCTATCCGGATCTTGCCGGATAATTTTTCTACTTGCTGGCGGCCGCCGCTTCCTTGACGCCGGCTGCTTCTTTCAGGGTCTGCGCCTTGTCGGTGGCTTCCCAGGTGAAGTCCTTATCGGCGCGCCCGAAATGACCATACGCCGCCGTCTTGCGATAGATCGGGCGACGCAGGTTCAGGCTCTCGATAATGCCCTTGGGAGTCAGCTTGAAGTTGGCGCGAACTATCTTTTGTAGAGTCGCCGAGTCGACAGTCCCGGTGCCGAAAGTCTCTACCAGCACGCTGACCGGCTCTGCCACACCGATGGCATAGGCAAGCTGCACTTCGCAGCGCTTGGCCAAACCAGCCGCTACGATGTTCTTGGCAATGTAACGCGCCATGTACGCCGCGGACCGGTCCACCTTTGTCGGATCCTTGCCACTGAAAGCGCCGCCGCCGTGGCGTCCCATGCCACCGTAGGTGTCGACGATGATCTTACGTCCGGTAAGACCCGTGTCGCCCATGGGGCCGCCAATCACGAATCGACCGGTCGGATTGATGTGGTACTTGGTATCGGCATCCAGCAGCTTGGAAGGCAAGGTGGCCTGGATCACGTACTTGAGAATGTCGGCGCGGAGATCCTCGGTAGAGATGGTTCTCGGAGTGTTGTGTGGAGATGACGACCGCGTCCACTCGCACCGGGTTCATGTCCTTGTCGTATTCCACGGTGACCTGGCTCTTGCCATCCGGACGAAGATAGGAAAGCAGTCCGCTCTTGCGTACTTCCGTTAATTTCTGGGCGAGCTTGTGAGCCAGAGCGATTGGGGTTGGCATCAATTCGGCATTCTCGTCGCTCGCATAGCCAAACATCATGCCCTGGTCGCCGGCTCCGCCGGTATCTACGCCCATGGCGATATCGCCGGACTGCTTATTGATGCTGGAAATAACGGCGCAGGTATTGGAGTCGAATCCGTAAAGTGCGTTATCGTAGCCGATCGACGCCACCACCCCCCGTACCAGGGACTGGAAGTCAACGTATGCCTTGGTGGTGATCTCACCCGCGATGACCACCAGGCCGGTGGCAGTCAGGGTTTCGGCAGCCACACGGCTGAAGGGATCCTGCGCCAGACAAGCATCGAGGATCGCATCGGAAATCTGGTCGGCAATCTTATCCGGATGCCCTTCGGTGACCGACTCGGACGTAAACAAAAACCTATCGTGCTGCGGCAAAGCGGTTTCCTCCTACTTTTAAGTACCCAGGCGGTATTTAACGAAGTTTTACCAGCTGTATACGCCTCTTAAGACCGTATCAGAGGGGGGGCATGCAGGCAAAACTTTGACGCGGGCGATGACCAGTGTGCGATCTTCCTTAAAAAGACCGCATGCCGGTAATCAACGTCACGATCTCGAAAGGAAACCCGGCTGAAGAGTTACTGAAGAGCCTGTGGTGATCGTTGCGGTGGTGGTATGAGTGACGGGTACGGGGACGTTGAGGGTAATTTTCTTGTGGACGTAGCTCCACACAAACCAACTGAGTCCCGCCACCAGGAGTAGGAGAATCCCAATGCCCGCCCAGCGGAGCCGCTGATCGGGACGTGTCGCTTTACCCGAATCTCCCCGCGACTTACTGGCATTTTCCGCAAAACGGACCCAACCGTCCTCATCGGCGAGGGGCCCGGTCGGTTTGTGTGCCGAGAGATAGCGTCCGACCCACTCTTCCTGGTCTAGCCCGACGACGCGGGCATATTCGCGCACCATGCTCTTGTTGAAGACCCCGCCCGGGAGGACGTCGAAGTGCTCCTGTTCCAGGGCCTGCAAGTGGCGGTTGCTGATCTTAGTGACTTGGGTAATGGTATCCAGGGTAATGCCGCGGAACTCTCGCTCCTGCCGTAATGTATCGCCAAATTTGCCCATACATGACACCCATCGGCTCGACGTTTGCCGACATTTTCACCATAAGACTCGACCCGATTCCAGGTCAAAGCAAATCCTGTAACCCTTTAGTTTGTGCAGGCTACAGCATCTTTAAAGTTACTGGACGATTTATCGCGGATAACCGTCCTTCAAGCCCTACCTATTCATCGACTCAATTTTGCTACACTCGGCTCTGTCAGGCGAATAGCATGAATAGGTTAGTCATTAGCAACCTGCTTCATCGGCCGCTGCGGTCGGGCATCAGCATTCTCGCAGTAGCGATTGAGGTAGCGATGATCCTCTCCATCGTCGGCATTATGGTCGGCCAGATTTCCGGCTCGCGCGCGCAGACCAGCGGCATTGGCGCGGATTTGATTATTCGCCCTCCCGACGCAAGCTTTATTGCCGGGGTGAGTGGGGCTCCCATACCTGCCAAGGTAGCCGATGTCATTCGCCAGATGCCGCATGTTGCCGTGGCTTCGCCGGCCATTCAACAACTCTCCGTAAGGAAAACGGTCGAGACCATCTGGGGCATCGATTATCCCAGCTTCAACGCGCTGAGGCCGTTTGTATTCCTTTCCGGAGGGCCCTTCGAGGGACCCAACGACGTCATCGTGGATGATATTTTTGCCCGCACCGACAAGCACTATTCTGTGGGCGATACGATCAAGGTGCTGGACGACGATCACTTATTCCGCATATCTGGAATCGTCGAGCACGGCAAGGGCGCACGCAAATATCTACCCATCCGCACGCTGGGCGCGCTGTTAGGGGCAGAAAACAATGCCTCCCTCATCTTCGTGAGGAGCGATGACCCAAAAAATGAGCAGCTGATTGTGCAGGAGATTCATGCTCATCCAGGAATGTCTGGATACCAGGTGCAGACTTTGACCGAAGCGCTCTCGCAGATGACACCGGAACATCTCCCGGCTTTCAACGATGCGCTGCACGTGGTGATCGGCCTGGCGGTGGTGGTAGGGTTCATCGTTATTTTCCAGGCGATGTACACGGCGGTTTTGGAGCGAACGCGGGAGATTGGGATTTTGAAGTCGTTGGGCGCTTCGCAGTTTTATATCGTCAATTTAGTGTTGCGTGAGACGGGGTTTTTGGCGATTGTTGGAATCGCGCTGGGGATTGCCTTTACGTTTGCGCTGAAGGCAGTGATGGATAATCGCTTTCCGACCATTCCTTTTCCCGTCAGTCCGGGTTGGATCATGTATGCCACCCTGATTGCCTTCGGTGGGGCGCTGGTCGGTGCAAGTTACCCCGCATTGAAAGCCGCGCAAAAAGATCCGATCGAAGCCTTGGCCTACGAATAGCGCCCCCTCTCCGGATTTGTATAGGGGGCACGACCTTACCGCAGCGGAAAAACTCTGTTTGTATCAGGGCGCGACTTCAGCCGTGCCGCTAAAGCGCGAAAAAAATCTGGGCTTTAGAGCCTGCGGGAGAACTCGGCGCTGATAAAAGATGCCCTCCAGGGCTATCGCCCCCGACTTGCACCGCACCTTCCGTCCCTCGCTGGTGAGCAGAATCACTTCGTACTCGGTCGGCAGATCCATAGAAGCAACCGCATACCCGCCGTTGAAAGGTACGGGCCCAGGCCCGTACATGACCCAAGGTCATCTCGGATTGGCTTAGGACACAACGGCGGATGGGTGCCAGCCCCGGACTTTTAGTCCGGGGGAGCGGGCTTTTAAGCCCGCGGAAACGCTCCCCGAGAATTTGAGGGCTTTAGCCCTGGTGTGCGTAATTGATTTAGATCCTGCGTGGGAGCGCGGTCATTGAGGAAGGGCACGGCTTCAGCCGTGCCATAAGTTATCACGGCTATACCCGGCTTTAGCCTCTGAGGCGCTTTTTTTCATTCGCCCCAAAAAGGACCCCGGGTGCCCCATATCTCGCTCGTTTTTTGCGAGACGTGGGATACCACGGCTCTTCGCCCCTGACTTCTTCGCAACACGACTTTTTCCGCAGCCTCTTTAGCCCCTGAGGTACGTGTTTCCTGCCCCGTCTCGCAGCCTGTCACGCCCTGATCAAACGGGTGCTGCTGTGCTCTCACCAATCAGGCCCGTGCGGCAGACAGCTGCTCAAGCACAGCCTGGTGATCCCTTTCCCGGGCGTAATCCGCGGGTGTTTTCCCTTGATGGCAAAGGCAGGACGGATTTGCTCCCGCTTCCAGCAGAATCTCCGTCAACTCTGCCAGCCCGGCGGCGGCCGCTTGGTGCAGGGGAGTGTAGCCTCCGGCTTGCTCCATATTCACGTCCGCTCCCTGGGCAATGAGCAGACGCACCGTCTCAATATTCTGACTTAAGGCAATGCACGCATGCAGGGGCTGATTGTGCATCGGGTTGCGGGAGAAGCGATGGATGTGCGCGCCGTGGGTCAGCAGGAGAGCGGTTGCCTCGTGTCCGCCAAAGGCAGCAGCCAAATGCAGCGGCGCCCAGCCGTCCGCTGAGCTGTCATGAACCAGCATGGGCTCGCGTTGCAACAGCAACTCGATGCGGCTGCAGTCACCCAGCGCACAAGCCTCGAAGATATCCAGACTTTCCAGGTGAGTGAGCAGGAAGTCTCTGATCAGGGGCTGGCGATGGTAAATGCTCCATAAAAAAGCAGAGACGCCCTGGGCGTCTCTGCTGGTAATCAGGGATGGATCTTCTTCCGCTGCCGCAGCAACTTCCGCCGTTTGCCCGGTGCTGATCAGATGGAAGAAACGCTGGCTCACTGAGCCAGATTAGCATCCGTCTCCGCGACTGCAGAGGCCAGAACAGTATCCTTTGCTCCTTTTCCCACCGAACCAGGTTTGGTGCGGTTGGAGTAAATGCGAAAGGTGACGACCAGATCCACAACCACGGGTACGGGCTGACCATTCGCAGTCGCCGGACGGAAGTGCGAGTTCTTCACCGCTTCCACTGCCTTCTCGTCGAGTCCAAATCCAATCGGACGGGCAATCACGATCTGCCGCGGAACTCCGGTGGAATCAACCACCGTGCGCAACAGCTCCATGCCGGCGATGCCGAATTGCTGGGCAAATTCATTGGAACTCGGATCGATGCTATTGAGAACCTGGGGCGGGGTCACGCCGTCCCCAACAACCTTAATGCTGGCGTCAGCGGGCATGAATGGGCGGTGCTGGCTTTTGCTGGCAAAGTACAGCTGCCAGTAGTCGGGCAGATGAGACATCATGGCCTGATCGATGTTGTTGGCGAAGATGTTGTCCAGCGCCTTGTTCATGACCATGGCGCTATGTGCCGGAGAAACGGCTGCCAGGGCTTCGTTGGTCTCGACTGCGGCGGCAGGGGTGGCTGCCGGCGCTGCGGGTTGCGATGCATCCGCTGCTGCTGCATCGCGGGTCTTCAAAGACTGGGCCGCGGCCAATTCCTGGGGCGTAGGCTCCTTCTTCTTCTTGTCTTTCTTCACTTTGGGGATAACGATGACTTCGCGATCGATCGAAATGTGGACCGGCTTTTTAGAGATTTTCACCTGGTCGAAGGATTTCGTTTCGTCCTCGTAGGGCAAAGCGCCGAAATAGTGCAATCCGTAACGATCGGCCTCGATATCGAGCTTGTGCTTGGAAAGCTTCACTTTCCTTACTTCAAAAGCTGAGAGGGTAAAGGAAGCGACGGTAGGCGAGCCGTTCACCTTACCGTTCATGTCGAAGTCAAGCTCGTCGCCGAGGTAGGAGCCGCGGAGGAAGATCAGCTTGCCGACGTAGCGTGCGCGCAGGGCATCCTCGGTGAGCGGAGGAGTTGATTTGACTAAAGCTGCATCCGTCTGTGCCGTTGCGACAGGAGCCATCACCTCGTTGGCGGCCGCCGTCTGCTGGCCGCTCGAGAGTGTGGTAAACGTGCCGCACAAGAATGCCGCGGTCATGAACGACCAGAGCTGCTTTTCAAACTTCATGGTTCTCCTTGCTCAACCAACCAGCCAGCGACTACGACCGGTTCGTTTGCGTGCCCACAGCGTGTAATCGCGGCTGCAGGCTGGTGGGTTGGCCGTGCCGTAAATGCGGCAGCGGTTGTGCTTGCGCGTTTTCGGCCATCAGCATGATGACCAGGGCCAGCAACAATCCGATGCGAATCAGTACTGCTACCAGTGATTCAGAGGCACGTTGCGTCATGTGGGGGAACCTCCGCTATCTTCCATGAAGAGCGTATGTCGTCCGGAATGAACGGGAAATGCCTCTTTTGTGCGCAGGTAGTACACCCACCCCGGTTGACGCCCATGCCCGATTGCGTTAGTCTGGTCTTCTTGCGCAGTGCCGCGTCCGGCCCTCTGTAGTCGCTGTCTGTTCCGAGAGAAGTGAAGTCCGGCAAGCCGCTTCACGGAAACGAACTGAAGATTGAGCGAGCCCAGGTAGCCTGCCAGGAAAGCGAAGATTTTTAGTCTGATCTTCGCCACTCAAGCGATTTAAGAACCTTTCGTTTGCGGGAATGCAGTTGCCAGCCGCGAGGTTTTGCGCGGTGGTGCGTCATGCGCCCGAACAAAAATGGTTCCCTGGAGAACGAGTACGATGTCTACGTATTTTCCGAGCTCGCACGATATCACCCGCAAATGGTTCGTGCTGGACGCCAGCGGCAAGACGCTGGGGCGTCTGGCCACCGAAGCAGCCAGCACTCTGGCGGGCAAGAAAAATCCCAAATACACGCCCTTCATCGACATGGGTGATCACGTCATCGTGGTCAACGCGGAAAAGATTGTGCTGACCGGTCTGAAGAGCCAGCAGAAGGTTTATCGCCGCTACACCGGGTTCCCCGGAGGGCTGCGCGAAGAGTCTTTCGTCCGCCTGATGGCGCGCCGGCCAGAAAAGATTGTGGAAGATGCCATCAAGGGCATGCTGCCCAAAAGCAAGATGGGCCGGCAGATGGCGACCAAGCTCAAGGTCTACCGGGGCGATAAGCACCCGCACCAGGCGCAGCAGCCTGAAGTGTTGGAGTTGGCGGCCCGCTAAGCAGGACAGTAAAAGAACAGGACGGACGATCGGTAATGGCAGATTTAGTTCAGTACTACGGAACAGGGCGTCGTAAGGCCAGCGTGGCACGCATCTTTTTACGCCCTGGCAGCGGCAACTTCGTCGTCAATCAAAAACCCTTTGAGACCTATTTTGTCACCCATCAGCAGCGGGTTTCTGCCAAGCGGCCCTTGGAATTGGTCGAGCTTGGCGGCACGTTCGATGTGCTGGCTACGGTGAAGGGTGGCGGGGTGAGCGCGCAGGCCGATGCGGTGAAGATGGGGATCGCGCGCGCGCTGCTGGAGTTCAATCTGGAGCTGCGCAAAACATTGAAGGCCGACGGCCTGTTGTCGCGCGATGCGCGCATTAAAGAACGTAAGAAGTACGGGCAGAAGGGCGCTCGTAAGCGGTTCCAGTTCAGCAAGCGGTAATCGAATGGCTCTTAGGGCGGATGCTCCTGAGAGCGGCTCGGTAAGTAGTTCAATCTTCCCCGCCCTGGCGGGCGAGGGAAATCAATTCCGGCCATGCCGGAATGCAACTCACGAGGAGGTAGTTTGGCCACAATCACAATGAAGGAGCTGCTCGAAGCGGGAGTTCACTTCGGGCATCAGACCAAGCGTTGGAATCCGCGGATGAAGGAATACATCTTCGGCGAACGCAACGGGATTTACATCATTGACCTGCAAAAAACCTTGAAGATGTTCAAGGAAGCAAGCAAGTTTGTCACTGATTTGACTGGGCAGGGCAAAGTCATCTTGTTTGTCGGCACCAAGCGGCAGGCCCAGGACGCGATCGCCGAAGAGGCGGGCCGCTGCGGCATGTTCTACATTAACCAGCGCTGGCTGGGTGGACTGCTGACCAACTGGATCACCGTCCAGAAATCCGTGAAACGCCTTCAGGAACTCGATGAGATGGCCACTGACGGCCGCTATGAGCTGCTGACCAAGAAGGAAGTTATCCGACTGGAGCGGGAGCGCAAGCATCTGCAGGCGAACCTGGCGGGCATCAAGAACATGCGCCGCTTGCCCGACGCGCTCTTTGTGGTCGATTCCAACAATGAAGCGATCGCGGTGAAAGAAGCCCGCAAGCTGGGAATTCCGGTAGTAGCAGTGGTGGATACCAACTGCGATCCTACCGTGGTCGACTACGTGATCCCAGGCAATGATGACGCGCTGCGCGCGATTCGTTTGTTTACCTCGAAGATCTCTGACTCTGTGGTCGAAGGAGTGCAGATGGCGGGCGAGAAGCGCGCCGGCGATGGGGGAGTGACTGCTGATGAGCAGCTCGAGGCTGCGCCGGTGGAGCTGACCGGACTTGAATCCGGCGCCGACGAACCCTCTGCTGACAATGAGGTCGTCGACCTGGAAGCTGCGCTGGGTGGAGGCATCCGCAAGGCTCCTGGAGTGATTGCTGTGGACGAGCCGGAAGTCGCCGAGCGGACGCTGTAAACAGTACTATTCAGGGCCTGTTAACAGGCCAGTAAAGGACTTGCAAGAGGATGTCGACTGTGTCTGAAAATATTTCTGCTGCCCAGGTCAAGGAGCTTCGCGAGAAGACCGGGGCGCCGATGATGGATTGCCGCAACGCGCTTGCGGAAGCCAAGGGGGACCTGGAGCAGGCGGTCGTGGTGCTGAGGAAGAAGGGCATGGCTTCGGCGGCCAAGAAGGCGTCGCGCAACACGTCTGAAGGGGCCGTGGGCACCTATATTCACGCCGGCGGCAAGATCGGCGTTTTGATTGAAATTAACTGCGAGAGTGATTTTGTCGCGCGCACGGACGACTTCCAGGAGTTGCTCAAGGATATCTCCATGCACATCGCGGCGACCGATCCCCGGTACATCCGGCGCGAGGATGTGACCAACGAGGATCTGGAGCGGGAGAAGGACATTTACCGTTCGCAGGCCGCGGCCACTGGAAAGCCTCCGGCGGTGATCGAGAAGATCGTGGAAGGCAAGATGAGCAAGTTTTACGAAGAGGTTTGCCTGCTTGATCAGCCTTTCATCAAGGACCAGTCGTTTGCTATCAAGGACTTGATTGCGCAGAAGATCGGCAAGCTGGGTGAGAACCTCAGCGTGCGCCGCTTTGCGCGGTTCAAGGTTGGCGATCCGGTCTGGACGGTAGCCCAGATCAAGCCAAACGCCGCAGAATAGGCGAATTCAAAGGTAATTCAAGGGGGCCGGGATCAATTCCCGGCCCCTTTTTTATTGGTCGGGCTAACCCAAACCTCGGTCTCGGTGCCAGCCCTGGACTTTAGTCCGGGGAAGCGGGTTTTCAAACCCGCTTAAACGCTCCGGTTCATAGATTGAGGGCTTTACAGGCTGCGGAAAAACTCAAGTTTTTGAAGGGTACGACCTTTAGGCCGTACGCAATTGATTGAAAATAAGACCGGCTTTAGCCGCTGAGGGCCGCAGTCTCAAATTGGCAGCTCGACTTTTTCCGCAGCCTCTTTAGCCCTGGTGGCGGAATTCGATCCTTCAAAAACAGTCATGCCGCAAACGATTGAGAGTAGGTGGCTCTACAGGAACTCGGTTCTGGAAGGGCACGGCTTCACAGGCTGCGGAAAAACTCTGGTCGTTGAAGGGTACGGCCTTTAGGCCGTACGTAATTAATTGAAAACAAGTCCGGCTTTAGCCGCTGAGGGCCGCGGTCTACCGGCAACAGCGACTTTTTCCGCAGCCTGTTCAGCCGTGCCGTAATTGACTCTGCCATAGCCGGCTTTAGCCGCCGAGGTACGTTTTTTCCATCTTCTAAATTCGTTATGCGCTGACAAGAAAAGAGGCTCGTTACCCACCGTGTGCGTCTCATATTTAGTACCGTCAGTGTTGCTGCAAATGGAGGGTAAATTGCCCCCCTCCCGAGGGATAGCGGCCTGTCTTGGATGTGCGATACTTTGCATGAATGTACAAGAGAGTCCTGCTCAAACTGTCGGGTGAAGCGCTGGCAGCCGACCGCGGCTTCGGAGTAGACGTCGCTAGGTTGCATGAGATTTCACTCGAGATTCTCGCAGTTCGGGATCTCGGCGTCGAAGTCGCCATTGTGGTGGGCGGAGGGAATTTCTTCCGCGGTGTTGCTGAACAGGCGCGCATGATGGACCGTGTTTCCGCGGACCACATGGGCATGCTGGCTACAGTGATCAATTCGCTCGCTCTGCAGGATGCTCTGGAGAAGTGCGAAGTACAAACTCGGGTTATGTCTGCGATCGAGATGAATCAAGTGGCTGAGCCATACATCCGGAGGCGGGCTATTCGTCATCTAGAGAAAGGCCGCGTAGTCATTTTTGCTGCCGGTTTAGGCAACCCGTATTTTTCCACAGATACGGCGGCTTCGCTGCGGGCCATGGAAATCAAAGCAGACGTGCTGCTCAAGGCCACTAAAGTGGAAGGGATTTATGACGCCGATCCTGTTATTACCAAAGATGCGGTTAAATTTGAGCAAATTACCTACATGGAAATCCTCCGGCTGGGTCTAAAGGTTATGGACAGTACGGCGGTGAGTCTGTGCAAGGACAATAATTTGCCCATGATCATTTTCAACATGAACCGGCCGGGAAATATCCTGCGCGTAGTGAGTGGAGAGAAGGTCGGCTCCCTGGTGACAGCCTGACGCCACAGAGTACAGTCGCGGAGTTCCCCCCAACTCTACGGGCCCCAGCAAGACCGGCCCCCGCGGGGCCAATATTAGTTCGGCCGGTTTCGGCTCCCCGGCGGACGCAGTTACCAGCCCTGACTGGCATTCGCTGTTTCGCCGCACTGAATCTTGTCTTCTTCCATTTTGCCGATCCCCACTCCTTCGGACCGGTCATCAGCCCGATCGTGAACGGCGGGTATATCTCGGTCAGTTTCTTCCTCTTGCTGTCCGGCTTCATTCTCACCTACAACTACGCAGAACGAGCTCAGCGGGGGGCACTCACGGCGCGCAGTTTCTGGTCGGCCCGGTTCTCCCGGCTCTATCCGGTGTATGCCTTCAGCCTCTTGTTATCAGTGGGTATGCTGATGCAGGAGGTGCAAGCCCACACCAAGCTGGACTTTGGCCTGGGAGTGATTCTCACCCCGTTGCTGCTGCAGGGATGGCACCCGGCACTCTCCACCTTCTGGAACACGCCCGCCTGGACCATGTCCACCGAGGCGTTCTTTTATCTATTGTTCCCGTTCCTGATTACGCGCCGCCGTCCACGCCAGACGCGGACAATCTTAGCGATTTTGTTTGCCGTATGGCTCAGCGCGCTGGTGCTCCCGGGGCTCTACATGCATTTCAATCCGGATGGCGACGCTCATCCCGACCGTTATTCCGTCGGGATATGGATGCGGGCGCTCAAATTCATGCCTCTCCAGCATCTGCCGTCGTTCCTCTTTGGCATGGGCCTCGGATTCCTGAACGAAAAGATTCGGCCGGAGAGCCGTAAGCGTCTGGCGATCGGGCTGCTTGCGTTTGCTGCTCTCTACCTGATTCTCTGCGTAGGCGACCGCTTGCCTTATGTGATGATGCACGATGGTTTGCTGATGCCGCTGTTCGCCGGTGTGATCCTGTGCCTGGCCGGACAAAATCCACTGGCGCGATTCTTTGGGCTGTTGCCCTTTATCGCCATTGGCGAGGCCAGTTATTGCCTGTACTTGTTGCACTTTAATCTCTGGACGCTGCTCCACGATTCGCATCTTCTGGAGAAGAGCGGCCTCATCGTTTTCGACCCATGGATCTCGTATTTGTTTCTGATCGCCGCTGCCCTGTTGACCAAGAGACTCATCGAGCGGCCGGGAAGAAACTGGATAAGCCGTCGCCTTCAACCGGCGCCTGCTCAATAGTGCAGGATTAAGTCACAAGCGAAGGTCAGCTGGCTCTTGTGTGTGCCGTAGTCATACGATTTCCGGTCCCAGGCGTGATCGAATCGAAGCTCCGGCCGTATCTGCACCGTTGTCCCAATCCAGTGGCTCAGCATGAACGTGTTCTCGCTGTATTTCGTATTGACCCCGGTCCGCTGCCCTTTCTTATCGTTGAGTAGGTCGCTGCGAAAGCCAATAAAGTCGTGATCGGACAATTGCTTCAGGATGTAATTCTCTGTGGCATACTCGGGTGCGAAACAAGTCACCTGACCTGGCTGGCAGGTGGCTCCGTAATTATTGGCCTGCGGCTTGAGCGGGCCGCTGACGCTGGGCACGTCGCGCTGGTACATGACGTAAGCCTCACTCGCCGCATGCCAGGTCTTCGAAAATTTGTGATACCAGGTGGCATCGTATTGCTGCACATTGTTGTAGGCGTACTTGCCATTGTTGATGCCGTTGGCGCAGAGGTAAAAATTGTCGTTCACATTGGCAGTCGTGTAACTGGCGCAAGCGGTTGCCGAAGGCCGCGCATCGCTCGTCCAAAGTGCAACATCGTGGCTCGCGGTAATGCCCGCCTGCACCAGCCATTTGTCGCTCAATTTAATGGTGGCGAGTATCCCTGTGTCGGTGAATGGATCAACCGTGTACAGCAGGGAGTGGCTGAACATGTAGTTATTCGGCGTAAGCTGTGCCTCAATACCGGGTATGGAGATGAAGCGGCCAGCCCGGATATTCATCCCCTGGGCAACATGGGGGACATAGATGTCGACATATTCAAGGACCGGGTCGAAACCGTATTGGCGGTCGTGCACCAGCAATTGGCTGCTGAAATACCCTTTGTCGGTGGTGAATCTGTAGTCGGTCCCATAAAAAGCGGTCAGATGGTATCCGACATCCACATGCTCCCTTTGCACCGAGTCAGGCAGGCGCTCCACATACACAACAAACTGATCCATTTCGAGGCGGTTGGAGTAGATGTCATTGGCCTCGGGATAGTTGCGGTGGGTTGAAGTGCTGAAGTTTACGGTAGGCTCAACCCATCCATAGACCTTGGTGCGGCTGCGCGCATTATTCCAGGCGGTCATCAGGGGATAGCTATTGGTATCCGGTTCGCCGATAACCGGCGAACCTCCATAGGACCAGTCTGAGTTGGGGAAGGGCGGCGACGGGAGCGGCGAGGGAAGTCCGCGCCGGGGCGGCGCCGGGCCCTGTGGTGCCGTGGGGTGCCAATCCTGACGATAGAACTGAATCAGCCTTTCGAAAAAACCCTGTGGCTTCGCCGTCTGCTGCGGAGAGGGATTGTCCGGCAAAGGCGCGCCGGTCTGAGCGGATAGAGATCCCGACCCAAAGGAAACGGCCGCCAAAACGAATGCTAAGAAAAGACGCAAAGCAGGACCATGATGAGAGAATCACTGTATCAGGAGCACGCTATTGGTTAGTTTAAAGACCGGGAAGCAGAAGACTGCTTCTCTTTTGTTTGTTCTGTTGATTGCTTCAATTATTTACTTTTCAAGCGTTTTTTCCCCGCCATCGCTGATGGACGACACGGATGCTGTTGAGGCGCAGATAGGCCGGAATATGTTGACTTCCGGGGACTATGTGACTGCCCGCCTGGATGGAGTGGTCTATCTGGAGAAGACGCCCCTGTCCTGGTGGCTCATGGACATTTTCTACAAGATATTCGGCTTCCGCGACTGGGCGGCTCGGCTTGCGACGGCCCTCAGCGCCATCGCGCTGGTATGGCTGACGGCGGCGTTCGCCAATTGGGCCTTTGGCAAAACGCCTGGATTTTACGCCGGCCTGGTCATGGCAACATGCGTCGGTCTGTGGTTGTTTACCCGTATTCTCATCCCTGACGTCATGTTGGTATTTGTAATCGCCCTCGCGATGTGGGCCTTTCTGCGCGTTTTCGATGAGGAAGAAAAACATCCAGCAGCATGGGCCTGGTTGTTCTACATAAGTCTGGGACTCGGATTAATGCTGAAGAGTCTGATCGGTGTGGTGTTCCCGATCGCGGCAGCCATGTTGTTCCTTCTCTTCACGCGGCAACTGTTTTCATGGGCTACCTGGAAGCGGATGCGTCCCATTTCCGGAACCCTCATCGTGCTGCTGATAGCCGCTCCGTGGCACATATTGGCAACTCTGCGTAATCCACCTTACTTCGCGTGGACGCTCAAGAGTATGCCCGGCCACTTTCATGGCTTCTTGTGGTTCTTCTTTATCAACGAGCAGTTGCTGCGCTTTCTCAATATGCGTTATCCGCGCGATTACGACACCGTGCCGCGGGTATGGTTCTGGCTGTTCCATTTGATTTGGCTTTTTCCCTGGAGCGTGTATCTGGCTGCGGTCGCCAGGCTCTCATTCAAACCACAGGATCGCGCGGGACGCACGCGTCTGCTAGCCCTGTGTTGGATCGGCTTTATTCTCGTCTTCTTTACGTTCTCTACGACCCAGGAATACTACTCGATGCCGGCCTACCCTGCGTTCGCGTTGCTGCTTGGTTGCGCCATGGCCGAAGAAGGTGTTTGGGTTCGCCGAGGCACACTTGCCTTGAGCATTGTCTCGGGGATTGCAGCGTTAGCTTGTTTTTCGATTCTGTTTGCAGTGCGGCATGTGCCAACACCGGGCGACATCACCGCTGCGCTTTCTGTTCACCCGAATGCGTATAAGTTGTCGTTGGGGCATATGGAGGATCTGACCATTGATTCATTTGCCTACTTGCGCTTGCCGCTGACTCTCGCTGGGATAGGATTTCTTCTCGGCTCTGTTGGCGCGATCAGAGTTAAGAAGGTTGACTCATCGTTTCGTACTTACCTGGCCGCCGCACTGATGATGGTGATTTTTTTCCAGGCGGCGCGCCTGGCAATGATCAGGTTCGACCCGCTGCTCTCCTCACGAGACTTTGCTCGCGTGATTCTGAGCAGCCCGCCCGGAGAGATCATCCTCGATCACAACTACTACTGGTTTTCGTCGGTTCCGTTCTATACGGACCGGCCGGTGCTTCTGCTGAATGGCCGATGGCAAAATCTCGAGTACGGTTCCAACGCACCCAATACTCCTGATGTGTTTATCGATGACAGCAGGCTCAAGGGGATGTGGTTTAACTCCCAGCGCTACTACCTCATTGCTCGCGCGGACCAGCTTCCAAGGTTCAATCAGCTCTTTGGTTCGAATGGGTTCAAGATCATGGCTCGAACGGGAGTGAAAGTTTTGCTGACGAATATGCATTGACGAGGGTAGAAGCAGGCGGCACGCCCCTCTTTACAAGTGAGAACAAATGAAGGGTCGCCAGCGTGCCATATTCGCGTTCACTCGTTTTGCTATTGTCACTTTGTGCGGCCGGTCAAGCCCAGATGGCCGAGCATCTTCCCAAGAGCTTCCACGACGACGCTCTGGACATCACCTACTTCTACCCGGCTCACTTCGAAACTGTTACCGATCAGCCGGGCAGCTCTGGCACCTGTACCAAGACAACTCTGATCGCCGACTCAGCCATCCCCGCAGGGCCATCCTCGTTTGTGCTCACCAGGATCGAACCTGCTTGCTCTGAGCTGATACACAAAGCCACTGCGCTTGGCCCCTTCACTCGCGTGGAATTGCTGCGCCAGCTTAAGCAATTCGGCGAAGCCAGGATAAGCCACGAACCAACTCGCTACATCATCGATGGCCGTCCCGCCGCAATTACCGTCGGTTCTGTCTCCATACCTTCAGCTGATCACCACGCAGGTAAGACGATCTACGCCGCCAAGGCGTGTGCGCTGAGCGACATTCCGGGTGCCGGCCGCAAAAAGCCGGATCAAACAGAGATTGGCCGCGTTCTTTGCTTCGACTTCAGCACCGAGAACAGCGACCTCATCAGCCTGATGTTCGCCTTCATCATTCAGTTCGACAACGATCCGCCGGCGCCGTTGTTTCCGGGCAACATACATCCCGGCTACTGGGCGACCGGGGGCAGAAAACCCAACTAGCATAGACCTCAACCCTCTCTCCCTGTAACAAATGACGGGTGCCCCATGCGGCTACCGCGGGTAAAAACATCTGTTCTTCCCGCGGTATCCGCTCCCATCCTTCGCGTTCTTTGCGAAGGGTGGGATAGTCAGATCTCACCCCTCAACCCCACAGAAGTCGGACTTACCTCGGGAACTGTAGCCGGTAAAAATAAACAGCCTAAATCGGTTGAAAGGAGGTCTCTAACCCTGTACCGTAGACCGTAGAAAATGATTTCGGCCGGGCGGGCCCTCGCGTTACGCTCCGAGCCGGGCAGGTTCCGGCAGTTCTCCGGACTACTCGCGAGCGAAGGACAGTTTTACGCTGTCCGGTGACACACCCGATCCCTGTCTAAAATCAGCTTGATCCAGCATCCCGCCGCGGCGGGATTTTTTGCGTGCCTAATACGCCGAAAAACCTTGCCGTCAACCACAGTCAACCAACGAGCCGCTCTTCCTGGAAGGGCACGGGTTCACCCGTGCCGAAAACCCAGCCACAGACGAGGGCTTTAGCCCCTGAGGGCTACTCGCAACAACGACTTTTCTGCAAGCTCTTTCGTCCCGGGGAATCGGACGTGTGCCAGCCCCGGACTTTAAGTCCGGGGGAGCGGGTTTTCAAACCCGTGTGAACGCTCCGGTGTATAAATTGAGGGCTTTAGCCCTGGTGTACGTCTTTTCCTGCACGCTCCAGGGTTTTTCCGCAGCCTGTTTAGCCCCTGAGGTACGTTTTGAAAGTTTCTACCGCTACGCAATTGTCCTCGAAGACCGAGGTCAACTTCGCAACTCACCAATAAGGAGCAAGAATGCCTAAAAACAACGTTACCGACCTCATCACCGACCAGGAAATAACCTTTGCCCGCCTGGTCCTCGCTGGAACCATGACCGACCGTCGTGCCGCAGAAGCCGCCGGTCTCAACCCCGATTCCGCCGCCTACATCAAATCCAAGCCTCGTGTCCGCGCCTACATGCTTGAGCATCGGGCCGCCGTTCAGCAACAGCTCGTCGCGCAGGACACCGAAGAACTAAGCCGCTTCAGCCTCAGCCGCGGCCAGGTCCTGGCCCGTCTTTGGCAAATCGCCAACCTAAGTCCCGAAATGACTCGCGGCAGCGCCTCCGCCCAGGTCAAGGCTCTCTCCATGATCGTCGCCATCGAAGGCTTAATACCGGATCGCCGCGCCGTCTCCGCTCCGAACAAACCCGCCCCTCTGCCAGTTAACCCGCCATTCTATGTCTCCGAATGGATGCGTACCCGGCAGAACGGGCAATCCATCGCCCCCCAGCCGCCTCAGGAAGAAACTGCCCCCGAGCCCCAACCCGCTCCCGGCGGGGCCGATGACCCGCCCAGTCCTTCCCCCGACCCAACTGCCATAGAATTGTCATCGTCCCGACCGGCAGTGGAGGGACCGGAGCTCCGTAGGAGCGTAGTGGAGGGACCTGCGGTTCCCGGCCCCCTGGATACCTTGCAAACGACCTCATCGCTGCCCCGTGTCCCCATGGCCGATTACGTTGCTCCCGACACCAGACGCCCCTTCTCAATAGACAAGAACCGCTTTGGCCGGCGCCGCTGACCTACGCGCTGGCTGTTTATGTCCCAAAAGACCCAAAAACATCGAATTTTATCGAATTTTACAAAAAACGAGACCTCGGCCGTTGCGCTGGGAGGGGGTTACTGTTTTGCGCTACGAGTAAATCTCCGGATCAGAAATTCCTGAAGCAGGTTTGTCACAGCCGAAGACCCGATCCCGATTGCCGTGTTCTCAAATGTCATTCCGAGAGCATTCCTGTTAGCCGGTGGATAGTAGAGATTCGAGATGCCGCCTGCCGCCAATCCACCCAGAAGTCCGGAATAGTTGTACTGCCAGTGTCCGTTATCACCTTTGCAAATCACAGACATGCTCATGGCATACAACGCCCTTTGTCGTATCGTGCCGGTCCCTTTATAGAAATATCTGGGGTCCTGTTTAAAGAGCGATGGAAGCACAGCGCTTCCCAGCAAGGTGTCAATGGAACCCGTTCCGTAGGAAGCGGCAAAGCGTTTTGCATACCCTTGCAGAACCAGGGCCGTACCCTTTCAGGCCGCCCGTCCCTTGCTGGACCCCAGACGAGAACAAATCCATTCCGATCGTCTCAGGATCGATCAGTGTCTTGAAAGCAAGTTCGTACTTTTGCTTAGCATTCAAAGGAACCGGGTCGGGATCGTAGGTGACGTAGAAGTTCGGGATCACTCCCATGATCCGCTGTTTCTCTTCCGCCTTCACTTGCTCTTCCGCCAATTCCCCCTTTGTCACACTCACTCGTACTTCCACGGTTGCACTTTGAATTGTTAGTGCAAGCCTGCCCAGGTCGAGTTTTTCATTGCCGCCAACTTCGCCGTGGACAGTCTTTGTGGCAAATTCAGGAGCCGCCAGTTGCAGGTCGAAAATACCGGCGTCCGCCGGAATGGTAAAAGATCCATTCTCATCGGTCAGCACCGGTTGCGGGTTCTCTCCTGCGGGTTCGATCAATGAGACGGTTGCTCCTGGAACCGGATCTCCTCTCTGATCCGTGGCAACTCCTGCTACTGAGCTCGATTTCCTAGCCGCCTCGATGCCCTTCGTTCCAGTCTGGGCTGAAGCTGTAGCAACGAGCGCAAACGTAAAGATCGACAGAATTGCATTTGTTTTCGACAAAAGTACTCCTGGCTGCTTCAGAGCGATCTCCGCTAGCGCAATGCAAGTTCTGCAATCTGTTCTTTGGTGTGAGCCCGCACGCGGATTTTCGCCCGGAATCGCGTGAGCGCAAAGCATGCCAGGATCACCAGAAGAGGATCGACAGGATGGCGGAATCCGGGATCGAGATGGCTAAGATAATAGGGAACCGGGAATGACAACAGGACCAGGAAATAGAGCCTTGCCGTCGTGCCTCGACCCTCGCGAAACATGTAATACAGACCGGCAATCGAAAGCAACGAAAGTAAGCTGAGAAAACAGATGTTCTCAGGATCAAATGGCTCCTGCCGCAAGTAGTCACGGTTAAAGCTCCAGAATCCTGTCCACATAAAGATCGCATGGCGCAGCGAGCGCAACGCGTACGCCCCAGGATGGGTCGCGATGTAAGCAATCGCTCGGTCGTGCTTGGCCGCCATATAGCTCAATTCTCCGAGCTGTTCGTACTGCGCATTGTCCCGCGCGCTCCCCGAAGGATGCTCATCACCGTCCCACCAATGCAGACTGTTGTTTACATTGCCGACGCAGACTTCCATCCAGAAGCCGTCTTTGAAAACCACCGGTTGGTGAAGCACGCGCTCATTGCGTACGAGCCAGGGCAGAATCGTCACCACCATTGCTATCAATCCGGTGCTGATCGCCGCCCAGGCGCGTTTGCGTTTTCGGTTCAACTGGACCCAAAGCCAGCTATCGATAAACGGTGCGATGCCTATCATCACCGGGTTGGTCAATGCCGCAAAACCGAGAAGCACACCAAAACCTGCCCACGCGCTCAGGCGGTTTGAGGACGCAAGCGAGAGAACCAGCAGGAAAATAACAGCAAGGAGCAGTGCGACAAAGGAGTGGTACCACATCGTCGTCGCTGACAAGTCAATTGCGTATGGAAAGAAAGCCCATACCCAGGCCGCAACTTTTGCCGTTCGCAAATCCAAGGTTTTTCGCGCGATGAGAAAGATGGGAACCGAGGTGACCGCTGAGAAGAAAGTGTTGATGGCTAGGAACACCAGCGCGGAGGCTTTCGTGTACACACCGAAAGTGGTAAAGATGCCGGCTAAGAAGTAAGGGTAAACCGGTGTGAGCAGGGCAGTAGGCCCCGTGTTAGCCCAGTAAGGATTGGAGAATCCCTGTCCCAGGGCAATGGAACGTGCGACTCGCCCTATCTCGTAAGCAAATTCCCAGTGATCTCGTGCTGGATCGAGGAATCCTTTGTAAACTAATGCCACTACGATCAGGCGCACGGACCACCCCGTCAGGACTGCCCAAAACAGCCATGCGAACGAGTCTCCGTGCTTTTTCAGAAGATTGAGAGGAGAACGAGCAGAAGAAACGGGGGAAACCAACAACGATGGTGTCAAGGCAAGCTCCCAAAAAGAAATTGCTATTTTTGAAGAGCAGTGCGGTCGCTGAATTCACCCCGGTTACGGACGTTTTGCTTTGCAAAGGCTTAAGAAAAAAATAATCAGGCGCCGGGGTAGATTTGCCCGGAATGGCACTCTTTAGGGGTGAATGGAGCAGCGTAAATTAAAGCGGCGTGAGGATTCGGCGGTTCCCACCCCGGTTGACCAGCTTTTGGCCAGCCGCTATGGCCAACTGCTGCAATGGGGAGCGGTGCTTACCCGCGGCGATGCGGGCAAGACGGAAGAAATCGTTCAGGAGCTCTGTCTTTACTTCACGCTCACCCAGCCGGATCTGACGACTGTGGTCAATCTCGACGGCTACTTATATACCTCGCTGCGTCACATCTATCTCTCGGCCCTCGCCCGCTCTTCGCGAGAGGCGCTGCGCTTCGTCAGCATAGCGGAATTCGATTCGTTCGATTCCGCTCTGAGAGGTAACTCGTCAGCCGATCCGCTGCAAATGCAAAACGACCTGCGCCGTATCTGCAGTTACACCGTCTGGCGCAAGGAGTCTTCCAAGAGCGCGAGCTATTTTATTCTGCATTTTTTTCACGGCTACGCACGGCGCGAAATTGCGGAGCTGGCATGCCTGCCCATTGCTGCCATTTACAACAAGCTTAAGGTTGCCCGCTCCGAGGTCGCGTCCTACCTGGAAACGCCGGGCAAGCTGCGCATCGTGAACCGCGACCTCCCGCCGCAGCCCAGGCTTTCCTGGAGCTTGTTGTCTGCTCCAGAGCTTTTCAACGAATTACGGAACAGTATTCTGCAGGCACAGACCGGCTCTTGCCTTCCGCAGGACCAGTTGCTTGCCCATTACCGGATGGCTTCGCCTAAACCCATCTCCTGTGCCCTGCTGGCGCACATCGTCAGCTGTGAGCGGTGCCTTTCGATTGTCGATAATCACTTCCGTCGCCCCACGCTCCGGGATCGCGAACCGCTAGACTGCTTCGGCACTTCTGGAGACGGAAGCAACAGCAGCGCGGACGGGTCCTCCGGAATAAGCAACAAAGCACAAAAAGAAATGCTGGCGGTTCGAAGACGCTGGGACAAGGTCCATGAACACCGTCCCAGAACACTTTCCATTGCTGTGAACGGCCACATCATCGCTTTCCACGATGTGCTCGCAGAACACAGCAAGCTCTCGGCTCGAATCGAGCACCCGGAGAATGTGGAGTTCGTCGAGGTATTCAGTGAGCAGGATGTACGCTTCGCTCTTCTTTCCATCGGCGAGCTTCCGCCAGAGGGCGCGCCAGTGCGCACCCAGCGGGTTGATCTCAGCGACGATCGCTGGCTCGAACTGAGCCTCGCCTTCGACGGCCAGGGCCTGAATGGGCAGGTTGCCTACTTCGATCCAGCGTTGGCCAGCGTGGCCATGGAAGAAGAACGGGAGGAGCCGGCTGCGCAGGCAGCGAACGCGTCCAATCTTTTGAGGCTGGCTGCCGCTTTCCGCTGGCTACTGGCAGCGATGACTCCGTCGTCTGCCTTCGCATGGACACTGATCCTTGCCGTTATCTTCGCAAGCGTGGGATACTTCGCCTTCCGTCACTCAACGAAGTCTACCGTTGCCGTGAAGATCCTGGACGAGTCGGTCAGGACAGAAGCTGAGGCTCTGCGCGGCGAAACCGAGCATCAGACGCTGCGCGTCGAAGAGATCTCTTCCAACGGGAAGGTACTTCAGCAGGGAACAGTCGATCTCTGGAAGGACGGTAACGGAGACAGATACCTGCGCCGCCTTTATGACACACAGCACCGGGTTCTTGCTGCTGAGTGGCGGAACAAGAGCGGTGAACATACCTCGCGTCGCAATCCAGCTGGTAAGAATGGCCCGGGCACGAGTCGACCCCTGGTCATGAGCGACTTCTGGGATCAGGATTTATCGGCCCATGCCTTCAGTACCCTTGCCGGGCAGAATGTTCGCATGCATTCTGTCAAGGAAGGCTACGAGTTGATGACCGACGGTCCCATCGACGGACATCCGCAATTGTTATCGGCAGCGTTGGTACTCACTCGTCAGCTCCAACCCGTCAGGGTGACCCTGCATGTTCGCGCCGGGAGCAATGTTCATGAGCTTCGCTTTGTGCAAGCCAGCTATGAACGTAGGCCCACTGCCTCGGTCCCCGATTCGACGTTCGATCCCCCATCGTATGCAGGCGTGCACGAGTTTCATTCGCTCGAGATGCCTCCACCCAATAGGCCCGTTGCAGAGGACGCCGCGTCTCTGCTGGCAGAATTGCAAATCGCGGTACTCTATCAGCTCAACCTCCTGGGTGCTGACACCGCAGAGCCCATTGAGGTCAAGAGAACCGATGACGGAACCCTGGAGGTATCTGGTGCAATCTCCGACAACACGCTGAGAGCCCGGATCGCTGCCCGGCTGCGAGCACTGCCCAACCATCGGCTTCTCGACCTTAAGCTTTTCTCTCCGCATGAACTACGGATGCATGCCTCACACGCACCGCAAAGCCCGGCGATCCGGGTGTATGAAATCGACCAATCGAAGTCCGCGGCGGATGCGCTGCTGCGCAAACACTTTCAAGGGAAAGGGCTGGCTGGCGAGCAGTTAGCGGGAGCCGTGGTTACGTTCTCGCATAACGCCCTGGAGCACGGCCAACGTGCTTTGCAACACGCCTATGCTCTGGATCGGCTAGGTCGAGCGCTTTCTACTTCCGAGTTACAATCGGTCAGCTTAACTTCACAACAGCAATGGACAGAGATGGTGCATCAGCATGCGTCCGATCTGGAGCAACAACTCGTGGGCCTGCACGACCAATTGGGCGAGCTCTCGACCTCGGCCACGGCGCTGCCGAACGCAGATGCCGGATCGGTTCCGATCGCGAACCCCCTGCAGTTCAGCCAGGCCTCCAACCGGCTTCTTGCAGCAGGTTCAGGAATTAAATCGCCGTGTCAGTAACGTTTTTGCGCCCGGCACGTCCAGTGAAGACCAAATCAGTCAGGATGATTCAGTCGACGCGATCCTCAAGGTCATACCAATGCAACAAGCCAGGGGAATCAACTTGTTCGCCGTGGAATTGAGTTCTTCCCGAACGGCGCCGGCCATCGAGCAACCGAGCGATGGGCCAAACCATGGGGATGGGCAACAATCCCCTGACCAACCACGATGAATCGCACTGCCACGGTGTTGGACAAGTTCAGATTCATCCGCACCCTGTTAGTCTTTCTTGCTTCCTGTTCCGGAATTCGTAGTGGGGCCCAGGTTAGTACCGCGACGCTGGCGGGCGTGGTCCAGGACTCAACCAGGGCCAACATCCTTGGTGCGAGCGTCAAGCTGATCAACACCCAGACAGGGGCCGAGAACGACACAACAACGAGTCATGACGGCTCGTTTGTACTTCCTGGTGTTATTCCGGGTGCTTACACGTTGCAGTTTGAGCGGCAGGGGTTTGCTACCACGCAACTCCGCGGAATCACGTTGGATGTCGGCGACAACAGAACCCTGCTTGTACGTATGAAAGTGGGACCAGTCGCTGAGTCCGTCACCGTCGATGCCAGTGGCCTCACGCTCAACAGTACCGACGGCGCAGTGAGCACGGTGGTCGACCGCAAGTTGGCCGAAGGTGTTCCGCTTAACGGCAGAACGTTCCAGGATCTGATCTCCATGACCCCGGGCATCGTAACTCAAAATCCCCAGGCGGCCGGCCAACGCTCCGAGACGCAGGGAGACTTCAGTGTGAACGGACAAAGACCGGAGTCCAATTCATTCTTTGTAGATGGAATCGCCGCGGATTCCAATGGAGGAGTGACCTCCGGCCACTCTCGTACCGTGAGCACCGGGTCTGCTGCAGGGGCGACTGCGCTGGGTACCACGCAGAGCCTGGTCTCGATAGAAGCTCTGCAGGAGTTTCGCGTGCTGACTTCCAGCTATTCCGCAGAATATGGACGAACGCCGGGCGGTCAATTCACCTTTCTGACTCGCTCAGGAGCCAACGATCGCCACGGCAGCCTCTTTTTTAACTTTCGCAACAACACCTTTGATGCGATTGACTGGTTTGCAGAACATGCGGGCCCTGCCTTCATTCGCGGCTCCGGAACACCATACACTCAAAACGATTTTGGAGGTACGTTCGGCGCTCCAGTCATTTTGCCCGGCGGCTACAACGGCCGGGATAAGACATTCTTCTTTTTATCGTATGAGGGTCTTTATTTTCCGCAGCCGACGCCCCAAACTTATCCATACACTTTAGGTTTCGACTATTTCACCCTGCCTCCTCCACCCGTCCTTTATCCGGTCGTAGATTGTTTTCCTGGAGCACAGGCCCCGATTTATGACAACTCAGGCAATCTGACTGGATTGGGAAGCACTTTTATATCGCCATTCGCGCTTCCAGCCCATTTAAATTCCACGAGTCTTCGCGTGGATCATACCTTTTCCCGGAAATTTGCCACCTTCTTTCGCTTTGGAGACGCACCCAGTAATAGCCAAACGGAACAGCTTTATTCACTCAGTAAGAATCAGATCGGAAATCGCACGTTCTCTCTTGGAGCCAATAGTCAGCTATCTGCGAATATCAACAACGAACTCAGGCTAGGATTCGTTGATAACGGCTCCAGCGTGCAGTCCGAAACATCTCCCTATTACTACTTTCAACCGAATGGGCTGAACCAGGCTCTCGGCATTCCCAGCTCGTATAACTCGGTAAGTAGCGAAGCCTACGTTCACATCGTGGGCGTGGGTGACACTGAAAGCAATACCAACACTGCCTACGGTTCTCTCCATCAATGGAATCTCCGCGACAACTTCAATGTGCAGGCCGGCAGGCACCTACTAAAACTCGGGATGGATGAACGCCGGATCGCGTCCAATCTGCACCCCGCGGCACTCTCGGTACAAGCGGATTTCCTCGACCTGAACTCTATGTTGAACAACGCGGTATCAGCCCTCGTCGTTACCGCGACCAACCCCGCAAACCCGGTTCTCAATCAATTTTCTTTATTTGCGCAGGACGACTGGAAAATGTCTAAAGCACTTAGCCTGTCCCTCGGGCTGCGTTGGGATCTGGCTCCGCCGCCAAAGGGAGAACATGGGCAGGATGCCTATACCATTCTCGGCGATGTCAACACTCCCGCCAGCCTGAGGGTAGCCCCCAGGGGTACGCCGCTTTGGCATACGGGATGGTACAACTTCGCTCCCCGTGCCGGCGTAGCCTGGGCGGAAAACAGCGAACCGGGCAGGGAATTGATCGTGCGCGCCGGCGGCGGGGTCTTCTTTGATACCAGCAACCAACCGGCACTGCGCGCTTTCAGCGGCCTCGGTTTCGCAAACTCAATTCATTTTGCCGGCCAGCCGTTGCCGGTCACGCCGGCGGAACTCAATGTACCTCCACCCGGCAGCTCTCCCTACAGCGGCACGAATGCATTTGCTTTTCCCACCCATCTTCAACTTCCCTACAGTTGGCAATGGGACTTTGCGGTTGAGAAGGCTCTTGGCAGAAGCCAAACGTTGACGGCATCCTATGTGGGTGCGAGCGGCCAACGCCTGCTGGAAGAGCAACGCAGAAACGTTAATCAGGCGAACCCAAATTTCGGAGATGTAACCTTCTATCCCGTTGGGCTGACTTCAAGCTATCAAGCCATGCAGTTGAAATTCCAGCGCTCGCTGGTGCAGGGAGTGCAGACATTGGTGTCTTATACCTGGGCGCACGCGCTCGATTATGGCTCGACCGATCCCGCTTTTCCTTTAATTCGTGGAAACTCCGACCTCGACGTGCGTCAAAACGTCGAAGCCGCCGTTTCCTGGGATGTGCCCAGGCCCTCAGGAAGCTATCGCAAAAGAAATCTATTGGGAGGTTGGAGAATCGATGGCCGGGTGCTGGCCAGAACAGGTTTTCCGGTCGACCTTGGCGGTAACTTCTTCCTCGACACGATTACCGGCAACACCTACGCGAGCGGTGTCGACTTCACTCCTCAACAGCCGCTGTATCTGCACGGTTCCGGATTTCCCGGGGGCCGCATCTTCAACGGCGGCGCCAACGCGGCCAATCCAGCCTTTAGCGTGCCGCAAGGGGATGCCCAGGGAAACGCACCACGCAACCTGGTTCGAGGCTTCAGCGCTTTGCAGGGGAACGCCGGTGTTCGCCGTGCGTTCCAGTTCCATGACTCGCTGAACTTCCAGATTGGTGCGGAGATGTTCAACGTAACCAATCATCCAAACTTTGGCTACATCGATCCTTACCTACCTGATTTGTTGTTCGGGCAACCGACCAAGCTTTTGAATCAAAGCTTCGGCCCCACCGGTTCTGTTTATCAACAAGGCGGGCCACGTTCGATGCAGATCTCACTTCGCCTCACCTTCTAAACCTGGAAGCACCGCCCTCTCCTTTGCCATTCCGGCCGGAGTATCGATGGGCCACGGGAATTTAGTGGGTGTAGGTCTGCTTTTGAGACCTGGGCACCCACTCAAGGTTTGGAAATTGCATTGGAAAAGCTGGAAGGTCTTGTTTATCTTCACGCAGCAAACAAGCTGTGGGTAGAGCCTTCGCCGCACAGGCCGCATGCCTTGGCTCCGCAGCACACTGCGGAAATCACGGTTGTGAAACGGTATGGTTACCGTGCGTAATCGCAGCGGTGCACGTAGGCTGCTGGGCGGCACCGAAGGGCGTGTTCTGCACGGCCGAGAGTCCTCCGGTCGCGGGGTTCAGGGCCAGCCCTGACACCGTATTGCTGAGGAAATTAGCGGTGTAAATATACCGGCCCTCCGACGGCTCGATGAGGAGACAGAGCGGACCGTTGCCAACCGCGTAGATCGACGAGCCGGCAATCGGGGTTGCGTTGCCCGTGGACTGGTCAATGGAATACGCGCTTACGTCGTTAGCATTGAAGTTGGCAACATAAACGTAGATGCCGCGGGGGTCGACTGCGACGGCAATGGGCAGGTTATCAGTCTGGAAGGGCTTTGCCATCAACACCAGCGATCCATTGGACTGCACCAGGAAACCGTACATCTGATTGGTGGCGCCGTCTGTGACATACAGGAATTTGCCGGTCGGATCGCTGGCCACCGCATTGGGGTTAGTTCCAACCTTGAAAAGGCCGATCGAACTAAGGACGCCGTCCGATCCAACTTGAAACGCTGCGATGGTGCCATCGCTTTCATTCACCGCGTAAACAAAGTTTCCATTGGCCAGCACATTGACTGAAAGCGGATTATTCCCCAGCGGGAAAAAAGCATTTGTGCCATCTGGCACAGGCTGGCACAAGCTGCTCGTCGCGCCAAGCTGACCGTTAGCATTGATGGGAAAGACTACGAGCGCGCCGGGCCCGGGAATGCTGAGGCTGAAATTCGGCTGGTACGTCTCCACGATGTAGAGGTAGGTGCCGGCCTTGTTCACTGTCAGCTGCGACGGGTAGCTTCCTGGCAGGTTGCAGGTCTGTTGGGGATAGAGTTTGCCATCGGTGCCAATGGCGAATTCCACGATCGTATTGTCGTCATGATTGATGACGTAGAGATTCTTACCGTTCGGCGACGCCACATCCGCG
The DNA here is from genome assembly GCA_963790935.1 of uncultured Acidobacteriaceae bacterium. Taxonomy (GTDB): domain Bacteria; phylum Acidobacteriota; class Terriglobia; order Terriglobales; family Acidobacteriaceae; genus PALSA-350. Next base: position 224,394 of record CAWBRJ010000002.1, on the reverse strand, counting down.
ACAGGGTTCCGGCCGCCTGAGCCGTACGGGGAGTCGGTGATCTGATACAGAATGCCCGCTTCGCTATCGACTTTGTATACGTTGATCTGTCCCGGATTTTGCTTGGACGCAGTGACGTACAGAAAGTCGATTGTATTGCTGGGTCCGCATGCAGTGGCACCGAATCCCAGACCAAGGGACACTACGGAGGCCAAGACGATCCGGCCTGATTTACTCAACTTCATGCGCTTCCTTCATCCTGGCCCAACGAACCAATGGAGCAGGGCTGCAGCTCGCAGCAGTGCTATGGATAGAAAATCTTTCTGTTATCTCCCAACTGCATTGTAAGAGCTTGGACCGCTTTCGGCCACTTGCTCCCAACGGCCTCAACACCTCGTCTGCATGCAACAGGAGTCGCCTACCTTGCCTCTCGGCCATCACCGCGCGCAAGCCAACCAGCAGGAGGAACATAGCGAGCGTCTGGAAGCCGCGGGTCACGGCAAGCAACACGGCAAGCGTAAATTGCAAGGTCCACTTCCATACAGAGTCGGCGATATCAGGGCTGTATGACCTCGATGGCATGGTTGCCGTGGGCAATGGCAGCGCCGCAGGTAGGCTGCCCGGCAGCCTTGAAGGGAGTGTTCTGTACCGCCGTGAGCGCTCCAGTGGAAGGGTTCAGAGTGAAGCCAGATACTGTGTTGCCGAGGAAGTTCGAGGTATAGACAAAGCGCGCTTCTGCGGGGTCGATCAGGACGCAGGTTGGCCCGGCATCTACGGCATAGGCTGTCGAGCCCGCTATTTGCGTGGCGTTTCCGGTGGTGCGATCAATCGTATAGGCGCTCACGTCGTTAGCGTTATAGTTTGCGACGTAGACATAGATTCCTCTGGGGTCGACCTGGACCGAGTCCGGAAGATTGTCAGTCTTGAAGGGGGTTTGCAGAGGGAGCAACGTTCCGTTCAGTTGGATCTGGAACCCGATCATCTGGTTGGCGGCGCCATCGGTGACGTAGAGCCACCTGCTGGTTGGATCGCTGGCAATCGCGTTGGGTGCGACGCCGATAGGAAAAGTGCCGATCGAGGTGAGGCTGCCGCTGGAGCCAACCTGAAAACCGGAGAGAGTGGCGTCACTTTGGTTGACGGCGTAAACATAAGTTCCGCTGGCCACGACGTTGACCGCCGCCGGATTGTTGCCCACCGGGAAAAAACCATTGCTGCCATTCGCGACAGGTGTGCACAGGCTTGATGTGGCGCCCAGTTGCCCATTGGCGTTGACCGGGTAGACCACCAGCGCTCCGGGTCCGGGATTGCTGGCGTTGTGGCCCGGCTGGTAAGTCTCCACAACATAGAGGTAGGTTCCAGCCTTGTTGATCGACAACTGGGTGGGGGAGATGCCCGGAGTGGTGCAGGACTGCTGCTGGGTTATGGTGCCGTTGGTGTCAATGGCGAATTCCACGACCGTATTGCTGTCGTGATTGAGGACGTAGAGATTCTTACCGTTCGACGACGTCACGTCCGCGATGGGGTTTGCACCGCCAGAGGAGAAAGGAGAGCCGGTGAGCTGGATCAGCGCCCCAGCTTGACTCTGGACCTTATACGCATTGATCTGGCCCGGATTTTGCTTGGAGGATGTGACGTAAACAAAATCGATCGTATTGGGAGGTCCGCACGCAACAACACCTAATCCCAGACCAAGGGACACTACAGAGGCCAAGGCGATCCGGCCTGATTTACTCAACTTCATGCGCTTCCTTCATCCTGGCCCAACCAACAATGGAGCAGGGCTGCAGCTCGCAGCAGAGCTATGGATAGAGTCGTTTAGGCCCACTTGCATTGCAAAAGAACATCTCTACTGTCTAGAACAAAGTACCGGTAGCCGCACACCAGGTTGGCTGGCCGGTGGTGGTGAATTGAGTAGCCTTGCGCAGCGTGGTCAGCGTACCGGTGGAAGAGTTGATGACCGCGCCAGTGATCTCGCTGGAGGAATAATTCACTGTATACAGATATTGATTCGACGGATCCTCCAGGATGCAAACTGGAGAGGCCCCTGCGCCAAAAGGAACAGCGGTCGCGATCGGCGTCAACCTGCCCGTCGTCGGATCGATGAAGAATGCACTGACCGAACTGGCCGAGCTACTGGGAGTCAGGTTCGGTCCGAAATTTGTGAGATAGAGGAACTTGTTTTGATGGTCGACGATCATCGGACCCGGGTTGGCCACGGTGCCGGTGTTGGCCACCTGCCCGCCAACCAGCGACTGCAGTGCGCCATTGGTGCCGACTGTGTAGGGCAAGATCTGGCCCGCGGTGGTGCCGTCCTGGGCATCGATCAGGTACACGTATCTGGAACTGGCGTAGATATAACTGAGCTGGGTAGCGTTAGTGGCAATGGGAGTATTTTGCGTCAGGGTCAACTGTCCGGCGCTGTTGGCGTATACGAATACACCCTGCGGCGGATCGATGCTGCTTCCGGCTCTGTCCGTTTTCAATGGTGTAGATAAACGACCCACTGGGTATCAGGAAAAAGTTGATAGGCGAGCTGCCAACGGGAAAATAGGTGAGGTTGGTGCCAGCTGGAATTTTTCACCTGCTGGTTGGTGATCAGGGAAAGCCTGCCCGTGTTGCCATCGATGTTGAAGGCAGTGATGTCACCACAGATGCTGGCGCATTCCCAGGCACATAGGCTTTGCAGTTTGCCTTGTCCGGTGTGTCCGGGACGGTTGAGTCGAGCACAAAAAGGTGAGTGCCGGACGCATCCGCCTGTATGGCGATGGGTTGATTGCCCTGGCTGGTATACGAAGCCTGAAAACTCAGTCCGCCCTGGCCACCTACGGTGAACAGCGAAATGTTAGCTCCCGTCTGATCGGCGGGCGTGTTTGCAGGGCAGGCAATCTGCCCGGTTGCGCCACAACCTGCGTTCAGAACATAGACAAACTTACCCGCAGTGCTCACCAGTATCTTGATGGGGTTAACCCCGCCGGAGCTATAGGGAGAATTCTGCGTCGCTGTCAGTTGGCCAAGGTTGTTATCAATTCTGAAGCCGGAAATCTGCTGGTATTGAGTGCCGGTCGCATAGAAGTAACCGACTGTGTGATCCGTACTGCAGGAGGTCACTCCAAATCCCAATCCGAGGGACACTACAAGGGCCAGACAAACCTGGCCGAATTTCCTGAACTTCATGCGTTTCCTTCATCCCCGTCGCCGTGCGGTCTAGGGCTGCCTTTGCAGCTAAGCTGTTAAAAACTGGATCCTAACGCCAATTGTAAAAGCTGCGGCCACTTTCGGCTATAGCAGCTCGCCTGCTGTCATTTGGGTCACCACACCCGGCAAGAGGTTTCCGGATACATGGGAGCGCCCTTTTTACAGCCGAACGCCTTGCCGAACTGATCGAAATTTTGGACTGCGCCGTTCACCCGCCAATGTCCCGGGGAGTGCGGATCCGTAAGGACGTAGTTCCGCGCCGCTTGCTCGCGTATGTTCTCGCAAGACAGCTGGCCGTAGGCCAGGAAGAACCGCTGGGCGGGTGAATAGCCATCGATTTCGGGCGCCGGAGCTGCCCCGGCCAAAGTATCCATCAGCGCCATGTAGGCAATGCGTAGGCCGCCATTGTCGGCGGTGTTCTCACCCAGGGTGAGTTGCCCGTTCAGCTTGACCCCTGGGGCCGCCTCGAAGTTGCCATACTCTTTCACCTCGCAGTCGGTTCGATCGCCAAAAGCCTTACGGTCGGCTGCAGTCTGCCACTCGTGCTCATTGCCATGACCATCGAATTTGCTGCCCTGGTCGTCGAAGCCGTGCGTCATTTCATGGCCGATTACGGTGCCGATGCCGCCAAAGTTCACCGCCTCATCCTTGGAGAAGTCGTAGAAGGGGGGTTGCAGGATGCCGGCGGGAAAATTGATGTCGTTATTGCTTTGCGAGTAGTAGGCATTCACGGTCGGCGGCGTCATGTGCCATTCCGTCTCATCCACTGGTTTGCCCAGCTTGGCCAGGTTGCGCCGATCCTCGAAAATATCCGCCCGGGCCACGTTCCCCAGTAGATCGTCGCGCTTTATCTCCAGCGTCGAGTAGTCGCGCCAGTGCTCCGGATAACCGATCTTGTTACGAATCAGCGCCAGCTTTTCGAGCGCCTTCTTTTTGGTTTCGTCCGACATCCAGGGCAGCTGGTCGATATCCTGGCGCAGCGCGGCTTCGAGCGCGGTCACCAGTTTGGTCATGTTCTCTTTCTTCTCCGGGCTGAAATACTTTTTCACCCAGTCCTGCCCCACCGCTTCCCCCAGGGCATTGTCGGTGGCCAGCGTGCAGCGTTTCCACCTCGGCGCCAGTTCCTGCTGACCCTGTAATTCGGCACTGAAAAACTTGAAGTTCTCCTGGACAAACGGATCCGACAACCAACGGGCCGCCCCATGCAGAGCGCGCCAGCGAAGATAGCTCTTCCATGCCTCCAGGTTCTGGCTGTCGATCAGCGTATTCATGGTCGAGAAGAATTGCGGATATATCACATCCAGGCTATCGAAGGCGCCCATGTTGATTCCTTGCAGATAAGACGGCCAGTCGAAGTTCGGGGTTAGCGTCTTAAACTCCGCCAACGTCATCAGGTGGTAGCGTTTGGCTGGGTCTCTAAGGTCTGTGCGGCTCAGGGAGCCCTGCGCCAGCGCCGTTTCAATGGCCATGACGGCCTGTGCCTCGCTGGCGGCGTTCTCAGGAGTGTCGCCGGCCAACTGGAACATCCGGGTCATGTGGGCTATGTAGTCGTCGCGAATCTTCTTCTGCCGCGGAGTATCGCGCAGGTAGTAATCGAGATCGGGCAGGCCGAGACCTGCCTGGCCGGCTTGTGCGATTTGCCGGCTGGAGTCTTTTTGGTCCTGGCCCACGCCGAAGTTGAAGACTCCGCTAACGCCGTCTCTGATTTCGAGGGTAGCCAGCAAAGCAGCCAGTTGCTTCTTGTCGCTCAGTGCATCGATGGTGTTCAGGGTAGGCTGCAGCGCCGTTACGCCCTTCTCGTTGGCCAGTTGGGTGTTCATGCAGGCGGCGTAGAAGTCGCCATATTTTTGTTGCAATGGCGTACGCTTTGGATCCGCAACAGAGGCTGCCTCCAACTCCCGGTACAACAGCCAGGCATTTCTCTCCCGCAGTTGGATGAACTCGCTCCACCTCACCTGGTCGGGCGGGATGGGGTTATTTTTCTGCCAGTTGCCGCAGGCATATTGATAGAAATCATTGCAGGGGTCGGCGGTCTTATCGATGGAGGTCACGTCAAAGCTCTGTGGGGCCTTGGGCTCGACTGGGGCTACATTGCTCTGTGCCTGAACGAGCCAGCTGTACATGAAGAGAGCGCTGACGGTGAAAACTACCTTCATACTTCTCAGAAAACTTTAACGTGGAAGGTGAGGTACTTCTTGGGGTTCTCGCGGATGGCTGCCACCAGCCCTCGTGTCTCGGTCAGAGACTGGTCGAGATTGTTGTAGAGAGAGGGATTACGCACCAGTTGGCCGACGGTTCCTTCGCCGCTGTCCACCCGGTTCAGCACCGAATCCAGCTTGTCGACGGTGTCTCTGAGCTTGGCTGCGAATTGTGGATCTTTGGCGATCATGCCCAGGCCGCCCTTGCCGGCGTTGATGTCGGCCAGAAGCTGGTCGGCGTTCTTCACAGACGAGTTCAGATTGTTGGCCAGGGTTTCGTCTTTCAGCAACTTGCCGATCGTGCCCTTGCCCTGATCGAGGCTGGTGGCCATCTGGTCCAGCTTGGTGACCGTGTCGTTGATGTGGTTGTACAAAGTCTCATCCGCGACCAGCTTGCCGACGGAGCCCTGGCCATTGGCGACGGAATCCACTAGCCGGGATAGCTCATTCAAAGTCGTTAACGCTTTGTTGTACAGGTCAGGATTGTTGATCAGTTCGCCGATCGAGCCCTTGGTCGAGTTGAGCGAGTCCGCAAGGTGGTCGACCTTGGCCAGAATGGTGTTCAACTGCTCAATCGTTCCCTGGCTCGACTTGATCACGTCTGAGAGGTTGGGAGTCTCGTTGGTTTTGAGCTCTGCGTTGTTCTGGACCGGCGGCCCGGTGGCGGATTTGCTATTGATATCCACCACGGTATCGCCCAGCACACCGATGGTCTCCAGGCTGGAGGTGGAATCGGTATGCACGGCCAGGCGGTACTTGTTCCCGATCTTCATCGTCACTTCGACCGGGGTAAGCTTGCGCGCGGGCTCGATCCTCACCTGGGTCACGGTGCCGATGGTCACGCCTTCGAGGTTCACCGGGGCGCCGTTTTTCAGGCCGGCGGCGTTTTCAAAATAGGAACGCAGGGTAGTTTTGCCGGTGAAGAGGCCGCCGCCGTGCTTCCTGCCATGAGGAAGACGAGAGCCGACAAGGCTGCCACAGCCACGGTCACCAGAACGCCCACTTTCAGTTGCGACCACTGGACTTCCTGCTGGCTCGGCACGGACCCCCTCTTTAGCTGCTTCGACTGAGCATATCAAATGGGACCTTTTAGGGCTTGTCCATCGCACCCCCGCGGTCAACCATGGGCCCCTCCTAAGAAGACGAAAATGGCGCGGACGAATGTTGAGTGGGTGGCCCAGGTCTCGCTTTTGAGACCTGGGCCACCCACTCAAAGTCTGGAGGTAGCAGCTTTGAAAATCCGGCAGAGCGCGGAGACAAAGGCGCTAATCTTCCATCATCACCGACGCCATTGCCAGCGTGGCCGTGTGGGTGAGGGAAAGAGAAATGGTTCTGACGCCAAGCTCGCTGGCCAGCAGGGCGGCGCGTCCGCGCAATTGGAGGGTGGGACGGCCTCCTGGTTGACGCTCAACCTGGAATTCATTCCAGGTGACACCTCTGCTGATGCCGGTTCCCAATGCCTTCGCGCCTGCTTCTTTGGCGGCGAAGCGCGCGGCGAAACTTTCCGCACTGCCGCGTTTGCGGCTGCAATACTCGATCTCGTGATCGGTAAAAATGCGGCGCAAAAAGCGGTCGCCGTAGCGTTCGATGGATTGCGCGATGCGCTCAATCTCGATCAAGTCCACGCCCGTTCCGACCAGCATGCTGACCACATTACCATGGGGTTCATTCCGGTCATCCAAATCGAGAACCGTGGTACCTGTTCTGCGGCTGAAGGTTGCCTTTCCATAGCCGATCAATTCAGCAAGAGAGGTATAGTCAAGTTCAACCAATACCCATATGTCAGATACGCTTTCAGACGATGTTCTCTATTTAACGGCGCTTCTGCATGAAGGCCAATCGATGGTCGTACCCCAACTCAGCGGCGTGATTCCCGATTGTGGGGGATGGATTCGGAGCCGCTCTTATACTGAGCCGGGTACGGCCCGGTTCGTGTTCGAGTTTCCCCGCGATATCTGTGTTGAGATCTACAGTGCATTGGTATCCGTGGGGCTGCAGCTGACGGCTGCTTCCCATTCCGCGTTGACGGAGCTTTGCCGCTGCACTCCGCATGTATTCGATCTGGCTTCGAGGACGCTCCCGGCGATGGACGTGGCCACGCTCGACGCTGCCACGCGCTACATTTGTTCGCTCGAAATTATCAAGGTCCAGTTGCAGATCTGGATGGTGAAAGAAGAAGAACTGCAAACCCAGGTGGATGAGAACCAGTGCTTCGCTGCCTGATTTTAGAGAGTTTCGCAATACCGTGGTCTCGAAAGGATTGTGAGGAGTGGTTTTCCTTGAGAGAAAACCACGGAAACACCTGTCGCTTCGGTCTGCACCAATTGCGAAACTGCTCTACCCGGCGTCGACTAGCCCATAGCGCCTCTGCCAGGCCTCACGCAGGCGGCTCAAAACCTTAGACTTTTCTTCCGCAGGGATCTCGCTGCCGGCCGCCGACACGAAGGATGCGGATTCTGTTTTCGCCAGCTCCAGCATAGCCCGGTCGCGCACCAGGTTGGCCACCCGGAAGTCGGGAATCCCCGCTTGCCGGGTGCCAAAGAATTCTCCTGGGCCGCGCAGCTGCAGGTCCAGTTCGGCCAGCTCGAAGCCATTCTGGGTCCGCACCATGGCTGCCAGCCGTTCTGCTGCCGCGGGCGAGATTTTCCCTCCTGTCATGAGGATGCAGTAGGACCGGGCGCTGCCCCGGCCCACGCGGCCGCGCAATTGATGCATCTGCGCCAGCCCGAACCGCTCCGCGTGTTCAATGACCATCATGGTTGCGTTTGCCACGTCCACCCCGACTTCCACCACCGTGGTCGAGATCAGCACATCGATCTCCCGGCGCTGGAAGCGGCGCATGATGATCTCCTTCTCGTCCGCGTCCATCCGCCCATGCAGCAAACCCAGGCGCAGTCCCTGCAGGGCGCCGGATTTAAGGGCCTGGTACATGTCCGTCGCGGCTTTGAGTGTGGGACCGGCCGGCGGTGAAACTTTTTGAAACAACATGCCAGGTCGTCCAGCCTTGGGTTGCGATTTCTCTTCAGCGGCTTCCCCCTCGGCGGCGGCAAAATCCAATTCCGGCTGATCGTCCTTGGCGCCTTCGATCACCGGGTAGACCACGTACGCCTGGTGGCCCATGCGCACTTGTTCCCGCACCTGGGCCCATATTTCGCCCGCCATGTCATCAGACACCTGGCGGGTCAGGATGGGGGTGCGGCCCGGGGGCAGTTCGTCGAGCACGCTGAGATCGAGATCTCCGTAAAGCGAAAGCGCGAGCGTCCGGGGGATCGGGGTGGCGGTCATCACCAGGACGTCGGGCTCGCCGGCATTGGGCTTCTTCATCAAGCGAAAGCGCTGCAGGACCCCGAAGCGATGCTGTTCGTCGACCACGACCAGGCCGAGTTTGGCAAAATCCACACGCTCCTCGATCAGGGCGTGGGTGCCAATGACCAGTTGTGCCTCTCCGCGGGCGATCAGGCCCCGGTTGGCGCGTTTGCGGTCTTCATCGAGCGAACCGGTCAGCAGAACCACTTTGTATCGTTGCTGCGACCGCTCCAGCAGCTTGCGGGCTCCCAGGAAGTGCTGGGTAGCCAGAATCTCTGTGGGCGCCATGAGGGCCGTCTGGTAGCCGTTCTCGATGGCCACCAGCATGGCTTGCAGGGCGACGATGGTCTTGCCCGAGCCCACATCCCCCTGCAGCAGGCGGCGCATCGGTTCTGGCGACCGCATGTCGCTGACTATTTCGCCCAGGGCTTGTTTCTGCGCTTTCGTGGGATGGAAGGGAAGTACCTGGCGTAGGGCGGCGCGAACCTCGGCATTGGTTTCGAAGGGAATTCCCTGGCGCTGCCGCAATTTCTTCCGCTTCAGCTCCAGTCCCAGCTCCAGGAAAAAGAGCTCTTCGAAGATGAGGCGTTTTTGCGCGGGGGTAGACCAGGACTGGAGCTGATCCATGGGGGTTCCCGGTTCGGGGAAGTGCGCCCAGCGCAAGGCCTCTTCGCGGCTGGGCAAATCGAGCCGCCGGCACAGCGCCGAGGGCAGCGTTTCCGGGATTCGACCCTTCAGGTCTTCCAGCAATTGCCATAGGACCCTGCGCTGCCAGCGGGAAGCCAGTTTGTTGCCCAGGGTTTCATAGACGGGCGTAATGCGGCCCACCTCCAGCAGCTTCGATTCCTCATCGTCGTGGTCGTCGGGCAGCACTTCCACCTGGGGTTGGATCATTTTGAAGCTGTTCGTGCTCCGCGAAGGCTCGACTTTCCCGTACAGCGCGACCCACTGGCCGGCTTTGAACCGGTCCTTTAAGTAGGTGCCGTGGAACCACATGCATTTGACCCTGCCGCCCAGGCCCTGGCCCACGGTCATTTCAAAGATAGGCATGCGCCGGGTGCGCAGCAAAGTCATACCCCGGACTTCGCCGATCAGGCTGGCCATTTTGCCGGGAACCAGCTCTTCGATTAATTGCGGACGAAGGCGGTCTTCGTAGCGGAAGGGGAGGTGGTAGAGCAGGTCTTCGATGGTCGAGATGCGCTTATCCTGCAGCGTCTGGGCGATGCGCGGGCCGATGCCCTTGACGAACTGCAGAGACGTTTCCAGAGTCAGTAGCACATCAGAGATGCTATCAGCGGCGCCCGCAGCAATACCGGATGCCGGCTATCCGCGGGCCTATCTCGCGCTGTGGGTGAAATCTGGGATACCACGGCATGCAACCCGCCAGTGTTTTCGCTCCGCGGACGGGAGCGTTTATCCGTGGTATCCCACATCCCGCACCATGAGCGCGAGAACTCTGATGGGGTTACCCAGAAAATCGGGGTTCTGAGTCACCCAAAAGTTCTGATGGGGTTACCGGGCTGCGAGGCCTGGCCGCCGTTTTTGTGCGGCCAGCATGTAGACACACCGGGCGTCGACGTGCTCGGCCATTTGGAAAACCTTATCGAGTTTGTCATCCAGAGACGGCTTACTTCCAGATCGCGGCAGAGAGTAAACATGTGAAGCAGAATCACTCTTGTAGGTGTTCATAATGAATACTTGTATACCTGAGGGTGGGTCTGTCTGAAATGCGCCAATCTCACTATTACCCCGACACAAAGGGGGCAGCACGACTCCCCATCCGGCTGCCCAGGCGGTTACCTCAGCGTAAAATCGGCCGGTGAAGGACTCTGCCCGGGGTTTCAGCTACCGCCAGCGGATCGTGATTGCGATTGTTCCGCGGGTGGTGGCTCTTCTATTGCGGTTACTCGACCGCACCTTACGTTACGAGGTGGTGGTTGAGCCGGGGGCTCAGCCGGCGACGCCGCCCGGGCTCCAGGTGTGGTGTTTCTGGCACCGTTGTCTGATTCCTTGCGCTTGTTATTTCCACACTGAATTTCGGGTAACCATATTGATCAGCAAAAGCTTTGATGGGGAACTGATCGCGCAGACGATGGAGCGTCTCGGCTTCCGGACCGTGCGCGGATCGAGCAGCCGTTCTGGGGGGAGCGGCCTGCTGGCGTTAGCCAGGGCGGTCGAGCGCGGTCACCCGGCTGTATTTACCGCAGATGGCCCGCGCGGCCCGGTTTACAAGGTGAAGCCCGGCGCGGTGAAGCTGGCCCAGCTTACCGGCTACCCCATCGGCATCTTTTATGCGCATCCCGAGAAGGCCTGGTCGCTGCGCTCTTGGGATCGCTTCCTCATACCCAAACCTTTTTCCCGGGTTGCGATCAGTTGGGGGCGAAATGTTGAGGTTCCGCAAACCGGCGATCGCGCTGGTGATGGAAGCCAAGAGGCTCGAAGTAGAGGCCGCCCTGGAGCGAGCTCGGCTAAATGCCGAACGGCACTTCGCAAATAGACGAAAATGGCGCGGACAAATCTTAAGGTGCGATGATTCGCTGGGCCACCCACGCATTGTTACGGTACAGCGAGCTTTGCAGCTCCGGGCGCGATCGCTAACCAATGAACATGCAGTCCCCATAGGAAAAGAATCGATACCCTGATGAAACTGCGTAGCGATAAGCAGCGAGCATATTTTCTCTGCCGGCAAAGGCGCATACCAGCATCAGCAGCGTCGACTCGGGCAAGTGGAAATTAGTGAGCAACGCCGAAACAACCTTGAAATGGGAACCTGGGGAAAGAAAAATGCTGGTGGTGCCAGAATGTGCTTCCAGCCTATGAATGCTGGCGCAGTGTTCCAGTACGCGGACGGTGGTGGTGCCGGCGGCAACGACGCGGCGGCCCTCGTGCAACGCGCGATTCACCTCCAGTGCGGTTTCTTCCGGCAGAGAATATCGTTCCTCGTGGAGACGTATTTGCGATACCTCCGCCACTCGCACTGGTTGGAATGTTCCCAGCCCTACATGAAGAGTCAGGTGAGTCACGACCACGCCACGGGCGCGGATCCGCTCCAGAACCTCAGGGGTGAAGTGCAGCCCGGCAGTGGGTGCGGCGACTGAGCCTGGTTGGCGCGCAAATACGGTTTGGTAACGCTCGCGATCCAATGCCTGGTCTTGCCGGCGAATGTAGGGCGGCAGCGGGACGTGCCCCAATACCTCCAGGTGCCTGAAGAAATCCTCCACAGGACGTGAAGCGCAGCTGACGTTCACCGAACTCACCTCTTGAGGTGACCGTGGCTTCGAGGAGCGCGTCCCCATCCGGCGCCGCGAAGGTGACCTGCTGGCCTACATTCATCCTGCGCGCCGGACGGGTGAGTGCCCGCCATTCCCACTCGCTGAGCTGCTCGGTCAGCAGGACCTCCACCTGGTGAACGCCGCTTTTTCCCGGGCACGTGCCAAACAGCCGTGCCGGGATTACTCGGCTGTCGTTCAGCACCAGGACATCGCCCTCGCGCAGCAGTTGCGGCAGGTCGGTGAACCACAAATCCTGCAATGACCCATGCTCCCGGCTCATGGCCAGCATCCGGCTTTCGCCCCGTTGCGGCGGCGGTTGCTGCGCGATCAGCTCAGCAGGAAGCTCAAAGTCGAAGTCGGAGACCAGCACAGATCTGATTGTATGAAAGCGCGGTATCCTCAAAAGAGCGAGATTGCCTTCGACATGAATGAGCTTAAAAATCTGCTCGACTGAAAGAGCAATGGCCTCGGAAACCAAACCCCCCATCTTCCTACTCGATGCGATGTCGTTCATCTTCCGCGCTTATCACGCGATGCAGCGGCAGCGTCCGATGTCGACCCGCTCCGGCGTGCCGACGGCGGCCACCTTCGTTTTCGTCAACATGATCAACAAACTTCGCCGCGACTTTCAACCGGAGTATTTTGCCGCCGTCTTTGACGTGAGCGGTTCGGTTTTTCGCGATGAGCGCGCGCGCAGTATCGCCACCGTGAAGAAGTGGAACATCAAAACCCAAACCTTTGATGAGCTCGACTACGGTGGTTACAAAGCAAACCGCACCGAGATGCCCCCGGATTTGGCTCAGCAGCTACCCTTTATCCGGAGATCGCTCGAGGCCTTTCGCATTCCCATTCTGCAATCAGAGGGTTTCGAGGCCGATGACGTCATCGGAACATTGGCTAAACAGGCCGCGGAGCAAGGCCATGATGTCTTCGTAGTTTCGAACGATAAAGACATGCTGCAATTGGTCACCGGGAGAGTCAAGGTGCTCAACCCGGTGAAAGACAACCTGATCCTGGACCGCGAGAAAGTGGTCGAGGTGCTGGGAGTGCCGCCGGAACAGGTGATCGACGTGATGGCCCTGCGGGGTGATTCCATCGATAACATCCCCGGTGCTCCGGGAATCGGAGACAAAGGCTCAGTCGAGCTGATTCAGCAATTCGGCAGCGTGGAGGCAGCGCTCGATCGTGCTTCCGAGGTCAAGGGAAAACGATATCGCGAATCGCTCGAGAACAATCGGGATACGGTTTTGCTCAGCAAGGAGCTGGTGACCATCCACTGTGAAGTGCCGATGGAGCTGGAGCTTGAGAATATGCGCACCCAGGCGCCGGACGTGAGCGCGTGTCGTGCTCTGTTCAATGAGCTTGAATTCACGACCATGCTCAAGGAGCTGGCGCCGGAAGAGGAGGCGATCCCGCTCTCCATTCTCCTTGATCCTTCGGCGGAAGAGATAACCCACTTCGTCGACCTGGCGCGCAGCAAGGGCTTTTCACTCGCTTTCGACACCACGCTGCTTGAGGTTGCGTCGGAGCAAGTGAGCGAGACGGAAAGCGAGGCCATCGAAGAGGAAGAGCCGCAACTGAAGAACATGTCGTTGGGCTTGTTCGATACTCCGCTTCCGACCGCTGAGAAGCCTCTTCCCCAGGTATTGAAGGTTGCGGTTTCTGCGGAGCCGGGCAAGGCATTGGTCTTTCCCCTGGATGCGGATCCTTTGCGTAATCTGCTGAACGACAAGCAAGCACCCAAGTCGTTGCACGATTTAAAGGCTGCTTTGCGTATTCTCGGACATCATGACCCGGACCTGCTCCTGGCGGGTGAGGTCGATGACCTGATGCTGTATTCCTATCTCATCAATCCTACCCACACCACCCACCCGCTCCCGGACGTGGTTGCGAGGTTCAGTGGGCGCGCACTCCCGCCTCCGGGAGACGAGCTGCTGCCGGCTTCGGCGAACGCCATCCGCACCCTCGCGCCCATCCTCAAAGAAGATGTGGAAGCCCTGGGTGCGGGGCAGGTTTACCGCGATATCGACTTGCCGCTGGTTCCGGTGCTTCTCCGTATGGAGGAAGCCGGCGTGCGCATCGACCGCGCAGTGCTGGCCGATATGGCCGGACGGCTCACGATCGAGATGGAGCGGGTCAGCGAGCAGATCTTCGCCGGCTCCGGTCATCGCTTCAACATCAATTCACCCAAACAGCTGGGAGATGTGCTGTTCAACAAAATGCATCTGCCAAAGCCTATGAAGTATGGGCGCGGCAAGGTAGTTTCGACCGCCGTCGATGTTCTGGAAGAGCTGGCGGAGCATAACGAGGTTCCACGTCAGGTGCTGCAATACCGGCAGCTGGCGAAATTGAAGTCCAACTACATTGACTCCTTGCCGCTGTTGGCCGATGCTGAGGGCCGTGTTCACACCACCTTCAACCAGGTGGGCACCTCGACCGGCCGGCTGTCTTCGACCAATCCCAACCTGCAGAATATTCCCATCAAGACAGAGCTGGGCCGCGAGATCCGCGCGGCATTTATTGCGGCGCCGGGGAATCTGCTCATTTCCGCGGATTACTCCCAGATCGAACTGCGTCTGATGGCGCACTTCAGCGAAGATCCGCTGCTGGTGCGCGCCTTTGCCGAGGGGCAGGACATTCATACGCTGACCGCCTCAGAGGTTTTCGGCATAGCACCCGAAGCGATGGACAAGCAAACCCGCGATCGCGCCAAGGCGGTGAACTTCGGTATTGTGTACGGTATTTCTCCCTTTGGATTGGCGCAGCAACTCAACATTGAGCAGAACGTAGCCCGGCTGTACATAGAAACCTATTTCGCGCGCTACAGTGGGGTGCGCAGCTACATCGACCGGCTCCTGGAGGAGACCCGCAGAGAACAGCGGGTGCGCACGCTGTTCGGAAGGGTTCGTCCGATTCCCGATATGCAGAGCCGCAATGCCAATCTGCGGGGCTTTGCGGAACGCACCGCGGTGAACACGCCTCTGCAGGGCACGGCGGCGGACCTGATCAAAATTGCGATGATCCGTATCGACCGGCGGTTGAGGGAAGAAAAACTCGCCACCAGGATGACGCTGCAGGTTCACGACGAATTGCTTTTCGATGTTCCCGAAAGGGAAGTGGAGCAGGTGAAGGCATTCGTGCGCCACGAGATGGAATCAGTGATTCAACTCAAGGTACCGGTCCTGGTGGATTGTGGTGTGGGCCCCAACTGGCGGGACATGAAGTAAGGCCTCACTATAATTATCTGGTGAGTGCTTCGAGCCAACCTGTTCGCTTTCTCCAACCGCAGACCCTGCTCATGGATGCTGATGACACGCTGTGGGAAAACAACATCCATTTTGAACGGGCGATCGCCGATTTCATCTCTCATCTCGACCACCACACCCATACAGCGGAAGAAGTGCGCAGCCATCTCAATCAGGTCGAACGTGAAACCATCAAAGCCCATGGCTACGGTCTGCAAAATTTTCAGCGCTCGCTGATCTGTTGTTTCGAGCAGCTGACCGGTAGCGAGATCAGCGAACAAAATCATCAAAAAATCAGTCTCTTCGTGAGATCGATTGCCGACCGGGAAATAGAGTTGCTGCCCGGTGTTGCGAACACCGTCGCCGATCTGTTCACTCGGCACAGGCTCATACTGGTCACCAAGGGAGACACGCTGGAGCAGACCGACAAGCTGACCCGCTCCGGGCTGGCCGGCTATTTCCATGCTGTCGAGGTGTTGGCCGAGAAACATCGCGATGCCTACTGCACGTTAATTGATCGGCATCAATTCCAGTCGGGAAATACCTGGATGATTGGCAACAGCCCGCGATCCGACATCAATCCTGCGCTTGCGGCCGGCCTCAACGCGATCTTTATTCCCCATGCATCGACATGGGTCCTGGAGCACGAGTTGGTCAACCAGCCGCCCAACGGCCAGACGCTTCTCGAGATCGATGGCTTCGCCGAACTCTCGAACTACTTTTGACCACCTGCGGCCCACTCAACGTCTGAGGGTTGCAGTTTGATTTGGAAATGTTTTAAATCCCCACCCGCCTAAGGGGTGGTTGCCTTGGTCAGGCTTCCCGGGGCTTCATGGATGTGGTGGATGACGATACTGTCGCCTTTAAACTCCACCTTGTCGTAGTCCCGTCCCGTGCTTTCCACGTAACAACCACAGTCCGTATTCGCGTGATGCGCCAATTCTATGCCGTCCGTCGTGCCCTTGAGGGCAGCTTTGGCCTGGATCAGCTTAGCCTGCGCGTCCGCGACGGCCTGGTTGGCGTCGGCTAATTGTTTCACTTCAGTGGCCGTCAGCTTCTCCGTCCGGTCTGGAGTTGAAGCAGCAGCCGGGGCAGTATCTTGCGGCTGCATGAGTGCTAGCAGAAGGATGGCGGTAATCATAACTCTCTCCTAAACTCCAATTTCTACCCGAATCGCGTCGGCGATGCGATCCGCATGTTCGCGCATCTGCTGCTCGGATTCGGCTTCAATCATTACCCGGGCCAGGGCTTCGGTACCGGAATAGCGCACCACCACTCGCCCATTGCCGTGCAAATCTGTCTCCGCCTGCTGAATGCTCTCAACCACCCCGGGAATCTGGTCGAGGGGCCGCTTTTCGCGTACCCGCACATTGACAATCACCTGCGGGAAGACGCGAAGATCGCTTAGCAATTCATGCAGCGGTTTACCCGAACGCGCCAGCGTATCGAGCAATACCAATGCCGTCAGTAGTCCGTCACCCGTGGTGCTGCGGTTGAGAAAAAGGATATGTCCCGATTGCTCACCGCCCAGGCTGGCGTGATGTTTTTGCATCATCTCCAGAACGTATTTGTCCCCCACCGGCGCACGGAGCATGCCGATGCCGCTCTTGCGCAGCGCAGCTTCCAGGCCCATGTTGGACATGGTCGTTGCCACCACCAGGTCGCCGGCCAACTCGCCCTTGGCCTGCATATCGCGAGCGGCCACCAACATCACCCCATCCCCGTTCACTACGCAGCCGTGGGCGTCGGCAAACAGAGCGCGGTCGGCGTCACCATCAAAGGTGATGCCCAGGTCAGCACCCAACGCCTTCGTCTCCCTGGCCACGGTTTCGGGGTGCAGAGCGCCACAGTGGTCGTTGATATTGCGCCCATTCGGGGTTACGTGCGTCAGGTGAATCTCTCCCCCGAGGGACGGAAACAATTCGGCCGCGATCACCCCCGCTGCGCCGTTGGCGCAGTCGATGACGATCTTCTTGCCTGCAAGGTTTAATCCAGGGACAACATTGCGCAGGAAGGCCTCGTATTCCTCGCGGAAGTGCTTGTCGGCCGGAGCCGCGGTAAGCACGCTGGGATCCGGGGGAGGGGCGTCGTTCAAGCGGCGAAAAATTTCCGCTTCGATCTCTATCTCGGTTGTGTCCGGCAATTTGTAGCCATTGCCGCCGAATACCTTGATTCCGTTGTCCTGCCATGGATTGTGTGAGGCGGAGATCACCACTCCAGCGGCGAACTGATGTTTGCGCGTGAGATAGGCCACGCCGGGAGTGGTGATGACACCGGCATTTCGTACCTCAGCCCCGCCTTTCTCGAGCCCGGCAGCAATCACAGACGAGATCCAGGGACTCGATTCGCGGGTGTCTGCACCCAGAAGAACCCGATAGGCTGCGGGTAGATTGCCTTCAGAGTCGTAGCCAATGCCACCCCGGTGGCGTAAACCGTGGCGGCGTCGAGCGGCGCTTCTCCGGCGACCGCACGAATACCATCTGTTCCAAAAAGTTTTCTCATGAATTGGTTACTCGGCTAGTGAGCGTGCTGTGAGCAAATCGTGTAGTGATGAGGACACCCTCGGGAGCAGCCGATGCTTCCCGGACCAGGACTCCCGCTTCGTTGAAGACCAGGGCATAGCCGCGATTCAGCACGGCCAGGGGAGAGAGAGTCTGCAACTTTCCTTCCGCTGCTGTGTGTCTGGCTTTCGCGCGCAGGAGTATCTGCTGTTGCGCGCGGGCGATCCTACCATCCAGCATGGCCAGTCGTTCCCGCACCATACGCATGCGGTGGCTGACATCCTGACGCAGCAGGCGGCCCTCGAGTTTCTGCAACTTCTCGGTCAACTGGCGGCTTTGCCGGTGCCACGCGGCGTCGAGTTGATATTGCAACTCATCCACCCGCTGCTGGCGGCGTGCGATCGCGTTGCGCATACGAGCAAACGCCGCGGGAGCGGAAAGCCGGGCGAAGCGTTCCTGGGCGCGCATCAGCAGGTAGCGGCAGGCATGGTTAAGGCGGCGATGCAGTTGCTCCAGGCGCTCTTCGACCTTGTGCTGCGCCTCGGTCAAGAGTTCCGCTGCGGCAGAAGGGGTGGGAGCACGGAGATCGGCGACAAAATCAGCAATCGTGAAGTCGGTTTCGTGGCCCACGGCCGAGACTACCGGGAGCAGCGATTTGGCAATCGCTCTGGCCAGCAACTCGCTGTTGAAGGGAGCCAGGTCTTCCAGTGAGCCCCCGCCCCGGGCCACGACGATCACGTCCACCGTGCGCGACTGATTGAAAAACGTGATCCCCGCGGCAATTTCGAGCGCGGCGGTTTCGCCTTGCACCGCCGAAGGGTAAATCTGCACCTGCAGCGCCACATGCCGGCGCCCGGCAACGTTGAGAAAGTCGCGAATGACCGCGCCGGTGGGCGAAGTGATGATGCCGATACAACGAGGAAAGGTGGGCAGGGGCTGCTTGCGTTCCGGGGAGAAGAGGCCTTCCTTCTGCAGCCTGGCTTTCAACTGTTCGAAGGCGATTTGCAGAGAGCCTGCGCCGACCGGCTCCATAAATTCGGCCACCAGCTGCATCTGTCCCCGTTGCTCGTAGACGGAGACCCGCCCGCGCACCAGGATCTGCAGTCCATCTTCCGGCCGGAAGCGCAACAGCAGGGCCTGGCGGCGGAACAGCACTACCGGCAGCTGAGCATCGCCGTCCTTCAGGGTGAAATACATGTGGCCGGAAGGAGCGGGGCGAAAGTTTGAGATCTCACCCTCCACCCAAACGTCCGCGTATTCCCTCTCGATGTGATTTCTGACCTCGCCTACCAGCTGGCCGACCCTCCACACGCGGCGAGGGTTGGCTGGAGCCTCCGGAAAAACCAATCCAAGCTGATTCAGTGATTCTTCCGGATTGGGCAAACGGGCCTCCAGCAAACGCATTCGATCTTACCGCCGAAAGCGGGCGATGACGTAGAACACCAGGGACAGCACGACACTCAGCAGGATCGATGTACCCAGGGGAAAGTAGACGTTAAGATTTTTGCCACGGTAGGAGATGTCGCCTGGAAGTCTGCCTAGCGGAAAGCCGGTTCGGCCCAGGAGCAGCAACAATCCGCCGGCTACCAGCAGTACCAATCCCAATCCCACGAGCAGTCGGCCCAGGTCGTTCATGCTTTTTATTTTACGGCGAATGGCTGAGACGGCGTCCAGCCGCTCGGCGTAAAACCTCGCGGCAGCATGGGCTCCACAAGCCTCTGGAAAGCCACCCGCGGTTTTCATTTGCGGGTACTCACACCCTCTTTATCCCCTGAGGGCTGGAGCGCACCGGAAGCGTCTAGCGAGCCCCCACGGGGCCGCGATCGATCAGGTGGGTCAACTCCGCCAATAAAACTTGCAGCCGTTCGATCTCCGGCTTGCTTGGCGGCATCGGCTGCCCAAAGAGCTCTTCAGCTTCCCGAGCCAGATCTGTCCCTCGAGGCAGGCCGAAGGTGCCCAGCACGCCGGCCAGCTTGTGGGCAGAGTCGACCGCGCTGCGCTGGGTAGCCTGGTCCAGACGGTTATCGACCAGCAGCTCGCCCGCCGTGCGCAGCAGCGCCGCGCGTTCCACGACGGTGTGCCTGCTCCGCTCCCAGAGGGCGGAGATCATGCTTTGTAGCTTTTGCTCCTGGCTCTGAGCGTCGGCGGAGTGCCCGTTCTCGTTTTTATGGGTCAATGGATCATCCGCCATCTTTCCAGCCTAATGCAGCTGAGATCTGCCGCGCTAAGGTCAAAGGATCAAAAGGCTTAAATAGAATAGCTGCCACTCCCATTTCGGCAAACTTGCGCTGATCCGGGCCCTGAACCTTGGCCGTCAGCAGCAGCACGGGAATGTGAGAGGTGCTCCCGTTTGCCTTGAGCTTGAGCAGGGTGGTGGGGCCGTCCATCTCGGGCATCATCACGTCCAGAAGAATCGCATCCGGCTGCTCGGTGCTGGCGCGCTCGATCCCCTGTTTGCCGGAACTCGCCAACAATACGTCCCACCCGGCCACGGTCTCAAGGCTCATGGCAGCGACCTGCCGGATGTCGTCTTCGTCGTCAATAATGAGAATGCGTTGGGTCATAAGTATGCGGGCGTAGCGCTCATAGGCTGGGTGACGGTCCATCCCATCCCAGTTGCACTTCGCTGGTTCCATGGGGCACCCGGAGCATAGACAGAACCAGGGTTTCCACATCCTGTGGCTGAACGCGGGCCTTGGTCAGGAATTCCGTATGGCCCAGCTGCAGCTTTTTGCGTTCGCCCTCATTCAAATCCTGGGCAGAATAAACCACCAGGGGAAGCTGCTTCATCTCTTGTTGCTGGCGCAGCCAATCCACCAGTCCAAAGCCATCGCCATCGGGCAGGGCTATGTCCAGGATTAGCAAGTCGGGCCGCGACGACACGCACAGTTCCATCGCTTTGCGTTGCGTCGGAGCATGGTGTACCTGGATCCCAGCGCGCTCGAAAGTAGCCAGGATGACCTTTGCCAAATCGGCATCATCCTCTACCAGTAAAACACGCGACGGCTGCCGTTCTACCTGCAGCACACGGGAGAGCGCGGCCAGCATCGATTCTGTCTCCAGCGGCTGTTCCAGCCAAGCGTCGGCGGCTTTTTCCACTTCGGGGTCGTTGAGCGCACCAAAGGCGCTCAAGACGACGACCGGGATAGACGCTGTTTTCAGGTCGTCGCGTAACAGGTGCAGGGTCTCCCATCCACGAAGGCTGGGTAGGCTCATGTCCAGCAGGATTGCCTGGACTGGAGTTTGCCTAGCCACGGTCACGGCCTCGTCGCCGCTGGTCGCCTCAAGTACGGAGTAGCCGTTCTGCCGCAGACTCTCGGCCAGCGCCGCCCGGGTTTCAGGGTTTTCGTCGCAGACCAGTACCGACGTGGAGCTGACCATGGAGGAGGCTGGATCGCCGCCCAGACGGAGAATGTCGGCTTCCCGGGTGACGGAGGGTAGGAACATGCGGAAAGTGGAGCCGCGGTCGGCATTCCGCTCCGCCCAGATACGTCCGCCATGCTGCATAACGATGGTGCGGCAGATGGCCAGGCCCAACCCGGTTCCACCCTTTTGCCGTGCATCGGAGGCATCGACCTGCTGGAACCTGTCGAAGATCGATTCCAGCTTGTCCTTGGGGATGCCGCGGCCATTGTCTTTGACGCTGATGGTCACGCCATCCAGCAGCCGTTCGATCGATACCGCCACTTGGGCCCCGGCGGGGGAGAACTTGATCGCGTTGCTGAGCAGGTTGGTCAACACTTGTTGCAGGCGGTCCGGGTCGACTTCAATCTGCGCAGGACCCGCTTCCAGTAACAGTTGTACTTTGGCCGCCTCCGCCATCGGGGTCATGGCGTCGATCGCCTGCCGGGCCAGGTCTTCCAGGTCACAGCTGCGATAGGTAAGTGGTGCTCGGCCGGACTGCATCCGCTCCAGGTCAAGGATGTCGTTGATCAAGCGCACCAGCCGGTCTGAATTGTTCACGGCGATGCGCAGCAGGTTCGACGCCTTCTCCCCCATCTCGCCCAACAATCCGGTAGAAAGCAGTCCCAATGACCCGCGGATGGAGGTGAGCGGAGTACGCAGCTCGTGGCTGACCGTGGAAACGAACTCATCCTTCATCCGGTCCAGCGCATAGCGCTGACTGATGTCGCGGAAACTGAGCACACTGCCCACAGCCACGTTGTGCTCCACCATCGGGGTAACGGAAAACTCCACCGGGAAGGAGGCGCCATTTCGGCGATAGAACACATCCTGACCGCTGGTGCCTTCGCGCACCATGAACGCTCGCCCGGTACGGCATTGGTCGGAACACTTTTCCCGCCCTTTGCGCTCCTCGTGCACCACGGAATGCACCGTGCGGCCAATGAGGTCGAAAGCGTGGGCGCCGAGCATGCTGGCCGCTGCCGGGTTGACGAAGACGATGCGGCCGGCAGAGTCGGTGCCGAAGATGCCGTCGGCTACAGAGTTGAGAATCGACTCCTTCTGCCGGTTCAGCTCTTCCAGGCGGCTTTCTTGCGCAGAACGCGCCATAAACTGGCCGATAGAGGCGCAGACGGTTTCCACCGTTGCCATCATTTCGGTATCTTCCCGCTGCTTCTGGCGGCTGAAAAACTCGACCACGGCGATGACTTGGTTGCCCACGCGGACGGGAACTCCCCAACCGGTAATCAGCCCGTCCGTCTTGGCCGAGCTCGCGCGCAGAAAATTGCTGTCTTCCTGCAGGTCTTCAATCCAGCAGGGGCTCTCGGCTGCCCAGATTTGGCCGGGCAGGTCTTTTCCCTTTTGTAGTACTCGTCCGATGCTGTCGCGGTGAAACTCCGTGCAGGCCCGATCAGGCGCGTACCAGCCCGCCAGGTAGCGGCAATGATGATCGCTGCTCACGAACCAAAGCCCCGCCATATCGAAGCCCAGGTTGGTGCCGAGCGACTCGAGCATGGCCGGTAGCGCCTCATCCGAGGTGGTCGATTCGCCCACCACCTGGCTCACGGCCAACTGCATGGCCAATCTGCGTTCTCTCTGGTACTGGGCGGTGACATCGCGGAAGATGCAGCGAACTGAGACCGGCTCGCCGCGGTCCTGGCGGCAGCTCAGGCTGGCTTCGAGCTCGCGATACATGCCGTTCGAATCCTGCACTCGTAAATTGGCGCGATCGATGCGTTCACCGCGCAGCGCCCGGTCAAACAGGCCGGCGGCATTGGCTTGCATCTCCGGAGGAAACGCCGCTTCGAAGCTGATCAGGCTCTCAAACGCCGCCGCGCTCTTGCCAAAGCAGGTTTGCCAGGCGGGATTGACATAGAGGTATTTCGCCCTGGGGCTCAGGGTAGCAATCATTTCCTGCGAGTTCTCGAACAGGTCGCGGTAGCGCTCTTCGCTCTCCCGCAGGGCATGCTCGGCTCGTTTGGTGGCCGTCAGGTCGGTGGCAATGGCCAGCAGCCCGGTGAGCGCGCCCTCCGTGTTCCTTACCGCGGAGAGGTACACCATGGCGGGAAAGGTGGTCGCGTCCTTGCGGCGGCAGAGGATTTCAAAGCCCCGCACCCGGCTCACGGGGAAGCTGGTGACGTATTGGACATAATGCTTGAGTTCCGGCGAGACGCTCTCCAGGTCAATCGCCGGCGAGCGATCAAGCCGCGAAACCAGCAGTTGCCCCACGCGTTCCAGTTCGCCTTCGGGGAACAGGTCGTGAGCATTCAGCTGGCCGAGGACCTCATGATTGCGGTAGCCGAGCATCCGTTCGGCGGCGGGATTGAAGATGAGCAGGTTGCCTTCGAGGTCGGTGGCCAGAATCATCGGGCCGGCGGAGTCGAGAATGCTGCGCTGTAACTGGGCTACCTGTTGCACCTGCCATTCGGCTTCATCCTGGCGGGAAGCGTCAAGGAAGCTGTGCACGCAGAGTGCGATCAGCAACACCTGGGCGCAGGCCCAAGTGATCACGGCAGCAGAAAAGGTGCCGCCCCAGCCCAGCAGCAGAACCATGCCGCCATATGCCGAGAGCAGCAGCGCAACCGCGAAAAATATGGTGGACGGCAGCCTATCTCGAAGCCAAGTCACTCGTACTCGATCGATGCGGGTCTAATTAACGAGTTCTCGCCAAGTCAGCCGTCCAACGAAAAAAGACGAAACTGGCCCATGCTAAACGCTAACTATCCGGAGTATAGGCGGGTGATTCGGGCCTAAACAGTGACTAACCGGAGTCCACGCAAGCAGTCAGGGGAGAGAACTCACGCACCTCCAACGGGTCGGATCGGGGGAAAACCGCAGTCGGCTAAGCAGCGCGTTCCATAATGTCGAATCGCGGACGCGCTTGCTCTTCTTTCATTAACTACGACGGAACGGAATTACATTGGCACGGCTCTCAACCAATTTATCTGTCATGGCCGACATGCGGCCTAGGGACCAGAAACCGAGGAAAAGCACCGCATAAGCAAAACCGGCTACACCAAGAAGCAGAGACACGCTGTTACCCCCCAAATGTTGCAACAAAATAACGCTTTGGGGGATGCATCGAAGTATATCCATCCTGACAGGGAAACCATAGAAAAAGAACGGGTTTTGCTGCCACTTTAGTACTACACCAAATAGCGACAGTCGGTTACCGGGAGAGCTAGGCGGTCACCGGCTCCAGCAGGCGCGACCAGCGCCGTTGCTTCCGCTCCACATGTGCTTTCTTATGAAAGGCATAGCCCGTTATTAAGGGCAGTGCGAGGGTGGCCTCGCTGAACACCATTTGCTCGTAGGTGGTGTCTACCTTACCCCAGGAGCTGGCTTCCTTGAGTGTGCTGGAAGAGAGCGCACCGTCGCGGACATCGGCCACCGTGATCTGAATTGCATATTTGTGCATGGGGGCGTCCAGGCCGAGGATCTCTGCCGCCACCACGATGTCCTGGGCGAAGTTCTTGGGCACGCCGCCGCCGATCATAAGCAGGCCGGTGGTAGGGTTGGCGATCTTCAACTGCGTCAGCTCGTAGAAGTCCTTGACCGAATCGATGGATACCTTGGGCTTGTCTCCGCGGCCGTGCTGGTGGGCCACCAGGCCAAAGCCGGCCGAGCAGTCACTGAAGGCGGGCACGAAGATCGGCACTTCTCGCTGGTAGGCGGAGAAGATGATGCTGTCGACACCGCCCTTTTCCGGTGTCTTGCCTTGCTTTTCGAGGTAGGCACCCATTTCGCGGATAAATTCACGCGAACTGTAGGGGCGAGGGTCGAGCGCGTCGGCGATGATGCGGCAGGTGTCGTCGCAGGCGCGCAATTCTTCCTCGTCGATGAGGGTGTCGTAGATGCGGTCGATCATCAGCTCGCGCAGGGTCGCGTCTTCGGTTCCCGAGCGGTACAGGTCGTCGGCGATCCAGTGCTTGTAGCCGAGCGCTTCGAAGAAGTCCTGGTCGACGATGTTGGCGCCGGTCGAAACCACGGCATCCACCATGTTGTTGCGGATCAGATCAATGAAAATCTGCTTCAGGCCGGCGCTGATCAAAGATCCCGCCAGGCACAGTATTACGCCACAATCCTGATCGCGCAGCATGCGCTCGTAAATCGAAGCCGCCCGGGAGAGGTCACGGGAGCTGTAGGCCATCGACTGCATGGCATCCACCAGCGGAATGACATTGTGCTGCTTGATGTCGATGTGCTTGATGGGAGTCGTGAGGAGTTCTTTTTTCGTAGGCATGGCCTTTCAAGGATAACAAAAGCAACACCGGCTCCCTTTGTTAAATTCCGCGGGCTAGAGCCGGCAGCAGCATCGTCAGCAGGTTTGTCAACTGGGCCTGGACGCGGGCTCCGGTCTCCATCACTTCCTGGTGATGGATGGCCTGATCGAGGATGCCGGCAGCCATGTTCGTCACGCAGGAAATGCCCAGAACTTCGATGCCCATATGACGGGCGACGATCACCTCCTGGACGGTGGACATGCCGACCAGATCTGCTCCCAAGGTGCGGAAAGCTTTGATCTCCGCCGCGGTTTCAAAGCTGGGCCCGGAGACCGCGAGGTAGACTCCTTCGCTTAGTTCGGCGGCGGAGTGTGCGAGCAGGCGCAGGCGTTTGGAATAAGCTTCGGTCATGTCGAAGAAGCGCGGACCTAGGCGCTCGTCGTTTGCGCCGGAGACCGGATTGCGGCCGGTGAAATTGATGTGATCCGAGAGCAGCACGAGTTGACCCTGCCTTAGGTCCAGCCGGATGCCGCCGGCTGCATTGGTAACCACCAGGGTCGTAATGCCCAATCGCCCAAGGACGCGGATAGGGAAGGTGACTTCTTCCGGAGAGTATCCCTCGTAGGCGTGAACGCGGCCCTGCATGACCGCCACCGGCGTTTCAGCGATGGTCCCCACCACCAGGCGTCCGCTGTGCCCCTCCACGGTGGGGCGCGGAAAGTGAGGAATATCGGTATATGAGATGACGCTTGGTTGCTCGATTCGATTTGCGAACGAGCCCAGGCCAGAACCCAGAACGATGGCCACCCGCGGGCTGGCGGGTGCGATGCGCTTCCGGATAGCGGCTGCCGCCTCTTCGGCTGCTTCGAAAATCCCCTTCGCCAATCAGTTCTCCCTGAAGGGTACGGCCTTTAGGCCGTACATATTTGCTCTAGAATCATTGCGGCTTTAGCCGCTGAGGGATCTGCTCTTTCCATCGCACCAATTCCTAATGGAAACGCCACCCCTCCTTTATCATCCCGACCGCAGTGGAGGGACCTGCGGTTCAGCAGGCCTTTCCTGGAAATGTTTCTCGATAAAACCGGGGGCAACAACCCGCTCCGTCTTTACTGCCGCAGCAGGATACTGACAATCGCGGCCGACATAAGGTTAGCCATCGTTCCAGCTAACATAGCGCGCAATCCCAGCCGAGCTAGATCGTTACGGCGGTTCGGGGCCAAGGCCCCAATACCCCCAATCTGCATCCCAATGGAACTGAAATTTGCAAACCCGCACAACGCAAACGTCGCAATCGTAAACGACCGGAAATCAAGCGAAGACTTCTGCGCGCCCAGCAGCGCATAAGCCACCAGTTCGTTGGTCACCGTACGTGTGCCCAATAGATTGCCGACCAGGTGGGCGCTATGCCAGGGAACCCCGATAAGCCAGGCGACCGGAGCGAACAGGAACCCAAGAATCACGTTCAGGCTGGAAGGGAAAGGGATGTGATGAAACCCCAGCCAGTTATGCACCCCACCCAGCATTCCATTCAGCAGCCCGATCAGCGCCAGGAAAGAGATCAGCATAATCCCAACATTGAACGCCAGGCGGCCGCCGTCAATGGTTCCCCGGGCAATGGCGCCGATCAGATTCTCCTCGCGATGTTCTTCGTTGATGGGCATTGTCACCCGGCCCAGCGTGGCAGGAGTGTGGGTTTCCGGCACCAGCATTTTTGAAATCAGTACCGTGCCCGGCGCGGTCATGATGACAGCGGCCAGCAAGTGCTTCGCCTCAATTCCGTAGAGGATATACGCGGCCATGATGCCGCCGGAGACGTGCGCCATGCCGCTGGTCATAATGGTCATCAATTCCGACTGCGTCGCTCCGGGCAGGAACGGGCGGATGCTGAGTGGGGCCTCGGTCTGCCCCATGAAGATACTTGCCGCCACATTCAGAGACTCTGCGCCGCTGATCCGCATGGTCAACTGCATCAGGCGGGCCGCGCCCTTGATCACAATTTGCATGATGCCCAGGTGATAGAGCACGGCAAAGAAGGCGGAGATAAAAATAATAGTGGGCAGCACCTGAAAGGCGATGATCAGCCCAAAGTTGGAATGCTGCTTACCCAGCTCGCCAAAGACGAAGCCGGAGCCGACAAAGGCATAAGCCAACATCCGGTTCACCGCATCTCCGGCGGCCGCCAGCGCTCGTTCCCCGGCGTCGAAGCGGAGCACCAGCACGGCAAAGATCCATTGCAACCCAAGTCCCCAGCCGGCTGTCTGCCAGCGGATGGCCTTGCGGTTGGTCGACAGCAGCCATGCCACAAACAAGATGGTGATTATCCCGAGAAGCCCGGTAAATCGTCCCAAGCTGTTCTCCTTACCTCACCAGTTTGAAGCGGTGGGGGAAGACCTCTTCGAAGCGGTAGTCTTCCCAGCCCGTCTGACTGCGGAAGATCACCCGCGAGGCAGGCAGCATGAACTCGCTCAGCACCTGCAGACAAGCGCCGCAGGGAGGACTCGCCGCCTGGTTCAGATTGGT
Organism: uncultured Acidobacteriaceae bacterium; assembly: GCA_963790935.1. GTDB lineage: Bacteria > Acidobacteriota > Terriglobia > Terriglobales > Acidobacteriaceae > PALSA-350. Next base: position 196,553 of record CAWBRJ010000002.1, on the reverse strand, counting down.
GACGGCGCAGGCCAGCACCCGCATCTCCGGTCCGTGCTCGGCGACGGCTCGAACCACCGCCGAGCGTTCCGCGCATATGGTCAATCCGTAAGAAGCGTTCTCCACATTGGCGCCGGTGACAATGGATCCGTTTTGCAACAGCAAAGCGCATCCCACACGAAATTTGGAGTAGGGCGCGTAGGCGTGATCAGCCGCGTCGGCCGCCTGCGTGGTCAACTGCCGCAGCAGTTCCGGGGTAAATCCAGTTTCGCCTGCTTGCATCGTTCCCTGAGCCTAATGGCAGTCGAAGACGGACGCAACAGAATCTGTTTAGATGGGAAACCCGGATCAACCCAACGTCCCGCAACAGCTATCCTTGAAGCAGGTCAATATGGCGGCAAAGAAGCCAACTCGGGATGTGCTGGAGCTTTTTCATCCAGTGACGGCAGCCTGGTTCCGCGCCGTATTCGAGCAGCCAACCGCACCACAGCGGCTTGGCTGGCCGGCGATCGCGGGGGGTGAAAGTACCCTGATCCTTGCTCCTACGGGCACAGGCAAGACGCTGACTGCGTTTCTCTGGTGCCTGGATCGTCTCATGCTGCACCGGCCGGAAAACGAAACCGAGGGCTGCCGGGTCATTTACATCAGCCCGCTCAAGGCCCTGGCCGTGGATGTAGAACGCAACCTCCGTTCCCCGCTAGCCGGAATCGCCAACATGGCGCGGCAGGCAGGGGTGCCTTTCCATCAGCCGGAGATCAGTATCCGCACCGGTGACACATCGCAAAAGGAGCGAAGCCGGTTCCGCCGTCATCCAGCGGAGATTTTGATCACCACTCCGGAGTCTTTGTACCTGCTGCTTACCTCGGATGCCTCGGCCAGCTTGTGCCGGGTGGACACGGTGATCATCGATGAGATCCACGCCGTCGTGCCCACCAAGCGCGGTGCGCACCTGGCTCTTTCGCTAGAGCGCCTGGAGGCAATCACCGAAGGCCGGGTGCAACGGATAGGTCTTTCCGCGACCCAGCGGCCGCTCGAAGAAGTGGCGCACTTTCTCGGCGGAGCAGCTGGCGAGGTTGGAGCTGGGGACGAGGACGCTCCTCCCCAATATCGTCCGGTCACCATCGTCGACGCCAGTGAACCCAAGAGGCTGGACCTGCGGATCGAAGTCCCGGTCGAAGATATGGCGCGCATGGGCCAAAAAGAGGAGCTGCCCAGTGGCGCCGCCTCCCAGGGCCCGAAGCGAACCTCCATCTGGACCGCCATTCATCCTCGCCTGGTCGAAATCATCCGTCAGCGCCACTCAACCATCATTTTTGTGAACAGCCGGCGGATTGCCGAGCGACTGGCAGGCGCAATCAACGAACTAGCAGGGGAGCAGCTTGCCCGTGCCCACCATGGTTCGCTTGCTGCGGCGCAGCGCTCCGAGATCGAAGAGCAATTAAAGGGAGGACGATTGCGTGCGCTGGTGGCCACCTCCTCGCTTGAGTTGGGCATCGATATGGGCGCGGTCGACCTGGTAGTGCAGATTGAAGCGCCGCCTTCCGTAGCCAGCGCCATGCAGCGCATCGGCCGTGCGGGGCACCACGTCGGAGCAGCCAGTGAGGGCGTCATCTTCCCCAAATATCGGGCTGACCTGGTTGCTTGCGCCACGGTGACGCGGGCCATGCACGAGGGTTTGGTGGAATCGACCCGGTTTCTGCGCAATCCGCTGGACGTGCTGGCGCAGCAGATAGTCGCCATCGTGGCGCAACCGCCAACCCTGGGTGAGATGAGCGTGGAAGCGGTTTTCCGCCTCATCCGCGGCGCGGCGCCCTTCAGCGGCCTTACCCGCTCTGCTTTTACCGGCGTGCTCGATCTGCTGGCCGGCCGCTATCCCTCCGATGAGTTCGCCGATCTACGGCCGCGCATCACCTGGGACCGGGCAAAGGATACGCTGATGCCGCGCGAGGGCTCGAAGATGCTGGCTATCCTCAACGGGGGAACCATTCCCGACCGCGGACTCTACGGCGTCTTTCTTTCCGGATCAGAAGGCAAAGTGGTGCGGGTGGGCGAACTCGACGAAGAGATGGTTTTTGAAAGCCGCAGCGGCGATACCTTCATTCTGGGGGCGTCGACCTGGCGCATCGATGAAATTACGCACGACCGGGTGCTGGTGTCGCCGGCCCCGGGCCAGCCAGGCAAGATGCCATTCTGGCACGGCGACAATGCCGGCCGCCCACTCGAGTTCGGCCGCCGCATCGGTCAACTGGTGCGTGAATTGCGAGACATGCCGCGCAACGCCGCTTTGAGCCGGCTCATTCGCGAGCATGACCTGGATACGATGGCGGCAGAAAACCTGATTCGTTTTCTGGCCGACCAGGAAATTGCCACCACCGTCGTGCCAGATGACCGGAACATCGTGATCGAACGCACGCGCGACGAAATGGGCGATTGGCGGGTTTGCGTGCTCACTCCGTTTGGGAGCCGCATCCACGCGCCTTGGGCGATGGCGATCAGCGGCCGAATTCGTGCCAGTGGCGGTGCGGATGTGGAGGCCATGTGGGGCGATGACGGATTCGTCCTTCGTTTCCCCGACAGCGATGCGCCGCCGGATTCCGAATTGATCCTCATCGACCCGGAGGAAGCGACAGACCTCGTCTTGCGCCAGCTGAGCGGCACAGCATTGTTCGCGGCAAAATTCCGCGAGAGCGCGGCGCGGGCGCTGCTGTTGCCGCGGCGAAGGGCACAAGGTCGCGCACCCCTGTGGCAGCAAAGGAAGCGGGCCTACGATCTTCTCTCTGTCGCTTCACGTTATCCCTCGTTTCCTATTCTGCTGGAGGCCTATCGCGAGTGCATGCGCGATGTTTTCGATATGCCGGCGTTGACCGAGACACTCCGAGCCATCCGCCAGCGCAACGTGCGCGTGCATGTTGCCGACACGCGCACCCCTTCACCCTTTGCTTCGTCGCTACTGTTCAGCTACGTAGCCAATTACATCTACGATGGCGATGCGCCGCTGGCCGAGCGCCGGGCGCAAGCTCTTTCCATCGACCAGGAGCAGCTGCGTGACCTGTTGGGCGATGCCGATCTGCGCGAGCTGCTCGACGCAGATGCCATCAACGAAGTAGAAGAGCAGTTGCAGGGGCTGCTCGAGACGCAGCGGGTTCGCTCCGCGGACGGCATTCACGATCTGCTGTTACGAATCGGTGATCTTTCGCGGGACCCACTGCAGCGCCGTCTCGCCGATCCCGAACTCGCAGGGCAACTGGAGCGTCTGCTTCGCGCCCGCCGGCTGCTCGAAATCAAGATAGCCGGAGAAAAACGGCTGATTGCCATTGAGGATGCGGCTCGTTACCGCGATGCTTTGGGGATTCCCCTTCCTCCCGGAATCGCGGCCGCACTGCTGCAACCCGTAGCAGCGCCGGTGTTGGAACTAGTTCGCCGCTATGCCCGGACCCACGGGCCCTTCACCCTGCGCGAGGTCACCACACGATTTTCTCTCGCCGCGCCGCAAGTGGAAAGTGCCTTGAACGCGTTGTTGCTCGACGGTCGCATTGTGGAAGGAGGATTCCGTCCTGGCGGAGTCTACCGTGAGTGGTGTGACGCGGAGGTGTTGCGGCTGATCCGGCGCAAATCGCTGGCACGCCTTCGCCGGGAAGTGGAACCCATCGAGCAGCAGACCCTGCAGCGTTTGGCGACGCACTGGCAGGGTGTTTTGCAGCGCAGGCGCGGTCTGGATGCGTTGCTCGACACCATTGAACATTTGCAGGGCGCACCGCTGGCTGCCTCGCTCATAGAGTCGTCTATCTTGCCCGCGCGTTTGGCCAACTACTCGCCGGGCAATTTGGATACGCTGATCGCTGCTGGAGAAGTCGTCTGGTGTGGGCTTGATTCGCTGGGTGAGCATGATGGGCGTGTGGGATTGTTCTTGTCAGATAAGCTCAGAACCCTGCTGCCTCCCCGAGCGGAGCCACCTGCCGAAAACCCGCTAAATCCAAGGGAGCTCGCCCTCATCGAGCAATTGAGTCGAGGCGGGGCCATGTTTTTCGCTCAGCTGCATGAGGCGGTCGGAGGAGGATATCCCGGCGAGACGCTGGATGCTCTATGGAGCCTGGTGTGGCGCGGCCTGGTGACCAACGACACCTTCCACGCGTTGCGCGCGTATGTAGCCCGGCCGGCCACGTCGCGGCAACCCAAGCGGCAGCACAATTTGCCTTCTTTCCGTTCCCGCCGCACAACACCGCCCAGCGCCCAGGGCCGCTGGAGCCTGGTTCCTGCCTCACTTGCTTCGCCGACGGAATGGAGCCACGCGTTCGCCAACCAGTTGCTTAACCGTTACGGCGTCCTCACGCGCGAATCGGCTGCCGGCGAGAACTTACCTGGAGGATTTAGCGCCATCTACGATGTGCTCAAAGCGCTTGAGGAGAGTGGCCGTATCCGCCGCGGGTATTTTGTAGCCGGCTTGGGTGCGACCCAGTTTGCTCTGCCCGCGGCGGTCGATCTGCTTCGTTCCCTGCGCGGTGGGCCGCTCCTCGAGAAACCGGAAATGGTAACTCTGGCGGCTACCGATCCGGCCAACTTGTATGGTTCTGTCTTGCGCTGGCCAGCGGGCGGCGAAGAAGCATCAGATGCTCCGCGCGCTCTTACGCGCAGCGTAGGCGCCGGCGTAGTGCTGCGCAACGGTGAGTTGGTAGCGTACCTGCGCCGGAATAATCCCAATCTTCAGGTGTTCTTGCCTGGCGAAGAGCCTGATCGGGCAGAGACCGCACGCGACCTCAGTGCCTTTCTGGCCACCATGGCCCAGCAGGAAATGGAGCGGCGTGAAGATCAGCGCGGCGGCATGCTCATCTCAACCATCAACGGCCAGCCAGCGGCGCAGCACTTCCTGGCCGCATTTCTGCAGGATGCGGGCTTTCATATGAATCCCTCCGGTCTCAACTTCCGCCGCGCTCTGCTGGCAGTCGCAGCCCCCAATGCCTGAAGGCGATACCATCTTCCGTTCTGCCCGTGCGTTGAATCAGGCGTTGGCCGGTCAGCAGGTCACACTGTTTGAAACTGCCTACGCGCCACTAGCCAGCGTGAACGATCAGAGCCCGGTGGCCGGCCGAACCATTGAGAGGGCGGAGTCGCGCGGGAAGTGGCTGCTCATCCATTTTTCCGGCGACCTTATCTTAACGACGCACATGCTTATGAGCGGCAGTTGGCATATCTATCGAATCGGCGAACGCTGGAAGCGTTCGCGCACTCACATGCGAGTCGTGCTGGGCACAGCGGAGATGGTGGCCGTTGCCTTCGACGTGCCGATTGCCCGTTTTCACACCGCGCGCACATTGGAGCGTTTTGCAGCAGTGACCGGCCTTGGACCCGATCTGCTGGGTAACTTTGCTGCGGACGAAGCTTCTTCGCGCGTGCTGGAGCAGGCGGAAGAAGAGGTGGGCAACGTCCTGCTCAACCAACGCGTGATGGCCGGCATTGGCAACGTGTTCAAGTCCGAGATTTGCTTTGCCTGCGGGATAAATCCTTTTCGCAAAGTAGCAACTTTGCGGCCCCAGGAAGTCGAATGCCTACTCGACACGGCGCGTCGTTTTCTGGCGGCCAATGTAGTGGATGGAGCTGGAGATGGCATCGTGACCTACACCGGCCCGCGGCGCACGACGGGGTCCAGTAATCCTGCTGCCCGGCTCTGGGTATATCGTCGTGCGAGCGAGGCTTGCCGCCGTTGCGGTACGACCATCCTCATGCGCCGTCAGGGTCCGGGTGCTCGCTCCACTTACTGGTGTCCAGATTGTCAGAAGGAATAGACGGTCACGGTAAGGCAAACCGCAGATCTCTCCACTGCGGCTGCGATCCGGTGCTAAATGACAGATGGTAGGGTCCGGAACGAAAGGCTGTCGAAGGGCTTCCCCCAGATTTCCTGTGGAGACTCGTGGCGTTGATGGACTTCATGGGGCTCTCTTTAAGGAGAGCCGCACACGTGGCCCTTGCTAGCAGCGCGAAGTAGGAAATCTGGGTCGCCCATCTTTTTCGGCCCACGTACGCTGGTGCGAACATGGGGCACCCCTACGGAGTTGTGGAGACCGCAGCAGGCTTGAGAGGGAGGCCTGCGGTACCCCACATCTCGCGAAAAACGAGCGAGATGCCCCGAATTTCCTGTGCGCAGCTCTGGACAGGACCGCGTGTGCGCCTCTCTTTAAGGAGAGGCGCATGAAGTTCAGGGAACCCACGAAACTCCACAGGAAATCGGGGATGTGGGGCACCCGGCGATGGTGGCGGGGATAGAGGCGGCCGACCTCTAGTGAGGCTGCGAAGCGTCCGGTTGCGGCTGTTGCTTGTCATTGTCGCCCTTGCCGCCGAACAATCTTTTGAAGAAGCCCGGTTTCTTCTTTTGCTGTTGGTCGGGCGGAGGAGGGGCCGGCCCAGGCTGGGCCGTAGCGGCTGCCGCTTGTGCGCCGGTCGAAGGCGCTAGCGTGGCAGGCATCCCGTTCGCCGGGGCAGGACCGACCGTGTTCTCCTTGCCAATACCAAAGACCTTCTGGAACAAATTCCGCTGATCGCCGGCGCTCTGGTCGCAGGTTTGCGTCGGCGCGGTTCCGTCCAGGAAAACCGCATCATAATCCTGCGGGCAGCTGGCATCCGCCAGCAGGTTAGTCACTTTATCCAACCGGACGGTCGAAACACCTTGAGGAGCAGTGAACTCGCGGGTATCGGAATACTGCGGCAGCTTCACAGCGTTCTTCATGAATTCCGCCCATATCGGTCCCGCTGCTTTCCCGCCTTCCAGCTTCAGATCGGAATAGTCGTCGTTGCCTATCCAAACCACACACAGGAGATTACTGGTAAAACCGGCGAACCACGCATCACGAGAAGTTCCGGTCTTGCCTGCAGCAGGGGCGGTAAAGCCACGAGCGCGAACGGTAGCGCCGGTGCCGGCGTTGATTACATTTTCCATCAACGCCAAAGTCAGATAAGCAGCGCGAGGGTCGAGAATAGGCTTGGTGTTGGGCGGATAGTCGTTAAGTACGTCCCCATTCGCGGAGCGGATGGAAGCCACCAGCCAGGGATCGATTCTTACCCCGCCGTTCCCGAACGTGGTATATGCGCCCGCCATATCCAGAGGAGTTGCATCGTAGGAGCCCAAAGCAACTGAGGGCGTTCCGCGTGCAGACTTGATCCCCGCGTCCCGCGCCAGGGCGGCAACATTGTTGTAACCCACCATTTGCGCCAGTGAGACGGTAGCGTTGTTCTGCGAAAACTGTAGCGCGGTGCGCGCTGTGATGTCCCCCTCGTAACGGGTGTCATGGTGGTAGTTGCCCGGGGCGTAACCATTTTCAAAGGTGGTCAGCCTGTTGCTGAGCATCGTTATCGCAGTAAAAATCCCGCTCTGTCTGCCGGGATCGGGGGGGGCAGGATCCGCAGATACGAGCTCCTCACCGGCAGCAGCCTGAGGGGGCGGTTGGGTCAGTATCGTTCCGGCAAGACTGGTGTTAAAAGCCGCGGCATAAACGAACGGCTTGAAAATGGAGCCAGTCGGGCGATGTTGCACTGCATGATCAAACTGGCTGGCTCCGTAGTTCCGGCCGCCGACCAGCGCCAGCACCTGGCCGGTATGGGGATTCAGGGCCACTAGCGCGACCTGGGGATAATTGATGGGCGTGTCATCCCCCGCCTTCACCCGCCGCGCATGTTGCTTCTCAACCTGATCGTCGACTACCTTCATGCCCTCCGTAACTGATTCCGCGGCCACCCGCTGCAAATCCGGATCGAGCGACGTGTAAATGCGCAGACCTGAATGATTGAAATCGGTATCGCCCAGGTGCTGCACCAGCCGGTCGCGAACCAGGTCGACAAAGTAAGGCGCCTCGCCGGCATCGATGTTCATGGGAGCCAGTTTGAGCGGCTCAGCCTTGGCCTGGATTGCTTCTTCTTGGGTGATCTTGCCGGTTTCGACCATAGCGTCGAGCACCCGGTTGCGGCGTGGAATGGCCCGTTCCGGGTGGCGATACGGGTTGAGAAAGCTGGGATGCTGAATCATTCCAGCCAGCAACGCGCACTGCGCCAGGTCGAGCTGCCCCACGTCTTTGCCAAAGTAGGTCTGCGCTGCCTGGCCGAACCCGTTGATACCAAAGCTGCCCTGCTGGCCCAGGGGAATTTCGTTGGCGTAGAGCTGAAAGATCTGTTGCTTGGTAAACCGGCTTTCCAGCTGAAAGGTGATCGCAATCTCGACTATTTTCCGCTTTAAGCGCTTCTCCGGCGTAAGGAAGAATCCGCGTGCAAGCTGCATGGTGAGGGTGGAACCCCCCTCCCGCCGACGGCCCAGGCGCAGGTCGTCACGAAGCGCTCCAATCAGCCGAAGATAGTCGACCCCGCCATGCTCAAAGAAGCGCCGGTCTTCGATGGAGGTCACCGCATTGACCAGGTTCGCAGGCAGCTCATTAAAGGTGACCAGGCGCCGTTTGGTGCGGTACTGGCCTTCAGACAGCCCGGTGATTAGCTGTGGTTCCAGCTCATACGCATCCAGATCCTGGCCGCCGTCGCCCGAGATCTTGCTGACCTCGCCGTCGCTGAAGGTGACCGTGGCGCCTTGCTGAGAGTGGTACGACTGCGGGCCCGGTTGGATGGTGATGCTGCCTTCGTTGAGGGCGTAGGTTCCCATCGTCGAGCGGTCGCGATCCCCATCTCCGCTATAGCCCGCGTTGTGCAGCTCCTGGGCCACAATCCGCGGACTCAGCTTTTGGCCGATGCGCAATTCCTTCGGCGCGGCATAAATCTTCGCCGTCTGCTCAAAGAATCCCTTCTGCAACCGCTCATCCACGATATGGCGATTTTGATAGTAGTAATAACCAAAAATGGATTCGCCAACCACCAGCCCGAGCAGGAGTGTGCCACCCACCACCAGCAGGATGATGTTCCGCACCGGGTGTTTCAGCAAGCTCGTGCGTACAACGCTGATTTTCACTGCCAAATTATCAACTCCGCTGCGGCATTAGACGGCTTCCTGAAGCCGCTTGACTACTTCTGCAATGGGAACATCCTGGCTGGTCGCCGTCGAGCGCGTTACCAGCTCCAACCGTCCTTCTGCCGCTTTCTTGCCTACATTGATTCTGTAGGGTATTCCGACCAGGTCCGCATCTTTGAATTTGACGCCAGCCCGCTCATCCCTGTCATCCAGTAAAACCTCAAATCCCGCGTCCTCGAGGCTTGCCGCCACTTGCTCGGCAACGGCTGCGAGATGGTTGTCGGCCATATTCGTCACAGTCACGACCACATCAAAGGGTGCAATCGACCGTCCCAGCCAGAAGCCGTTGCCATCATGGTTCTGCTCAATGGCTGCAGTTAGGATGCGTTCAATCCCGATCCCATAGCACCCCATAATGGGAGTCACCTCTTTACCGTTCGGATCCAGCACGCGCACGCCCATTCCATCCGAATACCGGTATCCCAGCTTGAAAATATGTCCTACCTCAATAGCCTTCGCGACTTTGAGCGGGGTACCGGGCACGGGAGGACACTGGGGGCAGCTCTCACCCTCGATCACATTCCGCACGTCTGCTGTCAGGGTAGGAACAAAATCCCTTCCCGGCGTCACATTGCGCAGATGATATTCCTCCTGGTTGGCGCCGGCGACCAGATTATGGCGGCCTTCGAGCGCACGATCCAGTACCACCGTCACTTTGCCCGCCTCAGGTTGTTCGCCCGAGGGCAGGATGTCGAGGCCGATGGGTCCCAGGTAACCAGCCGGAGAATGAAACGTGTCTACGATCTCCTCCGCAACCATGGGCCGGAGCTCGCGGGCAGAGGGAAACAGTGCGGCGAGCTTGGCCTGGTTGATGGTGTGATCGCCGCGCAGTAGAACCACGATGGGGCTCACGATCTCCGCAGCCCCCACCTTGTCTGCCGGGGTCAGCGACATGTAAGCCATGGTCTTGACTTGGTGAGCCGGTTCTAATTGCAGAAACGCGCCTACGGCGTCGATCGTGCGTTGTCCCGGAGTATGCACCAACTCCGGGGCATCATTTCCCGGCAAATCATCGATCGGCCATAGCTGAGAGGTCGCCTTTTCAAGGTTGGCGGCATAGTTGCATGTGGGGCAGCTGACGATCAGGTCTTCGCCGGCGTCGGCGTAGACCATGAACTCCTGCGATTGAGAGCCGCCCATGGCTCCGGAATCGGCCTCCACGGCCACGAACCTGAGACCGCTGCGGGTGAAGATGGCGCGATACGCGCCGTCATGCAGCTTGTAGCTGTGGTCCAGCCCCGCGTCATCGAGGTCGAAGGAGTAGCTATCCTTCATCAGGAACTGGCGCACTCGCAGCAGGCCCGCCTTTGGCCGCGGCTCGTCGCGGAACTTGGTCTGAATCTGGTACCAGATTTGCGGCAACTGCTTGTAACTACGCAGTTCTTTACGGGCGATGTCGGTCATCACCTCTTCGTGGGTCATGCCCAGTGCCAGCCAGGCACCTTTTCGGTCCTGCAGCTTGAAGAGGTTTTGGCCCATGCTGGTCCAGCGTCCGCTCTCCTCCCAAAGTTCTCGTGGGTGCAGGGCAGGCAAAAAGAATTCCTGGCCGATGCGGTCCATCTCCTGCCGGACGATGGCCTGGATTTTGTTAATAGAGCGCTGTCCGAGAAACAAATAAGAGTAAATTCCGGCGCCGACTTGACGAATGTATCCGGCCCGCAATAGAAATTTGTGACTGGCTACCTCGGCATCGGCCGGGGCTTCGCGCAAAGTGGGGATGAATAGCTTCGACCAACGATACATTCTCTGTTGATTCTAAATGGTGGGGAGTCCTGGCGGTATTCACGGGACTGTCATCAAACCGGGCGGCTCGCTTTCTACAATCACGGGTGCTATGTACAACGAACCTTTGAGCTTCGAAGTTGTTCCCGGCCGTGCCGCGGATGTCCGTATCTTTCGCTTGCACGGGCCGATCACCATGGCCAATTTGTTCGATTTCCAGAAGGTTCTCAATGCCGGCACGGAAACGGTCACGATCGTCGACTTCACCGAATCGGAATACATGGATTCTGCCGGGCTAGGCGTTTTGCTCAACTACTATGTATCGGCCAAGCGCCGTGGCCGTTTTCTTCGCCTGGTAGCGGTCAATTACCGCGTGGCCGAATTGCTCAAACTCACCAGCGCCCATACCCTGATCAAGACCTACGACACCATCGAAGCGGCTGAAGCAGCCACCTCTTAAATCAGCTCAAGTCCCCACAAATCATGCAAATGGAGGACGCCGGTCACCGAGCGGGCCGTGTCCACCACCACCAGCGAGGTGATCTTGTTTTCTTCCATCACGCTGAGCGCACGGACGGCAAACTCGTCCGCGGTAATGGTTCTGGGGGTGGGATTCATGGCGTTGCCGGCGGTCATCGCCAATGCGTCCGGTCCTCTCGACTCCAGCAGGCGGCGCAGGTCTCCGTCGCTCATGATGCCGATCAGCGTCTTTCCCTCGGTCACGGTAGTCATGCCAAGGCCTTTTCGGCTCATCTCGTAAATGACCGCCGGCATTGGCGTGGCGGCGGATACGGTGGGTACCGCGTCACCGGAGTGCATCAGTTCCCGCACTCTCGCCAATTTCCGGCCCAGCTTGCCGCCGGGATGTAGGTCGGCAAAATCTTCCGCGCGAAAGCCTTTTTTGAGCGAAACGGCGACAGCCAGTGCGTCTCCCAGTGCCAGCATGACGGTGGTGGAGGCGGTCGGGGCCAGGCCCATGCCACAAGCTTCCTGCTCGATACTGAGGTCCAGGGCTATATCGCTGGCCAGCGCCAGCGTAGAAGTCATGGCACAGCAGAAACTGATCAGGGCGTCGCCGATTCTCTTCAGCGCCGGTAGCAGGCGCAGGATTTCTTCGGTTTCGCCGCTGGCCGAGAGTGCGAGCACCACGTCGCCCTTAGCCAGCATGCCCAGGTCCCCGTGCAGAGCTTCGGCAGGATGTAGGAACAGGGCGGGGGTCCCGGTTGAATTGAATGTGGCCACCAGCTTCTGGGCAATAATTCCGCTCTTGCCGATTCCGGTGACCACCACTCGCGCACGCCGCTGCCCGCAGTCCACGATCAAATCCACAGCGCGCGCAAAGCGGGCCGCCATGCCGTCTTCCAGCCGGGCTGCAAGTCTAAGCAGCGCCTCGGCTTCGATACGGATTAGCTGCGCTGGCGTGGGTCCGTTCATGGCACAAACAATTGATCGTAGCAGGCGTCCATTAGAATGGAGACGTGAAGCGCAATCAATGGGTTATCGTGCTGGTGCTGGCAGCCTTGGTGCTGATGGTGTGGTCGGGATATGCCAATTACAAGCGGCGCAAGCAATATGCGCAGCGCCAGGCGCAGCAAGGCACTCTGGTTCCTGAGACAGCCAATAATCAGTCGGTCCAGCAGGATGTCGCTGCCGACGAAGGTCTTCCCGATCTGCGCGGCAAGCGCGCTCCTGAATTTAATTTGCGTACCGTCGATGGCAAGAAAGTCTCGCTTTCTGATTACAAAGGGAAGGCGGTGCTGATCAACTTCTGGGCAACCTGGTGTGCGCCCTGCAAGATCGAGATGCCCTGGCTGGTCGCTCTACGAAGTCAGTACGCGCCGCAGGGTTTTGAGATCCTTGGCGTGAACGAGGACGATGCCGGAACTCCGCGGGCGAAGTTGGCTAAGTTCGGCCAAGAGCAGGGTCTGAACTATCCATTGCTTGTGGGGGATGACTCCATGTCGCGCAAGTACGGCGGGGTCGAGTTTCTTCCCACTTCCTACTTTGTAGGCCGCGATGGCAAGATTGTTGCCGAAACGGCCGGGTTGGTTTCGAAGAGCGAAGTGGAAGCCAGCATCAAGAAGGCGCTGGCTGCCGGGGGCGGGTAGTGATTTGCTTTGTATTGATGTTTCTTTGGCTGCAGGTCCTCAAAGACAAGCCGTTGCCGTTGCCCGCGGAGGATGCTGTCCAGTTTCTTTCTCCCGCACAAGTCAACATTTCCGCCCAGCGGCCCGCCGAGATTGATCTTCATTTTCGCGTGGCCGATGGTTTCCACATTAATTCTCACCATCCCTCTGAGAAGTCGTTGATTGGGGCCCGATTGGCGGTGATCGAACCTCCGGGTCTTCACGTCACTGCCGTCGACTTCCCTCCGGGAACGGAGTACGCCCTCCAGGTTGCTCCGCAGGAGAAGCTCAGCGTCTACACGGGAGAGTTTGTTCTCCACGCCCACCTCACGGCGCAGAAGGGCGAGCACGTGTTGCAGGGTGGCCTTCACTACCAGGCCTGCGATGCGAGTTCTTGTTTGCCTCCGCATACGATCCCAGTGTCGATTAACGTCGTAGCGCAGTAAGAATTGCACTTGCTGCTGAGGAGACGACTGCAGATCCTCCACTACTCCTCAGTCGGTGAGATGCAATAGGGCGGTTACTTCGAGGTTAATACTTGGATGCAGAGCACGCGGCTACAAGAAGCGCCGTTCTGACGTGCTCGGGCATAACCCACCCTTTGTCATCTCGACCGGAGGTACCGATCCAGCGTCTCTGGCGACGACCACGTGTCGGCTCTCCGTAAAGAGAGCCGCAGCAACTCTCAAAGCAAGGGTCTCGATAGGATTTCCTGACCGCGGTCCAGCGATCCGCGAAGTGTTTTTACTTTCTAACGCACCTCAGCCGCCTTCAGCCGCTGTACCACACGCTCTTTCCCGAGCGCACACATCACCGCAAACAAACTCGGCGCCACGCCCTGACCGGTGAGTGCAACCCTGGACCCGTTAATCAAAGCGCCAGCCTTAACACCTTTCTCCTCAGCAAACCCACGCAGCAATTGCTCCGTCGCAGCCTCACTAAACTCATCCAGCTTCTCGTACCGCTCCCCCAACTCGGCCACAAGGGCGCGTGTGTGTTCGTCGGCAAGGAATTTCGCTACCGCCGCGGTATCGTATTCATACGCATCGCTGAAGTACCCTCGGAAAGCTCCGGCAAAATCTTTAAGACTGCGCGCCCGCGGTTGCAACAAAGCAATTGCCGCAAGTATTTCTTCCTTCGAGCGGTCGGAGTGGAACCCGGCCTTCGCCCACCCCTGTTCGATCAGCGGCAGCAACTCCGCCGGGCTGTAACGGCGGATCCATTCGGTGTTGAACCAGGCAAGCTTGTCATTGTCGAAGACCGCGTTCGACTTCGAGATACCTCCCAGCGAAAACAGCTGAATCAACTCCTCAGAGCTGAAAATTTCCTTGCCCACGTTGCCCGGGGTCCAGCCCAGCAGCCCGAGGAAGTTACGGAAGGCTTCCGGCACGATCCCCATATCCTGGTAGGCGAGCACGCTGGTTGCGCCGTGCCGCTTGGAGAGCCGGCTCTTATCAGGTCCAAGGATCAGCGGCAGATGAGCAAAGACCGGCAGCGGTTTCCCCAGCGCCTGGTATTGCAGCACCTGCTTGGGAGTATTCGAAATGTGGTCGGCTCCGCGGATGATATGGGTCAGGCGCATATCCAGGTCGTCCGCAACCACGCTCAGGTGATACGTGGGCACGCCGTCGGAGCGCAGCAGCACGAAATCCTCCAGCTCCTCGTTGGCGAATTCCACCTTGCCAAAGACTGCGTCATCAAAGCTGGTTACCCCGCCTTCGGGAACAGCAAAGCGCAGAGCGCAACGCTCACCGGCCTGCGCACGTTCCCCGGCAACTTTGGCATCGATCGTCCGGCAGCGGCGGTCATACATCGGCGGTTTTCCGGCGGCGACAGCCTGCGCCCGCCGTTCTTCCAGTTCCTCCTTGGTGCAGAAGCAGTAGTATGCGTGGCCGCTGCGGCGCAACTCCTCGGCGGTAGCTTGATAGAGCGGCAGCCGCTGGGACTGGAAAAACGGTCCCTCATCCCATTCCATGCCGAGCCAGCGCATGCCATCGAGGATGCCCTGCACCATATCCTCCGAGGAGCGCTCGAAGTCGGTATCTTCTATGCGAAGAATCAACGTGCCGCCGGTGTGGCGGGCAAACAGCCAATTAAAGAGAGCAGTCCGCGCCCCGCCCACGTGGAGGTAGCCGGTGGGGGAGGGAGCGAATCGAACACGAGGGGTCTTTGCGGGTTCTGGCATCTCTTACGATGCTAGATCATACCGGCGGTCGATAGGGCACGGGTGGCGCCGGGTACACCGCGGTCACAGGAACTACATTCCAGCGGGCAAAGGCCAGAAAGTACAACATGAAGATGTTAATCACGGGCACAAACATAAGCAGCGCGAGGAACCCGCTGAAGCCGGCCTTCTTGAAAATAAACCAGTAAGGAATGATGACGATGATCGAAATGGCGAGGCTGAAGAAGCCAAAAAACAACAGGAAAAGCAGCGAATGCATGTGGCCGAATCCAGGGTAAGGAAGCAAGGCTTGATCCTCCACAGTAAGGTGCTGCCCAGCTTACCGCCCATCCTGAATCGGGGCAAGATCTATGTGATGTCTTCGGTATCGAAGGCCGGCACCGGCACCATGCGCCGGCGCTCTCTCCCGCTGCGAGCCTCGGTCCCTATATCCGTGAGGATCTTCTCCACTGCCGCGGGGTCGTCGATCTCGGCTTCCATCAGAGCCAATTCATCGCTCTTCTCGCTTTTCTCCAACAGCACCACAGCGTGAGCCTGGGCTACGTGATCCTGGTTCAGGCCTTCGGGCGTTTTGGCCTTGATGCCCACCGCATTAGGCTGAATATCCAGCAGTTCCGCGACCCGTTGCCGCATATCGCCGGAGATGGGTCCGATCTTGGGTGCAGCCAGCACCAGCGTGGTATCGATGTTGACGATGCGATAACCTGCGGTGCGTACTTCTTCCAGGGCGAGGTTGAGGAAGATGGCGGAGTCGGCATCCTTCCATCGCGGATCCCCCGGGGGAAAGAAGCTGCCGATATCTCCCACCGCAAGAGCGCCCAGGAGGGCATCTGTAATTGCATGGAGCAGCACATCGCCGTCGGAGTGGCCGGCTAGGCCCTCCGGGTGGTCGATCGCGATGCCACCGATTTTCAATTTCACGCCGGGCTGGAAGGCGTGCGAGTCCCACCCGTAGCCGATTCTTATGCTCATTCGCTCTCTCTGCGTCAGGACCGGTGTTGCAAATAAAACTCTGCCAGCTGCAGATCGCCGGGATGGGTAATTTTCAAATTCGCCGGTGAGCCCAGGACCACGGCGACCTGAATTCCTGACCGCTCCACGATGCTGGCTTCATCGGTGCCTACAAATCCATCTGCTTCTGCATCGGCAAAGGCTTGCCGCAGAACACTCCAGCGAAACCCCTGGGGCGTCTGTGCCTGCACAATGTACTCCCGGGGAATAGTTGCGGTGACAATAGCGCCTCGAGCCGTGCGCTCCACCTGTTTGATAGTATCCACTGCCGGCAGGCCTACGATCGCCGCGCCATAATTTTCTACTGCTTCGATGGTCCGCTCGATGGTCGCAGGGTCGATCAGCGGCCGCACCGCATCATGAACCAGGATAATGTCATCGTCGCTCGCCGCAAGCGCCTTAAGTGCCCGCCCCACCGAATCCTGTCGTGTATCTCCACCCTCTACGACCCGCACCCTGGAATCCAGCCCGTATTCCGCAATCATAGATTCCATGCGGCCCATTTCCGATTTGCGGACAGCAACATAAATGCAGCTTACGCGGGGCACGGCAGCAAACGCTCGCAAGCTATGGACCAGGATCGGCAGACCCTGCAGAGCCAAAAATTGCTTGGGAGCGTTCGGGGTAGCGTGTCCCGGAGCCATCCGAGTACCCATCCCGGCGGCCGGTAGAATAACAAAAACCCGCATAAACATCGGAGTATAGCAGGAAGGGCGGTTCAGCCTTCCACCGACTCCACGTAGAACATTTCATTGGTGCTGCGGAAGCCGTTGCTTTCGTACAGCGGTTTCCCGGCATCTGTGGAATGGAGCGCGATCACTCGAATCTTCTGCTTGCGCGCTTCCGCGAGTGCGTGATCGATCAGCTGGCTAGCCAGCTTTTTGCGCCGATGTTCCGGTTCGACGTAAACATTCAGGAGGTAGCCACGTTTATCCTGGCGCGGGTCCAGCGGATGTGGCGGCCAATCGAGGACGATGAGCCCGGCGCCGGCGACCACCGCGCCGTCTGCCGTGGTCAGCCAGCCGATGTATCTTCCGTCTGCCAGTCTGGTTTCCACCCACGGCTTAAAATGTTCTGCCATAACGTCGAGGACGCGATTATTCTGCCGCCCGGCATCGACAAACATGCGCCGCCGGTGGTGGGTAATGACCGACGCATCTGCTGGCGTCGCTGCTCTTATCTGGTACATGCCCGCAGTATAGACGCTGCCTATTCAGCTTTTGCGTTATCCCCCCACCCACTCAATGTTTGGAGGTTGCAGTTGGATGCTCCTTCGTGGAAATGTCTAACATAGCCGGAATGGCGCTTACTCTCCGCAGCAATCTTTTTCATCCCGGACAACGGATCGGCATTGCCGTCTCCGGGGGCGCCGACTCCGTCGCCCTGCTGCGCTGCTTACTCGAGCATCGACCAAAGCTAGGCATCGTACTTTCCGTAGTGCACGTCCACCACGGCATTCGCGAGGCTTCTGAGGAAGAATCCGCATTCGTAGCCGCGCTCGCCGCAACCTACAACCTGCCCTTCCACCTCCATCGCACCGACGCAGTCTCCGCGGCTGCGACCCGGCACGAGACGTTGGAGGAGGCTGCCCGAAACCTGCGCTACGCATTTTTCCGGCAGTTGATCGCCGACGAGCGAATCGATGCCGTCGCCACCGCGCACACCTTGGACGACCAGGCGGAAACCGTGCTGCACAAGCTCCTGCGAGGGGCCTGGACCGAAGGCTTGAGCGGCATCCATCCAGTCGTCGCCGTCGAAAAGGGAAGTATCCTGCGCCCTTTCCTCGAAACCCCGCGTGCCGCCATCGAAGAATGGCTGCTGCAACTACGGCAGCCCTGGCGGGAAGACGCCAGTAACCAGGACCTGGCCCATACCCGTAACCGCATCCGCTTGCAGTTATTGCCCTTGCTGCACACGTTTAATCCGCAGATCGCTGCCCAACTGGCCCGTTTAGCGACGATCTCCGCCGACGAAGAGGCCTACTGGCAGGGTGAATTGAATCGCCTTCTGCCCCTCTTGTTGCTGCCGGGGAAGCCTGCCAGGGGTGGAGGCCGTTCCTCCAGCACTCATCCAGAAGCAGAAGCGGTAGCCATGGAGCATGCCCGGTTGCGCGATCTGCATCCGGCGGCCGCCCGCCGGGTATTGCGAGCGGCCGCCCGACGGCTGGGTGCGAGGCTCAACTTCGAGCACACCGAACAGCTGCTGGCGATGGCCCAGTCCGAGGGCGGCCGGGGCGGCGGAAAATTCGACCTTCCGGGCGGCATCACCGTCGAACGCAGCTTGAGGGAAATTCGCTTGACGCGCACTTCCTCCCCAACTGCCCCTGGCCTGGAGCATGCTTTTCTCATTCCGGGTGAAATTGTCGCTCCTGAGTACGGCTTGCATCTGCGTGGCGAGTCCGCCACGGCCGGCTCCCCGTCCGTCCAAGCGATGTTGCGGCCCTGGCGGGCGGGGGATCGGGTCACACTAAGGCACAGTCGAGCTCCCAAAAAAGTTGCAGAAGTGCTGGACCGTCTCCGCGTGCTGGGTGCGGAGCGAAAAAACTGGCCGGTCGTCGAGTCCGAGGGAAAAATCGTCTGGATGCGCGGTGCGGACGTGGATGCACCCGGATTTCTGTTTACTGCGGTTACCTGAGAGTCAGTACCCGGGGAAGCAAAACTTCGGACAGAACCTGTGGCGGTTTGGCAGCCGTTTACGGCTTCGGCGGAGTAGAATGTTAAAGGGAACTGAACAGGTGGGATATGCGTAGGATGTATTGGTCGCATCCAACACCCTCAAAGTCTTTAGGAATACATCGGCAGGTTACTGTCGTCTAATAGCTATAAGGGCTGCAAAGAACGTTCCCGGTGAAGCGCAAGGTTTTCGCCCTGAATGGTCCGTTCTCTTGAGTGAGACGCAGTAGAAAGAGGGTTTTTCGTGAATTCGACGGTCAAGACAATTATCTTCTGGGTCTTCATCCTGGCTTGCCTGGTTCTTCTGTGGCAGATTGTCCAAAAGAGCACTGGCATGAGTCATGACCGGGAGATTTCGTTCTCTCAGTTCATGCAGGATGGCCAGCAAGGCAAGATCAGTGATGTGACCGTCATCAACAGTGAGGTTCACGGTCACTATGCCAGTGATCGGGAGGCCTTTCACACCACCGTGCCGGCCAACTACCCGGACATGTTCAAGATCCTCGAAGAAAATCATGTCGTCATCACCATCAAGGACACGCAGGGCAATTCCTGGCTCCCGATCCTGCTTAACTTCGCTCCCATCATCGTGATCGCGGCGCTATGGTTCTTCATGTTGCGGCAAATGCAGAGCGGGGGGAATAAAGCGTTATCGTTTGGCAAGAGCCGGGCCCGGCTGCTTTCCATGCAGCAGAAGAAAATCACCTTCAAAGACGTGGCCGGTGTGGATGAGGCCAAGGAAGAACTGAAGGAGATCATTGAGTTTCTGCGTGAAGCACAGAAGTTCCAGAAGCTGGGCGGCCGCATCCCCAAGGGTGTGCTGCTGGTTGGACCTCCGGGCACAGGCAAAACCCTGCTGGCTCGGGCAGTTGCCGGCGAGGCCAACGTGCCCTTCTTCTCTATTTCCGGTTCCGACTTCGTTGAGATGTTCGTTGGCGTCGGCGCAAGCCGGGTACGCGATTTGTTCGAGCAGGGAAAGAAAAACGCTCCCTGCATTATCTTCATCGACGAAATCGATGCCGTGGGACGTCACCGTGGTGCCGGTCTGGGTGGCGGGCACGATGAGCGCGAACAGACACTCAATCAGTTGTTGGTGGAGATGGACGGGTTTGAATCCAACGACGGCGTCATTCTAATTGCCGCTACCAACCGTCCCGACGTGCTTGACCCTGCGCTGCTGCGCCCAGGCCGTTTCGACCGCCGTGTGGTCGTCGGCCGTCCCGATGTACGTGGGCGTGAGGAAGTGCTCCGCGTGCATGCCAAGAAAGTTCCTTTGGCAGAAGATGTCGATCTGCGGATTCTGGCTCGTGGCACCCCGGGCTTTTCCGGCGCCGATCTGGCCAACATGGTCAACGAGGCAGCGCTGAACGCGGCCCGTGCCAACCGCAAAGCAGTCCACCAGTTCGACTTTGAGCTGGCCAAGGACAAGGTCATGATGGGCGCGGAGCGCAAGTCGATGCTCCTTTCCGAGGACGACAAGCGCGACACGGCCTACCACGAAGCGGGACACGTCCTGGTGGCGGCTATGCGCGATCATGCCGACCCGCTGCATAAGGTCACCATCATCCCCCGTGGGATGGCTCTGGGCGTGACCATGCAGTTGCCGGAAGAAGACAAGCACACCGTCACCAAGGATTACCTTGAAACCCAGCTGGCCATTTTGATGGGCGGTCGCTGTGCTGAGGAAATTTTCATGAACCGCAAGACCACCGGTGCCGGCAACGACATCGAGCGGGCTACGGATCTGGCACGGAAGATGGTTTGCGAGTATGGCATGAGTCGCATGGGCCCGCTGACCTTCGGCAAGAAGGAAGAGCAGATTTTCCTTGGCCGTGAGATCGCGCAACACCGCGACTTCTCCGAGGAAACCGCTCGTCAGATTGACGCCGAAGTGCGCAGCTTGGTGGATGAGGCTTACAAGTCGGCCTACTCCATCCTGGGCGACCACAAGGACACTATGCACCGCATGGCGCAGGCCTTACTTGATCGCGAGACCCTGGATGCGAACGACATCCGCATGATTATCGCGGGCGAGGAATTGCCTCCTCTACCTCCGCTCGGACCGCCTCCCGGCAGCCCTGGTGGCGATGTGCAGCATGTCATCAAGCCGGAGCCAGGACGCGCGCCGGGGTTTGGTGGCGAAAGCCAGCCTTCCCCAGCCTAGTCTGCTTCTGCGGAAACAAACTGATGCCCCACTTCTCTTCGGAAGCGGGGACCGCTACGCTTCTCATGAGAGGGGTGCTTCTCGAGATTGCAGATGGAAGACTCCCCTTGCCGAACTGCTTTCTCTGGAAGCGCTACCCTCCCCTTGTTCAGCAACTACTCTCTCTGGAAGCGCCGCCTCCCCTTTGTCATCTCGACCGAAGCGTAGCGTAGTGGAGAGATCTCTGTGTGGATGCTCCTTCTTGGAAATGTTTTCGGAGGCCCTTGCCTTTTCACCGCCCGGCAAATCCAGATGCGACAATAGCCACAGCATGCGCGGTCGTTTGGTTTTGCTATTTGCAGTTGCTTCCCTCGCCGGTTGCGGATATCACACCCTTGGCTCCGCCGCTCACATGCCGGATACCGTGCACACCCTGGCCGTTCCCATCTTCAAAAACAAGTCGCAGTTTTACCACACCGAGGTCCCCATGACGCAGGCGGTGGTGCACGAGTTTACCGACCGCACCCGCCTGCACGTTACTCCTGCCTCGAGCGAGGACGCGGACGCAACCGTCAGTGGGACCATCCTGTCGGAATCCGTCCAGCCCCTGACCTACCGGACCCAGACGACGGCGGCCGCAACCACGGGACAGACCACCAGTTCCACCTCCAGCTTTCTGATTACCATCAACGTAAATGTCCTGGTGACCGACCGCGACCAGCGCGTTCTTTACCAGCACAACAACTACTTGTTCCACGAGCAGTTTGAGACCACCGCGGATGTGGCCAGCTTTATCCAGGAAGATTCGCCTGCCGTCCAACGGCTCTCGCGGGACTTTGCGCAGGCCCTGGTGAGCGATATCCTGGAATCCTTCTAAATGCCTACGGATGATGTAAGCAAACTCCGCAGCTTCGCTGCTTCGGACCGTTTTGTAGCCGAAGTGAAAGCCGGTCGGTTGCGGCCCGGTTATGTTTTCGCGGGCGATGAAATCTACCTCTACGAGCGCTGCCGCCGGGTGGCGATCGATTCGCTGATCGACCCCACCCTGCGCGAGTTTTCGTTGAGCGACCTGGATCTGGCCGAGACCAGCATTTTCCATGTGCTGGACCTTGCTCGTACACCCTCGCTGATGGCCCCGTTTCAGGTCATCTTCGTCAGGAACCTGAAAAACCTGTACACCCGAGGCGCCAAGAAGGAAGAGTTTGCCGCCCTGAAAGACTACTTCCGTTCTCCTAATCCCCAGGCGGTGCTCATTTTTGTCGCCGACCACCTGCGGATTCCCGCCGATCTGAGGCGGATGGACCTGCAGGATAAGGAGCGCTTTGAACGCATCCGGGAAACCCTGGGCGACGATTGCGGCGTGGTAGAGCTCGCCCGGGTAGACGAAGCGGATGCCGTGCGCTGGCTGTTAGCGACCGCGGAGAGCCGGGAGATGAAGTTCGATCCCGATGCGGCGAGAGAACTCGCCGATGCCCTGGGTGCGGATATGATGCTCATTTCGAGCGAGCTGGAAAAGCTGATGCTCTATGCTTCTGACCGCAAGCGCATCACCCTGGGCGATGTGGAGACCATGGTGCTGGCGGCCAAGCAGCGTTCTCTTTATGAGCTGACCGACGCCATTTCCGCGCGCGATAAACCACGCGCGCTTGCCTTGCTGCACGGTCTGCTGAACGCCTCCGATGGGGGCGAAGACTCAGCCATCGGCCACCTCTACATGCTGGCGCGAACCTTTCGCCAGATGATCGTCATCCTGGAGAAAAACGTGCGCGACTCGCGCGCCATCTGGCAGGCGCTCTGGCAAGGTTTTCGTATGCCGCCCTTTGCCGCCGAGGACCTGATTCGCCAGGCGCGGCGTTACAGCTCACGGCGGGAGCTCACGCAAAAGCTTCGCCTGATAGCCAACGCGGATCTTGAATTGCGCTCTTCTCCGCCGGATAAACGGCTCGTGCTGGAGCGGTTGGTGATGCAGCTGGCCAGCGAACCTCGACCCAGGGTCTCCCCCTTGGCCGGCGCGCAATACGCAATGGATCTGTGAGTCCCTGAGCAGCCTGCCAAATACGTTCTACACTCAAAGTAAGCGTGTATCGTATGCCCACCCGCGTTGTCCCGCCTGTCGTTGCCCTGCTTGTCTTTTGGCTGGCCGTGGCGTCCCTCACTGGCTGGTCGCACAGCAAAGAGCCCGCCGGCCCTACTCCCGAAGAACGCATTCCGGTCGAGCCATTGGGATATCGGCCCCCAGGCTCGCTCTATATGTTGTCGGGAAAAGCTTTTAGTTCGCTCGATTTTATCGATGCTCAGCATCTGCTCTTCACCTTCCACCAGCCGCGGTTGATGCGGCGAGAGGGGAGACCCGGCCGGTCCGATACGGACCAGATCATCAAGGCCGTGACGCTGGCACTTCCAGACGGAAAAGTGCTCGAATCTGCCGAGTGGCGGATGCGTGACCGTTCAAGATATCTGTGGCCACTGGGCGAGGGCAATTTTCTCATCCGCCAGGGAAATACATACCTGGTGACCAACGGATCGTTGAAGCTGCACCCTTTTGTGGAAGTAGCGACTCCGGTACACGAAACGGAAGTATCGCCGGATGGCCGGATCCTGGTGGTCGAGCACGAGTTTGAGCGCCACACTCCGGAGCAGCACGAAAAGCTGGAAGCGCAGGCGGTGCAGTATGGAGAGCCGCCACCATCCGAGGATACACAGATCACCTTGATGAAGATTGATTCACGAGAGGTGTTGGCTGCGCTGCGAACGGAGACGCCCATTCATCTGCCGATCACTTCCACTGGCTACGTGGGTGTGGCTCAGGACAAGGATCAGGACCAGTACCTGATTCGCTTCACTCCCTTTCAGGGTCAGTCTGTAGTTTTGGGCAAAGTGGCTTCCACCTGCACCCCGCACGAGAATTTCCTCAACCGGAACGCACTGATGATTGAGAGCTGCGGTCCCAAGTCGCAGGATGTGTTTCTCGATGCCTGGACCACAGACGGAAAGAAGCTATGGAACGGGCGTCGCGAGGGTCATCTGGTATGGCCCACGTTCGCTTATGCGCGCTCCGGCGGTCGCTTTGCCGTGAGTCTGCTGCACGTCAACCACTTGATTGATTTGGCTGACTCTCTCAACGATGAAGATGTGCGTGAGCAGGTTATTCAGGTCTTTGACTGCGCAACTGGCATTCTTTTGATGTCGACGGCCGCGTCGCCCGTCCTGACTGCGGGACAAAACTTCGCCCTGTCTGATGACGGGGAGCATCTGGCAGTTCTGCACGATGGAGCGATCGAGATCTACAAGGTCCCGGCAGCCCCGCCGAAAGACAATCCCGTACTGCAGGCATCTAAGAAGAAGTAAGACCGGCCTGCGGGCCAATCCGTCGGTGCCAGCCCCGGACTTTAGTCTGGGGGAGCGGGTTTTCAAACCCGCTCAAAACGCTCCCGAAACAAAATGAGGGCGTTACCCTGGTGGATGCTTCCCAGGCGGTTTGCAGCCCACCAACCGTTACGAAGCTTTATGCGTCAAAGCTTTCACCCGCGCGTGCAGGCGGCTCTTGTACCGGGAGGCGGTGTTCTTGTGGAGTACACCCTTCTGCACACTCTTATCGAGAGCCGACACGGTCTTGCCGTACTGCTCGGTAACCGCGGAGGAATCCCCTTTGGTAATAGCCTCGCGCAGTGCGCGGAGAGACTTGCGAACGTGACTCTTATTGGAGCGATTGACCGCGGTACGCTTGACTGTCTGACGGGCGCGCTTCAGCGCCGACACATGATTTGCCATGGTAAACCCTTAGCTTTCTTGAAACTGGAAGCAGGCGGAAGAAGTAGCCCACGCCCGCAAACTCTAAGTTTACGGGCTTTGACGGCGGGGGTCAATCTCCACGCCGCACAGGCACGCCGGTGCATCCAATAGGTTAGAGAATTCATGGAATAGGCGTTGACGCCGCCACCGGCAAACGCTACTCTGTGCGCATCCTCGGGAAATATCTGGTGATTATCGCCAACCCGGCTAAGCATACGACGCAAGCGCAGTTTCCTGGCCTGCTGCTCCCCGCAACCATCCCAACAATCATGTCGGTCCGTGAGGATCTGACAGGAGGTTATTTCTCCGCTTGATGAAAAAAGCGCTGGAAATCACGCCCAACCTGGAGCCCCTTTTCGGGACTCGCGATGAAAATCTCAGGCTCCTTGAGCAAAATCTCCACGTACGCATTGACTTGCGTTCCGATGCCCTCCATGTAGAGGGCTCGCCTGAGGCAATTGCCCGGTTTGAAAGGGTTTTTGCCGATTATGAGCACTTACGGCGAAACGGTACCCTGCTTTGCAACGGCGAGTTGCACGGAATGCTCAAGCTGGTCACCGCGGATCCAGCGGTAACTTTACGGGGATTGGTCGAGAGCGGCAAACAGCGCTCCGCGGGCATCAAGCGTATGGTTCAGCCACGCTCCATCAACCAGAGGCGCTATTTCGAAGCCATTGAGGACTGCGATATGGTCTTCGGCGTGGGTCCGGCCGGCACCGGCAAGACCTACCTCGCGGTGGCCATGGCAGCCTCGGCCTTGCTGGCCAAGAAGGTGAGCCGCATTATCCTGGTCAGGCCCGCAGTCGAAGCAGGCGAGCGCCTCGGCTTTTTGCCTGGAACCCTGCAGGAAAAGGTAGACCCCTATCTTCGCCCCCTCTACGACGCACTGTATGACCTGCTGGAGCAGGACCGGGTCGACAAAATGCTGGAGCGGAACGTGATCGAAGTCGCTCCCTTGGCCTTTATGCGCGGGCGTACGCTCAATGACGCCTTCATCATCATGGACGAGGCTCAGAACACCACCAGCGAGCAGATGAAGATGTTTCTTACCCGCCTGGGCAGCAATTCCAAAGCGGTCATCACCGGCGATGTCACCCAGATCGATTTGCCCAACCCCAAGAAGAGTGGATTGGTCGAGGCAATTGAGATCCTGCGAGGTGTGGATGGCATTCGCTTCTGCCACTTCGAAGATGGCGATGTCGTCCGCCATCACCTGGTACAGCGCGTCATCCGCGCCTACGACAGCTTTGGGCGGGCGCAGAGGGAACTGCCGCTCAACCTGCGCGAAGGGGCGCCGGCGAAATCGGCGGCGAAACCGCAGTAAGAGACGTGACATACAATAACCTTGCACTCTGTGCCTCGTTTTGCGAGTCGCCGAGGGCATGGCAAGATGATCGTCATCGAAGCTGCCCGAGCAAAGACCTTACCGGCCGCCTCTGCTCTCGGTAAGCGTGATCTGAACCGGTTCCTGGCCAGTGCGATCAAGGTTCTGGGCCTGACCGGCGAGTTCTCCGTCCTTCTGACGGGAGATGAACAATTACGCGCATTGAATCTTCAGTTTCGGGGCAAGGACAAGCCTACCGACGTGCTCTCGTTTCCGGCCTTAGCCGAGACAGCGCACGGTGGCGGAGATCTCGCCATCTCGCTCGAAACAGCTTCCGTCCAGGCGGCGGACCACGGACACACCTTACAGATGGAAGTTAAGCTATTGATCCTGCATGGCCTGCTGCACCTGGCCGGTTACGATCATCGAACGCGATAAGGGGCAGATGCGTCGCCGGGAAACCCTGTTGCGCAAGCAGTTCGATTTGCCGGCCGGGCTGGTTGAGCGTGCGCCTCAGCGGCGGGGTCGCTCATCATGACCCTTGTGTCCGGCCTCGTTATCGCCATTCTGCTGGTAGTCCTGACTCTCTCGTCTTACATCGTCCGCCTCTACGCGGAGATGGGGAAGTTTCTTTCCGGGGAATTCCAGGAAAACATCGACGTCTGGGAATCGCGGGTCGAACCGCGGCTAGGATTTAGCCGGGAACGGATCGCGTTGTCTGCCGCGGTGCTGAGTCAGTGCTCGCTGGCATCGCTGGCGCTGTACTTCGGGGTTCTGCTCTTCGCCGCCAACGCCGGCGCCCGACCCACCATCGCCGAGGGGGCACAGGCGCTACTGGGTGCGGTGCTGGTCATTGTCATTTTCAATCAGTTTCTTCCCTTCGTCTTTTTCACCCGCACGGCGGGGCTTTGGGTGGTGCGTCTTACCCCGCTCGTCCGGCTACTCTTTTACCTTGTTCTGCCCGTGACCCTGTTGCTGTCCTTTCTGCTTTCGATCGCCGCCCTGGCGGAACCCCGGCCCGGGGATGTGGAGGAAGATCCAAGCGAGGCCGCGGTCGAGGCTCTGATCGAAGCCGGACAGGAAGAGGGAATCATCGAAGAGGGAGACCGTGATCTGGTGCGATCGGCGGTCGAGTTTGGCGACAAGGTGGTGCGTGACGTGATGACGCCGCGGCCGCATGTGTTCGCGGTGCCTGGAGACATGACTCTGGAAGCGTTTATCTCCGGGCTGAAGAAGTATCCGTACTCCCGCGTGCCGGTGTTCAAAGGGTCGTTGGATCACGTGACCGGCATCGCCTTCGCCCATGATCTGCTGCATATCGCCGACGATGCCGCCCGCACGCAGACGGTAGCCAGCATTCAGAGGCCGGCGGCGCTGGTGCCGGAAACCAAGCGGGTCAACGAACTGCTGCGCGAGATGCAGCGCGAGAAGCAGCACATGCGCATTGTGATTGACGAATACGGCGGTGTGGCCGGCCTGGTGAGCATTGAAGATCTGCTGGAAGAAATCGTCGGCCGCATCAGTGACGAGCACGAGTATGACAGTGAGCAGGATGCTCCCATGCATGAGGCCGGCGGCACCTGGCTGGTTTCAGGAAATCTTGAGCTGGCGCGCCTGGAAGACCTCTTGAACGGAGCCTACCAGGTGGCCCAGGAATATCATGCCGCGACCGTTGGTGGGCTGGTGAGCGAGATTGCCGGGCGCATCCCTCTGCCCGGCGAGGTGATCGTTGCTGACTCTTTGCGTTTCGAAGTGGTGGCATCGACAGACCGTCGGATCGAACGCGTCCGCGTCTCGGCCATCGAAAGTCCAGATCGTTAATCAGGGCTACACTTAAGTGTGCGATCCGGTTTTGTTTCCATTCTCGGCCGTCCCAACGCAGGTAAGTCGACGCTGTTGAACGCGCTGATCGGCGAGAAGATCGCCATTGTCTCCAACAAGCCCCAAACCACACGCAACCGCATTCAGGGCATCGTCGAAGTGCCGGCGCGCAAGGGCAAGAGTGCGGCTCAGATCGTTTTTGTCGACACCCCTGGGGTGCATCGGCCGGGTTCTCAACTGGACCGGCGCATGATGCAGGAAGTGTATGAGGCTCTGGAGAGCCGGGACATCGTCATCCTGATGGTGGATGCTGGGCGCTACAGTGAGCCTCCTTTGCCCGGAAAGAAGCTGTCCGCGCGGGCTGAACGGGAGAGCAGTGAAGACGCGTTTGTCATGCAGTTGATTCAGAAGCTGGATTGCCCGGTATTTCTCGTAATCAACAAAATCGACCTGGTACTGCGCTCCAAGCTTCTGCCTCTCATCGAACGATTCACGGCGATGTATCCTTTCGCCGAAGTGATCCCCATCTCCGCCACCAAGAAGGATGGTTTGGACACTTTGCTCACCAAGTTAGTGGAGTATCTCCCCAAGGGTGAGCGGTACTTTCCCAAGGACCAGTTCACGGATCAGCCGGAGCGTTTTCTGGTTGCGGAGCTGATTCGCGAGCGCATTTTGCTCGAGACCGGGGAAGAGGTTCCCTATGCCTCTGCGGTGGTGGTGGAGCGCTTTGAGGAGCCGGAGCCCGGTCAAAAATCTCCTCTGACGCGAATTTCTGCGGTCATCTACTGTGAGCGTTCCGGGCAAAAAGCGATCTTGATAGGCAAAGGCGGAACAAAACTCAAGAGCATCGGTTCGGCTGCCCGCAAGGAGATCGAGTCCTTGTTGGGCACCAGGGTTTATCTTGAGTTGCATGTCATAGTGGAAGAGAACTGGCGTGAGTCGAGGTACTTTGTCGACTCCCTTGATTGGCGCAAACAACTTGAAGACCTTGCGGAAGCCAAGCCAGAAACCAGTCAGCCCAGACAGAAGCCGCAAAAACTCTAACCCTCTGGGATGAAAGAAGTGTCTTGGTAATCCACTCTTTCACTCACGCCACTCTGAACGGGTGCCCCATGTTCGCACCAGCGTACGTGGGTCAATAAAGACGGGGCGAAGCCCCATCAAAGGTCTGTCTTTTCCTCTATTCCGTAACCAAGGGCTCGTCACTCATTCGAGACCAGCACCTTAGGTCACCGACACAGTGCTATTTAAAGCGACGCGATACACAGTCTTGAGGCCGAATCAGCCAGCCCAAATTTGCTCCCACGGAGCATAGTGCCCAACACCAGCCAGAAATGCATGCACGCCGATGAAGACTCCCAAAGCGACCAGCGCGACCAAAGCGATCGAAACAAGTAGAACGCTGATCACCTTCACATCGCCGCTGGCTTCTGTCAGCATCGTGGTGACAGCGTATCTCCCACCGCGAGCTTGCGAAACATCACCGGCAGGGATTACCTCGGGGCGGCCGGTGCACCCTAAAGTGCGGGAATCGTCGCACTCTTCGGAAACTTTTCGCCCTACTTGCTACCGGGTGTGCTCTCAAACTCCTCACCCAGCCAACGTTGGAAAGCGGCCATGTTTTGCGGGCGGCCGAGGAAGTTCTTCACCAAATCATTGGCAGACATAGATCCGCCAGGCTCCAAGACCGTCCGCCGGTAGCGCATGGGAGCCTCACCAGCGAGCAGATTTTGTTGATTGAATTGCTGAAAGAAATCCTCCGCAATCACCTTGTCCCACATGTAGGTGTAATAGGCGGAAGAGTAACCCGCCAGGTGATCGAAGGATGTATACGAGTGTGCGTCCCCGGCAGTAGGAACCCAGAGAGTGTAATGCCGCAAGTCCTCGGGAAAAACCGCATCCAGATCAACCTTCTCTGGCTTGTCCTTATAGATATCGTAGGAAATCGCAGAGAATGCGGTCTGCAGCGCAACAGAGTTTGCGCGTCCAAATGCCGACGCTCGATTCATGCGCGTTACCAGTTCCGCGGGAATCGGCTCGCCCGTCTTGTAATGGTGCGCGAAGGTGGCCAGCACCTGGGGGCTGTGCATCCACTCCTCGAGCATTTGCGAAGGGGCCTCTACGAAATCCGATTCCATGCTGATGCCACTGATTCCCGCCCACTGCTGTTGGCCGCCGAGGATGTGGTGCATCAGGTGGCCGAACTCATGAAAGAAGGTCACCACGTCCGTATATTGCATCAGCCCGGGATCGGTGGACGTAGGCTCAGGAAAATTGCAAACCAGGGCCGCTTCCGGCAGTTGCTTACCGCGAACTCCATCCAGTACCGGCGCCATCTCCGCATGGCTATACTTGCCCGGCCGGGCGTGCATATCGAGATACAGCCGGCCAATCGTCTTGCCGTGATCGATCACATCCCAGGTTTCAACCGCGGGGTCCCACGCCGGTGCATTCAGTTCCTGGCGAAAGCTGACATGGAAAAGCGTTGCCGCCGTATCCAGGATCCCCTGCTTCACCTGCTGGTAAGGCAGGTAAGGGCGAACACTTTGCGAGTCGAAGTTGTACTGCGACCGTCGCACCAGTTCCGAAATCCAGAAGCGGTTATAGGTGGGCATCTCCGATGCTTCGGGGCTTGTTTTGCGCTCCTCTGCCAACGACATGGCGAGCTCGCGTTCCGCCAAGGGACGTGTTGCTGCATCCAGCTGTTCCAGGAACTTTTGAATGTTGTGCCCATTTTCGATCATCTTGTCCGCTGCGTTGTAATCCGCCCACGAGGAGTAGCCGAGCAGCGTCGCGATTTATACCGCGTCTGCATCATATCCATGAGCACGTCACGGTTCTTGGGATAGGCTCGGGTCCAGAAGGCTTCCCACATACGGTGCCGGAGGTCTTCGCTTTTTGCGAATGTCAGAATCGGATAGGCGTTAGGTTCGTTGGCGGGGATGTGAATTTTTCCATCAGGGTCCGCTTTGTGCTTATCGATGTAATCCTGTGGCAGGCCATCCAACGCGGAAGCATCCGCGATCTCGACGGTCCTTCCGTCATCTGAAATATTGCGGTCGAACATCGACTGATCTTCGACCAGTTGCTGGCTCAGCTTCTTGAGCCGCGTCCGCGTCGCATCATCCTTGTCCACCCCTGCCAGCCGAAACTCCAGTAATTGCCGCTGCACATAATAGCGAGTTGCCGCGTCTGCATCCCCCAGGTGGAGACTGGCTAGCGCCTGGTAAACCTCACGATTCAGCGAAAGCGCCGTCTGCGCACTGCTCACCTTGGTGGTCATTGCCGTTGCGTGGTCGCGAAAGGCCGCGTCCGGATGCACTTGCTGCATCAAACTGGAAAAATAAATTGCCGCGTTCAGCTGTCGAATCGCTTCGTCGTATGGTGCGAGGGTGTTCTCGATCGTCCGTGGCCCCTTAACGGAAACGACTTGATCGACTGCAGCCTGCGCTGCCGTCAGGCGGCCATCTTCCATCTTCTCAAAGGCGGCAACATCGGGCTTGGTGCTCCACAGCGGCGGTTGATTCCCCGCAATCTCCTGCCCACCGGCAGTGATGGCAACAAGCAAAAACACAAATGCATAAATAAAACGAGAAACCTTCGCCATCGGCGCCTCCCACAATTGCAACCGCGTTCTACTCGCGCACACTAATGCCGAGGCTCTTCATCTTGCGGTACAGGTGACTACGCTCCAGTCCCAGAGCCTCCGCGGCTCGGCTTACATTCCCGTGGCATTCATCAATCTTTTTCAAAATGTAATCGCGCTCGTAAGCCTCGCGCGCCTGATGCAGGGTACTGAATTCCTCACCCTTGCGGCTGTTGCCGCGAAACACCAGCATTGGCAGGTGCTTGCGCTCAATCCGAATCGTCTGCGGATTCAGAATCATCACCCGCTCGATCACGTTCCTCAACTCGCGCACATTCCCCGGCCAATGGTATTGCTTGAGCACGGTAACGGCCTCGTCGCTCATCTCGATACGCGGACGGCCATACTGCCGTCCGAACTCCAGCAAAAACTCCCGCACCAGCAGCGGGATATCTTCCTTCCGGTCCCGCAATGGCGGAACATAAAACGGAATGACATTCAGGCGATAGAAAAAATCCTCGCGGAAATTCCCCTTGGCGATTTCTTCTTCCAGGTCTTTGTTCGTAGCCGCAATGACGCGGACGTCGACCTGGATCGTCTGCGTCCCACCCACCGGAGTAAAACGCTGCTCATCTAACGCACGCAGTACCTTGGCCTGCATCTTCAGGCTCATATCCCCAACTTCATCGAGAAACAGCGTGCCGTTATCCGCCCGCTCGAAGGTCCCGCGCTTTTCGACCGGCCCATTAGGAATAGCACTGTGGCGGTAACCGAAGATCTCGCTTTCGATGTAGTCCTCCGGAATCGCGGCGCAATTCAACTCCACAAACACCCGGTCGCTGCGCAAACTCTCGCTGTGAATAGCACGAGCAATGAGCTCCTTGCCCGAACCGGATTCCCCATAGATAAGCACCCGTCCGTTCGTAGGGGCCATCAGCTTGATCTGCTGCCGCAAGGCCTTGATGGACACACTCTCGCCCGTGATGGGCACGTGCATCAGCAATTGGCGCTTGAACTCCTGGTTCTCGCTGCGCAGCCGCCGCGCCTCTACGGCGTTCTTCAGCAGGATCAGCGTGCGATCGATCGATAGCGGCTTCTCCAGAAAATCGAAAGCGCCCAGCTTGGTAGCTCGCACCGCTGTTTCGATGGTGCCGTGGCCCGAAATGATGATCACTTCCGGGGTGCTCTCGTTGGCCAGCGAACGGATCTCAGTCAGCACATCCAGTCCGTCTCGATCAGGAAGCCATATATCCAGCAGCATCACGTCATAGGAAGCATCGCGCAGCAACACCATGGCCTCCGAAGCAGAGGCTGTGCTGGTGACGGCATACCCGTCTTCCTTGAGGATTTCCCCCAGCGATTCCCGGATCTCCGCCTCGTCATCGACAATCAGGATGTGGTTCATGACGCGGGCCTGCCGTTAGCCCCGGCCAAGGCTGCTTCCTGCGAGCTCTTGGTCTCGGCCAGCGGCAGTTCAATGATGAATCGCGCGCCTGTAGGAGTGTTTTGTTCGGCGCGAATAGCCCCGCTGTGTTCCTGGATGATTTTCGAGGCGATGGCCAGTCCCAGGCCGGTACCCCGCTGCTTGGTCGAGAAGTAGGGCAGGAACAGGCGTTCCCGCATCTCGTCGTTCAGACCGTGACCGGTGTCGGAAACCGCGATCTCCGCCATGGTGTGCCCTTCGATCAGCCCGGTCTCGATGGTCAGTTCACGCAGCAGGCTGCTTTGCATTGCTTCGGCAGCATTGTCGATCAGGTTGGCCAGGGCCCGTTTTAGCGACTCCGGATCGGCAAAGACCGGGGGAATCCCACTTCCCAAAAGCTTCACCACACGAATGTGCTGAATTCTCCCTGCGAATAACGCCAGCGCGCTCTCCACGATGGAGTTCAGGTCGCAGACCTGGGGCCGCGAAGTAGGGAACTGCGCCAGCGATGCGAACTGGTCGACCAGCCTGCGCATGGTCTGTACCGAACCCAGAATCACATCGCTACACTTCCGGATCACGCTGTCTGAATCCGCCATGGGGCGATCGACATGCTTGCGGATCCGCTCCGCGGAAAGAGCAATCGGGGTGAGTGGGTTTTTTATTTCATGGGCCACCCGCTGGGCGACCTCTTTCCATGCCACCTGGCGCTGCGCATGGAGGAAGTCGGTGACGTCCTCCAGGACCAAAATGCATCCTTCGCGATCCTTGCTCAGTTCCAGACGAGCAATAGTCGCGGTTACGTTAAGGGGCCCGCGGGGACCAGGTAACTCGATTTCCGTCGCCGCCAGACCCATGCGTTTGCTTCGGCGTAAAAGCACGATCAGCTCGTCGGCGATATCACGCGGCAAAATCGACTCCAGCGGCATACCGGAGAGGTCGCGGTGATCGCGCGGGCTCAGCAGGTTACGCGAGGCTCGGTTCGCCTGCAGAACGCACATCTCCGGATCCAGCGTGACCACTGCGCTGGGAATCGTCTCCAGCACCGTTTCCAGTTCGCTGCGGCGTTCTTCCAAAGCCCGGTTGGCAGCTGAGAGCTGGGTAGTGGAGGTTTCCGCCAGGGCGCGGCTCTCTTCCAGATCCTCTGCCATGCGATTGAACGAGCGCACCAGTTCTCCCAAGCTCTTCCGTCGCCGCGACCTTGACCCGGTGAGCGTAATGGCCGGCCGCCACCGCGTCCATAGCGTCCGCCAGAGCCTCCACCGGCCTGGTCACCTGTTTGGAAAGGAAGAGCGCCAGCCAGCTGCTGGCGAAAAATACCAGCGTGGTCAACAGAAACAGCAGCAGCAGGTAAGTGGTGCGGATGCGTCGGCGATCGCGATAGAGGATCTCGTAATCCCGCGCGCCGGAGCGGATGTCCTGGACCGTAGCGCTGAGCCCGGAAGGCAGGGGCAGGGCAGCGACCACGATGCCTCCGTCCCCGGTGCTGGCCTGGCCTAGTACGTATTCATCCTTTCCCGTCACCAGCATGGGAACGTCGCTACGCTGGGCGGCACGAAGAACGATCGCGGCTAAGGTTTCGCGTCCCTGAAGGGCATCGGTTACCGCCTGGTCCATCCAGGAACGAATGATCGCCTGGCCATCATCCCGGGGCAATTGATATTGGCCCACAGCCGCGCCATTGCGGAAGACCACGACAAACCCGCCCTCCAGGGTGATGCGGTGGCTGCCTATCTCCCGCAGCAGAGCTTCTGTATCGCCTGTCTGCAAAGCGTGACTCAGGTTAGGGGAGCTGGCCAGGGATTCGGCCTCCGCCCGGGCATTGGCGGCTGCGTATTGAGAAAGTTCGAGCGAGACCCGGGTGGAGTCTTCGCGCAGCTGTGAAGCGGGCTGGGAAAACCAGCGTTCCATGGACCGATTGAGCAGCCCGAAGCTGAACAGAAACATGAACACCGCCGGCGCAAAGGAGAGCAGCAGGGCTCCCACGAGCATCCGGCTTCGAATTCTGGAACCGAGCACCCGGCTACGCTGGTCGGCCAGTAGCTTCACGATGTTACGGAAGAGTAGGACAAGCAAGGTAAGCAGCAGGAGAAACGCGATGACCGAAAGGGCGGTGAACAGGAAGATCTGGCTGGTGCCACGGGGACGCAGAAAGGACGGAAGGGGGTTGAAAGCATTCAGCGCAGCCAGCGCCAGCAGAAGCAGGAACATAGCTCCGCCGAGCGCTACGACGGCACTCCTGCGCTGCTGGGACTCTGTGGCCATTCGTCTAACAGCTTACAGCGCGCGAACCCTGCAGAATAGCAACTTCTAAGGAAGGCAACGCCTTCACGGGCTGCTTTTTGGGCTCTATCCCCGCCACCAAGAGACGGGTGCCCCATCCTCGCGTTCTTTGCGAAGGGTGGGATACGCAATCCTACCCTTACCGTCTTTTAACTACAGAGAATTCATCTTGAGCAGGAACTCGGCGTTGTTACGGGTCTTGCCCAACCGGTCCACCAGCAATTCCATAGCTTCCACCGGCGACAATGGATTGAGCACTTTACGCAGAACCCAGATGCGCTGCAGATCTTCTTTCGGGATCAACAGCTCTTCCTTACGGGTGCCGGAGCGCTGGATGTCGATAGCAGGGAACACGCGCTTATCGACCAGCTTGCGGTCCAGGATAACTTCCATGTTGCCGGTGCCTTTGAACTCTTCAAAGATCACTTCATCCATGCGCGAGCCTGTATCCACCAGGGCCGTGGCGATGATGGTGAGCGAGCCACCCTCTTCGATATTGCGAGCCGCACCAAAGAACCGTTTCGGACGCTGCAGGGCGTTGGAATCGACACCTCCCGACAGCACCTTGCCCGACGGCGGAACGATCGTGTTGTAAGCGCGAGCCAGTCGGGTAATGGAATCCAGCAGGATAACCACATCGCGCTTGTGTTCGACCAGGCGCTTGGCCTTTTCAATGACCATCTCGGCGACCTGCACGTGGCGTGCTGCCGGCTCGTCGAAGGTGGAGCTGATCACTTCTCCTTTGACCGACCGCTGCATATCCGTAACTTCTTCCGGGCGCTCGTCGATCAGCAGCACGATCAGCGCAACCTCCGGGTGATTCGTAGTCACGGAGTTCGCAATCGACTGCAGCAGCATCGTCTTGCCGGTTCGCGGCGGAGCGACGATCAAGCCGCGTTGGCCTTTGCCCACCGGGGTCAACAGATCGGTGACCCGTCCACTGGTATTCTCGTGGACCGTCTCCATCTTGATGCGTTCCTGCGGGTAGAGCGGGGTCAGGTTATCGAACAGGATCTTGTTCCGCGTCTCCTCAGGAGACTCAAAATTGATCGCCTCGATTTTGACCAGGGCAAAATACTTCTCCCCTTCATGGGGAGGGCGCACGTTGCCGCTGATGGTGTCGCCAGTCTTCAGGTCGAATTTACGGATCTGCGAGGGCGAGACATAAATGTCATCGGGACCCGGCAGGTAGTTGTAATCAGGCGAACGAAGAAAGCCGTACCCGTCGGGAAGTATTTCAAGCACCCCTTCGGCAAAAATGTGGCCTTCTTTTTCGCTCTGGGCCTGAAGGATCTTGAAAATAAGATCCTGCTTGCGGAGCCCGCTGGCCCCGGGAATTTCGAGCGTGCGCGCGATGCGGCTTAGCTCGGTTATGTTCTTTTCTTTCAACTCGGAAATGGTCATTTTCACCTACGGGGGTAACTATGGGAGGGGTTTATCGGGAAGGAATCTTGCTGGTTTAAGCAGGTTCGAGCGATTTGGGAAGGGGTTGAAAAGGCCCAGAACAGGCCGCGCTTAAGCCGCGCGGCGCTGCTGGATCCGAGAAGCTTCCGGTGTTGCGGCGGGTGCAGCCGCCGGGCTTTCGTGGTGGAAGCGGACTAAAACCTCATTGGTGGTGTCCTGAAGACGGGTATTGGGCTTGTGCAGCTTGCGCGTCGCCTTCGAGGCCAGCTGGCACAGTGTGTAACGATTCTCAACGTGGGCAAGTGCCCCAAAGATAAGATCAGAGCGCATCTTTATTCTCCTTCATCCTTTGACCGTCCATATGCGCTTTTGGTGATGGCAAAGGTCTGCCCGGCGCGGCGTCGGTCCATTTTCTATTTGTTAGACGCGAATGCTCTCTTGCGGGAACAATTTTTTCGTCTGGGTTTCTTGTTGTCCAACCGGTACTGGAAAGATTCCCTGCGTCCAATAGACGCTTCCGGTGGAATTTCCTCGCGCGGAACCCTTTTGCAAAGGCGCTCTCTACAGGCTCGGCCTCTGTCTCCGGGTTGCGCATGCTAACTAATGCATGTCGCGCTGCTGCTGTGACCTCTGCGGCTCATGAAGTTCCGGGTTCCGGGACGCTCACACAGAAAGGGCGGGAAAGCCAAGATTACATGCCCAAGAGGCGCGCTCTCATCAAGCCAAATAGAACTTAACGCGATCGAAAGAGAGGGTCAACTCTTTTTTTCATAGAAATTACTCGAATGGTTCCCAAAAATGGAATATGTCAAAAAGGACACCGCAACCCTTTATTCTCGCTGGTTAAGGCTTGGCTACGCAAGTCCCAGCTGCGTACCATGAGCGAGGGCAAAGATCCCGTCCTGCCGTGACTTAGATGACCAAGAGTCGAACCTCTGATCCCGCTTCCGAACCCGGTCAGCCCACCGTTGCACTTGAAAAGACTCAGAAAGGCGCCCCCCGCTCTATGTGGGAACTCCTGCTGCAGCTGCGTGTCCTGCTGCCCTACCTGACGCGGCTGCTGCCGCTGCTCGATCCAGGCCTCAGATCTACTCCCGACCTCGGCGAGCTTACGAAAGGCATCGCCGGGCTGCAGAACGGAAGCCGCGATTTGGAAGTGCAGGCCAGGAATCAGGCCCTCCAACTGGAGCGCATCGAACAGCAAATGAGCCGCTTACGGATGGTTCATGAGAACAGCATCGAGGAGAGCCGGAAGCTACTCGAGGAAGTGCGTTCGCTCCGCAGTTGGATGCTCGGTATCGCGATCATCATGTTTGTGCTCCTGCTCGCGACGATCGTGATGGTGACTTTGCTGCTAACGCGTTCCTGATTTGCTCATTTCGTATCAAATGTTGATATAACAGGAATGAATGTTCACCCCACAAATTCAATCTTCGCAACCACGTAATTTGTACCGCATCGGTATGCCGTTTCTGTTGCCAGTCGTATAAATCCGGGACTAGGATACGAGACGGTTCGGTGCAGTCCTCTTTTCTCGGACGTGCCAGATCTCCCCTACGAAGTCGTTCCAGGCCTCACGGATAGTAAAGAATAGCTGGCGACTTCCTCGTCAGCGTGTGTGGAGTGACTCTCTATGGCATGGTATGCCTATTGCATTAGTGAAAAGCAGGCGTTTCCTGAACTAAGCCGGCACCGAAAACCAATACCAATGGAATCGGTAATGGGTATCTCAGGAAATCAGATCTTCCTCTATCCAGCCAGTGATCTCGCAGTAATCGTAAGTGAACATCATCCCTCAGAAAATCTGGACCAGAAAGCAGCCGTCGAACACGCACGTGTGATCAGCGACTGTTTCAAACTTTCCACAGTTCTTCCTTTCCGCTTTGGCACGGTATTTGCGGATGATGAAGCATTGAGAAAATCGATTCGCTCCAATCAGCGGCAGTTTCTTGCCAATGTGGAGCGTCTGCGCGGTAAGGCGGAGATGCACCTGAAAGTCCTCCTCGATGATTGCTGCCGCGACCAGGCCGCCCCCGTGGCGATGGACCGGGTAGGCAAAGAATACCTGTCCAGCTTACGGGAGAGTGCGACCCGGCAGCGTGAACGGCAAACCAAGGCACGGGCGGTCTCGGTGCAGATGCACCGTATGTTCAGCCCACTCGATGAAGAGATCAGCTGCCGCCGGATGGATTCCGGCAAAATGCTGCTCGACATCGCTCACCTCATTGATCACAAGGGTATCGAGCGCTATCAGAACAAGTATTCAAGCGCCAGCCAGCAATTGAAAGATTGCCATATGCAACTTTCCGGACCCTGGCCACCCTATCACTTCGTGCAGCGGCTGACCCGGCCGGTGCATGTGCATGCCGTACCTGCGTAAGAACATTGGAAAGTAGGCAAAACCCCGGCAATTTGCCGGGGTTTTGCTTTTCCGTGACATTGGGCAGACCCTTTTCTCTCTTTTCTCTCACTATTTGCATAGTTTTTTCGGGCTCAGGTGGCGCGCTGAACTATCGCCTATTAAGTGGGTGGCCCTCGCCTTTGAGACCTGGGTGTTCCATCTACGGCCGATTACGAGGGGAAACCCAGGTCTCAAGAGCGAAACCAGGGCCACCCACTTAATGCCTGGGATCCGTTGCTTTCGAGAGGGGCGTCGCGTAATGAAGAAAGGAAAGGATCTGCGACCTACCCAACTTTGTTGGCGGCGGGGAGATCTTTTCTCCGGCTCAGCACAAAGCTGGCATGGGAACGCCGATCAGCGGAAGCGTGATCGATCTTGCGCCAGAAAGCCACAAAGTAATCCACCGCGGAAATGATAGACACCAGCACCATGAAGTAGATGGCGGCGATTGCGATCCACTCCACCGGCAAAATAAACCAGCCAAAGTGCCAGGCATACCAACCGTGGGCCAGGATGACAGCCACCACAGAGACGATCTGGATCACCGTCTTCAGCTTGCCCAGGTCGCTTGCTTCGATGGTGAACCCCTCGGTGCTGGCGATCGATCGCAGGCCATTGACAAGAAACTCGCGGCCAATCACCAGCACCGCGATCCAGGCCTTCATCAGATGGGGGTTGAACTGCACCAGGCAGACATAGGCCGCCGTAATCATCAGCTTATCGGCCAGGGGATCGAGCAACATGCCCATGGTCGTGATCTGACCGCGTTTCCGCGCCAGGTAGCCATCCACCCCATCGGTGATCGAAGCCAAAATAAATAGCAGGGAAGCGGCGATTTCCTGCTCTCCGTGGCCGCGGTACGGGAAATAGCTGGAAAGCATCCAGATGAGCAGGGGAATGCAACAGATGCGGCTCATCGTGATGGAGTTTGGCAGGTTCACGATCGACTCGGCTGTTGAGGAAAGGCGCGCGTCCGCCTTCTCTCATTATGCACCAGGCGTCGACGGTTGGCTCGGCGCCCGGTGCACGTTAGTTTGGTCCAACTTCAGGCGTAAATACCGCGTTGCTTGATGGTGAACGCCACCCGATCGATAGCCAACATGTAGGCAGCAATGCGATTGTTCACGTTGTGCGCTTCGGCGTAGCGGACCACATCGCCGAAGCTTTCCGCCAGGATGCTTTCCAGTTGCTCGTTTACCACCGCTTCCTTCCAGAAATACCCCTGGCGATCCTGCACCCATTCGAAGTAGGAGGCCGTGACCCCGCCGGCATTAGCGAGGATGTCGGGCACGATGAAAATCTTCTTGTCGGCCAGAATCTCGTCTGCAACAGCCGTCGTAGGACCGTTGGCGCCTTCACAAACGATGCGCGCCTTGATGCGGTCCGCGTTGCGGCTGGTGATCACGTTTTCTGTGGCCGCGGGAATGAGGATCTCGCAGTCGGTAACCAGCAGCTCGGAAGAATTCACCGCTTCGGCGCCCTTGAAGCCCAATACGGTGCCGTTGCGCTGCCGATATTCGAGTAGCAGGTGGACGTCGATACCATTGGGGTTATACAGTCCGCCGTCGTATTCGGCCACGCCGATGATCTTGTAGCCTTTTTCCATCATCAGCTTGGCGGCGTTCGAGCCCACGTTGCCAAAGCCCTGGATGATCACCCGGCAGCCTTCGCGCTGCATATTCAGGTAACGCAAAGCCTCATCACACATCACACCAATGCCGCGCCCGGTGGCCTCGCGCCGCCCTCGTGAGCCGCCGATGTTGAGCGGCTTTCCAGTGACCACCGCGGTCACTGTCTGGCGCATGTGCATGGAGTAGGTGTCCATGATCCATGCCATGGTTTGCTCATTGGTATTGATGTCGGGGGCCGGTACATCCTTTTCGGGTCCGAGAAACTCGATCAGCTCCGAGGTGTAGCGCCGCGTCATCCGTTCCAGTTCGCCGATGGACATCTTCTTGGGGTCGCAGATAACGCCCCCTTTCGCACCCCCGAAGGGGATGTTGACCACGGCGCACTTCCAGGTCATCCAGCTGGCCAGCGCGCGGACCTCATCCAGGGTCACATCGGGGGAATAGCGGATGCCTCCCTTGCCCGGACCGCGGGCAATCGAATGTTGCACCCGGAAGCCGGTAAACACTTCAATGGTTCCGTTGTCCATCATCACCGGGATGTGAACAATGATTTCGCGCGCAGGGTAGCGCAATACTTTCCAGAGCCCGTCGTCCAAATTCAGTTTTTGTGCTGCGAAGTCGAAGCGAGCAGCCTGAGCTTCCCAGGGATTAATCTCCTGCTCGAGGGTTACGGTTGGCATAACAATTTCTCCAGGAACATGGACTGCGACTTGGCAATCCACCAAGGTCCCGCCGCGGTTGAGCCATGCGCGCCCGGGCGGGACGGCGCAGGCGTTCAGACGGGGCTAACCCCAAACCTCCAGAGTATAGCTCTCCACGTGCATGAGATGCTCACCCCGGGGAATCGTCTCCTCTTTACCTGCCGGCTGCTATGGCCATTTAGTATGAGCAGGAATGCCGGTTGACACTACTATCTCTCCCTCGCGTGCGGAATTCCTCCAGCTGGCGGCCAGCCACACCCTGGTTCCGGTCTATCGCGCCCTCACGGCGGACCTCGAAACCCCGGTATCCGCCTTTTTGCGTCTGGCGGCAGACGAACCACAGTCCTTTTTGCTGGAATCGGTGGAGGGTGGGGAAAAGATAGGCCGCTATACCTTTATCGGCGTCCGCCCGTATCGCACTATCCTGGCCCGAGGAAGCTCCATTGTTATCAACGAGCGAGGCCAGAGCCGGTCGGTGCAGGGGGATGTTTTTGCCCTGCTAAAAGAGCTCCTGGCGGGGCAGAAACCGGCTCATATTTCGGGTTTGCCGCCCTTTACCAGCGGAGCCGTGGGTTTCTTTGCCTACGACGCGGTGCGCCAACTGGAGCGTTTGCCGGCGCTGGCCAAGGATGATCTGGGTGTCCCCGACGCTTGCCTGATGTTTTTCGACGAGGTGCTGGCCTTTGACCACGTGCGCAAGCAGATCCTGCTGGTGGTCACGGCCGATCTCGGGCGCCAGAAACCCGCCGCCGCCTACAAGGATGCCAGGCAGCGGCTGGAGCGGCTGGAGAAGCGCCTGGCGAGGCCTATCCCCAAACCCCGCCATGCTCCGCCCCGAGGAAAGCTGGCGGTGACCAGCCGCACCTTGAAGAAGGATTTTCTAGCCTCTGTTGCCCGCATCAAGGAGTACATCGCCGCCGGCGATATTTTCCAGGCGGTGCTGTCGCAACGCTTTGAGGTGAAGCCGGGAGTCGACCCGTTTTCGGTTTACCGCGCGCTGCGCATCGTCAATCCGTCTCCCTACTTGTATTTTCTTCGCTTCGATCTGGAGAAGGTCTCTACCTGCCTGGTTGGCTCGTCTCCCGAATTGCTGGTGCGGGTGCAGAAGCGGCATGTCGAGTACAAGCCGATTGCGGGGACGCGTCCTCGCTCGGCGAACGAGGAAGAAGATCTGCGCATCGAGCAGGAAATGCTCAGCAATGAGAAGGAGCGAGCCGAGCACGTGATGTTGGTCGACCTGGGACGAAACGACATCGGCAGGGTTTGCGACTTTGGCACAGTCCGGGTGAAGAACCTGATGTATGTAGAGCGCTACTCTCACGTGATGCACATGGTCAGCTCGCTCGAGGGCCAGCTGAGAGAGGGATTGTCGGCGGTGGACGCATTTAGCGCCTGTTTCCCGGCTGGCACCCTGAGCGGCGCGCCCAAGATACGGGCGATGGAGATCATCGAGGAGTTGGAACCGACGCGCCGGGGCATTTATGGCGGCAGTGTTTTCTACGCCGATTTTTCCGGCAATTTCGATTCCTGCATTGCCATCCGCAGCATGCTGCTCAAAGGAGAGCAGGGCTACATTCAGGCAGGTGCAGGCATCGTGGCCGATTCGGTCCCGGAA
Organism: uncultured Acidobacteriaceae bacterium; assembly: GCA_963790935.1. GTDB lineage: Bacteria > Acidobacteriota > Terriglobia > Terriglobales > Acidobacteriaceae > PALSA-350. The sequence goes on along the minus strand of CAWBRJ010000002.1, from coordinate 153,739 downwards.
GACGAATATGAGGAGTCTGTAAACAAGGCGAAGGCGGTGGTGCGGGCTGTCGAAAGGGCCCGAGCCGCCGCCACCAAGTAAAAAATTTCCAAGAAGAGCATCCACACAGAGATCTCTCCACTGTGCTGCGCTTCGGTCGAGATGACAAAGGGGAGAGTAGTTGCTGAATGGAAACCGTTCGTCCCACTCAAGGGGATCAAAAAGCGGTTTCTGTTCAGCAACTACTCTCCCTGGAAGCGCCCCTCTCCCCTTTGTCATCTCGACCGAAGCGCAGCGCAGTGGAGAGATCTCTGTGTGGATGCTCTTTCTTGGAAATGTTTTTCTTGCAGAGCGGCGCCTAGTGGAAGGATCTCGGTTCCGACCCACAGGACTACACTGAACACATGGTTTTCGTTCTCGACAACTACGACTCGTTCACCTACAACCTGGTGCAATACATGGGTGAGCTAGGGGCGGAAATGGTCATTCGCCGGAACGATGAACTAACCGTCGAGCAGATCGACGACCTGAACCCGGAGCGAATCGTGCTTTCTCCTGGACCGTGCACTCCCCAGGAAGCCGGGGTCAGCATCCCTCTTATCCGCCACTTTGCCGGCAAGGTCCCCATACTGGGTGTTTGCCTCGGTCATCAGGCCATCGGCGCGGCATTTGGCGGCAACGTAGTGCGCGCTCCGAAGTTGATGCATGGCAAGACCAGTCCGGTCGAACACGATGGGCGCAATCTCTTCGCCGGCCTTGCCAGTCCTATGACGTGCACTCGCTACCACTCACTCATCGTGTCCGAAGAAGGTTTGCCGGATGAGCTTGAAGTGAGCGCTCGAGTCGAACAAGATGGAACGATCATGGGCCTGCGGCACCGCCGCTTTCCGATCGAGGGGGTCCAGTTCCATCCCGAAAGTGTCCTCACTGCGGACGGCAAAAGCCTCATCCGTAATTTTCTCCATCTGTGATGCGATTTCTATTCATCGGCTCGTTGGTGTTGGCAGCGCCCTTGCTGGCCGCCCAGCAGCCCATCGGACGCACCTCTGCTACCGAGGTCCAGGTCTCGGGCGCCGTGGACATTTCCCATGGGGAAACAACCCTGGGCAACGGCAGCGAAATTACCGCCGGAAAGGAGGCGGTGAAAATCACCCTCGAACGTGGTGGCGAATTACGACTGTGCTCAACCAGCAGCGTTCACCTCTCCAAGGACCGCTCCATCGACGACCCGGCAAACACTGCATTGATGATTGCGCTCAATCGTGGAGCCATTGAGGCGAACTACTCGGTGGGCAAATACTCCGATGTGCTGCTTACCCCCGATCTGCGCATTCTTATTTCGGGTCCGGGACAGGCCGACCTCAGCATCCGCGTCAATACGCAGGGTGATACCTGCGTAGACAATCACGGTGCAAATGCGCCGTATGTCACGGTGAGCAGTGAGCTCGAGGGAGGAGCTTACCGGATATTGCCCGACCAGCGTGTCAACTTCCAGCATGGCAGCCTGCGCGAGGTCGTAGATCATGAGCCCGAGCCATGCGGCTGTCCCAAAACGCCGCCAGTTCAGGTGGCGGCCGCCCCCGGCGGCCCTTCCTCCACCCCGGCGGATACGGCTTTCCCGGTTGCCCAAAGCGAAGGCTTGGCAGCGCCTCCAGCTCCGCGTCCTGTGCCCGTCGTTCCCCCCGGGGAACCGCATGTCGAGGTGACCGTTCCGCTCACCTACGATGCCAACAAGCCGGCTGCTCCTGCCGCCACTCCCCCGGCTCCGACCGCAGCCCAGGCTCCCGTGCCGGCTCCTCCGCCAGAGCCCGCGCCGGAGGTTGCATCCGCGGTGGGCGCCCCGGAAGTGGCAACCCCGGCCCCCGCCGCGCCCAATCCGCCGCCCAACTCAATGCCCGGTCAGGGTGGTCTGTTCCACCGCCTTGGCCACTTCTTTTCCAAAATCTTCGGCAAGTAGGGAAAGGGCTACAATCGACTGTTGAGGGTTTCTGCTTCACCCAATCCAGTGAGAAATGAAGGAGTTCTTTTTATATGGCGATTCCTGCCACACAGATGCGTCCGGGCATGGTCATCAAGCACAATAACGAGCTGCACACGGTCTTCAGCGTCGAGCACCGGACCCCTGGAAATCTGCGCGCATTTATCCAGGCCAAGCTCCGCAACCTGCGCACCGGCGCCATGTTCGAGCATCGTTTCCGCTCCCCCGATCCGATTGACCGGGTCATTGTCGACGAGGTGTCGATGGACTTTCTCTACTCCGACGGTGACGACTTCTACTTCATGAATACCGAAAACTACGAGCAGACGAATCTGAAGAAAGGCACTCTGGGCGATGCAGTCGAATACCTCATTCCCAATCTGCAAATCAAGGTCTCGTTCTTCGACGGCGTGGCGGTGGGTATTGAGTTGCCGCAGACGGTGGAGATGACGGTAGTCCAAACCGAACCTGGCCTGAAATCGGCCACCGCATCGTCCGTCACCAAGCCGGCCACGATGGAGACCGGACTGGTGGTTCAGGTTCCCCCGTTCATCAACGAGGGAGAAAAGATTCGTGTGGATACGGCCGAAGGCGCTTACCTGTCTCGGGCGTAGGGAACCAAGGACATAATGCATATGGTGCGACATTACGTGGTGAAGGGCCGCGTTCAGGGGGTTGGCTTCCGTTGGCTGGTCCATCGCGAAGCCGGCGTCCGCGGGCTGAAGGGTTGGGTCCGCAATACAGACACTGGAGAGGTCGAGATCATGGTTGCCGGCAGCGAGGAAAAACTCGCGGAACTTCGCTCGGTTTTGGAACGGGGATCACGCGGTAGCCGGGTCGATGCCGTGCACGAGAACAATATGGACGACGCTATGGCAGACGGCCTGGAATCGTTCCAAATCGAAGGAGCCTGGTAGCGACGAATGCCCCATCCGCCTATTAATTGTGAACCCCTGAAGTCACTGATCCGCACCATTCCGAACTTTCCCAAGCCCGGCATTCTGTTCTACGACATCACTACCCTGCTCAAGGACAGGAAGGGTTATGCGACGCTGGTGGATGCGCTGGCGGCGCATTACATTGGGTTGTCGGATGTTGACCTGGTGCTGGGCATTGAGGCGCGAGGATTTATTTTCGGTCCCGCCCTCGCCTACCGCTTGAACGCCGGCTTCGTCCCGGTGCGCAAGCCGGGCAAGCTGCCCGCGGAAACGGCGCGCGTTACCTACGATCTGGAATACGGAACCGACGCGCTCGAAATCCACCTCGACGCCATCGAGCCGGGGCAGAATGTGCTCATCGTCGATGACCTGCTGGCAACCGGGGGCACGATGGAAGCAACGGTGAAGCTGGTTCGCCGGCTGGGGGCTAATATCGTTGGCCTGGCTTTCGCTATCGAGCTCGACTTTCTTAACGGACGCGATCGCTTCAAGGAGTATGACGTGTTCAGCCTGCTGCACTACAGCGAGTAGTGCTAAACCACCCGGCGGCCACTCAAGAGGTGGATGACCAGGGCCACCGCAGCGACGATGAGCAGGATGTGCAGGGCAAACGCGGCAAGATGAAAGAGCAGAAAGCCGCCGACCCAAAGCAGGATGAGAATGATCGCGAGCGCCAGCCACATGACCCATGCACCTCGCGGAGAGTATCTCATCCAATGAGGAGCTTAGCGAACTCATGATTCTGCGCCCATCATTAGCGGTCTTACTTTTCGCTGCCTCCGTCGTGAACGCTCAGATGACCGCCCTCACGCATGTTCGGGTGATCGATGGTACCGGCCGTACTCCCCTGGAAGACGCGACCGTGCTGATCGAGGGCAATCGTATTCTGGCCGTGGAACCGGCAAACAGCACGCTGCCGGCCGTTGCCAAGGTGGTCGATCTTCACGGAGACACAGTGATGCCAGGGCTCATTAACGCCCACGGCCACCTTGCGTTGATCGCCGATGGGCAGAACTCCGCCACTGCCTACACCGCCGAAAACGTGCTTGCGGAATTGCGCCAGTACGAGAGCTACGGGGTTACAACGATGTTGTCGCTGGGGCTCAACCGCGACCTTCTGTATTCCATTCGGACACAGCAGCGGCAGGGCAAACTGGACGGCGCTACGGTGTTGACGGCGGACCGCGGAATCGGAGCCGCGGACGGCGCGCCGCCGCTCCCGGCCGCGCCGGATCAGCTCTACCGGCCTGCCAACGCAGAAGAAGCGCGCGCGGCGGTGGATGCGATGGCTAAGCGGCACGCGGACATCATCAAGATCTGGGTGGATAGCCTGGGAGGAACCAAGCCCACCATGCCGCCCGAGATTTACCGGGCGGTGATTGCCGAAGCGCACAAACACCATGTGCGGGTGGCCGCCCATGTCTACTATCTGGCGGATGCCAAATCTTTGGTGAACGACGGAGTGGACGTGCTGGCCCACAGCGTTCGCGACAAACCTGTCGATCAGGAATTGATCTCTGCGATGAAGCGCCGTGGCGTCTGGTATATCCCCACGTTGACGGTCGACGAATCGTTCTATATCTATGCCGAGCACCCGGGTTTCATGCAGATTGATTTCTTCAAGGACGCTCTTCCGGCGCCTCTGCTTGCGACGTTGACCAGCGATACCTATGGCCAGAAGGTGAATCAGGACCCGAAGACCGCGCAGCACAAAGCCGACTTCGCCATGGACCAGCAAAATTTGAAGGCGGTTTACGACGCAGGGGCGCAGGTCGGGTTTGGAACAGATTCGGGCGCCATGCCTACCCGTATCCCCGGATTTTCGGAGCAACGGGAATTGGAAGACATGGTGCAGGCGGGGCTTACCCCGATGCAGGCCATCGTGTGTGCCACCGGGCGCAACGCCGCGCTTCTGGGCATCGAGGCCACTCGGGGAACGCTGCGGCCCGGCAAGCGTGCAGACTTGATCGTGTTGGCCGCGAATCCACTGGATGACATCACCCACACGCGATCCATCGTGACCATTTATCACGATGGGCGCACGGTTGCGCCGCGGGTTCCGGTGGTGATGGCTAAGTAGCGCATAGGAAACGCAGAGGTTGAGGTCGTAGACGAGCGTCATTCTTGCCCTGCCACAAAGGATCGGGTGCCCCATCCTTCGCGCTTTCTGCGAAGGGTGGGATAAGCAGAAAACGCGGGGAAGGGCCTCGGGTGAAGAGCAGTGGCATCCCACCCTTCGCCAACAACGCGAAAGATGGGGCACCCGATCCTTTGTGGCAGGGCAAGAAATCCGGAGCCCCAAAGGCCCGACGATTTCGGGATTCTAGCTTTTCGCTCTTCGTGCGGCAGGACCCGCTTCTCGCACCCCTGCGGGGGCGTCGAACTTGGCGAAATTCTTCTCGAATTTCTCCGCCAGCATGGCTGCTTGGGCGTCGTACGCCCGCGGATCCTTCCACGCATTGCGCGGATTCAGCAATTCCGCCGGCACGTCAGGACAGCTCAGCGGAATGCTCAAACCAAACGCCGGCTCAGTGACAAACTCGACGTTGCTCAGCCGCCCATCCAACGCGGCGTTCACCATGGCGCGGGTGTATTTCAGGCTCATACGCTCACCGGTGCCGAAAGCGCCGCCCGTCCAGCCGGTATTTACCAGCCAGCACTCCGCGTTGTGTTGCTGCAACCGCTCGCCCAGCATCTTCGCATAGACCGCCGGGGCCAGAGGGATGAAGGGAGAAGCAAAGCAGGTGGAGAACTCCGGAACAGGTTCGCTGCCCAACCCCGCTTCGGTGCCCGCCAGTTTTGCCGTGTACCCGGAAAGAAAGTGGTACATAGCCTGAGCCGGATTCAGTCTGGCGATGGGCGGCAGCACGCCAAACGCATCCGCAGTCAAAAAAAGTACATGCTTTGGATGGCCACCCACTCCAGGAATAACCGCGTTGTCGATGTACTCGACCGGATAGGCCGCGCGCGTATTTTCGGTGTAACGAATGTCGCTGTAATCCGGGGCTCCCGTGCCATCGATGACCACATTCTCCAATACCGCGCCGAAGCGGATGGCGTTGTAGATTTGGGGTTCCTTCTCGGGCGAGAGATCGACGCATTTGGCGTAGCAGCCACCTTCAATGTTGAAGATGCCCGCTTCGCTCCAGCCATGCTCATCGTCCCCGATCAGCCGCCGCCGCGGATCGGCGGAAAGCGTGGTTTTACCGGTGCCGGAAAGTCCGAAGAAGAGCGCCGTATCCCCTGCTTTGCCCAGGTTGGCGGAACAGTGCATCGGGAAGACATTGCGCCCGGGGAGAAGAAAATTCATCACCCCAAAGATCGACTTTTTCATCTCGCCGGCGTACTTGGTGCCTCCAATCAGAATGATGCGGCGAGTAAAGTCGGTGATGATGAAGGTGCCGGAATGGGTTCCATCACGTCCCGGCACTGCCTCGAACTCCGGAGCGGCAATCACGGTAAACTCAGGCCGATGACTGGCCAGCTCGTCTGCCCCCACGCGGACGAATAGCTGCTTCACGAACAGGGCATGCCAGGCATACTCGGCAATGATCTGAACCGGCAGGCGGTAATGCAGGTCCGCCCCCGCATACAGATCGAGGACGTACAGGTCGCGCTCCCGCATGTGAGCCACCACCCGGGTCAGCAGGGCTTCGAACCTAGCCGGATCGAAGGGCTGGTTGACCTTACCCCAATCCACAGCGTCACTGGTGACCGCATCGCGAACGATGAATTTATCCCGTGGGGAACGTCCCGTCCGTGCGCCCGTCAGGGCCACCAGCGCGCCATTGTCAGCCAGACTGGCTTCGCCCCGGGCGATGGCCGCCTCTACCAATTGGGGGGTCGACAGGTTGCGGTGGACATGAGCCCCTTCCACCAGCTTTCCCGGCATTGTGGTTGCCTTGACTGAATCCACTTTGACGCTCCTGCCCGAGTTTACTCAAGCCCACCGCCGCAGCCAACTCCTCAGGTTACGAACGGGGCATCACCGGCAGTTCCGGTAGTAAGGCGGAGTGCCGGACCTCGGCCATGACCGCATCCGCCTGCTCCAGCACCTCGGCGATACTCATGGTGTACATTTCACGGCCATTATCGTAGCCGTTCTCCACCGCCTGCTTCAGGTACCGCCCTGCCGCCTGGGCCGCCAGCCGGTCCGTAATAACGTGGCCGGAACGCTGCTTTTCGACCACCCAGGCCAGTGCGGGCATAGCAATCCAGACCGGGCGCCCATTCACCTCAAAGCGGATGTCAACCGCGTCTGCATGCCGGGTGGCAATCGCCACCTCAGTCGCCGTCCACCGGCAGTGCAGGTCTTCGCGGGTCCAATGATCGGTTACGTGGAAATCTTCGTACATGGTTTATAGCCTAGAGCATTTTTGCCTTTCTGGGCAGAGAGCAGGTTGGCCAGGCGGTTCCCCGAAATGGGCAGCACTAAAAAAAATTAAAAAGAAAGAGAATTTCGCCCGTAATCTGCGTCCAATGTAGGCGACACTAGAACTTTATTTTTAACCGTGTTGAGGAGTAACCAAAAGTGGTCCATAACCCAGAAACTATAGAACGATTCGAACAGGCCCTTCGCCGCCAGGAAAAGCAGTTGGAGCACTCAATGATTTCAGCGGTAGAGCAGGGTCGTGAAGTAGCAGCAGACAGTGCGCTCGACGCTGCCGACCAAGCCGTGCAGTCTTACCAGAAGGAGATGCTGTTCAGCCAGGGGACCAGCGGGCACGAGCAGCTCGCGCTCGTCCGCCTGGCTTTGAAACGGCTCGATGAGGGTACTTATGGTGAATGCCTTCACTGCGGTAAGACCATCGGTCTGAAGCGCTTGGAAGCCCTCCCCTGGACCCCCTACTGCATTGACTGCCGGGAGAAGATCGAGAACGGCGAGATTGAAGATCCCGTGGCTGCCGCCTGAGTTTGACCCACAAAGTTCGGCACTGCTAAACTTTAGAAGCTCACGCAAACGGCAAGCCATAGCGGCTGGATTGCGACCCCTCCTACGAATTGGCTTCTGAAGGGCTTTAGTGGACACACAAACACGTCATGCGCTGAAACAAGACCGTCTGGTCGAAGCTACCCGGACTGGTGTTAACTGGTTCGAGGAAAACCGACCCAAAGTCATCCAGGCCGCGGTTGCCGCGGTTGTTCTGCTGGCTATTGTGATCGCCGGCCTGGTGGTTTACAACCAGCGTTCGACTGCGGCTGATCTGGCATTCGGCCAAGCGATGGATACCTACAGTGCTCCCCTCGCGACGGCGGGACAGCCGCCTGCTCCAGGGGAGAAGACCTTTCCCACTGCGGCGGCACGCGCCACGGCGGCTAACCAGCAATTCGTCCAGGTGGCGAATCAGTATGGCCTTCTTCTGCCCGGCAAAACAGCGAGTTATTTCGCTGGGCTGACGGCGATTGATATGGGCCAGACCGGGTCGGCTGAGACTTATCTGAAGAAGGTCGCGGACGGGAGTGATGCTCCCCTGGCGTCATTGGCTAAGCTGGCACTGGCGAACTTGTATCAGCAGTTGAACCGCAACAGTGAAGCGGTTGTGCTCTACAACCAGCTGATCGCGAAGCCTACCAGCACTGTGCCCGTCGACGCGGCGAAGTTGCAATTGGCATCGCTGTACGAGAAGACCAATCCGGCTGAAGCGAAGAAAATTTATGCTCAGCTGAAGGACTCTAAGACTGCAGCCGGCCAGATCGCCGCGCAAAAACTCCAGCAAAAGTAACTCTTCTCGCCAACAAAAATAACCAACAAAAAACGCCCTTTCACCAATAAGTGGGTGGCCCAGGTCTCGATTTTGAGACCTGGGTTTGGCTGCCACTCGTAAGTTCCAGAATTAGTGGGTGGTTGCTCCCGGTTGTTGCTCGGCATCGGTCTGGAACTTTTGATACTGATCGAAGCGAATCTCGATATCGGCTCGGAACCCGGCAACCAGAAGAGCCCGCGCTTGCAGATGCAAAGCAATTGCCGTCGGCAGCCACGCCTCTTTACGGATCAGGGCCTGATCGAAGACCACATTGCTGCCCTTGGCTACGGAAGCCAGCAATCCGAAACCAATGTGATAGTTCTCATCCAGAGTGGCACTCATCCGCGAGACCTCGCGGTCTGCCTCATCGACCCATACTGTGCCGCTAACCTTCTTGAGCGCATCTTCATTGCGGCCGTGTGTCTTTGCATGTTCATCGCCGGCGAAGTCGAAGGCAATCGTGTCGCGCCCGTTCAGGCTCACCCGCCGAGGCTTTGAAAACGTAACAATCTGCAGCAGGCGTGAGACCGTGATGTCGTCTTTATCAGGTTTATCCTCGCTCTGCTGGGAGATTTTGATGACTTCTTTGTTGACCCGGTCCTGTTCTTTACGAGCCTGGTCGGGTGTCAGGTCCTTGCCATCTTTGCGTACCAGTTTCTCTATCTGGTGGCCTTTGACAAAGAACACCTCGTGCTCTTCGGTTTCTATCTTCTTGACGGTCCCATGGCTATCTAGTTGGCGGGTGGTCTGCACTTCGCGGAAGGTATAGTTCTCGCGTATTTTGTCTAATTCCTTCTGATGGGCTTCTACTTCACGTAGCACAGTGGCTGCGTCAGGTAACGGGGCCGGTGCAGGCTGCCATCCCAATAAAATCAATAAGGTCCCAATTGCGAGCCACGGTGGTAAGAGAGACATCTTGCCCCTTATCGCTCATCTTAGCGTAGGCTGTTACCACTGAATTCCGTAGAAGTCAGAAAGGATTTGAAAACGATGGTGAATTTGCTATTGAAATGGGTCCTGGGCGCCTTGGCTCTGCTCGCGGTGACCTATATAGTGCCCGGGTTCAGAGTGGTCAGCCTACCCTCCGCACTGGTGGCAGTGGTGGTGATCGGCTTCCTGAACATGACCCTGGGACTGGTTTTGAAGGTGGTGACCTTTCCCTTCGCCATTCTGACTCTAGGTCTGCTCTTTCTGGTGATCAATGCGTTGATGCTTATCCTGGCCAGCAAGATCACTCCAGGGCTGCAGATCGCGAGCTTCGGTGCGGCATTTATTGGAGCCGTGGTGCTGGCGGTGGTGCACATGCTTATCGAAGCGGTGCTGTAGGCGCAACCACGCCGCGAGGCAAGGGCGTCTGGCTCCCATTTGGCAGCACGGCCCGGCCCGATCTGGATCGCCCGCGGCCCTGGTTCACCGGCGAAGGCTGTACCGGGACAGGCTCGGCCGGCACGTGTATGGAAGAAGCGGTCCCGAACCCTCCCGCAGGCGGCGGTACCGGGCGCGGTGTATTCGCGGGTGGCGTGCTTTGGGCGCTGGTGTGGTGGTGAAACACCATATTTCGCAGCCCAGGATTCAGGGCTACGGCGGAGACACCTACGCTCGCAGCCAGGGCGCAGGCGGCGATGGTGCTGGTGTTCACGATGGAAAAAGAGAAGCGAGGACGCCGGTTCTGCAGCCGCAGGTTTACGCGCTTAGCCAAACCGGAGGGGGGCTCGACGCTTCCCAGCCGGCGCAGTGTATCGTCGATTTCCGATTGTATGTTCATTGCAAAGTGCCTTCCTGCTCCATCTTGGCTGCCAGCGCGTGTCGTGCACGGTACAGCCGGGAGCGGATCGTTGATTCGGTTGTTTTGAGGACCAGGGCAATCTCCACCGTCGACAGTTCATTCACGGCGGAAAGCAGCAAAACTTCGCGTTCCCTTTCCGGTAGGGTGTCAATGAGGCCGAGAATTCGGGCATGGCGCTGGGCGGTTATGACCATTTTCTCCGCACTCAGTTCGCCCGTGGGGAGAACCCGCGCCAGGTCTTCGAAATCGTCCACTTGCGGCCGTGTCTTGGCCCGCCGCTTGCGATCGAGCACCAGGTTCCAGGCGATCCTTACCAGCCAGACACGGTAATCGCGTACGTCTCCCAGCTTATTGCGGTGGCGCAGAACGCGCAGAAATGTTTCCTGCACAACGTCTTCCGCATCGGCCGCGTTGCGCGTAACCGAATAGGCTACACGGTAAAGGGTGGACGAATATTCTTCCACCAGCTCGGTCACCCGGGCATACGTTTCCTGCTCAGGCACGGACACTGCCTCGGTCTCCAGCCATCCGACGAATTGTCCTTCAACGGTTCCCATTATGTATACGGAGAAGACTGTCTTATATCAGGACGCATGATACGCCCATTCCGCTCGCCCTCGATTTCGTGTGACCGGGGATGCGAATGGCATCTATCATCATTCGGCATGATGGGGCACTCCCTGTTTTCGCGTTGTCTGCTGGCTCTCTGTTGGCTCATTTCGGCTGGCGGCGTGACGCTTTTCGCCGCGGAGCAGGAGGTGCCAGGGGTCTACCAGGGTCACGCGCCTGCGGCCGATGCGGCGAAGCGTGTTTTTACCCTCAATCTTGCTCCTGACGGGGGGGCGGTTCTTACGACCCTGTACATCGGCAAACACGACGCGAGCCAGCAGGGCCATTGGACGCAAAACGGCAGCCAGGTGGTGCTTACCTTTGACGCGATGGGCAACAATAAGCCTCCCCGGCCCATAACTTTTCGCCATCACGGGCACGCACTCAGTCCCCTCCATTGGGATCCCAGTGAATGGGGACGGTCGGGACCGCCCGTCCTTCACCTCTCACGGGCGGTCCAAGGCGGCGCCTGAGGATGGGCATTTTCTACAACATCATGCTGGGTTACTTTTTTGGTTTTGCCCTGGGAGTGGGGTGCGCGCTTGCCGTGTTTTACGCCATTTATTCAGGCGGATACCGGAAGGCAGTCGAGCATTCGCTGCTCCAGGAAAAACCGAAACGCTACCGGGAAGAGATGGCTGCCGCAAAACGGCGCGCCGAGAAGGCTAAGGAAAAGCCTCTGGGCTAGTTCCACCTAAGGAATGAAAATGGTACGGACGATGTTGAGTGCTTTGTGCGTCCCTGCGGGACTCGCCTCATTAACCTTGCCTACCCGGCACGGGAGTGCCGGGTAGGCAAGGTTAATGAGGTGAGTCCCGGAGGGACGCACAGGTCTCAAAAGCGAAACCAGGGCCACCCACTCAGAGTCTGGAGGTTGCAGCTTAGCTTCGGCAGAGCGCAGCGTGCGATCCAATCACGAATAGTTGACCTTCAGTTGTTTGAGCGAAGGCAGAAAGGCGGGATGAACCTCAACCTTCAACCTTCCGGCCTGGACTCCAGGATCGGCCGCCGCGATGGCCAATGCTTCTTCGGCGGTGCCGGCGGCGATGATGGAAATACCTACCAGTGGTCCATCTCCGGTAATGGGCCCCGCCAGCAGATAGTGTCCAGCTTCCACGTGCTCCCGGATGAAGGCCAGCTGACGCGGCACCAGGTCCGCAACATCCTCGCCCTGGTTATCGTTCCAGCGCTCACCCTTGAGGAGAAGAGCAACGAAATACGGCTCTACATCGCGAGGAATATCTTTCATTGCCTTACTTGGCCGCTTCTTGCAGCAGTTGGTGCGCCGCCTCAGGCTTACCTTCTTTTTCAAGCAGCGCGGCATGCTGGCGCAGAATGGTCCGCCGCTTCCTCTCAACCGATGCCGATTCAGCCGTGGGCGAAGGCTTACGAAAGTTCTCTTCCGCCGCCCGGTAATCGCGGTCGGCCTTATCCATTTGACCCATCTGGGTGTAGATCATTGCCCGGTGCCAATAGGCCGTGCTCCACTCCGCTGATCCCGGCTTCACGGCTTTGGGCACCAGCGCGACCTCGCGGTCAAACTCCTCCAGCGCCTCCTGCTTGTGGTCGAAGGCTGCCAGCGCTATGCCGTATTCATCGTGAGCCATCATCTTGTCCAGCAGACGCATGTGGGGAGGATACTGGTCGGCCAAGTCGCGCTGCTGCTTGCAATAGTCGAGCGACAGGGGATCCTGGGCGGTGAGAAGGTTGACGCACTTCACCATCAATTTGCCCACCTGGTCGCTCAACTGGTTGGCTTTGTCATCGTCGGATACGGGCGGACCGGTGGTGAGCGGCGTTGCCGGTGGCGCCGCATCGCCCGGTTTGGCAGGCGCCTGCTGCCCCAGCATACATAGCGGGGACATCATGACCAGGCCCAGGCAGCAGTGAAAGAGGCGCATACTTTGATTATGCCGGACGAACCACCGCCTTTGGGGCTCGCGTCGCATAGCACTATTGTGTAGCTAACAGCCTTTGCGCTTCGCTGTGTTTGCCCTGGCGCTCCAGCACATCCACGTGTTGTTTGCGCACCCGCTGGCGCAATTGCTTGAAATGCTCGGTCAGGGTGGAATTTCCAGTGGCAGCGGCAATCGCTTTGGTGAAGGTATCCTCTGCCGTTTTCAGGTCGCCTCCTGCCTGCTCCCACTGGCTTAATTGCTGATAGGCGGTAGCGCGGTGCCAGAACGCCACTGCATACTGCAGGCTGTCAGGCTTCACTGTACTCGCCGGCAGCAGCACGATCCCGCGGTCAAAGGCCTCCAGCGACTGTTTTGGCTCATGGGCGACCGCCAGCAGGGCAAGGCCATATTCATCGTCCGCGACGATCCGGGCCATCCGCTCGCTGGCGGGGCCGCGCTCGGCCTCATCGAATTGCGCCTTGCATGCCGCCACGGCGCGCGCATCCTGTGCCTGCAGTAACTGCGTGCAACTGGAAACCTGTCCCTGTGCCACCACCACACCCAGCAAAAGAGCAACTACGCCGGGGACGGCTCGAGCTGTGAAAACTGGCAACCTCAATCTCCCCAGATAGAATAACGTGAGGATGTCTGAACGGCTCTATTACACTGACCCATCGTTGGCCTCCTTTGATGCGCATGTTTCCGACATTCGCGAGGTCTCCCGCACCCAGGGGCGGTCGCTATGGCAGATCGCTCTGGACCGCAGTGCTTTCTACCCCACCAGTGGCGGGCAGCCGCACGATACAGGCGTGCTGACGGCTACCTCTTCGGGCGGCGCCCTGCTCGAAGCTCCCATCCTCGCGGTTGAGGAGGACGACCAGGGAGAGGTTTGGCACACCACGCCGAAGCCCTTGCTGGCGGGAACTCCGGTGCGTGGATACGTCGACTGGAGCCGTCGCCGGGACCACATGCAGCAGCACTCCGGACAGCATCTGCTCTCGGCGGTGGTGTATCGCCAACTGGGTGCGGCCACGGTTTCGTTCCATCTGGGAGAGATGACCTCGACCATCGATCTGGCACGCGAAGCCATTTCGCCAGAGGAATTGGAGCGGATCGAGGACGCGGTCAACGAGATCATCGCCGAGAATCGCGCCGTGACCATGCGTACCATTCCCCGGGTTGAAGCGGAAATGCTGCTGGCTGCCGGCACCCTGCATAAATTGCCCGACAGGGAAGGGGACATCCGGCTGATCGAGATTGACGAGATTGACGTGAATGCCTGCGGTGGTACCCACGTCGAGGCCACGGGCCAGATCGGCGGCCTGCTGATCCGCGGGACAGAACGCATGCGGCAGGGGGTTCGGGTGGAGTTTGTGTGTGGGATACGGGCGATGGTAACCGCCCGACAGGACCTGGCCACGCTCACCCGGACCGCCGCTACATTGTCCGTGGGTCGACTCGACGTAGGAGACGCGGTTGACCGGCTGTTGGCAGAAGGCAAGGCGGCCAACAAGGCACGCCAGAAGCTGACCGAGGAGTTGGCGGGTTACCAGGCATCAAGCCTGCTGCTCGAGCTATCGCCACAAACCGGTCGAAAAGTGTTGAAGCGAACGTTTGCCGATCGTGACGCCGGTTATCTCAAGTTGCTGGCCTCACGGATGGTGGCATCGGAGTCTCAGATCTGTGTGTTGCTGGCGTCGACTCAGGAGGAACCCGCCCGGGTGATCGTGGCGGCAAGCTCTGATGCCAGGATTGATTGTGGAACCTTGCTGCGGGAGGCGCTGGCGGCCTATGGTTTGCGTGGCGGGGGATCTCCCACAATGGCGCAAGGTCAGATTGCGAAGGTCCATTTAGACGTCCTCTTCAGCAGCATCGAGAACGGTTTGAAGAACGCGTAGTCCTGCTAAAATAAGCAGGTCGTTCCCATCTTGTGGGGCTATAGCTCAGCTGGGAGAGCGCCTCGTTCGCAACGAGGAGGTCAGCGGTTCGATCCCGCTTAGCTCCACCAAAAAACAACAGTTTGCGACTCGCTGGCCATCTCCCGATGGATCTTTGTCTCCTTCGTTGTAGACTGAGCGACAATTCTGAAAACATGACCATGACCATCCCGGCGGTCCAGAGCTCTACCCCGACGAAGCTGAAATCGCTCGCATTGCTGCGTTACAGGATGGGGCTGTGCGCAACCGGCAGATCACGGACGCTTATTGGCACCTGTCGGCTGAAATAGAGCGGCGAATTCGAGGTCATGCGAACTGGTGTACGTTCGCTTGTTGGGCATCGCAGCAGGCGGGTGTGACCATCCGCCACCAGGACATGACCCACCTCCTGCGACAGCGGTTGCAAAGCTCATGGAAGGTCACTGGCATCGATCTGAAGCTGATCAATCTGCTGGTGGAAGCCAAGTTGGATCTGCTGCAGCTGGTGGTCAACGCAATTGCGAGTCTCGGACCGATCAGGCGAACCAGCGACGCAGTGGCCCGCGGCAATTGCAAGGTTTTTGAAGAGATTGGGCTTCTGTTTGCTCGCTGGCTGACGCTCTTTCCTGACGTCCGCTTGGTTACGGATCCGGCGATGGACCGCTTTTATCAGGGCCTCAAATCCGGACCTCCGCCGGATGGGTAGGATGTCCTGATGCAGGCATTCCATAATTACCGCGCTGCCGCCCTGTCCGTAGACCCGAAAGAGAAATCGGAACTCATGTTTCTGGCGAACCTGCAGATCGGGTTTCACGAGCAGACCCGCCTCCAGCCAGACATCAAGGCGGCGCTCGACGGAGCATTGCTGGAACCCGGCGACCTGACCGATCTGTTATTGAACACGCTTACGGGCCATGAGGGAAGAATTGCCCAAACTCTGGAAAAGGCATTCCAAAGGCATGAGTCGCCACCGGGAAAAGTCGCAATGGTTTTGGCACAGGATGCTCAGCATCATGTACGAACGCTCATAACCGAGCTACTCATGTCCATCTGGCTACCGCCAGACACGATGGTCCGATTGGGCTACAGACCTCGCGCGGCCGTTCCCGCAGGCTTTGCAGAATTTAAGCTCACCGGATCTGTTGCATCTGCTCGCGAGTTTCGACCCAACACCCGGCAGTAAAGACGGTTCGCATGTCAAGGACTGGGCAAATCTCCGCAGCGCCTGCGGTTCATCGCAAACCTCTTCCGTGCGTATGGAGAAGAGAAATGTCTCTTTGAACCTCTGAAAGCCGGTACAGTGGCCGTCGATTCATAGAAGCGCCCAGAGCTGGGCACCTGCCGGGTATCCACATCTCCCCCGACATGTGGATACCGCGCAGCGCAACATTCCGTGCAAACCAGAGCAATTAGTGAAGCAGGTTGAATGTGTTCGTGGCGTCGTCGACGAAATAAACGCCTTCATGGTCGGCAATCAAGTCCAAAGAGCGCTCCCGCCCCCGGGGGTGGCCCGCCGCTATTATCGACCAGTTTCTCTGCGACCTGTTTGCCGCTGGGCGTGGTTTCGACGATGTTCCCATCGTTTCCATTGGCCGTGAGGATGTGTTGATCGCCGGTAAGTGCAAGGCCAAGCGGACCATTGAGCGCTCCTCCCGCGGAAACTGTATTGGCCAGTCCCGGCGGAATTGCCGCGGAACAGTGCACCGGGGATGGCTGCGATCCGGTTGTTCAGGGTGTCGGCCACGTAGAGAATTCCTGTCTTGTCATCAAACGCGACCCCGGTGGCTCCGATGACCAATGCGTTGGGATCTGTGCGCTGTGGGAAACCGGCGGCAATCACCGTGCTGTCGATCAATTGCGGCGGTCCGTTTTCGGGAATGGCCAGCAGCAAACGCAAAACGGTTCCCCGATGCACCACATTACCGTTGGCAGCCACGGTGCCATCGAGCACATTGGTCACGAACAGCGCGGCGATTGCGCCGCCGTCCACGGCAGTCATGTCCCAGGGTCCATTAATATGACCGCCAGAAAATGTCTTGATGACGTGGCCCCAACTGTCCAGCACGATCAGGCAGCCGGCCTTCGCGGTCGCCGATGTGCCATCGGTCGTGGGCAAGCTTCCAACGATAACCAGACCACTGCGCAGTGCCACCAGGGCCGTCGTCAGCCCGATTCCTCCCGGACACGACACCTTGGCGGCGTCGATCTGGGCAAACAGGCTGAACTTTCCGTTGGGTGCGATCTGCACGATCGTAGTGCCCGTCCCCTGTTGGTTGGCGCCGTTGTTGAAGTTGCTGATGAGGAAGCGACCTTCGACCAGGTCTCCTTGGGTGCGGGGTACGCGAGCGACCCCGTACGGATTGACGTCGCCATTTCCCGGAACGGTTGTGCTGATGGTGCTCACCGTGTCAAGAGGCCCGATGAAAGATCCATCATCGGCACGGGCAGTGGAATTCGCAACGGCCATGAACAAGAGCGCGGGGCCGAGCACAAAGACTCGAAAGCGGAGCCGGCTGTTTACTTCCATGTTGGTCCTCCTCGGCTATGCGCACACCTCCGAAATGGTGCGTATTCATGGCCGGGAGAAGGCTAGGTTTTTCTCTGGGAAGAGTTGTCACGAACTTGTCACGATGTTGTCACTTCTTTCACCGGCTTGTAGCGGAAGCATAGGCGCGAGGGGGCAAGTCAGCTACGGTCCGCTACCGGCGAAGGTATTGCACGCGCCCACCTTGCCGGTGGTAAATCCGCGGTTGAACCATGACATACGCTGCTCCGACGAGCCGTGAGTAAAGGTGTCCGGGGTCACGTATCCCCGGCCCATCCTCTGCAGCCGGTCATCTCCTACCGCAGCTGCGGCCTGCAACCCAGTCTTGATGTCCGCCTGATCGGTGATCTGCCGATCGGTCGACGAATGAGCCCAGACGCCAGCGAAGCAGTCCGCTTGTAGCTCCATGGCTACCGAAAGTTGGTTGCGCGCCTGAGGATTCTGCGCCTGCATGGCACGCACTTTGCGCTCGATGCCGATCACATTTTGCACATGATGGCCAATCTCGTGCGCGATCACGTAGGCCTGGGCAAAATCCCCTGACGCGCCGAAGCGCTTCAGTTCATCCCAGAATCCAAGATCGAGATATACCTTCTGGTCTGCAGGGCAGTAAAACGGCCCCGTAGCCGATTGCGCCGTGCCGCACCCCGATCGCGTGTAATCGCGGAAGAGCACCAGGTGGGCTCGCGGGTAACCGATGTTATCCCGAGCTAGAATCTGCGTCCAGGTGTTCTGTACATCGCCCAGAACAAAGGAGGCGAGCTGGGCAGAACGGTCTTCCTGCGGGGACGCCGACCGCGGTGCGCTCTGTTGCGTGTGGGCTGCGCCGCCGCTGGAAAAGTAAGCGCCTATGTAGTTGCGGCCGGTAACCAGGCTGACCACCAACAGGATGAGGAAGCCCACGATTCCCAGGCCGCCGCCGCCGAAGCCGCCGCCGCCCGAGTCGCCTCGCCTGTCCTCAACGTCGCTGCTAAGACCGCCTGGAGTCCAGCGCATAAAGTGTAACGAGTTTAGACGATCCGGTTAGATTCATGGTGAAAAAGAGGCCGTCTTCGACGAAAGGAAAATTGGCGCAAAAAGTCGCGCATTGCATGCCAACTCCCGTAGGGTCCGCAACGTCAACGTGCGTATTCTTCGTGTGTTTGGGCCCTAAAAGAACGCTGAGGGGGTCGAACGTGAAGGCATGCATACTACTTGTGGGAGATGACCCGGTGCTGCAGCGCACGCGCGCTGAGCTACTCCGCGACTGGCAAATCACGGCTGTGAATTCACGAGACGCCGCAGAAGCAATGCGGGCACGGAACTACGACCTGCTCATACTCAGCCAAACGGTGCGGGAACCGCAGGCGCGCAAATTAATCGCCGAGGCTCGGGACCTGGTTTGCCATCCCAGGATATTGACGATTTCGACGGGAGCGGATCAACCACTCGGATTACCGGCCTACCAGGTCGACCTTTGCAATCCAGGCGGGTTGCGGTCGGCGGTCGCGACGATGCTGGAGGCACTGCCTACATAAAAGCCAGCACGATCCCCAGCAGCACAATCAATAAGTGAAAACCAAAGGTATCGAGGAACCGGCGGGTAGCGCTATTCCCGTCCGGGGATCTCGGCTGCATTTTGGGGGCAACATCCGCAATCTGACCGGGCGGATTGAGTGGTTCGGGGGAGACCATGCAAACCTCTTTCCGTTCATGAAATTATCCACGCAAACGGACGGGAATTACCGGTCTTCTGTCTACACCTTTCGTGCAGGTTCACTTCCCGGTGGGAGAAACGACAACGTAATTGCGGTTGATGTAAAGCCGATAGCGGTTGGGCGCAGTATCGGCGAGCACTTGCAGCGGCATCGGCCGTTTTAAGTCTGCATCGCGTTTGCCATCCGTCATGAACAGGTCGT
The DNA here is from genome assembly GCA_963790935.1 of uncultured Acidobacteriaceae bacterium. Classification (GTDB taxonomy): domain Bacteria; phylum Acidobacteriota; class Terriglobia; order Terriglobales; family Acidobacteriaceae; genus PALSA-350. The sequence goes on along the minus strand of CAWBRJ010000002.1, from coordinate 134,448 downwards.
GGGCACCAAGATCCATGACCAGAAATTTACTTCCCTCGATAAAACCGACCCCGTAAGCTCCTGGCTTGAGAACTTGGCCGTTGATATCGAGTGTCACCTCGCTAATGAAATACGCCTGATATTTCTGTTGCACCGCGGTCGAGTAGCCTGAAGTATCGACCAGGGCACAGAGCACCAACATGCCGTCCGGCAGCTTCAAACCCCCGGCATTGCGAGCCTGAACACTGGCTACCTGGCCGCGGAAAAACACCGTTGCGGGCACCAGGTTTGCCACATCTGCCGCCTTCAATATGCTTACGGAAGTGTCAGCTGCCGTCGCGGTGGCTGCGGAAGAAAGGGATAGAGCCGCCAGAGCGCATAGCAGCAAGGTCGTGCATGTTTTTGGGAATAACAAGGGCTCTCCTTACCAGAGATGAATGTACCATCGAGCGTCCGCACCTTTCATTGCACGCAAAGGCATCTCGGGCGTCAAGCGCCCCTGCCTCGGAGTGAAGCATCCAACGTGTGAGTTTGCCCTCTAGCGTTTGCTTAAAATGTTTGCGGTGGCGTGCTATTGGTTACGTCCGGTGAAAGGCGGAGAGGAAGGAGGCTATGATCGCTAGGCTCCTGCATGTACGAGAATGACAGACACCAAATTGAAGAAACACCCTCCCATTGAAAGCTATGCCATGATCGGGGACTGCGAGACGTCCGCCCTGGTTGGACTGGACGGTTCGATCGACTGGCTCTGCTGGCCCGACTTTTCCTCCGACGCGTGCTTCGCGAATCTTCTCGGAACAGAAGAGAACGGCCGCTGGTTGCTGGCCCCCGCCGGTAAGGTAGAGAAGACGTCGCGCAAGTACCGCGATCACACCCTCATCCTGGAGACCACATTCGAGACTTCAGACTATGCCGTGACGCTGATCGACTTCATGCCCGTTCGTGGCCACAACTCTGACATCGTGCGCATCGTGAAGGGCATTCGGGGAACCGCGCCCATGAGGATGGAAATGGCGTTGCGCTTCAACTACGGAGCCACGGTGCCCTGGGTCACGCGCCGCGACCATGCCATCCACGCCATTGCGGGTCCCGACCTGGTGGTGCTTCGAACCTTGGCGCCGCTGACCGGTGAGGGCCTCAAGACGGTGAGCGAATTCACCGTGAGCGAAGGGCAAACCGTCGACTTTGTGATGAGCTATGGCCCTTCGCACCTGGAGCCACCGCGTCCCATCGACGTACACAAGGCGCTCGAGGAAACGCAAAGCCTTTGGGAAAAATGGGCGCTCGAGTGCGCCCACCCGGGACCCTACAGGGATGTGGTGGAACGCTCTCTCATCACCCTGAAGGCCCTCACCTATCGGCCAACAGGAGGGATCGTAGCTGCTGTGACTACGTCCCTGCCCGAACAGATAGGCGGCCCAAGGAATTGGGATTATCGCTATTGCTGGCTGCGCGACGCGACCTTCACCCTGCTGGCTTTTATGGATAGCGGCTACTACCAGGAAGCAAAGGCCTGGCAGCGGTGGTTATTGCGCGCCATTGCGGGTAGTCCGGATCAGGTTCAGATCATGTATGGCATTGCCGGTCAGCGCTATCTGCCCGAACGAGAAATATCCTGGCTCAGCGGCTATGAGGATTCGAAACCAGTGCGCATCGGCAATGCGGCATCGGAGCAACTGCAACTGGATATCTATGGAGAAGTGCTGGCCGCCTTCCATCACGCGCTGAGTCGTATGGGAAAAGATTCTGAGCCATCGTTTGCCATGATCCGCGCCATGGTGCAGCATCTGGAAAAAATGTGGCAGGAGCCTGACGAAGGTATTTGGGAAACCCGCGGGGGACGGCAGCATTTTACGTATTCCAAAGTGATGGCCTGGGTGGCGTTCGACCGCGCCATCAAGGCGGCTGGGCTTTTGCACGCCGACGCACCCGTCGAAAGATGGCAGAAAGTCCGCACCACGATTCACGAGGAAATCTGTAGCAAAGCCTGGAACGAGAAATTGGGAAGCTTTGTGCAAAGCTATGGTTCGGAACATCTCGATGCGTCACTGTTGCTTATACCCCTGATGGGGTTCCTTCCGCCTGAGGATCCGCGGGTTCGGGGCACGCTGAAGGCAATTGAGCAAAACCTGATGTCCGGTGGATTGGTGCTGCGGTACAACACCGAGAAGGTCTCCGATGGCTTGCCTCCAGGAGAAGGCGTTTTCCTGGCCTGTAGTTTCTGGATGGTGAGTGCGCTGAAACTGCAAGGGCGTTACGCTGATGCGAAAAAGCTATTTGATCGCGTCGTCTCGCTGGCCAACGACGTGGGCTTGCTCGCAGAAGAGTACGACACCAATGCGAAACGGCTCGTGGGAAATTTTCCCCAGGCGCTTTCGCATATTTCGCTGGTGAATGCTGCCTTTTGTCTGGCCGATTCTGAAGCCAAACCTGTATCGAAGTAGGCGAGTCGATTCGCATCCAACCGGAAGATTGTTTTCCCTTAAATCCAGGAGGCTTGGCATGCACCAATTTGAGGTCTGGGGTCCGCGCGCTCATACCATGGAAGTCAAAGTTGGCAACAAAAAATTTGCCCTGCAACCGGGCGAAAGGGGCTGGTGGTCAACGACGGTCGAAGAAGCGGGGCCCGGTTCGGACTATGGATTCGTGATCGACGGTCTGGAGCCGGCGCTGCCTGATCCGCGCACCCAGTGGCAGCCCTACAGTGTGCATGGTGAGTCGCGGGTCGTAGATCACACCGCATTCCCCTGGACCGACGGCGGATGGCAGGCGCCGCCTCTCTCGAGTGCGCTCATCTATGAGTTGCATCTGGGCACGTTTACGCCTGAAGGAACGTTGAAGGCAGCGGAAGCTCGCCTGGATTATCTGAAAGAACTGGGAGTCACCCACGTTGAGTTGATGCCGATCGCGAATTTTCCCGGCAAGCGTGGATGGGGCTACGACGGTGTCGATCTCTATGCGCCATTCAATGGCTACGGTGATCCCGACGACGTGAAGCATTTCGTGAATGCGTGCCACGGCAAGGGGCTCGCGGTGGTACTGGACGTGGTGTACAACCACCTTGGCCCGGTGGGCAATTATCTGAGCAAATTTGGTCCTTATTTCACCTCCAGTCACCACACGCCCTGGGGTGACGCAGTCAATTTCGAAGAAGCAGGATCGGCGGAAGTTCGCCGCTACCTGATCGACAACGCATTGATGTGGCTGCGCGACTACCACATGGATGCATTGCGCCTGGACGCGGTGCACGCTTTCATGGATCGCTCCGCCATCCATTTTCTGGAACAGTTGACTGGCGAGGTCAAGAGGTTGGAGGCAGGCGTTGGAAGGCACCTGTACCTGATTGCAGAAAGTGATCTGAATGACCCCCGGATCGTCAAGGCAGAGGAGGCCGGTGGGTATGGTCTCGACGCTCAATGGAGCGATGATTTTCACCACGCCTTGTTCGCTGTCATTTCAGGCGAGCGTGCCGGATACTATGCGGACTTTGGAACGCTTGCCCAGTTGGCGAAATCTCTGCGTTGCGTTTTTGTTTATGACGGCATTTATTCCGAATACCGGCAAAGAAACCACGGTCGCAAAGTGGTTGGTTTATCCGGGCATCGCTTTGTGGGGTTTGTGCAGAACCATGATCAGGTCGGCAATCGTGCCCAGGGCGAGCGTATTAGTCACGAATCTGGGGTGGGCCGCGCCAAGGTCGCTGCGGCGCTCGTGCTTACTGCGCCCTTTGTGCCCATGCTTTTTCAAGGAGAGGAATTTGGAGCGACTGCGCCGTTTCTGTATTTCACCGACTACGATGATCCTGAGTTGGGCCGAATGATTTCTGAGGGACGCAAGAGAGAATTTGAGGCGTTTGGATGGACGCCGGATCAGATTCCAGATCCTCAAGGCGAACAGACATTCCTTCGATCCAAGTTGAACTGGGCCGAGTTGGCCGAGGAGCCGCATGCCTCACTTTTGCAGTGGCACAAGGATCTGATCAAATTGCGGCGGGAGCGGAGCGAACTGTCCGATGGGAACCTCAATGACATCCAGGTACGATTCGACGAAGGGGCACAGTGGCTGGTACTGGAACGCGGCCTTCTTCGCATCGCCTGCAACCTGGGGCAAGCTCGGGTCGAGGTGGAACCAGGCGGCAGCGGCGCGCAAATATTGCTGGCCTCGGATGACTCAATAAGCCTGAGCGGCACGCACATCAAGCTAGGCCCCGACAGCGTAGCCGTGGTTGCTGTTTCGCCTGCGGCATGAGATCCCTCAGCAAAAATCAAACTGCAGCTTCCAGACGTTGGGTGGGTGGCCCAGGTCTCGATTTTGAGACCTGGGTTTCTCTCGCAAATGGGTCTTGGCCGGAGCACCCAGGTCTCAAAATCGAGACCTGGGCCACCCACTCGGTATTCGTCCGCGTCATTTTCATCTTCTGAGGTGGGCCGCAGGCCCTCGACACTCCGAGATCAGTGCAATAATCTTAGCGATGCTGAGGAAGTTGCCTGTCTGCCGATGGATGTTGCTCGTACCCCTGGCTCTGAGCGGATGCCTCATGGCGCTCGGTCAGAGTGCCGCGTGGGAACCGAGTCTTACCAGCCAACAGACCTACACCATGCATCGGTCGTCGAGCGCGGATCCCACCGGAGCCAATGCCGACAGCCGCAAAGTAAATCCCGGTGAAACATTAACCGTGTTCGATGCGGACGGTCCCGGTCTCATTTCCCACCTGTGGTTTACGATTGCCAGCTCGGAGCCCTACCATCTGAAACGCATTGTGCTACGCATTTACTGGGACGGTGAAGAGACCCCGAGCGTAGAGGCTCCGATCGGCGATTTCTTCGGGCTTGGTCTCGGATACTACCACCCCTGGCAATCTGAAATGCTTTCCGTCGGAAGCGTAAAGGACTTGAACTGCTTTTTCCCCATGCCCTTTGAACGGCATGCCCGCATCACCGTGACCAATGAAGGCAAGCTGTTGATCAAGGCGCTCTATTACAACATCGACTACCGAAGCGAACCCACCACCCTGGCGCCGGGCACGCTCTATTTCCATGCCCAATATCGTCAGGCACAGCCCAACCGTGGCTGGACAAACAAGTGGACATCGAATGCCCAGCCGCTGGTGAACAAGAAGGAGAATCTTACCGGTCAGGATAACTACGTATGGCTCGACGCCAAGGGCACAGGCCAATACGCAGGCGTGACCATGTCTATCCTGCAGAACCAGGATGATTGGTGGGGCGAGGGCGACGATATGTTTTTCGTGGACGGAGCAACCAAGCCTTCCATCGCGGGCACTGGCGCGGAAGATTATTTTCTCGGAGCCTGGGGATTTAAAGACCATCCTTTCTCCTATCAGTTGTACGGCGCGCCGATCGTTGGAAAAAGCAGGGCGGGGGGCAGAACAAGTGTTTACCGCTTCCATCTTGATTCGCCCATTGTTTTCAAGACTTCGTTCAAAGCCACCATCGAGCATGGCAACGCGAATCATCGCTCGGACAACTTTTATTCCGTGGCGTATTGGTATCAGGCTGAACCGCACGCTCCGTTTCCGCCATTGCCGGCCGTGGACCAGCGGCTGCCCATGTTGGAACCGGTTGGCGGACCAGGCAGCACGTCGCCTGCCTCCGCAGCTCCTGCTGCTAAGGCGGCCCCTGGTAAGCCGAACCGCGCTGCTCCCTCAAAACATTAGCTTCAGTCCGAATTGAAACACCCGTGGAGAATTGGCGCTGGTGATCTGCCCGTATGTTCCCGAGGAGACGGTGGCAACGGGAGCAGTTCCCGCATTAGAAGGATTGCCGAAGTTTACCCGGTTGAAAGTATTGAAGGCCTCGGCCTGGAATTGTGCGCTCACACGCTCACCTGTAAACATGTTCTTGAAGATCGACGTGTCCACATCCGCATAGCCCGGGCCGCGAAGAGTGTTACGTCCTATGTTGCCAAAGGTCCCGATGGTCGCCGGGACGAAAGCAGCGGTGTTGAAATATTCTTTGATCTTGTTCACTCCAGCAGGGCGCGCTGGATTACCCACCTGATCCGCGTAGTCATTGCCGATCCCGGATAACGACCGGTCCGTGCCGCTCAACACCGTGAACGGAAAGCCGGTCTGCAGGCTCACAATAGCGTTTATCTGCCAGTCGTTCAGCACTGCGTTCTTCCAGCCCTGCACGTTGGCGTGGGGGATGAGGTAGTTTACCGACGCATTGTAGCGGATCGTCTGGTCAAAGTCCGAGGGACCGCGTCCGCTGGCGAGATTGAAGGGATTGGGTGGCCCGGTATTGCCTTCCGTGGCGCTCGAGGTGTTATCGATGGTTCTCGACCAGACGATATTGCTGAGCAGCGTGAGGCCGTTACTAGCACGCCGGGTCACGTTGGCCTGCAGCGAGTTGAAGCCCTCATACTCATACGACTGTGCCAGCTCTACCGCCCCAGGCCTGGATAAAGGCGACGGGAATTCTCATTGCCCACCGTGGCTCCAGGACCAAACACTGCCGGATTAAATTGTCTTGAGCCCATGATGTGTTCACTACGGTTGCCCACATAGGCGAGGGAGAACGCCATTTTGCTGCCCAGTTGCTGCTCCACGGTGAAGTTGTAATTCTGGGTGTAGTTCACCTTGGAGCCAGGATCGAGCACACCGCCTGAAACCGGTGTAATGAACTTATAGGTGGCGAAGTCACTGGTGGGTATATGGCCGCGAGGGAACGGAGATCCTCCCGGGTAACCTTGATAGATGTTGTCCCATGCGGGTGGCGCTGGAATCGAAAGGTATAAATCGACTGGCTGCATGGCATCCGTTCGCTGATAGAGCAGACCCTCGGGAAATCCATAGAAGATCCCATAGGCTGCTCGCACGACTGTCTTACCCTGACCGGCGACGTCGTAAGCGAATCCAGCGTTGCACAGGCTTATCAATTCGCTCGATGGAGATGCGCGGGTCGCGTTCCGTAGCCCAATTCGAAGCTACCTGGCGAAGCAGAAGCTGTTGCGTGTTCGGTTCGAGCTTCCACCAGTCGCCGGTTTGTTTGCCGGGCGTTCCTGACTGAGCACGACATCGAAATGTCCCTGCGCATCCACATGCAGCGTCTTCAAGTCGTAGTAGGTGGGAGTGGGCAGCGAGAACGATGAGCTGGTCGGTGGCGGTCCGAACAGTCCAACGCGAAGAATGCGCACAGAGCCGATCTCGCCGCGAAGACGATAGCTTCCTCCTCCGTCGATAACAGCGCTTCGATAGGTGGTATCGGCATTGGGCTGGCCCACTTCCAGGAAGACGTTCAGGGCAGGAAGAAAGGCAGGATGAGCTGCATCCGCGCCCAGAGCGGCGATGGATTGCGAGGCAACGGCGCCAATCAACAAACGTCCCGCCTCCTCACGTATCTGCGAGTCGTTGCGCAGACGTTCGGGCAACTGCGCCAGAAGGCGTTCGTCAAGTTGTGCAAGTTTCCCAGACCATTGTGCCCACCCCGGAATTCTGTCCTTTCCAGAATCGGAGGACTGTTGTGCCTCCAGAGGCGCTGCAAGCATCACAACGAGAAGTGGCAGGATGGCCGACAATGTTCTTTTCGATGGATAAGCATTCATTCCATTCTCCTGTCCAATGGTGTAGAGCCAAAAACATGCCGGCATTACTACCTGCTGTTGCTGCTCTGTGTCGTCTCAGCAGACTGCTTGGGCAGATAGGTGTGGTGAATGCGTTTGTTATTCAGATCGTCAAAGGTGATGTAGGGGTAGAGATGATGCGACTGCGCCTGCTCTTCGTATTCAGCCTTCAACTGCGCCAGCTTCTCCGGAAACTTCTGAGCCAGATCGATGCGTTCGGTCGGATCGTCGTTCAGGTTGTAGAGCTCCCACGCGTTTTCATCGAGGGGCGGATTACTGACCACGTGTTTGGTGAGGAGGTCGTTGGGATACGCCAGTTCCGCCTTCCATCCGTTGTCGTAGATCGACCGCGAGCCAAAGATGTAGTAATACTGCAGCGTGTGACGGGTCGGCGCCTTGGCGTCGTCAATGGAGTAGGCCAGGGACGTTCCTTCAATCGGCTGCTGCTTGATGCCGCGAATCTCTTCAGGCGCCTTGATGCCAACCAGATCAAGTGTGGTGGGAAGAAGATCGATCACATGGCTGTACTGGTTGCGAATGCCGCCCTTGTCCTTGATGCCCTTTGGCCAGTAGACGATGAGAGGATTGTGCGTACCGCCCTCGCTGTTGGCATCTGATTTCCAGTAGCGGAACGGCGTATTGGCGGCCTGCGCCCAACCCAGCGGATAGTTGGCCTGCTTGGCGTCAGGCGTGCCGATCTTGTCGATCTTCCCCAGGTTATAGCCGATATTCTCCTCCTCAGTCACCTGCTTGTTGCGAATGGAGCGGTCGATACTGCCCTCGAGCGATCCTTCTTTGCTGGCGCCGTTATCGCCAATGGAGATGAAGATCAGCGTGTTATCGAGCTGTCCGAGCTCCTTCAGGTTATTGACCAGGCGGCCGATCTCAAAGTCCGTGTAGGTAAGATAGCCTGCATACACTTCCATGAAGGCCGACGACCCCTTGATAGGACTGTGTCGTTTGTGCATGCAATGCGAACTCGGCGATCGATGCAAGAATGAGCGTCGAAGTCAAGATCCTCAAAATGTTTTTCTCTTTCATATGGCTCCTTATGCTCATACGGTTCCTTAGGCTCTCTTATCGAATCGACGCCGGCAATGCATGCAAGGGCAGACTGCTGCTGCGCCGAGCTACGCATATGCTCGCTAGAGCAACGCATCCGATCGGCGCGCAGCAGAAACAAGCGCTAAGGATCAGAAAACTTTGCTTGGAATGTGAGGGGGACCGCGTCAGTCAAGCCGCGATGCGATGCTTATCGACAGGAACAACAACAACAGGAAGCAAGAGACGACGGCCGGGGGAGAGAGTCGGAAGGCGTATTGAGCGGTGCAGAATGCCTCATTGAATTAAACCGTTTCCCTTTGCGTGAGGAGTCCGGAGGATCTGGCCAGCCCGAGAGGACTATGCTTGAACGCGGACGTAGCGACAGCTTATAACAACGGCTCGCGGATTTCCACAACAGAATCCCACAACTGTTATCTTCCATCCATATTTTGAACTGATTTCTGTAGAGTACATCGTGTCACGACGCGGCAGGGAATTGCGCTAGCCAGAGAAAGTGACATATTGGATAGCCCTTGCCGGATTGAGGAACGCGCCGGATCGCGATTGTGTCCACCGCGGAATGCTGTCTTTTCAAGCATCGGAGGACTGTTGTGCCGCCAGAGGCGCTGCTGCAAGCAGCAAAATGAGAAGTGGCAGGATGGCCGGCATTGTCCTTTTCGATGGATAAGCATTCATTACATTCTCCTGTCCAATGGCGTAGAGCCAAAACATGCCGGCACGACTACCTGCTGTTGCTGCTCTGTGTCGTCTCGGCAGACTGCTTGGGCAGATAGGTGTGGTGAATGCGTTTGTTATACAGATCGTCAAAGGTGATGTAGGGGTAGAGATGATGCGCCTGCGCCTGCTCTTCGTATTCAGCCTTCAACTGCGCCAGCTTCTCCGGAAACTTCTGAGCCAGATCGATGCGTTCGGTCGGATCGTCGTTCAGGTTGTAGAGTTCCCACGCGTTTTCATCGAGCGGCGGATTACTGACTACGTGTTTGGTGAGGACGTCGTTGGGATACGCCAGTTCGGCCTTCCATCCGTTGTCGTAGATCGACCGCGAGCCGAAGATGTAGTAGTACTGCAGCGTGTGACGGGTGGGCGCCTTGGCGTCGTCAATGGAGTATGCCAGGGACGTTCCTTCAATCGGCTGCTGCTTGATGCCGCGAATCTCTTCAGGCGCCTTGATGCCAACCAGATCAAGTGTGGTGGGAAGAAGATCGATCACATGGCTGTACTGGGTGCGAATGCCGCCTTTGTCCTTGATGCCCTTTGGCCAGTAGACGATCAGAGGATTGTGCGTTCCGCCTTCGCTGTTGGCATCTGATTTCCAGTAGCGGAACGGCGTATTGGCGGCCTGCGCCCAACCCAGCGGATAGTTGCCCTGCTTGGCATCAGGCGTGCCGATCTTGTCGATCTTCCCCAGGTTATAGCCGATATTCTCCTCCTCAGTCACCTGCTTGTTGCGAATGGAGCGGTCGATACTGCCCTCGAGCGATCCTTCTTTGCTGGCACCGTTATCACCAATGGAGATGAAGATCAGCGTGTTGTCGAGCTGTCCGATTTCTTTCAAGTTATTGACCAGGCGGCCGATCTCAAAGTCCGTGTAGGTTAGATAGCCTGCATACACTTCCATGAAGCGCGCATAGAGCTTCTGCTTTTCCGGCGTCAGTTGGTCCCAGGCCTTGATGTTCGGGTTGCGGTCGGGCAGCTTGGCATTTGCAGGGATCACGCCGAGTTTCTTCTGCCGCTCGAAGACTTCTTCGCGATAGACGTCCCAGCCCTTGTCGAATTTACCCTTGTACTGATCGCTCCAGTACCTGTCGACCATATGCGGAGCATGCGTGGCAGCTGGTGCGTAGTAGAGGAAGAAAGGCTTGTCCGGCGCGGCCTTCTTCTGGCGGTCGATATAGAAGATCGCTTTGTCAGTGATCTGGTCACTTAAGTGACGGCCATCGGGAGTCGCGTGCGCTTGATCCTCTACCAGATCTGGCTTGTACTGGTCAGTTTGTGACCCAAGGAATCCGAAGAAGTGGTCAAAGCCCTTGCCGGTCGGCCAGTGATCGAATGGGCCGGCGTCGGTTGCTTCCTCGTCCGGCGTGATGCCGTACTTTCCCACCGCAAAGGTGTTGTAGCCATTGTCGCGCAGGATCTCAGCGATGGTGCCGGCCGTAGCAGGCACGCGCCCATCCCAGCCGGGGAAACCGGCGGACGTCGCAATATGCGAGAAGCCCGATTCATGCACGGATGCGCTATTCCGGCCGGTCAGCAGCGCTGCGCGAGTCGGCGCGCAGATGGCGGCCGTGTGGAAGTTGGTATAACGCAAACCGTTGTTGGCGAGGTTGTCGAAGGTGGGCGTCTGGATCAGTCCACCGAAAGTTGCGGGGGCGCCGAAGCCCACATCGTCGATCAGAATCCACACCACGTTCGGCGCACCAGTGGGTGGTTTCACGGGTTCCGGCCACCATTCTTTCGATTCGGCGAGGGTCCGGCCCACGACCCCTTGATAGGGCTGTGCGGTTTGTGCATGCAATGCGAACTCAGCGATCGATGCAAGGATGAGCGTCGAAGTCAACACCCTCAAAACGTTTTTCTCTTTCATGTGGCTCCTTATGCTCATACGGTTCCTTAGGCTCTCTTATCGAATCGACGCCGGCAATGCTTGCAAAGGCAGACGGCTGCTGCGCTTAGCTAGGCATATGCTTGCTAGAGCAACGCATCCGATCGGCGCGCAGCAGAAACAAGCGCTAAGGATCAGAAAACTTTGCTTGGAATGTAAGGGGGACCGCGTCAGTCAAGCCGCGATGCGATGCTTATCGACAGGAACAACAACAGCAGGAAGCAAGAGACGACGGCCGGGGGAGAGAGTCGGAAGGCGAATTAAACGGTGCAGAATGCCTCATTGAATTAAACCGTTTCCCTTTGCGTGAGGAGTCCGGAGGATCTGGCCAGCCCGAGAGGACTATGCTTGAACGCGGACGTGTCGACAGCTTATAACAATGGCTCGCGGATTTCCACAACAGAATCCCACAACTGTTACCTTCCATCCATATTTTGAAATGATTTTTGGAGAGTGCATCGTGTCACGACGCGTTCCGTTTTCCAGGACCAGCTATCTGCGCGTCTTTCGCTACGGCGACAGCTTTTACAGCCTCTCGCGGCTGGGCCGCGTCGGACGCTCCAGCGATCCATTCGGCGAGTTCACGCTGGCACAGAGCTTATTTCAGGATCCTCCTTTTGCCGGCAGAGATCTACGAACAGGCCGGTCGCGTTTATCTTTTGTATTCGACCTGCGGCGAACAGGGAATTGCGCTGGCGGAAGTTCGTCTTCGATAGCTACCAGGGAAGTGACAATTTAGACAATTGTCGCCAGAGCCAGCGTGAAAAGCAAAGCGAGGATCGAGATAATGGTTTCGCTTACGGACCAGGTCTTCATGGTATCGATCACGCTCATGTTGAAATACTCCTTCACCAGCCAAAACCCTCCATCGTTCACATGAGAGAAGACGAGCGAGCCCGCGCCGGTGGCGATGGCCAATAACTCGGGCCGCACACTCGGGGTGTGGGTCAGGATGGGAGCAACAATACTAGCGGCGGTGGTTAATGCCACCGTGGCGGATCCGGTGGCCAAACGAATCAGAGCGGCAACCAGCCAGCCGAGCAGCAGCAGCGACACATGGGCATGCAGGGCAACGGAGACAATTGCCTGCGACACACCGCTATCCTGAAGGATCCGCCCAAACCCGCCCCCGGCCCCGATCAGCAGGGTAATGGTGGCAGTCGGCGCCAGGCATTCATTGGAGAATCGCAAGATCGTTTCCCGGCTGAAACCGCGCATGAGACCCAGGGTGACAAAGCTGATCAAGACGGCAACTACTAATGCAATATCTGCGCTGCCCAGAAAGAGCAGTGCCTTGTTCGCGCGGCTTCCGGGCGTGGTCAGCACACCGGCCCAGCTACCCAGCAGCATGAGCAGCACAGGCAGCAAAATGGTGGCCATGGAGATGGCAAAGCCAGGTAAACGGCGATCAAGATCCTGCTCGGCAAACTCGTCCGCCATCGGGTTATGAGGATCGAGCACAATCCTGGGAGCGATGAAGCGGGCGTAAATCGGGCCGGCCACGATCGCGGAGGGGATGCCGATCAGCAGCGCATATAAAATCGTCCGTCCTACGTCGGCGTGAAAAATTTCAACCGCCAGCATGGCAGCGGGATGCGGGGGAACCAGGCCGTGAACCACGGAAAGGCCCGCCACCATCGGGAGGCCCACCAAGATCAGCGAGGTGCGCGTTCGCCGGGCGACGGTAAAAGCGATGGGAACTAGCAGCACGAAACCTACCTCAAAGAAGACAGGCAGGCCGACCACCAAGCCCGCGCACATCATGGACCAGGGCACGCGCTTTTCGCCGAAAAGGTGAATCAGGGTTTCCGCGATGCGGTCCGACGCCCTGGACTCTGCCATCATCTTGCCCAGCATGGTGCCCAGGCCAACGATGATCGCGATATGGCCTAGCGTGTTGCCGGTTCCCGTTTCGAAAGAGGAGACAATGTTCCCCAGCGGCATTCCGGTCGCGGCTGCCAAGGCGAGCGAAACCACGAGTAGCGAGAGGAAAGGGTTCAGCTTGCCTACCGCAATGAGCAGGACCAGCCCAATCACTGCAGTCGCGGCAGCAATTAACAGAAAGAGGCCGTGGGAGTCGATCATCGGCAATGGGGTCAAGAGGGGCTCACGGTGCGGGAAAGAAAACGTCCGTTTCGTTGTCCGCTGGCATCCCCATCCTTATACGACAGGACGCCGTTGACCCATACGGCAGCGATTCCTTCCGCGCGGCAGATGGGTTCGCTAAAGGTAGCTGTATCTCTGATCGTTTCCGGATCGAACAGCACCAGGTCGGCGTGAGCGCCTTCGCTGATTCGCCCTCGTCCCGTCAATCCGAAGCGCTGCGCCGGCATGCCGGTCATTTTGTGGACCGCCCGCGCCAACGGGAAAATGCCCTGCTCCCTGCAGTAATACCCCAGCACCCTGGGAAAGGTTCCCCAGAGGCGAGGGTGCGGCCGGGGGTCGTTAGGCAAACCGTCCGATCCGATCATGCTTGCCGGATGTTGCAGGATGCGGCGAACGTCCTTTTCAGACATATTGTGGTAAATGGCCCCTGCGGGCTGTAAGCGAGCAGCAGCTTCGACCTGCTTGGTGCCCCAGGCAGAAGCGATTTGCTCCAGCGTCTGGCCGGCTACTTCGGGATGAGGCGTGGACCATGTAATGACGATGCGCACGCGGCCGTCTACCTGGCGAAGATCGAGGGTGCTGGAAGAGGCTGTATAGGGGTAACAGTCGCACTGCACCGGTTGCTCGGCCCGTGCAGTGTCTAACGCGTGCAGGACCTCTCCGCTGCGGCCCCAATTGGCGACGCCAGCGCATTTCAGGTGGGAAATGACAACCGGCACGCGGCTGTTCCGGCCGGTCGAGAAAGCTTCTTGCATGGCGGAAAGAATCTCATCGGACTCGGTACGCATGTGCGAGGTATAGATTCCTCCGGCGGCCGCAAGCGGCTCGGCCAGCGATAGGATTTCTTCCGCCGGAGCGGATCGGGCGGAGGAATACGCCAATCCCGAGCTCAAGCCCAATGCTCCGTGGTTGAGGGCCTCGGTCAGTTGTGCGCGCATGGCCCGGACCTCACCCGCAGTGGCTGCGCGGTCGAGCCGGTCCATATGGTTGTTGCGCAGGGCTGTGTGGCCAACCAGGGCAGCCACGTTGACAGCGGGCTGTGCCGCATCCACGGCAGCTGCGTACTCTGCGAAGGTGGGATAACGGAAAGCGTCGGCTTCTCCCAGGAGGTTCATGGGATCGGGAGGCGGCCCGGTCAACTGCACCGGCGCGGCCGAGATACCGCAGTTGCCGACAATCACGCTGGTGACGCCTTGCGACAGCTTCGCCATCATCTGGGGATTGCGGATTACGGTGGTGTCGTCATGCGTATGGACGTCGATGAAGCCGGGTGCAAGCACGTGTCCGTCTCCCTCGATGACTTGTTTGCTTACGTAATGGGAAAGCTGCCCGATTGCGCAGACGATGTCGGCATCGACGGCGACATCTGCGGTCTGAGCATCGGCTCCGCTCCCATCGACTACGCGTGCATTCCGGATAAGCGTGTCACAACGAGGCATACGGAATGGTAAATCCCCTGGACCGTATTATGCCGCGTCTAATTAGGCTAGACTGATTCCAGATCAGGAGAGTGCATCATGTCTGACGAGGATTTAAAAGCGGAACTGGAGAGGTTGCGTGCGGAAAACGATCAGCTCAAAACCAAGAGTGTGCGTGGACTGAGCTTAAAGGTGAGCGAAAAGGGGGCGGTATCGCTTTACGGCGTAGGCCGGTTCCCGGTGACGCTCTACAAAGAGCAATGGGCCAAAGTGCTTGGCATGAAGGACGACATAGAGAAATTCCTTCACGACAACGCCCACCTGCTTAAGACGAAGGAGTAGACTCGACCGCCGCAGGATCGCATTGTGTAGCCCCGGACTTCAGCGCTTTTGGACTCTATCCCCTCACCAATCGCCGGGTATCCCACATCTCGCTCGTTTTTTGCGAGATGTGGGTTACCGCAGGCCTCCCCCGGAAGCCTGCTGAGGACCTCACAGATCCACACGGGTCCCCCAGCCATTAACTCTCTCGATCGGCGCGCGAAAGTCGCTGGTTGCGAATTGCCTTGTGATCCAACCCCCGCAGGTTCTCAATATTCTTCAGCACCTTCCGCATCGCCTCCACAATGGAGTCGATGTCGCTGCGCGGCCCGAGGAAAATCTGGTGGGGAAACCAGATCGCTTCACGGTACGCAGCCTTTTCTGCCTCTGGACAGCTGTACATGGTTTTCAGATCAAGCGGCTGCGGCCGGCCCCAACTCAGAGCGGGAAAATCGGTTGGATTGAGCGGAAACAGGGAACTGCGATAGACCGGCTCATAGAAGAGCCCGTCGCAGGGTATGCCCTCCAGTTGCAGAGCGGCGACAAAAGCAGCGCGCGGGATATCCTTCACTTGCTCAGAGAAGTATTTCAACACAAAACCGTATGGAGCCAGGGTTGTAATGCGAGGCTCCACTTTTAAGAAGCCAATGCCCGGGGTGTTTGCCAGCTGTTGCTCAAAGTAGGCCATGTTGGCCATGCGAATCACAGATTGCTCGGGAAGACTCTCCAACTGCGCCGTAAGCAGCGCCGCTTGAAACTCACCCAGTCTGTAGTTGAAGCCAATTGTCCGATGGTGAAATGTATCGGTGACACTGGCCCGGCCGGCGTTGATGTAGGTCTGAACGAGCTCGTGATATTCGAGGTTATTGGTGAGCACGATGCCACCTTCCCCGGAGGTGATCAGCTTGCTCGACTGAAAACTGAAGGCTCCCAGGTCCCCGATCGAACCTGCTCCCTTTCCGCGCCACTTCCCGCCGTGCGCGTGGGCGCAATCTTCGACAATCTTGAGCGAATGTTTGCTGGCAATCTGGGGCAGTGCATCCATGTCAGCGAAACGCATGCCCAGGTGCACCGGAAGGATGGCTCGGGTCTTCGGAGTGATGGCCGCCTCGGCGGCTGCGGCATCCATGCAATAGGTCTCAGGATCGACATCGACAAACACCGGCACCGCATTGACCAGCAGCACTGGACCGACTGTGCCTTCCCAGGTGTAGGCGGGGACCAGAACCTCATCGCCGGGTTGGATGCCAATGGCTTTGAGGGCGGCCTGGATGGCGACCGTGCCGGTATTTACGCATTGGCCATAGGCAGTATCATGCAGCTTGGCAAAACCGGCGGCGAACTGGGTGGAGTACTTGCCTGGAAAAGGCTGCCCGCCCCAGGCTCGACTGCGTAACACGTCCAGGATGCGTGTCTCTTCTTTGTCCGAGAACAACGGCCAAGGGGTGAACGGAGTAGTGCGTACTGGGCTGCCACCCAGAATTGCCAAACATTCCATCGTTGCCTGCCTCAATTTAAGCAGACCCACGATAACACACTAAGCGGTTTGAGGAAGAGGCCCAGCTGGAGCGTCGATTGGCCTGCTGCCCTACCTAAGAAGATGAAATGGCGCGGACGAATATTAAGTGGGTGGCCCAGGTCTCGCTTTTGAGACCTGGGTGTTCCGGCCGGGACCTAATTGCCAGGAGCGGTCGGGGTGACAATTCTGTTGCAGGGGTCAATTATTTCTCGTCGAAGCCCTTGCGGGCACAGCTCTTCGCGAGGATGTTGCCGAACCGTGTTTCATCCTCAGCAGATTGTAATCGGCATCTTTCCCGATCGGGTCTGAGGCTGTACCATGCGAGAGATTCCCGGCGCACCTTAACTAAGAGGAACCAGATGCGAACGAGCATATTGGCAATCGGACCAGTCGTGGTGCTGCTGCTGTTGTCGTCGTGCAGGAAGCCGGGCAATCCGAACGAAACAGCCGCGCCGGCCGCCGGTCCCCAGGATCCCGACCTGCAGGTAACGGCCGGCGGATACCACGGCCATCATTTCAGTGGTCCGGCTTATATGCCACGGTCTTCGTCGCTGGAGAACGGCACCACTGTCTACAACGTGACCTATCAGCACGGGATCACGGTGCTCAGCAAAGACGAGACCATGCGCCATTTGTTGGCTATTCAGCGCGATGGCAGTTACGTCTTTGATTCATCCGCCACCCAGATTGCCAGGTTGCAGCCAGGCGGCGTGCTTCTGCTCTCCGGCCTCGGGTTGTGTTCCGTGGTGGATATAAAAAATACCAGCGCCGGTTACTTGATCAAAACCGAGCCGGCCAAAATCACCGACGCCATCAAGGATGGGCGACTGGAGGGCACCTACCCGGTCGATTTCAGCAAATTGCAGCCCACCGAGGGCATAGCGGATTTCGATGTGGACTTCTCTGGCTACAACTACCATGTCAAATTCACGCCTGCCGGCGACCGCCTCGATATTCGAGCGACCATTAAATATGGGGGCAGCCAGGGCACGCTGGCCTACGAAGGTGTTGGCTACATTAGCAACTTTGTTTCCAACATCAGGATGCAGATCAAAGATGGCCAGCTCACCGTTATCAGCTTCACCAACCAAAACTTGAGTGGACAAGTTGAGCTGAAATGGTTTGCGTTTGCCGCGGATGAGATGAAATCCGGCTCCATGGCCAAGATCACTTCCTGGCCCGCTGAACTCATAAAAAGTGCATCGCTCTCCCGGGCTGCTTATCACGTACCCATCCTGCTGGGCGCATTGCCCTTCGATCTAAGGATCTCATTGGGTTTTAGCTTCATTCCGGACTTCACTTCCAAGGGCAGCGTATCTGAGGGCAGCAAGCTCATTAAGTACAGCGGTAGCGGCGGCTTCATTTTCAATGGCCAGACCAGGCCGTCCGGATCTATCCAGGTCGAGGGAGACGTGGCCGGGCAGGACAATCGCGTGGTGTCCGCGGGTCCGGTAGGTTTTACCGCGGCGACGGAAGCACCCCGGCTCGAGTTGATGATGGGTTGGCCGCCGCTCAGCCCGTCCGTTGCCGGCTATCTTAACTTCATCGCTTCCTATGGAATTGTCACTAATGGAAAGGCGAGTCAACTCCCATGCCAGACCAACATCCTGGCTTTCAGCGTGAACGCGGGAGCCGCCTCTTCGTCGCCCAACACCTTCGCCGACTGGATCCCCGGCGGAGGATCTCCCGCGGTCTCGCTGTGGCAGAAGACCATGAAGTCCGCGGGCGCTGAAGGCCTTATGTGCCCGGGTTAGAGCAGTTTCGCAATCGGTGTAGACCGAAGCGACAGACCTTGTCGTGGTTTTCTCTCAAGGAAAACCACTCCTCGCGAACTTTGCCGGACCGAAGTAATTGCGAAACTGCTCTTAAAAGTGGACCATGACGGTTACACTTCGCCAATATCTTCGTGCCAGATTTCTGGATAATCGCGGATGAAGGCTTCCATCATCGCTACACATTCCTGTGAGTCCAAATCGAGAATGCGTACGCCGGCCTCGCGTAGCCAATCGAGACCGCCGGGAAATGTCCGGCTCTCGCCCACCACCAGCGTGGGGATGCCGAATTGGCGGACCAATCCGCTGCAATACCAGCACGGCGCCAGGGTCGTCACCATAATGACATCACGATAAGAACGCAATCGGCCTGCGCGGCGGAAGGCATCCGTCTCCGCGTGCACCGAGGGATCACCCTGCTGGACCCGCCGGTTGTGTCCGGAGCTGAGCAGCTGCCCCTGGGTGTTGAACATTGCTGCACCGATCGGCAGCCCGCCTTCAGCCAAGCCGTTGCGCGCTTCGCCGATCGCGACCGCCAGCATGGAAGCCCAATCCAGTTCCCCGTTCATTGGTCACCTCGTAGTGAGAATACGTCATGTAGCAACAGCACGGCGCAGCGAAGCATCCTATCGCCTGCTTCACGGAGAAAGGATTTTCAAATGATCAGACATACACACTTGAGGGCAGTGCTACTTTGCGGCGCCACTCTTTTGTCCGCAGGCTGCAATAAGCAGGACGATTCCAAGGCCAATTATCAAACGGCTATCAACGACTACTACAAGGCTCATCCCGCTTGCATTTGGCAGGAGACGAAGAAGTTCCCGGTGCAGGCTGCGACTTCAGACGACGCAAAAACAGAGGGCTACGACGCGCTCACCGATGCAAGCCTTCTCACCCGTACGACCGGTGAGAAGAAGGTCTTTATCGTAGCCTCCAAGCAGGTCAACAACTACGATCTGTCTGAGCAAGGCCGCTCCGCCTGGACGCCCGATACCACCCAGCCCGGATACGGCAACTTCTGCTTCGGCCATCGTACTGTGGATAGCATCGATAGCTTCACGACCGGGGTCAACGGTTCCGGTTCCAAGACAGCGGAGGTCAATTATCACTACAGCTTTGCCGACGTGCCGGCCTGGGCCAAAAACCAGGAAGTGCAAACTGCCTTTTCGTCCGCCGGCGCCGCTCTGGCGCACAGCCAGCCCGGTCAGGACTCACTGGTCATGAACGGCGATACGTGGCAGGTAGCGAAATAAAGGAGTACCCGGATTTCCTACTTCGCAATGCCAGCAATGACCACGTATGCGGCTCTCCTTAAAGAGAGCCGCACGGGGTACATCAACGCCACGGTTCTCAACAGGAAATCCGGGGGAACAGCTTAACCATCCTTCCCCTGAAGGATGGTTAAGCGACGGTTGATGTCTCCAGGCCGAACACGAGCAATGAGCGCGATGTAACCTCGTAGGAATCACCCACCTTAAAGAATCCCGTCTCGCTGTTGTCCGTGATGTTGGTATCGATCAACAACCTCCACGAATCGCCGCCAGGACACTCGGGCAAAGTAAACTCCACCAGATCGTGGTGGTCGTTGATGACAATCAACAGCGTAGCTTGCTTACCTCTTTGCCTGATTCCTGTTACCTGCGCCCGCCCATCCAGCAGCATGCCGAAGCAGCGCATGTTGGTATCGCCCCAATGCTCCTGCTCCATTTCCGAACCGTTGGCGTTAATCCAGGTAACGTCCTTAACTCCCAGCTCCTCGTTGTATTGGCCGGTAAGAAAGAGATTGCGGCGCAGGATGGGGTACCTATGGCGCATAGTCGTCAAACGCCGGGTAAACGCGACCAGGTGCTCGCCTTTTTCTTTCAAATCCCAATTCAGCCAACTGATCTCGTCGTCCTGGCAATAGGCATTGTTATTGCCGCCCTGTGTACGGGCGAACTCGTCTCCTGCCAGCACCATGGGCGTTCCCTGGGCCAGCAGCAACGTGGCCAGGGCATTGCGCATCATCCGCTGGCGCAGCTCATTGATTTCGGGGTCGTCGGTAGGTCCTTCGACTCCGCAGTTCCAGGAACTGTTGTTGTCGCTGCCGTCCTTATTCTCTTCTCCGTTTGCTTCGTTGTGCTTCTCGCTGTAGGTGTAGAGATCGTTCAGCGTGAAACCATCGTGGGCGGTAACGAAGTTGATCGACGCCCATGGTCTACGTCCCTGGTGATGGAAAACGGATGGCGAAGCACATAGGGTCTCGGTAATGGCGGAGGGTGGGGCGTTACCGAGCCAGAACTTTCGCGCAGTATCTCGGAATTTATCATTCCACTCCGCCCAGCCGGGAGGGAAACCGCCCACCTGGTAGCCACCAGGACCGCAATCCCATGGCTCAGCGATGAGCTTCACCCTGGCCAGGCACGGGTCCTGGCTGCAGGACTTGAGAAAGCCGCTCTGGTTATCAAATCCATTCGGCTCTCGCGCCAGAATGGTTCCGAGATCAAAGCGAAAACCGTCGACCCGGGTCTGCTCCGCCCAATAGCGCAGGCTGTCGGTAACCATCTGGATCACGCGCGCGTGACTGAGATTCAGCGTGTTTCCGGTACCCGTGTCGTTGATGTAATAGCGCGGATTGTCAGGCAGCAGGCGGTAGTAGCTCGCATTATCGATGCCCTTGAAGGATAGCGTTGGACCGAGTTCGTTACCTTCCGCTGTGTGGTTGAATACGACATCCAGAATGACTTCGAGCCCGGCGCCATGGAAGCGGGCGACCATTTCCTTGAACTCACGCAGTGTGTGGCGCTTATCGCGCGCATAGCGCGGATCTGGGGAAAAAAATCCAATGCTGTTGTATCCCCAGTAGTTGGTGAGGCCCTTCTCAAGGAGATGACTGTCATTGATAAAGAAGTGAATGGGCAGCAATTCCACCGAGGTTACGCCTAGCTCCTTGATGTACTTGACCACTGCGTCCTGACCCAGGCCCTCGTAAGTGCCGCGCAGCTCCTCCGCCAGGTTGGGAAAACACTTGGTGTAGCCCTTGACGTGCATCTCGTAAAGAATCGTGTCGTCAAAAGGTACTCGAACTTCTGTCAGCACATCTTGACCGTGCCAGTCGAAGTTAGGATCGACGACCACGCACTTGGGCATGAAGGGCGCGCTGTCCCGTTCATCGAAGGTGGTGTCATCGCCCGACTCCATGTTGTACCCGAAGACCGCCGGATCCCATTTGAGCTCGCCGATATGAGCCATTGCGTACGGATCAAGAAGTAGCTTGTTTGGGTTGAAGCGGTGACCGTTCTCAGGTTCGTAAGGTCCGTGAACGCGATAACCGTAAACCGTCCGGGGACGGACATCAGGAAGATAGCCGTGAAAGATCTGGTTGGTGTATTCAGGCAGTTCAATCCGTTCCAGCTCATTTTCGCCGTTCTCGTCGAAAATGCAGACCTCAACTTTGGTGGCGTGGGCAGAGAAAAGTGCGAAATTGGTTCCCTTGCCGTCCCAGGAAGCGCCTCGCGGGTGAGGAAGGCCTTCTTGTATGGCGGCGGTGCGCGGTTCAGTCATCGTCAATTCCGGCATCATGCGTCCTGTGCTACACGATCAGATTCAATGCAGTTAGGCAAACAAATGTAGAGTCAAGTAGATGCGGTTTATGGCGTTTTAGCTGGATGGCCTTCGCAGCTTACCTGTGGTGAACCAAATCGCTACGGTTTTGGTAGCGGTGTCAACAGACCCTGATCGCGCAACCACTGCTCCAGCAACACGGGCCACAGGTCGAGCGCGGCGTTTCCCAATCCCATGCCGCTGCCGTGGTCTCCATGGCGGAAGATATGCAGCTCGGCCGGTACACCGGCGGCGACCAAGGCATTGTAGAAGTCGATGCTGGCGCTAATCGGCACTGTTCGGTCATCGGTAGTGCTGTAGATAAAGGTGGTCGGCGTCTGCGGGGTAACGTGCCGGCTGGGAGTGTATTTCTCTTCGTCCAACTTGCACGTTTCCGGCGGGATGCTTGTAATCCGCGAGCAGTACGTGATGTAGTTCCCACTGGGCTGCATGGCGTTCAGCCAGGGATAGCCGAGGACCAGAAAATCGGGCCGGTCGCTGAGCCGTTCGACCGGGTCTCCGGCATTGGGTTTGCCGGCGTCGAACAGCGTGCCGGTGGCCGCCGTCAAATGACCTCCGGCAGAGAAGCCAATCATGCCAACACGATCCGGGGAAAAACCATCGGCTGCAGCGAGTGAGCGCACCAGCCGCACCGCCCGTTGTGCATCCTCGAGCGGGATGGGGTAGAGATATTTCGCCCCCAGCCGGTACTTGAGCACAAAGGCGGTCATCCCGCGAACGGTAAACCAATCCGCCACCTGCCGTCCTTCGAGGTTGCTGGCTAGGCCGAGGTAGGCTCCGCCCGGTGCGACGATCACAGCGGATCCGGTGTTTCGTCCTATTTGAGGAAGAAAGACGGTGAGCGTGGGCAAGTCTTCCGCGTTGGTGCCCGCTATTCCGGGAGCGCCGGCCGGCCACAACTGCAGCGTAGAGATGCCAAGCCCAGGATCGAGCGTAGGTTCGGTTTGGGCGGATCCCAAGGTTGCTGTCAACAGAAAAAGTACTGGTAAAAATCGGTAGCTCTTCATTCCTGCTTCTTCTCCGCTGCGCTTTAAGCACAAGTGGATGACTTTACATGCTGCAGAAAAACTCTGCTGAAAAACCAGGTTTTTGAAGGGTTCGGCCTTTAGGCCGTACGTAATTGATTGAAGATAAGACCGACTTTAGCTGAGGGCCGCAGTCTATTGGCAGCATCGACTTTTTCCGCAGCCTCTTTTAGCCCCTGAGGTCCGGGCTTTCCTGCTCGGTCCCGAATTTTTCCGCAGCTGGTCTGGTCTCAATATCAAACCTGAGGTATCTCGATCCCATCGCTCGAAGGGGCACGACCCCCCTCGAAAGGATCGTCCCTGCCTCCTCTCTTACGGTGGTTTTAGCGGATTACGGCTATGTAGGGCCCAAATTTCCGCATTTTTGCGTGAATCTGATCCATTCCATTTGGTTGCTTCAATTTGGCCCCATTGAGGGTTTCGTTGCAGATGCACGAACCGCTACCTTCAATTCGAAAGGTGGTTCGCCTCCATGCTGAGCGCTAACTTTGCTGTCGATCCGATCAGAACATTTCCCGGTATCGCTCCCCCGAAGATGCAAAGCCAACTACTCAAACCCGCCGTCGCCCGGCCCGCGCATACACTCACCGTGGTCGAAGCCGGCACCTACGGGACTCGCATGGCGAAGCACTATTATCTGGCGAACGCGCCTACCATCCGGGTAAAGACCCCGCAACAGGCGAACCTGGCTGTTACCCGGCTGCGCTCCGAGAGGGGACTGCCCGACAGGACCACACCATTTCCTTACGAACCTGCCTTCGCCGTGCAGGTGCAGTTGAAGCGCGTGGCGCCGGTGAAATCCTGGCTAGGTGGGCGACTCACCGCGCTCGACGCCATTCAGGAGGAGGGAAGCGTCAGCATCATCGATCTGAAGCAGGAGCCCTCGATGTATCTGGGAAGCGCCTTCGATATGGTGCAGTTCTACATCCCCCGCATCGCCCTCGATGAGTTTGCAGATGAGAATCATGGCTCCAGGTGCGAAACCCTGAGCTGGCCTTCAGGAAAGGTCGATCCCGGGCTCAAGAACCTCGCCTCGTGTCTTTTGCCGGCGCTCGAGGAGGCGTCGTTTTTGAGCGAGCTCTATGTGGATCACCTGGTGTTTGCCGCGCGCGCATACATCGCCCGCACTTACGGCGGAGTCAAAATTGCACCTTCGATGGTGCGCGGAGGCTTGGCGCCCTGGCAGCTGAATCGTGCTCTCGAAATGCTGAAGGCAAACCTCGATGGACAGATTGGACTCTCTGAGGTGGCGCGTGAATGCAAGTTATCCGTGAGCCATTTTGTGCGGGCGTTCAAGCAGGCCGTCGGTCAGCCTCCGTACCGCTGGCTCCTGCAGCAGCGCATCGACGCCGCAAAGGAACTTCTGCTTCATTCAGGCCTGCCCATGGTAGAGATCGCGCTCAAATGCGGATTTGCCGACCAGGCATGTTTTATCCGGGCATTTCGTAAGTTGCTGGACACCACGCCCGGGGAGTGGCGGCGAATGCATTGGCAGTGAAGCCAGTCAGACGAGAGCGGCAAAACGCGAAAGCCGCTCTCGCTGACAGAATCCGCTCTCAATCAAGACTGTCGACAATTTCGCCCAGGAACCAGGCTCGCCGTTCCGTCTCGTCGATCCACACTTCGATGAGGCTGGTCGTTGCTACATCGTTATGGCGCTCGCATACTTCATGAGCGGAGCGAAGCGATGCGGTCAGTTTACGATTATCCGCGAACAGTTCACTCAGCATCGCTTTCGGCGCCACGTGCTGCTCGTTATTGTCTTTGAGCCGCTGGTAAGAGGCTATTTCGCCGATGGAGTGGATCGTGATGCCGCCCAGTTTCCGGGCCCGTTCTGCGACCGGGTCGGTCATGGCAAAGATCTGATCACCCTGCTCATCGAGGAGCAGATGATAGTCGCGGAAGTTCTTGCCCGTCATGTGCCAATGGAAGTTCTTGGTCTTCAAATACAAGGCGAAGCTATCGGCCAGCAAATGGCGCAGCTCGCCCGAAATCTCTTCGACTGCCGCATGATCCAGTTGTCCGACATTCTTAATGGAAGAAGCCTTGTCGCTCTTGCTATCTATCTTCTCTGCTGTTGCCATTACTATCTCCTTCCGTCCCGTCAGGGACGTCAATACATATGGATGCTCGCGCGCATGAAACGCGTTTGAATTTCAGTCCTCAGCCCCTTTTAAAATCCGGTTCCACCCGGCGTCTCTTACGAACACCTATTTAAATTTGATTGCGTGAAAATCCGCCCCGTCTCTGAGAGAAGGTCTTGCAGCAATAAAGGCAAAATCTGAGCAAGCAATAACAAGATGACCGGCCCCTATGCCCGTACGATGAAACCGAAATGCGTCCGGGGAAATCAAAACGAAAACACGAGGCACTGATGTCCAACGGCTCACCTACATATCGGCCAGGCCGTTTGCAGAGGTGCTGGCAAGACTGGAAAGCAAAGTTGGGAGACCCGGGCTGGATCTCGACGATAAAGTTGAGGCTCTCTTAGCCGAAGCATCCAACCCGGGACTTTAGTCCGGGGAAGCGGGTTTTCAAGCGGATACCGCGGGTAAAGGCATCTGTTCCTTGCTCGGTAGCCGCTTCAAACCCGCGACAAAACCCTCTGCTATATAAATCGGGGCTTTAGCCCTGGTAGCAGCTGAATGACAGCAAGGGAACAACATGTCTGAAATAGAACACTACGACGCTATTGTGCTCGGCACCGGAGAAGCAGGGAAGTTCATGTCCTGGCACTTGGGCGGAAGTGGTAAGCGTGTTGCCGCCATCGAGCGCAAGTACTTGGGAGGTGCTTGCCCGAACATAGCGTGTCTGCCTAGCAAGAACGTGATCCACAGTGCGCAGGTAGCGTCCGATTTCGAGAGGGGCGCTGAGTTCGGCATGCTGACCGACAAATGGTCGGTCAGCATGCCGCGTGTTCGCGCCCGCAAGCGGGAGATGGTCGAAGGTCTTCTCCAGATGCATCGCGACAACTTCGCCCGCAGCAAAGTAGAAGTCGTGATGGGTCAAGGCCGCTTCATCTCCGAAAGGACCCTGAACGTCTCGCTCTTGGGAGGTGGGGAGCGCGTTCTGCACGCCGACCTAGTCTTCATCAACGTTGGTACCCGGGCGGAGATCCCTAACTTGCCGGGCATGGCTGAGGCTTCTCCCCTCACTCACGTCGAGGCGCTTGAGCTCGACCTTGTGCCGGAACACCTGCTGATCCTGGGAGGCGGGTATGTCGGCCTGGAATTTGCGCAGGCGATGCGCCGTCTGGGCAGCCGCGTCACCATCATGGAGCGCAATGACCGCCTGCTCCACCGCGAGGATGCGGATGTTTCGCAAGCCATGACCCAGCTCTTCCAGGATGAAGGCATCGTGACAGTGACAAATACCAGCCCGGGGCGCGTAGAGGGCAAGTCTGGCCAGGGTGTGCGGCTGCACGGTTCCCGGCGCGGGTCGGAAATCATCGTCGAGGGCTCCCACCTGCTGGTAGCGACCGGGCGTCTCCCCAACACGGAGGGGATTGGGCTTGAATCGGCTGGAATCCAAACCACCAAAAAAGGCTTTATCCAGGTGAATGACCGGTTGGAGACGAGCGCTCCCTCGGTCTGGGCGCTGGGCGACTGCACCGGCGGTCCTGTCTTCACCCACATCTCTTTTGACGACTTCCGAATGGTCCGCGACAATCTCGCCGGCGCACGACGGACAACCAAGGGTCGACAGGTGCCCTCCTGCCTGTTCACTGATCCTGAACTTGCCCGCATAGGCCTGGATGAGACACAGGCCAGGCAACAAGGCATTCCCTACCGGGTGTCCAGGATACCGATGGCCTCGGTCTTGAGAACCAGAACGCTCTCCGAGACCCGGGGCTTCCTCAAGGCTTTGATCAGTACTACGGATGACCAGATTCTGGGATTCACTGGCTTTGGTGTGGGTGCAGGAGAAACCCTGGCCACTGTTCAGCTGGCGATGAAAGCAGAAATACCGTACACCGTTTTGCGCGACATGACGATCGCCCACCCCACGCTCGCGGAAGGAATTGTGCCGCTCTTCTCTGCCGTCCCGGCCCGCGAGCTGGTAGCAAGTTTAGGGATGAAATGAAGGCTATGCGGCTCTCCGTAGAGAGAGCCGCATAGCCTTCAGCAACACCCGGGGGAGGGCAATCAACTTCATACAAAAAACTCAGGAAAACGCTTCAGTTAACGCGAGCAACTCGTCTTGCGTTCACTGACCTGCCAGATGTGGAGACCATCGACTTACGCAAAGCTACTTTCGCCCGAGCCAGCCGGGACTTGGTCGCGGGTATAGAGATACCGGCATTGCGTGCTATTTGCTTCATCGAATGGCCTTCCAGCTGTCCCCGCTCGATCACCGAGCGCAGAGAATTAGGCAGCCGGCAGATAGCCTTGTTCAGGTGCATCGACATCTCGTTTCCCACGTACCGTTTTTCAGGATCCGGCGCGCAATCGGCAATTTGCCACGTCTGCCAGGTCTCTCCGTCTTCGGTAGTGTCCATCGAGGTCTCAAGACGGATACGTCTCTTACGCAGAATCATCAACGCTGAGTTAATACCAATGCGAGTGAACCAGGTGGCGAAACTCGATCTGCCGTCGAATTGCTTCAGGTGCAAAAAGGCCCGCATCATCGAATCCTGAAGCGCATCTTCGGCATCTTCCCGGTTCTTGGTTACGCCATAGATGGTATTAAAGACGCGTTTGGAGTTACGGGCGCACAGCTCTACGAACGCCCACTCCTGACCGGTTTGCGCCGCTCGAATAAGCAGATCCTCGTCCATGGCCCCGCACTCAAGGTGCGGAGTACGACTGTTACAAACCACGCTGCAGGAACTCATCGAAACACCTCAACTGGAGAATTGAAAGAATATAACCAATGTTTGCAAAGTTAGCTGAGGTCAACAGAGATAGCTTGATTGATATTGCTTCCAGTTTGCTGATTTTGCGGGAAGCGTTCCATCGTATGGCGAGCTGCGTAGAAACTTCCGCGCGCCGCGAACGCGGAGTGAGGTACCATCTTTCTTGACACCAGGAGAGAAAAACCTTGAAGCAGAAGGATTGGGCTGGGATATTTCCCGCCATCACCACTCCCTTTCAGGCGGATTTATCAGTCGACTTTCAGGCCTTCGTAGCCCAGGCCCAATGGATGGTGAAGAGCGGCTGCCAGGGCATTGTCGCGCTCGGATCGCTGGGGGAAGCACCCGCCCTGACCAGGGAAGAAAAAATTGAGATCGTAAAGAATCTCCGGCAGTCACTGGATGCCAAAACGCCGGTGATTGCCGGCATTGCCGCGCTCAGTACGGCGGAAGCAGTCGGGCTGGCGAAAGCTGCGCAGGGCGCCGGTGCGGATGGACTGATGATCTTGCCGCCACAGCTTTACCGAAGTGACTGGCGGGAAACGCAAGCTCACCTCAGCGCCATCTTCAACGCAACCTCCTTGTCATGCATGCTCTACAACAACCCGGTTGCGTATGGAACGGATATCACTCCGGAGCAGATGGTGGAACTCTGTTCGCGCCACCAGAACTTCCACGCGGTCAAGGAATCGAGCGGCGACCTGCGGCGCATTACATCCCTCAGATATCTGGCCGGAACTTCGCTGGCCATTTTTGTGGGCATGGACGATGTGGTGGTCGAGAGCGTAGCAGCAGGCGCAATTGGCTGGGTCGCCGGGCTGGTCAATGCGTTTCCCGAGGAGTCGGTGCGACTATTCCAACTGGCGCAGAGCGGTCCGTCGGAGGAATTAGATTCTCTTTACGCCTGGTTTCTCCCCTTGCTTCGCCTGGACACGGTGCCAAAATTCGTACAGCTGATCAAGCTGGTGCAGCAAGAGTGTGGCGGGCCTCCCGCGCGGGTCCGGCCTCCCAGGCTGGAGCTCACAGCAACCGAGCGCGAGGAAGTGTTCGCCCTCACTCGCCGGAGTCTCCATGCAGCTTCGAAGTCTGTGTGAGAACACTGTACCCTCCACTGCGCTTCCTCTGTCGAAAATAAGGCCGCAATCTCCCACTCAACATCAGCCGTCGTTTTTCGTGCTGATTCCAAGCGTTAGATCTTCCCACTAATAGTCGGCTGCAGCACATCCACGCTGGGGGTGGGATTCGCTCGCCGCCACCCCATCATGAGCAACATTAACAGGGCAGCGGAGCCGGGCACCAGCAGGCCGATGCGCAGAGACCCCGTGTCGCTGGAAACGATTCCCGTCAACCAGGAGAGTGCGGCTCCCCCCATCCCGGCAACGGCGAACACCCAACCTGCATTGTTCGACCCTCCAATCTCCGCCAGGAAAAGCGCCAGGATGAGCGGGAACAAGGGCGCCAGGGAAAGACCGGTTACAGCCGCCCCTGAAAGAATGGTCAATGGAGTATGCGCCGACAGCAATACTAAGACGCCTGCGATAGTAGCAAAGACGGATACCCGGTAAAGGCGCTGTTCTGGCATCCGCGTCAACATCACGGGGGTCAACGCTCGGCCGAGCAATAACGCGGCCCAAAAAACAGCGACTGCCAGCGTGCTGCCGGCGAAGGTCCAGGCGGTTATGCGGCTGGCGTACGTGGTCATCCAGTTACCGACGGTAGCCTCGATACCCACATAGAGGAAGGCGAGAAGAGCGAAGTAAGCGATGGTTGTTGCTTCTTTCATTCCGGCAGGAGCCGGACCGGGTACTGCCGAGGCATGCAGATCTTCTCCGGTCCCCCAGCAATGGCAAAAAGCCGAATGGAAGAGCGACCAGCGCGATCAGCCCAAAAGCGCTGCTGCCCGTGGCGTGGCGCAAAAACTGAGCAGCCAGGAGAGGACAAGCGACAGAACCGGCGCTCCAGGAAAAATTCAGCAAAGCGAGGGCAGCTCCCATGCGTTTGGGATACCGCCGGCCGGTGAGTATGTTGGTCGACGTCATGGCCAAGCCGAGGCCGAGTCCATAAACGCCAAAGGCCGGGAGCGATCTTTGCTGCAGCAGAAAGATGCCGAAGGCTCCGCCGCCCATCAGGCCATAGCCGCAGGCCAGGGTCTTCCAAAAATTACGCCGGACCAGCAGCGCTCCCGAAGCCGACATGGCAAATTGCACCAGAAGTAGGAGGCCTGCATCTTTATCCCGCAGGTGCCATTGCGTCGAGAGCCGGGGCAGGATGGAGCCCAACAACACCGTGCCGACTCCGGTGAGAGCGAACCCCAGGTGGAGCAGGGGCTCCAGCAAACGAAGGCGAAGGCTCTTGGCCGCACTGTGCTTTCCCTGAGACATCCAAACCGCTTTGTTCGCGCGCCGCGCACGGCGCTTGCCCTCTCCACTCTACGCGCTGCCTGGGGAGAATCTGGATGCGCGTACATGCGCTGGCAACAGCCGTCGGCGTGGTTTGACCCTGCGGGCTGGGGTTGTTACTATCAAGGTGCGGGGTGGAGCAGTCCGGTAGCTCGTTGGGCTCATAACCCAAAGGTCGCTGGTTCAAATCCAGCCCCCGCAACCAATACGATCTTCGGTAACCTCACCGTAAACAACTCATGGTGGCGGACTAGGTCCGTTTCCCCAGCAACACTGCCGGGTGCCCCACATCCTCGATTTCCTGTGGAGTTTCGTGGTTTCCTGAACTTCCTGCGCTTTTCCTTTAAGAAAGGCGCACGCGGTCCTGTCCAGAGCTGTGTACAGGAAATTCGGGCCATCTCGCTCGTTTTTTGCGAGATGGGGGATACCACCGCTCTTACCCTCTAGCCCCAAAGGGCCACAGCCCTGAAATCCCACCTCTCCGACGGTGGGAGACTACAGTCGGTTTACATTGCTATGTGGTTGGTGGAATTGAAAATTCCACTGGTTTATGTCTTAATAGGCTAAGACATGAAAAGCCAAATGGGCCCAGCGACCGTTTCCGCAGCATCGATGACGTCGTATTGCTGCTCTGTCCGTTCGCCTACGAAGGTACCCCGATATCCCGGCATCGCGAGTCCGCCACCCGTCGTGGCTGATCGTCGCCGGCTATGGGACGCTATCAATTTGAAGTTTCTCCCACTTCTCGCCCTCGTCGCACGTCTATCCATCTAAGAGTCGAATAAATGGCATCTTCCACCCTGGTCACACCCAGCTCCACCCGTTCCCGATTCAAAACCGTTCTCTGGATCTTCCTTGGTCTCACTTCGCTCTTTGTCTTCATCACTTCAGAAGTTCTTCTCGTCACCGATTACCCCATGTACCACGCCTATCGTCTGCAGGTCATCGCCGACCGCCATCTCCTCATCCCCCATACGCTCTGCGGCGTCATCGCTCTCCTGGCCGGCCCGATGCAGTTCTCGTCGCGCTTTCGCCAGCGTCACCTCAAATTCCATCGCGTCCTCGGCCGCATCTACGTCATCTCCGTCTTTATCGGTGCCTTCACCGGGATCGCCCTCGCCGCCGGCCGCCCCGGCTTGCCAGGAACCTCCATGCAGGCCGCCGCGTGGATCGTCTGCACCACCGCCGCCTTCATCACCGCGCGTAACCGTCAAATCCCCCAGCATCGCCAGTGGATGGCCCGTTCCTACGCCGTCACGTTTACCTTCGTCTCCAGCCGCGTGCTTAATCTCTGGCCCCGCTACTGGAGCCATCTTGGCGACACCTTCGCCGCCGTCGGCGTCATCGCCTTCACCCTTGCCTCCCTTCTTCTTGTCGACCTCGGCCTCAACTGGCGCGAGCTCACCACCCGTGGCTGATCGTCGCCTGCCAATGAGAGCTATCAATATGAAACCATTCGCGGCCCCCGCCCCTGCGGTAGTCCCCCTTTTGCAAGACGAAGTTCTCATCCTCGGTGGTGGAGTGGCAGGCTGTGCCGCTTCGATCGCGCTCGCCCGCAAGGGACGAAACGTCACGCTGATCGAACGCGAGCCCACATCGCGCCATAAGGTCTGCGGAGAGTTCCTGAGCGGTGAGGCCCTTGAGGACCTGCACGCGCTCGGCATCGACGTGGCCTCGCTTGGCGCCCTGCCCATCGACTACGTTCGCCTCGCCGCTGCCAGGCGCGCCGCCGAGGCTCCCTTGCCTTTTCCCGCAGCCTCGCTCACGCGCAAGGCGCTTGATACGGCCCTCATCGCCGAAGCCATCGCCGCGGGAGTCCGCGTAGAGCGCGGTCGCAGTGTGCAGGCGCTCGGTCGCACGACAAGCAACGTCTGGCAAGCTACGCTCGACGACGGCACCACCTTGAAGCTCCAACGGTCTTTCTCGCCACAGGCAAGCACGATCTCCGCGGCCACACGCGTCCGAAGGACCCGGAGCGATGGGTCGCCTTCAAGATGTATTTTCGCCTGGCGCCCGCGCAGGCCGCTGAGCTTGCGCGCGCCTCTGAGCTGATGCTCTATCCCGGAGGCTATGGCGGTATCCAGCCGGTTGAAGGCGGCATTGCAAACCTCTGCTGCGTGGTGCAACAGCGGTATCTCGCACGTGTGGGCCATCGCTGGGAGAACTTCCTTGCGAAGATGCAGCGCGACTGTCCACACCTCGCTATGAGGCTTGCCGGTGCGGAGCCGTTGCTCGCCAAGCCGATCGCCATCACCCATATCCCGTATGGTTACATCCGCCGCACAACGGAGAATGGGCTCTACTGCATCGGCGATCAGGCAGCCGTCATCCCCTCGTTCACCGGCGATGGCATATCCATCGCGCTGCATACTGCACGTTGTGCTGTCGCTGCCTATCTTGCAGCCGAGCCGGCACCGCTCTACCAGGCTAAACTGCGGTCCGCGCTGCTGGCCCAGATGCGCCTTGCCGAGTTCGCCGCCGACGGCTTGAACAACTCACTTTCACGCGCTGTTTTACCGTTTTGCCTCAGGGTCTGGCCCGGTGTGATGCGCGTGACGGCAAGGCTGACACGCATCTCCCAGCACGCCGTTGTTGCTCCACATGCAGTCGCCAGCTGAGATCCGGCCATGCCAAAAGCCACAACTCGACGGCCTTGCATGTCATCACTTTGGGGCCCGGCAGTGTAACGAAATTTCACTCTCACATGGAATTTGACATGACTCTTGCGGGACGGCCAGGAGGCGAGGGTGTCGCAGCATAGAGTGTTCACCCCGCTGTCCGGGGCAAAGACGGAGTTCGAATGATGAGTCCAGTTTGTATAAGCCGAATCGCTACCGCAACGCCGCCGCATGATGTGCATGCGGCGTTCGTCGCCTACGCGTCCAGCGTGATGCAAGACCGCCGCGCACGCACGCTGCTTAAACTTATGGCACGGCGATCGGGTATCGAGCACCGCTATTCCTTCATTCAAACTGAAGGGGATCTGGCGCCGAATTCGCTCGATGGGCGCGATCTGTTTAAGACGGGAAGCTTTCCTTCGACCGCGAAACGGATGGAGTGTTTCGAGACGTTTGCTCCTTTATTGATGCGGTGCGCGCTGGATCGGCTGGCGCTAACTCCGGACGAGCGCCGCAGCGTACGGCACGTTATCGTGACGTGTTGCACTGGCCTTTATGCACCAGGGCTGGATTTCGCGGCGATCGAGCATCTCGGGCTAGACCCGGGCACTGAGCGCACCATGGTTGGATTCATGGGCTGCTATGCGGCGATCAATGGGCTCAAGCTGGCGCGGCACATCGTTAGGTCTGAGCCTGATGCGAGCGTGCTGATGATCAACCTGGAGCTGTGCTCGCTGCACCTGCAGGAGACGCAGGATCTCGAAAAGGTATTGTCGTTCCTGCCCTTCGCGGACGGGTGCGCTGCCAGCCTGATCCGTCTCGACGATCACGGATTTGCCCTCGACAGCTTTAGGGCGGTTTCGATTCCCGACACGCGCGGTTTGATTTTGTGGCGCATCGGCGATCTTGGGTTCGATATGGTGCTATCGGGCAGGGTTCCTGTGGAGCTGAAAAAGTCCATGCGCGAGCACGCGAAAGAGCTTGATCCCGATGGAAACATGGACCTGTGGGCCGTGCATCCGGGCGGGAGAACGATTCTGAACGCTGTGGGCGAAGGGCTGGAACTCGCGCCAGAGAAGCTGGCGCCCTCACGTTCGGTGTTGCGGCGCTTTGGAAACATGAGCTCTGCCACGGTTATGTTTGTGCTGCACGACATGATGCGCGAAGCTGAATCGGGCCAGCGCGGGTGCGCGATGTCGTTTGGCCCGGGCCTTACCGCGGAGACGATGAACTTCCATGTCGTTTAAGAACACTTCGGCAGGCGAGGTTACAGAATCCGCGATAACTTTCGACTTTTCGCGACGGGCCCATCTGTCTGAGTTGCTCGACGAGCCGTGCTCGTACGAAGATCTGCGAGGCTGCCTGCGCGATCTGGAACAGGTGAATCGCGTTTCGTTCGGCTATCGGCCAACGCTCGAGTGGCTGGAACAGTTTGTGCCGGAGCCGACCCATCCGTTGCATATTGTGGATGTCGGATGCGGTGGCGGCGATATGCTGCGCCGTATCGAAAGCTGGGCTGCGCGGAAACGGGTGACTGTCAAACTCACCGGGGTCGATCTGAATCCCCATGCGATCCGCGCCGCTCGCGAGTTTACGCGCGCTGAGAGCCGGATTGAATGGATCGCCGGCGAGGCATATTCCCTCAACCCGGATTCGGGTCCGATTGATGTGGTCATCAGTGCTCTGTTCACGCACCATTTGACCGACGATAAGATTGTTCGCTTTATCGGGTGGATGGAGCGGGTCGCGCGCCACGGTTGGTTTATCAATGATCTTTATCGCAGCCAGACGCCTTATACGTGGTTTAAAGTGCTCGCGGCCGCAATGCGGTGGCATCGTTTCGTGCGCCACGACGGCCCTGTCTCGTTTCAGCGGGCGTTCTTGCCGGACGAATGGAAACATTACGCGCAACGCGCAGGTCTGTCCGCCAAAGATGTTTCTATCGAGACTGTCCGGCCGGCACGCCTCTGCGTGGGACGAGTAAAACCGAGATGAAACGCCTACGGGCTTGCGGCGCGCTCATTGCCGGCGGGGTCCGGCGGATGAGTGCTGGCGATCTCCCTTGCTTTGGGGCGTGATGAGCCCGGACATGAGTATCTGAGCGATGTTCAAGGTAGTGGCCTGGCTCATCGTTTCGCAGGTATGAAGAAGGGGGGAACGAGGGAAACGCTTCAAGTCATTCGAATTGTGTCAAGTCACTCCACGAGGATTAGAAATGAAACTCTTCACGACTTCTTTTACCGTTGCATTAGCCCTACTGATCGTCTCACCCGCGGTGGCGCAGCACCAGACGTTTGCCATCGACCCCAATGCAAGCAATGTCAGGATGACGTTGAAAACCAGTCACGAGATTGTCGATGGCACTTTTCATGTTGATTCCGGCTCCATCGATTACGACCGAAATGTATCCAGCATTTCCGGCACCGTGGTAGTTGCGGCTGGTAGCGGCAAGACCGGCAACGACAGCAGGGATAAGAAGATGAACAAAGACATCCTCAAGGTGCAGCAGTACTCGACTGTAACCTTCACCCCAAAGAGCTATACCGGTACCATCGCTCCGTCCGGTGATTCCACCATTCAGGTTGCAGGCGTATTAACGCTGCTCGGTACGCCGCACGACATCACGGTACCCATGCACGTCCATATTGACGGCGCCGGCTGTACCGCAAGGTCGCATTTCATGATTCCTTATGTGCAGTGGGGCCTCAAGAACCCGAGCTTTTTGATCTGGAAAGCAGACAATGATGTTGCCATCGACTTGGATCTGGTAGGTCACCTGTCGAGTTGATTGATCGTAACGGGCAACCGAAACCAGGAGCGCGATGGAGCCGAGCGTAACTGCTACTGTGTTGCCATCCGACTGAAACCCCTTGCTACCCATGCGTACTTTCCACGGCAGGATACCTGTTTGGATCAAAAAGCGCACCACCGTATAGCCGCATGCTGGCTATCAGATGAGAGCGATCTCCACGCATGCGGCCAAAGCCAAACCAAGGACCTACCAGACGACTGGGAAGGAACGTGTGGGGTCCACAAAGGATTCGTTGCATGACTACGATGAAGATCAATCTTTAGCGCGGCCGAGACGTGAGTGGCGGCGAGACCGGTCAGCAAAGACGAGCTAGGAACAGGCGGGGCAAATCGCATCTCAGCACTAAAGTCTAGTGGCGATCGACGGAAGATATTCGCTTATAGATCCCCAGAGCTGCGGTGGCTGTTTGTTGGATGGCTTGCTTGCTGTCACCCTTAGTCGGTTCCCCCTTGGCATCCGTGTCGACCAAAGCTATGGTTTGTGACGTTGCCCCTTTGTTCCCGGTGACAGCATCACCACGCCGATGAAGTTGAGGTCCTGAACCATTTTGCGAAGAGAGGGTCCCTGTGAGAGTGTTCGGCTCCAGCTCCATCTGGGGTAGGTCTTCTCCTTGCGGGTTTGGATGAACCACTTGCCCATGCTCTTTCGCTGAAGAAGTAAGCGACCGGCCTCTCCTGGCAATTTTGATTTTGTTGGCCAACTCACCCGGAGGCGCATCGGCCACCGATGCAAACGATGGGTTGGAGACCGGGTGATGCGCAAAGGAAAGGAGGATTGCCAGCGAAGGCGCTACCCCGAGAAAGAGAGCGGTGATCGTCAGTCCGGAAGCGATTCGCAGATAACCCATCCATCGAGGGAACGTTTTGGCAGCAGCCAGGATGGAATGGACGCGAACGGTCAGATGATGAGCGGACGCGGCAAAATCGATTCCCCAGCTGCTGGTTTCGGGAACGACGTTTCGCCGGGCGAACCGAATAAGGCTCTCTGCATACTCTGCTCTTCTCGCGGGGCACCGAGCTACAACCGCAAGATCGCACGCCAGTTCCCGCTCGAATTGCATCTTTCGGACGGCATACCATACTGCGGGATGAAAGAAGAGCAGCCCTCGGGCCGCGAGCGCAAGTTCATTCCAGATAGCATCCCAACGGCGAACGTGGTGCAGTTCATGACGCAGAATGTCTTCCAGTTCAGAGCGATCTTCTTCAACACAGGAACTTGGTAGAAGAACAATCGGCCGGATCCAGCCGAATGTCACCGGAGAGGTAGCACCGGACAGAATCAATAACTTTGAACGGCTAGCGCGAAGTTCCCTGGCAACAGATTGGAAGGTCTTCGCGATTTCGACGGGGGGCTCGCTGGTGAAGCTGAGTACCCATCTTAGGTAATAACGCTTCTTCAGATGAGCGAAGATCGCATAACACAAGGCTAGCAAGTAGGCGATCCCGATTGCGCGTAATGTTAGACCAAGTGGAAAGGCCCATGATGTCGGAACCTGCCAGGCTGTGACCGGGGAAACCACCGGCTGCGCTGCGATCGTGACGGCCGCAGTCGACTGTTGTACGGGTCTCCAAAGCGCGCTCGCCAGGTAGAGCCAGTACGTCGCCGTGCCATAGACAAATCCCGACCAGAATAAGAATCTGAGTTTTGGCGAATGTGCCAGACGGCTCAAGGCAGCGCATGCTGCGAATGCGATTGTCGACTTGAGAAAAAAACCCGCAATTGCAGCGATGACACTAAGCAAAAAGTCTGGGTCCATAGCTCCCTGCATCATTCCCGGTCGCGGCTACCTCGCTCCTGCTTTTTACGATACTCCCGGATGTATGCTTCCAGTTCATCCAGTTCCGTCTTTTTGATTGGACTTGCTTCCATCAGGTTCATGAGCAAACCTGCTGCGGACCCGTAGAAGTTTCGCGACACCAGAGCCTGCACAGACAAATGATCAATCGTTTTACGGCAGACGAGCGGCCTGAACACGAAAACGCGGCCCTGGGCCTCATGCGTGATGAAACCCTTCTTCTCCATGATGCGGAGCAACGTCTGAGTTGTCTTATAGTTAGGCCGCTCCTTCTCGCTGTGAGCATTCACCACATCTTCAACCGTACCCTCTTCCAGGTCCCATAGAATCTGCAAAAGACGCATTTCCGCCGCGGTTGGTACGGTAAGTTGCTTTGCTGACACGGGGTTTAAAGACTTCCTTGGCATAGTCGCCTCAACAAAATAATCTTAATGCATTAAGATTAAGCTTGCTTTTATTTCTTTAACAAAGAAAACTTTAAGTCACCCACAATCGCTCTCATGGGCGAACTGGCGATACTCAGTAAACATCACTGAGGTTAAGAGCAATCTGGGTACTATGAACCTGTTGAGATGGCAGAGCTCTTCCTTATGGGTGCATCTTGCAGCCCGTTTGTTCACGCTCGCATGCCTGATTTTTTCGCAGATCGATTCTCTGCATGCCCAGACGCAAACGGTGGAGATCGTTCCCGGCACACCGCTATCGATTGGGTTGCCGCTCCACTCACCGATGCGGTCCGGTGAACAAATAGAAGGCCGTCTTCTTTATCCGGTGTACGTCGGAAATAGGGTCGCGCTACCGGCGGGCGCATCTCTCCGCGGGCTCGTAATTCGATTGGACCCGGACCGCAGTCGCCGGACGCATTCCCGTCTTCGCGGGGACCTCACGCCCTTTCACGTCCCAGTTGTGCAGTTCGATCAGGTGCTTTTCCAGGATGGCGAGGTCAAATCGGTTTCGTGCAGCAACGCCAAAGATGGCATGGTGATCTTGCGTCTTTCGCCTCCCCCAGGACAAAAGAAAGGCTCCTTGATCAGCCGGCAATGGAGTGATTTCAAACAGCGAGTTAAAGAGACCACTGCGGTATTTACTGCGCCGGGCCGGGGCGATCGATTGGTTCAATTCATCTACACCCAACTGCCGTACCACCCGCAACGAATCGAAACTGGGACCACTTGGACGGTGGAATTGGCTCAACCGCTGCGCGTGGAACTTGATGATAGCCTGCCGATCGCGGCACGTGTCTCGGCCGATGTGGGCAAGAGTGGAACGATCGTGAGCCCAATGGCAGACTCGGTAAAACAGCCAGGTGAGCAAACGAGTGACTGGCACTTGCGCGCTTACCTGCAGCAAACCATCAGCTCCGCCAGGGCGAAACCAGGCGACACCTTTCACGCTTATGTTGCAGAGCCTGTTTTCAATTCCGAACACGCTGTTGTTGTTCCCGAAGGATCGCTGCTCACCGGAGAAATTACGCAAGCCAAACCAGCTCGTTCTTTCGGGCGCCGGGGGAAATTGCGATTTCATTTTAAGGAACTGAAGCTCCCGAGCGGCTTCTCGGAGCCCGTCGAAGGTACACTCTCCGGGGTGGATTCGGACAAGTCTGCTAATCTGCAGATCGACCCTGAGGGGGGTATTCAGCCACAATCTCAAAATCGTGTCGTTGTACCGCTCCTCTTAACCTTCCTTGCCGGGCGTGCTTTTGATGATGATGAAAACCAAACGTTTAACAACGCTGTCGCATCGAATGGCTTTGGGATTGTTGGTCGGGTCGTAGGGATAGCCGCGAGTTCCCGCAACGTTGCGGCCGGAATAGGAATTTACGGCGCTGCACTCTCGTTTTACGATCTTTGGCTGGCACGCGGCCACGACGTCGTTTTCCCAAAAGATACGCGCGTTGAGATCACCACAACACAAAGTCGTAGCCCCCTGAAGGCATCAACAGTCAAGCAAATGCCCGCTCTAGCTCCTTGAGGCGGTGAGCAAGACGGTGTTGAGAAACGCTGGGCGAGAGCGGGCTTCACGAAGACTGCCTTGAGTCACTCGGAAGCGAGCTCGAGTCTTCTATTAATGCGCGGCCAATACTGGCGAAGGAGATTTCCTCCAAATCTCCACCCCATATCGGTCGAATAGCGAATGAGCGTGCTGCCCACTCCGCGGCTGCCTTGGGGGTAATATGCGTTTGCCAGAGTCTCGCCGGCCAAAGGTCCTAACAGGCCGGAGTAGTTGACTACTGGTGCTCCCGAGTCGTTCCGCGTGATTACCAAGTGTAATGCTGCATATTTCAGCGAATCACGAAAGGAAAGCTGTTTTTT
The DNA here is from genome assembly GCA_963790935.1 of uncultured Acidobacteriaceae bacterium. GTDB lineage: Bacteria > Acidobacteriota > Terriglobia > Terriglobales > Acidobacteriaceae > PALSA-350. Next base: position 94,666 of record CAWBRJ010000002.1, on the reverse strand, counting down.
CACGTAGAAGCGCGGATCTTCGTGTGTGACGGAAGCTAGAAGACAAGTGCCAAACAAATTGTACGAAGCGGCTCGCGCAATATCCGCCCCGAAGCGCTTACCGTATCCTCCAAGCTCTTGACCGTATCCGGCCGGCTTATTTCTGGCCTGTCCAACCGATGCACCTACCAATACACCACCAAAGGTAGATAGCGCCACGCTGTTGTTCGCTGCAAGCTCACATTTGTTCCAGCTGCTCAGTCGTCCGTGGGCAGTCGCGAGATCCGGGAACACCACCGACTCCTTCTGAAGCGTCAGAAACATCGCGACGCCACTTTGGAGTGGATTTGTAGTTTCTCGCTCGGTGCCTGACTGCTGAACAGCTGCGGGTGCGTCTGGCGTGTCGGCGGGCAGCCGTCGCTGTGCTATCACGTCTGTGCAAATCAAGCAGCCTGATAGGGCAATTAGTGAGAGCCGACGCATTTACATTCCTTTTTCTTCGACCTTACGACGTCGAGTCTTCAGTCGAAGATGGTCCGGCAGCGGCATTCAGCGGTCAGCGTCAGCGGTCAGCCAAATCGGCTTCTTGAGCAATGTGAGCGAAACTTGGGATGAGCTATCGCTAAGCGTCAAACCTCAATTGCGAATCAAAATCACGAAGGCGCCCACTGCAGTGACTGCGATCAAGATTATGGCTCCAATCGCAAAGTACAAATAAGCAGCTGGAAGATCTTCATCGTCTGCAACCATCTCGTCCACTCTCTCAAGCTCTCAAGCCGCTTCGGCAGGTGCTCAAGTCAACGGCCGGACTGTATGAACCGGCAGCCCAAGTAGTCTTAATGTTTTAAGACTACTTGTCAAGCACACCTTTGATAGGAGACACCACTGAGCCATCTTTTTTAACGATTACTCGTGCCATCTCGATTTATTGAAGCTGGCAGGAGGATTCACCAGCTACGTGAACGAGAAAATCGCCAGCGCGTGTACTGGGCTTAGGTAAAGAACCTCCAGCCCCCGCAACCAATACGATCTTCGGTAACCTCCCATAAACAACTCATGGTGGCGGACTAGGTCCCTTTCCCCAGCAACACTGCCGGGTGCCCTACATCCCCGATTTCCTGTGGAGTTTCGTGGGTTCCCTGAACTTCCTGCGCTTTTCCTTTAAGAAAGGCGCACACGCGGTCCTGTCCAGAGCTGCGTACAGGAAATTCGGGGCATCTCGCTCGTTTTTTGCGAGATGGGGGATACCACCGCTCTTACCCTCTAGCCCCAAAGGGCCACAGCCCTGAAATCCCACATCTCGCAAAAAACGAGCGAGATGTGGCCAGCAGTTGTTGCGATGGTAAGCGGGATCGGGGCTTTCACGCCATTCGTTGAACCCATTGGCTCCGCCAGGCCGGTGCCTCGAAGGGATCCGCGAAATACTGTGTCTCGTGCACGACCTTACCGTTGCGGAACTCCATAATGCTCACTGTGTATGCTGGCCGCCCCTGGTAGGTGATTGTGTATTCCGTGATCCAGAGATCACCTTTCCCGATAATTCGCTTGACGTTGAAGCCCGACGGCTTGCCGGGATGATGACTCCGCAAGGCCTGCAAATTCCTTCGCCCGAGGATTCGCTCGCCTGACTGAGGATAGTCGCAGATGGCATCGTCATCGTAAATATCGTGTTCCGTCTCTGCATCGCCGGCTGCCGACGCCTGCCAATGCGCGTTCAGGGCTTCACGTATTTGTTCGTCTTGCATGCTCCACTCCTGCTGTTATTTGGCTCTTATGTTGATGCGATTGATTTCGTCAAGTGCGTCTTCTGGAAGGGCGGAGATGTTGAATTTCTCTCTCGTCGGCTCCGCAGTCCTGGGTGACCGGGTACTCCTCAGGGGCCTAGGTCAATCATCGTAGCATGTCTGTTTTTGACGATTCGGCATGAGTCGGCTGCTTCACGCGTTTGTAAGATCGAGCCATGAGAATTGCTCTCCTTGCAGACATACACGGGAACGAGATAGCCTTAACCGCGGTGCTAAGGGATATAGAGACGCGAGGAGGCGTGAATGCCTATTGAATTCTAGGGGACCTGGTTGCTCTGGGACCCCAACCGGTGCAGGTGCTTGAGATCTTGTCAGCACTTCCAAACGCACGCTTCATTCGGGGCAATACAGGATGCGACATCCAGGACGCGGGTACCTGATCATTTGTCGGACAGGTAGCTTCCTGGATGGTAGCAACAACCAAGGCTCAACTTCCCGCGGTCTGGACAAGGCGAGATCTCCATTCCCGGCCAGAAGCAAGTCCAATGAAGAGGAAGACAGATCCGAGCACCAGGTGAAAGATATGGTCCCCGGTGTGCAACAGCATCGGCCCGAGATACCACCCTCTGTTCATCGATGGATTTCCGATCAGCAGGCCGAGGATCGCCAGAGCCAGATAGAACAAACCCGATCCGATACAGAAGCGCTTCGCTACGGCCGGCCCCAGGAAGCTTGCGCCAAGCGCCAGAGCCCCCCATATCAGATGCATGAGGTTGTGATATTTATCCCCGCGCCCACCGACGAACACCATCGCTCCCAGCAGAACAAATAATCCGCCAAAAACCCGGCATGCCATCTTTGCATTGTCATCCATAGCCCCACCGCGCCGATAGTTTTGGACAGTGGCAACCAGGCCGGCGATATCGGTCACGGCAAGTGCGACGACTTGCAGCAATGCGCCGAGGAAAATCCCAGCGGTGAACTTGCCCACCGAACCGGGGTGCGTCAGGCGAAGAATTCCCGCGTCGAGCCGGACGAACCAACCGGAGGTTACCAGCAGCCCGATCAGTGCGCCAATCAAAGGCGTCCACCACCAACGCGCTCCCATAACGACGATACCTGCTACTGCAATGAAGAACACCGGCCCTGGAGGAAACTTTGGAAAGGCTGGATCGCCGGAGAGCCATAGCGTCCAGAGCGCGATCGCAACAGCGATAAGGCCGGCGACAGTCAGCCTGGTAAACAGCGGGAGTTTCGTTTTTAGCGCCATTCCATCCCTCCACCGATATGATCGAGCCGTTCATGCCACCGGGATTGCAGCTTGTCGGCTTTGGTCCGCTGCTCCGGGCTTAAGACCGACGTGTAAATCTTCGTTGTAAAATGCTCCTTCTCTACCAGAAGCTTCGATAGAGTGGTGCCTTGCCTCGAAGCGATCTCCTGTACTGTGCTTTCATCGAACTTGCCATTTGCAGTGGCCTGATCCATTTCCTTGCTCTCTGCAGCAAATTCCTGGATCAGCCCGGACACGGCAGGGCGCTCTGTTTGCCACAGCGAACGAATCTGCTGCCGTTGCGCATTGCTCAGATTCAGTTCGTGAGCCACATAGCCCATCGCGCCAAAGTGGCCCCATCGGTGGCCATAGTACCCGTGCCATCCCTGCACACTGGCTCGGGCAATAGCCATACCAGCCACTGCCAGCAATACCGCGCATGACAGATTGCGATTTGTTTCATAGCAACATCTCCATTCCTGCTCGCAATTTCATTCGAGCACCGGCCTCCAAAGCGTGCGATAAAGAATGGTTAAGCCATATAAAGTTTTGTAAAGGCGCGTGTTACTGCGCACGGATGCACTAAGATCGGAAACCGGGGTTGCTGCCTATGGAAATGGCTCGAGTGCTCATCATCGACGATGATGTAGAGCTGTGTCGGCTTCTCGCCGAACGTTTGAGCTCAGAAGATTTTTCGATAGAAGCCATTCACAATGGACAGCGCGGACTGGAGCGGGTGCTTTCAGAGGACTACGCTCTCGTTATACTCGACCTGATGCTGCCCGGCATGAAGGGGCTTGAAGTGCTGCGCCACGTACGGGAACGCTCTGCAGTGCCGGTGCTGATTCTGACGGCGCGCGGCGAAGACGTGGACCGCATTCTCGGGCTTGAGATTGGCGCAGACGATTATCTGCCGAAGCCGTTCAATCCCCGTGAACTCATCGCCCGCATTCGCGCTATCCTACGACGCACGCATTATGCAAACAAGGGGACGGCCCCTCTGGTTGTGGATGATATCCGCCTTGATCGAACGGCTCGCGAGACCTGGGTGAATAAGAAACGCATCGATCTCACGAGTGTGGAGTTCAGCCTGCTGGAAACGCTACTTCATCACGCGGGACAGGTGGTCACACGCGAGCATCTTACCGAAGCCGTTCTAGGACGCAAGCTGGGACCCTTTGATCGAGTCATCGATGTTCATGTCAGCAATGTGCGCCGAAAACTGGCTCATGCCGCGGATGCAGGCGAGCGCATCAAGGCGATACGTGGCAGCGGATATTTGTTTGTCGTACGTTCTGAGGAGAAATGAAGCTCTACAACAGCTTGTTCTGGAAAATATTTCTCTGGTTCTGGGCGACGGTGATCGTGATTGCGCTCTCTATGGTCCTTACCTTTCTTCTCGATCCGGCAAGGAATTCATCACGTTGGCATGAAAGTCTGAGCAGAATTGCCCGCTACTCCGGAACAGCCGTCATGGAAGAGGCTGAACTTCATGGTGCGCCGGCCGCTTCGGCTTACATGAAGGATGTTGGCAACACCACGCAGATGAACGCATGCCTTCTGGATGAAGCAGGGGAAGTAATTGCCGGCGATCGCTGCGAGCTATTTACCAGAAATATCTCTTTGGCGCGTTCCACGCAGCACATCAGTGTTTCCGTGAAGGATGGCATAGCCCGTGTGGCTTTGCCAATCTCGAGCACGAGCGGGCGAAAGTACATCTACGCTGGGGAAATTCCCGTTGGCGCCCCCGGCATAGGCAAGAGTGCCATTGTCGTTCGTTTGTGTTTAGCGTTCTTCGTCTCCTTCTGCATCTGTTATTTGCTGACGCGGTATATCACTGCTCCCATCCTGCGCTTGAGGGAAGCTTCGCGTCGCCTGGCTGCGGGTGATTTAAGCACTCGTGCCTCGGAAAGCATGGAGCGGCGCAATGATGAATTGGGCATGCTGGTGCGCGACTTTAATGCGATGGCTGGCCGCATTGAAGAGCTGATATCCCGTCAGCAACAGCTTATCTACGACATTTCCCATGAGTTGCGTTCGCCCCTGGCAAGACTGAATGTGGCGCTGGACCTGGGCCGCGAGAGAAAGGGCAGCGACTCCGCCTTCGATCACATGGAGCAGGACATTGACTGCATGAGTGAGATGATTGGCCGCATGCTCACGGTGGCGAAACTCGACACTTCGTCAACAGAGGTGCAGATGACGCGGGTCGATCTTGGCGAGTTGGCATCACGAGTGGTGCGCAGCGCCGAATTTGAGCTACGCGAGCGTGATAATGCGGTTCAATTCACGATGCGTGGGGAGTGCTTTGTGCACGGGAATGCGGAGCTATTGCAGAGCGCAATTGAAAACATCATCCGAAATGCAGTCCGCTATACCAGCTCCGATGCTTCGGTGGAGGTTCAACTGCAGTATGTGGAGAAGGACGGTGGCTTGTTCATTCTCTTTTCTGTACGAGACTTCGGCACGGGAGTTCCGGAGGCAGAGCTTTCCAATATCTTTCGACCGTTTTATCGCGTCGCAAACGATCGCGACCGTCAGTCGGGCGGAGCCGGGCTGGGGTTGGCAATTGCCGATCGTGTCGTTCGTGTCCATGGAGGCACGATTCACGCTCAAAATGCCTCTCCCCACGGCCTGCGTGTGGATATTCTTCTACCTGCCGCCAAATGATAGTAAATTTGATTGTCGACGAATCGTCGAACCTATTCGGTGCCGGGCTGGAGGTGCGCATGATGCGCCACGATCAGCAAACAACCATCTTTGGAATAGTTTTCTGGCTTCTGTTTCTCACCTCGATTGCTCTTGGAATTTTTACGCGCTACCAATGGTTAGACATCGCGTGGTTCCTCGCGGTCCAGGTATTCGCAGCCATCGCTTCTGTTTTCTTCGTACTGGAGTTCTTCCGTAATCGCACTACTTCAGGTGATCACCGGCCTCGCTGGTTGATGTGGGTCTTGTTGGATGACCAGCAGTATGCAAAATACCTCCAAAGGCGAACGGTCACGGAAAACAACCCGAAATGATCGAAGCCACCTCTAGCGAATATTGAGATCCTGAACAACCAGGCGCGTGTCCACCATGACGTGTGGCGTGATGGCGTGGAAGCCCCACATATGGACCCATGCATTCCCCGTCCGGAATGTGAGAAATGACTTCATAACACCCGCAGGAAAAAACGTGAGCAAAACGAAGATAACCGAGACTGCCGCGTGGTAAGCCGAGTCATAGCGTGTCCATGATTCGAAGACATGCATAAGCGGATAGCTAACGGCGCCGGCCAGGAAGGCGACTGGCGGAGTGAACAGCCGGGCATAGCGCGGCAGCAGAATTGCATAAATGAAGATCATGATAGGCAAATCTGTCCCGCACAGGTGCAGCACGAAGGAGAGCGCCCCGCCGACGAGCTGCTGGTGCGGCGTGAGCTGAAAGATGTTGGGGCCGGCGAGCTCGTAGGCGCAACCGATCAGCATGACAACGGCGATGATCAGCGTGTCGTTCTTCCAGTTGGCAGATCGCAGATTGAGCGCCTGGCGGGAGTAGCCACGCCAGCGAAAAACGAGATACGGAAGAAGCGCGAGGAAGATACCGTTGTACGCCGCCCAGGTGTAGACCGCAGCCGGTGACTGGACGCGCGTCGCGCCGAAGAGACAGCCGTTCAGATGCAGCGCGAGCCCTTCGCCGAAATAGTGCTGCCCAATGATGCGGCCCGCAAACAGGACGACGGCGCCGTAAAGCCACGTGGCCAGCGTCTCGCGCCATGCAACGCCTCGCTCCGGAGCCCGTTCAATGAGGCTAGGAAGAGGACGACGGCGCGCCAGAAGGGTCACGATGCCGATGAGCAGGATGATCGAAAAGAGACCAATGGAGTTGTTGAGCACATCGGTGATGGGCGGTGTAGCGGCGAGTTCTGGCCGGTCAAGCGGCACACCGTTCCGGCATAACAGGATGCCGGCCGCACTCAGCAGGCACCAGATCAGGAGAGCGATCCAGAGGCTTCGCTGACGGACAAGATACTTGATACCCGATGCTGGGGGATCAGTCACTCGGTCTTACCTATCCGCGGGATCGCTCGGAGCGTTACATCGTCCATCGAACTAGTATCTTCGAAGATCCGTTTATCGAAGCAAAGAACTTGCTTATGGACCTAAGATACCGACACGATGCTCCATACCAGGGATGCAGTTGCAATGGTAAGCATCGCAATCCGCCATCGATGCAATTTGTCCCACCTCTTGTGCTCCAGGCTCCATCCCGCCGGCGGCAAGGCGCGGTCGAGTCGAGCAATTCGATTGTTGATCGGTACCAGGATGGAGATGCTGTAAACAATGGCGATGATCCAGAGGACGACAGCGCCCTGGAGCAATTCTGCGTGTGGACCATTGCGCCGGACGTATGCCTCAACAGTCAGGAGAACCAGGCAAAGCGCATACCAGATCGGCATCACCTTTCCAAGTGAGCGCGCCAGCAGGCTGAGTGCCTGCGCCTGTGGTGATTCGTTCAGCTTCCAGATTGCAGGATTTACGAACCATGAGACTGCAAGCTCGTTACCGGTCAGGAGCCCTAGACAAAGAATCGTGAATAGGTCGAGTGTGTGCACTCAAAAGTCCTCCGCTTGCCTCTATAGGACGCAGCCCGCCGGTGTGCCGACTCACGAAGATGTGCTGAAAACCTTGTCGACACAATGGCAGGGAACCAGCCCCTCAAGGACGCGTCGGACAAGACTACGCCAGATGAAACTCCAGCACATCGATGAAACGAACCGGATCCAGTGGCTTCGACACGTACCCGTCCATTCCCGCTGCCAGGCAGCGAATCTCGTCCTCCTTCATTGCGTGTGCGGTCATCGCAATGATAGGAAGATGCAGCCCGGTCGTCCGTTCTTTCTCGCGAATGAGAGCAGTGCATTGAAATCCGTCCATCTCCGGCATCTGTACATCCATCAGCACACAATCGAACCCGGCAGCCGCGGTGTCATCCAGAATCGCAAGAGCCTGCCGCCCGTTGTCTGCCACCATCACCGCGTTCCCGTTCTTTTCCAGCAGGCGCTTGGCAATGAGCTGGTTAACCTTGTTGTCGTCGACCACGAGAACCCGGCCTGCTTTGCGTGCTGTGCGCGAAGGGCGCACCCCGAGAGGCGTCGCGAGGGTACCCGCTGCATTTGCCGGCAAAAAATGCGCCGTGAAATGAAAAGTACTGCCCCGGCCAACCTCGCTTTCGACCCATAGACGCCCTCCCATCAACTTAACCAGCTGCGCTGAGATGGTCAGCCCAAGCCCGGTACCGCCATAGGTGCGAGTCGTGGAACCATCTGCCTGAGTGAACGGCTCAAAAATGCCTTCCAGACGGTCGTGCGGAATACCAATGCCCGTATCCGAAACAGAAAAAAGCAGCACTACGTCGTCCTCTGTGATCACAGCATCTCGCGTCACGCGAAGTACGACCTCGCCGTGATGGGTAAACTTGACCGCGTTCCCAAGCAGATTAACCAGAATCTGGCGCAGGCGTCCGGAGTCGCCTTGCAACGTTTCCGGAAGATCCGAAGCGGCATCCAGTTGGAGTGCAAGGCCTCTCTGCCCAGCTTTCAGCGCCATCACTTTCATCAACTCGGCGATCGTCTCGTGGAGTTTGAACTCGCTCTGGTCCAGCTCGAGTTTGCCCGCCTCTATCTTTGAGAAATCCAGGATGTCGTTGATGATGGTCAGCAACGCATCGGCTGAGGATTTGACGATCACCAGGTTCTCTCGCTGGTCGAGCGTGAGATCGGTGTCCAGGACCAGATCGGTCATCCCCAAAACGCCATTCATGGGCGTGCGAATTTCGTGACTCATATTCGCCAGGAACTCGCTCTTGGCACGGTTGCTGCTTTCCGCTGCGATCCTTAGCTTGGCCCCTTCCTGAAGTTGCTGCCGAATCGTGAGGGTTTGCTCATGGACTTGCTTGCGCAGCACAAATACCCAGGCAAGGACCACCAGCGTAACCACTGCTACGGCGCCGAGCGCGGCGATCGCATGCGTCGGCGTCCACCAGGAAGGACTTTTGATCACCACCAGGTCGTGCGCCGAGCGCAACAATATTTGAAACGATCGCACCGAGAAGCTTCTCTGACCGCCCGTCTTCGCCGTGCCATCCTTGACCGAACAGATTCCGGTTATTTCGAAAACAGTTCCCTTTTTCCAGGCGGCCCACCCCTTGGCTTGGGATTGTGCGGGCAACACCACGGAAAACACATGCTTGCCGGAAGACAACACGATGGTCGGGTCGCTGGCAGATTCGTCCTGGCCAATCAGCTGGCCCTCGAGGATAACCAACTCGGCGTCGTGGTCGCCGCTGAGCGCCTGCTCGGCGGTAACAGCTACAGCAGCGAGTGCCCGCTGGTAACCCGCTGCCTTATAAACAGCGCGGGTCAAGGTGGGACTAAATGCGCCAGAGAGCAGAAAACCGATGACATCGGCCACCTCTCCGGGGTGCAACGGCGTGGTTTGGTCGGTCTGGGCACATAGACCGTGAAGACCGTCCTGAATGCAAAGCAATCGGCCAGGCCATAGCAGGGTAACCGTCCCACGAAGGTGCACGCGGTGTTGCGACGCGGGAGTGGGCGTGAAGCGCAGCAGATCGCCGACTGGCACCACCGGTAACGTAAATGGAGCCGCAGGCGCCGGTTCCTCAACTTTTACTTGAGAGAGATAAGGAAAAACCAGATAAGCGCCGGTCATTTGACCAAGGTGATTGAAGATCGGGGCGGTGGCGCCGCGAAGGCGTATTTTGGCGTCGACCAGGCTGTCATAATCTGCTCCTTTCTCCCTTACCGTGTCGGCGGTTATTTCGCCGTCGCTTAAAGCGACATCCAAATGGAGGTTGGTTCGAGACTTGCTGACCCCACGCACTACGCCCTCGACCTCCACCCATTGACCGTCATATGCGCCGGTCAGTATTTCGCTCAAGGTCACTCGCGGGGCAATCGAAGGGAAATGGGACTTCCCAATCAAACGCGCATCCGTGGCAACCACGATGGGAGCATAGCCTCCGCTGGCGCTTATGCCCGTTATTTCAACGAAGTCCCCCGCCCTGAAGGGAATCGCCGGCAGAGCCCGAAGGTCAACATAGATGCCGCCAGAGGAGTCGGCGGCAAAACATGCCGGCCGCCTGGGATCGTTGTAAGGATCGTAGTAGGTGACGATCACGCGCAGACGCACCGGATAACCCTGCGCCGCCTGCTCGCTGGTCAGACTATGGGCATCATGTGCCTTGGTGATGGTGGGTGGGATATGACGCTGAAGCTGTCGCTCACCGGCGGCAGCCGCCGGGCCCAGAAGCAGCCCCCCCAGGGCCACGGTAATCAGGAGAGGATAGCCGCATCGGCGCAGAATCTGTGCCCTCTTGTTGCCTATCGGCGCTCTCCAGCCCGAAGTCCAGCCCCCTCCTTGCAGATATGTTTTGAGCGATGGCAGCCATCGCGCTACAAATGCGGCAAATGCCGCCCAGTCCCTGGCGTTCAGAACCCTTGCCTCAGAGCAGGTGCGAGTTCTTCATCTGCTGCAACGTCGATTGAACGACCATCAGCACTGCCTGATCCACTTCCATCAAAGCTTCCCGCGCTCGTAACCCGATGTACGAATCCCGTAGCCTTTCCAGCGCTTCGATCGATTCTGGTGACACCCTGAATCGCAGACCTGGGCTAGCTACGTTGAGTGGCGACACCATATTTCTTCTCCCATCCGTGTTTGCGGCAGTCCGAATCATATACCTCTCTGCCGTTACCAGTTGCGCGAGAACTAGGGCAGACGTAGGGGCACCCCTGCTTTCTGAATGGTGAACCAGCCAGGAAATTCGTTACAGCTCGCGGAAGGCAGTCAAGATTTGCGCCATGCAACAGCACCAGAACGGACCGTAAGTGGCGGCCCGGGGAAAGGAAGGGAACGGCGCTGAAGAGAAAACCTCATTTGTCTTTACCTACCAGCTCTCGTAACCATCGGGGCCACCAGGATGCAGGGATCGCGTGCACGAAAAGTCCTACAGCAAACCCTGCCAAAGCATTGCCTAACGTAATCCGGCCGTCCATCGCACCTCTCCCCTTCAAAGTTCGTCCGGATATTTTTCCGGCGGTCATACCTCATTTATCGGCCAATGGAGCCGCTAGCTAATAGATGAAAGGCAGACGCTTGGAGACTTTCCTAAAATTTTAATAAGAAGACGAGCACGTGAGGCCTTTGGCTACCCGGTTTGGCCATTATTCTCGTTCGGATGTGTAACGTTAGTAACGCCGACCCGGAATCGACCAGCCGGTGAAACACGCCGCGCAATCTTGCCCGAGGTCTCGCGCTTGCTTTTCGCTTTTGTTTTCAACGAACCGTTGACGCGGATGTGGGTGATTGTTGACTCATCTGCATGGCGCATGAGCTTTTTTTGAACGGCGCCGCCTGCCGCCCCATCCTCGTTCAGCCAGCTCCGGTAGGAATCAGGAAATGTATGCCAGCTCACACCAGACAATCCGAGCTTTCGGGCTGCCGGCCTGAAGTAGTCCTGCTGGATGGGTCCGGCATGGTAGCAGCGGCCGGTAATGTGCGAAGGAAACACTAGTCCGCTACCCGGGTTCTTCTTCCGCCATTCCGATAAGGCTTCCGCCAGCACCGGGTCCATGCAAATCGTTTCATTGCCTGCTGCGGTCTTAGCCTCACCGCGCGGCCCAAAGCTTTGCTGTCCGTGAATGACGCCGGCGGCGAAATCCATTTGATCCCACCTTAGCGCGAGCACCTCGGGCACCCGCATTCCGCTGCACATGGCAGTCACCACCATCGTCCGGTGCAAGTCAGAAAGTTGTCCCACAAACCCCTGGTACTGCTTCACGGTAAGCAGCACCGGCTTGCGCTTCGTCTTGGCGGCGTCTTTGAATTTGATTAATTCCTTTTCAAGCTGTTGCATGCTGGCGGTCAGGCGATTTTTTTGCTGCTCCAACTCCGCAGCTTCCAGCGCAAGCTGGTCGCTCTTGTTGATCCAAAGATGGACCAGTGTGCTAAGCGTCAGCAGGCTTGCCACCAACAGCCCGCGGTTTAGGCAGGCGATCCACGGGTTGACAAGCTCAATGCGATGGAAAGTCCAAATTCCCGCGGCCACCGCCAACAGAGTTGCTACCGCCGACGTCCCCCACAGTAACCATTTGGACCGTTGCCTGATGCACAAAACCAGGGGAAATATGAACAACACTGATCCAGCAAGCTCGGCCGCCGTGGAGTAATCAAGTACGGCGATCAGCACCCCGGTCACGACGATGATTGCCGGCAGACGGAGGCGGCTCATTGGTCACCGCGACTGTATTCGCCGTGGACAAGCTGGAAAGCACTCTTTCGGGTTGCTGTTTTCTCAACTGGCATCGGATCAGGACGAAGACATCACCCCAACTTCATGGAAGCTCCCGTCCTAACTGTATCGGCGTCGAATGGTACAACATGAGGGATGCAGATTAGAAATTCTAATCAACTTCATCCAGTTCCATGGCCTCAGTCCGGGTAATATTTCTTTCAAATGGAATCTCACGAGCTGGTGCTCTAAGAATGATCCTGTCGAGGCTTCGAGCAAACCTGGATATCAACCTTTCGCCCGTCGCTGACCGCCCCGGCCTGTTTATTCGCGATTGCTTTCGCTATTCGGACGCTCAGCTCATTATTCCCCCACCGCTGATACCTGGCCTTCGGCTTTTCGACGGAACTCATACAGAACTCGATTTGCAACAGGAGCTTATCCGTGTGCTCGGAAGCCCGGAGGCCGGTAGCGTGGCGGAGAACCTGGTGCAAGCACTCAGTGGAGCGGGATTTCTCGAGAACGAGACTTACGCCATCATGAAGCAGCAGCGTCTTACGGCCTTTGTCGAGAGTGCGGCGTTGCCGGCGGCTCATGCAGGCTCCGCTTACCCGGCGCAGATCGTGCCCCTGCGCAGCGTGATGCAGGGTTATTTCGAGGGAGCTGCGTCTACCCAGCAGCGAGTGATAGGCATTGCCGCGCCGCACATCAGCCCGCACGGTGGTTGGCAAAGTTACCGCGCCGCCTATCAGGAACTAACCCCCGATCTGCGAGACCGCACATTCGTCGTGCTCGGGACTTCGCACTACGGACAGCCCGACAAGTTTGGTTTGACACGAAAGCCCTTCGCAACCCCTTTTGGAACGACCAGGGTCGACTCTGCGCTGGTGAATGAGTTAGGCGCTCAACCCGGGGTCCTGATGGAGGACTATTGCCATGCGGTCGAGCACTCCATCGAGTTCCAGGTGGTGTTCCTGCAGTCAATTTTCGGTCCGGACATACGCATACTTCCGATTCTTTGCGGGTCGTTCTGGAGAGGCGCCCAGCTCGGCGGCCCTCCAGAAGTTGACGAGAACGTGAAGCGCTTTTTTGCTGCGTTGGGAGAGATTGCCGAGAGAGAAAAGAACCGTCTTTTCTGGGTACTGGGTGTCGATATGGCCCACATGGGCGAGCGATACGGTGACAAATTTGCGGCCCAAGCGGATCGGGACGAAATGGCATTGGTGCGAGAGCGGGACATGCAACGGATCGACCAAATCAATGCCTCGGATGCGCGGGGCTTCTGGGACCTGATCAAGGAAAATGGAGACGATTTGAAGTGGTGCGGAACGTCGCCCTTTTATACCTTCATGAAGGCTGTGCCGCACGCCCGGGGAACGACGCAGCGCTACGAACAATGGAACATTGACGAACGCAGCGTCGTGAGTTTTGCGGGAATCTCCTTTACGTCCTGAGAGGAGTCCGGCCGGTCCCACCACTGGTGCTGTGCTACCGTTCTAGGGGTCATGAGATCGAACTCTACGATCACGGAATGTCTTAAGTCCCTTATGACCGAGGTTCCGGTAGAATTTGTTCCGGCGACGGAACCCTTCTGGAACCCGAGCAATCCTGTCGAAAGCTGAACGGAGAGTCGTTGACATCGATCATTACCGGAATTGGATGGCACATGGTTGGGGCCGCATCGGCCGCGGGGTTCTACGCTCCCATCAGCAAAGTGAAGCGCTGGACCTGGGAAACCACCTGGGCAGTCGCCGGCATCTTCTCCTGGATCTTGCTACCGATCTGTGTCAGCGCCGTTCTGCTGCCTGATATGCGAGCCTTCTACACTTCGCTTGATTCTTCGGTGGTCCTCAAGACATTCCTTTTTGGCGCCATGTGGGGAGTCGGCAACGTGAGTTACGGTCTCACCATGCGTTACCTCGGCATGTCCCTCGGCATTGGAGTGGCCATCGGCGTCACCCTGGTGGTGGGCACGTTGATCCCGCCGCTGATGCACGGTCAGGCCATCGAACTGGTGACCACTCGTGGAGGGCTGCTTACGCTGCTGGGTATTCTGGTCGCGCTTTGTGGCATCGTCATTGTGTCGGTAGCGGGTCACCGGAAAGAAATAGCCCTGGGATCAGAAATCCGCGAATTCGATGTAAAAAAGGGTTTATTACTGGCCATCATGTGCGGCATCTTCTCCTCCGGGATGTCGTTTGCCATCGATGCCGCCCGGCCTATTCAAGCCTCCGCGATCACAGTCGGGGTAAAACCTCTCTACTCTGCGTTGCCCAGCTACGTGATCATCATGGGCGGGGGAGCCCTGGTTAATTTCGCTTACTGCTTCAGCCGGCTCTTGTTCAAAAAAGAATTTTCGTTGAAGGCCGACCTCGCTTTGCCGGGGAACATCTTGTTCAAGAATGGAGCCCTCGCCGCCACGGGCGGCATCATGTGGTATCTCCAGTTCTTCTTCTACGCCTGGGGCGCAGCAAACATCCCGGCCAGCTTTGCCTACGTGAACTGGATGCTGCACATGAGCGGTTACGTTCTGTTCGGCGGTATTGTAGGCCTCGCGCTCGGCGAGTGGGCCGGTGTGGGCTCCAGGCCGGTTCGTCTGCTCTGGGCCGGCATGCTGGTCATCATCGCGGCGGCCAACATCGTCGGCCTGGGCATGGCATCGTAGAAGCCTCTATCCCCTATCCAAAAGCCGGGGATACCGCAGCTCTCCCCCTCAAGCCGGCCGCGGGCCTCACAACTCCGTAGGGGTGCCCCACGTTCGCCCCAGCGTACGTGGGCCGAAAACGATGGGCGAAGCCCACCACAGCCTTTCGTTCCAGACCCACGCTTTTTTGCTTTCTATCCGGCCACCAATCGTAGGCTAGCCAAATCTTGGACAGAAAGCAGCTTCCACTTGCCGCTCTGCAAGACAAACATTTCCACGGAAGACCGCCGGACCGCAGATCTCTCCACTGCGCTACGCTTCGGTCGAGATGACAAAGGGAAGGGCGGCGCTTCGATGGAGAGTAGTTGCTGCTGTTGCTCTTCGCTTGACATCAGCTGCGGTCCATAACAACCCCACCCTTTGTCATCTCAACCGAAGCGTAGCGCAGTGGAGAGATCTGCGGTCCAGCGGTCTTCCGTGGAAATGTTTTCTTTTAGAACGAAGCGGAGTGAAGGGCCACCCTTCAGGCAAGAACCACAATCTCCAACTGCTCGCCCTCATGCAATTCAATTAGCTCGCCAAGCGAAACCGTCGTGTGGTCTTTACTTTTTTCCAAACGCGCGCTGACGACATTCCCGCGCGCCTTTGCTGTGACATGCGAGCCAGTAGTGGCAAGCGAGCATGACCTGCAACGCAAACTGCCTGCAAGCGTCAGCATCGTAAACGTAACCTTACCTGTTTGCGTGCGCTTCAGAGAATAACTCCCCCACCCCGTGCCCGTCGCCCAGAAGCAACGAAACTCTTCATGCGGTACGCGTGGCAACGCGATCACGTGAGCGCGATCGCCTTCGTACTGGAATCCGCTAAGCGCCACAAAGCTTGACCACGACGACATAGCCCGTGCGTAGTGATGCCCGCACTCCGCTTCATCCCACGGATTACGCTTCACCCCGTCGTAACGTGAGCGCAGATTTTCGACGTATTCCAATCCCTCGGCGACCATTCCGGAATAGAACATGAGCGCCGCCGCCGCATGTTCAAATCCAGTCATAACCTCAGCATAGTAAGGGAAAGGAATATGCGGGCGAGGGGCCTTGCCGTAATCGCAAATAACGACGGCAGCCTCATTATTCAACGCAAAGGTCCGTTGAACGGTGTCATGATCCACCAGGCTTCGTTTGTAGTTGTAGCGATAAATCGCGTCCAGAGTGCTACGCACGTGCTGCGGTGAAACCAGGGGACCCAAGCCGGCTACGTCGGCTAGGTACTGTCCCAGAAGCTGGTCGATCAGGCAGCCCTCGCCAACCTGGTATTCCGGTTGCTCCGTATTTTCGCTGCCCATACCACTGCGCAGCTGGGGTGAAATCTGGTCCGCGCGGAACCCCCGAATCTGCTGGATATAGAACTCCCCGTGAAAAAGATTAACGTCGATCCAGCGGCTGCCTTGATCGAACAGCCTGCGATATTCGTTCGCAGATGCGTCATCTCCGGCGGCACGCCCCATCTCCTCTGCCGCTCGCAACGCGCCCAGGTAATAGATTCCGCACAATGGATTCGGCCCGTAGAACTCAACATCGTAGGTGTTATGTTGAACTCCGTCCAAGACACCATCACGGTTCGCATCCCAGCCTCCCGGGATCCAGGCAAATTCCACAGCCTTTTTCACTCGCGGCCACATGGTCCTTAACCACTCTGCATCTCCGCCAAGCTTCCAGTCCAGATAGGCGTGAATGATCTGTCCCATCTGTCCATCGGCTGCCGCAATGTGGTATCTCTCCTTGCCATCGGGAAGCAGCTGGCGAAAACGCATGCCACCCTGGTCATCCATGCTGTATCCAAAGGCCGCCTTACGCAGCGACCGCGCAAACGAGGGAAACAAAAACGCTGTGGCTGTCTCGTAGTTCCACACGTGGGTGCAGTTCCCAAAGCAACAGCCGCGATGGTCATCAGACCCCTCAAACCCATGAAATTCTCCATCCGCCGTTCGAAAGCAGGTCGTCGTCGCCAGGGTGGAGAGGTTTGCGCTTGCCGCCTCTTTGACGGCGGTGGGCAGGGTGCTGGCTGCGAAGGCATCCACGAAGGTTCGGGTTCGCTTCTCGAGTGACGGCAAATTGGTCGCCGTGTATGCGGCCGCCTCCCATGCATCCTGAAAGCGCGTGGCATAGTAGTTGCCGATGACGGTCTGCCCTTCGCCCGCGGGAGAGTCCCATCCGCACCACTCCGGTGTGCGATTGGGAAAGTGCCATGCCAGCAGGAACGTGAAGGTAGCAGAACCACCCGCTGGAATCGACCTCTGTTGGCACAGTGCGCCTACCGCACTGCGCGCCGCTGGCTCGTTCAGCAAAGCTCCATCCTTTGAAAAAGCATCCCAAAATAGCATCGGTGAATTCCACCACCGGCCCCGCGGCCAGCCACGCCAATAGGTGGTCTGCGCCCCGCCCTGCCCTCCTCGATCGGAAATAACGGCGAGTGCAAAACTGCCCTGCATCGGGTCTGTCGCGCTCAGGCTGGGGTTAGTCATGATCAACCCCTCAAGCCCGTTTGCAGTGCGGTGCTCGTTCACCCGCGGATCCTCTTTGGGCCGCGCGCGGTCGACTCCGGTGGGAACCTCGACCGGGTTGTCAATCGAAAACGAAATCGCAACGGTTGCTTTATGCGCAGCCGGATTGCTCACGCGATAACGCAGTATGGCAACCGGCAGCCCTGAGGCATCCGGATCATGCGGAATGAATGGAGAAAATGCACCCAGTTCCACCTTGACGGGAAGGCTTGGATCTTTGAATTGCAGATGTGCCAGCGGATACTGCGCCGTAAATTCGGCTGTCGCGATGCGGCTCAAGCCGGGTGAATTATTCGAGCCCAGACCGTCCTGGCCTTCATAGGGCGGCAGAATCCGCGCCTCCAGCACCCGCGCCACTGGCTCTGCATCTCCTGCCTGGATCCAGATCGCGGGCAAGGCATATTGCGGAGAGAAGCCCTTGTTTGGACGATTGAAAATCTCCCAATCGCGCAACTGGCCGCGCCCTCCCAGGGCCAGGCTCCCAGCTGCCACGCCACCCAGCGGAAAGGCAAGCATCTTGAGCTGGTCGCCGGAGAAGACGCGAGGGAACGTTATCTTCTCAGCTGCCGGACGGGGAGGCTTCGCTTCCGCGTCCGCCAGCGGAGACCAGTGGGGAATATGCGTGGCTGCGCCGATCGCAGCCCCGGCCTGCTTGAAGAAATCCCGGCGCCCAATACGTTGCATGAAGCCTAGTGTAGACGAGCGACATGCTGCAGCAGAACGTCCAGCACCTCTTCGGTGGCCTCGATGTCCTCCACCGGACGAGATAGTTTCGCGCCCGCCGCCAGGAGTGCCTCTACCACGCGCGGATAGTCTCCCTTATCACGATGCCACGAATGTTGCGATCCGTGCAGCGCCCATCCCAGGGGAGTGCCTTTGAATTGCTGCTCCTCTGCCTCGAGTGGCGCCTCATGGTCGAGCAATATCCGTACCATCTCTGCGTTGCCGTGAAACGCCGCCCAGTGCAACGGAGTTTGAGCATACTCACCAAACACAGCGGTAGGCCAACCGGCGCTGACCATCATCTCCACCGCTTGTGTGTTTCTTCGAAACGCTGCTCCGAGGATCAGACGGTCGACTTTGCCTGGCATCGTCCTGATCACGTCCGGATGTTTCTTAAGCACCTCGTTCGCCAGCGCTTCCTCGCCCGCATCGCAAGCCTGGGCAAACCGGAGCACAAGTGAACTGCGTTGCATCAGCAAACGGAATACCTCCTGATGGCCAAACTCGTGAGCCAGCATGTGCGCCGTCCTGCTCCAGCCAAAGCAGAAGATATAAATATGGCCTCCACTGTCTGGGTTCCGCTTGGGAAAATATTTCTCCGCGACACTCACCCACACCGAGCCCGGGTTCTCATCGAGAAGTGACCGAACCAGTTCCAGATCACCCAGCGCCGCGGCCATAAGGATATCGGGCTGCGCCCCGCGAGCAATCAGATAGCTGGCCACCTCAGATCTCCGCGGCCACTGCCCCACCATGTATTGCGCGGCTGTAGATTCGTGATCGACATCCCGCGCGTCGATCTCTGCGCCATGGTCCAGCAGATACCCGGCGATTTCGATGCTGGAGGCAAAGTGCAGTGGGGTCTGGCCATCCCCACCGCGGGCATGCACCAGCGCCGGATCGCCTTCAACCAATTCTTTGACTCGCTCGAACATGCCAAGCCGAGCCGCCGCATGGATATCGACGTAGGCCCCGCGCTTGATGAGGTACGGCGTGAGTTCCTGGCTGGAGCTGTCGAGCACCCCAAACCCACCCGCCCACCACCTGCTGCGCGCGTTGATGTCGGCGCCGGCGTCCAATAGCGCATCGATCATGTCTCGATTGTCCTTGTACACTGCGGCGACGATTGCCGGCGTGTCGAAGCTATAGTTGGGCAGCGGTTCATCCAGCGTGGACTTCAGCGCCGGGTAGCGCGCCAGCACCTGCCGCACCAACAGCGCATCGTTTGCCTTGATGGCTCCGGTCAGTGCTTCCACCGGATCGTCGGAGAGCGTTCCAACCTGGGCTTTTAAGTTTGCCCAGTTGTCGAACCCGTACTCACGCGCAATCACCAATTGGGCTTGGGCAAGCCTGGCCGCTGGTGCATGCGTCACCTGCGCCTCGCGGAAGCGGTCGACGGCGGAAGCATCCTCTTGCAGAATGCCGCGAAGCAATTGCCTGGCTTGTTTCTTCAGGTGTTCAAGGTTGGGGCGGGCGGGTAGTTCGCGAACAGGCATAGTTCACTCCTTCTTTGTCGCCCGTGGTCCGCTGCGTCGGGCAGAAGAGAGTGAAAGTTGGGTCGAGCTGACCTGCAAGGTGGGATATTCCCTTTCCGCGGACGGGATGCACCCTTGGTGTGCAAATTCAATGTAGCAACGCTCCCGTGCGCTGGCAACCAGCCATTCCTTGAATGCGTGAAAATCATTGCAGCCGCATCGAGTAGCCTGGGTGACAATTTCATGCGGCCTGGGTACAAAAAACCCGCGCGCCTTATAGACTGAAAGGCGATCCCCCCAGGCCCATTAATTTATTTGAGAGCTTACCGAGGTGAGCACTTGTTGATGACCAGTGTCAGAACTGGCCCGGGCTCTGCCTTCGGCCCCCGAAAAGCCGCTCTGCAGTGCCTTTTCGCAGCTCTGGCCCTTTGCGGAATGCCCACCTTCGCCGACTCGGTCTCCGTCGGGACCAGGCTGGAAATACGTCTCGAGCAGCCCATAAGCTCCTACTCTACCCTCAAGGGAACCAAAATATCAGGCGTCCTCATCGCTCCAGTGACCGAGGGCGGCGATATGCTGCTTCCTCTCGGAACTACCGTGGAAGGTACGGTGCTGGAGGTCAGAAAAGTCGGTGTTGGCGTCGTCCATGAGACAGCGCGCATTCAATTACAGTTCGACCGCGTGGTCCTTTCCGATGGGCAAAGCGTTCCCTTGCAATGCAAGGTGACCGAGGTGGAGAATGCCCGGGAATCCATCGATTCCCACGGCCGCATCCAGGGAATACGTTCGACCGCTACGTTGAGCAATCGGGCTTCCGGTGTGATCGGCAGCCTGGCTTTCGGCGACCCGATCGCAGCCATCTTTACCACTGCGGCCTCTGCATCGGTCCTCCGATTTTCCGAGCCGGAGATATCCCTGCCCGCAGGCACAGAGTTGATTGCGGAGCTAACTGCGCCCATTGTCCTTCCCAAGGAGGAGCCAACCCTCGTTCCCCCCATTGCAACCACACCTTCCGAGAAAGAGAAGTTGAGCCAGCTGGCAGAGCAGCTGCCATTTCGCACCGTCACCGACAAAAGCCACACTCCGTCCGACATAACGAACCTTATCTTTATCGGCAGCGCCGACGATGTGGAGCGCGCATTTGCCGCCGCTGATTGGGTGCAGGTTGACTCCGTAACTGCCGAGTCAACCTATGCGACCATACGCTCGGTGGCTGAAAATCAGGGCTATAAGACTGCTCCCATGTCCACCCTTTTGCTGGGAGGCGAGCCTCCTGCCTATGCCTACGCGAAAACCCTCAACACCTTTTCCAAACGTCACCATTTGCGAGTGTGGGCGAGTTCACTCTCCTGGAATGGGGAAACCGTTTGGACTTCGTCCTCCACCCACGACATCGGCATCGGCTTTTCGAAAAAGAACAAAACATTTATCCACCTCATCGATACCCATATCGATAATGAGCGCGCCAAGGTGGTGAACGACTTCATCTTTACCGGATGTGTCTCGAACGTGCAGTTGGTCGCGCGTCCCTGGATTCCCAAAGACGCGAAAAACGGAACCGGAGAAGAACTGATCACCGATGGCAGGGTAGCGGTGCTTCAACTGAACGACTGCCACACTCCGCAAAGCACAATCGAAGCCGACCGGCGACACCCTGAAAGTTCACGGCAACCGTGCAGAGCGGGTTTCGCGCCAAACGGTTCTGACCCTCAAGAACAATATTCTGCGTGACAACGTTGGCGTCATGGCTTATACCGGCATTCGTACCGGCATCTCGCAGCTGAAGAAAAAAGACGACTCTCCGCGTCCAGCGAGAAGCATGGATATCGAGGGTGACAAATACACCATCGCAGCCAACAGCCGGAAAACCGACTACGCAATGGAGCCTGCGGCTATCAGGTCCGCCGGGCCTGACGAGATCACAGACCCTGGCCGTTGGAAGCCCCCCTCGGTGGAGTTAGGCTTTCGCGCATCGTGGCTGGGCTACGCGGGGGGGAATGGCGGCGGTATCGGCTTCATTCTGGACTCGATCAATCCGCCGGGACAGCAAGTCATCATCG
This sequence comes from uncultured Acidobacteriaceae bacterium, assembly GCA_963790935.1. Lineage (GTDB taxonomy): Bacteria > Acidobacteriota > Terriglobia > Terriglobales > Acidobacteriaceae > PALSA-350. Next base: position 72,916 of record CAWBRJ010000002.1, on the reverse strand, counting down.
CGCTCGGCAATACTCTCCAGAACGGGTGGAATCTTGGCGGGTCGGTCACCCTTGATTCGCAAAAGTATTTTTCCCAGGAATTCAGTTACAACCGCAGTTTTACCGGCTTCAGGATGGGTCTGAGCGTGGTGGAAAATGACTCCACAAGCACGACCGTAGACAGTGCATTTGCCTTTGCCACCAGTGGGTTGCTCACTTCGCAGTTTGCCTATAACCTTCTCATTCACACCCGTCCGAAAACGTCGCGGCTACGACCCTACTTCGCAGTCGGGCCGGCTCTGCAGCTCATGCACCTGGATGATGCTCCGATCAAAAAGGCGCCCAGCTATTGGAAGCTGGGGCTAAGCAATATTGGGCTGCTAAGCGCGGCCTATAACTTCGGCAGCACTCCTCCGCTCGAGGGCGGTGGCATCTTCCAGGTCGGCTTTAATTACGGCGGTGGCGTTCGCTATCGGCTCACGCCCCGCTGGATGATTCGCTTCGATTATCGCGAGACCCTCACCTCGCAGCCTGACTTCTGGACCAAGTCGAAAGCCAGCATTCTCAGTGGAGTCGTATTAGACAATGCCACGCTGACCTTCGTCGGCCCCATCTTCGATTCGGCGATGCGCGAACAGCGTGTAGGCGGCGGCCTCTCGTTCACCTTTTGACACTGTTTAAGATGACGCCGGCTTCGCGCCGACGCGCAGAACGCGTGAGGCGGAGAGCTGATCTTAGCAAGCGTTGTCCTTCCTGCCCGGTTGACCTGCTGCGAAGAGTTCTCGCAAATAAGATTCCACTTCCGTCCTCCCGTCGTGTTGAGCCCAATCTGCTGGCGTGCCTTGCCAGATCACATCTTTCATATCGAGCCTCGCTCCACGTTCGACCAGCAATTTGACGACACCAAGGTGTCCGGCCAGCGCTGCCTGATGAAGAGGAGTGGAATGGGCGTGTGATCCAGGCGGGTTGTAGCGGTTGGGATCTTCACCCGCATCTAGCAGGGCGCGTACGATTTCAGTGCTGACCATACTGACCAGCAAGTGCCAACGCTAAATGACGCTGACCGGAATCCGATAACGGGAGATGCCTGAGAAACTCCTCCGTCTTGCCGAGAGCCGCGAGAATTGGTAGATCGGGGCTCGCGCCCCATCGGATCAACTGATACACCGCCTCGAATTCTCCGTGAAGAGCGGCCGTCTGAAGTGGAGAATTCGGGTCGGCGCCGTATTTGCACAAGATGTCTATGAGCGGTATCTGTACCTTGCATTCGCGGGGCACACGGCCCGATACAACGAGACCGAGGGTATCGTTGACGGATCTGTGTTCCGGGCCGGCTTCGAGGAGGATCACCGCAACATCGACAATGTTCGGAGGCAAGGTGCCATGCCGGACCGGATTCTCTGCAATGAATTCCAGTAGGCCGGGATTGCGGAAATAGTTGCCTCCCTCGAAGAGAACGCGCTGGTGGATGAGGCTGGGATTCGCCTTGAGAAGGAGCGATAAGCCGGAAACGTCGCCAGCGTCGATCAGGTTGACTGCGTGACGGAAAACGGCGTCTTCGATTCGCTCGTGGTGCGGAAGTGCGAGGTTGTCGCTCAGGTCGGGCTTCTCGATATGGTGCTTGAGGCGTGCCCAGGTTGCAAACCCGTATTCGCGTGCGATGGCGAGCTGCGCGTCACTGAGGGTGAGGTGGGTTGAGAAGATTTCCTGGTCCGTGGCGAGGCGCAGGCTAGGATGGAATTCGCGGAGGCGCTGTGCGCTGCTCGGTTCTCTCAACGCGTGCTGGCTGATTAGATCTCTTGCCTGATGCTTAAGGTGGTCGAGACTGGGACTTGCGGGGAGCTGTTTAGTCGGCACAGAGAACTTCCTTTCGTTTACCCGAGGTCCGCATAAAAACGGGCTGAAAGTCAGTTCAGTCGAATTGAGAGGTTCATGGGTGGACTTCTGTCCTTTCCGCGGACCGGATGCGCCCCATGCGCTGATCGAAAGCATACCGGGAAAGAAAACATACTCGCAAGTGTGCGGATTACGCGGACCTCCTGCTGGAGGTTCCAGAAGAACAGACGGGAGGGGGCGCTGCCCACGGTCTGCGCATGGGCGCGAAGCCAGCAGGAAAGACTTGCGGTTGCCCAGATTCCACTCGCTTACAGACATTTGTTCGTTGAGCGGGGAGTCTTTTTCTATTGGTCAAGCGTACCCGGGTTTCCTACTTCGCGCTGCCGGCAACGAATACGTATGCGGTTTTCCTTAAGAAAACCGCACGATGTTGATCAACGCCACGGATCTCAACAGGAAATCCGGGTCTGGCGGCCAATCTCCCAGTGGTGCCCGAACGGATCGACCACACGCCCCAATCTCCAGCCGTGCTCTTCGCCGACCGGGTAAACTTCAGACGCGCCGGCCGCGAGCGCTCTTCGAAACACGGCATCCGGATCCGCAACCGTAAGAATCAGCCGGACCGAACTACCGCCGAGAGTCTCGGGGCTGAAATTTTGATGCTCGGGAGACTCGTCGCCCAGCCAGAACTCAGCACCCTCTACCGAAAGTCTCGCCACCACGCTCCCATCAGGCCCGTCAAGACGAAAGACCTCGGTCGCACCAAATGCTGCCTTGTAGAAATCAACGGCTTGCGCGCTCTTTCTGATCGATAACCAGGGTGCGATCGTGCATGGCAGCGAATTCGACATTGGCTCTCTCCCCAGTTCCTTATCTTGCCCCTTACTTTCGGATGCGCGATGTTGGCCGGTTCCGTTTCTGTGCCGGATTTCTGGCTGGACCGGTCGATTCCCGCACAACCAGTTCCGGCTGCACGATCACCTGCCGGGAATAAGATGCTTTGGGATGATCGATGCGATGGAGCAAACACTCAGCACCCATTTTCCCCATATCGCGGAGAGGTTGGCGAATGGTCGTCAGGCTGGGAATCCCATAGGGGGCACTGAGTACGTCGTCGAAGCCAATCACCGATACGTCGTGAGGCACCCGCAATCCAGCTTCATGAAGAGCCCGAATCGCACCAAAGGCCGCAATATCGTTAAACGCAAACAGCGCAGTGAAATCTTTTGTGCGCGACAGCAGAGCCTTCACCGGCCCATACCCCAGCGCCGGCGACCAGCTGTTCTCGGTCAATTTAATCAGCAATTCCGGGTGAAGCTCCATGCGGTAGGCGCGGGCTGTTTCCATGATCTCCTCCCAGCGAGGATCCGAATCGACCGTCTGCTCCTGGCCCTTCATGAACGCCACTCTACGGTGACCGAGCTCAGCCAGATGTTTCAGTGCCAGATGCGCCGCCAGCTTGTGGTTCAATTGAATATTCGTGACGCCGGCCACCGATTGGTGACCGGAAATGGACACAATAGGCACATGCACCCGCGCCGGCGTTGGCGTGTTCACCAGCAGCAGCCCATCCACCGATCGTTCCAGCAACATCTTGGGATACTCCTCTATCAGCTCCGGCTTCCAGTAATGCGCCGCCAACAGGTAGGAATATTTCGCTGCCACCAGGTACTCTTCCACGCCATTCATCACCAGCGTGAAGTAGCCTTCGCTCATTTCAGATACCAGCACACCGACCGACATACTGCTCTTCTTACGCAGCGAGCGCGCAAAATAGTTAGGCCGATAGTGCAGCTCGCTGGCTGCTGCGAGTATTCGTTTCCTGGTGGCTGGCGGGATTGCCTGGGCTGCCGGCGAATCGCTAACGACTACGGACACAGTGGTAAGCGACAGCCCAAGATGGGTGGCCAGGGTGCGCAGGGTCACGCGTCCGTTGTTGTCAGTGGCTTTCTTGCTTTTCAACGTAACTTCCAGCCCGTTGTCTTGAAAGCGCTGACGGAGTATCGCATCTTATGTTTAACGCTGGCAAAACAGAAAAAGTTCCAGGTTTCCTCTTACGGAAACGTTTTTGCCTTGGGAAGAAGAGATTCTTCCACGCGCTCCCTAAGGGTGTAGTACCAGGGTTCGTTCCAAACGGAAGGTCATGGCAGTTTCCGCGGGCACGCTGATCTGTTTGCCCCGCGTGAAAAGTTGGGTCAGCGCGCCGCCTCCTGCTCCCGCCAGCGCACCAATACCGGCTCCTTTGCCGCCGCCGAAAACAGCTCCCAACAGCGCGCCTACCCCTGCCCCTCCGCCGGCGTACTCCGCCGTGCGACGGTTAGCGCCGAGGCCGCTCTTATTGTTTTCCGTCACCGAGGAGGTATCGACGCGGTATTGTTCGCCGTGCACGTCGACGGAATACAGGTCCAGCACCAATTCCGGACTGTGCACCGCTCCTCCACTGCGTACGTTGCTCACTACCAGCTTCGCGCTGGTTCCAGCGGGGATCGCAACGCTGCCCGAGCTGCCGTAGACATCCTGCTCAACCGTTACGGGATAGAGCTGACCAGACGATTCCTGTCCGGATCGAATGGAGTCCTCCGTGCGAATGACGATATTTGTGCCCTCGGGGATAACCAGTGTCGGGATGTGGTGGGCTGCAACCGGTGCCGGCGATCCAGTCAGGATGAGCGAGCTGACGTCGCGCACGGGAAACTGGTAGTCGATGCCCCCGCTGCCTTGAAACGAGATCATTTCGCTGCCGTTCAATTGGCCGGAGTAGGTTCTGCCATTGCGTAAGGTGAGGTGGTCGGCAGCGTTCGAGAACACCAGCGATTGGACGTCGCCGACGGGCAGATCATAGTGAATGCCCTGGTTGTCAGTAAACGAGAGCGTTTTGCCCGCAGGCGCATAGTGCCCGGAGTAGCTGGTGCCATCGTGCAGAACAACGATATCCGCCTGAGCAGCGACTGCGGCAGAACAAAGAAGCAACACTTGCGCTAGAAATTTCATAGAGAGCCAGCGTACAAGAAAGCCAAAAAACTACGAACAAATTTTGCTTCCGGGCAATTTTGCCCAGCTTTCTCACCCAGCCTTTTGTCGTTGGGTAAACCTGGACGAAGAGGTTGACATGTGTCACATAATGTGTCACATTTATTTCATGCCCAAGATTAACCTTCGGGAGCTTCGAGACACCCGACAGTTGAAGGCGTGGCTTCGGTCTGGCAAGACAGTCGAGCTTCACGAGCGCAATCGCATCATCGCTTGCATCGTTCCTCAGCCAACTCATCCCGAACCTAAGGACTGGCCTGATTTCGCAACCCGGGTCGAGAAGCTATTTGGGGACCGCCGTCTACCAGGTGCAGATCTGCTGATTGAGGAGCGCGGCCGCTTTTGAGCGTATATGCGGATACCAGCGTTTTTGTCTCTTTGTACCTGCCGGATGCACACTCTAAGGAAGCACAGCAGCACATGGCAAGCCACCCACGTATTTGGCTGACGCCGCTGCACCGCGCCGAGTGGGCACATGCGATCGGCCAGCACGTATTTCAACGCCAGATTTCGCCGCGCGAGGCCCAGTCTGTCTACCTGGAATTCGAGCGCGATCGCGAAGCCGGTGTGTGGATCGAAATAGCCGTGCCAGAGCAATCATTTGAGACATGCATTGCGATCGCTCGCACTCGCGCTGCAAAGCTCGGCGTCCGGACCCTGGACACACTCCACATAGCGTTAGCCCTGGAACTTGGGGCGGCCCATTTTTGGACGTTCGACCGCCGCCAAGGCAAACTGGCCGAAGCCGAAGGTCTAAAGGCTTTGTAGCCGAAGCTGGTCGTGCTCCCGGATGACGCACCTCTCTAGAAAAGAAGCTTCAATCCGAACTGAATCTGCCGCGACGTCGTTGCAGTTGCGCTGACAACCCCGGCCGTCGGCGACGCTTGCGCTTCCACCGTAGGAGTCTTCGGCGTTGGCCCCAAGCTATAAACAACCGGATTCGGCGTGGTGAAATTCGAGTGGTTCAACACGTTAAAGAACTCCGCCCTGAACTGTGCGCCCCAGCGTACCTCGGCCGAAAACGATGGGCGAAGCCCACCACAGCCTTTCGTCCGAACCATGCCCGTTGTCATCTCAAGCAAAGGACTTGCCGGTAGCGCTTGTGGGCTCAGGGCCTGCGGGCCGTCTAAGAAGATGAAACTGCCGCGGACGAATTAAGTGGGTGGCCCAGGTCTCGCTTTTTGAGACCTGGGTGTTCCGGCCTAATGATGAGTCGGGGGAGCGAAGGTCGTCCATTTGTGAGCATCGTCGGCATGTGGATCCGGTGGCGCAGTCCACAAATCCGCGCTGATCCCATTCAGGTCGTACACAATCCTTCCATCCTTGATCGTAAGTTCGCAGAGCAGCTTCTGCTTCCCGTTCAGCCGCTTGTCGAGCATGTCAGTAAACCCAAACGAGCCGTTCTCCACCCGAAGCACAGCAATATCCGCGATCGAGCCCTCGGAAAGATTGCCAAGCTCTTCATGTTTGATCTCATGCGCCGGATGTGATGTCATCTCCGCAACAACCTGTTTCAGAGGAACGCCAACCGCCATGATCTTGTCGGCGACGTTCAGCTCATCCTTCATCGCAGCATTCATGCTGGTGACATGCAGGTCAGTCGAAATAGAGTCAGGAATGAAACCTGCTTTGATCATGGGCACGGCAAGCGACCACTTGAAGCTGCCCCCGCCCTGGCCGACGTCAAAGTAAATACCGCGCTTTCGGCCCTCGATAAAAGCTTTGCTGGGGCCCAGCGTAACCGGATCCTGCTCCTGGCGAAGCCCGGAATACATGTGGGTGTAGATGTCGCCGGGCCGCAGCTTCTGGGTTAGCAGATCGTAAAGAGGGCGCGTGGGACGATCCACACCGAAGTCAACCATCACCGGAATGTTGGCCTTGGTTCCGGCGATTACAGCCTGTTCCACAGGCGTCCACTCCGGGCCTGCAAAGTGCGCAGTCTTGATGCCGACGATGGTCTGGGGATATTTGAGCGCCATCGCGGCCGTAGCGAACCCATCCATGTCCGCCATGTTCTGCTCGTACCTCGCGCCGCGCATGCCCGAGCCGACGATGTTGAGCATGGCGAACACCCTGGTCTTCGAACGATCGATGATGCGGTCCTTGAAGTCCTCAAAATTCCGCCAGCCGGAGCAGCCCGCATCGACCACCGTGGTGACCCCAACCCGGAAGGTAAAGCCATCCGGAGGCACGCTGAGATCACCGGCATAGGAGTCGCGCTCCCCTGTGCCCGCGTACACGTGCACGTGGATATCGATCAGTCCCGGCGTCACGTACAACCCCTTCACCTCGACCGTCTTGAGCGCAGACGACGGGGGGATGTGCGCGGCTACCCGGGCGATCTTGCCGTCTTTGATGGCAACATCCATCAACCCGTCAACATGGTTCTTGTCGTCGAGCACATGCCCGCCGCGGAGCAGCAAATCGTAGGCGGGCGCTGCCTGTTGGGCAAATGAGCTTGCGCAGGCAAACGCCAGCAGGATCGCTGAATACAAGGTTTTCCTAATCTGCATGTCCCCCACTTCTATTCGGGAGCCCCATGCTTCGCAGCTCTGCAAGGCTCCCTTCCGTGCCCGATTTCGCTCGTCAGATATATGCGATGAGATCGATCTCGATCAGTGAATTCCCGGGGATGCCGCCGGCTGGAGCAATCGTGGTCCGCACAGGAGGCACCTTACCCCACCGCCCCGCATACACCGTATTCATCCTTCCCCAGTCTTTGATGTCGTTGAGGTAGACGTTCACCTTGAGCACTTTGTCCATCGAAGATCCGGCGCACGTCAGGTTCTTCTCCAGTTCGTCGAGAACATGTTTGGTGTGTTCCTCAATCGTGCCCTCGAAGTGCGCTCCTACACCCGCGAGGAAGAGCAAATTCCCATAAGACACAGCGCTCGAAAATAGCGGCGGAGCTCCGGGAGTATTATCCGCGGGCTTTTCGCAGGAATAGGCTTTCTTTTCCAGCTTGCCCGTCTTCTGTGCCTCCGCGCCCTTGCCGAGCATGGCGCCACCGGTTGCGACCGCGGCTGCTTGTGCCGCACTCTTGAGCAGACCTCTTCTGGACTGAGTCCCCATCTACTTACCCCTTTCAATTGAATCATTAATCAGAAATGAAAAAGGCCCTCGGGTAGCCGCCCGTCGCGAAATGCGGCCTTTCATCCTCTAGGCTGTTTTGAGAGCGATACTGCTTGGCTTATCCACGACGGCGACATTCGTTCTGCAGTGTACCTCACCCGTCCTGCCGTCTGCGGTCGCCTGATCGATCGATCCTCTGGCTCCGTCCAGAAAGTAAACGCTCGTCCCATCATGTGAGACAACGATCTGGCTCGCGGCTGGCAGCTGTTGTCCGCGCGACAGTCTGCCACTTCCACCGTCGATTCGCCAGCAACCCTCCGCGGTGTACAGCATTTGGCCTGAAGGATGCACGGCCAGCCCACCCGCTGACAACGGTACCCGCTGGACCTCTTCACCCAGGCTCCCACCCTCGTACCGGTTGCAAACAAGTGTGTCCTCGAGGCTATGCCACGTGTAGACGAACGATTCTGAAGGATGAAGTAAGAAGCCGCTGGGACCGCTACCCTCGCCAGTCGAGCGCTGCATACGGCGCCGCAGTCCGCCGTCTTCGAGCGCAAACACGCTCAGCCGGTCACTGCCAAAATCGGATGAAAGCAGATGCCGTCCCCCCGCATCGAACAACAGCGTATGGGGATGCGCGGAGGCCTGCAATTGCGCATGAGGTCCGCAGCCTGCGTCTTTAAAAATCCTGCTGACCTGCCCGAGGCTCCCTTCCTGTGCGATCGCAATCAGGTTGTAAATTCCCCCGCCATACGCCGCCACTGCAAGCAGCTTTCCATCCGGGGAGACAGCCATGTGCCGCGGCCGGGTCGCAGATAACGAAAGCGCTGTCCGGCTCAACAGCGTCAGACGCCCATCCTCGGGACGGATATGGAACGCCTCGACCGTTCCGCGCGGCAGTCCCTCGTGCTCATCAATTTCATTGGCGACGTACAGCGACTGCTGTGCAGGAGAGAGCAGCACACAGGCGGGCGCACGGCTCGGTACCCGCTGTATTTGCGTCCAAACCTCGCCTTGCAAGCGAAACACTCGAAGCGAATCATCGCCGCAACCGACATAAGCAAATCGCGTCGTCCCCATTGCCTTGGGAAGTCGATTGACCGCCACCATACCCGCGGCGCCGCGCAGAAATTCTCTCCGTGTCCAGCCGTCGCCTGGGTTAAGCACGGATCGACATCTTGTGGTGAAAGATGTTGTTTGGGTCATAGCGCCGTTTCACTTGTTGCAGGAATGGGTACAGATCCCCCGTGCCGTAGTAGAGCTGCGGCCAAAAGGCGTACGCGAGCATATCGGCATCGGGATAGTTAATGTAGCAGCCCTCGTAATATTCGTTAGGGAAGGGAGTCCCCGCGTACCGCGGCTCCACCTGCTGTGAGTACAAGTCGGTGTAGAAGTCTCGCATCCAGGCGAGGCGGCCTGCATCCTCATCCGCATACTCCCAATATTGTTGAAACTGGACCTTCATGATCGAGGAACGCTGCCACACCGAAGTGTTCTCGGCCATCCCTTTTCGATTGACGGCACCGCCGTAGGAGTCCACCGCCATGACCGAGCCGCGCAAATCCACACCAGGGATCACCCGCGTGAGGTGTTTGTAGATACATTTTGCTTCCGCCGGCGTGAAGTTCTTCTTCATGTAACAGGACTTGTACGCAGCGCGGCCACTGTGCCCGCTCCCACTGTCGCCAACCGTCGCATCGAGCCACATCAGCCGGTCGATATCGTATTTTTCCGTTTGCTGACGAGCCGCCGGGCTGCGTGGTGAAAAGCGCTGATCCCCGGGCACGCCCGCGCGTCTCTCCGCGGGACTGAATTCTGCAAAGCGCTCGAGAAATTCATCCAGCGGTTTCAGGTCGTCGCACCGGCCGTCTGGATTGCAAAATTGCAGCGAGAGTCCAATACGGCCAGAAGAAATGTGCGTCAGGCCTATCGCGGTAAACATTCCCCACGTATCGTGTTCGCACCCTCGCGTCGCGCAGTAGTCGCCAAACGCCAGTAAGATGGCCGTAAACCGGTCCTCGGTCATGCCGTGCCAGTCGAACGAAAGGTGGGCATTCGCGACCTCGACGGGCGCCACCGGCAAGTGGTCAAAGAGAAAGCCCGTGACGATGCCGAAGTTTCCGCCGCCTGCGCCGCGGCAAGCGCGAAAAAGATCAGGCTCATGCTTCTCGTCAATGGTCCTGAGCGCAACCTGCCCTTTCTTGTCGACGGTGAGGATCTCGATTGCCGATACCCAGTCGATGGTCAGCCCGTGCAAGCGTGAGAGCACGCCGTAGCCGCCCCCGGTAATGTGGCCGCCGGCGCCCACCTCGAAGCAACTACCCCCGGGAATCGTCACCCCGTGCCGCTTGTACAAGCTAATGTATGCTTCGCCCAGCTGTTGCCCGGGGCTGATGCGGTAGCGATTTCCGTCACCAGGCAACGCATCGCTTTTGAGCAGGCTCAGATCCAGGATCGTTCCCCCGGGATTGTTGACCACGAAATCTTCATAGCAGTGGCCGCCGCTGCGAACCGTTGGGCGCGCACCAGCGTTCACCACTCGCTGCAAGGCTTCCGCCGTTTGCTCGGCGGTCTCGCACAGTTCAATCTCGGCCGCTGCTTCCGCTGGATTGTCGTCCCAACGAAGATTGCGGCTCCGTTGCAACAAGGCATAGCGCGGATCGCTGCGGGTAATCCTGATCGTCATCAATGACTCCGCGGCGGCATCAAATTTTGAACAAACTTGCGAAAGTATAGCGGCGCGCCACCAGCCAGACAGCCAAAACCGCGAATTGAGCACAGAAAATCGATTCCAGCGAAAACCAATAAAGCGACGTTCCAGTCGCCCGATGAGCGAAGGCCAGCATCAAGCCCAGCAGCACCACCAGGCACGCCACGGCCGCACGCTGGCCATTTCGTTTGGGTGTGAGAACGACCGCGGGACGCGAAGGCAGTTGCCGCGCAACCCGGGCTGCGAAATCAGCCGGGATTTCGGGTTCAGGCGCGGTCTCAAGGGCGAGAAGGATCCTTGTTTCCAGCAAATCCAAAGCAAAATCCGAAACGGGTTTCATCTTGTCTTCTGCCATGCGGTTCCCCTTTCCATTTCCTGCTGTCGCTGAATGCCTTCGCGTAATTTCTTGCGTCCGCGGTGCAAATGGGTGCGCACCGTGCCGATGGGCAATTTCAGTGACAGGGCAATCTGCTCGTAACTGCGCTCCTCCTGATGGTAGAGCACCAGGATGGTCCTCTCAATAGGGCTCAGCAGTTGCAGCTGCTGCTCTACAGAATACCGGAACTGCTTCTCCGCCAATTGCTGCTCCGCGTCCGGCCCAGGGTGCGCGAGGCGCTCTTCCCACTCCGACTCCTCCTCAGAAATGGAGACCAGCGGGCGGTCGTCGCGGCGGCGCCGCTTCCATTCATCCTGGGCCACGTTGGCGACGATGCGATACAGGTAGGTGCTCAGCAGGGCCTCGCCGCGAAACGCGGGAAGCGCGCGATAGAGCCGCAGAAACACCTCCTGGGCGAGATCGTCGACATGCTCGCGGCTGCCGGTGAGCCGAATGAGGGTGCTGAAGACCATCGTCTGATGGTCTCGGACGATCTGCTCGAAGCTGGTGTCGGCGGCGTGCAAAGAGGGTCAGACTGAAAATCCAGCAAAAAGTTTCATACCGGGTTTGAAACTCTCACCGAGGAGGACAGTCTAAGGCGGGCAGAAAGGAAGGTAAAGCTTATGCATTTTGACGTATGGGCGGTACCGATAGCAGCATTTGCGGTGGCCATTGTGGCCATCATTTCTGGCGTAGTGGGGGAAGCGAGCAGGCAGAGGCTGACGGCCGAGCAGCGGATGGCGATGGTTGCCCGCGGAATGCCTGCTGACGACATTGACAAGTTGTTAACCAAGGCGGCTGTCGACAGTAGGCCGGTCAAAGATCCGATGCAGAGTCTGGCAAACGCCCGCCGGACGGCTATCGTGCTGATTTCGAGTGGTATCGGATTGACGCTGTTTTTCATCCTGCTCGCGTACATCTTGAGTGAGCGTGATGTGCTGGCCGGCGCCGCGGTCGGCCTGATACCGCTGGCGGTGGGCATTGGCTTTGTGATTGACTACCACCTGCAGAAGCGCGACTTGTCGCGCTTCGGGCTGGAAGTGGGCCCAGCCGATAACCGGCTTTGATAACATCAGCCGATGGAATCTCTCAAGGGTAAAGTTGCCATCGTCACCGGGGCGGCTGCCGGCATTGGCGCCGGAGTCGCAAAGCTATTTACCGAGCGCGGCGCCCATGTATTTCTAGCCGACCTGGACGGAGAAGGAGTCAAGAAAACAGCAGCCACTCTTAAAGCCGCGAGCGGCTCTGCCTTTGCCTTTGAAGCCAACGCCGGCAGTCGCGATGCCATGGCGATCGTGGTGGACGATGCGTTCAAGCGCTTTGGCCGCATCGACGTGCTGATCAACAACGCAGGAATCTATCCCCGGCACCCCTTCCTCGAAATGACAGAAGAGCAGTGGGACAACATGCAGAACATCAACATGAAGAGTGTCTTCCACTGCACCAAGCTCGTCATGCCCCACATGGTTCGGCAGCGGTCCGGCGCGGTGGTAAATATTGCATCGGTCACCTTCTTCACCGGCTTGCAGAACCTCACCCACTACATTGCCTCCAAGGGAGCCATCATCGGCTTCACCCGCGGCCTGGCAAGAGAGATGGGCGAACACAACGTTCGCGTCAATTGCGTTACCCCGGGAGCCATCGAGACGGAAGGGGAACGGAAGCTTCTCACCAGCAAAGACACGGATCTTTTTATGGCACAGCAGAGCCTGAAGCGCCGCATAACCCCATTGGACGTAGCCCGCGTCTGCTTGTTTTTATCAACCGAGCTGAGCGACGCCATGACCGGCCAAACCCTCAACGTAGATGGAGGCTGGATTATGTATTGATCAACGGCCGCAAGTATTGAAAGCTGATAATGAGCGCTTGCTTCCGTTTCTCCAGATTCTCTTCAAACTCCCGGTCTTCGACTTCCACACAGACCGGCCCGTCATAACCGGAATTCCCCAGCGCCTTGAGAAACGCTCCCCAGTCGATATCCCCACGTCCCGGAAGTTTCGGACTATGGAACTGCAATGGGTAAGCCAGGATACCAACCTGGTTCAATCGCTGCCGGTCGACCGCTACATCCTTCAGATGAACCCGGAATATGCGAGAGGCAAATTCCTTCATCGGAGCGATATAGTCCATTTGCTGCCACACCATATGCGACGGATCGTAGTTAAGCCCGAAATGGGAGCTGGGGATGTCCTCGAACATTCGCCGCCAAATCGCGGGACTTGAGGCCAGGTTCTTCCCCCAGGCCACTCGTCCGCGGTAAAAAGCATGGGGCAATTCTCAATGGCGATACGAACGTTCTGATCCTCCGCATAAGAGACCAGGTCCTTCCATACAGCGAGGAAGCTGGGCCAGTTCTCTTCGACAGACCGGGTCCAGTCGCGTCCCACAAATGTGCCCACGGTCGTGAGTCCGAGGATCTTCGCTGCGGCCACAACACGCCTTAGGTGCAAGTTCGCGACTCTAGCTTCTTCCTGGTCAGGCGAAAGCAGATTCGGATAATACCCCAGGCCGCTGATCTCCATACCGCGGGCCTTGGCAAGATCTGACACCCGGGAAGCGTCGGCGCTGTTGAAGTTGGAAACGTCAATGTGGGTAACCCCCGCGTATCGGCGGTCCGCCTTGCCCGGCGGCCAGCACATTAACTCCACACACGTATAGCCGATACTGTTGCCCAGCGCGAATACTTCTTCCAGTGAAAGCTCGGGGACGATGGCGCTCATAAAGCCGAGTTGCATGATTGTTGATTTTACTGCGATACAATTCTCCAAATCCTTTTTGACCACGGAATCAGGAAATATGAAGATCGCTGGAATCGCGTTATCCGTGTTCCTGCTTCTCGCTTCGGCGATTCCAGGTTCGCCCCAGGCCACAGAGACTATAACGCCTCTCCTGCTCGCGGTGCAGGATGCGCCCATCCCTTTCACCGGTTCCGACGGCCGGATGCACCTGGTTTATGAACTGGAAATGACCAACTTCTCGAGCGCCGCGATTGTGGTCGAAAAGGTCGAAGTGATTGGTGACGGGATCACTCTTGAAATACTCGATACCGCGACGGTTGCGGAACGTCTGCAACCCGCCGGGCAGCGCGAATCGGCGGGTACTCTTGCCGGCAGCGCACGGGCAAATCTCTTTCTTCACCTTGTCCTTGCAGCGGGAGCCAAAGTTCCCTCTGAGCTATCGCACCGCCTTGCGCTTCGGGTGAGCGCCGCACCCCCGGGTCATCAGGAGCTCAACGAAACCGGAGGCACGATCGCAGTCGACCGGCAACCCGTTGCGCTCATAAGTCCGCCACTCCGTGGCGAGGGCTACATCTCGGCGGATTCCTGCTGTGATTCCACCCGACACATGCGTGCAGCTCTGCCCGTAAACGGCCGCGTGTGGATAGCCCAACGTTACGCCGTAGACTGGGAGCAGCTGAATGCCGGCGGCCGCATCTACTCCGGTCCGCGTGACAAGCTTGAGAGTTACGCGATCTTCGGCCAGGCCGTCCTAGCGGTTGCCAACGCACTTGTCGTCACCGTGATTGACGGGCAGCCTGAGCAAACTCCCGGTGCTTACCCCACAAACATTCCGATCGAAGATGCGGACGGCAACTCTGTAATTCTCGATCTGGGGAACCGGCGCTATGCTCTCTATGCCCACATGCAGCCAGGGAGCATCAAAGTTCATCGCGGTGAGCATGTCCATCCCGGTCAAGTAATCGGCTTGGTAGGAGACACCGGCAACTCGATCGTGCCCCATCTGCACTTTCAGGTGACAAACGGACCCTCGTCTCTCGCGTCCAACGGGCTTCCATACGAGATCACTGAGTTCGAGGTGACCGGCAAAACGCCAGGAACGAAGGCCTTCGATGAAGCGGAGACGAACGGAACGCCGCTCGCGGTCACCCCGTTCAACCCGCCGCAAGCCGTCAAGCGATCAATGCCACTCGACCAACTCATCGTATCGTTTCCCGCGCATTGACCTGAGACTCCCGCCAAAGCCGGTAACTGGCCCACGCCGCAAGCGTACACACGTCGCGAATCTCACCCTCTCTCAGCTTCTGCTCGAAGACGGCAATGGGCATCCGCACGATCTCCATATCTGACTCTTCGGGGTCACGCTGATGGCCGCCCGGAACTAATTCTTCGGCGACAAAAACATGCTGCCGTTGGCGAGTAAAGCCATAGGCGATCCACATCCAGGGCAACTCCGTCATTCGCCCCGCGATGAGGCCGGTCTCCTCGCGCAGTTCACCTCGGGCCAACTCTTCGGGATCAACATTGTCTTGTTCCCACCCGCCCTGTGGAAGCTCAAGCGCCCGTTCGCCGATGGTGTAGCGAAACTGCTCCACCAACCAGATGTGATCGCCGTCAATGGGCACGATCACAGCGCAATCCTGCTTATCCACCACGCTATAAATACCGCTCGCACCGTTACTGCGCTGAATTTCGTCCTCCCGCAAGCGTTAGCCAGGGATTCCGATAGATCTCACGAGTAGAAAGAGTACGAATAGCCATGCTCTAGGATGGCAGGGAAGAACGGTACGGGGCAAATGGGAGCCGCCTCACAGAAACGCCTTTACCCACGCACCACTGTGTCGGGGTGCCCCATGTTCGCACCGGCGTTGCCCGGATTTCCTACTACGCAGCACTCGCCACGACCACGCATGCGGCTTTCTCTAAAAGAAAGCCGCATGAACTTGCTCAACGCCACGAACCTCGACAGGAAATCCGGGATACGTGGGACGAAAAAGACGGGGCGACCCGGATTTCCTGCTAGAGGCACTAACGAGAGCCACGTGTGCGGCTTTCATTAAGGAAAGCCGCATGGAGATCCTCGAAGCCAGCAAACTCGACAGGAAATTCGGGGGAAGCCCCACCCAATGCTTTCTATTCCTTACTCTCAAGCGGGCCGGCTCAAGCTCCGCAAATAACCCTCCAGGTGCTTGCCTACCGTAAACAACGCTTCCCGCGTCTTTTCCAATCGTGAAAACATAATCGCTCCCTCCAGGCTGGAGATGACGATAGTCGCCACGGCAACCGGATCCACATCCTTGCGCAACTCTCGGCCCCGCTGCCCTTCGCGCACAATTTCAGCAATAACGGAGCGCCATTCATCGAGTGCTCCACGAGCTTTCTCCCGCAGCACCGGGTTCCCATCGTCATTCTCGATGGCCGTGTTGAGCAGCGGACAACCTCCAGGCAACGCCCGGGAAGGAGGCTCAACAAAATTTCTCACCAGCAGTAAAAGCTTCTCTAGTGAGGTAGCACAATCCTTGAGACCACGGCGGCGCGGCTCGGTGACCGCCTCCCACGCGTAGTCGAACGCAGCGGCAGCAAGCTCTTCCTTGCTTTCGAAATGGCGATAGAGGCCGCCCTTCTCCAGGCCAGTCACGGCCATCAACGCAGACATGGAAGTGCCCGAATAACCGTGCCTATTGAACACGGCGGCCGATTGCTCCACGATGCGTCGGCGGGTAGCGTTCCCGCGCGTAATTTTCGTTTCCCGGGCAGCCATTTTATTGCGACCGATCGGTCTCAGTATACATCTGAGTTCTATCCACTACAGGAGCGAACTTGGCCACAGCGACTGCGGAATTCAACCCCACACCCGTTGCCACCGGCGCCAGGGGAGTGAATCCGTGGGCGGTAGCCCTGACCGTCACGCTGGCTACGTTCATGGAGCTGCTGGATACGTCGATCGCCAACGTATCCCTACCCCACATTGCCGGCGGCCTGGGGCGGAGCTTCGATGAAACCACCTGGGTTCTTACCTCTTACCTGGTGGCCAACGCCGTAGTTCTGCCGATGAGCGCCTGGCTAAGCCGGGCGTTGGGACGAAAACGCTACTACATGATCAGCGTAGGGTTGTTTACCGCAACTTCTTTCTTATGCGGCATAGCGCCCAGCCTGAACTTCCTGGTCATTTTTCGCGTGCTGCAGGGAATTGGCGGCGGCGGCCTGGCTCCGGTAGAGCAGGCCATCCTGGTCGATACTTTTCCTGCGAACAAACGCGCCGCAGCCTTCGCACTTTACAGCGTAGCCATTGTGACCGCGCCTGCGATCGGTCCTCCCTTAGGTGGCTGGATTACGGACAGCTTCTCCTGGCGTTGGGTCTTCTTTATCAACGTGCCTATCGGGCTGATCTCTCTATTCCTTAGCAACCGGTTAGTAAGCGACCCGCCCGCGTTTAAGGCGGAGGTAGCGGAAGCCAAACGGCTCGGCAAGCTGCGCATTGATTACATCGGCATCACTCTGATCGCGCTGGGCTTCGCCTTTCTGGAATTTGTACTTGATCGCGGTCAGATCGACGACTGGTTCGGCAGTAGGTTGATCACGGCGATGTTTGTCGCCGCCATGGTCTGCCTGGTATTAGCAGTGTGGTGGGAACTCCGCGTACCCGATCCGGTCGTAGAGCTCGGCCTGCTACGAGAAAGAAATTTCGCCTTCGCCAGTATCTTCTACTTTCTCTTCGGATTTGTGCTCTTTGGCAGCACCACGATGATTCCGGAAATACTGCAGAGTCTCTACGGTTACACCGCGACCGACGCGGGTCTGGTATTAGGACCGGGGGCTGCGGTGATCACCGTGCTCGCGCCCATCGTCGCCATGCTGACGCAAAAGGGCAAAGTGAGCCCGAAATGGCTCATCGCCTTCAGCTTTGCGGTCGTCTCCGTATCGATGCTGTACTACAGTTCGTTTAACCTGCAGACAAATTACGCCCACTACGCGCTGGCCCGCGCGCTCCAGGGATTCGGCTATGCGTTCTTGTTCGTCCCCGTCAGCGTACTTGCTTATTCTTACTTGCCGCCGGGAAAGAACAACAAAGGCTCCAGCCTGACCAATCTAGCCCGCAACTGGGGCGGAAGCTTCGGGGTCGCCTTCATCACCACCGTGCACGAGCGGCGCACGGATCTGCATACCGATCGGCTGGCGCGAAATGCGGATTTCAGCTCACCGTTGTTTCAATCGCGCATTAGTTCGCTCACCAAAACCTTCGAGCACCTGGGTCTCTCTCACTACGACGCCGCCCAACACGCGCGGGGCATGCTCTACAACCAGCTCAACCAGCAGGCAAGCCTGATCGGCTTTATGGACTGCTTTCGCATGATGGCCATCGTGGCCCTGATCGGCATCCCGCTAGCCCTCGCCACAAAAAACTTCCGACCCGGCGGCGAATCCTCAGGCGGTCACTGACGCTCGACCCCGCACTGGAATTTCTTCGACCCGGCGGTAAACCGGCAGGCCGCGCTGATGCGCAAGCCGCACGTCTTCATCCGCGCCTTTCGATGCCCCTTCAATGCGAAACACCGCGTCGCAGCGGTCGATGAGCCGGCTTGCCACCGGATACAGGTACTGCTCCGCGATGGGGTCCCCCAGAGAAGTCGATCCTGCCTGCTTCATGATGGGCAGGGCGACCCACTCCCCAATCATGGGAATATGTCCCGCCTGATAAATCGGCAACGCGAAAGACTCCAGTCGATCGAGATTTTTCGCAATCAGTGTGGGATCGTCGTTTGTGCCGGAGCGATACGGCCCGGCGATAAGGATGATGAGCGGTTTGCTTTCGTTCATGGTTTGCTCCTGCTAGCCATCATAGTCAAACACGAAAAAACATGCAATTTCGTTCATATTCGTGCAAGCGTTTAATCGTGCGATAGTGTTTCTGTGCTCACCAGTCAGCGCAAACAAAAAATCCTGGACCTCCTGCGCCGAGACGGGCAGGTGGTAGCCAAGGACCTCAGCCAAGAACTCGATCTGTCCGAAGACACCATCCGGCGTGATTTGCGCGAGCTTGCTGCAGAAGGCCTGCTGCAGCGGGTACATGGAGGCGCGCTACCCGCGTCCCCCGCTGTGGGAGACTTCGCCGCCCGGCTCCACGTAGCCACGGATGAGAAAAGCATGATCGGAAAAGCTGCGGCCAGGATGGTCCAGCCCAATCAGGTCGTCATCCTCGACGGCGGAACAACCGCGGTGCAGATGGCACGAAATCTCCCGGCGGAATTGAAGGCCACCGTGGTGACTCACAGCCCGAGCATTGCGCTCGAACTGCTGCAGCATCGCAACATCGAAGTGATCCTCATCGGCGGCAGGTTATTCAAACACTCCGTTGTTTCTGTCGGGGCGCCTGCGATCGAAGCCATCAGCCGCATTCACGCCGACACCTATTTCATGGGGGTAACCGGCATCCATCCAAAATTTGGGTTGACCACGGGAGACTTTGAAGAGGCGCACGTAAAGAGAGCGTTAAGCTCGAGCGCAGCAGAGACCATTGTTCTGGGTTCCTCTGAAAAGCTGAATGCAGTTTCGCCTTATGTAATTGCGCCCATCTCCGAAATAACGGGGATGATCGTTGCCGCAGACACAAAATCCAGGCTGCTGGTGCCCTACGCAAAACTGGGAATCACCATTACCAAAGCGTCGTCGCACAGTTGATTCAAAAAGCAAAAGGGGCTCGCGATGGCGAGCCCCTTTTATTCCCGAAGCCTTTAGATTTGCGCGACGCCCCCATCCACGAACAGCTCGATGCCATTCACGAAACTGGAATCGCTTGACGCCAGGAACAGTGCCACGGACGCTATCTCTTCCGGACGGCCGATTTCACCGCGCGGAATCTGCGACTTGAAAAACTCTTTTGCATCGGGCCCCAGCGGATCCAGAATTGGCGTATCGATCGTGCCCGGGCTGAGCACATTGACCCGTATTTTCCGCTCCTTCAGCTCCAGCAGCCAGGTTCGGGCAAATGACCGCACCGCGGCTTTGCTCGCACTGTACACTCCAAACGCCGGGAAGCCCTTAATGCTGGCGATCGATCCATTCATAAAGATAGACCCGCCATCGTTGAAGAGCGGCAGCGCCTTCTGCACCGTAAACAGCGTGCCCCGCACATTCAGATCGAAAGTCTTATCGAAGTGCTCCGGAGTAACATCTTCGAGCTTTACCAGTTCGCCCATTCCGGCGCTGGCAAACAGCACGTCGATCTTTCCCTTGGTCTTCTTCACCGTGTCGTAGAGCCGGTCCAGATCGTCCAGGTTCGAAGCATCGCCCTGCACGCCAGTCACATTTCGCCCAATCGCTTTGATCGCCTCATCCAGCTTGTCCTGCCGCCGGCCGGTGATAAAAACGTACGCGCCCTCTTGCACGAATAATTTTGCCGAGGCCAGTGCCATGCCAGAAGTGGCCGCCGTAATGACGGCCACTTTTCCATCTAGCTTTCCCATTGCATGCTCCTAAAGATTTGGTTAGCGAAGACCGCCGCCGGCAAGAATATGTTCGCCGGTGAGCCATTTAGCGTCGTCGGAAGCGAGGAACACGGCAACCGAAGCGATATCGCCGGGTTGACCCAGCCGGCCGAGCGGTGTCTGGGCGACGGTCGCCGTTTCCCAATCCGAGCCAAGCACGCCGGCGGTCTGTGTGCCTTCGGTTTCAACCATCCCGGGGTTAATCGAGTTGACGCGAATCTTCTTCGCTCCAAGCTCCTTCGCCAGCACCCCGGTGATCGCATCGACAGCGCCCTTGGTGGCGGTGTAGATCGAAGAGGTAGGAGGAGTGAGGCTGCTTACGACCGACCCGATATTGATAATGCTGCCGCCTTCACCGATGTGCTTCAGCGCTGCCTGGGTGGTCAGCAACAAGCCCAGCACATTGATGTTGAACATCCTGTGAAACTGCTCTTCGGTAATGCCTTCGATCGGGCCGAATTCGTAAACCCCAGAGTTGTTGACCAGGATGTCGAGCTGGCCGTAGTTCTTGATTGCGGCGTCGATAATCCCTTGCGCCTCGGCGGCTTTGGAGACATCACCTCCAACGGCTACAGCCTTGCCACCGGCAGCCTTGATGGAGTCGACCACCGCGGTCGCACCAGTTTTGCTGGATGCATAATTAACCACCACGGACGCGCCTTCTGCGGCCAGTGACTTGGCGATAGCGGCTCCAATACCTTTGGAGGCGCCCGTAACCACTGCTACCTTACCTTTAAGTTTGCTCATATTCCTGCCTCTTGAACTTTCCTTTGCGCCGGGGTTTCTGACCCGTGGCTGCAGGTTAAGATGGGCAATGGCGCGAGCGAGGATTCAATAGTTCACAAAATATGAACTATTGAACAAAGCCTTTTGTGAAGGTAAGATGACAAAACATGAGGCCCCTCTTCCATCCGTCGATTGAAGACGTTACGGTGGAAGCCATCCTGCATGCGCTCTCTGATCCCGTGCGGGTGGCGATCTTTGCCGACATTGCCGCCTCAAACTGTTCCCAGACCTGCTCTGATTTTCTCCACATCAGCGAAAAGGCCATCCCCAAATCGACCCTCTCGCAGCACTTCAAGGCGCTCAGGGAAGCAGGCTTAATCCGCGGCGAGCGTCATGGCGTAGAGATGCGCAACACCTCTCGTTGCGCAGAGATAGACCAGCGTTTTCCGGGTTTGATCCCAGCCATCGTGAACGCCCACAAAGTCCAGCTGGCCAGTCAAAATGGCAAGCGGAAGCCGCGCCAGCGCGACCGCTAATTCAGCTCCCTGATCCAGATATTGCGGAAGCTGATAGGTTCGCTCTTATCGCCGTGCGCCTGCAACTTGATCGGAGCGCTGGCGTACGCCTTATAAAACGGCTTGCCAATATACAGCGTCTGCCCCTTCAACTCGAAGTGATTTTCCACCACCACCCCATTAAAGAAAACCGTGGCATAAGCCGGAGTTTTCAGCGATCCGTCGTCATTGAAGGTAGGTGCTGTCCAAACGATATCGTAGCTCTGCCACTCCCCCGGTTTGCGCGTCGGGTTGGCCAGCGGGATAGCTTGTTTGTAGAGGCTGCCGGCCATGCCGTTCACATAAGTCTTGTTCTCGTAGGAATCCAGAACCTGCAATTCGTAACCGTCGTCGCCCGGACCGGTAGAGGCCAGAAAAACGCCGCTATTCCCGCGCGCCTGGCTGGTGCCGGTAATGGTGGTAGGAACCTTCCACTCGATATGCAGCTGGTAGTTCTTGAAGCTTCGCTTGGTCTCTATGTTTCCGCCGGACTTGTTCACCGTCATTACGCCGTTGGCAACATCCCATTTGGCCGGTGACTTGTCCTTATTGGTCACCCATTCGTCCAGGTTTTTGCCGTCAAACAGCACGATTGCATCCGACGGAGCCGCCCCGCAGGTGGCGCCCGGACTCACAACCTTGGGAACCGGTTCCCAAATCTCGGTATCTTCAGGTTTTGGTTTATCCGGCGTTTGTCCGAAGAGGGGAACTGCGACGGCCATCAAAGCCGCAGACGCGAGAAGCCTGGAAAACGGAAAGCGAATCATTAGAAGAAAATACACCTAACCGGTCCGCTCTGGCCAAGGCTTTACAGGTAGGGAGCGGGATACTTCTGAAACCCCGCAACCGCCATACCTCGTTGTGCCTCCGGGTTCTTCATAAATGTCTCCCACACGAAGCTGCTGCGCGCATTTTCCGCCATCAGCATAGTAATTCCGGTGTCAATGCCAACCACGTCGTGGTCGTACCAGTTCGTCAACGGATTGAAGGCATCAACGAAGCCGTAGCGACACCAGGCCTGCGGATACTTAGCGCGCATGTTCTTCAGCACGCGCATCGTGGCGGCCGGCTGAAAGGGCACTGAGCCTCCAGCGGCCGCCGGAACCACCGTCCCATCGATCGGGCCCATGGCCGGAGGTCCCCCCCAGATCACATAACCCTTTTCCGAGTCCGAGGCCGTGATCCCCCAAAGATCATCCGTGTAATCGGGAAACCTGGATCCCAACTCCAGGCAGAAGCGCCGGTGCACATCGGTCGCTATCTCTGAGTTCTGGAAGTAGTCGGCATACTTGTCGCGCTTGCCGCGAAAGTCGAACCAGGCCTGCGAGTACTGATGAACAAACAGCGGCGCAAACGACCCGATGTAGCTTTCGCCATCATATTCGAAGGTGATTCGCTTCCATGCCAGCCAGGCCGAGGGGTGCAGGGGATGAGACCCCGAACCCATCCCCAGCAGGTAAATCATCATCAATTCGCTATAGAAATCCCACTTGTAAGGCAGAAAACCGAATTCCGGAGTCCAGCCCTGCGGCAGCAGCGCCGTGTCTTCGGAAAGCCAGGTCCAGTCCACACGGTCGAAAATGTCCCGTGCCAGCCGGATAATCTCACGATCCTCGAAATACTGGCGGCAAGTAAGAATGCCGCACAGCAGGATTGCCGTGTCCACCGAAGAGACTTCAGAGTCCCACACTCGTTCCCCGGTCTCGATGTTGGCAAAGTGATAAAAGAATCCACGATGGGTGGGCAGTGCCCTCCAAAGAAACGTGAGCGTTGCCAGCACCCGCTGGCGAGCCTCCTCGTGCGAGATAAAGCCGCGCTTGTCCGCGATGCAGATCGCAGTCAGCCCAAAGCCGGTGGACGCCACACTGGCCACGATGCTGGTATCCGTTGCGCGCACATTGGCGCGGTCTTTAATCAATCCCGTCTGTCCGCTGGCCTGTTCCCAGAAGAACAGGAAGTTGGCGCGTTCCAGGTCGTCAAGGAACTTCTCATCGTCGGCCGAGAACGTTGCTGCTTTATCCGCGGGCGTGGGCGTCGTCTGTGTCGGCGCTCCAAAGCCGGTCCACGAGGCGAGCGGCAGACCCAGGGAGACGCCTGCCATTTGCCGCAGCAACTGTCGCCGGGATCTACAATGCTTGCGCGGGGGAATCATGTTCACTTGAGCTTTGCCTGCTTTCGCCTTGCGGGCGACAAGGAAATCGATTAATTGAATAATAGATGCACGGACGATGGCGTGGCGTCCAACTGGGGCTGCATGACAGAAAAGAAAGCTATCTGGACGATCCTTGCAATCCTCGCAGCGTTGGTCGTCGCTCTCGTGCTGTTGTTGCGAGCCCATCGGGTGCGGGAGATTACCGACCGGCTATCGGTCCCCATTGAAGGCGCGGTAGTCCAGCGTGATGCGGATTCCAAGAATGAGCTGCCCATCCCCGATGTCGTCATCACTGCATCCGATGGCACCCGCAGTGCTGCCACACGTTCCGATGCTTCGGGCTATTTCAAGCTCGTGCTGCACAAGCGAGTCTTAACCGACCAGCCAATCACCGTCACCTTCCACCATCCGCGTTACGAGCCCTTCACCCTGGTCATACCAACTGGGAGGTTTGAGACCCCCAGCCAGCTTTATGTTGCCGCTATGACACCGCTCGTTCCCGTCGCCCCCAAAGCTCCAGCTTCCGCTCGAGCAGTGCGTCCGCCGGCAACGCTGGTTTCAAATATTCGCGTACGGTACACAATCAATACCCGCGCCCAGACCAATGTGGGTTACGCCGCCCGGACCTTCCAGGTGGTCAACAAGGGAAACGTCCCTTGCGATCACAAATCCCCCTGTTCCCCTGATGGAAAATGGAAGGCAGCCTCACAGACCGTGAAGCTCGATGCCGGGGCCGACAACTCTTACGGAAACATAAGCGCCTCCTGTATTGCCGGGCCATGTCCCTTCACCCGGATTGACTCCAGCGGCTTTATCCACGGGGGGCGCAACATCAGCGTGACTGCGTTGAACTGGTCAGACACCGCCACCTTCCTGATGGAGGCCGAGGTGTATCACACCGCCATCAACTCTGAAGTGCGCGAGCTATACCCCGTAATTTTTGGCCAGACGCTCAACTTCACTTTGCCGCCGACCCAGGAAGGTGTAAGTCTCGAGGCCGAGGTCGATGGTGCGCCCATGGTCTTCCCCCTGGGCCCCAATCCCTCGTTGAGCTGGGCCACCTGCAATGTCCGAACCGGGCAGGAAGAAGCCCAGACCACCGTCTACCGCTGCGAGCTAAAGCCAGGCTATCGCTTCTGAGCTTTGAGGTCACTCATCCCCTCGACAACTAAGGTGAGATGAAGTGCTATTGGGCTCTATCCCCTAAGTTCGCCGGGTGCCCCACACCCCCGATTTCCGTGTGGTTTCTGGGTTCCCTGAACTTCATGCGCCTTTCTTTTAAGGAAAGGCGCACCCGCGTCCTATCCAAAGCTGCTACAGGAAATTCGGGGCATCTCGCTCGTTTTTCGCGAGATGTGGGATACCGCAGGTCTCCCCCTCAAGCCTGCCGCGGCTCCCACAGCTCTACCGGGTGCCACTCTCGACCGAGCGTTACCCGGATTTCCTACTTCGCGCTGCTAGCCACGACCACGTGTGCGGCTTTCTCTTAAAGAAAGCCGCATGAAGCTGCATCAACGCCACGGGTCTCGACAGGAAATCCGGGGGAGCGCAGTGGAGAGATCGCTGGTGCGAAGCCCTCCATGGAAGTGTTTTTGTTCACGCACTGCAGCACCACCAAACCCACTATTTCCGTGATCCGAGACCGATCCAGCCGCGCCAAATCCTCATCCGCCTTGCGCAATATTCTTTTCAATCTCAGAATTCATTTCTCCCCCAATAAGAATCGCCCCATTGCTGGCATAGAGCCATAGCAGCAGCATCACCACTCCATTCAGGTGACCATAGCTGCGGGAGTAGTTGTTTATATGTCCGAAGTAGAGCCGGGTCGCGAACGTTGCGGTGATCCATAACACCACCGCACAAAGTGCGCCGGGAGTACTCCATCGCCACGCACAATCCCGAAGATTGGGCGCGTATCGGTACAGCACTGCAAACGAGAAGGAGAGCGATCCCGCCAGCACCAGCCATTCCAAAACCCGCAAAGCCATGGCGCCCCCATGAAAACGAGTCTGCAGATAAGCGCTGCAGAAGATCAGGAACATCGCCATGGAACCAACGAACCCCAGGAAAAATGTCAGACCGCCAATCGTAAGCGACAATTCCCGCCACGAGCGATGCTCGTTGACTTCGTAAGCCTTGTTGAGCCCATAGACCATCGCCCAGGTCCCGTTCAGCGCCGCCCATAATGCTCCCGCACAAACCGAGATAAGCGGCACGCGTCGAATGCGTGCGGTCGTTGAGCTCATCCATGATCTCTTGAAAAAGCTTTGACGCCTGATAGGGAAGCACCTGGCGGGTCAAATCCTGCAGCGCATTCTTCATGTGATCGCCCAGATGCGGTACCCGCGCGCTGATCGTAAAAAAAATAAGCAGCGAAGGGAAAATAGCCAGGAAATGGTAAAAAGCCATCCGGCCGCCCTGCCCAAACACCTCGTCTTGCCAGCACTCCCGCGCCGTTCGACGGAGCAGCTCCGAGAGCGACAGCCCCCCAAGTGTCCAGAGATTGAGCATGCGATTCCGCATCAACGTCTCCCTCAAAAACATTCGGTAGATTGTACTGCTCCCTGGCAGACCCTACCGGGCCTGAACTGCACACTGGCTCTTAACGGAGGCGAGTGATACACCGTATGGATGCGCCTTCTCAAACCCATCGCTGCCGTCGCTCTCATCATCGCCCTGGGGGCGGTCGCGCAGCAAAGCCCTCCGTCGACGGCATGGAAATCCGGTCACTTCGTGGTGGACACCGCCGGCTTGTTAAGCCGGTCCGATATCGTGCTGGCGCAGCCCAATACTCTGCCCGAGGAAGCAATGCCTCTGGGCAACGGACGCCTCGGCGTCGCCGTCTGGTCAGCCGGCGGCCTCACCGCCCAGCTAAACCGCGCAGACACCCTGCCGCACCGCGACTCGCCTGGCCAACTGATCATCCCCAGCCTCGCCCCTCTTGCTTCCGCCGCGGATTTCAAAGGCCGTCTGGATCTCTACAACGGAACCCTGGTCGAACACGGCGGAGGCCTTACCGTCACCGCCTGGGTGCAGGTATCGACGGATACCTTCGTCGTCGATGTAACCGGTGCCGACCCCAACGCGACCCAGACTGCCGAATTGCGCCTCTGGCCGCCGCGCACGCCGCAAACCACGGTATCCGGCAAAACCGGCATGCTCGCCCAAACCTGGGTCGACCACTACGGCCCGGGAGCGTCCGGAGAGACCTTCGGCGCCCTGGCCGCCGTGACCGCAACCGGCCGCGAAGTTTCTGCCACCGTGACCAATTCCCGTGCAGTCACTGTTACCTTTAAACCCGCCCCGGACGGCCACTTCCGGGTAATCGTTGCTTGCCCTCAATTCAACGGTACACAGACCACAGAAGCCAGCCTTGGGCCGTGCACTGGCGAACGCCGGCCCAGCCGAGCACCTTGCCTGGTGGCACACGTTTTGGCGCCGCGCAGGGCTCATAAAGATCACCTCCACGGATGGCTCCGGGGAGTACATGGAGAACCTGCGCAACCTCTACCTCTACACTGCAGCGGCTGAAAGCGGAGGCCGCTTTCCTGGTTCGCAAGCCGGCATCGCCGACCTCTTCTCCGCGGTCCAGGATCTTCACCGCTGGGATCCTGCCGCCTTCTGGCACTGGAATCTCCGTATGCAGGTAGCCGCGAATCTCGATGCCGGTGTACCTGAGTTGAACGCACCATACTTCCGCCTGTACCGCGAAAATCTGGCCAGCATCAAAGACTGGACCACGAAGCACATGGCCGGTCGCCCCGGCATTTGTGTCCCCGAAACCATGCGCTTCAACGGCCCCGGCATCGAGTACGAAGGCGATTGGGAGACCCCCGCTACCGGTCTAAACTGCGATGCCGCCTCTCGGCCTTATTACAACGCCCGCACCCTTTCGACCGGTGCCGAAGTCTCGCTCTGGATCTGGCGTCAATATCTGGCCACCGGCGATCGCGCGTTCCTCACCCGGAATTACCCCGTTATGGCGGAGTCCGCCCGTTTTCTGCTGGCCTATGAAACCCGGGGCGATGACGGCAAAATGCACACCCACCCGTCGAATGCGCACGAGCAGCAGTGGGATACGACCGACCCAACCACCGACCTTTCCGCCAGATCAGCCCTCTTTCCCGCTGTGATCCAGGCTGCCATGTTGCTGCGCACCGATAGCAGCCTGGTGCAACAACTCAAGGCTGGAACTAATCCGGATTCCGCCTCTCCCTCAAGCCGAAAAAGCAACCATGGCCGGTACAAAGCAGCAGGTCATCGCCGAGTCGTATGATCCGGCAGCTCCAGCACACAACGAAGAGAACATCGGCCTCGAACCAGTTTGGCCTTACAGCCTAATTGCCGACGATTCTCCCCAGGTGGCTCTCGCCAGGGCTACCTTTGCCACCCGCCCTTACCCCGTCCACCAGGACTGGAGTTTCGATCCCGTCCAGGCCGCACGCCTCGGCCTGAGTGATGAAGTCAGGTCTACCCTGATCGCTTTGACCGGGAAATATCAAAAATACATAAACGGCTTTGCCAATTGGGGCGGCCCCGCGGGCGAGTTCTACGTTGAGCAGGAGGGCGTCGTCGCGTTGGCCCTCGCCGAGGCCCTGGTGCAGGATTACGATGGCCTCATCCGCATCGCCCCCGCGGTGCCGCATGCCTGGGATTTCGAAGGCAGCGTGTGGGTGCGCAACCGCACCCGGATCGATGTGCAAACCAGGGCAGGCGTGCCTGACACCGTCGTCATCGAAGCCGGAGCCAGCGAAACCCTTGCCATCCGGAATCCCTGGCCAGGTGAGTCAATCGAAGTTATCGATGCGAACGGGAAAACCACCATGCGCAGCACAGGCCCCAACCTCAAGCTACCCGTGCGCCAGGGGAGCTCCTATCTGCTCCGGCCGGCCGGGAGTACAACAAGGGCATTCGCGTCCATTAGCGGCCAAGCATCTCTGCAGCCGAAAAAACTAGGCGCCGTCCAAATCGGCAAATAGAGCAAACGACCTGCCGGGGCAAGCAAGGGTTAGAACGAACGCGCTTTGGCTCTATCCCCGAGCAGATCTAGGGTGGCCCACATCTCGCTTTTGAGATGTGGGGTGCGTTGATGTCGCCCCTAGAGACTCTGTTTTGTATCAGGGCACGGCTGAAGCATATGTCGGGCTTTTAAGCCCCTGAGGGCTACTCGCAACAACGACCTCTCTGCAAGCTCTTTAGTCCCGGGGAATCGGATCCGTGCCAGGCCCGGACTTTAGTCCGGGGGAGCGGGTTTTCAAACCCGCGTGAACGCTCCGGTGTATAAATTGAGGGCTTTAGCCCTGGTGTACGTCCTTTCCTGCCAGCTCGCGAATTTTCCGCAGCAAAATAATCCTTGACAGGTGACATAGTGTTGTAGTCAAGTACAACACTAAGAGGCCGGGATATCCGCTAAAGGATGACCGCACCTTGACCTGACATGGGACGAAATGACTCAAGCGTATTTGTGGCAAAGACTGTTTGGTAAACCTGATGGACCCTGAGTGGAATGACGGCCAACCGATTTATCGCCAGCTTCGTGACCGGGTGGTCGCGATGATACTCGACGGAATTCTCAAAGAAGGCGACCCGCTGCCGTCGGTACGCAATGTTGCCGCGGAGTACCGCGTCAACCCACTCACGGTTCTGAAGGGGTATCAGCAACTGGTGGATGAGGGACTTGTGGAGACCAAACGAGGGCGAGGCATGTTCATCAATACCGGCGCACGCGATCTCTTGTTGCAGGGCGAACGGCAAAAGTTTCTGGGTGAAGAATGGCCCAGGATCTACGCCACCATTCAGCGGCTCGGCCTGACCACGGAAGAACTGCTGGCTTTGAATAACGGGAAAAAGGAGCGCTGAAGATGGCATGCATAGAAGCACACGGCCTGCGTAAAGCTTTCGGCGCAAAGATCGCGCTCGACGGTATCGATTTGCAGGTGGAAGAGGGCCGCATCCTTGGACTCATCGGTCCCAACGGCGCGGGCAAGACCACTGCCCTGAATGCGATCCTCGGCCTCACTCCCTACCAGGGACAACTGAAAGTTTTAGGCCGCGAGCCATGGAGCGACCGGGATCGGCTGATGTGCGACGTCTGTTTCATTTCCGATGTCGCTGTGCTGCCCCGCTGGATCAAGGTCTCGCAGGCTCTCGATTATGTCGCTGGTATTCATCCGCGATTCGATCGCGCCAAAGCGGAAGGGTTTTTGTCGAAAACCACCATCCTCCGCACTAGCAAGGTGAGGGAATTATCCAAGGGCATGGTGGCTCAACTGCACCTCGCCCTGGTAATGGCCATCGATGCCAAATTGCTGGTGCTCGATGAGCCCACCCTCGGCCTCGACATCCTTTTTCGCAAGCAGTTTTACGATTCGTTGTTGAACGACTACTTCGATCGCAGCCGCACCATCCTTCTCACTACCCACCAGGTGGAAGAGATCGAGCACGTCCTCACCGATGTGGTGTTCATCAACCGCGGCCGAATTGTCTTCAATCGAAGCATAGAAGAAATGGAGTCCCGCTACCTGGAAGTTTCGGTGCGCCCGGAGCAACTCGCGGCAGCGCGAGCCCTCAAGCCCATCTACGAACGCGAAGTCTTAGGTCGCAGCATCTTGCTGTTCGATCAGGTGGATCGCCAGCAACTCGCCGCATTTGGAGAGGTGCGCACGGCCGGCATTGCTGACTTATTCGTAGCCATCATTGGCAACCAGGAAAGCAAAGGAGCGGCACGATGAGTATCCAAACCGGCGCCGTCTCTACTCTGGAAGGAAATGTAGCCGTGCCTGTGGTGATCCCCTTCGGCCGGCGGTTCTACTGGTCGGTACGGCGCGAATTATGGGAGAACCGTTCACTCTATCTCGCTCCCCTCGCGGTAGCGGCGCTGTTTCTGCTCGCATTCCTGATCGGTCATAATCCCCACTCACATGTGCACATAGGATTTTCGTCCAACTCCATGCACCCGCAGGGACCGGAAGTGTTTGAGCAGCCGTACACCATCGCCGCCCTTCTCCTCATGGGCACTACCTTTTTTGTCGCCCTGTTTTATTGTCTTGAAGCGCTACACGGCGAGCGCCGCGATCGCAGCATACTTTTCTGGAAGTCCTTGCCGGTTTCCGATACGACGACTGTGCTCGCGAAAGCCAGTATTCCCATCCTGATTCTGCCCCTCATTACCTTCGCCATCGTCCTTGTCACGCAAGGCATCATGCTGCTGCTAAGCAGTGCAGTCATGCTGGCCCGCGGTCAAAACGTCGCTGACCTATGGAGTCATTTGCCCTTGTGGCAAATGTCACTGATGCTGTTCTTCCACATGCTGGCGATCCATGGGCTTTGGTATGCCCCGTTCTACGGCTGGTTGCTGCTGGTCTCAGCCTGGGCGCGGCGCGCCCCGTTCCTCTGGGCCGTCTTACCGCCGGTGGTCGTTGCCGTGATCGAGAAGATTGCCTTCAACACGTCGCATTTCGCTGCCCTCATCGGCTACCGCTTTGGCGGCAGCCCGGAGAAGGTCCCTTTCACGGTAGGCCCCATGTCGATGGGTGTACTTACAGCCTCCGATGTAGTTCAATTCTTCACCGACCCAGGCCTGTGGACCGGCTTTGCGCTCACCGCCGTTTTTCTCGCCGCCGCAGTCCGCTTGCGCCGCTACAGGGAACCAATGTAATGGGCCAATTCGTTCGCCAGGTCTTGTAAGGAGGAACTGAATATGAGCACCCAACTACAAACCGCATTCGCGATCCCTGACACTCGGCGCGCGAAATATTCACCGCGGAAAATCGCCGACACCGCCTTGAAAGCGGCGGCCGCCTTTTGGTTCATGGTCGTGGTCCTTGGGGAGCTGATATTCGCTACTACCGTGGCGTCTTTCTATGGGCTTACGGCTGCGCGAGGCAACTGGCAGCAGTGGAATAAATCCATGTCTCATGGCTACACGCCGGGCCGTCCCATGGCCAACCTGGTAGTCGCCATTCATCTCGTCTCGGCCGTCATCATCCTGCTCAGCGGAGCGCTCCAACTCATTCCGGTCATTCGCCGTCGCGCGCCGCTTTTCCATCGCTGGAACGGCCGGGTCTATATGGTAACTGCGTTCACCGTTAGCCTGGCCGGCCTTTACATGCTCTGGTTCCGGGGCACTGTCGGCGACCTTTCGCAACACCTCGGTCAGAGCCTCGACGCTGCCCTGATCATGCTTTGTTCTATTCTCGCGTTGCGTTATGCATTGCTTCGTGACTTTAAAACCCATCGTCGCTGGGCCCTCCGGCTCTTCATGGTGGTGAGCGCATCTTTGTTTATCCGCGCCGGAATATTCCTTTCCTTCGTCCTGAATCACGGCCCCTTCGGTTTCAATGCAGCTACGTTTAGCGGCCCGTTCCTCACTTTTATGTCTTTCGGCCAATACCTGGTTCCTCTTGCCGTCCTTGAGATCTATCTGCGCACCCAGGACCGCGCAGGCGCCTTCGGCCGATTTGCTATGGCGGCTGGCCTTTTTGTGCTGACCGTTGGGTTGGGTGTTGGCATCGTAGCCGTCACCATGGCCGCCTTTCTGCCCAACCTCAAGCGAGCCTACGACAGCCGCAAATCCATCGCCGAAACACTCTCCGCGACCATCGCAACCAGCGGCATTGATCAGGCGGCACAGCAATATCACCAGCTAAGGGCGGCAAAGTCCGTCACTTACAACCTGGACGAGGACGAACTGAACGCTCTGGGCTATCAACTGGTGCAAGCCAACAAGCTCAAGCAAGCCATCCGCATCTTTCAGCTCAACATAGAAGCCTATCCAAACTCGGGCAACACTTACGACAGTCTGGCCGAGGCCTACATGGACGATGGCAACAAGCCGCAGGCCATCGCCAACTACAAAAGATCGCTCCAGCTAAACCCTGCGAACAACAACGCGGTAAAGATGCTGCAGAAGCTCAACGCTCCTTGAGCGAAAAAGCGCCGTTGGTGCCAGCCCCGGACTTTAGTCCGGGGGAGCGGGTTTTTAAACCCGCGGAAACGCTTTCAGTATAAAAATTTCCGGGCTTTAGCCCTGGTGGCTGATTCTCAAGCGGTTCGCGACTTTTCCGCGGCCTCTAAAGCCCGGCAGGACACAGGAGTCATCTTCCCCCGCAAGCAAAAAAACAGGAGGACACATGGAACCCGTCATTGATTTGAAGTGCTCACTACCCGCTAACCCCACCTCGCTCTCTCCCACCGCCCTGATCTGGCAAGACGTGCTGGCACAGGCCATAACCGGCGAACTACTGGCCGCGATGAACTACACCTCGCTATCAGAAATCTGTGACGACCCCGAAGAAGTAGCCGATGCCCTGGAGCATGCGGCAGGCGAAAAGGGACATGCAACTGCTTTCGCGAACGAGGGTCGCAAAATTGGTGTAGACGCGTCCAACAACGTCCACGCAAAACATTGGAAGCGGCTCCGCGAAGCATTCCTGCGCTGCATTACGGAACGCGATTTCATAGGTTGTTTGATCGTGCAGGAGATCA
This sequence comes from uncultured Acidobacteriaceae bacterium, assembly GCA_963790935.1. Classification (GTDB taxonomy): domain Bacteria; phylum Acidobacteriota; class Terriglobia; order Terriglobales; family Acidobacteriaceae; genus PALSA-350. Next base: position 39,772 of record CAWBRJ010000002.1, on the reverse strand, counting down.
TGCTTGAATCCTTCGCCGTGGCCAGCTATGCGCGGGTGGGAAAGGTCGCTCCGGGCACCCTTGGCAAGACCTTTGCCGCCATCGCAGCCGAGGAAGAGGATCACATCGGCCACGCGATGGAGATTCTGAGAAAAGAGCGAGCTCGGGATGAGCAGACCTTTGACGCCAGGCTATACCGCCTGCATCTCGAAGTCATGACCACGCTGGCAGAAATGTTGGCCAGGGATTGCCGCACTGGCCACTGCGAAGTATGCCACGGCAGCTGTGTGAAGCCGGCACTGCCTGACGTAAGTCTCAGTGCGGCCGAGTTGCGCGGCGCATCGTTGCATCAATACCTGAAAACTTTGGACAAGCTGGGTCTGCCGGGGGAGGTAACGCTGACATGGGTGGCTCAATTGCCGGTATAGACGAAATCGATTTCGCCCTCATCGGTCATCAGGAAAGCTGGCGAGCGGCTGCGGACGTACTCGCAGTCCTGCGCGGACCCGCGCATACCCCACTGCCGGAAGACGAAGTACGCGACATCCTGCCGTGGATTCCGCCTCGCGCCGTTTGTCATGTCGAAATCGTCTCGACGTGTGGCATGAGGGCGCGCGGTGTTTACATTGACTCCTTCATACCTCCTGACCGCCTCGGCGACGTTTCCATTTACGACAACCTTGCTCGTGTACGGGCCGCCGCGGCCTGCGCTATCAAAGCAGGTGCGAAAATCGTGAGTCTCGGCGGTTTCAGCTCCATTCTCATCGAAGGAAATGTCGATCAGCTTCCGCAAACACACGGTACGGTCTTCACTACGGGCAATACTCTGACCGTGAGTTTCATCATCCGGGCATCAGCAAGTTGTGCTTGCAGGAGGGGAGAGACCTCCGGCGATCGACCTTGCTCATCGTCGGCGCAACCGGAGATATCGGTTCCGCCTGCGCCCGTTGTCTTTCGCCCGGCGTGAAGCGCGTGCTGCTCTGCGCTCGCAATCTCGAGCGGTTGCGCAAGCTGGCTGCGGAGTTGGCAGCCAACGGAGTGGAAGTCGAGATCGCAACCGATCCGCGGCAATTCTCCGCATATGCTGACATTGTGATCTGCGCGGCGAGCCTGGCATCCTCCTCGCTTCTGTTGGGCGCCACCGCCCCCGACGCAATCATCTGTGACGCGGGTTACCCAAAAAATCTTTCTCCCTGTGCGGCAATGCCTGACGCTCAGGTCTTCTTCGGAGGTTTGGGACAAGTTACAGGCACATTGCACTTCATCCCGGACCTTCATGGAATCCTGAATCGGCATCCGTTCCCTGATGTAGTTCACGGATGTTTGCTCGAAGGCATGGCGCTTGCTCTGGAGGGACGCTTCGAGCCCTTCTCCCGCGGAAGGGGGCTCATCACCCCGGAGCGTGTGGAAGAAATGGGAAGCATTGCGGCACGCCACGGAATCCATCTCGCGCCGCTCTACAACGCGAATGGCCCCCTCGAAGCTTCATTGGATTGTCGCGCCGAGGTTTTCGCGTAAGACGCGCGGTGATCAGTTGTAGTCGCCCCTCCTCACTCCTCGCGCGGCAGCAATAAAGGATCGGCTGGAAACAACTTTTGCGATCAGCTTTTCCGTGATCGGCTCAACGAAGCAAAGACTTGGCATAGAGAGGCGTGAGCGACCGGCCTCTGAAAACTTCGGGTCTTGACTGCTAACTACATCATGTAGTCAACTATGACAGTTGATGTAGTTGACTACAATGACCCACCCGAAATTATCCAAGCTCGAACTTCAGATCATGGAGATACTGTGGAACCGCGGCGCATGCTCCATTCGTGAGATTCAGGAGGCCTTTCCGGAATCGAAGAGGCCGGCGTATACCACGGTGCAGACCACTGTCTATCGGCTTCTGGAAGGGAAAAAGGCAGTCAAGATCGTCAGGCGAATCGGCAATGCCAACATCTTTGATTCGGCGATCTCTCGCGACGACGCCGGACGGCGATTGATGGACGATGTGCTGGCGTTGTTTGGCGGACGGACTAAGCCCGTGATGGCGCACCTTGTTGAATCGGGCAAGCTCACGCTGGAAGACGTGAAGGAAGCCGAGAAGGCGATCCGGAAACTCGCCAAACCGAAGTCATCAGGAAAGGAGCGCCGCGAATGATTACCACACTGGAGAATCACCTGTGGCAATCAACGTTGTCTTGCTGCGTGGTGGCTGTGCTGACGCTGATGCTGCGAAGGAATCGTGCGGCGGTGCGGCATGGGCTGTGGCTTGCCGCGTCGGTGAAATTCCTTGTACCGTTTCCTTTGCTAGTGGGCCTCGCCAGCCAGTTGGAATGGCAGAAGCCTCCTTGCGGCGGTTCGGCCGCAATTCTCAGTGGTCGAACAGGTCAGCCAGCCCTTCGCAACACCGGCTCCAGCACCTCTATTGGTTTCCGTACCAACCACGCCGAGCCCGCTTCCCGCCATACTGTTCGGTGTGTGGCTATGCGGATTTGCCGCGCAAGGTCTGGCGTGGTGGCAACGTAGGCGCCGCGTCCGTGAGGCCCTGCGAATGGCATGGCCCCTGCATCTGGGGCTGCCGATACCAGCGATGTGCACACCCTCGCGCTTGGAGCCCGGGGTATTTGGGATCTTCCGGCAAGTCCTTATTCTCCCGGAGGGTATCGCCGAACATCTCACAACGGCTCAATTCGAGTCGGTTCTCGCACACGAGTTGTGTCATGCCCGAAGGCGCGACAACTTGGCCGCCGCGGCTCACATGGTAGTAGAGGCGCTGTTCTGGTTCCATCCGCTGGTATGGTTGATTCGAGTTCGACTGTTGGAAGAGCGAGAGCGGGCGTGCGATGAAGCGGTTCTGCACTCGGCTGTCGATCCGCAAGACTATGCCGAAAGTATCGTCGCGGTTTGCAGATATTGCCTGAAATCACCCTTGGCATGCGTGTCCGGCGTTACCGGCTCCAATCTCAAGCGGAGGGTGGAGGGCATCATGATGAATCGGAGTACGTGCAAGCTGAATTTTGGCAGGAGATTGCTGCTGGCTGCTGCAGGATTCACCGCAGTGGTTTTGCCTCTCGCCGTCGGCGCATTTCATATTCCTCCGGTTCGCGCTCAGCAAACCGCTGGCCCGTTGGAATTCGATGCTGCATCGGTGAAACCGTCGAATCCGAACAGCACCAATGGGACGGTGGTCAGCGTGACTCCTGGCGGGAGGCTCCACGTAGTCAATGCCACGCTCAAAGACTTGATCGAAGCCGCATATGACGTTCGGAGTTTTCAGATTCAGGGAGGGCCCAAATGGGCCGACGCTACCAAGTACGATGTTGACGCAACCCCCGGTACGCGTCCCCAGAGTGCCGCGGTCCCCCCGCAAAACTGGACCAACGTTCGTTTCGAGGTCCAAGCTCTGCTCAAGGATCGATTCCAACTTCAACTTCATCGGGAGGCGAGAGTTGCTCCCATCTACTCTCTTGCGATCGCGAAAGGTGGCATCAGGTCGAGCGTTTTGTCTGCTACTCAGAGCCCACAAAAGGGAATTACCGCAAGTCAGGGGACGATGCTCGGTGAGGCCGCATCGATGACGCAACTCGCATATAAACTCTCAAGATTGTTTGAACGCCCAGTCGCGAACAACACCGGTCTGGAGGGAAACTACGATTTTAAGCTTGAATGGACACCCGATCCTGCCCCCTCCGCACCGGATGGTCAGGCTGTATCTACCTCCGTCGGCCCATCCATTTTCTCGGCTCTTCGGGAACAACTCGGACTCCGCCTCGAAGCGACAAAAGGACCCGTGGATGTGCTCGTCATCGATCACGTGGACCAGCCCTCGGAGAATTGAACAATTGGAGTGGCCCTGGTCCAGCTCCTCTTTCTGGAGACGGGCTGCCCCTCCACTGAGCCGACGTAACGCTCAGCAATCGCCCTAACGTAGCCGTTCGTGACTCGGTCCATCCTAGTCGCTAACCTTCCGAAACCAAACAGCTCTCCCCTTTGTCATCTCGACCGAAGCGTACCCGGATTTCCTACTTCGCGCTGCTAGCGACGAACACGTGTGCGGCTCTCCGTAGAGAGAGCCGCATGCAGATCATCAACGCCACGGGTCTCGACAGGAAATCCGGGGGAGCGCAGTGGAGAGATCTCTGTATGGATGCTCCCCCTTGAGAATGTTTTTCGACAGAGGAGTCATGGGCCAAAGGCCCACCCAAGGTGATGAAAAACGGCTCCTGTTCAGCCACGGCTGTCGATGGAGGCACCGCCCTCCCCTTTGTCATCTCGACCGAAGCGCAGCGCAGTGGAGAGATCTGCGGTTCCGCGGTCCCTTCTTGGGAATGTTTTTCGACAGAGCGGACCCGGATTTCTTCCTTCGCGATGCAAGCAACGACCACCCTTCTCCTGCGGAAGAGGGTTCATTACACCGGAGCGAGTGGACGAAATAGAAACGCATTGCTGCACCCTACGGAATCCAACTCGCGCCGCTCTACAATGCGAATGGACCCTCGAAGCTTCACTGGATTGCCGCGCCGAGGTTTTTGTCTAAGACCTTTTTACTCCTCGCGCAGGAGCAATAAAGGATCTGCTCCCAGCGCTCGGAACGCGGGCACAAACGTAGCTAGCAGTCCAAGCAGAATCATGATCCCTACTACGCCTGCAAGGACCGGTGGATCGCCCGACGCGCCCTGATAAGCAATGAACGCTAAACCTTTGCTCGCCAGGATTCCCAAAAACAAGCCCGCACCAGAACCGAAGGCCAGCAAGCGCAAAGCCTTTCCCAGCGCCGCCTGCAGCACCTCCCTGCGCTGTGCTCCCAGGGCGATCCGGATTCCGAATTCCCGCATCCGTTTGGCCACCGAGTACGATGCCAGCCCGAAAATTCCCGTCACCGCAAGCATTGCTCCCAGTCCGCCGAGGATCCCCAGCGATACCGTGGTCACCCGCGAAGCAAACAGCGCGCTGTCCAGTTCCTGGGTCCACGTTCTTATGCTGAATGGCATTCCTTCGTCCAGTCCTCGCAGCCCACTGTCCAAAGCCACTGCCATCTCATGAGGATCACCCCCGGAGCGAACCACCAGCCATGTCGCGCTGCTCGGTGACTGCAGGATCGGCCGAAAAACCGCCGGCTGCGGACCTTCCGCGACCGTCTTGTATTTCCCGTCCTCAACGATCCCCACCACCTGGATGCGCGTCCCTTCTCCAGTCTTGAAGTACCTCCCAATTGCGTTTTCCATAGATCCGAAGCCTCCGAAGACCTTCATTGCAAAGGCCCGGTTGACCACCGCCACGTGCGGTGCATTCGCGTCGTCGTGCGCAGTGAAGCTTCTCCCCGCTAGCAGCGTCGTGCCCGCGGCTCGAAAATAACCCGGGGAAATATTTAAGGCCACCGTATCGGCGGCTGCGTTCGATGTCTTCAGGTCGGTGGTGCTGTCCTCAAAAACCAGGGTGCTGTTCGTCATGTTTTCGCTATCGAGCGGGATTCGGTCGGTCAGCCCTGCCGCGGTCACACCCGGAATCGCCTCCACGGTATCGACCATACGGCGCTGCATCACGGCCACCCGGTCGCCTTCATACCCAGCCATGTTCAGATCGGTCTCTACCAGGAGTGCCTGTTGTGGCACAAAGCCATAGTGCGTGTGCAGCGATCTTACTAATCCTCGCAGTGCCACCATCGAAGCCGTAACCAGCATGGCGCAGACTGCTACTTGGACTACCAGCAGCAAGTCTCGCGTGCTGAATCGCCGTCCTCCCAACTCGATCGTCCCCGACTTCACCACATGGTAAGGACTAACTCGAAGCACTTGTCGCACCGGCACCATGCCAAAAAGCAGCCCGCTCCCGAGCGCAAGCAGTAACGCCACGGCGTACGTGGTCGCATCGGGAGCCACCGGCAAATGGACCGGGAAACTAGGCACCGGCTGCCATGTATTCAGCCAGCGCAGCAGCGCTATTCCCCCCATAAGTCCGGCTGAACCGCCGATCAATGAGACCATCATTGCCTCGGTCATAAGTTGGCGCAGGATGCGGTTGCGGCTTGATCCCAGCGCCAATCGCAGCGCCACTTCTTTGGAACGGTCCGCCGCGCGAGCGGCAAACAGGCTGCCCAGGTTGGCGCAGGCAGCCAGCAAAATCAAAGTCGCCAGTAGCATCAGGCCAGTGACAAAGGCTCGTACAGGGCGGCCAAGCGTGTCGCCGATCAACCCAGGCCGGGTGAGTGCAAAGCTCATCTGCTGGTCTTCTTGCGGATAGCTTTTCTCGAGGTAAGCGCCCACCGAGTTCAGATCCGCAGTAGCCTGCGCTGGAGTTACTCCTGCTTTCAGGCGCCCTGCCAGCCACAAGCCGCGCGATCCACGCGTGTTCAGGTCGAACCATCCTCCGGACTGCTCTTCGCTCACCAATGGCACCCAGAAATTCGGGGTGAAGTACATTTCGGTTCCGCGAAACTCTTCTGGCGCCACTCCGATAATCGTAAAGGGATGTTTGTTCACCTGCACCGTGCGTCCTACGACGCTGGGATCGCCCCCAAAGTGATTTTGCCAATAGGGATAACTGAGCACGAGATAAGCAGCGCTGTTGGCTCCGTGCTCGTCGGAGCTGTGGAAGAAGCGCCCGAGATAAGGCTGAATGCCTAATACATCAAAGTAGTTTCCGCTTGCCTGGTAGAGCCAGGCGGAAGATGCTTTGCCATTCGTGTCCAGACCAGCCCGGGTGATGCTGTAGGCCACGATGCCATCCAGGGTCCGGTTTCGATCGCGCAAATCCACGTAGTCCGGGTAGGACTGCGATATGTCATCGGCCTTGGCCCGCTCGATCGTATAGAGGTTCTGCGCATGCGGCACATGGAGAGGGCGCAGAATGAGCGCGTTCATCAGGCTGAAGGCAACTGCGTTTGCTCCAATTCCCAGCGCCAGCGTGATGACTGCGATTCCGGTGAAGCTGGGAGACTTGCGCAGTAAGCGAACAGCGAATCGCGCGTCTTGCCAGACTGTTTCGAGGAAATGCCCACTCTGTTCTTCGTGGCAATCTTCCTTGAACTTCTCGTATCCCCCGAATTCAATCCGGGCACGGCGCTCGGCCTCTTTGCGGGAAAGACCGTGGCGCTGAAGGTCATCCGCGCGATGCAGTATGTGCGAACGTAGCTCCTCCCTGATCTCCCCATCCAGCCGGAGCCGATCGCCGAAAAGAGCACGCAAGGAGCGTAGAAAGCCGGGTACCCTCATGTTTTCCTCCGATCCCGGAAGCTCGCGGGCTTCCCGGAATCGTCCCCCTAAGCTGATTAGGAGTCTAGGGAGACTCTCCTAAGCTGTCAAGGGGGAAGACACGAATCACCTTACCGGAGGGAACTAACGAAAAAGCGGGGCGACAGCAGAGTTCTGCATTTGGTATCTGTCGCCCCGGACATTGAGAACTAGCTTATGGGTTGGTGGCCGTGGTGTTTCACGTACTGGGTGAGCGATTCGAATTTGGTCTCGCTTAGCAGTTCGCCAAGCGTGCGCTCACCATCCCACCCATCTGCGAAGTGCGCCCCGTAGTGCTCACGCAGGTGCTTGATTTTCGTGGTGGGATGCTTGTGGTCGATCCGTCCGCTCTTCTCGCGACCGCGCCCATCCAATCCAGTCTTCTCAGGGTTATCACTCATACGAAATACCCGCTCCTTCCAGAACAAACATGGTTCATGTTTCGAACGGCCTTCAGTCTGGTGAAAACTTAGGCCCTTCAAGTCAAGGGTGAGACGTGGCATCGAGCCCCGTCCGCGGATGGCAATCACCCAACATCTGTGCAGGCCTGGCTCGGCCTGCGGTTCTAGTGCAGGGTATAGGTAAGCCCGGCACTAAACTGGAATGAATTCTTCTTGCTTCCGAACGCCGGGTCGTTCAGGAAATCGTCCAATGCGGAAAGGCTGAAGCCTAGCCGTTTGTACACCGGGAAAGTCAATCCTGCAGTGGCCAAAGCAGAATACGCTTTGGGCGTGTTGAATGCCGGGGTCACGACCAGACCCTGGTTAAAGACCAGGCCGTGGGCAAGTTTCGCCATATACGTGTCACCAATATCGGCGCCGATCAGGTTCTTGTTCGGCGTGGCGGTGGGCGGAACGATCCCTGGCGTGAAACCAAAATTTTGCCGCTCGTAATGAATGTCCCCTTTCAGATCCAATTCCTGCCTGGGAGTCTTGATCAGCACAAATCCCAACCCGCCTCCGTAAATCTGTTGCAGGTTCAAACCCTGGGAGTAGTTGTGATCGAACGACGTGTCTACCAGGGCATACAGCCGAGGCGACAGGAACCAGTCATGCTCCGCATCGGCATGTAAGATGTTGGTCTTTGTGGTGGCCGCGCCCGGCTGCGAAAGCGAACCATACGCAGCGGTGAAATCGGCCGTCGTGCGATTGCGAGGATCCATCCAACTTACTCCGGGAATAGTCCTTACAAAAGTTCCCGCTCCGGTAAATGTGCGGCTATTCTGGGTAGCCTGCACATCCGCTGCTCCAGCGGTCAACGAGCCGCCCCATCCATACCCCCAGCCATGGTTGCCGCGGACTTGCTTGATGTAGCTGTCCTGATCGACGACGTATTGTGCGTTCTTCTCAGGGATCTCCTTGCCGGCTACCTGGATCGTATTGTCCTGGATCGCGATCGTTCCCTGGGCCACGTTGCTATCCGGAGTCTTACGGGAGATATGTTGCCCTTGCTCAATAACAGCAAACTTCTGCGTCGTGCGAATGGATTTGATCTTATCCCAGGTAAAACTCAGGTCGCCGGCCATATCGCTGTGAAAGGTCACGGTCCCATCGGCCTCCCGGAGTAGTTTACCAGTGAGCTGATCACCATTGGCCAGGACTAGCACGTCCGCCGTTGGCGCAGGCTTTGGCTCTGCTCCGGCAGTTTGACTGAGTGCCTGTGGTGAAAAGATAGCAGCCGGCAACACAGCCGCCAGCACAAGAGAGCGCTTGGATAGAATCCACCGAAATAAAGAACAGATTGGGGGTTGCGAGTTCAACATTTGCAGGAACCTCTCTGGGTTACTTATCTACGATTGAAGAAACAGCGACTGCAAGATTGCTGGGCCGCGCGCTGCAAGACACTTCTCCCCAGCACTAAGACACGGCTGAAGTACAAAATGCGCAGCGGCGTGCGTCCAATGCGATCGAGCTTCTGCACTCCGGACACTTTTTCTTATCCGCTGGAGCTTGTTTCTGGATTCGGCTCAAAAGGCTATTGACCGGCAGTACGACGAAGAAATACACCGCTGCTGCTATCAGCAGGAAAGAGATTGTGGCGTTCAGGAAGTCGCCATAGAGAAACTTGGCCCCGTTGAGTTCGAAGAAGAACGCCGAAAAATCAGGCTTTCTTACCACCGCGGCAATGATCGGAGTAAGTAGATCCTTGACCAGCGCAGTGACCACTGTGCCGAACGCGGCGCCGATGACCACACCCACCGCCAGGTCAACGACATTCCCCCGCAACACGAAATCGCGAAATCCTTTGAGCATGAAATTCCCTCCAGAATTGTCATTCACTGACGAAGACAACGGATCGCGTGCAAAAGTCACATTCGCTGAAAACTTCACGATTGATAGGAGAACGGCAAGCAATGTGGCATACTGAATCCCCTATGAACGCTTCTTTCGAGCGGCCTCGCTCTTCTACGGCCGATCCAGACCAGGAGCTTTTAGAACAGGCACGCAGAGCTCCTGAGGGGGATCTGCGTGCATTCGAGAAATTGGTCCTGCTTTATCAAAAGCGTGTCGTCGCCAACTGTCGCTACATCACCCGCGACCCAAACAATTCTGAGGATCTTGCCCAGGAAGTCTTGGTGAAGGCCTTCTTTGGGCTACGCAGTTTCGAGGGGCGCTCTACCTTTGCCGGCTGGCTGCAAAGAATCAAAATTAACCACTGTCTCAACCATCTGAAGAAGCAAGCCGGCCGATCCTATGTCGGCATCGATGAGTCGGAGGTGGAAGCTTTCGATCAACTTCAGGTTCAGTCCACGGCGGAGCGAATGGCCGAAACAATCAGCGATCGACAACTTACCAGCCTGGTGCTGGACTCGATGTCCAGCACACTTAGGATTCCACTCATTCTCTGCGATATGGATGGGCTCTCTTATGAAGAAGTAGCCCAGGCTCTTGGCGTCGGTCTTTCCGCGGCAAAGATGCGCATCAAACGCGGACGCGAGGAGTTCAGGGAACGATACAAGCAGATGCAGGCCACAGGCGCGGACAGGGTTGGACAATGAGCGAAGAACCGCTGGGCGAGGGGCAGGGTAGGGAAGAGGTAGATCTGGGCGATCCGGTCGCCGAGCTGGCGGCCTTTGAGCACGACGCATCACCTGCTTTGCTGGTTCGCGTCCGGCGCGCCATTCAGCGCCGCACTGCGGTGGCCCAATTAACCTCGTTCTCCGCGAGCGTGCCGCTCATGGTTCTGCGGGAGTTTTGGTTGATCCTGATTGAGCAACTCAATCCGAACAGCGTTCGAAAGGATGGCAGACATGGAGAAAAAACTTCTTGAGGCCTTCGCTGGGCTCGGCAAATCGGTGGTCACCGCACTCCCTAAAGTAGCGGTTGGCATCTTGTTGGTCATTCTCGGCCTGGCAGCCGCCAAGCTGGTGGAAGTCGTGCTCCGTGCGGTGCTGGTGCGCCTGCGCTTCGACACCCTGATTGGGAAAGCAGGCGTGGACAAGACACTGCAGCGCATCGGATTGCGTCAGCCACTGACACTGTTCCTCCCCAAGCTAGCCTATTTTCTCGTCATCATAGTGTTGGCCCAGACCGCGAGCGATGCCCTTGGCCTGCTGGCCATCTCCAACGCAATTGCCGCTTTCTTCTCCTATTTGCCCAATATCGTCGCCGCCCTTCTGCTCTTGATCCTGGGCACCACTGTCGGCCAGTTCGCAGGACAAATGGTGACTCAGGCTGCCGAGTCCTCCGGTATCGATTCTGCTCCCGCCCTGGGAAAACTCGTCTCCGCGTTGATCGTCTTCATCGTTGCCATGATGGCCATTGGTCAACTGAAAATTGATACCGAGATGGTTCGCATTGTGACCAGCTTCTTTCTCGCGGCGGGCGCCCTGGCGTTCGGGCTGGCTTTTGGACTAGGTACGCGGGAAATCGTACGCAATATCGTCGCCGGTTTTTACACCCGTAAAATACTCGCCGTAGGGGAAAACCTCGAGATCGCTGGCCAGACCGGTGTTTTGACGGCAATCACCTCGACCCACACGGTTCTCAACAGCCAGGGCCACGACATCCTGGTAGCGAATGCCACTTTCCTTACTGAGACCAGCAAACAGTAGGTGCAGCGGCAGCTACTCGGCCCGCAAAGCATTCACCGGATTCACCGTGGCGGCGCGGCGGGAGGGTAAGTAACAAGCCAGATAAGCAGTCGCCATCACCACGGCTGTAATCACGACATAAGTGATCGGATCGACCGGGCTCACGTTGAATAAAAGCGATGACATCAGGCGCATAACCACAAATGCGACCACTAGGCCGCATGTTACACCCATCCCCGTTAACCAGAGTCCCTGGCGCACAAACAATGCCGTGAGTGTATTCCGCTGCGCTCCTAGCGCCATGCGGATCCCGATCTCGCGCGTCCGTTGCGATATCGAATATGAGATGACTCCGTAAATCCCCACAATCCCCAGCAGTAGAGCCATGCTTCCAGCGACGCAGAGCATCACCAGCGTGAACGAAGTCCGAGCCATGGATTTCGTGTAAAGCTCTCCCAGCGTGGAAACATCAGCCAGCGGCACATCGGAATGGACTGACCAGACCCGGTCCTGGACCTCTTTCATGAACGAGCGTGAGCCGGCGCGCGAACTGCGCAGAGTGAAAGCGATATTGCGCCGCAGCGTCTGCTTTTCGCCCTCGAAGTGATCCATCATGATAGGCCAGTACACCGAGCTGGGCGCTGCTTGGCCTACGCCGTCGTCGTGTACGTCTTGAACCACGCCGACAATTTCCCGCCAGTCATCCGTGCTGGCTACCCTGATCCTCTTGCCCACCGCGCCATTCGCGTCATGCCAATACTGGCGCGCCAAATTCTCCGAGACGATAGCCACCGGCCTTTTCTGATAGGTGTCAGTCCACGTGAGATCTCGCCCGGCAACCAACCTTGTACCCAGCGTCGCGAAGTATCCGGGGGAGATGAATTTGAAGCGGCGTATCGGTGGTAGCTCACCCTCGCCATACACATGGTCCTGTGCATACACCACATCGTTCGAATCGTGCCCATCCAGAGGAACTGCGGTTGAAAAGCTGACTGCAGAAACTCCTCCCACCCCGGCCAGTTTGTTCAGAATTTCTTCGTCCGTGCGTATTACCCGCTCGGGCTCGGAGTCCGGTATCTGTGTTTCCGGGATGTAGAAGCGAAATGTCTCAACCTGATCGGGTCCCACAAACCCAGGAGACACATGCATCAACGCGCGAAAGGTGCGGATCATCAGCCCGGAACAGATAAGCAGAACCAGCGCCAGTGCTACCTGCACCACCACCAGCGTCTTGCGTGCACGATGCCGTTCCCGGCTTTGGCTCAGCGCCCGGCCTCCTTCACGCAAGCCGCTGTTCGCAGGGGCGCCCGCATACTTGAGCACCGGGATAAACCCGATGAGCAGGCTGGTAAAGACCGCCAGCGCGAGCGCGAACAGGATAACGGGAACGTCGATGCCAATCTCATGAAGGCGGGGCAGGCCAGTGGGCGCGATGGCCACCAGGGCACGCAAAGCGGCGTATGCCAGGACCACTCCCACCAGTGTGCCCGCGAACCCCAGGATCACACTCTCGCAGAGCAGCTCCCACGTGATTCTTCCCCAACCCGCGCCCAGGGCGGAGCGGATAGCCAGCTCCTGCCGGCGCCCTTCGACCCGCACCAGCAGCAGGTTGGCAACGTTCGCGCAGGCAACCAGCAGAACCAGGACGATCGACCCCATCAGCACCCACAACACGTTGCCCACATCGCCCACCACGTCCTGCTTCAATGGCCGCAGATTCGGGCTTATCCGTACCTTCTCAAACATGCTGACGCTAAAACCGTCTGGGGGAGGGAAGCTGCGCAGCACCACCGGTAGCAGTCGCGCCATGTCTGTACTGGCCTGTGCCAGGGTGAGCCCGGGCTTCAATCGGGCGAGCGCGCGCTCACTGAAATTACCCAGCTTGGTCTTGCTGCGGTCCCATTGGAAAGGCAGGATCAGCGACGCGTCCTGTTCATCGAGAAAGTGAAATCCCCGCGGCAGCACACCGATAATTTCACGCGGCTTTCCATCTACCGTGATCGAGCGCCCAACGACAGAAGACGCGCCCCCAAATTTCCGCTGCCAATATCCATAGGAGAGCAGCACAGTTTCGGGCGCTCCCGGCGAATCGTCCCGGCGCGTAAATAGGCGCCCCAGCGTTGGCGTTACTCCCAGGATCGGCAGGACGCCGTCGGTGACATCCAGTCCGGGTACGTGCTCCGGTTCCCCCGCGCCGGTTACGTTCAGGGAATCACCAGCGTAGGCCCCGATATCTTGAAGCGTGGTGTTCTGTTCCCGGTCGATAAAGTAAACCGACGGGGACATGTTCAATTCTTTAATGCCGATCCCCGGCGCGGTATGCCAAACGCCGATCAACTGCTCCGGATGGGGATAAGGCAACGGCTTCAGCAGCACACCCTCCACCACGCTGAAAATCACCGTATTGGCGCCTACACCAATGGCGAGCGTGATGAGCGTGATGGCCGTAAACAGGGGCGCCCGGCCAAGTCTGCGTAGAGTCTGCCTCAGTTGATCGTTCCACATTGCCATGGAGTGAGCCTCCGTGCTATGCCATACGTTCACTGGCAGCAGATGGTTCCGTGTGCCAGCAAGCTCAACGAAAGCCGATATGGGCGCGCCCCGAGATTCCACTGGCCGTGCGAATTGCATCCGCATCGAGCACCTGGCCGTCCATCAGGACCATTCGCGTCTGCCGCAGGTCTCCCATATTGTGCGCTGGATCTCCATCCACCAGCACCAGGTCGGCAGCTTTGCCTACGGCAATGGAGCCGGTCTTGCTGTCGGCCCCCACCAGGCGGGCAGGGACGATGGTAGCGCTGGCAAGTGCGTCTTCGGGACTAAATCCGGCCTGAACGTAGAGTTCCAGTTCGTGAACCAGTTCCAGGCCGGTGCCATCCGTCCCCGCAACAATGGGTACGCCTGCTTTGTGCATAGCCTCCACCAGGGCACACATCTTCACAAAGCTTGCCCGCAGATCGGCACGCGTCAGGTCTGGGGGCACAGTCAGGCCTCCCTGCCGGAATCCGCGCTCCATGGCAACAGGCAATGTACCGGTGTAGGGAGCGTACGAGGCAGAGAGGTCCCCGTTATTCGGCACCAGCAAAGTTTCCACCACAACCAGGGTAGGATCCGAAGCAATCTTCCGCTGGGCCATAGTTGCGATCAGGGACTTCATCGGGTCTGCATTGAGGTCGACATCTTTTGCGTAGCGGCCAGGACCACTCATCCGTTCGATCCCGTTGGAGTGATCGACAACGGACTGGGGCATCGCCTGCATCATCACGAAGTAGATGTGCGTGATTTCGTCATATCCGTCGTTGATGGCGTCCATTGTGCGCATGCCCGCGGGAATGTGTCCGTGCACATGAAGGCCCAGTTGATGCGCTTCTGCGGCTGTGGCCGTAACCCACGCGGGATTGAAGGTTCCGTAAAACTTGATGCCGGTAAATCCTTCTGCCTTCGCCTTGCGCACGAACGCGAGCGCTTCCTCTTGTGAGGTCGCTACACTGCCAAGCTGGGCCGTGTTCGGGCCTTTGCCGTCGATCAGTACCGATGGATAGACGTGCGGCATCAGCAACTCGCCCCGGGCGCGGCGTTCCGCGCGGGCCAGCGTGAGCGCGTTGTTGTTACCCGGATCGCGGACCGAAGTGATGCCCAGCGCCAGTAGCATGGTGGCGCTGGCGTCGTCCGAAACATGCTGATGTGCATCCCACAAACCCGGTACCAGCGCTTTCCCCTTGCCGTCGATGATCCGGGCTTCCGCCGGCGCCTGTGTCGTGGCGGAGGCACCAACCTGAGTGATGATTCCCTTATCCACGACAATGGTTTCGTCTTCAACGAAGTGCGATCCATCCACAAAGCTGCGCACGTGGGTGAAGGCCAGCGGTCCGGCAGGAGCGGTTGTCAGCTGCTTTGACTCAAGGCGGGAGCGGACCGCGAGTGCTTCATCCTGAGCTTTATCCAGTTGGGGTTGAAAGGACTCGTATCCTGCGGGGATCCATGTGAGACCGCCGTCGAGAGCGAAGAACTTGCCCTTTTCATCCATCCAGATCGGGAAAGGCGTGTTGGCGATTCCGGACAGGGCGTACGCGGTCACTGTCTTCTTTTCTGCGCCTTCACCAACCGTGACAGAGGTTAATTTTTCCAGCCGCGCCATCCCACCGGGCAGTATGGGTACGGCGTGGTCTGGCGCCGCAAGCGCTGCTTCCGCAAGCAGGGCGGTCTCGTCGATGGGTCCACCGAACGCGCTATACAAAGCAGGCCGTGTGTAGGCTGTCGATGCGGCGTCCACCGGGCTCTTCCAGGTCGCGATCCCTTTGTCGATGGAGAAGGTTTCCGCTGCGTCCCCTTGCGGGGTAAAGCCTCGAATGCTGAGGCTATCGATCATGTGGTCGGCCCCGAGATGGGTCTTGCTATCGAGTTCGCTCGCCTGGCCGCGGAGCAGCAGACTCTCCCGTCCCATAAGGGAGCCATCGGGTGCTGTCCAGCGGGTGGAGTGACCATGCACGCCGGCCGTCGACATAATGGTGAAGTGTTCCGCGTTTGCCGGCGGCACAGCCAGGTCCGAAACCTTCGCTTGTCCGCCCGCCAAATGGGGCGCCAGCAAAATCATCACACTAAAAACAAGATGTCTCAAAATCCGCTCCTGAAGCACACCCAGATACTCCGGGATACCACGGGCCTATGCAAGGAAAATTCCGAAGGGTCCGTGGTGTAGCCCCGGACTTTAAGTCCGGGGGAGCGGGTTTTCAAACCCGCGGGAACACCACGGTATATGAATTCGGGCTTCACAGGCTGCGGAAAAACTCTGGTTGTTGAAGGGTACGGCCTTTAGGCCGTACGTAATTAATTGAAAACAAGTCCGGCTTTAGCCGCTGAGGGCCGCGGTCTACCGGCAACAGCGACTTTTTCCGCAGCCTGTTCAGCCCTGGTGGTCGGACTTTGGCTCGAACATAAACCTCGACCAGGCGCGCGGCTACAAAAGTCTGCGTGAGAACTCTGCTTAAAAATTCCCGTTAAGAACACTCTGGTCAGTAGACAATCGTTTGATTATGATTGCTCGGCAACTTCTTGTGTATCTCTGGGGGATAAGGAATCTCTATGAACAAGCAATCCCGGTGGCTTTTCACTTGTGCGCTGCTGGTCGTCTGTCACGGCGGACTGACCGCGCAGCAACCTTCTGACGCGCGGATGTGGCTGACCACCCCCGACCAATCCGCATTGCTGGCCGAACAAAAAGACCCATTGCCCTTCTCGTCGACCGTGAACAACTCCCCGGGAATCGACGTAAACGACATGCAGCAGTTCCAGCAAATCGATGGATTTGGTTTTGCTCTAACCGGCGGCAGCGCGCAACTGCTCATGCGCATGGAGCCCGGCCCTCGGGCAGAACTCCTCAAGGAGCTTTTCGGATCAGAAGGCAACACAGTCTGCGTCAGCTATTTGCGGCTAACCATTGGCGCTTCCGATATGAATGAGCGCGTGTACTCGTATGATGATCTGCCGTCCGGTGAGACAGATGTCAATCTTGCCCACTTCAGCTTAGATCCTGACCGGGCTGACGTCATTCCGGTGCTCAAGCAAATTCTAGCCATCAATCCGGCCATCAAAATACTTGCATCTCCATGGTCTGCTCCACCGTGGATGAAGACCAACGGCCGTACCAAGGATGGCCATCTCAAACCCGAATACTATGGGTCCTACGCAGCATATTTCGTAAAGTATATCGAGCAGATGAAAGCTGAGGGCATATCGATCACAGCCATCACCATACAGAACGAGCCATTGAATCCCAAGAACACACCCAGCATGGTGATGTTTGCGGACGAAGAAGACACCTTCATCGCAAAATACTTGGCGCCGGCATTTCGCCAGGCAGGGATAACCTCCAAAATCCTCCTGTACGACCACAATCCCGACGTCTTATCGTATGTCCTTTCCATCCTGCAAGACCCGGATGCCGGCAAATACGTAGATGGATCTGCCTTCCACTTATACGGCGGAGCGCCCTCCGCTTTGACGGAAGTGCACAATGCCTACCCAAACAAGAACCTGTATATGACCGAGCAATCCATCTCCAGCTCTCCTGACGAACCGCTACCCATTGCCGCCTCGGTCAGTGGAGTACCCATCGACGCGATCCGCAACTGGAGCCGCAATGTACTGCTCTGGAATCTCGCCGCCGACCCGCATAATGGCCCGCACACCAACGATGGCGGATGTACGTTTTGTCGCGGCGCGATCACTTTGGACGGCAGCCACGTCGCTCGCAACGTGGCATTCTATACGGTGGCACACTTTTCAAGGTTCGTTCCGCCGGGATCCGTGCGCATAGGTTCGACTGAAATGGAGCAGCTTGCGTCGGTCGCATTTCTTACCCCTGAAGGCAAGATCGTTCTCGTTGCCTCGAACACCGCTAATTTCCCCAAGACCTTCAACGTCAAGTACCACGGCAGATGGTTCACAACCACATTGCCCTCCGAATCCGTGGGCACTTATGTTTGGTAACTCAGGGCCGATGGCGACGCTCCTCGCCGTGCTGCTGGTTGGTTCCGCCTCTCCGGCAATCTCCGCCAGCAGTAACAAGCCTGACCTGGGACCAAACGTGTCTGTATTCGACCCGTCCATGCCGGCCTCGGCCATTCAACGACGGATCAACGACATTTACGCCACCCAACAACACAACGAGTTTGGCGCCGAGCGAAATGCCCTGTTGTTTCTGCCGGGCGAATACAAGGTGGATATTCCGGTAGGCTTCTACACCGAAGTTCTGGGGTTAGGGGCGTCTCCGGACGCCGTGCGCATCGTCGGCAACGTGCATGCGGATGCCAGCGAGCCCAACAACAATGCGACCACCACCTTCTGGAGAGCGGCAGAAGGCTTTTCCATATCTCCCACTGGCGGCAGTATGCAATGGGCAGTCTCTCAGGCTGTACCGTTTCGGCGCATGCACGTCCGCGGCGATATTGTGCTTCATCAGCACCACGGCTGGGCGAGCGGTGGATGGATGTCCGACGATCTGATCGATGGCCAGGTGGATGCGGGGCCACAGCAGCAATTCCTTTCCAGGAACACCGAATGGGGAAGTTGGAGTGGCTCTAACTGGAACATGGTCTTCCTTGGCGTTCCCCATCCGCCGCCAGGTGAGTGGCCTATGCCGCCTTATACCAAAATCGCCGACACCCCGATCGTTCGCGAGAAGCCCTTCCTCCAGACAGATCCGTCTGGAAACCTGAGCGTCTGCATTCCCTCTCTGCGTACCCGGAGCGTAGGAATCACCTGGCATGGCGGCACAACCCCCGGGCAATCGATACCCATCAGCCGTTTTTACATCGCGCAACCGTCAACGGACACCGCCGCCACCATCAACGCACACCTGGCCAAGGGAGAGAATCTGCTCTTCACCCCAGGCGTTTACCAGCTCGAAGAGTCGCTTCACATCACCCGGCCGAACACCGTGGTGTTGGGTCTTGGCTTTGCCACATTGAAGCCAATCAACGGTACCGCAGCAATGACAACGGCGGATGTGGATGGAATCATCGTTGCTGGTCTTCTCTTCGATGCAGGTGAGAAACAATCACCGGTGCTTCTCGAAGTGGGACCGGATGGCAGTAAGGCGCGGCATCTGCAGAATCCAATTTCTCTGCATGACGTCTTCTTCCGCGTCGGTGGGGCCGGGGTGGGCCGCACGCAAGTCAATCTCAAAATCAACTCGAGCGACACCATCATCGATCACACCTGGATCTGGCGCGCCGATCACGGATCCGGCGTGGGCTGGCTGAGCAATACCAGCGCCAACGGGCTTGTTGTCAACGGAGACAACGTGACCGTGTACGGTCTGTTCGTGGAACATCATCAACAATTTCAAGTGCTCTGGAATGGAAATCACGGCAGAACTTATTTCTACCAATCCGAAATTCCCTACGATCCGCCCGACCAAGCCAGTTACCAAAGTACTCCCGGAACGAACGGCTGGGCGTCTTACAAAGTTGCGGATGGTGTGTCCAGCCATGAAGCGTGGGGCCTTGGAATATACAGCGTCTTCCTTCATCCCGGTGTTGTGTTGACTCGCGCAATTGAGGTACCAAAGACGCGCAATGTGCAGTTTAACCACATGATTACGGTTGCTCTTGGCGATCTCGGCGAAATCAGCCACGTCATCAACGATACCGGGGGAGCGACCTCAATTCACCCACGTGTCACACCCAAAGTTACGAAATATCCATAAAACGGAAGCACTGTTTCTGGTTCTTCCTCTCCCGAACCGGTTAGACTCTTGCTCCGCGGCGCAATATGGCGTGCCGAAATGACCGACGGGGGATAGGAAAACAGACCAGACAAGACTAGGGTTGAATCGGTCTATCCAAGCGTGAGTGCTGTGAGTCATGCATGACAAGACATATCTCCTGCAACTGAAACCACCCGGGTTCTCCACGCGCATAGTCATTGCGGCGACTGCCGAAATTCATGGTGACCACCTCATCCTGCTCAACTCGCGCGGTCAACTGGCAGCCTTATTTGTATTAGAGATGGTTGAAAGCTGGAATCGGCTTTAGAGCAGTTCGCAATTGGTGTAGACCGAAGCGCTAGGTCTTTTCGTGGTTTTCTCCCAAGGAAAACCACTCCTCGCGATCTTTAGAGACCACGGTATTGCGAAACTGCTCTAGTTCGATTTCATTCATTTGCCGGCCAGGCGTGCCTCATAAATACGCAGATGAACGTAGGCAGCCTCAACCAGTGGGGTCGCAAGTCCGAGCTTCCTTCCTCGACTCAGCAGATCGCCTAGAATTTGATCTACTTCGACGCGGCCCTTCTTCATTAAATCGCGATACATGGAAGAAGTCAGGGTTGATCCCGGAGCAGTCATTATTTTCTCTGCCCGGCTGAGAAATGCATCGCTTGGCGCATGTCCGCAAGCAGCGGCAATGGCGCTGCATTCAGCAAGAATTCCCAAGGCCACACCTGCACCGCCGGTTACGGCCTCAATCTCTCCAATGTTGCCGCGCATCAGGCAGGTAGCCGCGCCGAGACTGGAGAGCATCACCCACTTCTCCCACATTTCCTGTTCAATGTTCTGCGATATTTTGGCCTCGAACTTTGCCCCCTGCATCGTCTGATTCAAGATCTCCATGCGCGCAGAAGTATCTCCTCCACGTTCGCCATAAACCAGCTGCTGGGTCTTGGTTAGCTGCAGGATGCGATTGTCTTTATCCATCTCGGCGACAATCAGGCAAACTCCCCCGATCACGTTGCGAGCTGCAAACCGATTAGCCAGAAGATCGATGTGCCGCATCCCGTTGAGTAAAGGGAGAATCATCGTGCTCGCTCCCACCGCTCCGGCAAAATCGTTCATTGCCGCGTTCAGCGAGTATGCCTTGACACACAGCAGGATGAGATCGTGTGGACCGGAGATCTCAGGAGCCAGAACAAGCTTGGGGTGAATCGTCGCGTCCCCGAACGGACTCAGGATGCGCAAGCCTTGCGCGCGCAGGGTTTCCGCCTGCCTGCTGTGAACAAGAAAACTGACATCACGGCCGGCTTCATGCAGGCGGCCGCCAAAATATCCACCCACCGCGCCGGCTCCCACCACCAGTATTCGCATAACCTATTATCCCTATTCGTCACGGGTTCGCAGATGAAATGAGCAAGCCTTTGAAAACGGATTAGCCAAAAACGTTCCCGCGATCCCGGAAACGATGACTGTTCCGTCAGCATTAAAATGGGCCGAACGGAATTCTTCATCCGGAAGCCCATTCAGCCTTTTCCAGGTCTTCCCCCCATCGCTACTGGCATAGACCCCGGTGATGGCGGTGATCACTTCTCGCTTCGGCTTCAGCGGGTCCACCTCAATCGAGTAAGCCCGAATATTAGGACCAGTCTCGTCACTATCCCGGTGCAGCAGAAATCTTGCATGGGTCACCCGGTCCACGGTCACTCCGCCTGCCGGGTTATAAATCCCCCAACACGCTGCTAAATGAAGTCCGCCGACGGTACTCATTCCGTGGATCGCCGAATCTGCGCCCACTCCCCCGATGCGAATCCATTTCTTCGTTTCCGGATTAAACCGGTAGGCCTGATCCCCCGTACCCACAAAAAGATAGTGTCGATAGGGACCTTTTTGATCGCCAAATTGCATGGAGAGAATATCCATCGTGGTGGGCAGGGCCGGCAGAGGTCCGTCCTTCACCCATGATCCGTCGTCAGCTTTTTGGTACGCAAAGATGTGCGGGTCCCGATCAAAGTAACCATAACTGATCACCATATGTTTTCCGTCGGCCGTGATCAGAACTGAACCGCCTTTGATCGGTTCACCCACTCTTTTGGTAATCGTCACCTGGGGAACCGGCTGCGATTCGAGCAGACCGTCGATCGGTTTCACCAGTGCATCGGCAGGGCTTCCTTGCGGAACCACCTGGAAGGCTCCTCTTTGCGTTGTGACCACAAACTCATTGCCACCGGGAGCGACACCCAGGCCGTTGCGCTCGCCCTCCCCAATCCCCGCATCGAGATATTTAGAATCTACCCGCGCCACTTCGGTCCAGCTTTTTCCGCTATTGTTCGACTTCGATACATACAGAGCCCGGTCCTCTGCGGGAACCTTGCTGCTCAGGTCCGCAGTAAGGCCCCAGACAACATTGGGATCTGTAGCCTTAGGATCTGGATCGGTGGCCATGGCCTCGATGAAGCCGCTTGCGAACCGGTGACTCCCGGGAAGATCCCTGACCTCATGAATTCTGCAACTGTTTAAGTCTTCATCTACGGTTGACGCACTTTGAGGCAATGAAGCCTGTCCCCATGCCATCATGAGCAAGGCCGCAAATTCAATCGGAATCTTTGCTTTCGTTCCCAACAATCCCACACTATACCGAGTGAGAGTAAAGTGCGCCACATTACGCGCGTTAAGAACGGCCCTCGTAATCCACCCTTCCCCTCAAATCAACTCTGAACGGGAACTGTCCTGCTAATCCACTCTCTCCCTCACATCAACTCTGAACGGGTGCCCCATGTTCGCACCAGCGTACGTGGGTCAATAAAGACGGGGCGAAGCCCCATCAAAGGTCTGTCTTTTCCTGCGACCCTCTCGTTTTGCCGGCCCACCAATTAATTACGGCCTCAACGGCTCTGTTTTGTATCAGGGCACGATAACTGTATGGCGGGACGAAACCAAAGGTGCAATAATAGTTACGAATCCTAAAACCCTCCCAGGAAATATAACCGCATTCGCCCTCACGACAGCAGCAGTTCAATATCCTCGCGACGCAAATCGCGAATAAGGCTGTTTTCCGCACCAATAATAGCGTCAGCGAGACTACGTTTGCTCTGCTGAAGTTCCAGAACCTTTTCCTCGACAGTATCGCGAGTGATAAGTCGATACGCAAACACCTGTCGCAACTGGCCAATGCGGTGCGTGCGGTCAACAGCCTGCGCCTCGACAGCGGGATTCCACCAGGGGTCGAGGATAAACACGTAGTCGGCGGCGGTAAGGTTCAGACCCACCCCGCCGGCCTTCAGGCTGATAAGAAAGAGCGGACATGCTTGATCATTTTGAAACCGCTCAACCCTCGCTTGTCGATCATCGGTCTTGCCATCGAGATACTCGTATTCGATGCCATCCGCCTCGAGAGCTACGCGAAGAATCCCCAGCAGGCTGGTGAACTGCGAGAACACCAGCGCCTTGTGCCCTTCTTCCAGCACCGCCCGTAACTGCTCGATAAGAACGTCCAGCTTCGCGCTGGGATCCTGGGCCCGTTTTCGATCGATCAGCCCGGGATGGCAGGCCGCCTGACGCAGGCGCAGCAGGGCCTCCAGAACTTGTATCTTCGATTTCGCGATGCCGTCCGTACTGATCTTGGGCAACAGCGATTTCCGGTAATGTTCCCGCAGTTCGTTATAGAGCGTGCGCTGCCGCGGTTCCATCTCGCAATAGATGGTCTGCTCAATCTTCGGCGGCAGTTCCGTGGCCACTTGCTCCTTGGTGCGGCGCAAAAGAAAGGGTCGTAGCGCGTGAGCGAGCAATTTGCGCGCGTCGTCGCTGGGGTTCCGCATCGCCCCGCCCGCAAGCTGAAACACCCCGGACGCGCCCAGCATGCCAGGATTCAGAAAATCCAGCAGCGACCAAAGCTCGCCCAGGTGATTTTCCACTGGCGTCCCGCTCAGTGCCAGGCGATGGTTGCCGCGTAGCAGACGAACTGCCTTGGCCGATTCAGTCCGTGCGTTCTTCACCGCCTGCGCCTCATCGAGAATGACGTAATCGAACACCTGCTCCTTGAAGTGGAGCGCGTCCCGTCGCAGCGTTCCGTAAGTGGTGAGGATGACGTCATAGCGGGACAGATCGTCCTTGTTCCGCGCAATGCCGGTGTAATCGAGTACGCGAATCTGGGGAGTGAATCGCTCGACCTCCTGCTT
The DNA here is from genome assembly GCA_963790935.1 of uncultured Acidobacteriaceae bacterium. GTDB lineage: Bacteria > Acidobacteriota > Terriglobia > Terriglobales > Acidobacteriaceae > PALSA-350. The sequence continues at coordinate 16,159 of CAWBRJ010000002.1, read as the reverse complement.
CCAATTAAAGATGAGGGATTTAGGAACCACGACCAGCGAGGGCGCGTCGATCTTACCCTGGGCACGCAGCTCGCGGCGGGTCTCGAGCAGCGCAAGCACCTGCGCCGTCTTACCCACCCCCATATCGTCGGCGAGGCATCCGCCAAAAGAGAATTGCCGCAGAAAATGCATCCAGCCAAGGCCTTCGCGCTGGTACTCGCGCAGCCGCCCCTGGAACCCTGCTGGTTGTGGGGCAGAGCTTATCGACTGAAACCGCGCCAACTCCTGGCGCATACGCCGGAAGGCCTCGTCGCAATCCACCGCTGGCTGGGTGGCAAGGAACGCATCGAGAACTCCAGCCTGGTTGGAACGAAAGCGAATGTGATCGCCCTTCGCCTCGCCCATCGCGGCCACGGGCCCGAAGCGGCGGAGCCACTCTTCCGGCAGCAAGCCGTAGGAGCCGTCGCCCAGCGTAACCATGGTCTCGCCGCGTTTGAGCGCCGCGAGCAACTGCGGCAACGGCGCGCTCGCGTCCCCGAACTCAATCGCGCCGTGAAGCTCGAACCAGTCCACGCCGCTTGCAACCGAAACGCTGCTCTGCCCGGGCTGACGAAACACCTTTCCTTCCGCGGCCACGTGCCAACCGGACTCCACCAGCGCGCGCACCACGCGCGGAAGTTTGCTGGCAGCCACATTCCATCCCGCGTCCTGGCCCCAGTGATCTTCCACGTAGCGCAGGCCAACCTCGGACAATTCCGCCCGTGCGACTTTTTCAGCGTCAAAATCGCGGCGAAAAAAGCGTCGCGTAGAAGCCTCGTAGATGCCACGCGCCACATCATGTGCCGGCACGGAGCGGGCTCCATACTCGAACCACAACTCCGCCCGCATTTGATCTTTCTTGTAACTGTAGCGGTTCTGGGAGATCTTGAGGCATTTGCGCGGAGAGAGCGTCACTTCTTCGTACTGCAATTCCTCGGGTAGGTCCAAAAGGGGCAGAGCGGGCGAACACATCAAGTGGCTGAAAAACTCTTCTCGCTCCTCTTCCGAAAAAACGATCGTGTTGTTGTTGCTCAGCCCGCCAATCCAGGGAAAAGTCTCGTCCTCTGCCAGCCGTGCCACCCGCTCCCGGGTGAACAAAAAGCCGCCACGGACTGCCAGCAACGGTTCGTCGATCCCCATTCGTTCTGGGCCGCGGCGAAAACTTCCGCTCAACTGCCAGCCTTCCCTCTGGTCGCCGCGAACCTCCAGTACGAATTTCCATGGCTCGCCATCGTCCCATTGCAGAGGGGCCTTGTCTGTCTCATCCTGGGCCAGGGGTAGTAGGCACCGTCCCGTGCGAACCACTCTGGGGAGTAAGGTTTCAGCCGTGACTGACGCGAGGGAAAACGTCGTAGATCCGCGATCGTAAGATTCAAGATAGCCGTACGAGGAATACTGTTCTCCGCCAAGCAGCATGGACAGCAGTTCGCGGTCCTCTCGTGCAGGCAGCCCAGCAATCCGGTCGCGATGAATCGAAAAGGGCCGCGGAATACTCTTCCACCCACCTTCCTTTTTCCGCTCACCCGTTGCTATTGTGAATACCGTGCGGCGCGCCACCTGGCTCTTGGGGACATCCAGAAGGTAGAAAATCTCTTTGTGCGCCGGCCAGGGCGAAGCATCCTTCCGATAGGAGGCCGCGACGCTCACCACGCGGCCCATCTGCGTCTTCCAGTTTGGCGGGGGCGGCGGCTTGATGGGCGTGACCGCCGGGCTCGTTCGCGTGATGATGACCGGAGCCGGGCGCAAGCCAGAACCCTGGTCGAATGTAATACCATTCGCCGAACTTGCATCGGCCAGGAAGCTCTCTTTATCCGCAGTCAGAATGGCCGCCCAAAGGTGCTTGCAGGCCTGCCCATGATCCAGAAAATGAGGGCAACTGCACGAGACGGCAAGCTTGCTTCCCGAGAATTTCAGCAGCACTTCGTAGGGCTCTGATCCAGTCACCACCGCACTGAGCTCTGTAGACGACCCCGCGCGAACCTTTGCCCGCTTCAGCCGAAAATATTCATCGCCGCGGCTGCGCGAAGAGACGCTAAACTCTTTGGCGAAAATCGAGGCGAGCTCTCGTCTGACAGCGGGGCTTTGTATGCTCACTAGCTCATTCTAGTAGGGGCGGGGTTGTTCTCTGGATAAGTCGTAGAAGACGCGCCGGGATTTACGGCAGAAGCACATCCAACACATCCCGCGGTTCCGGGCGAACGCGGAAATCGGCGTGGGCATCGGCAAACAGAACCGTGCCATCACGCCCCAGGATATACGTAGCGGGCAGCGGCAGCCGCCAGCTTGCATCCCCGTTTACCAGGGGAATGTTCACCAGGATGCTGCGGTAATACTGCTGCTGCGAAGGCGCGACCGCGTAGGCCAGGCCGAACTGTGCCGCCAATCGGCATCCCGCATCTGTTAGCACCGGAAACCCGAGTCCATGCTGCACCGCGGTAAAGTCATTCTGCCGCACAGTCTGTGGCGAGATCCCGACCAGCAAAGCACCGCGCTTGCGCACCGCTCCGTACAGGTCTCGCCAGGTTTCAAGCTCGGTGACGCAGTAAGGGCACCAGCGCCCGCGGAAAAAATTGATCACCAGCGGTCCCAGCGCCAGCAGATCACTGCTGCGTACAATGCGGCCTCCGGCGTCCGGGAGAGCAAATTCCGGAGCTTGCGAGCCGACCTGCAGGATCCGGTCCTCGGCCCCCGTGGCATAGAGTTCTGCCACCGCCCGCTCGCTGATCTCTAGGCGCTCAGGCTGAACTAGATTCCGTGTGTTGGCCGTGATTTGGTCGAGTTGATCTTGCAGTTTCGACATGGGCTACTTAAAAAATTCTATCTGGGTCTTAGGTCTCTTTGGACGCGCGGTACCCAGTTTCGTTGCAAGAATTAACGCAATCGCAAAAACTGCAGCGGTGTGACCCCGGTAATCAAAAGTAACTTTTAACGCTTTTTGCGCATTTTAGGCACTTTTTTGCAGCAAGCTGCCCTGCTATCGGCCCATACCCCGCATGCCACCCAGAGCGCCCATCATGCGGCGCTGCAGGCCGCCGCCTTTGCCGGCACTTTTGAACATCTTCCGCATCTGGGCATACTGCCGTAGAAGTTGGTTCACTTCCTGCACCGTGGTTCCCGATCCGCGCGCGATCCGCTTGCGCCGGCTGCCCGAGATAATCTCGTGCTTATCTCGCTCCTGCTTCGTCATCGAGTTGATGATGGCCTCGATCCGGTTAAACTGCCCTTCATCCACCTGCCCGGCCATCTGCTGGATACCTTGAAAAGGGCCGACGGACGGCAGCATCTTGAGAATGCTCTGCATGGAGCCCAGCTTGCGGATCTGGCGCAGCTGATCGCGGAAGTCTTCCAGCGAAAAGCCATCCCCGGAGAGAGCCTTGCGGGCAAAATCCTCTTGCTTTTTCTTGTCCAGGGTTTCTTCCGCCCGCTCAATGAGCGTCATCATGTCGCCCATGCCCAAAATGCGGCTCACGATGCGATCGGGATGGAACGGCTCAAAGGCGTCCGATTTTTCGCCGGTACCGATGAACTTGACCGGCTGCCCGGTAACGTGGCGGATCGACAGCGCCGCACCGCCGCGCGCATCGCCATCCATCTTGGTAAGGACCGTCCCGGTTAAAGCCAGCTGCTTATGGAATTCACCCGCGGAGTGCACCGCGTCCTGGCCGGTCATGGCGTCGGCCACAAACAGGATCTCCTGCGGGTTAAGGAGATTCTTTAATCCCCGCATTTCCTGCATCAGCTCCGCGTCCAGCGCCAGCCGGCCGGCGGTATCGACGATGAGCGTGTCGCACCCGGTATTAACAGCTTCCCGCCGCGCCTCTTTGGCCAGCCGTTCGACCAGCGCATACCCCGGCGCCTCGCCCTTGGTGTCCCCCTCATACAGGTTGACCTTAATGGCATGAGCCACAACCCGCAGTTGCTCGCGCGCCGCTGGGCGGTAGACGTCCACCGAGACCAGCAACGGCCGGTGGCCGCCCTTACGCAGCCATGCGGCCAGCTTGCCCGAAGTGGTGGTCTTGCCCGACCCCTGCAAACCGGCCATCAGGATAACCGTGGGTGGCCGGGAGGCAAAGTTGAAGCGGGCCGTGTCTTTGCCCAGCAGGGCGACCAGTTCGTCGCGGACGATCTTGATCACCTGCTCGGTGGGCGACAGGGCCGTCATCACCTGCTGCCCCAAAGCCTTCTCCCGGATGTGGTCGATAAGCTCCTTGACCACGTTCAGGTTAACGTCGGCTTCGAGCAGGGCCACCCGAATCTCGCGCAGGGCCTCCCCAATATTTTCTTCGCTGATGGTGCCCTGACCACGGAGATTCTTGAAGGCCCGCTGCAGCTTGTCGGATAGGTTTTCAAACATGGCGCTGCGTCAAGTCTAAATGATCGAAGCACCTCTACTCCTGAGACGACGCGGAGGGCTCGGTAAGACTGACTACCAGATATACGGAACCAGAGCTTTTACCTGCATTCGATAATGGGTGTATTGATCACCGAACTGCTGCACCATAAATCTCTCTTCGGTAATCGATTTGATCTTCCATGCAACTGCCGCCAGGATCACGCCTAGAAAACAGCGCAGCGGGCCTAGAGCAATTGCCGTGCCCAGCAAGGCCACGAGCAACCCCGTGTAGATCGGATGGCGGACAATCCTGTAGGGTCCGGAGCGTATCAGGGTGTGATCCTCTTTGAGGGTCACGTTAGAGCTCCAGTTGCCGCCCAGAAAAATCCGCGCCCAGCCGGCGAAGAACATGCCTGCCAGCAACAAGCCGTAACCCACCGCGCTTGCTGTCCTGCCGGCTGGCACCAATGGTTCATTGAGCAAACCCCAACCCAGATCCGGAACGGCCATCAAGACGTAGGTTGCCACCAGCAAGGCGAGTTGCAGGAAGCGCGAACGGGAGGTCTGCTTCTGGATGGTCCGCTTACCGAAGATTCCCGGCAACAACCAGAACAAACCAAAAAAGAACCAAATCAGGGCCAGCGGGTTATGTTGAAAGAACGACAAGGCGGCTCCTCTATTTCCGTCGGGCAATTGTACGATCGGGAAGACAGGTTTGGCCAAAGCTGGCATCTCGCCGCATCTAAAAGGAGTTAGAGGAGTTCAGGTGACCTCAACTGAGCGGGAGCAGAAGGACTGGGTTGCAGGTGCTGCAGGCGGTCGCTTTTCCCATGCATGGCGTGCCCTGAGGCACCGCAACTTCAGGCTGTTTTTCAGTGGTCAGAGCGTTTCGCTCATCGGCACTTGGATGACCCGTGTCGCTACCGGTTGGCTAGTCTACCGGCTTACGGGATCGGCCCTTCTTCTGGGGTGGGTCGGCTTTGTGGGACAGATTCCCACCTTCCTGCTGGCCCCCTTTGCCGGAGTATGGGTCGACCGGCTGAACCGCAGGAACGTATTGCTTTGGACTCAGGCCCTGGCGGCCGTGCAGTCCCTGTTGCTGGCTGGCTTGACGCTCTCCAACCGAATCACCATATGGGAGATCCTGACCCTGAGTGCCTTTCAGGGTTTGATCAACGCTTTTGACATGCCTGGCCGGCAGGCGTTCATGGTGCAAATGGTGGAAGACCGCCAGGATTTGGGCAATGCCATCGCCCTCAACTCCTCCATGGTGAACATGGCGCGGTTGGTCGGTCCATCGCTGGCGGGTTTGGTGATCGGCGCCTTCGGGGAAGGCTATTGCTTTCTCATTGATGGCTTAAGCTACTTTGCGGTCATCGCCTCTCTGGCGCTCATGCGGGTCAAACCGCTGCCGTCGCGAAGTGGGACCGCTGCCTCCATGCTGGCGCAATTGAAGGAGGGCTGGGCGTATGTGTCCGGGTTTGCGCCCGTTCGCACCATCCTGCTGTTATTTGCCCTGGTGAGCCTCATGGGGATGCCGTACATCGTGTTGATGCCCATTTTTGCCGCCCAGGTACTGCATGGTGGCCCGCACACCCTGGGCATACTGATGGGCGCATCGGGGGTCGGCGCGCTCATTTCAGCGCTTTCGCTTGCGGTGCGCAAAACCGTGCTCGGGCTGGGCCGGATGATCCCCATCGCCGCCGGCACCTTTGGCACAGGACTGATCCTCTTTGGGCTCTCGCGAGGGATATGGCTGTCGATGCTGATGATGCTGCTGACCGGGTTTGGCATGATGCAGGGAATGGCCGCCAGCAACACCATCATTCAAACCGTGGTCCCTGAGGACCGGCGTGGCCGCGTAATGAGCTACTACACCATGGCCTTCGTCGGCATGGCGCCTTTCGGGAGCTTGCTGGCCGGCTTCCTGGCGCACAAGTTGGGAGCTCCACACACCGTGATCATCACTGGGAGCATGGTCATCCTGGGCGCAATATGGTTCGCCACCCGCTTGCCCGCGATTCGCGAGCAAATCCGCCCTATCTACCAGGCCATGGGCATCCTGCCGCCCAGCCTGGGGCCCGTGGTCGAGAACGCCGCCGGTTAAAGGGGCTCGCAGCCCACCTAAGAAGATGAAAATGGAGCAAACCACTCAACGTCGTCTCCTCGCAAAGTGTCCCAGTCGGAAGACCCAGGTCTCAAAAGCGAGACTTGGGCCATCCACTCAACGTCGTCGGTGCCACCCCGAACTTTCAACGCGCAGCCCAACCGGTGCCAGCCCCGGACTTCAGTCCGGGGTAGCGGGTTTTTAAACCCGCGGGAACGCTCGAGTATCCAAAGTTCAGGGCTTTAGCCCTGGTGGCAGCTTCTCAAGCGGGCTGTAACCCACCTGCATAATCGGCATAATCCGCGACTTCAGAGCGGTGAGGGGGTCTGATACTCCTAGACGTTGCAAGATTGGGGTCTTTCGGCCATGCCTTACTCTTCGTTTTTTGCCGCCGGACGTTTTAACCGTGTCCTGGCGGCCTGCCTTGTTCTCTCACTGGTGGAGCAGCCGGCACTGTTGCTGGCTGCCGTCAGTCCGCCCTGGCATAGTAAGCGCTCGACCGCGACGCAGGCGATGGCGGAAGAAGAGCGTGCGGCTCACGCGCTCAATCGACTCACCTTTGGGCCACGGCCCGGAGATCTGGAGCGCGTCGAAGCGATTGGGGTCAAAAAATGGATCGAGATGCAGCTCAACCCTGAGCAAATCGATGACAGCCTGCTGGAGGCGCGGCTACAGAGTTTTCCTGCCATGCAACTCAGCCAGCAGGATCTGCTTCAGAGCTTTCCATCTGCAGCGGTGATTCGTGCCGTAGCCGACGGAAAGGTGCCCCTCCCGCCTGATCGAGTGGAGCGGGCGATCTACCAGAACCAGGTGGCCGCATACGAGGAGAAGCGGCAGAAGCAGGCGCAGGAAGCAGCCAAGCCGCCAGTCGATGAGCCAATGGCCGCGGATCCGGCAAAGGCAGCGGCCATGGCAAACGAAAGCGTAATGGCGGATGCGATGGCGCTTGAAGACGTGGCCAGTTCTCCCTCCATCACCGTCCATGAACAGAAGCTGTATGCCGATCTGGCCTCCACCCAGATCGTAAATTTGTTCCCCGATCAGCGGCTCGACCGATTGGTGAACATGAAGCCCGGCCAGCTGCGCGGATTCATGAAGGGGCTCACGCCCGAAGAACGAATCCAGCTGACAGCCGGGATGACCGCGCAGCAAAAAGAAACAATGGTTGCGCTTTTAAACCCCACCCTGTTAGTGGCCGGAGAACTGTTACAAACTCGCCTGCTTACCGATATTTACAGCCAACGCCAGTTGCAAGCGGTGATGACCGACTTCTGGCTCAACCACTTCAACGTGTATCTGAAAAAAGGGCCATTTGCGCCCTGGTACCTGGTCGATTACGAACAAAACGTGATCGCGCCGCATGCCATGGGTAAGTTCGAGGACCTGCTGGTGGCGACGGCGAAGAGCCCGGCCATGCTTTTCTATCTCGACAATCATTCGAGCATCGGACCGCACTCGAAAGCGGCCATGCGCGCCCAGGCAAATCCCGCAGCCAAGAACAGAGATCCGGGGCTGAACGAGAACTATGCCCGCGAATTGATGGAGCTGCACACTCTCGGCGTCGATGGCGGATACACGCAGAAAGACGTAACAGAACTGGCCAAGGTGTTCACCGGCTGGACCATCGAAGAGCCGCGCAAAGGAGCGGGGTTCACGTTCAATGACCGGCGCCACGAGCCGGGACCTAAAGTTGTCATGGGTCAGACCATTCAGGAGAGCGGTGAGCAGGAAGGTCTTGAGGTGTTGCACCGGCTGGCCACCAGCCCGGCAACAGCACATCACCTCTCGCAGCAGTTAGCGGAGCGTTTTGTGAGCGACACTCCGCCTCCGGCGCTGGTTGACCGGATGGCAAAAACTTATTTGAAATCCGATGGCGATATTCGCCAGGTGCTACGCACTTTGTTTAGTTCGCCGGAGTTCTGGTCCCGCGAGGCGTATCGTGCCAAGGTAAAAACTCCGGAAGAATTCGTCCTTTCCGCAGTGCGGGCTACGGGCGGTGAAGTCCAGCGTCCTGCGATCGTGCTGAACGCGATGGGGCAGTTGGGGATGCCTTTCTTTGGTTGCCAGACGCCGAATGGTTATTCCTGGACGGCGGGTGCTTGGGTAAACTCCGGTGATCTTCTGAGCCGCATTAATATTGCTCTTGCTCTCAGCAGCAACAAGCTGGGCACAGCGACGGACCTGGACGCACTGATGAAGATCAACAAACCGGATGCGTTGGATTCCGCGCAAAAGGAAACAAAATTGGAAGCCTTATTCCTAAAGGGTGAGTTGAATCCGCAAGCCCGGCAAACCGTCCTGCAGCAGGCGGACCAACTGGCTGCCCAGGGACCGCTTGTCTTGCCGGGATCAGATTTAGCGAAGCCAGGTGCAAAGCAGCCGGGAACGATGCCAGTCCGCGCGGCCTTTGTACAGGTGATGGATTTGCCGACACCAATTCCCGCGCCGGCGGACAAACAAGCCGCGCTGGTAGCGGGCCTATTGCTAGGCTCACCAGACTTTCAGAAAAGGTAAGAGGTGTTAGCTCTACCCCGCCACAAATCGACGGGGCACAGACTATCTCTTGCCTGAAATCTACACATCCCAATCACAACTTCCCAGGCGAGCATCGCCAACGTGATTAAGAGCAGCTATCTTCTTACGCGTTGCTAATCCAGATATCCGAAAGCTCGCTCGCCCGTTAGTCTGACCTAATCATCTAAGCACTTAGCCGACATAGTCATTCCTTCCTGGCGCTCTTTGAAGATTTAGTTATCAAAAGCTTTCTGTTACCAAAGTATGCGCTTGGTGGCGAATTACCTTGTACCCCCGAATCCTGCTCGGCTAGCTTCGGGTTCGAACAAGCGCTTGCTTTGGGGCGCCCACGCCGTCCCCTTGGGAAATGCAACAGGTTGTATCGGCCAGTTGCCAGAAGGTCCGGGCCGCCCTTTCACGCGGCTATCGTTGGTCATGAGCCCCAGGGTTGTACTCCATGGGCGGGAAGAAAAGGAACCTGGGATCAGGATCGCGCGCATCCCAATAACTGAACTGATCACGCCCTCATCGATCGCCGCCAGCGCCGCTCTTTCGAGCCACGCGGCTTCATCCTTTTCGGGGAATACTTGCAGATACATATTCGAAAGAATAATGGTGGAGTAATACATCGTAGATACGATAGTCTGCCTAGGCTACACCGGAATGCGTAGCTCGGAGTCCACCCCGGCCAACCCGACTTAAGGAAATTACTTTTGAAGCACGTCCTGTCTGCCTTTTTTCCTGCCTTTTCCGCTGTGTTGCGCATTGTTCCCCAGACTGTTTTTCGAATTCGAAGCACCGTCGTGCTAGCCATTCTTGTTGCCGCTGCCGCGTCCCTGGCTGCTCATGCGCAGACCGGCGAGTGGGCCTGGATGGGCGGCAGCAGCGTCCTCACACAAAATTCCAGCGGCGACCACGGCCAGCCAGGAGTGTACGGCACTCAGGGTCAGCCGTCCGCTGCCAATATTCCCGGCGGACGACTGGGCGCGGTCACTTGGACAGATAAGGATGGTAATCTCTGGCTTTTCGGAGGAGGCGGGCTTGATTCCACCGATACCATCGGTTTTCTCAACGATCTCTGGGAATTCGACCCTTCGACCAAAGAGTGGACATGGGTTTCGGGAAGCAATACGATACCCGCCGTCAATGGCGGCCAGCCCGGAATATACGGCCAGCAGGGTACACCCGCAGCCGCAAATACCCCAGGAGGACGCTCGGGAGCGCTGGGCTCGACGGACGCGAATGGAAATCTTTGGCTTTTCGGCGGAGCAGGCTTCGATGCTGCGGACACAAACGGAAATCTGAACGACCTGTGGGAGTTCAGTCCTTCCACTAGGGAATGGACTTGGGTGGGGGGCAGCAGCAATGTGGGCGTCAACGGCACGGTTGCCGGGGTCTACGGAACACTGGGTTCGCTGACCGCGGGCAGCTTTCCGGGGAGCCGGAACAACGGGGCTGCCTGGACCAGCAAGGACGGGAGCATCTGGCTTTTTGGAGGCTACGGTGGCAGTGATCCCACCCAGTTTGGACCCCTCAACGATTTGTGGAGGTACGTTCCATCCACCAACCAGTGGTCTTGGATGGGAGGCAGCAGCACTACCCTCCAGCCAGGAGTCTACGGACAACTGAGCACGCCGGCCCCCGGGAATGTGCCCGGAGCCCGGGAGGGCGCAGGCGCATGGGTGGATAACGACGGCAATTTCTGGCTCTTCGGAGGCAACGGTTACCCACTGGCCGGCGAGGGCGATTTGAATGATCTGTGGAAGTTCGATCCCACGGCCAATGAATGGGCTTGGATGAGCGGGAGCAACAGTTGCCAGGTAGGTCTCTGCAACTGGCCTGGAGTTTACGGCACGCTGGGCACTCCGGCTGCGGGAAATACGCCCGGCAGCCGCGAGTTGACAGTTACCTGGACAAATCAGGACGGCACGCTCTGGCTCTTTGGAGGAACCGGTTCTGACGCCAACAACTTGATTGGCTTTCTAAACGATTTCTGGAAGTTCGATCCTGTTGCGAGTGAATGGACCTGGATGGGCGGCAGCAGCATAGTGGTCCCCGGCCACGCGACTGCCGGGGTATACGGCACGCTGGGCAGCCCAGCCGCCGGCAACCTTCCCGGAAGCAGGACCGCAGGGGTCGCGTGGACTGATATCTACGGCAACTTCTGGCTCTTCGGAGGATCCGGCGCCGATGCGCAGGGAGTGGTCGGCGACCTGAACGATCTATGGGAGCACATGCCGGTGACGGCGACTCCCACCCTCAGCCCGGCATCCGGCACGTACACGACCGCGCAGACGGTGACCATCAGCGATTCGACACCCGGCGCGGTGATCTACTACACCACCGACGGCTCTGTCCCCACTCCTTCCTCCACGAAATACATTGGGCCAATCACCGTTTCCTCGACGGAAACCATCAATGCCATCGCAACCGCCGCCAACTATGTCAGCAGTGCTGTGGCCTCCGCGATGTATACCATTCAGCTGACTGCCGCTATGCCGGCCTTTTCTCCCGCTGCTGGAACGTACACGACGGCGCAGACGGTGACGATCAGCGATGCGACGCCGGGAGCATTGATCTACTACACCACCGACGGCACACCCCCACCACTTCGTCCGCGAAATATACCGGGCCAATCACCGTTTCCTCGACGCAAACCATCCATGCCATCGCAACCGCCGCCAACTATGTCAGCAGCGCTGTGGCCTCCGCGATGTATACCATCCAGCTGACTGCCGCTATGCCGGCCTTTTCTCCCGCTGCTGGAACGTATACGACGGCGCAGACGGTGACGATGAGCGATGCCACGCCGGGAGCATTGATCTACTACACTATCGACGGCACAAACCCCACCACTTCGTCCGCGAAATATACTGGCCCGATCACCGTTTCCTCGACGCAAACCATCCATGCCATCGCTGCAGCCAGTAGCTACAGCAACAGCGCTGTGGCCTCGGCAACGTATACCATTCAGCCACCACCCACTTTTGCCTTTGCCGGCTCGCCCACCTCGCTGACTGTCGCCTCCGGCAGCCAGGGCACGGTGACGCTCACGGTAACTCCGCAAAACGGCTTTGACTCCACCGTCAGCTTTGCCTGCACCGGCTTGCAGCCGAGCGTCAGCTGCACATTCAGTCCAGCAACGGTTACACCCTCCGGGACCGGAGCAGTCACAACACAACTCACCCTTTCGGCCAGCACAGGAACGGGCTCGCTACGATGGAACTCGCGCCCGCTTTTCCCGGCGGCACCGCTGGCACTAGCCGTCGGCTTTCTCTGGCTGGGAAAGCGGCGCAGGGTGTGGATGGTGCTGCTGCTGGCAATGACGTTTGCCGGAGCGGGGATGCTTACGGCCTGCGGCGGCGGATCATCCTCTCAGCCATCGGCCCCGAATGTCCCGGCGACATCGACCGTTACGGTGAACGCCACGTCGGGATCGATCCAGCAGTCCGCCACAGTAACACTTACGGTGAACTAGAGCAGAACCCAGAAATTACCGACGGAATCGAACGCTGGAGAAGGAAATCTGGCCGCTGACAATGGACATCCAAAACGGCGTGGCCAAACTATGCGATAAAACGCCTTGCACTGCCATGGAAATCAGCTCATTAGTACTGACTTTTTCAACACCCACAGGCCGAGTCATTGAAGTGCTCAGATAAATTTCTGTGTTCGGCAAGTTGCTGAGCCGTGTGTGGCCATCGAGTGAGCGCTTCTACTTCTATTAGTGGTTGGCCTCGTAGTGCTGTGGAGCAGGTCCTGGCCGAAGATCGCGCAACGTTATGCTCCTGGATGACGGACTAACCGGAAGCAATCCACGTTGAAGGGAAAAACCGGCTTGAGGAGAGTTGGCAGCTAGCCAAGATTTCAACTGGCCGAAAATGCCGACTATTCGGCCAAGTGGAAAGTCACCCACCGGAAATCAGTAAACACTGGGCGTTTCTCGGGACGAATGTGAGGTCGAGGGCGGCCACCACTGCCTGCACAGTTGGGGTTATGTGAGTAGCGGCCAGATATCTTCTTCCTATAAATGCGGCTAGATTTTATGCTGTTCTCCACCAGCGGAATGAGGTCGGCTCGGAGTTTGTGCCATGTTGGCTTCCCCAATCGCGGTCAAGGCGTCCGCAAGCCCGAAGAGGTCGACCGCTGCAGTCGAGCGACCGCAACGGGCCAAGCTCGAGGAGGCGCAGCATCCTGAATCGGGAGCGGGCGCACTGGCGCATCGTGGGGCTGCGGCTCGGAACGGGGTTGGCGAGGAACTGCCAGGCAGGCGCCTCGAAGATATTCCGGTCTTCTCCGCTGGTGAGCGGGGATTTGAATCTCGGCCGGCAATCCATGCGCCGGGCATTGTGATTCAGGCCAAGCTCTGCGTAGGGCAGACGGATGATCCGCTGGAGCATGAGGCGAACCGCGTTGCGGCGGACGTGATGCGGGCGCCTGCGTCTCATCTCACCATCGCGCAGGCCCCCCCGCAAATCAGCCGCAAAACCGTTCTCTCCAGTCCTGCCGGGGCGGAAAGCCGCCCATCCTCCGCGCAGGATCTTGGTGGCGTGGCGCCCGGAATCGTGCACCAGCTGTTGCGCGCGCCGGGCCAGTCGATGGATGCCGAAACGCGGGCATTCGTGGAGCCGCGCTTCGGGAGGGACTTCGGCCATATTCGCATCCACGCTGACTCAACGGCTGCGCGATCGGCAAAGGAAATAAACGCGCGGGCCTACACAGCCGGCAATAGCATCGTCTTTGCGGAGGGCCAGTTTGCGCCGCATAGCGCAGGCGGCCGAAGCCTCCTGGCGCATGAACTGGCTCACACCGTACAGCAGGGCGGCCAGCCACAGCTCATCCAGCGCAGCCCGGATAAGGACGACGATGACTCTGCCCCCTCAAAACCGCGCGACGCTACCGTAACGCAAAATACTCAAGGAAACAAAGTCATCTATCGCGAACAACTCAATCGCGGGCGCGAGCATGCACTTCTGGTCAGGATCATAGACTTTGGAATATTTCCCCCAAGCGTCCAGGAGCGTCTTTACCGGGGCCAGGAACTCCCGAGCCTGCGTGGAAACAAGATGGAGCTTTCCTGGGTGGACGTCACTAAAGAAGCCCAGCGAAATGGGCCTGTTTCTGTCGACTGGAACATGCCGGGCTTGGAAACCGGCGACAAGGGGAAACAGCAAGAAAAGGATCGCGAGATCGCTGAGCAGCACCCCAATCCGGTGTTAAGCCTGCTCATTCCGGCGTCCAACGCGTACGTGAAAGACCGGTCCTCTGAAATCCATGACCCTTTGACGCGCTCTCAGTATCAAATTGACCGCCAGGGAATTGAGGCCGGCACGAATCTCGGCCGAGCCACCGGGGCAGTAGTGGCCGACACTGCTGCCGCAGCCTCTTTCCTCCCGGCAGCAGCGGAGCTCGTGACGGCCGCCGCACCGGAGCTACTCTACGCAGCAAGGTACGTTTACCTCAATGCGCCAGCCATTTACGCCAGTGGCGTGCTTTATAGCGGGGCGGCAATGACCGGTGCTGCTCTCGCGGCGCACATGCAGAAGATTCGCAGTAAAGGGTTTGACAGCTCCGACATTCCCCAACTCGCTGAGGACCTGATGCCGGCGGTGGGAGGCTACCTTGAAGCGCAATCGTTCAATACTAGTGCGCCGAATGGGAAGCCTTCAGGCGCCGCTAATCCGGGGCGCTGGAACTTCCGGCGAAACTGCGGAGGCAGAGTTCGTTATCACTCGCCCTCCCCAAATACGATCCTCAAACCAAAAGAATTAGCGGGACACTGGCCCGGCCCGGGAGTGGTGAGACCTTTGACGCGGAGTTTGACCCTGTCACGGGTAATGGACAAATCATTGAACGGGCATCCCGGCGAGTCGTGGGAATCATTCGTAACGGAGAAATCAAAGCGCCGGCGGCGGCGGCGCTTCCGGCCGGCCAACCGGATCCGAGTGGCCCTGCCGCCAGTCCCGTGGCGCCGCGCCCGCCAGGCGTCCGCCCTCCCGTGAGACAGCCGGCTGCCCCGCCGGCCGGAACCGCACGCCCGGCTGGAAAAGCCACTACGCAACGCGAGATGGACGAGCTTGCCGCCCAGCAGACGCAGACAACCTCGGCTAAGAACGACAAGGGACCGCCGCCCAAAGGGAAGGCAACCGATCCTTCCGAGGAGTTAGCTGCCAAGGGCGGTAAAAGTGGAAGCAGCGCGGGCGCAGCGCCCTCGGCCGAGCCGGTAGTCACCACTACTCCGGAAAGATACATGGCTGTCGATCCCGCAAACAAGCAACTCGTCGCAGTTGGATATCTCCGGGAAGGTGAATTGGAGCTTCATATACGAGCAAGATTGGATGACGGCACAAGGGGCGCTATCCGCGGTGCGGAGCAGTTTAAGAACATCATTGACTATTTCGGATTGGATAAAATCCGCAGTATTAAGGGAAGCTGGAGCTTTGGCGATAACCTCAGCGACTTTAACAAGGAGATTGCGGCACTCCCGCTTGCGGAGCGGACGACCCCCCAGGCGCAGTCGGCGGCTGCGGCCGCGACCTGGACCGGCAAACAGGTCAAGGAAGTGGGCTTTACCGTCGCTCACGTGACCAGGGCATACGGCGAACCGGGCAAGTACACCAAGGTAGAAGTGAGCTATACCAGACCCCAAGGACCGTGATGAACTTTGAGAACAATGATTCCCTCGTGGAGCGGCTTAGAAACTCCTATCTGGCTGGCAACTCGATCAGTGAATTGATCGGGGGTGAGGCCGGTTTCCGTGAGGCGAGCCCACTGGAAATCATGTTGAAGATGATGGAAGCGTTTCACCTGCGCCTTGGCGATGTCTCGTGTATCGATGGATGGTGGCCGCCCGGATCAAACGGGGAAGTCACCGACGAGAATCTTGATGTCTTCATAAGAGATGCGATTGAGAAGCACCGTTCAGCATGGCATCCGGCAAAAGTGTAAAAGTCCATTACTAACTTCATGCCTCTGATGATTTCCGGAACGACATGTAAAGGGAACGACACATCGCGCAAAGTCCAGAAGGGTTTACTAACCTACTAACTGACATTTTGCGCCCGTTTTATAGATTGCGCCTGGATCACGGACAACACGGAAGTGATGCTCTGCTGTCGGATTACTCCCGGATTGGCGACGATCCGCCCGGAACTCAGAAGGGTGCCTCATTCCCGCTCAATGCGTGC
>CAWBRJ010000001.1:0-165962 GCA_963790935.1 uncultured Acidobacteriaceae bacterium | reverse complement strand
AGCCGGAGAAAGTTCGGTCCAATTGAGAGAATCCGGCGGATCAAGTGTTCGGAATCTTTCCACAAAGGCGATTGAGAATGCGTATGTTGAATCAGTGCAGCCAAGGGGATCGAGCCACCTTGGCCGCGTAGTGGATGACGATGAGCCGGTTCGCTCGTCAATAGGCCGCAGACAGAGCTAAGCGGCTTTCCGGGCGAGCAGGTTGATGAGATTCTCGGCCGCAGTGGTTGAGGATGCGGGATTCTGGCCTGTGATGAGGCGGCCATCAACGACTGAAAACGGCTGCCAGTCAGCAACCTTCTCAAAGATCGCTCCCAGCCGTAGCAGTTCGTCCTCTACCAGAAACGGCACAACATGTGTCAGTTGGACCGCTTCTTCCTCTCCGTTCGTGAAGCCAGTGACGCGCTTACCTTTTACAAGCGGCTCACCCTTATACGTGACATGACGCAGCACACCTGGGGAGTGGCACACCAAGGCAATCGGCTTTCCCGAGTTGTAGAAGGACTCTAACAAGGCGATCGAAACGCGGCTCTCTGCCAGGTCCCACATTGGACCGTGTCCTCCAACATAGAACACCGTGTCGAAGTCCCCTGCCTTCATATCCTCAAGCTTGACCGTGTGGGCAAGTGCCGCCTTTGCTGTTTCATCCTGCTTGAATCGTGACATGGCCGAAGTTTGATTTTCGGGCAGATCGCTCTTGGGATCGACCGGGGGTTGGCCCCCTTTAGGTGAGGCCAGGGTCAGTTGAACACCGGCGTCCCGGAAAACAAAGTAAGGGGCAGCAAATTCCTCAAGCCAGAAGCCTGTCTTGCGGCCCGTGTTGCCCAATTGATCGTGGGATGTTAACACCATCAGTATTTTCATGTTCATTCTCCTTTTCCTTCGTTGTGCATTTCCCGATCGAATCGGGTCGCAATGAGGCAATCACAACAAAAGGGCAAGAGACGAACAATTGGACGAAGGTATCGCCAATACTTTGGTATCGGTCGACCAAAATCATTCGACTTGAGTCGCGACACTTCAACGTTGCGGCGAATGGCCGCAGCGTACAACGTACAGCGCCGCTTCACAGTTGCCGCCTCGATGATGCCCAAGGGATTCAACCACTCCATTCGGCTTGGGAAGTCTGTGGCCGCCAGCACAGGGAGACTCTTCGGGCTCTCCCTCGCGAAATCGCACAGGCGATAGCGATTGCGACAGTAGACAACGTTTCTCTCGCGTGTACTGTCTACGCTGTCCGCAAAGGGACCGGGGCAATTATTCGCCCGATCGATCCAGATGGATTGGGAGGATCGGATCTCGGTGCTGCAAGGCCCTGGCCTTGGGTTCGCTCCTGACCCGAGCGTGATTCGCACCAACTTGAGAGCCTGGACGGAGGGTTGGCAATTATCGAATTTTCGCTCCAAATTCGATGCACATCTCCGGATTGGCCACGGCGGGGGCCATGCAGCAACTGGACGATTGCATTGGTAATACCTTAGTATCAGGGTGCGCAAACAGTGCATTCGCCCGAGCAAATTCTGCCCTCAGGATAGATAAGTATCATGTTCGTTGCCTTAGCTCGTCCCGATTGCCGACGCCATTCTGCAGGGCCGAACGGCGAGAGTGGAGGGCAAGCGCTCTGGAAGACTCCCTGCAGCATTAACGTTGCAAGACATGACTGCTGAAACGCACAGCGCAAAACAGGGTAGCGAGTCCCTGGATCTGCGGAACCTGATCGAAACGATTCCGGCGCTGGTTGTGTGTGCGCTGCCTGGGGCGTTTGCTGAATTTGCAAACCATGCCTGCCAGAAATGCGGGCCGCCCATCGTCGGCTCAGCCGTGTTGCACGATATCCATATGAGAGGAAAGGACCATGAAGAGCGTCTCAGCACCCATTTCCCTTGCCGGCTCCCAGCTCGGCGAAACGCGTCACGTCTGCGCGTTTTTCAACAACGACGAGGAAGAATATCGCGTCCTGCTTCCGTTCATAAAGGACGGGTTGAAATCTGGTGACAAAGCCGTTCACGTCCTAAACCCGGAGCAACATCAGGACCATCTGCAGCGCCTGACTGCCGCGGGCATCGACCCGGCGGTCGCGCAGCAGAGCGGGCAGCTCGAGCTTCGGACCAACACCGAAGTCTACCTTCCAGATGGCCGCTTCGATCAGGATCGGATGCTGGAGGTATTTGAGCAACTGGCCAGCGGAAACGCCAAGGGAGGATTTCCTCTGAGCCGCATTTGTTGTCGTATGGACTGGGCGGTTGAAGATCGGTCTCATGTCGATGATGTCATTGAGTTCGAGTCGCGTGTAAACGACGTGTGGCTTCGTCACGACGACGCGGTCATCTGTACTTACCATCTCGGTCGTTTTGGGGGTGACGCGGTGATTGACATCATGCGAACGCATCCCATGGTTATCATCGGCGGCATCCTTCAGAAGAATCCTTTCTTTGTGCCGCCGGATGAGTTCCTGCAAGAATTTCGCCAACGGCGAGCTGGTCGGCAGTAATTCGCCTGCGGCGGCCTGAGATATGGATGTACAGCCCAGAGATCATACAGAGGAGATCAAGCACCTTCAGCGCTGCGTTAATGATCTGGTCAGCGCCCTCGCTCTTCCAGCCATGTGGAGCGGGGGTGAGCCATCCCAGATTGTTCATACCTTGCTCGACGCACTGCTGCGTATGCTCCAGCTGGATCTTGTCTATGTACAGTTGAAGGAAACGGGCGGTCAGGCGCCAATCGAGATGGTTCGGTTCGCTCAATCGCAAAAACACGTAGCCTCGCCGCACGAGATCGGCAGACGTACTTAAACAGTGGCTGGGGACCGCCCCTCAGCAATGGCCTCCGCTCATACGGAACCCTTTGCAGAGACCGGGACATTTCGATTGTGCCCTTGGGACTAGGGCTGCAGGGCGAAATTGGCGTGCTCGTAGCAGGGTCAGAGCGAGCGGATTTTCCGCGGCAAACCGAGGAACTCATTCTGAGCGTAGCCGCGAATCAGGCATCCATCGGGTTGCAGGAGGCACGACTCCGGAGCGAACAGAAGCGGGTCGCGAGCGAACTCGATCTACGCGTCGCGCAACGAACTACAGAACTTGCCGCGGCCAACGAAGAGCTTCGAAAGGAAATTGCCGACCGCAAGCACGCCGAGGAAGACCGGAGAAGTAGCGAAGAAAAGCATCGCGTGATTGTTCGAAGCAGCCAACGACGCAGTGATCAGCATGGATGAAAGCGGCGCTATCCTCCTTGCGAATCCCGCCACGAAGCGCATCTTTGGCTATGACCCGGCCGAGATCGTCGGTAAACCTATGACCATGCTCATGCCGGAAATGATGCGAAAACTGCATGAGAACGGGTTCAAACGATATTTGGCTACTGGAAAGCGCCATCTCAACTGGCAAGGCGTCGAAGTTACCGCTCAACGCAAGGATGGCCAGGAGTTCCCGGTGGAAGTTTCGTTTGGGGAACTAACCAGCGATGGGCATAAAGTATTTACTGGCTTCATCCGCGATATCAGTGAGAGAAAGCAGGCCGAGGATCAGCTTCGCGCGAGCGAGCGTAACCTGCAGATGACGCAAGCGGAGCTTGCGCGGGTTTCCAGGCTCACAACTATGGGCGAACTGGCAGCGTCGATAGCGCATGAGGTCAATCAACCCCTGACCGCGGTAATCAATAACGCCAGCGCATGCCTGAGACTGCTCGCCAATCGTAGTCTGGAACCTGAGGTTCTCCGTCGCGCTCTCGAAGGAGTCGTTGCCGATGGTACTCGCGCGAGCGCGGTTTTAGCTCGGATCCGCGCATTTATAAAGAAAGAACCTGCTGAAAAGAGCGAATTGGATATAAACGAAGTCATTCAGGAGGTGCTGGCCCTGGCTGGCCCTGAGCTTTATGAGAATCAAGTCTTGCCTGACCGCCAATTAAAAACAGATCTCCCGTCTGTGTTGGCTGATCGCGTTCAGTTGCAGCAGGTCCTGCTCAACTTGATCATGAACGGCGTCGAAGCCATGGCCGCCGTGACCGATCGACCTCGTTTACTCGGAGTGCAATCTCGAATCGACGAATCTGGGGACGTACTCATTGCGGTAAGCGACTCCGGCACTGGTGTCGGTTCAGAGTTGGATCGCTTCTTCAATCCCTTCTTCACAACCAAAGCGAACGGTATGGGAATGGGTTTGTCGATCAGCCGCTCACTTGTTGAAAGTCATGGCGGTCGACTCTGGGCCGCGTCCAACTCTCCCCACGGCGCTGTGTTTTCCTTCACGCTACCGCCAGCCGGCGGGAGTCCCTCATGACGGGTGCCCCAATTGTCTTTGTCGTCGATGATGATCCGTCGGTACGTTCTTCACTGAAGTTTCTCCTCAGCACCGTGGGTCTACAAGTTGAAAGTTTTGATTCGGCGGATGCCTTCTTGCATAAAAAAATGCCAGATGCACCCAGCTGTCTTGTGCTTGACGTCAGACTTCCTGGATTGAGTGGACTCGATTTTCAACGCGAGCTCGCAGCGAGAAACACCCGTATTCCGATCATCTTTATCACCGGCCATGGCGACATTCCCATGAGTGTCCGCGCTATGAAAGCTGGAGCCGTCGAATTTCTCACCAAGCCATTCCGCGATCAGGATCTGCTGGACGCTGTTCGCATCGCACTGGAGCGAGATCGTGCCAGACGTGAACAGGATAAAGATGTAATGATCCTCCAACGGCGCTTCGACTCATTGACTTCGCGCGAGCAGGAGGTGATCTCCATGGTCGTCTCGGGCATGCTCAATAAACAAATTGCGGACCAACTTGGAACTGCGGAGAGTACCGTGAAAGTCCAGCGCAGCCGGGCAATGGAGAAGATGCAAGCGGAGTCTCTTGTCGACCTCATAAGAATGATCGAGAAGCTCAAAGGTCCCTCGAGAAGAACCCGATAAGCGAAAGTTTATTCGCATACTCCTTTTTGAGACACCAGATATCCCAACATCCAATTGATTCCTCTTCCGCCCGGGAATAGCTTGGGGGTCAATGGGGAGTCGAAATGACAAGGGGTCTGATCTCGGTAGTTGACGACGATGAGTCCATCCGCAGGACGACCACATTTCTCATCGAGTCTTTCGGCTTTCGAGCGGCCGCCTTTGAATCTGCCGAAAATTTCCTGAAGTCTGGCCAACTGCACGATACCTCATGTCTCATCGTTGACGTTCAGATGCCGGGCATGAATGGGCTCGAGCTCCAAAGCGAGTTGGCTGCCGCAGGTTACGACATTCCTGTCGTTTTCATCACCGCTTACGACAACAAGGTTTCGCGTCAACAAGCGATGCAAGCCGGTGCAGTTGCATTCCTGGCCAAGCCTTTTCGCGACGAAGAGCTACTCCAGATCATTCGTTCAGCCTTGCGAAGGGAACTCGAGGCGACAAAGGATCTGATCTCGGTGGTTGACGACGATGAATCCATCCGCCGGACCACAACGCTACTCATCGAATCGTTCGGCTTTCGAGCGGCGGCCTTTGAGTCTGCCGAAAGTTTTCTGAAATCTGGCCAACTGCACGATACTTCCTGTCTCATCCTTGACGTTCAGATGCCGGGCATGAATGGATTCGAGCTCCAAAGCGAGCTCGCGGCCGCAGGCTACAGCATTCCTATCATCTTCGTCACCGCTTACGACGATAAAGAGTCCCGCGGACGAGCGATGCAAGCCGGTGCTGTCGCTTTCTTAGGCAAGCCTTTTAGTAAAGAGCAATTACTCCAAACCGTCCGTTCAGCTTTAGGTCACGATAACGGCGGTACCAAACCCGTGTGACTATGGAGGCCAAAGATGAACACACCAAGCGTGAGTAAACGATGTCGAGATAACGAAAAACATTCGCTCAAGCAAAATGTCGCCTCAGGAGATCGGTTATGTCGCTAAGGGACGCTACTTCTCCTGATTGCCGGCTCCATTGTCCAAGTACGACCTACGCAGGGTGGAGGGCAACCGTCGTGAACCTTTCGGAGTACATACTTGAACCGCTTCCCGCACAGCCGATCGTGTTCGTTGTCCACAACGACACCTCTGTACGTGAATCCCTGCAATCGTTGATTCGGTGCGAAGGTTGGCAGTCCGAGACATTCGCATTCGCTCGAGAATTCCTTGGCCGGCCCCGATCGCTGGTTCCAAACTGCCTGGTGCTTGACGTCTCGCTCCGGGATCTCAATGGACTTGATCTACAAAGAAGGGTCGTCGTCGAACGCCCCGACACACCCGTTATATTTGTCACCGCCCATGGCGATGTGCGCACATCGGTTCAAGCCATGAAGGCGGGAGCTATTGAATTCCTGATGAACCCATTCAGTGATGAGGTTCTCTTAAGTGCCATCCGGGAAGGACTCAAACGCAGCTCCATGGCCCTTAACCGCGAGGCAGGAATGCGGTCTCTCCGCGATCGCTATGCCTCACTTAGCCACCGTGAACGGCAGGTTATGGCTTTGGTCGTGTCCGGACTTTTGAATAAAGAGGTCGGTACGGAACTAGCCATCAGCGAGATCACGGTAAAGGCACACCGAGGCCAGGTGATGCGAAAGATGAAAGCTGAGTCTTTCGCGGACTTGATAAGAATGGCCGCGCGGCTTCGTTCCGAACTCGCCCTCCTCGCACCAGTTCGGTTCAGGTCACCGTCTAGCTCTGAAGGACTTGCGGCCTTCTTTCCATAGACTGTCGCTGGCAGGGACCGTAGCGGTCGGACAGCGCTGGCATCAGGCGCTGCGAAGATCGAGAGTCCATCTATTGTGCCGTGCGATAGGAGATTGCTGGTGCAGGTTCCTTTCCGTCCTTTACCGTGGCTGATGAACGTAACGCCATCGAACGCCGCTGATACCAAGGTATCGCCGACACCATCGTCTAATAGATTTTCCTTCATGCTTCTGGCGTAATGGCACCGATGGAACGTATCTCGATTCATTGGGGATGCGAACAGACCAATCACACAAGAGGTCATTATGAGTCTATCGATGCCAGCGGTAAATAGTGTTGATATTGAATACAGCGCGACGGAAATGAGCGATGAGATGCTGGCGTCCAGGGCTAAATCTGGAGACATGGACGCGTTTGTCGAACTCAGTAAACGCCATGCGAGCAGGGTTTTTCAAGCCACTTATCGAGTTACCAGGAATCGGCAGGATGCTGAGGATGCGCTCCAGGACGCCTTCCTGAACGCGTTCACTCACATCAGGAATTTCGAGGGAAGATCCAGTTTCTCCACCTGGCTTACGCGGATTGCGATCAACTCGGCGCTTATGATCTTGCGCAAGAAGCGCAATTGCCAGGAGATTCTGATCGACGGTGGCGACGGTGGTTGGGAAACTTCACGACCTGGGAACCGCGGTCTCCTATGGAGGACCCTGAGAGCCACTACGTCCGCGGAGAGAGACATAAATTGTTGCGGAAAGCCATCCACCAGCTGCCACCGGTCTATCGCGAGGTAATCCAGCTCCGGCAGGCAAAAGAACGCTCCGTGCGCGAGATTGCGCAATCTCTTGGCATCACTGTTTCGGCGGTCAAGTCAAGACTGTCACGTGCAAAGATCGCGCTCCGCACATCTATGATTTAAATAGACTCGCAGCGGGATTGGTTGACTTAATTTCAAAGGCCATTTTGCGGGAAGCGCGCTTCCCACAAAATGCTAAAGCTGTTCAGGGCGTATTTCCACCCATGGACGGCAGTCCATTTTTTGGCCAGATTTCTCGACGCCAGATACATGACCTTCAAGACCGCCTCTTCGCTAAGAAACGCGACGCGCGTTTTGACGGCATTACGCAAGCGCTGGTTGAGCGATTCTATGGCGTTGGTCGTGCAGATAATCTTGCGTATCTCCGGTGGAAACTGGAAAAGGGGGATCACACCCAGCCAATTCCGCCGCCACAAGGCGCTGATCGATGGGTATCGTTTATCCCATTGCTGGGCAAAATCAGCCAGCCGCCCCTCGGCTTCTTCCAGGCTCGCAGCGCGATAGATCAACTTCAAGTCCTGGGCCACCAGCCTGCGCTCCTTCCAGCTCACGTAGTTCAGGCTGGCCCGCACCAGGTGCACGATGCATAGCTGCACGCTGGTTTTCGGATACACCGTCTCGATCGCCCGGGGAAAGCCCTTCAGATCATCCACGCAGGCGATAAAGATATCCTTCACTCCACGGTTCTGCAACTCCGTCAATACCTCAAGCCACAACTCCGCTCCTTCATTGGCCGAGGTCCAAAGCCCCAGAACTTCCATTTTGCCGCCCAGCGTGATGCCCGCTGCCATACAAACAACGCGGCTCCCCACACGCCCCTGCTCGTGCATCTTTACATTCAGTACATCGAGATACACCACCGGATAGAGAGCGTCCAGCGGTCTCGACTGCCAGGCCTTGATCTGCTCGATCACCGCATCGGTTACGTTGGAGATCAGCGTCGGGGAAACTTCCTCCTGATCCATCTCCTCCAAGTGACCCTGGATCTCACGCTCGCTCAAGCCATGCCCAAACAACGACAGAATCCTGCTGTCAAAGCCAGCAAACCGCGTCTCTTCCTTGAATACCGGATTCGGTTCGAGGTTCGCCCTCCTGCCTCGTGGCCTCTCCGTCTCCACCGTTCCCAATCCAACCTTCAGGCCCTTACTCCTGCGCCCTTTCCGCGTGTTGTCATGCTTGTCGTAGTACAAATACGTCGTCAATTCGGCCTGTAACGCCCGCTCCACGATCGCCCTCGTCAACTGCTTCATTAATCCTACGATCTCCTCCGGACTCTCAAACTCAGCCAGCAACCTGGCGATCAACTCCTTGTCCGCACTCATGCGATCTCCTCTTTTCCCGGGAAGCGAAGATTCACTATGCCTTCGAACAATTCGTGACGAGGCCGAGGTTGCTGGCTTTCTCATTGAGCCTAGAATTCGAGCCGCAGGGCAATTTGACCCGTCCGGTTACCCGCGTTCTCTGCCGTCTGTGCAGCCGTAAGCACGCCAAACGAGGCTTGGTTGGCTATGCTCGTTGCCGGTGGAGCGTAGTTGGTACGGTTCAGAACGTTGGTAAACGTCGATTCGAAGCGCAGACGCCAGCTCTCCCGGACCGCGATTACCTTCGCCAGGCCCGCACTGACCGCGATGGTGCCGGGTGCCTCGAGGGTACCGACTCCCGCATTCCCGATTCGCCCTGCATTCAGCGGCGTAGGAGCAAACGCGTTGAAGTTGAAATAATTTCCCGGCGAACGGTGGGCCGGAATTGGATTGCCGACTCGATCCGGACGAACGATCGAACCGTCTGCTTCAGGGTCCGTGTTGGTCTGGTCATTGGTTACGCTGTCGGTCGGGGTCAGATATGGCCCTGTCTGCAGGACTGTGATCGTGTTCAAATTCCAACCACCAAGGATTCCGCCCACGACGGGTGAAGAGTTCAACCATTGACGGCCTTGGCCGAATGGCAGCTCGTACGTCCCCGTTATCAGCAAACGCTGACGTCTCGTTCCTACAACATTGCCTCGGTTTGCGCTGATGTCGAAGCGGTTCAGGTCGGCAAGCCCATAGCGGGTCTCCCCCTGAAATGCAGCAGGCGCGTCACCCTGGGCATCGCTGATGTTGTGAGTCCAGGCATAGTTCGCCTGGTAGGAGAGTCCCCTGGCCAGTCTGTGCGTGGCCTCGAGCACCAGCGCCTGGTAGTTCTGGCCGCCCAGGTTAGCCGTATTGAAGATCACCGACCAGTTCTGGAACGGCGCGTTAGCGAAGTTATAGGGCGTAGTGCTAGGCACAGTTTGGTTGAGGTTTTCCGACACGTTCAGGCGATAGGAGCTCACGCCCACATAACTCACCCGCAGCGAGGTGTTGGAAGTAAGTTCCCGCTCCACCGTGAGGTTCCACTGTGCCGACTGCGCATCGCGATAGTGCGGATCGGTGGCCTGTTCGAGCTCGCCGCCGCCAAACTGCAGCCCTGCACCCGGCGGGGTAACATGCGGGAAAGTGAAGATGGGCGCGCCGTTGTTGTTGTTCTGCCAGGTATTCACTGCGGCCTGTGGATTGCTTTCATTGTTGTTCTGGAGTTGTCCCAGAGCGGTCACGGTAAAAATTCCAAAGCCGGCGCGGACGACCGTCTTGTTGTCCTTGAACGGACGGTAAGCAATGCTGATACGCGGATCGAAGTTGCGCAGATAGGTCTGCCTTAGACCCTGCGGTAGGTTGTCCTGACCATTTGTTACCACAGGAGTGCAAGTAGCCGCGTTGTAATTCGGATTGACCCCGGCTAACCCACAGGCATTGAACGACGCCAGGAAGGCAGGAGCCGGCCCGAGCCCCTTCAGCAAGATGTTGTTGACGATGATCGCACCTTGCCCATTCGCACCTTGCCCACGGTAGTTGGGGTCGAAGTTAGCCTGAATTCCGTTCTTGTCCACGAAAGGAGGAAGCAGTTCCCAGCGCAGACCAAAGTTAAGCGTCAGGCGGTCGCTCACCTGCCACTGATCCTGTCCATAAATGCCTGTCTGAGCGCCGCCTGCATTATCTCTAGGCCCGGTCACTGCAAAGTAGGTCGTGTTGGGAGCGCCCAGCAGGAGGTCGCCAAAGGAACTTCCGGTGAACACGTTTTGATTGAAGGTGAATAAACCGTAGTCATCGGACGGAGTCTCGATCTCGGGTACGGCGAAGCGCACCCAGCGAACATCCACGCCGGCACGAATGGTGTGTCTGCCCCGGGTATACGTGATGTTGTCTGCAATCTCCTTGGTTGTGGAAAGGGTCGGGCCGACGTGGTCTCTGCCGATTGGAGTGAAGTTCGTTCCATCGGAGAAAACGATGCTCGGAAATCCCTGGTCTGTCGGATGGTTCGAAACGTTTACGCCCTGGTTGCCACCCACTTGAAGGCCCAACCCTTGAAGAGCTGCAGCACCTTCAATTCCAAAGTTCGGGGAAAGAATCGTGTCCGTGTAACCATAGCGGAACTCATTCAGAAGCCGGCTGCTGATGTCATAGTTATGAGACACCAGAAAACTCCGGTCATGCTCGGTGTCCACGTCATTCGGCAACAATGGGTTTACAACGTTCACCGTAAGGTTCTTCCGGTTGAACCGGGCATACATCTGCTGCTTAGAGGTAATGACCTGATCAACTCGAGCATCGAAGCCGTCTGTGTTCGACGGAATCGGAACCAGCGTCTGGTAATTGACGCCGCCAAGAGAGGTGGGCAGATTCGGCAACGGATAGTACCGATTCAGTAGCGCCGTCGCGAAGGGGCTGATATTCGGAATGGTAAGGTTCGGATACGCTTGCCCTGTAAAGGGGTCAGTCAACACCGGATGGCCGCTTGCACCGCCCGGAAGCGTGGCCGCGAGCTCACTCAGATTTCCCGTCCTCTCGAGCGCAGTCGGCACGGTGTACTGCTCCGCCTGTGAGGTCCGTCTCCGGTTGCCCTCATAGTCGAAGAAGAAGAACGTCTTGTTGTGACCGTTATAGAGGTGCGGGATCAACACTGGTCCACCAATGCTGCCACCGAAGGTATTGAAATGTTTCGGCGCCTTCTCAGCAAAGTTAAACACGTGAGCATCGAGTGCATCGTTCTGCAGATACTCGAAGAGTGACCCGTGAAAATTGTTCGTTCCGCCCTTGCTCGTGAACGTTACATCGCCCACTTGCGAGAACTCGGCATTGTTGTTGAAGGCCGTAACCTTGAGCTCCGCAATTCCTTCAGGAGACGGATACGGGTTGGTGCCTGCAGCACTGTTGAAGACATTCGTCGTCGAGATACCGTCCACCGAGAAGCCAATCATGTTCGACGTTGCTCCACCAATGGCAATGTTCCCCTGGCTGTCTGTCTGCACGTTCGGAGACGTCTCCAGTGACGCCAGAGGACTGGTGGTGGATGCGCGGAAGTTCAGCGGCAATTGGCCAATATCGGAGGTATTTTTTGCATCTCCGATGACACCATTCTCGGTGTCGATCTGGTTTGCGGAAGAGGTTACCTGAACCGTGGTCGCTAGTGCGGCGATCGTCATCGTGAGGTTGTAGCGGCTGTCCTGCCTGGCCGCCAGGGTGATGCCGTCGATTTCCGTATCGGCAAATCCATCGCTGCTGTGCCCGGATGCTGTATTGTCCGGCGAGGACATTCTCAAACGCATAGTCCCCGCTAGCGTTCGTCTTCACCGCCCGGTCCGTATTCTGATCGACGCTGTGCAGCGTGACCTGTGTATCCGGTATCGCAGCGCCAGAGGAATCCTGGGCAGTCCCTCGAATGCTGCCGAACGTGGACTGCGCTGTCAGGCAAGGGTTGCTCATAAAGAGCAGTCCAAACAAGACAACGAGAGCACCTGTGAGGCGGCGCCGCCGAATTGCTCGCGGACGAAGCGGATGGGAATGCTCTCGGTCTCGCTCACGGGCCGCCTCGCCACGCAAGAGCACTGCCTCCAAATGCAAGCACATCAAAGAATGAAAAGTTACGGGTGAAACGGGAAGTATGGTTCCTCTGGGAGAGGCCATGAGTGTTCTCCAATCTGCCGCTACAACTGGCGTCTGCATCTTTATGGAAGAACAACTCCCGTAACTACGGCATAACTAAGGGCGCGATGTTTATGGTTTCCTTATAACTTTCTTGTCTCTCGAGTGTCGCGGAGAAAAATGCCTGACAAATCAGAGATATCCTGATTTATAGAGATGAAGGCCCCGCAAGTAGCCACACGCCTGTTACGAACCCTCGCAGTCGTCCCTGTCGTCGCATTGGTCACAGGACTCGTCTACCAGGCACACGGTAAAGCATTGACCGCAGGGCTCATCGACCTCGTTCTCGTGATGCTGTTTGCGTTTCGCTGGGGATTTCTTGAAGCAGTTGCCGCGTCGTTGTTGGCGGTGGCTTCTCTTGACTTCTTCTACATGGTGCCGATCTTCTCCCTGTATGAGCACGATCCTCAAGACTGGATCTCCTCCTTGATTTTTGTGACCATCGCTTTGACCGCCGGTCATTTTGCTGCTCGCATCAAGCAGAAGGCCGCACAAACCGAAAGTGAGCGGACACGATTGGAGAGGCTTTACCTTACCAGCCGGACATCATCGTGATGGACAGGCGCAAAGAAGTCGGTGCACAACTGGCAAGCCTGATCGCTGACACTTTTAAAGTCAAAGCCGTGGCCCTGTGGGACGCACGCGAGGCGCGAATGGACAAGGCCGGGGGTGATGTCATTCCAGACGATGAAGTGCGTGCAACGTATTTTCACGAGCTCTGTGTGAACGACTCTGTCTCTCGCATATTCAAGCGTGTGTTGAGGCTTGGGACCAGGCCTGTGGGTGCGCTTTACATCGCAGACTCGTCATCTGGAACCCAACTCGATGCCCGATCCGTGGACGCGATTGCCTCCCTTGCCGCGATCTCGCTCGAAAGAGCACATTCGTTTATAGCGGAAAGCAATGCCGAGGCTGCTAAGCGAAGCGAGCAGCTACGCTCCACCGTTCTTGACGGACTGGCCCACGCATTCAAGACCCCATTAGCAACGATCCAAAGCGCAAGCTCGGGGTTGCTGGAAATCAACCGGCTCGAAAGTGCGGATAAGGAACTTGTGTCTCTCATCGATGAAGAGGCAGCACGTCTGGCTAAGCTGACCAATCAGGTGTTGCAAACTGCAAAATGGGACGAGGCACATCTCGAGGTGGATCACGAAATGATCTACGTGGATCAATTGTTCGAGTTCTTTAGAGCGGAAGCCGCCCGAACAATTGGGGACCGTCCTTTGCGGATCGTGGACCAGACGTCGGGGAGCTATGTATGGGCGGATGCCCGTTTGCTCCAAATGGCTGTTTCCCAGGTGCTTGACAACGCTTCAAAATACTCGAGTCCGGCATCGCCAATTACGATCCGTGTCATGTCCACTGACACTGAGGTCGTGATCGGCGTGCAAAACGAAGGATCCTTTATTCCTCCCGAAGAGAGGTTGCGGATCTTTCAGCGTTTTTACCGCTCCCCGGGTCTCAACATAAAGCATCTGGCACTGGCATCGGTCTGTCCGTAACCAAAAGGATTGCTGAGGCCCACCGCGGACGGGTGTGGGTTGAAAGCGATCCGGAGACAGGGACGACGCTTTTTTTCACGCTGCCGCATCTACGTAAGGGTGCCTGAGTATGACCGAGTCACAAGGCAGACTACTGATTGTAGAAGACGACTCTGCCCTGAGACGCAGTCTGCGCACCACACTCGGTGTTCTCGGTTTCGATGTAACCGAAGCGGGCAATGGAGAGGAAGCTCTCGCGCGTCTGCGCATGGTTGATTGTGAGGCCGTGCTTCTCGACATCAATATGCCTGGAATCGGAGGTATCGAGACCTGCCGGCGCATCCGGCATATCTCTACCAGGCTACCGATTCTTATGTTGACCGTCCGCGATAGTGAGGATGACAAGGTTGAGGCATTAGAGGCTGGCGCCGACGACTACGTGACCAAGCCATTTCAGACGCGTGAGCTGACAGCAAGAATCCGTGCCGCGATTCGCCGGTTTCGGGCACCTGAAAGACCCGCAGAGTTGCCGATCATCATCGGCAAAATCATGCTCGACCCTGTTCGACGTCGCGTCGAACGGGCTGGCATCGAGGTACACCTCACACCACGCGAGTTCGACGCTCTTCACTTTTTGATGACGCATGCAGGCCGTCCGGTCACTCACGCTCGCCTGCTTGCTCTCTTGCGTGGTCCCGGCTTCGGAAACGAACGCGCGTATTTGCGCGTGCTCGTCGGCCAGCTGCGAAAGAAACTCGAAGAAGATGCGGCAGATCCGGCGTATCTGCTAACCGACAGCTACATTGGGTACCGCTTTCGTGAACCATAGCCGCCGGCAGCCATCGCCCCTTTTACCTTCGGATCACATGTCTCTTCAGAATCATCCGAACGGGCTTTTGGGCTCTATCCCCTAACCAGTGCCGGGTGCCCCACACCCCCGATTTCCTGTGTAGTTTCGTGGGTTCGCGCCTTTCCTTAAAGAAAGGCGCACACACGGTCCTATCCAGAGCCGTGTACCGGAAATTCGGGGCATCTCGCTCGTTTTTTGCGAGACGTGGGATACCACAGGCCTCCCCCTCAAGCCTGCGACGGGTCCCACAGATCCACAGGGGTGCCCCAGGTTCGCCAAAGCGTACCTGGGCCGAAAACGATGGGCGAAGCCCCTCAAAGCCTTTGATTTTGTTGCGACGGCCTGTGAGTCGAAATCCCGCCGCTGTCGGACCTTAGTCGCAGGTTCGTCACGAAAGTCTAACGTCAGCCAGCCTGTCAACATGACCGAACGTTCAGCGCCGGAAACACTTAACTCAAAACCTGCCTCCTCCAACAGAATCTCTCCGCGATGGCCCGTCGGTTGCACTTGAGTATCAACATGGACACCAACGGCAGCCAAACATCCCAAGCAAATCAAGCGCCCGCTTTAGAAGTCTACGACCTGGTAATCCTGGGCGATGGTACAGGATCGACCCTCGCCGCATGGACCTTCGCCGGCAAAGGACAGCGCGTTGCGGTGATTGAGCGCAAGTACATAGGTGGGTCATGCCCCAACATCGCCTGTCTGCCAAGCAAGAATATTCTCCAGAGTGCGAGGGTAGCGTCGTTTTTCCGTCGCGGCGAAGAGTTCGGCATGTTCGCGCAGGACTTCCGCGTTGAGATGCCGGCAGTGCTGGCTAGAAAGCGCGAGATGGTATCGGGCTTGAACGATATCTATCTCGAGCAGTTCAGGCAGACTGGCGCGGAATTCATTCTTGGATCCGGACGCTTCGTGGCCCCCAAGACCCTGGAAGTCGTTCTCCCGGGTGGAACGACACGGCGCCTCCGTGGAACCAATGTAATCGTGAGCACGGGTACTCGTGCTGCGATGGAATCTGTTCCGGGCCTGCCCGAGGCGCAGCCACTCACGCATGTCGAGGCACTGGAATTGGCTCAGGTCCCCGGGCACCTTATCGTGATCGGTGGCGGCTACGTCGGCCTGGAGCTGTCGCAAGCGATGCGCCGGTTCGGCAGCAAGGTTACCGTCATCGATCGAAACGACCGTTTACTGCATAGGGAAGACGATGACGTGACGACAACTCTCGCAAAGTTGTTCCGGGACGAAGGCATCGATTCGATCTTGAACGCACGTGTGGCACGAGTTTCCGGGAAATCGGGCGACGCCGTGACCGTTGTTGTCGAACAAGGCGGGGCAGAAAAGACTCTCTCGGGCACTCATTTGCTGATCGCGTCGGGGCGATCGCCAAACACAGAAAACCTCGGACTGGAATTAGCCGGGATAGAACTGACTGATCGCGGCTACATCAAGGTCAACGAACGGCTCGAAACAACCGCGCCAGGTGTTTGGGCCATCGGCGAAGTGGCCGGGAGCCCCCAGTTCACACACGTCAGCGTGGACGACTTCCGCGTGGTCCGGGACAACCTCGAAGGCGGCAACCACGTAACAACAGGCAGGGAAATCCCCTATACCCTTTTCACCGATCCGGAACTTGCGCGCATAGGCCTGAATGAAAAAGAAGCCAGGGCGAGAGGAATCAACTACCGCTTGTTCAAGATCCCAATGGAACAAGTGCTTCGAGCTCGAACTCTTTCTGAAACAAGTGGATTCTTAAAGGCGCTCGTCGAAGTAAACGGCGACCATATTCTTGGTTTCACGGCCTTTGCTGTCGATGCCGGAGAGATCATGGCCTCGGTACAGACGGCCATGATGGCCGGATTGCCTTACACTGCCCTTCGCGAGGCAATTTGGGCCCATCCGACGCTCGTCGAAGGACTCAGTCCATTGTTTTCGTCCACGCCTTCGTTACCGGTAAGTGCCGGTGCACACCAGGCCGATCGTCTTCAGCGTTCTGTCTCTTGAAACAGGATGCGTCCAGAGTTGTCTCGGCAGCATCGATTCAACAGTTAACGAGGAGGCCGGCCATGGCGGACGGCCGTCCTTGATGCGAGTCATTGAATCGATGAACGGAGGATGAATATGCACCAGCTACGGGAAGTACTGGGCGAAGCGCAAAGCAACGGGGTGGCCGTCGGTCACTTCAACATTTCCGATTGGGTTTTGTTAAAAGCCGTATTCGAGTCTGCTCAGGAAATGAAGGTCCCGGTGATCGTCGGCGCGTCCGAAGGGGAGCGCGCATTTTTGGGCGTCTCTCAAATCGCAGCTCTAGTGAGAAGTCTTCGTGAGGAACACACCATACCCATTTTCCTCAATGCCGATCACACGCACTCCCTGGACAGCGCAATTGCGGCGGCCAAAGCCGGATTCGATTCAATCGTCTTCGACTTATCCGCATTGCCATTTGACGAGAATGTCAAGCAGACCAGGCAAGCGGTTGTGGCGTTGAAGTCAATCAATCCAGCGATCCTCGTGGAAGGGGAGATCGGAAATATCGGAACAGGCTCCGAGATACATGAATCGGTGCCAGATTACTCCAAGAATCTGACCACTCCGGAAGAGGCGAAGCAGTTTGTAGAAAGCACGGGAGTCGATATTCTCGCTCCGGCAGTCGGTAATACGCACGGAATGGTACAAAGCATGGTGCAAGGGGACTTGAGGAAGCGGCTCGACTTAAGACGGATCGCAGAAATTAAGCGAGCGTCCAAAAGCTTGTTAACCCTGCACGGCGGCTCCGGGACAGAAGACCATGACCTCCAGGAAGCGATCGCGGCCGGAATAAATATCATTCACATCAACACCGAGCTGCGGGTTGCATGGCGCCGCGGCCTGGAGGACGCCTTTGCCAAAAACCCGCGGGAGGTTGTTCCCTACAAGCTCCTGCCTATTGCCGAAGAATCGGTCAAGCAGGTTGTTTCGGCCCGATTACGGTTATTCAATCAACACCAAATGCAATCAGCGGCGCGATAAGGTTCTGCCCACAATCAAACCAACTACAGACTAAGGAGAAGTTTTATGAGCCCCGTTCTTTCCCAGTTCGCTGTGCCTGTGACATCCGTCCATAAGGTGGACGCGGACGGAGTCAAAGTGTTTTACCGTGCGGCAGGCGACCCGAGTGCGCCCGTGGTGCTCTTGCTGCATGGATTTCCCACATCATCGTTCATGTTCCGCGAACTCATTCCGCGCCTGGCAGACCGATTTCGAGTGATCGCACCAGACTTGCCTGGTTTTGGATTTACCGAAGTACCCGAGGAACGAAAATATACCTATTCGTTCGACGCCTTGGCGCGCACCATGGACGCTTTTACCGGCGCGCTCGGCCTCAACCGTTATGCGATTTATGTGTTTGATTACGGTGCTCCAACCGGTCTTCGTCTGGCAATGGCTCACCCCGAACGAGTGTCAGCGATCGTTTCCCAGAATGGCAATGCCTATGAAGCGGGACTCGGGGACGCCTGGGGGCCGATCCGAAAATATTGGGCGGAACCGACCTCCGAAAACCGCGAAGTGATTCGAAAAGCCATTTTGAATCTGGAAGGGACGCGCTGGCAATACACCCACGGCGTAGCGAATCCAGAGAGCGTTGCGCCTGAGTCGTATACGTTGGATGTGGCTCTACTCGAACGTCCCGGGAACAAGGAAATTCAGCTCGATTTGTTTCTGGACTATGCATCGAACGTAAAGCTGTATCCGAAGTTCCAGGAATATTTCCGCAAATCGAGGCCGCCCTTGCTTGCGATCTGGGGCAAGAACGATCCCTTCTTCATCCCCGCGGGAGCAGAGGCGTTTCGCAAGGACCTGCCTGACGCGAAGATTCAGTTCCTTGACACGGGACATTTTGCGACCGAGACGCATGTCGTCGAAATTGCTTCGGCAATGGAAGACTTCCTCGTCGCAAATGACCCTAACCGGGCCGCCACAGAAAGCAAAGCGCAACGACGGTCTGCTTCCTGACTCGCCGATCGTTTCGGCGCGAGGTCAATGCAGACAAGCATTTCCTAAAAGTAAAAAGAGGCGGTGGGATCGCGACAATAGGAATCCTCATGACGGAAGGTGCTACAGCGAATGAAGAATCCCGGCTGTGGGTGATGGCGGCCATCTCGTTCGCTATCGTCTACAGCAATTACATGGTGCCGCCGCTTATCCCGGCGCTCTCACGCGAGTTTTCAGTCTCTCCTTATCAACTGGGCTGGTTGATTCCGGGTTTCCTGATCCCCTACGGCATTTCGACGCTCGTATACGGAGCGTTATCTGATCGTTGGGGGCGAGCCCCCATGCTTGTGGCTCTTCTCTGCTTCGCAACGACGACCATGATGATGCTCTCATTCGCAGGATCGTGGCGGACACTCCTCGCCGCGCGGATTCTATCCGGCGTGGGATGTGGCGGAATCGTCACCATCTCTCTCGCGGCTGTCGGGGACCGCTATCCCTACGAAGTTCAGGGACGCCCCATGGGAAGAATGTTCGGCGCGGTAGCGGCGGGTATCGGATTCGGCTCGACCCTTGGGCCCATTCTGAATCCGCTTGTAGGTTGGAGGAACGAATTTCGAGCGCTTGCCTGCGGGTGCCTCTTAGCGGCCTTGTTCATCATGAGGAGCAGCAAATCCGCTACCGAAGTCACCAGTAGACTCAAATCCTTTGAGCAGGTCATTCGCGAATACCTCGTTGTCCTCGACACTCCGCGCGGTGGACGAACCTTGGCGTTTATCTTCTCGAACGGTGCATTCCATGGCGGAATTTTCGCGTGGCTCAGTCTTTTGCTTATAAGCCGATATCACCTTCATGACACGGGCATCGGTTTGGCGCTAGCGGGATACGGACTGCCAGGAATCTTCTTTGGGGCCGTGATTGGGAGATGGGGAGATCGCTACGGAAGGAGTTACGTCGTCCCCGCCGGATTTTTGTGGGCTGCCGGATGTGCATTCCTCCTGCTTCTTCCCAGTCCGCGCCTTGTCGCTGCACTTATGATTACAGCGTTGTCAGCGGGATTCGACGCCACGCATCCACTCATGTCCAGTATCACAACATCAATGGATCCCAGACACAGAGGCCAGATTACAGGGCTCGCAACCTTCACCAATTTCGTTGGCATGGGTATAGGGGCGTTCTGCTTCCAGCGATTGCTCGCGTTGAGCTTTAACACTGCGCTCGCCATCTTCGCCTCGGCACAGACCCTTCTAGGTTTCGCAGCCCTCTATGGTTTTCGTGCGGAGCGCCCTGGTTGCATGCAATTGATCCGGACCGCTCGAGCCCGGCTAGTTTCCTCGCTACGCTAGGGGGAGGGGACCGTTTCCATTTTCAATACACCTCAGCGCGATCGAGAGGCAATCGGACATGAAAGGTTGTCTTCGTCGGCATCGAATCGAAAGCGACAGCGCCAAAATGCTTCTGGATCACTCGTTGCACAGTATCGAGCCCCAGCCCCAACCCTTTACCAAACGGTTTTGTAGTAAAGAAGGGCTCGAACACACGATCCGCACACTCCGCAGGAATTCCTTGGCCGGTATCAGCAATCTCGATAAGAATCGTCTTTCCCTGCAGTTTTGTTGACAAGGTGAGCGTGCCAGAATCTCCCATCGCGTCCAGCGAGTCTTCTATGAGCGCTGCCCAGGCCTGGTTCAGCTCGCTTCCAAAAGCCTTGAGCAACGGTACCTCCGGACTATAGAAACGCTTCACCGTGATGCCGGCGAGCCGCGGCTGAAAAAGTTGCAGCACGTTATCGAGAGATTCGGCAATATTGACATCCTGAACCGGATGCCGATCCATATAGGCGTAGTCTTTGACTGCAGTGACCAGACGGAAAATCCTATCGGCCGCCTCGCTCACCAGAACCACTGAAACCTCCCGTTCGAGCGCAGCCATTGCATCGCTGAGTGCAGCGCAAAGTGTGTCCGCTGGTACGAGGCCCTCAAGATCCTGAAGCGAAGAGAGCTGGATATTCGCTTCGGCCAGAATTGGCGCCAGCTTCCATGCCTCAGTAAACCCTCTTTCTTCCAGCCAGCTCATCAAAGAGTCTTCAAGGGATGTAGTGTCAACTGATCCGTTGTCAGCCTGACGGGAGTGGGATACTCGAGAGCGTAATCTGGAAAGCCACTCCAGGTAGTTCTTGAGGCGGTCTTCTGTCCCGAGGACCATTCCAATTCGGTAACAAGCAAGCTCTGCTTGGCCTCCCATGGCGTTCAGCAGATTCGAGGCGGCACTCTTAGCAGCCGATGCTGGATTGTTGAGCTCGTGAGCAAGGTTTGCGGCAAGGTTATTGACTGCCGCCAGTTTGCCAATCTGCTCTTCAGCTCGCGTGTATTCCCGATTGCGGTCCAGCAATAATCTGACAACTCGTTGCGTCATCGAGGGTATCGCCGTCAGGAGTTCGGGGAAATCGCTGTCATGCAGTTCTAGAATCCACGTATTCCCGGAAGAGCGACCGTCCGCGTTCCATGCCTTGATGCGCGAGAAAGGCGTTTTGCCCGTAATTCGGCCCGTCTGTCCGATCAGGACAGAGACTGGGCTCGACGAATGACGATGCACGAGAACCTCGCCATCCAGGATGAACATCAGGTGTTCCGGCGGAGTTCCCTGGCTAAAAATAAGGTCTCCATCCTTACCAAACCTTTCCGTTCCATGGGTAGCGAGCCAAGTGAACTCCTCCTTGGTCAGACCCTTCAAAGCTTCGATTGTGCTCAAGGCTGCAACAATATCTGCGATGGAATGGGCGTGGCCACGGTGTTCGACTTTCGAGTTCAATTCGACCGCCATCAGGTTGTCTGGAAGGTTCACAACCATCGCCCCTCTTCATCCATGAGATTCACCGCAGGTCGGGATGAACCGCGCCTTTCGCAAATATTCTACGGCTACAACTTTGAGACAAAGAGTTGAACAGTGATTGCGCAGCCTTCACGCCGACTTCTCATAGAACTCGGATTGCGAACCGGTTGGAAGCAGTTCTGCACGCAACGTCAATTTTGCGCGCGAAAGCCGTGACTTGACTGCGGGCACAGAAATTCTGAGAGCTTGTGCAATCTCTCGAATTGAATATTCCCTTGCTTGCCAGAGCTCGACAACTTCCCGGCAGAGTGGCGGCAGCCGGACAATCGCTTCCCTTAGCAATGCTTCTCTTTCTCTCCGAACGTAACTGCTCTCGGGGTCCTCGCAGGGGGACTCCGTCTCCCACCGCTCGCATTTGCCGCTCGGATCGTCGCTACCGTCCATCGAGATTTCGAAGCAACCGCGTTTCTTGCGCAAGATCATTAGGGCCGAATTGATCGCGATCCGGGTCAGCCACGTGGAAAAACTGGACCTCTCCTCAAAACTCTTCAGGTGGGCGAAAGCCTTCAGCAAAGCGTCTTGAAGCGCATCCTCCGCATCCTGCTGATTTCTCGTGATTCGAAAGGTCTGATGAAAGACCGTTCTGTAGTGGCGCCTGCTGAGTTCGACGAAAGCATCTGCGTCTCCGGACTTTGCCGTCGAGAGAAGCATTGCGTCGCTCATCCCTGTTGGTCCTTCTTCGAGGAGATCATTGTTTTCCGCGGTCATCGTACACTCCGGAATTTATAAGTAAGCGACTACAAACCGAAAATCCCTGTTTGCTAGCTAAAGGCAAGAGCGGATGCTCCAGGTGTTGGGTACAGAACGCAAGCCAGAAAATGCAGCGACACCAATCTAGCTCAAAGACGGTGCTCAGGACTGAAGAGACGCCAATTCCGAGGGGCACGGCAGAATAATTCGTGTATCGGGACGTGTTTGTACGGCATAGCAGTGCAGGTACGCACATTTATTGCCAAACCCTGTGTACAAGTTGCAATTTCCGGAAAGCGAGCTTTTCTTGGCGCATTTATCGAGTCTCCAGGCAAAAAGGCAAGACTCCATAACCTCGGGCCTCACGAATATTGTTCAATACTTGGTGCTTTTAAGGTGCACTTAACGATGATCGTCACGCAACGCCCGATGTTGCGACCAGGATCGCGACCAATCTCCGTCAGAGTCGAGGATCGGGCGCAAATTCACGAGCCGGTGATTGAGACTTGCCGGCGAGGTCTTACAACTACGGACTTCCGGCGCTTCCACCTTGTCATGTAACTCACATGCTTACGGACATGGGTAGGGTTGGAGGGTCGATGACCTTAACTACCAGGTTAGGGCCGGCCAGAGGAGTGAAGAAAGCCAGCTTCTGACGCATAATGGCGTGTAGTACTGCACGCCAGCCGGACTACACTTCGATCCAATGTCCCCCGGGACGGGAGGTTGAATTCATGGCTAGAACCAGCGTGAGTTTCGCCCAATTCTTCTATCGCGTGAATCCTGACAGTACGATCGATGCCATCTGCGGTTACTGCCTCTTGACTGTTGCTACTGCAAACACCCGAACTGAGCTTCGACTATTTGAGTCTGCTCACCATTGCGGAAATTCGTTGAGCACACGAGCTGAGTTAACTCGACTAGACTTCGACAATCTCTAAAGCTCACAGACTGGATCGAGCAGTTGCTATGGCAACTCCGGCATTGGATTGCTCCGCTCAGTCGCAATCGATGTTTCGCCAGCCGTCAGGTCTGGGGCATTGGCTGCAAGTCGAATGACGCCGGGCGTTCTGGCGCTTCGTACCACCACCAGCGCGCGGCCGTTGAAGAGTGCCCGATGATCTCCCTGATACGCTTCTTTGTTTGTGCCATCTCCATTGCCGACTGCGAGAAGAGTGCCAGGGCCGTTAAGGGTGAACTGTACTTCGGCGGATGCGTTGGGTTGCAGGCGGCCTTGCGCGTCGACTGCTTCCACCGTGATGAAGGAGAGGTCCTCGCCATCGGCCTGCAGGATAGTGCGATCAGCCGTCAGGCGGAGTTTCACCGGGTCGCCGATGGTCTGCAAAACACTGGTGGCGACTTCCTGATCGCCATTCACTCCGGCGGCCTTGAGCGTGCCGGGCGCGTACGCGACAGTGAACACTGCCTTGCGCTGCTGTTCGGGGCTGGTGGGCATTTCGCCGATGAGCTTGTCATTCAGATAAAGCCGCACCTTTTCCGTGCCGCTATAGACTTCAACCTGCATATTTTTTCCATCACAACCGGGCCAGGTCCAACTCGGCAACGTTGGGTAGACACTCCAGCCAATAGAAACGATCTTCTTGCCTTCTGGTTCGAGTAACCGTACGGTTGCGAACACCCGGTCTCCACCGTTCCACAAAATGTCGCGGTAGTACGACGCGGGCTTGCGATAACCGGTCAGGTCCAGGTCGCCTGAGTACGAAGCGTGCCAGGGAAAGCCCGGGAACATGAACTTCATCATGGCCGCGGCAGGATTGTTCTGGCCGTTCTGCGGCTGCTGGAGAGCTTCAAAGGGGTTCTTTCCGTCGGCTCCCATATTGGCCATCATCTGGCTCATCGCGGCAGCCACCTGAGTTGCCTGCCCGGCTTGTTCCGGGGTTGCGTAGGACCAGCTTCCGATTCCGGATTCCCCCAGGTAATCCATCGCCGTCCAGACAAATTCTCCCAGGATGTACGGGTGCTCTTGAGTCAATTTCCAGTTGTCGAATGCAGCCGAAGGCAAGGATTCCGTGGTCATCATGATGCGGTTTGGAACTCGCTCATGATCCTTACCCTGGTTCTGCTTGAGGTTGTAGTTGTACCCGGAAATGTCGAGCTCTGCCATGACGGCGTCTGTGCTAGGCGTATACGTCGCGCCCGGGAAGGACTCCGTTATGGGCCGTGTACTGTCAAGAGAACGGACACGGGCAGCGAGTTGCTTGGCGATCGGCGCACCCTCAGGTGTCCACGCCTCGGGAATCTCATTGCCGATCCCCCAGGCGATGATTGAGGGATGGTTGCGGTCGCGCTGCACCATGGAGTCGACGTCACGCTGCCACCATTCCTTGAAGAATTGCGCATAGTCATATTTCGCTTTGCTCTTGGTCCACACATCGAAGGGCTCGTCGAGGACCAGCAGGCCGAGCCGGTCGCAAGCGTCCAGAAACGCGGGCGAAGGCGGGTTGTGGGCAGTGCGCACGGCGTTGAAGCCAGCCGCCTTAAGCAGTTCAACCCTCCGTTCTTCAGCCCGGTCGAATGCGGCGGCTCCGAGTGGCCCGTTGTCATGATGCACGCTGCCGCCCACCAGCTTGATTGATTGACCATTCAGAAGAAGGCCTTTGTCTACCGACCAGGCGAGTGCCCGCACCCCAAAGCTGGTCTCGACGCGATCAGTGACTTTACCCCTCTGAAGGATTTCGGTGACCGCTCGATAGAGGACTGGAGTTTGCGGAGACCACAGCTTCGGCTGGGCAATTGTGATCTTTTGTGTCGTCTCTCCGTCGCCGCCTGCGCCGATCTGTACTTGTGATTGATCCTTTACGACAGGCTCCCCGGTTGCTGATAGCAGAGTCGTCCTTACCGAGGCTTGCGCTGATTTTGTCGAAGCGTTTTCGATGCGGGTGCGAACCACGACAGTTGCATTCGCATCAGTGGCTTCCGGAGTACTCACAAAGACTCCCCATGGCGCGACGTGCACTGGCTCCGTAACCAAAATGCGTACATGCCGGTAGATTCCAGATCCGGTGTACCAGCGGCTGCTCGGCTGCTGCGAACAATCCACGCGCACCGCGATGACATTGGCTTTTGAGAAGTCCAAACCGGGCGTCAGGTCGAACCGGAAACTGGTGTAGGCGTAGGGATGAGTCCCGAGCTTCTTACCATTCAGAAACACGGTGGCGTTGGACGCCACTCCATCGAATTCGACGCTGACC
The DNA here is from genome assembly GCA_963790935.1 of uncultured Acidobacteriaceae bacterium. Taxonomy (GTDB): domain Bacteria; phylum Acidobacteriota; class Terriglobia; order Terriglobales; family Acidobacteriaceae; genus PALSA-350. Next base: position 140,424 of record CAWBRJ010000001.1, on the reverse strand, counting down.
TGTTTGCTGTTCCAACTCGCGGGAGCCGTGAAGGTCCTGCGATACCAGCCGATACCGGCGGGAAAGTATCCCCCGCCCGAGCCGGTTGCATTCTTCTCGCTCGGCGCCTGCTCAATACTCCAGTCATGAGGCAGGTCTACGGTGCGCCAGCCGGAGTCCTGAAAAGACTGCGCCGCAGCATCGGCGGGGTCGCCCAGGAGGAACTTCCAACCGTAGTCTGCCGTGAGCACTTGTCGCGCAGACGTGGTCTGCGCTGCCCATCCTGAAACGGAGGACAGTAATAGCGCGGCGAGTGGCAACGCGGTAAATCGGCGGAAGATTCTTTGCATCAGGGTCTCCTTGCAAACTTCAGGGGGCGCGCAGTCCAAGCAGCAGGATGCGCACGGTTTCGCTGAAAAGGACTTCGATAGGCTGGCCATACTCCTGCTCCACGCGATTTCCCAGGGAAGCCAGGCGTCGCTGAGCTCCAACGACAGCGTTCAAGACGGAGTGCATAGTGATAACCGGGTTCAGATCCGGCCGGATCGAGCCATCTGCGATGCCTTCTCTGAGCAAATTGGAAAGCGGCTCGAAACGGCCGGGGAAAAGCCGATCTTCGAGGGCGAGCAGACGCTCCGCAGACCAGTCGCGCGCGTACATCGCATCAAACTGCGCCATGAAACGCACTCGCTGAGGATGATCTCCCAGTTCGTTGCCGAAAGCTTCGAGCAGAGCAGTGATCTTGGCCAGCGCGGGGCCCCTAGCTGCTTTGATGGCTTCAAGAACCTTGGCGGACGATTGCCGCATGAGCTCTTCCACCAGCGTCCAAACGATCTCGTCCTTGTTCGAGAAATATTCATACAGGGTCGAAGCCCGAATTCCTGCCGCGGCGACGATGTCGGCGATGGGAACACGGTCAATGCCCCGGATGTCGAAGAGCTCCTCCGCCGCGGCGAGGATCCGGCGGCGCTGTCTTTCACGGTGCGCGTGGTACGGGCCATTGGAGGAGGTTGAAGAAGTCGCAGGCATGGAATCTCATAAATTCGAATACTATGTTCGAATTTGGTATGCCCATACGAAATCATTCAGGCGGCGTTGTCAACAGGTTTATGGAGACGCACTTAGCTCACGCGATCGTGACGGCTGCCACTTCGTAATCTTCCAGAGAAGAAATCGTGAACTGCAGCACCTGTTTATGGAACCCAAAAGGAGGTCGTTGCCCTGCTTTGAGAAGTTCAACCGATTTCACCTCAACGCCCGGTGGCAGTTTCAGTGTCACCTTTTGCGGACCAAGCCGGTTGACCGACTGCAACCAGCCATGTTGGGCGTTGGGATTGGTGTAATTGAGCAGGTGAATTGCGTAGCCCGGAGACGTTTCCCAGCAGAACATTTCAATCAACCCCGCCCCCTCTACCCGGACAATGCGCTCGTCATGGCTTACCCAGCGAATTGCATTGTGCAACAACCGCAGAAGATCGCCATGCCCGGTAAGCCAATAAGTGCGCTCGATGTCCCCTGGAAACCAGACCATACGGCTTGGTCCGGACTCGCGCAGAGCCACAGCCGGCTCCTGAGTGTGCGGGTGAGCCGGGTAGGCCAGTTCCGGAGGATAGCGCACGAAGCCCGGTACGACCGTCAGCGCTGGGTCGTCAATGGGTTTCAGAGGCACGCGATTCTGCGCGCCGGCAATCCAGTTTGTCTTGCTAAAGCCTTCCACGATGGCGTGTGTCCGGCCTGTGTTCGAAGTTTCGATGCGTGCTGAATATGCATTGCCGTTGGTGCCGATGGCATCCCCGGCCTTGCTTACGCCCATGAGATCTGCGAGGCCGAAATCTGCGCGTGGTTTCAGGTCCTCGTCGTAGAGACTTGTCTCGAAGCTGGCCATCAGCGATCCGCCGGAGTGCACGTACTCGCGCAGTTGCTGACATTGGCGATCGCTGAGTATCGCAACGTTGGGCAAAAGCAGCGCGCGATACTTGGCCAGGCGCTCCGGCTCAAGTCGGTCTTCGTGGACAAAGTCGAAAGCGAAGCGGCCTTGGAGCAATGCATCGTACAAGCCCTGCGTCGTTTCGTGCATGTAGGCATGCGAGCGCGCAGAGGTAGGTCCTGGATAAAGAAGCTGTGTGCTTTGCCCGAACACCACTCCAATGTTGGCGATGGAGCGTCGCGTCGTGAAGTGCGCATCATGCCGCGCAGTCCAACGGAAATAATCCACGCCAACCTCTTGCCAACGGCGGTCTTCGGTGAAACCGTTCTCCGCACCAACAAAATGAAAGTACGGCACCATACCGCTGGCGAGCGTTTCGTTGAGCCACATCCTGTCTTCATAAGGACCCTTCGAGACATTCCGCCATCCCGGACTGCCCGTCGAATAAGCGGCTGTTACATTGGCGGCAACCTTGCCATCGAGGATCGCATTGCAAACACGGCCCTGCAGGCTGCATCCCCAAATGGCTGCGTCGTCGTAGGTACGGCCCTGATTATCAGCCTGAAACCATGCAGCAACTTTGCCCACACGATCGAGATTTGGTCCGCCGCGTACGTTGCCCCCCAGATTGGCAAAGAAGAAGCTGTCGGGCCGTTTTTCCTTGGCGATGGCGTCATATTTTTGCCACAGTTCCAGCGTGCGGTCGGTGAAGACGCGCCAGTATGCTGCCGTACCAGCCGCGGGGAGTTTGCTGCAGATGGAGCAGTAGCAGACGGGCAGGCTGCCCAGCGGAGGCCAGCCATTGGTATAGAAACAGTCCACTTCGTAAAGTGAGTTCACCTCGCGCATAATGTCGGGAACATAATCATCCATGTATCTCGAGAACATGCAGGTCTTAAACAGGGCAGGCTCTTCACTGCTGTGCTGCACCGATCCGTCCGCATACCGCATAGCCCACTCAGGATGCGCATCGAGCGCATCTCCCCAATTGAGATCGGGGCTCATGCGCGCCACCACTCGCATACCGCGCTTCTTCGCTGCGGCCACGCATTGTCCGAAAAGGTCACGGTCATGCAGGAATTTCCCGTGCCGGTGAAACTTCACCTTGGAAGGATAGAAAGCGAGAATACCGGTGACGCTGACATAAACAACCTCTACCTCAGCGGAGTGCCAGTAATCGGCCCATTCCTCCACGTTCATGACGGCGGGATCGTATTCCGTGAAGTTTGTCTGTCCCACCCGGCGAACCTTCTGCTGCCAGGGAACGGTGGACTGATCGATGGGAGGCAAACGCTGCGGAAGCGAGACGACTTCCACTTTAGCTCCGTCTGTATCCACAGTGGTGTCTTGTTCAGGCGGCGAAGCCGGCATAGCATCAAGGCCATTCAGCGCGGAGGTCAGCGGAATGACTCCGGCTCCGGTAAGGCCGGTCTTCAGAAAGTTGCGGCGGTTCAGCATGGACTCTCCCAACGTGTTTCCACAAAAGTCTACTCGCTGTCCGGATCTGCCCCACCCGTTTCGCCACGCCCCATGAGAATATCGATCATGGTTTCAACATTGCTCGCCCTGTTTGTAGCGATTTCGATTGTTGCCCAAGGTTCGACTTCCAACTCTACTTCCACTGCAGCGTCCGGTGCTGAAGCAGCGACCAGGGCGGCGATCGCGCGAGTGCGGGCCGTGGATCCGAAAATCCATGCTGTGATCGCGCTCGATCCCACCGCACTCGAGCAGGCCCGCGCCATCGATCGGCGGAGGAAGACGCGCGGGCTCCTTTATGGCTACGCGATCTTGCTGAAGGACAATATTGAGGCGGACGGGCCGCTTCCTACGACTGCGGGCAGCATGGCGCTGCTTGACAACGTAACCCATCGGGATGCCCCGCTGGTCGAGCGACTACGTGCAGCTGACGCGGTAATTCTGGGCAAGACGAACCTGTCGGAGTGGGCGAATATCCGCTCGAACGCCTCCATCTCCGGCTGGAGCGGGGTCGGAGGACAGACACGCAATCCCTTCGCGCTGGACCGCGATCCATGCGGCTCCTCCTCGGGGAGCGCAGCCGCTGTGGCAGCCGGCGAGGTAGAGGCCGCGATCGGCACCGAGACAGATGGCTCGATCACCTGCCCTGCGGCAGTGAACGGCGTTGTGGGGCTGAAGCCTACGGTCGGGCTGGTCAGCCGTGCGCGCATCGTACCCATCAGCCACAGTCAGGACACCGCAGGGCCGATCGCGGCCAATGTTGCGACGGCCGCGCGGGTACTTAGCGCGATCGCCGGCACAGACCCTACGGATCCAGCAACGAAGCAGGCGGACGCGCACCTCAGCGACTACCTGGCGGCGCTCAAGCCGGATGCGCTCAGGGGTGCACGGATCGGCGTGCTACGCTTCGCAACGGGCTGGTCCGCGGCGACCGACAAAGTGTTTGCGCAAGCTTTGACCGTACTCCAGGCACAGGGCGCGACACTCGTTGACATAACAACGCTTAAGGATCGGGAAGAAATTGAAAAGGCGGAGACGTTGGTGCTCCATACCGAGCTCAAGGCAGACCTGAACGACTATCTTGCGAGCACGCCGCCGGCTGTGAAGACGCGTACGCTCGCCGATGTGATCGCCTTCAACCAGGCTCATGCCGGCCGCGAGCTCGCACTCTTCGGGCAGGAGACCTTCGTGAAGGCTGAAGAGACCAATGGACTGGACGATCCTGCCTATCTGGCTGCGCGTGCGACGTCGCTTCGCATTGCCGGGCGCGACGGGATCGATGCCATGCTCGCAGCCAACCACCTCGACGCGCTCGTCTCGCCGACCATGCCGCCGGCCTGGAAGATCGATGCGGCGAATGGTGATCAGATCGGCGGCGCGGGGGCGGGAAACCTGGCTGCGGTAGCGGGCTATCCGCACCTGACCGTGCCGATGGGCGCGGTCATGGGGCTGCCGGTCGGTTTGTCGATCATTGGCCCGGCCTGGAGCGAAGCGCGGTTGCTCGGATTTGGGTTTGCGTTCGAACAGGCAGCAAAGGCGAAGGTTACGCCACGCCTTCTGCCATCGATCGAGCAAGTGGTGCCGATCGCGCCATTACTGGAACCCCTGCCTCGTCAATGAATGGGCGGAAATTAGAACAGCACGGATGGCAGCCAGGCGCCGGCAGGATCGTTGTACAACCCAGCGCTCATCAGTGTCATGGGCTCTACAACGCGGAGACCATTCTGCAAACACCACCGCAGCAAAACGCTGTTGCGAGAAGGGACAAGGATCCCCGGGCCGGCAAAGCCATCGACCGAAGCCAGGAGTGCTTGCATGTCCAGATTCGTCTCAGCCGTGGAGTGGCCAAAGAAGGCGAGATGGGTCGTGTATCCGCTCACCCGGCCTCCTCGCTCGACCACGCGGGCGGTGCCGTGCGAGACGGCCTGTTTCAGCTCGATGGCACGGTCGAAGCCATGAACGCGGCGAGAGAGCGAGTTGCAGGCATCCTCGTCGGCCGACGTAGCGGGTCGTACCTGGCATCTGGGAAAGTTGGGTTCGCGAATCGCTCCCTGCAGGCAGGAGAGCGGCTCGCGCACGTCGAAGCCGAAAGAGGTATAGAGGGAAAGAGAGCGATTGTGAAAGGCGGCCTGGACCAGTCGTAATCCGGCGGCGCCACGATCGCGGGCGCGATCCATCACGGCCTGCATAAGCAAACGGCCAACACCCATATTCTGTACTTCGGGGTGAATCGTGATCGGTCCAACCCCGCCAATCACGGCGCGCTCGTCAAGGCAGTTGCTGCCGATAATCCGGCCGTCAATCTCTGCCACAACGCAATAAACGTCAGCGCTTGAAAACATCGAAGAGATGAGACCTTCTGCGACCTTGGGGTTGGGGAAGTCGGGTGGAAAACCGTGAGCAGTGTTAATGGCGGTGAAGGCGTCGTAACAGATCCGCCCGCAGGTTGCGACATCCTCGGCTGTGGCAGTCCTGACAACCACGGCAGACGTGCCTTTCGGTGGCATCGCGAAACTCCCTCTCATTGGTGCAAGGAGTCTATCAGCCAGGAAGTGCGCTACACGATTCCTCCCATCAAGGGATCAGTAAAGCTTGCCCTTCCCGTTTCCACCCGGCCGGCAAAGCGCGCTACCGCGTCTGAGCCAGTTGCCTTGACCGTGATAGTCATACCAGCCGTGGCTTTTTTCGAGATGCAGAATAACCGATGTTTCCTGGCCCGGTTCGATTCTTCTGCTCACAGACTTTGTCTTGTAGGCATTGTCTCGAATCTCAACGCTGACAGGTTTGGCGGTTGCGTTGCGCAAACGCATGAGCACGTTTCCCGTCAAATCCTTGCCAGTCTGCTCGTAAGACGTTCGCACTTCGAGATGACGTGAATCAGCGCGGCCGGTGAAGGACCTATAGAAGCCGTTGGGACCGTGCACTTCAATGGCATAACCCTCATCGGCGAACATGGCAAACGGGTATTGCCGAGTCAAGCTGTCGCCTGGCTTGACCGCGTATGTGGCAGCCATTATTCCGCGCCCATCTTTCAAATTCCGGAGATAGACGTTAAAGGGAGTACCGGCCGCCCTCCCTCCATGCACCTGGTTCCCAGCGCTGAATCGGATCTCATAATTCTTGCCGTCTGCACCAGGACCCCCATCCGCGTACAACTCGTAGGGAAGTGCGCATGCGAGGCAGATGCCTTCTTCTTGTTTGGGCATCAGCGCAGAATGCTGCGGAGAGTGGTTGATCTGTTCGATCTCGCCGGCAGTGAGCTTTCTGTAGTTCGAAGGAATCTCTTTGTAGCGAGCTTTCTCGATACTCACCACAAACTTGTTCCGGTTGAGAAAATCAAGCGCGGCTTGTTTCGGGTCATAAGGTCGAAAAACCGAAGTGAGGTCTCCGGAGATCGCTCGCCGCCACGGGCTGATGTTTTCTTCGCATACAGTCTTGCCGTACTTCTGCTGAATGAATCGTTCCAGGAACATCAGCGTAGAGGTGTGGTCGAAGTGTTGGGAATTTACCCATCCGCCGAGGCTCCACGGTGAGGCGATGATCATTGGGACGCGGAATCCCATGCCCATTGGCCCGGACCGCGCCTCATTCTCCGCTACGCCCTGGCGCAATTCATCTTCCTTGTAGCTGTACTCAAGACCGGTATCAATGCCGGCTGACGCTCCTCCGGTCTCAGGGCGCTTCGGGTCGGCTGCTGCGAAACGACGGGGCATGATCGAAGTAGCCGTCATTCTCGTCGTAAGTGAGGATGAAAATCGTCTTCTTCCAAACCTCGGGATTGCTCGTCAGGATGTCCATCACCTCGGAGATGTACCAGGCTCCATACCATGGCGAGGTTGGGTGATCGGAAAATTTCTCAGGAGCCGAAAGCCAGGAAACCGTGGGCAGCTTGCCCTCGTTCACATCCTTGCGAAACTGATAGAAGATGTCGCCCGCCGGAACCTTCATGCTTTGCGATTTACCGTCCGATTCGAAAGACAGTGAATCGAGTGCGTGGTAACCAGGATCGCCGGCATTGGTGACGAATGCCGCATGATGCAGTGCTTTCTGCTGCTCAGAGAGCTGGCTGTATCTCGCTTCGCCGCCTTTGGCTTTCGATGCCTTCACAGCTTCAATCTGGCTTTGCATCTGGTCCAACCGTGCGCGAAGCTTGGCCACTGCCGCAGGATCTTTTTCCGCAGAGATTTCCGAATGGAGCTTCGCTGCACGATCCGAAAGGTCAGAAATCCATCGCTCCGCAGCCGGAATATATCCTGGGTATGCCTCGACATTGTAGGCGGCGAAACATTCCAGGACGTTGTCCCCGAAGTTCGATAGCCATGCGTCCTCTTCGCCGGCAAGTCCAGAGCGAGTCAGTTCATTCTGGTAAGCCTTCCAGCTGATTCCAGCATCTTGCAGGCGCTCTGGAAAGGTCTTCCAACTCATTCCCCCGTAGTCAATTTCCTCATTGCGCATATAGACCTTCGAGTCCACGCGCTGTTGGTCGCGTATGGTCCCGGTCCAGAAGTAGCTGCGGTTGGGCGAGGTGCTGGTCATCACGGAGCAGTAATTCTGATCGCAAACGGTGAATGCGTCCGCCAGGGCGTAATAGAACGGCAGATCTTCCCGGGTGTAGTGGCCCATGGTGAGCGGCAGGTGCGCGTATTCCTTCGTTCCGGAACGCTTGGCCTCCAGCCAGCCATCATGGCGGCCTTCATTCCAGGCATCGACCTGGCTGTCGCGCGAATGCGGCAGATCGCCCATCCAGGTGACGCGCGTATCACGGATGTCGAGCCGCCATGGAGCGTAGGAGTTGCCCGACGCATCGGTCTGCACAAAGACAGAGTTGCCGTTCGTCAGCCGAATGGCGCGCGGGTCGTTGAACCCCCGGACACCTCGAAGAGTGCCAAACGCATGGTCGAACGAACGGTTCTCCTGCATCAGGATCACGATATGTTCCGCGTCAAGGTAGGTCGAGCCAGCCGCCGGTTCAATTGCGTGCGCACGCTGAATGGATGGAATCAGCTCCGGGATGCCGGCCGCGCCGGACAACATCGCGGCCAGTTTGAGAAAGTCACGTCGAGTCCGCATACTCTTTGTTTTTCTCACGGTGCTGTTAGAGCCTTGTGAAGATTCAGTTTACGAGATTGTCGAGCCGCTGGGATCAGGCGGTATGGGAGAAGTGTCTCACGCTTTCGAGACAGACCTCCGCCGGAACGCGGCCGTGAAGGTACTGCCCTTGGGCAACTTTGATCAGTCCCGGCTCAACCTCTGTTGCCCGTCTCTGGCAAGACGGGCAAAGCGTCAGTGCCCACAGTCTCCCACTATGGAGTCGAACCAGGCATACCTGGAGCGTGATCTCGTCGCCTGGGCGCGCGCAACCGCGACAGTGATAGCCATCACGACGCAATACCTTCATCCGCACCCGCGGCCACTCGGACGACCGAGGGGCGGGAGGACGGCCGATCAGCGACGATCGGATCCTACGCGCAAAATCTTGAAGGCGGGCCGCGAATTCCATAAGCAAATAACCAATTCTGGTCGAAACTTCGTCACAAGAAAGCCGGATGTCTCGTGGCCACGTAGTATCTGGTCCCTGTCCTCGTTCTAAAGAAGAAGACTGCGGTGATCCTCTCGTTATCCCTCAATTGATCGATCAGGCTCCTGCAGGCTGGGCATAGTGTCACCACAGCATGCGCGCGGTAGTCGCCTGGTCGGACTGGGGTCGCTTCGAGCGATTCACGATCGCTCTTTTTTCCGCAACTGCGGCACCGGTGCCCGTCGCGGCGAAGCACTTCCAGACGCAACGCCGGCCAATTACAGGGAAGATCTCTGCCTGCCAAGACAATTCTCCTCATCAGAACGAAGCCTCACTATCAAAGAACGAAATGGGTGGCAAATCTACCCTCGTGCCGTCGCAATATTTATCGTTTCCACCGCAACCGGCGCAGGTTTACTTCTATGAGAGGGCGCGGGATGAGGAGAGGTTCCAAATAAAAATTCCTTGTCCAGGGTAGATCCGTGCGCAAGTCCACTCTTTAGTGGTAGATGCAGCGACTCAACCTTAAGAGGCTGGATCCGGCAGAGGCGGTACAGCTTCTGGCCGGCCATTACATCCGGCTGATACGTTGGGCAGCGGCGGAAGAGCCAAGCTTCGTGAGCGATTGAGCATATATCGATCCTTCTTTTTCTGACCTGCTCTTTGGCCAATCCACCAAGATGCTCGAGCAGAGCTTCGGGAATGCAGGCGCGCTTTACAACCAGGGCGGCCCGCGGGCGCTCCAGGTTTCCGTCGAAGCAACTTTCTAGGCAACCTCATTCCCCGCTAGCGCCGATCTGCACCCTTGACAATCGATAGTCGAATATCTACCATCACTCTTCACCGAGGGTCGAACGTCTTCTATGGCAAAACAGGCACAACAACGCGCGAATCTGCTTCAGGGCACGCTAGACATGCTCATTCTCCGAACCCTGCTTTATGGTCCCGCTCATGGCCACCAGATCGGAAAGCACATTCAGCGGACCACGAACGATTTCCTGCAGATGCAGCATGGTTCTCTCTATCCCGCATTGCATCGCTTAGAGGAAAGGGGTTGGGTCACCTCGAAATGGGAAACAGCCCCCGATCGCAACCGGGAATTCAAGTATTACCGGCTTACGGCAATTGGTAGAAAACAGCTTGTGGTCGAAGAATCGCAATGGAAGCAGATGGCGGAAGCTGTGGCACGCGTCATGTGGCCCGCCGCTGAGGAGAACTGATATGCGATGGTGGCCGATCAAGAAACGAAATGCGGACCTGGAGCGCGAACTCCAGGCTGATCTCGAACTGGAAGAAGAAGAGCAGCGGGAACGTGGGCTATCTGCAGAAGAAGCTCGCTATGCGGCGCGGCGTGCCTTCGGCAACACGACCCTCATCCGCGAGCAGACTCGCGCCGCCTGGTCCTGGACCTGGATCGAATCCCTGCTACGAGATCTGGGCTATGGAGTTCGAGGAATGCGTCGCAACGCCGGTTCCACGGTATTCGCGATCCTCATTGTCGGTCTCGGCATCGGCGGCGCTTCGACAGTATTCAGCGTGGTCAATGCGCTGCTTTTGCGTCCGCTCCCCTTCCGCGATCCGGGGCAACTGGTATTTATTTCTAACGGGGAGAACCATAGCACCCAGGCCGAACAGTACTCAGACCTCCGCGACCAGGACCAGTCATTCTCCGATCTGGCGGGCTGGTCCGCGTTCTACCGCGCGGGCGACAAGGAATTGACAGGGACCGGCGATCCGGAGCGTCTCACCAGCGTTCCGGTGACCCAGAATCTCTTCCCATTGCTGGGAGTTGAACCTGTCATCGGAAGATCGTTTACCAGGGAGGAGTGCCAGGGGAAGTATTCCGCTCCGCCCGCCATGCTATTGAGCTACAGCTTTTGGCGAAGGCGGTTTGCCTCGGACCCAAACGTGGTCGGCCGGAAGCTGACGTTGAACGATCAGCCGGTAACCGTAATCGGCGTCCTGCCCGCAGTCGTTCGACTTTGCCAGCATCTTTGCCCCCGGCACTCCGATCGACGTCTTTATTCCCTGGCCGGTCAGCGGATAACACGAAACCCCACGGAAACACGATGGCGATCGTCGGAAGGCTTAAGCCCGGCGCTACCATCGGCGGCGCTCAGGCGGAGTTCAACGTCCTGGCGAAACAACTCGACAGCCAGCATCCGGAGAGGAATCCGATCCATCCCAGGCTGGTTCCGCTGGAAGAGCACGTGAGCGGGCAAGTGCGTCCAGCTCTCGTGGTGCTGATGTGCGCCGTGGGTGTGGTGATGTTGATTGTGTGCGCGAATCTTTCCCATCTGCAAATGGCGCGAATGGGGACGCGACAAAAGGAAATGGCGATACGAGCGGCGTTAGGAGCCGGGCGTTTTCGCCTGCTGCGACAAGTACTGACCGAAAGCGTAACCCTCTCGTTTTGCGGCGCCGTGCTGGGCCTGCTTCTCGCCGTGGCGGGAACGCGCGAGCTGGCGCATCTGAATACATTCAACCTTCCTCTGCTGGAAAGTGTTCGAGTCGATCGGACTACGCTAGCCTTCACCTTGCTGGCGACGGTAGCAACGGGCGTGCTCTTTGGCCTGGCGCCCGCGCTGCAGGTCCTGACGTCCAAGCTTCGTGAAGGGCTGCAAGATGCGGGCCGCGGCTGGAGTGGTAGTCGCCGGCATGGCTGGTTCCGCGACGGACTGGCTGTCTCCCAGTTCGCCCTCGCCTGCCTATTGCTCGTCGGCGCGGCCCTGCTTATTCAGAGTTTTCTGCGCGTCCTGGATGTGAATCTGGGATTTCAACCTGAGCGCGCAGCCGCATTGAGGATCGACCCGAGTTTTCCCGTCTCAAGTCTCGCGCAACAGAACCCTTTTATCGATGATGTGTTGCAACGCGCACGGTCAGTCCCTGGAATCACAGCAGCGGGGATTGCCGACGTGCTGCCGCTCGGTGGGGATCGGTCCTGGCAAGTCTCGGGTAAAGGGCAGATTTACGCAAAGGACCAGGTCCCGGAGGCTTTTATTCGCGTCGTGAGCGATGGGTACTTCGAGGCCGCAGGAATCCCGTTGAAGTCGGGGAGAGAATTGTTGCAGAGCGATCGAGCGTCGAGTGAGCCCGTGGTGGTCGTGAATGAGACTTTGGCTCGCACTCTGTGGCCCGGGCAAGACCCTCTCGGACAGGTGATGACGCAGGACGGGGGACGACGCGTCGTGGGTGTGGTTGGCGATGTCCATCACGGGGGTCCGGAGCGATCGGGTGGCTTAGAAATGTATATGCCGATGCGTCAAACACAGGACTACCCGGCTATGCAACTCATAGTGCGAACCGTGCTTCCGCCGGATAGTTTGGCGGCGGGTATCCGAACCGCCCTCCGGCCGATCGATCCGAATCTCCCAGTCAAGGAGTTTCAAACGCTGCAGGAGTTGGTCGACAAAGCTATGTCGCCTCGCCGATTTCTGGTGATACTGCTGACGGGATTTGCGGGCTTTGCGCTCTTGCTCGCATCGCTCGGGATTTACGCTTTGATTTCTTATTCGGTGAATGAGCGCACAAAAGAGATTGGCATGCGTATGGCGTTGGGAGCGAGTTCCGGCCTCGTGCAGCGAGACATTCTCTCGAAAACACTGCGGCTTGCTCTCGCCGGGGTGGCATTGGGGACGGTCGCCTCTTTTGTATTAAGCAAGTGGATCGCATCCCTGCTATTTGGGACAACGCCGACAAACCCGGCGGTCTTTTCGGGTGTGATTTTTCTCCTGTGCGCTGTCGCGCTGCTGGCCGCATACGCTCCAGCGCGACGAGCCTCACGCATTGACCCGATGGAGGCGTTGCGAACTGAATAAAGGTGTCCGGCCTGGAGAGGACGAGCGACTATGCACCTAATCCAAAAAGAGAATCTACCCTTCATCGGGAGTTCGTACAACTTCGTTGGGGCGGAGCAGGGAGATGTGGGGGTTTCGATGTTCTTTGTCGAAGCGAAGCCGGGGCAAGGCGCGCCGCTACATTTCCATGACTACGATGAAATCGTCATCGTACAAGAAGGAAATTCCCGATTTGTAATGGGGGACGAAATCCAGGATGCGGTGGCCGGCAAAATCCTGGTTGTGAAGGCACGGACGCCGCACGGGTTCATCAATAGGGGCGAGGGCCTCTTGAAGCAAATTGACATTCATGTAAGCCCGAGGTTCAAACAGCAATTGTTGGAACCGACTGAAACGTCTCGGAAAGCGAATTTGCCGTTACCGCGGTAGCGCCAGGCGGACCTTCGTAGAGTTTTTTCAGCAACACCTCCGAACGGGCGCTGCCCTCCCGCCGCATTGTCGATGGGCCCGCGACCCATCCAAGAAAATGAAATGTTCCGGATTCAGTGATCGTCTCGCGAGGTCACCTTGGCGACCTCGCGCTGGGGATAAGGTTCGTCTGTCCGTTGTGCTGTGCCAAAGCGGCCGCGCCAATCGATAGTGCGAGGGCGATGTAGATAACGATGCGGGCAGTTCTCATTGTACAAGTCTCCTTTGTGTTCGATTCGCGCCATTCTTGTGCCGCCCAGCCAACAGGTGTTGGGCGATAGACAAAGCACGCTCCAGACGAGTAGATTGAAATCCGTTCCTGTCGCAGGTCTCGGAGATATGAACACCGGACTCCGCCTGCTATTCCCCAACAGGTCAGTTGAAGCGCGTGGAATAAAGCTTCAAACGATGTGTTTTAGCGCACGAGTTCCACAAAAACACATCGGTGGAGGACTGGCCTTGTTTCCTTGTCTCGGTCCAGAGTTCGTTGCCGCTCTCCTGGAGCGTTCGGTCAAGAAAGCAGAAGGATCAAAGATGCGTCGGCCCAGGAAGCGTTACGAGGCGTTCTATAAGCTGACTGCCGCTTTAAAAAGAGTGTGGAAAAAAATCAGCGGATAGTCGCGCCGCAGTGTAGTCGCGCTCACTCAGCGGATGCAGTAGTATGACGTCCGCCTGGCGCTGTGAGAACCGGCGGCTTATGTCTCTTCGAACGGAAGACCCACATAGTTTTCTGCGAGGGATGTTGCCGCCGCCCGGGAACTCGCCACGTATTCCAGTTCGGCCTGCTGTCGCTTGTAATCAAAGGCCGGCTCATTCTCAAAGCGATGCAGTAAAGAAGTCATCCACCAGGAGAAACGCTGAGCCTTCCAGATTCTCTTGAGGCACGTCGCCGAGTAACACTTCAGTGCTTCGTCGTTATTGCCTTGATAGAACGCCCGAAGTGCCTCGGCAAGGTAATGCACATCGGCGAAGGCCAGGTTCATACCTTTCGCTCCCGTCGGCGGCACAATGTGCGCCGCGTCGCCGGCCAGGAAGAGCCGGCCGAACTGCAGTGGCTCAGCAACAAAGCTGCGCATGCCGGTCACGCCTTTCTGAAGAATTTTGCCCTCGGCCGGTTGCCATCCATCCCGGCAACTCAGCCTGGTGATCAACTCACTCCAGATACGATCGTCGCTCCATTGGGCTATGTCCTCGTCGGGGCGGCATTGCAGGTAGAGCCGGGTAATGCGCGGCGAGCGCATGCTGTAGAGAGCGAAGCCACGGTCATGTTGCATGTATACAAGTTCATCGCGAGATGGCGCTGCTTCGGCCAGAATCCCGAGCCACGCAAACGGATAATTGCGCTCGTAGAAAGTGAGCGACCCATTCGGAAACGACGAACGCGAGATTCCATGAAAGCCATCGCAACCTGCGATATAGTCACACTGAATCTCATCCGCATTGCCGTTCTTAACCACACTGATCGAAGGGCGGCTCCCATCAATATTGTTAAGCGACACTTCGCCGCATTCGAAACGCACATCCCCTCCGTCTGCCAAACGACGGGCGATCAGATCCTTCACCACCTCGTGCTGTCCATAGACGGTCACGTGCTTGCCCGTGAGTTCTACGAAGGGGATTCTGTGCAGCACGCCATTCGATCCCAGGTCGATGCCGTCATGGCGCAGGCCTTCGCGGTCGAGACGGTCGCCGACACCCGAGTCGCGCAGCATTTGGACGCTGGTATGTTCGAGCACCCCGGCCCGGATTCGTTCCTCGCAATAATCGCGGGACCTTGCTTCGAGAACGATGGAGCTGATGCCATGGAGGTGAAGCAGGTGCGAAAGCATCAGGCCCGCAGGCCCCGCTCCTACGATTCCGACTTGAGTCTCAAACCGGCCCATCGTTTTCCTGATCGAGTACTTCCTTCGCTGCATGGAAGGCCGCGTTTGCTGCGGGAACGCCGCAATATATGGCGCAATGCAGCAGCACTTCGCGGATCTCCGCAGCGGTCACCCCATTGTTGGCGGCTGCACGAAGATGGAGCCGCAGTTCTTCGCCCCGATTCAACGCCACCATCAATCCGATCGTGAGCAAGCTTCGCGTATGCCGCGGCAGGCCTGGCCGCGTCCAGATCTCTCCCCACGCATAGCGTGTGATAAGGTCCTGGAAATCCGCATCGAAATCATCCTTTGCTGCTTCGGCGCGCTTCACATGCTCATCTCCCAGCACGCTGCGCCGGATGCGCATTCCTGCCTCGTGGCGTTCATTCTCATCCATCAAGCGCTCCTAGGTTCGAAGAAATGCAAGAACTGCGCCGGCAAACTCTTCCGCTTTCTCCCACGCGGAGAGATGCGCCGAATCAAATTCCACAAAACTGGAGTCTCGCAGCGCGGAGTGGAGCGCCCGTCCATCTGAGGGAGGCGTCGCTGGATCATGAGTTCCCGTGATCACCATGCAAGGCGCCTCGATGGCGGAGATTTCACCTCTCAGGTCGGTGTCACGGAGAGCGGCACAACAACCGCAATATCCCGTCGGGTTGGTAGCGGCGAGCATCTGCCGAATGGTCTCCATCTCCGCAGGATGCTGCTCGCGATAAGCAGGCGTGATCCAACGCTCCACGGTCTGCAGGGCCAACCCATCCATCCCCGAACTCTGCACCATCGCAATTCTTTGCTCCCACCCGTCGCGCGTGCCGATGCGGGCCGCCGTATTGGCAAAGATCAACCGCTCGAACCGCTCAGGGGCGTAGATTCCGAGCCATTGCGAAACCAGGCCGCCTAGCGAAAGCCCACACAAGTGTGCGCGGTCGATCGAGAGATGATCCATCAGCAACAGCAGATCGCCCCCCAACTGTTCGATCGAGTAGGGAGGCGGCGGAACGCCGCTTTTGCCGTGACCCCTCGTGTCGTAGCGTAGAATCTGCAAATTCCTTTCGAGCGAAGGCAGAACCTTGTCCCACATGTGCAGGTTCGATCCCAGCGAGTTCGCGAGCACCAGCACCGGGCCGTTCACCGCGCCGCTCCTTTCATAGTGGAGACGCACGTCCCCCGTCTCAAGCGTTGGCATCTGCTTCCCCCAGTACTCGTGATATGAAACGCTGGGCGCTTCCAAGATAAGCGCGAGGGTCAAGGAGTCGATCGATCTCCACCTCTGTCAGGTGCGCGGTGACTTGCGGCAATAGCTTCAGAATGTCGGCGAGGGTCCGTTTCTCCGCCGCGGCACGCTCGGCTGCTGTGCGTAGAAGGTCATGTGCCGTCGCCCTCCCCACCTTGGGCGCGAGAGCAGCGTTCACTGCCTCGGAAAGGGGCAAGCCGAGCAGGCTGTTCAGGTTTGACATCATCCGCACGGCATCCACTTGCAAACCTTGTGCAATCTCAGTCGAATAGGCAAGCGCCGCCGCAGTCAGTCGGAACGCTTCCGGCACCGTGTCCCACTCCGCCTGCCATAGCCCAAGACCACGCTCGTGTTCCTGAGACATCGCGTGCAGCATGGTGGACGCAAGTCCCGGCATCCTGGCATTCGTCGCAATCACTGCGGCACAAGCCACAGGGTTATGTTTGTGCGGCATCGTGGAAGAGCCGCCGCGTCCCTCGCTTTGGGCCTCTGCCGCTTCCCCTACTTCGGACTGCATCAGGAGAGCAATGTCTCTGGCAAATTTTGCCAGTGTTCCTGTCAAAATCGCGAGCACCTGCACCATCTCAACCAGGTTGTCTCGATGCGTGTGCCAAGGCAATGGGGGTTCCTTCAATTGAAGAATGCGCGCCAGTTCCGCAGACACCGCCTCGCCGGTCGTTCCCAGCGCCGCCAGTGTGCCCACCGCGCCTCCGAATTCGACGACCAGCGTCCTTACCGCTGCTGAACGGATTCGATCATGATCCCGGCGCAGCGCGGCGAGCGAGCCGGCCAGCTTTAGACCAAGTGTCGTCGATGGTCCTGCCTGCAGCCATGTTCTGCCCATCAGCACGGTGTGCCGGTGCTCCCGCACCTGATTGATTAGGGCACCCTCCAGTTGTTCGATCGCCACATCGAGTAGCTGGAGGGCCTCTCGAGTTTGCAGGACCAGCGCCGAATCGAGAACATCCTGGCTGGTTGCGCCCAAATGAATCGAGCGCGCCGCCACTTCGCTGCCTGCTTTCACTTTAGCGGTGAGCTGCTTGACAAACGGTATGGCGATATTCCCCGCCGCCCTCGCGTCTTTTACGAGCAGCGCGGCGTCGACGAAGTTCGTGTCAAGCAGCGATTCCAGCACCTTGCCCGAGCCAGTCTCGGCGAGGCCGTGGTTCTCGAGCGCGCGGGTGAGAGCCCATTCGAACCGCATCATGGCACGGAGTTGCGACTCATGAGAAAAGACGCGAGTCATCTCCGGCGTGGAAAAGAGAAACGAGTTCAGGCCGTTGCTCATTGAGGATGTATCTCTTCTACCATGCGAAGAACACAGTCTCATCCTGGCCCTGCAGACGTAGGTCCCATCGGTACGAATTCGTCTGATGATTGTCGAGTCGAGCAAGGAGGGTGGCTCGACGCTCTGCTGGAACTTGCTGCAGCACTATATCGGCCGTATTGCCGGGCTCCTTCTCGAAGTACACACGCGTGAGCAGATGGCGAAGCAGGCCACGGGCAAATACCAGCACCAGCATATGAGGAGCCTGCATCCGTCCATCCTCCAGTGGTACCGCTGCCGGCCTCATAGCCGCCACCGCAAAGTTCCCGTTGATGTCCGTTGCTGCGCGCCGAAACCCGGAAGGGTATGGAGCCTGGCCTGATGTGGAAACTGTGATGCGTGGCGTCCAGAATTCAAGCACCGCATCCGGCACCGGAGTGCCATCCCGGTCCAGCACTCGCCCGCGAATTTCGATTCTTCCAGCCATATCCGCGTCGAGTACAGGAGCCCGATCGATCAGATAGTCGAGCCCGATACAAAAGAACGGCCCCACTGTCTGCGAACCGGCTGGGATCAGCCTGCTATCATCCGTCATCTCCTGGCCTCCTCGAAAGGAGTTTCGCTATGGCCACGCAGCACGATGTCCCAGGCGTAGGCAAGGGCGTAGCTCGGTTCCGAGCGTTCCATATCGAGGCGCGAGATCATCCGTCGGCGTGCCTCCTCATCCGGAATGCTGTTGAAGATGGGGTCCAACGGTTGTAGCGGATCGCCGGGAAAATACATCTGCGTCACCAGGCGCGACAGGATCCCAGCTCCAAAGAGCGAGAAGTGAATATGCGCAGGCCGCCACGCGTTGTGATGATTGCCCCAGGGATACGCACCCGGCTTGATGGTCTTGAAGCAATACCGGCCATCTTCATCGGTAAGCATCCGCCCCGCACCAGAAAAGTTGGGATCGAGCGGTGCGTCATGATTGTCTACCTTGTGCAGATAACGGCCCGCCGCATTTGCCTGCCACACCTCGACCAGCGCACCGCGCACCGGCCGCCCGTCTTCGTCAAGCACACGCCCATGCACAAAAATGCGTTCTCCGAGCGGCTCCCCTTCATGCTGCGCCGTCAAATCATGATCGTGCTGACGAATCAATCCGTGCCCAAAAACTGGCCCCGTCTTTTCTGTCAGCGTCTCGGGAAGCAAGACCAACGGCATGCGTGGCGAACGCGCAATAGACGACAAATACGGCGGGAAGTGAAAGTCAGGCTGTGTGCCGGGTATCGCGGATGCAACTGTGCGTAGCTCAATCAAAGTCCCTCCTCAAACGCGTTCCATCGCCAAAGCGATGCCCTGCCCCACTCCGATACACATCGTTGCGAGAGCGAGCTTGCCGCCAAACTTCTCCAACTGGTGCGCCGCTGCAAGCACCAGCCGGGCGCCGCTCATTCCGAGAGGATGGCCGAGCGCGATCGCCCCTCCCGTTGCATTTACATGCTCAGCATCGTCCGGCAAGCCCAACTGCCTCAGGCAAGCGAGCGATTGGCTGGCGAACGCTTCATTGATTTGAATCCAATCGAAGTCGCTGATCTTTTGCTTCATGCGCGCCATGAGCTTCTGAGTCGCGGGCACCGGCCCGATACCCATCACCCGTGGTGCAACCCCTGCTGTTGCCATTCCCAGTATCCGTGCACGTGGTCGCAGGCTATGGTGTGCGACTGCGTCGTCTGAAGCAATGATCAGCGCAGCGGCTCCATCGTTGACACCCGACGCATTGCCTGCCGTTACCGTGCCGCCGGGGAACAGTGGTTTCAGCATGGCGAGCTTTTCTGGAGTTGTATCCGGTCGAGGATGCTCATCACGCGCAATGATGGTCTTATCTTTCCCCGCAATCTCCACCGGAACAATTTCCTCGGCGAAGAATCCACTCTCCATCGCGTGAGTTGCGCGTACCTGGCTTCGCCATGCGAACGCATCCTGTGCGACGCGTTCCACAGCGCAATCGCGGGCAACGTTCTCGCCGGTCTCCGGCATAGAGTCGGTTCCATACAGTTCGCGCATCCTGGGATTCACAAACCGCCACCCGATCGTCGTGTCGTAGATCTCCGCGGAACGATCAAATGCGGCCTTCGCTTTGCCCAACACAAACGGTGCGCGCGACATCGACTCCACACCGCCCGCAATCACAAGTTCCGCCTCTCCGGCCGCAATCGCCCGCGCCGCCGTTCCGACTGCGTCCATGCCTGAACCGCAGAGCCGGTTGATCGTTGTTCCGGGAACGGCTTCGGGCAGACCAGCAAGCAGCAGAGCCATCCGCGCCACGTTGCGATTATCTTCTCCGGCCTGGTTGGCGCAACCCAGCATCACTTCGTCCACCGCACTCCAGTCCACGCCTGGACTGCGCCTTACGAGTTCGCGGATGGGAACCGCCGCCAGGTCGTCGGCACGCACCTGTGCCAGTGCACCACCGTATCGGCCGATGGGTGTTCGCACCGCATCGCAAATGAAAACGGGTCTCATGCGGCGTCTCCCTCTACGCCGTGCGCCGCGGCGGTTCGTTGCTTGAGGTCGCGCAACGTTTGCAGTTCTAGGGGGTTGGGTCCCGCTGTTTCACTGCAGCTGTCCGCAAAGCGGATCTCCCAGCCCGTGCTCTTCAAGATCGACTCCCGGTTCACTCCGGGGTGGACGCTCGTCACCTCCAGTTCGCGCGACACCGGATGGGGCCGGAGGATACACAGATCCGTAATCACTGCGGCAGGGCCATTTCCCGGAAGCCCGGCCAACTCCCTCGAATTGCCACCGTTAAGAAAGCCCACCGAGGTCACGAAGTCGAGTTTCTCGACGAACGTGCGTTTCGTCTGTTTGACGATGATCAACACCTCCTTTGCAGAGGAACTGATCTCGGGTGCTCCGCCTGCTCCCGGCAGGCGCACCTTTGGATTCTTGTACGAACCCACAACCGTGGTGTTGATATTTGCAAACCGGTCTAACTGGGCCGCGCCCAGGAAGCCCACGTCGATGCGGCCGCCCTGCAGCCAATACCGGAAAATCTCCGGAGTCGACACCACGGTATCCGCCGTCTCCGCCAGGTTGCCATCGCCAATCGACAAGGGCAGCACCGGCGGCTTCGCTCCGATCGGCCCCGACTCATACACGAGCACCGCGTCGGGAGCATGTGTTAGGCGCGCCAGGTTAGCGGCTGTCGACGGAAGTCCAATACCGACAAAGCACACCGCACCATTACGCAGCATGCGCGCCGCTGCCACTGTCATCATCTCGTCGGACGTGTAGGCAACGCTCACTGCGACACCGCCTGCAGATACTCGGCGAAATTTTCCGTTTCAAGGATGTTCTCTTTGATCCATGCGTTGAAGCAGTCTCGATCGCGCGAGATCTGATCCCATGCTCGATAAAATATGTTATCGCGATCATAGTACCCGTGTGCATAGGAGGGAGTCGCGCCGCGCGGTACCTCGCAAACTGCGGTCACCACCCAACTGGGTAGAATGCAGGCATTGGGCGGAGCATCGAGTTCACGAACGCGCTCCTCTACGGTGACAATTGCGCGCTTTGCTGCGAGGGCAGCTTCTTTCTGCACGCCCAGGATACCCCACAAGAGAACATTCCCTTTCCAGTCGGCTTTCTGAGCGTGAATCACGGTAACGTCGGGACGGACCGAAGGAGTTGCTGCCAACACCTCACCCGTGAAAGGGCAGGTCACGGTGCGTATCTTGTCGTTCACGCGCGGCAAGTCAGAACCTGTATACCCGCGCAGAACCGCGAACGGCAAATTTGCCGCTCCCGCGACGTACGCATTTGCCAAATCGCTGTGACTGCGTTCCTCGATCGCGAGCGGCCCGGGCCAGCTATTTTCCACTGCGTCGCGAAAGCGGTGCAAGGACCCGACGCCGGGATTGCCGCCCCAGGAAAACGTCAGTTTCGCAGCGCACCCGGCGCCGATCAACTGGTCGTAGATGAGGTCCGGCGTCATCCGTATCAGGGACAAATTACGACGTTGCTGGCGGATGATCTCATGACCGGCCGCAAAGGGTATAAGGTGGGTGAACCCCTCCAGGGCGACGGTCGCGCCGTCGTGCACGTTGGCCGCAATCGCTTCCGCCAAAGTGACCCACTCCGCCATCGGACCTCCATGCAGCGACCCCGGCATTATTACGCAAAGGTGCAATACTGTACAAGATGTGCGATAATCGCCCACATCAAGGGAGCGCAGAATGAAGGCGGCAAAATCCGCATCCGCTCTGGCAGAAGCCATTCCGCACGACGAGTTGGCTGCGCAGGTGGGGAACCCCGACTTCGTCCTTTCGCTCGCGAGAGGCCTGCGGGTGATCGAGAGCTTTGAAGGCCATCACGAGGGCCGGAGCATCATCGAGATATCCCGGTCCACTGGTCTTTCGCGGGCATCGATCCGCCGGCTTCTGTTAACGCTGCAATTGCTCGGCTACGTCGAGCGCTCTCGACAGGTCTACCACCTCAAGACGCAGGTTTTGCGCCTCGGCTTCTCCTATCTTTCCTCCTCGTCGGTTGTCGAAGCGGCCCGTCCAGTGCTCGAGCGCATCACGGAGACAACTGCATGAATCGTCTTCTATGAGCATGCTCGACGCGGGGGAGATTGTGTATGTTGCGCGATCAGCGGCTAGCCGGGTGCTTGCCGCGGGCCTCTCCGTTGGCAGCCGCCTGCCCGCATTTTGTACCTCGATGGGCCGGGTGCTGCTCGCAGCGTTACCTGATCCCGATCTTGACGCATACCTGCGCGTGTTGAAGCCGCGGGCTTATACCCCCAAAACCATCACCCGGATCCCCCAGCTGAAAAAAGCTATCTTTGATGTGCGGAAGCTCGGGTACGCCCTGGTCGATGAAGAATTGGAGGCTGGTTTAAGATCCATCGCAGTCCCGGTTTCTACACGCAGCAACCGGGTCGTTGCCGCAATCAACGTAGGAACTCATGTGTCACGTGTCGATCGTGCGACGCTCATAGGCCATTGTTTGCCCGTGCTGCAGGAAGGCGCACGCGCTCTCCGCAACATATTGATCTGAACTCAAAAGGAGCCAGTCATGTCCTTGTCCTTTCGCGCCGATCACGTGGGGAGTCTTCTCCGCCCCGCGGAGTTGCTAGATGCGCGGCGCTCGCATATTTCTCCGCCGGAGATTCACGCGCTGGAAGACCGGCAAATCCTTCGCATTCTTCAACAACAGAAAGATCTTGGGCTCGAAATCTTCACCGACGGCGAACTTCGTCGCACCAACTTCATGAGCGACATCACCGAGGCGGTCGAGGGCTTCGATTTGGGCGATGCGGTACAGCGCAGTTGGATCGACGATGCTAAGGCCGCTTCTCAGCCGGCTGCTGTCAGCAGCATCACCGGTATCGTCACTTCGACACTGAAGCAGAGGCAGCCCTTCACCGGACGCGAACTACCTTTTTTGCGGGAACACGCGCCCGGCCCGATCAAGATTACGTTGCCCAGTGCGACCCAATTTCCGGCCATCTCTTTCAAGTACGGCATCACCGATGCCGTATATCGAGATCCGTACGCCCTGCTGACTGCGATTACGGCGCTTATGGTCGAGGATTTGCGAACGCTTGCTGCCGGCGGTATCTCTTATCTGCAAATCGACGCGCCGCGGTATAGCTATTACCTCGACCCGAAGTGGACTGCGTGGATGGAAACGGAGCTTCGCGTTGATCCTGCGCAGATGCTCACCGCCTCTCTCGCTGCCGACAACGCCTGCTTCGCGGCCGCGCGGCATGCCGGCGTTACCTTGGCCATTCACCTCTGCCGGGGCAACAATCGCAGTCATTGGTACGCAGAGGGCGGCTATGACGCCATCGCGGAACGCTTGTTCCATGAACTCGCGGTGGATCGGTTTCTGCTGGAATACGACGACGAGCGCTCGGGTACGTTCGAGCCGCTGCGTTTCGTCCCCAAAGACAAGACTGTTGTGCTCGGGCATGGTAAGCACAAAACTTGCTGCCCTGGAGCGCAAGGAGGATTTGCTCAGACGCGTCGATGAGGCGGCGAAGTGGGTGGGCCTTGAACAATTGGCGCTAAGCCCGCAATGCGGGTTTGCTTCCACCATGGAGGGTAATCTTCTCACTGAAGAGCAACAGTGGGCCAAGTTAAAGCTCGTAGTCGATACCGCCCGCGAGATCTGGGGCTAAAGCAGACTGCGGTAAAACTTTGGATCGCGCAGGAAGGACGCACCTTAGAGGCCAAAAGCCCGCGTGGGATCGCGGTCCTGGAGGAAGGGCACGGCTTCAGCCGTCCCGTAATTCGTTGAGCGTTCCCGGGCTTCCTCGCCGCAGCGAGCATTAGCCCCTGAGGGCATCTTTTATCAGCGCATAGCAGAGCTCAAGTGTTCCTGAGAGGTGCTAGCCAATTCACGATTGATTTCATGACGACGACGTTACGCTGGTTGTATACCGTCGTGCGCGAGCGAATAATACCGTACCCCGGGCGGCTTACTGAGCGCCGAACTTCCAGCACTTCCGACTCGGTGCGGAGCTTATCCTCGGGACGCACGGGATGAGTCCAGCGTATCTCGTCGACGCCGGCCCCGATCATTCCACCCTTTACATTGATCGATTCCACTCGAAGACGCATGACGATCGCGGCCGTCAGCCATCCAGAAGCGCAAAGACCGCTGAAGAAGGAGTTCTCGCCTGCTCCCTCATCGATGTGGAACGGCTGGGGATCGTAGCTCTCGCCAAAACTGATGATCTCTCGTGCTGTGACGCGATAATTTCTAAGCGAATCGAACTTCTGGCCAGGATGAAAGTCTTCGAAGTACATCTCCTCTTGCATGGATCCTCCTAGGGATGTCCCTTTTAGCATGTCTATCTCGCGTGAGCAAGGCAGCCGCTACTTCTAAGGCTTTTGGCAGCGTTACGACTTGACCAGATGGGTGCGCAGAAAGTCTTCAACTAAATCGAAACCAAATCCGATCCTGTCCACCCTTGCACCACAATCGAAGGCTTTGCTGGCCGCACTTCGGAACATGGTGACTGTGCCTGGGTCGACGAAGTCAAGCTTGGAGTTGTTGAAGAACCCGTGACCCAGACGTTCGAATGTCAACATGGTCACCTCATTTTCAGCTGCCTGCAAAGCTTCGAAGAGAAGGCGGCTCTGCCCCCAGGGGATCAGGCCGTCGGACAATCCGTGCAGTATCAGAAATGGGGGAGCGCCCCTCTGTACATACGTGACCGGATTGGCCAGCTTCACCTGCTCTGGGGAGCTATCAACTCCAACCCCAAGAAAGCGTGACTCAAACGATTCGGGATGTCCGGCCGGGAGCAGGTCGGGGACAACAATTCCTTCCACGTCGACCGCAGCGGGCGTGAACTGCTCGCGCTCCTTATCGATCAGAGAAAAATCCACCGGACCATAACTGTCCACCACCGCTTGCACAGCGCTCGAATGGCCGAGGTGCTCACTGCCTTGAAACTGTTCGGGCGGAGAGAGCGCCGCACATGCTGCAAGATGCCCACCGGCGGATGATCCCCATAGACCGACATGGTCACTGTCGAGCGCAAACGTATCCGCAACAGAGCGTATCCAGCGAATGGCAGTTTTCACATCTTCGATCGGGGCGGGGAAGACAGCCTCGTCGCTGAGCCGATAGTCGATGCTTACCATCGCGAAACCCCGCTCTGCAAAGAACCGCGACAGGTCCGGTGCCATGTGCCGGTCTCCGAACCGCCAGCCCCCACCGTGCAGCCAAACGATTACGGGGACCTTTTGCTGCGGGGTTTTAGGCAGGTAGATGTCCGCGAGACGTGGCTTCCCCTCGGCATGACTGTAGACCTGATCCGCGACCAGCGAAACCTTGTAGAGCTTCGGTCTGCAACGGAACGATTTCAAGCAGCACCCGAGGGCGGGGGACCACCCGGTCTCCCGAGCAAATGCAGATCAAGTTCTCCCATATGCTCCAGCACGCGATCAAACCGGAACGGCGGGGGAACAAGCGGGTAAACGTGACCGTCATACGGTTGGCAAAGATAGCGGAAGAAGGCCTCGAAGTTTCCAGGGCTTAAGAAGCCGATGAAGCGAGTGTCATTGCGCAACAGCTTGAAGGAATGGATCGTACCCGGGGGAATATGAAGGAAGTCTCCCGGCTCGAGAGTGAGATACCTGTCGTTGACGAACATTTGCAACGCGCCGTGCAAACAGAAAAACGTCTCGGTCACGGTGTCGTGGAAGTGTCTCGGAATTTCCGGCCCGATCGGCCCTTCTGTCAGCAAAGAAATAAATAAGTTGTCGCTGTGAGCCTGCGTTCCCTGAAAGGTATAAAGCTGTTCGGCGGCCAGCATCCTCTCTCCTTCCCAAGGGCCCAACACGAAAGGCTCGCGTCCGGCTGGAAAAGCGCTGAGAGCCTTTCCCGGCTTTGTCTCACTGCGGGTGAGGACTTCAGTATCGACCGCCGCGGTGAGCCTCCCCCAATCCACAGCCTGGCCCCGATCCGGATAGACAGTGCCGTCATAGGGACTGCCGATTGCGGCGTACATCTCGTTTGCGTTTCCGCCGAATGTCCAGGCAACGAATTTACTGCGATGATCCTGGAAGGAGAAGCCATGCGCAGCGCCTGCGGGGATGTTGACGTAAGAGCCTGGAGTGAGCGTGTACTCTTTGTCTCCCAGGACAACAGCAACCATGCCTTCCAGGATGAACCAGGCTTCATGGGTTGCGGCATGCCGGTGCAGCGGAAAAGACGAGCCCCTGGCGCCGCTCAGGACCGCGCCTGCCATTGGATGTCCGAGATCTTCAGGGCGTGCGATCACGATAGCCAACTGGCTGCCGAAGCAATAGCGCAGACCCTCGCCGGCCTCCAGTTTGTATGGCGATTTGCTTCCCGGCAGTTTGGTGCTGATCATGATGAACCTTCCTGCGGTACTGAAGCGTACCAAGTGGCTCACGATAGCAAATGGATGAGGGGTTGTAAAGGCCAAAGGCTACGACACCTGGAGAGGCAAGGAGACATAATTGACAGTGGGTGGTACGCATAAGTACCATTGCCGCCTGAGGCGCCGGTATGAAGCTTGCCAGTTTTCGCGTTAAGGACAATGCCACGTGGGGCATCATCGACGATGAGAAAGCGTACGACATCGGCGACAAACTGCGGGCTCGCTATCCAAGCCTTAAGGCGCTGATCGCCGCCCAGGCCTATTCGGAAGCGCAAGCGGCAAAATCGGTCGCCACCCCTTATCCGATCGAGGAGATCGACTGGCTACCGGTGATTCCCAATCCTGACAAGATCTTCTGTGTCGGCCTGAATTACGAAACCCACCGCAAGGAGACGGGTCGGGCGGTGGTAACCCATCCGACAATTTTCGGCCGCTTCGCAGACTCACAGACCGCGCATCTGCGGCCTATCGTGCGCCCGCGCGTATCCACCGATCTTGATTTTGAGGGGGAACTGGCCGTAATCATCGGCCAGCCGGGCCGCTACATCCCGCAAGCGGAAGCTTTCGAACACGTAGCAGGCTATGCATGCTACAACGACGGGAGCATCCGAGACTGGCAACACCACACCCATCAATTCACGCCGGGCAAGAACTTCCCGGAAACCGGAAGTTTCGGACCCTGGATGATGACCCCGGATGAGTTGGGTGACTTGCGTGGCCTTCGGATCACGACCCGGCTAAACGGCGAGACCGTGCAGGACGCGGTCCTGGGTCAAATGATCTTCGACGTCCCCACCATCGTGGAGTATTGCTCCTCGTTCAGCCGTCTTGAGAGTGGCGATGTGATCCTCACCGGCACTCCTGGAGGTGTGGGCGTGAAGCGGACACCGCCGTTGTGGATGAAGCCGGGGGACATCGTGGAAGTTCAGATTGAACGCCTCGGTGTTTTGCGCAACCCGATCGCCGATGAGACTCTTCCGTGAGCAAGTT
Source organism: uncultured Acidobacteriaceae bacterium (assembly GCA_963790935.1). Taxonomy (GTDB): domain Bacteria; phylum Acidobacteriota; class Terriglobia; order Terriglobales; family Acidobacteriaceae; genus PALSA-350. The sequence goes on along the minus strand of CAWBRJ010000001.1, from coordinate 112,995 downwards.
CCCGATCGTAGAGATATGCAGTGTGGATATTGCCATCCCCGATCTCATCGTGGCGGAACACTTCTACACCACCGTTTGGGGACTCGAAGTGGCCGCCCGGCAGGATAACAAGGTTTATCTGCGTGCGACCGGCCGGGATCCTCACGTTCTGGTATTGCATCCGGGTCCGGCTGCGGCTGTACTATCCGTCACCTTTCGCACCTCCTCTCTGGATGATCTGCCACGGCTCATCGCAGCCGTCAGCGCGACGGGCGGTTCTGTAGTTCGCGCGATTGCACCCGTCGAGGAACCGGGCGGGGGAACGGCAGTCACGGTCGAGACTCCAGAAGGCTACGTTCTGCGCTTCCTTCACGGTGACGCCGTTAATCCCGCAGGCCGTTCCAGAAAGGACTTTCCCCTTCGCCTCTCGCACGTCAACCTGAACTGCGCCGACATCGCTGCGACGAAGTCCTTCTTCGAAGAGGCACTCGGATTCAAATTGACCGATCGCTCCAAGGCTATGGCTTTCCTGCGCTGCAATGACGATCACCACGCCGTCGTTCTGGCGGATTCGGGAGTAAACGGCCTGAATCATATCGCCTTCATGATGCCCGATCTCGAGTCGGTCATGCGGGGCGCCGGACGAATGATCGATCATGGCTATCCCCTTGGCTGGGGAGTAGGCCGCCATGGCCCGGGAAACAACGTATTCGCCTATTTTCTTGATCCCTTTGGCATCGTCATTGAGTACACGGCCGAGGTCTTGCAGGTTGACGACTCTTACGTGGTGCGGGGCCCTGAAGATTGGACCTGGCCTCCTGGCAGAACCGATCATTGGGGCATAGCTCCGCCGAAATCTGCCCAGGTCAAGGATGCTCAACTGGCGGTCCAATTTCGCAAGCCGTCACTATGGAAGATGTAAGCAGAACTCCGCAATTCGAAGTTGCAGTGGTTGGCTTTGGGCCGGCGGGCGCCGTAGCCGCTTGCTGGCTTGGCCAGGCAGGCATTCGCACACTCGTTCTCGATATGAGCCCCCGCATCTGGGATATACCCAGAGCAGTCGCAATCGACCACGAGATTCTCCGCATCTTCCAGAATCTGGGCATCGTCGACAAAATTTTGCCGTATACCGCGCCCTTCGGCGCCTCTGAGCACTTCGGGGTCGAGGGACAACTGATCCGCCGGATTGATGTCGTGCGCCCGCCCTATCCCATGGGTTATTTACCCACGATGGTCTTCAGCCAGCCCCCCGTGGAGAAGTTATTGCGGGAACATGCTGCAGAATACGCCACCGTGGATGTTCGCCTTGGCGAGGAGGTAATCACTCTTCGGCAGGCGCGCGATCATGTCAGCCTGGAACTACAGTCTGAGGAGGGGACGAAATCCGCCGTCACCGCGCGTTACGTGATCGGATGCGACGGCGCGTCCAGCCGCATCCGCCAGTGTCTCGATGTCCAACTGGATGATCTTGGCTTTGATGAACCGTGGATGGTGGTTGATGTACTGGTGGATGAGGAATCAATCGCCAGTCTGCCGGCTACAGCCGCCCAGTTTTGCAATCCTGCTCGGCCCGTGACCTACATTATTGGCCCTGGGAATCACCGGCGCTGGGAGATCATGCTTCTGCCGGGAGAAGAACCTGCGGCGATGGAACCTGAAGCGAAAGTGTGGGAGCTGCTGTCTCCATGGCTCAAACCGGGCCAAGGCAAGCTGTGGCGCGCGAGCAGCTATCGATTCCATGCCCTGGTGGCACACCAGTGGCGCAAGGGAAGCGCGTTCCTCGCCGGAGATGCGGCACATCAACAGCCGCCATTTATCGGGCAAGGGATGTGCCAGGGCATACGGGATGTGACCAATCTGGCCTGGAAGCTCAAAGCCGTCCTCCGCGAAGGGGCGAGTGATGCTCTGCTCGACACGTATGCCGAGGAGAGAAGCCGCCACGTGTACACACTGACCTCGCGAATCAAAGAAATAGGCCGGCACATTTGCGAACGCGACCCGGAAGCTGCGCGTTTGCGTGACGCATCGCTCCTCAAGCAGGGTGGTGGGTCAGCGCCCACCGTCACCCGTCAGGAGATCGTGCCTGGGCTGGAAGGCGGGCTCCTTGGCCCACGCGATGGGAATGCAACTGGAACGTTGTTTCCCCAGCCCTGGATCTTATCCCCTGAAGGGTCTACCCTTCTTGACGACATCGTTGGGCACGGATGGCGGCTGTTTCTGGATGGCCGCCAAGTGGGTGCGCCAGATCTCGAGCAGGCGCTGGTCACCCCCGTTGTCATCGGTGGACGAGGACTCGCGGAGCGCGATGGCGTGGTCGCGAACTGGTTCGATCGCCATCAGTGTGCCGCAGCGCTCGTACGGCCCGACCATTACGTTTATACGATTCTCAGATCGCTCGATGAATCTCGCCCCATTCTGCGGGCTCTCTCTGACTACCTTCGTCGTTCTTGAGTGGTACGCTCTATTTCGCTGTCACATTCTCCCCTTTTGGCGTGCCGCACGACTCGCGCACCACCAGCTCGAAGGGAACCAGCAGATCGATTCCAGGCCGCGACGGGTTCTCCATGCGATCGAGCATGATCTCGATGGCGGCTTCGCCGATTTGTTGGCAATTTTGGTGGATTGTCGTGAGCGGTACGGGAAGAAACTTCGCGTAGCTGACATCGTCGAATCCCACCAGGCGCATCTGCTCCGGGATACGCACACCCAGGCCAATCAGAGAGCGCATGAGCCGAGCCGCGGTAAGATCATTCCCGCAAACGACAGCATCAGGCTTTTCGCGGCGCAGAATATGCTGCACAAATTCGGCGTCCTCGGCATCTCCGAAGAAAACGTTTCCTGAAAACTTCGAGCCACATTCTCTCAGCGCGAAATAATACCCGGAAATGCGCTCCACGATCGTCGTCGCGGAACGCTTCCTGGCCACGAACACAATGCGTCGAGCGCCCTGGTTCCAAAGATGTTCGGTCAACATGAAGCTGGCACGATGGTTGTCAATTCCTACCCGGTCGAGATTCGAGCGCAGCGGATAAGTCTTGTAGCAACGGTCCAGTAAAACGATGGGAATGTTCGCCTGGCGAAGCTCGGCGACGATGGTTTGGTTCTTCAGGTCTTTTTCGTCCGCATATTCGAGCGGAGCAAAGAAAACTCCAGAAACCTTTTGAGCAATAAACTGCCGGCAGAGTTCCGCCGCGGTTTCCTGCCGGCCGCTCTCATCCACAATCGCATGACCCCACACCAGAGAATGCGTTCTGGCCTGCGGCGAGCGCATGATGCCCTGACAGATGGGTTCGAAAATTTCTGTGCTGCCTAGCTCCGGGATGAGAAGCCCAAACTGGTGGCTGGCGCTCGGCGTGGGCAGGTGGATGTAGGTACCCGACCCAGCCCTGCGGACGATCAGTCCATCCATCTGCAAGGTCTGGAGAGCCTTTGCAATCGTAATGCGGGAGGCATGGAACTGCTCGCAAAGCATGGCTTCGCTGGGCAGCTTATCTCCATGCTGGTATTGCCGTCCAAGAATGGCGGCCCGCAATTGCTCGCAAATCGTCCGGTGCAGCGGCGATCGTAAAACGAGAGGCGCAGCACCACGTGGCCCGGATTGTTTCATGCCCTTCTCCTACTCCACCCTGTTTGAAGGGCTCGACTGACTGTGTAACCTGTTGCCGCCCTCTACCGGACGGTCGCGATCCAGACAGCATAGGGTTTTAACGTAATATCCTTCAGCGAAGTTGCGGAGGGGGAAGCCTTTTCTGTAGAAAGCAGGGTATCACCCGATGTTCCGGAAACTCCTGCAGGGGTAAGGTCCAGCGACACATGTTGTGGCCGCCCCGTCATGTTGATGGCAACCACAACCGGTTCGCTCCCGTTGACGCCTGTACGCAGATAGCTCAGCACATCAGGATTGTCCTTCTGCAGCATCACGAAGCCGCCATCGCGAAGCGACGCGTTGTCGCGCCGTAACGCAATGAGGCGCTTGTACCAGTTCAACAGTGAGTCGGGATTCGCACTCTCCACCTCGACATTGACCGTCTTATAATCCGGCGGAATGGGAAGCCAGGTGTGAGGATTGGTGGAGAAACCCGCCTGCGGTCCCGGAGTCCATTGCATCGGGGTGCGCTCCCCGTCACGGCCCTTTTCCTTCGGCCAGCCGGTAATCCCGACGGGATCCTTCACATCTTCGCGGCGTTTCGGAGGCGTAGTCGGCATGCCAATTTCCGCCCCGTAGTAGGTCATGGCGGCTGCCTTGGTAGTAAGCAAGGTAGCGGCAATGCCTTTGGCAATCGCGACATTATGGACTCCGTCGCCGAATCGATCGATGGAGCGAACGTTGTCATGATTGTCGAAGACGAAAAGCGGCTGCGCACCTCCCAGCTCTGTCTCCGCCTCGCCTATGTACTTGCGAAAATGGTCGGCCGTGTAGTGCGTGCCGGTTGCGAAGCCGAGCAGCAGATCCATCGGTAGTTGCAACTCGTCCTGCGCGGCGCCACCGTACCACTTCTGCAGTTCGGCTGTATCCGGTAAGTACGTTTCGCCGATCAGCACACGGTCGCCGGGATAGCTCTGCACCATGGCCCGCATATGGCGGATGGTTTCGTGAACCCGCGGAAGATTGCTGGTATAGACATCGTCCAGAATGGGATCACCGTAAGCGTTGACGCCGCCCTTCTCCGGCTCGTTACGCAGCTGTGGATCCTCAAACAGGGTTGGGATGGCGTCGAGACGGAACCCGGCAACTCCCCTGTCGAGCCAAAAGCGCATGGTGTCGAACATGGCCTTCTCGACCTCGGGGTTTGACCAGTTCAGGTCAGGCTGCTGGCGGTAGAACTTGTGATAGTAAAACTGTTTTCGTGCCGGCACCCACTCCCATGCCGAGCCACCAAACACCGATTCCCAGTTGTTCGGCGGCAACATTCCATCGTGTTCGAATCGTTTCTGAAAAGCCGTTACCCCGGGTGAGTTGGCGGCAACCCCATCGTTCCATACGTACCAATCTGCCTTGGGGTTTGTTCGCGAGGTCGCTGATTCAATAAACCACTTGTGCTTGTCCGAGGTATGGTTCAGAACCATGTCGAGCACAATGCGGATATGGTGCTGGTTGGCCGCGGCTTGAAGTTGGTCGAAATCTGCCAGGGTACCGTACGTCGGGTCCACCGTCTCGTAATCGGAGATGTCGTATCCGAAATCAACCTGGGGAGAGGGGTACATGGGAGCGATCCAGATAGTGTCGACCCCGAGCTGCTGCAGGTAGTCCAAACGGTTGCGGATCCCGTTCAGGTCGCCAATCCCATCACCGTTTGAGTCCTGAAAGCTGCGTGGATAGATCTCGTAGATCATCGAGTGCTTCCACCAGGTGGAGTCAGGCGCAGGCTGAGCGGTTGCCGAACAGGTTGAGATTGCCGCCCCGGCTATGCAGGCCGCCATTGCTGGCAACCAACTTCTTGGGAACATTGTTTTTCTCCAACACGTAGGCCGAAACCATAGCATGTTGTCATAACAGCTGTCTAAACCTGCCAATGCGGCTTTGGGGATGTTGCGAAGGATCCTGAAAGGGGGTGTAGCCCCGGACTTTAGTCCGGGGGCGCGGGTTTTCAAACCCGCGCAGAACGTTCCGGTTATAAATTCAGGGCTTTAGCCCTGGTGGCGGGGGCGTCCGTAACGATCTAATGTTTTGACGCCGGCATTGCCATTGTCTTTATTACCTTTCCACCCTCTTGCACCACATACAACGAGTTCGCCGGCAGCTCTTTCAGGTGATCTCGAACTCCAGATGGCCAAACAATCTCGACGGAAGCCACACGCGCGCTCTGCAAACCGAAATGCAGACGCAAATCGTTTTGCGAAAAATAGCTGCCTCCCGAACGCACTTCCTCCACTTGTTGCATCGTCTTGCCCGGCAGATTCTCTGCGGTAACAATGATGCGTGCGCCAATCCCGGTGCGGTTGCTTTTGACCCCCACCAAGCGAAGCTTGATCCAATTGCGATTAGCCGCCGGCCCACTCGCGTCGCAGCGTAGAAGCTGGGGTGGAGCGTTGACGCAATTCACCACCACGTCCACGTCACCATCATTGTCATAGTCGCCGAACGCACAGCCGCGAGCCGGCACGGGTTCCACAATCCCCGGGCCCCCCAGCGCGCTTACGTCTTCAAATTGCCCGTTGCGCAAATTCCGGTACAGATATTTATGCTCGGCGTAAGGCGCTTCGTTGCTCGAACCTTCTACCTCTGGATACACATGTCCATTGCAGACCAGGATGTCCAGCCAGCCGTCGTTATCGGGATCGAAGAATCCCACCCCCCAGCCCAGGTAGCGCGTGTTGATACCCAGACCCGCCAGGTAAGTCCGGTCCTCGAACTCTCCGTTGCCCGCGTTCATATAAAGCGAATCCGTGTCCCCCGCGAAGTTGGTTTTAACAATGTCCAACAGTCCGTCGCGGTTGAAGTCGCCGATACTCACTCCCATGCCGGCCTGCGGTTTGCCATCCGGTGAGAAGGCTACTCCGCTTTCGATCGCCTCATCCTTGAATGTGCCATCACGTTGGTTGCGGTAAAAGGTGGCCGCGGTCGAATCGTTGGCCACGTAGATGTCGGGCCACCCGTCATTGTCCAGATCGGCTACCGCAACGCTCAGACCGTAGGTGCCGACCGTATCCAGGATGCCCGCCTTGGCACTGACATCCGTAAATGTGCCATCACCGTTGTTGCGATAAAGGATGTTCTTCCCACCCTCCAGGCCGGGCGGACCGCAGGCCACCTGGATGCCCTTGTACGAACACGCGGCGGCTTCCGGCAGCGGAGCCGTCTTTATATCGAAATCAATATAGTTGGCGACAAACAAATCCAGATGGCCGTCGCGATCGTAATCGAGGAACGCGCAGCCGGAATTCCACCGCTTCGTGGACTGCAGCAGACCCGCTTTCGCTGTCACATCGGTGAACGTGCCATCACCGTTATTTCGATAGAGCACATTTTGCCCGTAGTAGCTGACGAACAGATCGTTCCACCCGTCGCCGTTGTAATCTCCAACACAACAACCCTGACCCCAGCCCGTTCGCCCCACGCCGCTCCGCTGGGTGACATCGGTGAAGGTGCCGTCGCGGTTGTTCTTGAACAGCCGCGAAATCGGCTCCTGCCCTTTGGGGAAACCCTCGAGCCGGGTCCCATTCACCAGAAAGATATCTACCCAATCGTCCTGATCGAAGTCGAAGAAGGCGACCCCACACCCCGTAGTCTCCAGCAGATATCGGTTTTTGTGCTCCCCTCCGTAGATCGTTTTGACGTTCAGTCCGCTCTTGGCGGCCACATTCACGTACTGATAGCCCAGCGGCGTGCCTGCGACTGGCGAAGGAGCCCCGGGAGGAGCGGGACGCGGAGGCGCATTGTAAGGCGTCCGGGAGCCGATCTGAAGGGGAGCAGCAAGAGCCAGCACGTCCTCAAGCGTGAGTACCAATGCCGTCCGCGATAGGGAAGTGAGGAAGGTTCTTCGAGACCAGGCCATCAAATGTTCATGTCCAGTATAGGCGTACCTTAGCTATCAAGGCGGCCGGTCGCTGCGACACGCCCATACCATCGGGCCGAATCCTTGACTGTTCGGCGTTGGCTTCGGAAATCAACATAGGTGAGCCCGTATCGTTGAGTGTAGCCATCAGCCCATTCAAAATTATCCAGCAACGTCCAGGCGTGGTACGAGCGGACTTTGGCTCCGTCGCGGATGGCTCTCGCTAATTCCGTAAGGTAGCTGCGGAAGAACTCGATCCGCCGGGTATCGGGAACCCGGTTGCCCTGCTCGGCGTAAGGGGCGTCAAGATAACTGCAGCCACTCTCCGTAATCTCGATGATAGGGGAATTGTATTCACGGGAAATCTGGGTCACCAGATCGTAGATCCCACGCGGAAACACCTCCAGTCCAGCGTCGGTAAGAGGCCCTTCCGTGGGCATTTCCGCATGGAACCGGGTATAGCTGTCGCGGCTGCCTGCCCCTCCGCCATCCAACTCAGTCTCTGTTCCAAACTGAGCTCCGGCGGATGAACCCGCGCCAGTGTCGGAGACGATGCGCCGCGTGTAGTAGTGGAAACCGACCCAATCCAGCGGAGCTTTCATTATTTTTTCATCACCTGGCTGGAACCCCATCGCCTGGTAGGGAATTTCCCCAACGAACGCTTTGGGATATTCGCCGGTCATGGCCGCGTTCAGGAAGAAGATGTTGTTCATTGCGTGATAGCGCGCGGCGGCGGCCCGGTCGCGCTCGCTATCGGTTTTAGGATAGGCCGGCGCCATCCCATAAGCGCTGCCGACGGTTGCCTGCGAAGAAGCGGCTTTGAGCGCGCGCAGTCCCTGCGATTGAGCCAGGCTGATGGTATGAGCCGCACGCAGAAAAAGCTTGTAGTCCGATTTGCATGGGGGAAACACACCCGCTCCATAGCCTAGATAGGCCACGGTCCAGGGCATGTTGAACGGAGCCCAGATGGTGACACGGTCGCCGAACTGTTTGCCCAGAATTCCCGCGTAATCCGCGTAATAGTTGGCAAGATCCCGGTTGGGCCAACCACCTTTGTCTTCGAGCGCCTGGGGAAGGTCCCAATGATAGAGCGTGCAAAAGGGACGAATGCCCGCAGCCAAAATCGTATCGATAAGCCTCGAATAGTGATCGAGCCCTTTCTGGTTTGCCGGTCCGGTTCCATTCGGCTGGATTCGTGGCCACGAAACCGAAAAACGATAGCTCTTAAGATTCATTTGTTTGACGATCGCCAGGTCGTCCTGGAAGCGATGGTAGTGATCACAGGCAACGTCCGCCTTGGCCGCGCCTCGAATTTTGCCGGCAGTATGAGAAAAGCGGTCCCAGTTCGACTCACCCTTTCCATCTTCATTCCAGGCGCCTTCTACCTGAAAGGCCGATGTGGCAGTGCCCCAGAGAAAATCTCTCGGGAAATCGGCGATGGAACCTCGGTCAGCCCAAAGAGCCCGCCGGGAAGAGCAGCAGAGCCGGCGGCGGCTAGCGAGTAGCTGACAAATCTCCGGCGATCCATAGTGGGAGTGCGCATGGGCACAACGTAGACAGATTTGCTGCGGTTAGCAAGTAATTGTCTGAGGAATTTGCATCCGTGGTACCTCACGGACACCCGCCACCCTGTGTGTTAACATCCTCGTCAATAACGCAGTAGGTCGGTTGCAAATGAGCTCGATGCGGTTGGTTTTGATCCCTGTTCTGAGCCTTTGCGCCGCCGTCTTACTGTTTGCCCAGCAAGACAATAGACCCGTCGGCGTCATCCTCACTAAGACTCTCGAACAGTCGGACGCTGTCCTCCTTCAGCTGAAGCAGGGAATGAACTTCTCGGTCCTGGCCAAGGAGCACTCGATTGACCCTTCCGCGCAGGATGGGGGCTACCTCGGCCTCTCCGGCGCTGAGCATTTGGATGCTCATCTGCGTGACGCTGGCGGCCACCTTCAACCAGGCCAGTATTCCGCCGCCATCTCTGTCCCCTCCGGTTTCGCCGTCGTCACCGTCTTCAAGAAGACGCCCGAAACGCATGATCTCGACTCCCAAAAGATTGCATCCATCCCGACGGACAAGCCCGTACGCCAAAGCATCAATGTTGCTGGAATGTCTGAAGAAGATTCCATCTTCGAGCAGTACTCCAAGAGGGATGGCTGGAACCTGGATCTTCACGAACCATGCACGATCCGCAAGGAATCTCATCTTGCCGCCGTCGCGAAGATGCAGACGCTTCTAGCCGCGGCGCAAGGCGGCTCCGGACCGAAGCCCGCGCCAATCGAGATCATGCGCAGCCATGTCGCTCTCGCGCAGCTATTTGCCTTCGTAGGCGATCTGGATAGCTCCATCCGCGAGTGGAGCAGCGCCTACCAGATAGCGCAGACCAGTGTTCCCGGTGCGATTCCATACATGCAAGAGGCTCTCGGTGTCACCTACCTTCATCGCGCGGGTATCGAGAATGGTGTCATGCGCGACTCGGGAACGATCGACATCTTTCCGCCCGTAGACCCCGCCGCTCATTACACCAAGCCAGAAGACTCGCAAAAAGCCATCCAGTACTTCCTCAGCTTCCTTGATGTGGCGCCCAACGACCTGCAAGTTCGCTGGCTTCTGAACCTCGCCTACATGACGCTCGGAAAATACCCCGCGGGCGTCCCCATTCGCTATCTCATTTCTCCCATCGTGTTCCAGTCCAGGCAGAGCGTAGGCCGCTTTACCGATGTCGCGCGCGAGACCGGCCTCAACGTCTTTGCCGCAGCCGGCGGAGTCATCGTCGACGATTTTGATAACGACGGCTTGCTCGATGTCATCACGTCGAGCGTAGACCTGTGCGACTCCATGCATTTCTTCCACAACAACGGCAACGGAACCTTCAGCGACCGAACCGTCGAGGCCGGACTATCCAACCAACTCGGCGCCCTCAACATGATCCAGGCCGACTATAACAATGATGGATGCATGGATATCCTGCTGCTGCGCGGCGGCTGGGAGTTCCCAATCCGCAAATCGCTTCTGCGCAACAACTGCAACGGAACCTTCACCGACGTTACCCGGCAAGCCGGGCTCGCCAACGGAAAGCTTGCCCCCACCCAGACCGCCGCCTGGGCCGACGTCGACAACGATGGCCTCCTCGATCTCTTCGTCGGTAACGAAAACGCACCAAGCCAGCTCTTTCGTAACAAAGGCGATGGAACCTTCGAGGATATATCGCACGCTGCGGGCATCGACAAAGTGGCGTTTACCAAGGCTGTTGTCTCTGCCGATTATGACAAGGATGGATATCCGGATTTCTATGTATCTAACTACGGCGGCGCCCATTTCCTTTATCACAACAATGGCGACCTCACGTTTACCGACGTCGCCCGGCAGGCGGGTGTTCAAGCCCCTTTCTTAAGCTTTTCTGTCTGGTTCTTCGACTTTGATAACGATGGCTGGCCCGACCTCTTTGTGACCAGCTATCACAGTTTCACCGTCGATCAGGTGATGCGGAGTTATCTGAACCTTCCCGTCTCCGCCGAAACTCTCAAACTCTATCGTAACCTTCACGATGGCACATTCGCAGACGTCACCGCCGAGGTAGGGCTGGATAAGGTCTTCATGCCCATGGGCTCGAACTTCGGCGACGTCGATAACGATGGCTACCTCGACATCTATCTCGGCATGGGCCAGCCTTCCTTCGCTGACCTAATGCCTCATGTCCTACTACGAAACGACGCGGGAAAATCCTTCGTCGACATCACCGCCTCTTCCGGCACGGGTGAACTTCATAAGGGTCATGGCATTGCCTTTGCCGACCTCGACCGTAGTGGGCACGAAGATATAGTTGCCGAGATCGGTGGCTCAGTACCCGGAGACAAGCATGCCATGCGCGTCTTCCGCAATCGCACCAGCGAAAACGATTGGATCAACCTGCGTCTTATCGGAGTTAAAACAAACCGCGAGGCCCTGGGCGCCGAGATCAAGGTCACCGTGACGGATGACGGCGTCCAGTCACGCACTATCTTCCGTACCGTGGGCCAAAGCAGTTCCTTCGGCGCAAACCCTGTTGAGCAGCACATCGGACTGGGCCATCACGCCGTAATCAATAGCATCGATATCTTCTGGCCCACCAGCAAGACACACCAGCACTTCGAGAACGTTGCGGTAGGCCAATACTTGCAGATCAAGGAATTTGCTAGCATCTACCTCAAGCTGGATCGTCCTCCGATTCAGCCCTCATCCCACCATGTGGCCGAAAACAGGTAATCTCGCTTTCATCTTCATCCTCAGTGCGATGTCGCTTTTGGCCGAGACCCATGCTGATTCCGGCCTGGTGGTCGAGACGAACGCCAAGTCCCACTCCATTCTTGTCTCCTGCGCTGAGATCCCCGGTTACATGGCTCCTATGGAGATGTGGTTCAAGGTACGGCTTCCAGCGGACCTCAATACGCTTAAGCCGGGGATGCAGATCCGCTTCAATATAGTCACCAGCGGCCATGAGCTTTACGCCGAACAGATCAAGCAGGAGGCCTCTGAAAATTTCGAGTCAGAACCCATGCAAGCCGGCGGCCTTACGGCGATTTCCTCCGCTCTCAACCCTGGGCAGGCCGCGACAATAGTCAAGGTCGGCGAGCCTGTCCCGGACTTCACTCTTACCGATCAATCTGGCGAGCAGGTTCATCTCTCGCAGTTTAGAAACAAGGTCGTGGCCCTCACCTTTGGCTACTCCAGGTGTCCCAATCCCAACTACTGCCGGCGCCTGTCGAACAACCTTGCAGGCGTGGAACGCCGCTTCGCTAGCCATGCTGGACGCGACCTCATCCTCCTTACCATTGACATCGATCCCGAACACGACAATGGAAAGACCCTCTTCCGACTACGCCCAGGTATGGCACGCCGATCCGTCCAAATGGCACTTCCTGTCGGGATCAAAACCGGAGGTAAAGCAGGTGGCAGCCCTTTTCGGCATGGACTTCTGGCGCGACGAAGGTCTTCTCACTCACTCACTCCACACCGTCATCATCGACCGCAGCGGTCAGCTGGCCGTGAATCTTGAAGGCAACAGTTTCACCGCTCGCCAGGTAGGAGACCTCGTAGAGAGTCAGCTCGATCACGGCAAGTGAACTCGCGTTTGAGTCTATCCCCGGACCAGTCGCCGGGTGCCCCACACCCCCGATTTCCTGTGTAGTTTCGTGGGTTCCCTGAACTTCCTGCGCCTTTCCTTAATGAAAGGCGCACACGCGGTCCTGTCCAGAGCTGCGTACAGGAAATTCGGGGCATCTCGCTCGTTTTTCGCGAGATGTGGGATACCGCAGGCCTCCCCCTCAAGCCTGTTGCGGGCCTCACAGATCCGCAGGGGTGCCCCATGTTCGCACCAGCGTACGTGGGCCGAAAACGATGGGCGAAGCCCTTCGACAGCCCTTCGTTCCGGACCCTACCATTTGTTCATCAGGACCCAAGAGAAGCGAAGCGGCCTGCGGCTATTTCTGCCCCCAAGTAAGCCCTTGCCTCTAAATCATGGATGACTATCGCCACCCGCGCCTTTTCGCTCGATTGCGCTGGCGCGCTGTCGCTCGAGGGCAGCATCTGCAGATTTACCCTGCCGCCCGTAGGCCTCGGCGAGAAGGCTGTGCGGCTCCACCAGAGTAGGGTCAGCCTGAGCGGCGGTGTTGAGCTGCAGGATGGCGTCGTCCAGCTTGTTTTGCTCCAGCAGGGCGCGGCCGCTATTGAGCGCGAAGCTGGCGCGCTGGCGGCTGTTGGCTTCCCGGCTGAGGTCAGCGGCGATCTTGCGTTCCGCGGCCGCGGCCTCTCTGTCGCCTGCCTGGGACTCCAGTGCAGCGAGTTGCACATGCAGGCTGGGTTGGTTGGGCTCAAGAGCAATGGCTCGCTGCAGGGCTTCGGTGGCGCCTTTGGGATCACCGGAATCCTTGAGCACGCTGCCCAGCAACGCCCAAGCGTCGCCGTTGGCCGGCTGGAGAGTTGTGGCTCGCTGAAGTTGGGCAGCGGCCTCAGGAAATTTCCCTTGCTGCATATAGATGACCCCCAGCGTATAGGCCGGGTCAGGGAGCATCGGGTCGAGTTGGGCGGAACGTTCGAATTCTGGAATCGCCGCAGGAAGATCGTCTTTGAGCTTGAGAGCCAGGCCCAGGTCGTAGTGGAGGTGTGCGTTTTCCGGCTCCAGGGCAAGGCCCATCTTGAACTGCTCGATCGCGTGCACCAGATCGGCCTGTTGCAGATACGCAACGCCGAAGTCCTCACGCAGAATGGCGCTGTCGGGCCCGGCTGTCAGCGCGCGGTTGTACAGCGGGAGGGCCCCGGTTGCGTCGCCGGTCTGCACGTGAGCCAGCGCATCATTGATGAGCGCGGAGCTGTTGGCGACCGAGGCATCGGTGAGAGCTAACTCGAATAGCGGCAACGCGGACTTGGGATCTCCGCTTGCCTGTAGAGCCAGGGCGAGGGAGTAAATGGGAGCCGGAGGTGTGGTCGAGGTCCGCAGTTCAGCGGCGCGACGCAGATGGGAGAGTGCCTCTGTGTCCTTATGCAGCGCGGATAGGGCCAAGCCGAGCTGCAGCTCGACGTCAAAGCTGTTGGGAGTAGAAGTTGCGGCGGCCTCCAGGGGGGCGAGGGCATCCTGTGGCTGGCCGCTCGCTAGCAGGGCGGCACCGAGATGATATTGCGCGCGGGCGAAGGTGGGATCGTTGGCGATCGCGTGGCGAAAGAAAGGCAATGCCTGGTCGAGTTGACCGCCCTGTGCGAGCAAAGTGCCGAGAGCGTCGTTAAGCCGGGCGGAATCGGGCGCCGTGGTGAGCGCGTTCCGTAGCGTGCTCTCCGCCGAGGTAAGGTCGCCGGTACCCGCGACCGCCTTGGCATAGGCCAGCGATTCCTCCTCTGACAAGACCGGTGCTGGCGAACTAGCGAGGGCAGCGCGAAACAGGGGAACCGCGCCCTCAAATCCGCCCGTCTCAACCTCTGCCCGGGCGAGGTTGAGGTCGATCGAGACGTCTCCAGGATCAAGCGCGTGGGCCTGGGTCAACTCTTGAAGGGCAGCTGTCATTTGATTTTGCGAGAGCAGCACAGAGCCGAGCGCGGCGTGGGTAGCAGACACGTTCGGGGCCAGCTTGACCGCACGTTCGAAGGCAACCCTGGCCTGGTCCAGGTTGCCTGCATTGGCAGCGGCGATACCGGCAGCCATCGCAGATCGCGCCTCGTTCAGATCTGGGGAAGCCTTTTGGGCGCTGAGAGGCGGAACGGTCGCCATGATTGCCAGGAACACCCAAAACGCTTGAGAGGGACCCTGGGTTGAGATCGAAATCATAGATACTCGAATTTCATTCCGTTAGAAGTCTAAAGGGGAAGTTCTCCTCCCTCGGTCCCCGGGAGCCCCGCCGTCCACAAAAAGCAGAAGGATTCGCCCGCTGGCGATTCCGTTTCCGTTTTGGAACCGGTCGGGAGGCTGCAAAAGGGCGCCTCTACAGCCTTTCTTGTAGTCAACCGTGTGTCTTCCAAGGAGACCGCCGTCAAAAAGACCTTGACAGTCATTCATCGGCTCCGATACTTTCCAGCCGACGAAAAAATGCGCCTGCAGCTGCTCTGTATTGCAGGCAAAGCATGTTCGCAGTTCAAACAAAGCTGTTATGTCAAATAAAAAGCAATGGTGTCAACTTTTGGAGGTACGTGATGAATCGGATCAAAGGGGCTTGCCTTGCCGTACTAGCCACCCTAGCGTTTTTACCCTGTAACGCATTCGGACAAGCTGTCTACGGAGCTATCTACGGAACAGTCACGGACGCCACCGGTGCGCTGATCCCCAATGCGCCCGTTGTGGTCACTGACACCTCCAAGGGAATTACGGTCACGGTAAACGCCAACGAAAGCGGCGAGTTCCGGGTCGACCACCTCATTCCTGACGCCTACTCCCTTTCGGTTGACCAGCCGGGCTTTAAGAAATATGAGCAAAACAACATCCAGGTGAATGCCGACAGCTCAGACAACGTCGCAGTTGTCCTTTCCATTGGTACCGCCGGCGAAGTAGTCACGGTCAATGCGGATACGGTCCCACAGCTCAAGACCGACCGCGCTGATGTGGCCGTCACTTACTCGGCGCAGGACCTTGAGACATTACCCATTCCGGACCATAACTTCGCCAATCTGCAGCTATTGTTGCCAGGCGCGGTGCAGCTAGGTTGGGCCCACGCGGCATCGGAAAACCCGCAAGGTTCCAAGCAGATTCAGATTGATGGTCAGGCCTTCGGCGGCGTGAACTATACCCTGGACGGCACCGACAATCAGGATGCCATTCTCGGCATCATCGTCATTAATCCTAACTACGAGTCCATGTCTGAGGCCAAGATCGCCACCCAGAATTTCGACGCGGAGTTCGGCAAGGCCGTCGCCTCGGTGCAAACCGTTCAGACCAAATCGGGCACCAATTCCTTCCACGGAACTCTGTTCGACAATCGTGAAAGCAATGCCAACCTGGCGCGTGACCCGTTTACAGTGAGCAAAGCTGCCGGCTATCCAGGCGGACTCAAGAACCAATTTGGCGGTTCTATCGGCGGCCCAATCCTCAAGGACAAAGCATTCTTCTTCGGCGATTACCAGGGTGTGCGCCAGAAGGTGGGGTCTTCCGGACTCGGTACCGTCCCATCGTTGCTGGCATTGCAGAGTTGCACCGGCGCGACCACGGCGTCGAACGGATTCGCCTGGCTGCGACTTCAGCCAATACCTGGCCGTTCCAGGCCACCAGCTGTATAACAACTCGACCGGAACGCCCGTACCGTACGCGAACAACATCATTCCCCTAAATCAACTCTCGCCTCAAGCCTTAAACCTGTTCAAGTTGTTGTTAGCCAACGGAAAAGTGCCCAACACCTTCACCACCGATAACGGTCTCACCAGCAACTACGCGGGCACCGGAACCGGCATTTTCAACAGCAATCAGTGGGATGTTCGCGGCGACACAACGATATACTCGAAGGCACACGCGTTTGTCCGCTTCAGCCGCTTTACTGACACTCTGAGCGGCGCCAGCCTGTTTGGTCCCGCGGGCGGTCCTGGTCTGGGTATTGCCGGGTACGGCGGCGTGTCAGAAGGAGCCAACGACAGCGCCGCTGCGGGCGTAGACGTTGCCATTAACTCCAACCTCGTTACCGACGTTCGTCTGGGATACTTCCGCTACAACATCAAAACCCATAAAAACGATCCCGGGAATACAAACTTGCCGTTCCTCGGACAGAACGTGAGCGGCACCGTGCCGAGCCAGGTAGTTACTACAGACTATGGAACGCCGGATATCAACATCGCCGACGTGACCGCAACTAGTCCGAGTTCTACTCGAACTGGTCAGAACACCGGTCCCCAGTTCGGCTCCGGGCTGCAGATGAATCATTGCAACTGCCCGCTCATTGAAAGGGAAGACCAGTTCCAGTTAGTCAATAACTGGACCAAGACGATTCGCAATCACGCGGTAAAGTTCGGTGTCGATCTTCGCTATGCGCGCAATCTGCGCGTACCGAGCGACAGCGATCGTACCGGTATAAATAATTTTCCTAACGGGCCCACCTCCAACGGCACCGCCGGCGGACTGGGTTTTGCCAGCTTCATCCTGGGCGACGTGGCCAGCTTCAACCGTTACGCCAGCACCTCGACCAACGCCAAGGAATTTCAGCCGCGTGACTACTTCTACGTACAGGACACCTGGCGTTTTTCGCCGAAACTGACGTTAAACCTCGGCGTACGATACGAGTACTATGCTCCGGAACGGGTGAACGGCAAAGGTAACGGTGCCCTGCTGAATCTTCAGACCGGCTTCATCAACGTTGCCGGGGAAGGCCCAGTCGGGCTTAACATGAACGTCAAGGCTGCCGCAAATGCCTGGAACCCGCGCATAGGGGTCGCTTATCAAATGACGCCTAAGACCGTCATTCGCGCCGGTTACGGGCGCAGCTTTGATTTGGGCGTCTTCGGCTCTACCTTCGGCCACGTGGTCACCCAAAACATTCCTGTACTGGCTAACCAGTCCCTGAGCGGGACCAACGGTCCCACCAGCTATGCCTTCAATTTGTCCGATCCTACCAACGCCACTATTCCGGGCGTAGGCAAAGTCGCGACCAGCCCACTGTCGAACTACACGCCCCCAGCTGTGAACTCTGCCGGCCAGATCCCGATTACTGAGATCCTCCCTGGGACCGGCGGCGCATCCATCGGCTCGTCCGTTAGCGTGAAAGCGCGGCCGTTCACAGAACGCCTGCCCACCCTGGACGCCTGGAACGCGGCGGTCCAGCACTCGCTGAGCCCAACCATCTCAGTCGAAATATCCTACGTTGGCAACAAGGGAACGCATACCCTGAGCGATGGCGACGGTAATAACACCAACCCTAACGAGGCAGCAATTTCTCTGCCTGGTTCTTTCACTCAGAATGGGGTGGCGCTGCACTACGATCCGACAGTAAAGACGGGAGTTTCTGCCAACGGCGGCACTTCGAACCAAACGCAGCTGCAGCGTTACACCAACGGCACACTTTCCGCCTGCGCTGGAGGCCCTTGCGGCTGGACCCAGGGCATCAGCTACTACGGAGACGACCAGGACACCCACTACAACGCCCTGCAGACCAAATTTACCAAGACGTTCACGCAAGGTCTCAGCCTCAACCTGAATTACGCGTACCAGCGAGGTACAGACACCGCAAGCAATTTCTCCACCTGGGACAAGCAGGCCGTTATCGGTCCCGATCAAGCCATCCGCCGCAGCGCGTTCACGTCTTACGGCTTGTGGAACCTGCCGTTCGGCCGAAATCAGATGTTCGCCAGCAACGTCAACTCGTGGGTGAATGGGATAATCGGTGGCTGGGAGCTTAGTCCGACTTTCATCTGGCAGAGTGGACTGCCCTTCTCCCTCAGCTATTCCGATTGCGGCGCCTCGATACCGGGTGACGCACCTTGCCAGCCGAACGGAAACGTGAAAAACATAACCTATCAGTTGCAAGGGACACCGGGAGTGGGTTCGGGCGTCCACCTGTTTTCGCCCGTCATTGGTGGGGCAGACCTGACCGCTGGAAATAACCTTTGCAACTCAGCCTCCGTCACCGGCGGATTCACTTGCCCTGGCCTGGATCAAATCGGGAACATTAGGCGCAATACAGCCTTTGGTTCGAACTTCATAAACAGCGACATGTCCCTCATGAAGAACGTTTCCATCTACGAGCGAGTGACGGCGCAGTTCCGCTTTGATGCCTTCAACGCGATTAACCATATCAATTTTGCTACTCCGAATGGCGCTATTGATCAGACCAGCTCGGGAGCGATCACCAGTGGTCCATATCCGACAGGTACCGGCGGAACCACCAACCCACGTCAACTGCAGTTCACGCTCCATCTGCAGTTCTAACCAGCTATACTCCAAAGAATGGGAAGGGCTTCGGCCCTTCCCATTCTTTTTGCTTTACCATAATCCAGGAGGGTGAATGAGTTCACGCCAACCATTTGATCTCGTCGCTGCTGCTCGCCGCTCGATGACGGAGCGCGGGTTCGCGCCGGATTATCCGCCGCAGGTTCTTGAGGAGCTTGGCAGCGCTCCAGGCGCATCCGCCAAAGACAGATCCCGCGGCTGAAGATCTGCAGCCTCTGCTTTGGTCTTCGATCGATAACGACACCTCGCGCGATCTGGATCAGATCGAATATTCCGAAGCGCTTCCGGATGGACACACCCGTGTGCTGATCGGCATTGCGGATGTCGATCGGTATGTACAGAAGGGCTCGGCGATCGATCAATACGCCGCCCAGGAAACGGTCACCATCTACACCGGGGTGAAGAACTTCTCCATGCTTCCGGAGGCGCTCTCGACCGGGCTCACCTCTCTGCTTGAGGGTGAGGCTCGCGCCTGCATGGTGACCGAGTTCGTGCTGGATGCCGGCGAGTGCGCGACCGCGAGCTGCATCTCTTCGAGCCGCATCTACCCGGCGGTCGTCCGGAATAAGGCTCAACTGGCGTACCCAAGTGTCGGGGCATGGCTGGGAGGCAAAGCGGAGACTCCGCCCAAGGTTGCCGCGTCTGCTGAATTGCAGGCGCAATTGAAGATGCAAAGCGGGATCGCTCAACGGTTACGCGCGGAACGATACAAGCAGGGGGCTCTCGAATTAGAAAGTATTGAAACTCAGGCCGTCGTGCAACAAGACGGAATCCAGTTGCAGGCGCAAGCAAAGAACCTGGCTACCCAGTTGATTGAAGATCTGATGATTGCGGCCAATGGCGTCGTCGCACGAACCCTGCGGGAGAATAAGATCGCCTCCATCCGCAGAGTTGTGAAAACTCCGAAACGCTGGGATCGGATTGTCGAATTGGCAGCAGGCCTGGGAACTTCTTTGCCGGCAGTTCCGGATTCTAAGGCGCTGAATGATTTCCTCTGCAAGCGTAAGCAACAGGACCCGGAACACTTTCCTGATCTTTCGCTGGCTGTGGTGAAGTTGATGGGACCGGGAGAATACGTAGTGGAGCGGCCAGGAGACCCACCCGAAGGCCACTTTGGCCTGGCGGTTGAGGACTATACTCACTCGACCGCTCCCAATCGCCGCTATGCGGATCTCATCACGCAGAGACTCTTGAAGGCAATGGTGGCCGGCAAGCCTTCCCCGTATTCCGAGGACGAACTGTCAGCCATCGCCGCCAACTGCACCGCAAAATCTTCGGCGGAACGCAAGCTGGAGCGGGACATGCAAAAGCGGATCGCGGCTGTAGCGTTGGCAAATCGCATTGGTGACAAGTTCCGCGCAATTGTGACTGGAGTGAACGAACACGGAACCTTTGTGCGCACGC
Source organism: uncultured Acidobacteriaceae bacterium (assembly GCA_963790935.1). Lineage (GTDB taxonomy): Bacteria > Acidobacteriota > Terriglobia > Terriglobales > Acidobacteriaceae > PALSA-350. Next base: position 92,736 of record CAWBRJ010000001.1, on the reverse strand, counting down.
TGGCTCCCCATGTGGATGGCATGCTGGTGCAAGGTCAGGGTGGCTTCGACGTCGGCGATAGCTTGAATGTGAAACTGGTGCGCACCGACCCAGCCCGCGGCTTCATTGATTTTGCGGCGGCCGGATGAGGAGAAACACGCACGCCGTGGCGACGAGCGGCATAAGACCCGCAGCCAGGAACGCCGGCGTGTAGGAAAACCGGTCAACCATAATCCCCACGGCAAAAGTGAAAGCCACACTTACCAGGCCGGCGGCGAGTCCGCTGAGTCCAGTCACCGTGGCCACGACGTCATGCGCCAATAAATCTGAGGGAAACGTTAAGCCCATCGTCGACCAGGCGGCATACCCCCAGAGTGCAACGCAGATGAGCGCCAGCGCCAGAATGGCGCTATGAACATGTGCGGCCGGGATTCCGGCGAGGATAGGCAGGCAGCTAATGGCGCAGACCCACAGGCGGGCGCGTACCACCGGCACGCCCCGGCGAATGCAATACCCCGAGATCAAGCCACCGGTGAAGTTACCAATATCGGCGGCAACGAAGGGCATCCAGGCAAACAGCGCAATGCGTTTGAGACTGAAACCGCGCGCGTCGCTTAGATATTGTGGCAGCCAAAAGACATAGAACCACCAGATGGGATCGGTCAATGCCCGGCCGAGAACGATGCCCCAGACATTGCGATTCCTGAACAGCTCGAGATAGCGTCGCATTCCTTGCTGTGCAGAAGTGCGAGGCGTATCCTGGCCGGCGCGGATGAGTGCCGTCTCCTCCGCGGTCACGCGCGGATGGCGGTCCAGCGGATGGTAGACGCGCAGCCATATTGCCAGCCATACAAAGCCAAGCAGTCCAGAAAAAACAAAGGACCAGCGCCACCCAAACTCGATGGCGATCCAGGGAATCACGAAAGCGGCTAAGGCGCCGCCGACGCTCGACCCGCTATCGAAGATGGCCACGGCGACGCTGCGTTCCTGGCTCGGGAACCACTCAGCCACGGTCTTGCTGGCTGCCGGCCAATTGAAACCCTCACCGATGCCAAGCAGAAAGCGGAAGGACGCAAACCCAAAGACAGTACTGGCAAATCCGGTAAAGATATTGACGACCGACCAGAAGATGACGGCCAGGGCCAGGCCAAGTCGAGTTCCCACGGCATCGAGGAAAATGCCGCCAAGAAGCCATGTGACTGCGTACGAGAATTGAAACGCGCCGACGATTTTGGCCAGGTCGGTGTGGCTCAGGTGATACTGGGTCGCAATCATTGGCGACAGAACAGAAAAAGTCTGGCGGCTGATGTAATTCGTGACCGTCGAGAAAAACAGTGTCCAAACAATCCACCAACGCACATGGCCAGACCGCTTCATCGTCCATGAATGGTACGGGCTAAACGCTTCGTTCTGTCGAAAATAAAACTGCAACCTCCAGACTATGAGTGGGTGGCCCAGGTCTCGCTTCTGAGCAACGCTTTTGCGCTCTCTCCCCTCCACCAATCAACGGGTGCCCCATCCTTCGCGTTCTTTGCGAAGGGTGGAATAGTCAAATCTCACCCTTCAATCTCCCACGCAAAGCAGACTTGTTCCTTAGGAGATTGGGTTTCTCCCCGCAGATGGGCCTACGCGGAACGCCCAGGCCCCAGCCTGTTAAGCCGTGCCGCAACTGGTCGAAAGTCGCCGGGCTTTACAGGCTGCGGAAAAACTCCGCTGTATCAGGGCACGACGTCAGTCGGGCCCTAAATGATAGGGAATATATCGGGCTTCAAGTCCCGGGGCAGCGGATTGGTGTAGCCCCGGACTTCAGAGGCTGCGGAAAAACTCTGTTTCTTGAAGGGTACGGGCTTCAGCCCGTACGTAACTGCTTGAAAACAGGTCCGGCTTTAGAAGCCGCTGAGGGCCGCGGTCTACTGGCCCGGCCAGCCACTCTCGTTTAGCGATGGCAAACACCTCGATGTGGATCCGGAAGTCTCCTCGGCGCGGAGGCAAGTTATCGGAAAGGGTAAACTAGGAACCTCGCGTTGAAGTTAACCGATAATCGACTTTTCAGGGAGTGTGCGTGTGCTGCACACTATCCCCATGGAAGACCCATTAGCAAACACGCGCCGACAGGTACACTGCCTTTCCGATCAGGATCTAAAGGAACATCCCCTTTGGGAGTTCTGCTCGAATGAGGAGGATGTGGAGGGTCAGGACGAAGCTACTCTCCGACCTGCGGTAGCGAGTGAATTGCTAGGGTATGCACCAGGGTCTTATGTCATGGCTGCTGATGTCACCTTCGCTGATGGCAGCGCGGGGGCCGGATACGTCTACTCTGGCGAGCCGGGCGATTTCGGCTGCACCCAGCCGCATGTATTCATGGCTGAAAGGCAAATTGGCTTCTGGCTGGGTTCGCTTCGATTCGCGGGTAACATCGAGGCGACTGTTGCTCACGCCTATCAATCACTAAACAGGCGTGCAGAATCACTGTTCCCCTTGACCGTAAGATCGCGGGTAAAAGTAAACGGCGCTCTCATCACCAGCACCCTTGAAGGGTTCATGGCTCGGGAAGAATCTGGCCGCATCAAGCTGTTCCGATAGCGGTCATCGGACTGAAGTTCCTTGAAAACGGGATTTTGGGTAACTTGCCAGCCAGACTCGCCTGGCTGGGGAATTTACTGAAAACGAGGCTTTGCGGGCACCTCGTACATGGGTCCCTGCTTAAGGTGGGCAATTGATCTTCGCCGGGCACGCGGTGGTCGACTAGTTTTCAAAGTTCAGGTTGGTCGGACCTTCCGGGAGCCGCTTCGGAGCCTTGGCGGTTGTCGGCACGTCTAAACCGACACTCTCGAACTTCACACCGTTCAGCCAAACCGATCCTGATTTACTTAGGAGAATGCCAAGGGCTATGTGCGTCGCGTCTTGGGGTACGTCGAGAATCACTTCGTAATCCTGCCATGTGGTTGTGCCTTTAATTGGCCGGTCCATCATGTTGTCGAAGCTAACGGCTGTGGGGCCCTTGTCAACCCTCATCCATAGTCCAGCCCAATCATCTACCTCTTCGGCTTTCACAGATGCTCTTAGTCTGACTCGCTTTCCGGCATATTCACCTGCACTGAATTCCTGCATGAGAGTGCCAAACCCTTCCATTGCTGACTGTTTGGCCTTCAAGTAAGCACTTGGGAAACCATGGTAGCTCGCCTGCGGATCTAGACCGGTCTCATAGTTGGTAGGGTTGCTTCCTGCCAGGCTCCAACCCTGAGGCACAGCAGCATTTTTGGGCGATTGGGTTTGCGCTGATACGCGGATCGAAGCGAGCAGCATTAGGATATAAATCCCACCTGCGATGGGGATGAGCGTGGCTCTCCAACGACAACGGCTCTCCTCGGTAGCAGTCAACATGGCGATGATCTCCTCTGGGAGGTTCGACGGACCCTCGATTGAAAGGATATCTACGGTCACGCTGCCAAGCGTGCAAAACACGTGAGCAAGGCTTGGTTTGTCCAGCCTTCCGGCCCCGCGCTTCAAGATTCATATTGATCACTACAGCCACCTTCCCGTGAAACGGGATTTTCATATTAACTTGACCGCGCCGCGCCCTGGCTGATGGAACTTATCGATAACGAGACTTTACAGGCACTACGGATACGGAATTGCCGCTGGATCGAAACGCCCGCAAGGGGCTCCGATGGTCGCTCACTGCAGGATGGCGTATTCTGCCTTGGCTTCTTTCAGGATGGGGATATCGGGGTCGGCATCCTTCCAGAGCGTGAGGAAATCCTGGTAGGCAGTCTTTGCCTTGATCTTATCTCCCGACAAAGCAAACGCTCTGCCGAGTTGCAAGTGAGCCAGTGCGCCCCATGCGAAGTTCCCCATCAGGCTGTGATGGTCGATGAACTTCTGAAATTCTGCTGCCGCCCGATTTCCGTCATGGAGCACAAGATAGGCTTCGCCACGCAAATAGACCGGGAATAATCGGTTGCCTTCGCCCCCCAGTTCTATCGCGCTCGCCACCCGCAGTAGTTCGACCGCCCGGTTCGGATCTTTGCGCTGTAAGGCGACAGCCGCCCGGATCGTAGGCAGCCAATACCTCTGGACCAGCGTGTCCAGCGGGAAGGTCTGGTCGAGTTGGGCCGCCAGCTTCTCCGCCCTTGCCGTATCGCCTGCCCGAGCCAGGGCCAGTGCCGCCATTGCCCGCACGTAGCGGTTCGGGGCCAGCTTCACGGCAGCATCGGCATCGGCACGCGCCTGCTCCCGGTTGCCCGATTCCACCTCGCGTAGCGCTCCCTGTGCCAGATAGGCTGCGGCGGCTTCTTTGGCGTCGTTGTGCTGAGCTGAATCCGTCGCCCGGCGAGTTAATTCGCGTGCGGCCTTCAATCGCCCGTACCAGGCCTCCGTGTTCGCTTGCGCACTCCAGCATCAGGTCTTCTGTGCCCGGCTTGCCCATGGCGGCGGAGGCCAACTGCGCCATCTGCCCCGCATCACCCGTCAGGAAGGCCAACTGGTAGCGGAGTACAACCAACCACTCGCTCTCCAGCCTGCGCTCCTCAGCTTGCTTGAACACCGCTTCCGCCTCATCCAGCCGGTCGAGGCTCATGCAGTCGGTGCCGAGGACCTCGTAGTTGGACGCAGAGTTTGGCTCCAGGCGCACTGCCTCGCGGGCCTCCTCCAATGCCTTTTCCGGGTTTCCAAGATTTCTGTAAATAGATCCCAGGTGGTCGTAAAGCGCCTGGTCCCTGGGATAGGTCTGACGCCACAGCTCGTATGCGGTCACCGCCTTCTCCAGTTCTCCCGTCCCAGTCCAGTAGTAGTTTGCCTCGATGTAGAACCGCTCCCGCTCGCTGACCTTTTCCCGCAGTTCGTAAGCCTTGCGGATATTCTCGGTCTCCCGCCCTGGCTCGCTGAGGGCGCCGTACACGATCGACATGGCCCGGTAGGCTATGGCGAAATTTGGGTCGAGTTCCACCGCCCGCTTGAGGAACGGCAGCTCGGCGGTGTACCCTCTGGCAAAAAACGTCTTCCGCCCCAGGCTGTAGGCCTTTAGCGCCTCCAGCGATGGCGTGGTCGCCTCCTCCAAGGGCGTGGCGTATCTCTGTACCGAGCTGAGCGATTCGCCCAGCTTGTCGCGCAAGCTGATCGCCGCATTGTCGAGAGCCTTGAGCACCGCTTCCTTGCCCGCTGCTTGCTGCTGCGCTTCCGCCAGCATGTCGCCCGTGTTGCAGGCCACCGCTCTTAAGCCAATCACGTACTGACTGCCCAGCCTGGCAATCGAGCCAGTCAGCATGGCCTTGCTGGCCGTGCGCTGGCAAACTTCGCGCGTGACCTCGGGGGTCAAGCGGTCACCGGCGGGACGGCCCATCAACCTCAAGGTCTCATTCACCTTGCGCTCGGAAACGAGGTCGAGAAAGGGAGATTGCTCAAGTTGTATCGAAAGTCCCTGCTTCAGCGTGTCGTCGAAGACCAATTCGCCCGTGGTATTCGTGAAGTCAGCTAGGACGATGGTGTCCTTATCCGTGAGTATCGGCGTGCCGTGATGTGCCCGGTGAAGATAGAAGTAACCGGCGACGAAGCACGCCAGCACAGTCGCGGCAGCGGGAACAATCACTTTCCAGCGTTTCGGCGTCCCGCCCGCTGCAAGTGCAGCTCCCAGAGGATCGCTAGGGCGATGCGGAGTGGCTTCCACACCAGGCGTTCCCTGTAGTGGCGCAACTTCATCGTTGTCTTGCGGTTGGGGCAAACCAGCCGCATTCGGCCCGGCGAAACCGTCCTCCACAACCTTCACATCGCAGAGGAAGCGATACCCGACGGTGGGCACGGTGGCGATGTAGCGGGGCTCGTGCGTATCGTCCCCCAGCAACCGCCGAAGCAGCGCAACACTGCGGGTGAGCGAATTGTCGGAAACGGCGCAATCGCTCCAGACCGCATCGAGAAGCTCGTCTTTTGTGATCAATCGATGGGGACTGCGAAGCAGGAAGAGCAGGACTCGAAAGGCTTTCGGCTCGACCGGCAACAACTCGCCTGCCTTAACGATGGAGAACTCGCGTTCTCGCACCTCCACATCCGCGAAGGTGAAAACAAAGCACTTATGCTCCGTCATGAATTCATCACCCGCTTTAGGGAATGATCAGGAGCCCATCATGACCATGCAGAGCCACGCGCAGAGAGTTCACCCAGCCAACCCGGCTGAGGTGATCGCCAATGTCGCTTATCAAGTGCTTAGCTTCCATCAGTCTCGCCGCCATAACCCTGCCCACACTTCACTCACAACCACGCTGCCCGGGAAATATTGCCAGTCTACCCTTCCACCTCGTCCAGCGTTACCGAATCATTCTGCCGGTAGTCATTAACCATACCGGCCCCTACCCATTTCTGCTGGATACAGGCACCGGGTTCACGATCGTGGATCCATTGCTGGCAACCGAACTTCACCTGAAGACCCAAGGGCCGGCTGAGGTCGTCGGTGTCGGTTTCAGTACGCATGCTTCATTTGCGTATCTGGACTTGCTGGAAGCCGGCTCGCACTCGGTTGCAAACGATCCCGTTGTGGTGCAGGACCTCCAGCCTCTGCAGGCAGCCGATCTCCACTTTCGAGGCATTATCGGAGGGGATTTTCTGGGGCATTTCGACGTGCTGATGGACTACGCGCACAGCATGCTTTGCCTCGACGACACCAAGGTGATGCAGGCAGCCGTGAAAGGAGGGCACATCGCGTTGGTGACACCACCTCAGACGCCAGACGAAGTACCCTTGACCACGCTGCTCATCATCCCGGTTCATCTTTCCGGCTTCGGCGGCGCGGCAGTTGCTGCTGACGCTGGATTCCGGCGCGAATGCACCGTTCCTTTTCAACCATGCCGCACATCTGGCTCCCGGATTGCTCGAAGCCGGGCAGCGCACGGCTTTGGGGAGATGGGGTGAAACGAGAGTTTTCGATCTTACCCCCACAGAGCATGCAGATCGGCTCACTCAACATTCAGCAAGTATCCTTCGCGGTGCCAGCAGGCTCCGCGGAAAATGCCTTAACCTCCAGGGAAGATGGACTGCTGACCACAGTACTCTTCCGGCGCGTCTTCATCAGCTACGCCGATCGTTTTGTTGTCCTTGATCCGTGGTAGAGCAGATCCGTACTCGACGCCGAACTTCCCTGGGCTTCAGTGCTTTGGTTGACATTAAGGATTTGCGGGCGGAGGCGCGATCAGGGTCTGGATGTCGGCGACCAGGAGCTTGACTGAGGCGGTGAAGGCGGCATCGCGGTTCTTCTTGCGAAACTTGAAGTCGACCTGCTCGACGAAGCCCCATAGGGTGATGTGCGTCTTGGCGTCGGCGACGCCGATGCGGATCTGGGGGACGGTGTTTGGCGGGTCTACGAAGCGCACCGCGAAGACGATGTCGGCGTCGTTTGGATCGGCGACGAGATCGTAGCGGTTCCAACTCTTCATGGCGGAGTAGAACTCACCGTAAGCGCGTTCTGGGCCTCCGCTGTAGGCGTCGGGAAACGCGGTGACGTCGCCGAGCTCGTAGGAGATGAATGCTTTTTTCCCGTTGAGCAGCGGGGTTGGGACGGAGCCTGGACGGAGTTGACTCCGACGTCGGCGGAGCTCTTCTTCGGCGTGCTGAGCCGGATGATCTGAGCCGGGGCGGCGAGACCCGCTATGAGCAAGAAGCCGACGACGAGTTTCGGGAAGTGGCGCGGCATGTTTATCTCCAAGACAGCAAGCGACTGTGCTGCTAGGTTTCAGACGTGCCCGATGTTGCCCAGGCCGCAGTGATGTTGTTTTGCACCCATTCTTGAGAATTGAGGGACAAACACCATATCTGCGATTAGGGTTACTCCCTCTGGTTCCGAAATTCCTGAGATGTTAGCGATGCGGATTTTGAGCGAGGTTCTCGATACCTCGAAAATAAATCCTGGTTGGAGGTAATGAAATCACCTCAACCTGCATCTATACGGCGTGAAGAAATACGACGTCTACGTCAATCAGTCAGCAGTTCGCGCCCCCACCCGTCGGTGCTGCCGAATCCCGCTGCCCATAACCGCCGGCAAAATCCCACGCTCAACATGCGTATCGGGCACGAATTCGTTTACCACGCCGGCCATTCCCATCCGCAGCAGCTGTAGCCTAATCCAGCTGAGTCACCTTCGGAAAAGGTTACCGGTAACTTCACAAAAACGACTTACCGCGACTTATCCAGAAATCCAAACCGTAATGGAGTCCTTATATGACCACGCCAGATAACGCATGGAGCAGGTTTGCTGCTGTTCAACGCCGCCACCGCGAACTATTAGGTCTTGAGCCGGTGCCGCAATCGACCGCCGGGCCCGTGGGTCCCCTCCCGCTCGAAGAGTCCTCGGCGGAACCAGTCGCCTTGGGTCCCGAGCCGCCTGCTCAAGCCTTGACTGGATCCTCCTCCGCCGAGACGCCCATGCTCGCCGATCCCGCTCTCCATGGTGTTGCCGGCCTCGTCCTTCGCAGTCTTGCCCCACACAGCGAGGCCGATCCCGTGGCCATTCTCTTGCAGTTCCTCGCCGCCTTCGGCAATCTCGCTGGCCCCGAGCCCCATTCCCTTGTCGGCCCCACCCGTCATGGTCTCAATCTCTTCGTTATCCTCGTAGGCGAATCGAGCAAGGCCCGCAAAGGAACAAGCTGGCGCCAGGTCGCCGCCCTCTTCTCCGAAGTCGACAGCCTCTGGGCCGCGCACCGCGTCACCACCCATCGCCCCACAGCCAACTCCATTCTCCATGCCCTGAGAGATCAACAACCTGCCACCGATCGTCGCCTCTTGTTCCTCTTGGAGGAGTTCGGCTCCGTCCTCCATCTGCTCGGCCGCGAGACCGCGCAGCTCTCTCCTCTGCTTCGTTGCGCTTGGGATGGCGGCGATCTTTCCGCCCACGATGGCCACCGGCCCGTCCAGGCCACTGGCGCGCACATAAGCCTCATCGCTCACCTCACCCAAAGTGAACTCCTCCACCACCTGAGCCGAAGTGAGGCTCACAACGGCTTTGCCAACCGTTGCCTCTGGACCAGCGTGCACCGCAGCCAATCTCTCCCCAACGGAGGAAGTCTCCCGCCCCAGGAGCAGTCCGCCTTGGCCCGGGAGCTGCGCCGTGCACTGGACTGGATCCACTCCCAGCCCACGGCTGTCTTCCAACGCAGTCCACAAGCTCAGGAAATGTGGAACCATCACTATGGCCATTTGAGTCAGGGGCGCCCTGACGTATACGGCGCCGCCACCAGCCGCGCCGAAGCTCAGGTGCTGCGCCTCAGTACCATCTACGCCGCCCTGGATTGCAGCCTGAGCGTCGAGCCCTGCCATCTTCAGGCTGCTCTGGCCGTGTGGGACTACTGCCGCGCCAGTGCCCGCCTTTTCTTCGACACCGCACCCATCGATCCAACCGCTCGCCGCATCAGCCAGGCCCTTGACGTGAACCCCCAAGGCCTGAGCAGGACCCAAATCAGAGGCCTCTTCAACCGCCATGTAAGTAAGGAGCGCATCGATCTGGCCCTCGAACAACTAGCCGGCCTCGGCCAGCTAAGTTGCGATACTTCGCCCGGCCCTGGCCGCTCTTCCACTGTATGGGCCAAAGTCTCGGTTAACGTCGATGCCGACCCTTAAGGCGCTTAGGGCGCATAAGGCGCACACTTTCCCCGGGCCGAGCCGACCCTTAAGGCGCTTAGGGCGCATAAGGCGCATAAGGCGCACACTTTCCCCGTAATCCGATCCCCACTCCTTACGCACAATACGCTCATTACGCAGTGGAGCGATCCGCAGTTTTCGCGGCGTAGCGGCTCCTAACTCTGTCCATCCAAGTCGCGGCTCTTCCGGAGCGTATCTGCCCTCCCCTTGTCATCCCGAACGGAGCTCCGCAGGAGCGCAGTGGAGGGATCTGCAGTTTTCGCGGAGTAGCGGCTCCTAACTCTGTCCATCCGAGTCGCGGCTCTTCCGGAACGTATCCGCCCTCCCCTTGTCATCCCGAACGGAGCTCCGCAGGAGCGCAGTGGAGGGATCTGCAGTTTTCGCGGAGTAGCGGCTCCTAACTCTGTCCATCCGAGTCGCGGCTCTTCCGGAACGTATCCGCCCTCCCCTTGTCATCCCGAACGGAGCTCCGCAGGAGCGCAGTGGAGGGATCTGCAGTTTTCGCGGAGTAGCGGCTCCTAACTCTGTCCATCCGAGTCGCGGCTCTTCCGGAACGTATCCGCCCTCCCCTTGTCATCCCGAACGGAGCTCCGTAGGAGCGCAGTGGAGGGATCTGCAGTGCGCCTCGCCCCCGATACAAAAAATTCCGCGGAAGCGCCAAGCGAACCACTGGTTTGACACGACGACACTCCTCGCTTAGCGTTTCTTAGACATGAAAACTCTAGAGGGCCGAACGGCTCTGGTTACGGGCGCTTCGCGGGGTCTGGGCGCGGCGATTGCGTTGGAACTTGGCGCCAGGGGCGCCAAGGTTGCGGTCAATTATTTCGCCAAACGTGACCGTGCCGAGCAAGTCTGCGCGCAGATCAAGCAGCAGGGCGGGGAAGCGGCTGCCTTCTATGCGGATGTGCGCCAGGAAGCAGACGTCGCGAAAATGATCCAGGCCGTCAACCAGACCTATCAGCACATCGACATCGCGGTCATGAATGCGACCGGTCCGCAACCGTTTCTGACCATTGAAGAGCAAACCTGGGAACGATACCTGGACCAGCTGGAGTTTTTCGTAAAATCGCCCCTGCTCATTTTGAAGGAAGTGGTCGCCGGCATGAAGAGCCGCGGTTTCGGCAGAATCATTCAAATCGGGAGCGAAGTATTCGAGATCGGCAATCCCATGTTCGCCAATTACGTAGCGGCCAAAGGCGCGCAGTTAGGGCAGACGCGATCCTGGGCCCGCGAACTGGCCCCACCGGCATTACTGTGAACCTGATCGCTCCAGGCTGGATCCCCACCGAGCGCCACCTGCATTCAACCGAGGCTGAGATGCACTCCTACACCGAAAGAGTGCCCATGAAGCATATGGGAACGGCCGAAGACGTGGCCAATACAGTCGCCTTTCTCGCCGGTGAGTCGGGGAGATTCATCACTGGGCAGAAGATCTCAGTCAACGGCGGCAACACTCTCGAGTGATTTCAACTGATTGATTTTAAGCTGGGCTAACCATCAACGGAGCCTCCGTCGCCGCCTGTACCTCGGCGACCGAAACTCCGGGGGCAATTTCCTCTAGTACCAGGCCCGCAGGGGTTACGTTGATCCACGCCAACTCAGTCGCGATGGAATCGACTACGCCCACCCCGGTCAGCGGCAATCTGCAAGCATTGAGGATTTTCGGTCGGCCGTCCCGCGTCGTATGCTCCATGGCGACGATGACGCGCTGTGCACTGGCTACCAGGTCCATTGCGCCGCCCATGCCCTTGACCATTTTGCCGGGGATGATCCAGTTCGCCAGGCTCCCCTTGGCGTCGACCTCCATCGCGCCCAGGATGCTGAGGTTGATGTGGCCTCCGCGGATCATGGCGAAGGAATCGGCGCTGGAAAAGAAGGACGTCCCGGGCAGGACGGAAACCGTCTCCTTGCCGGCGTTGATCAGGTCGGGGTCCAGCTCTTCCTCCAGAGGATAGGGCCCGATCCCAAGCATGCCGTTCTCCGATTGCAGCACTACTTCGATACCCGGAGGAACATGGTTGGCGACCAGCGTTGGCATGCCGATGCCCAGGTTGACGTAAAAGCCGTCACGCAGCTCCTGGGCCACGCGTTTCACGATGCGGTTGCGCTTCTCAATCTCCTGCATTGGTCTTCCTCACCGTCCGGCGCTCGATACGCTTCTCGCACGAGGTGCACTTGAAGATGCGTTTGACATAGATCCCCGGGGTCATGATCGCGTCGGGATCGAGTTCGCCGGGCTCTACCAGCTCCTCCACTTCGGCGATGGTGATGCGCGCGGCGGTGGCCATCATGGGGTTGAAATTGCGTGCCGTCCGGCGATAGATCAGGTTGCCCTGGCGGTCCCCCTTCCAGGCCTTCACCAGCGCGAAATCTGCTTTGAGCGCTGTCTCCAGCACATAGTCACGTCCATCGAACGTGCGCTGCTCTTTGCCCTCAGCGACCAGGGTGCCCACGCCGGTGGGGGTGTAGAAGGCGGGGATGCCGGCTCCGCCCGCGCGGATGCGCTCAGCAAGCGTGCCCTGCGGAACCAGCGTGACCTTGAGTGTGCCGGCAATGACCAATTTCTCCAGCAGCGCGTTTTCGCCCACGTAGCTGCCGATGTGGGAAGCGATCATGCCCGCCTCCAGCATCAGCCCGAGGCCAAACCCGTCCACACCCATGTTGTTTGAGATGGTGTGCAGACCCGTCACCCCGCGCCGCACCAGGGCGGCAATCGAGTTCTCGGGAATGCCGCAAAGGCCGAACCCCCCCAGCATCACAGTCGCCCCCGCCGGGATATCGGCGACGGCGTCGTCGGGGTTGGAAAAGACTTTATTCATAGCAAGGCGAGTCTACCCATTTAGGATCTAGTTTGAGAAGGGAACATCGTGGGCACTGAAAGCTTCCGCTCCGCCGTTCAGCAGGAGCATCCATTGCAAGTGATTGGCGCCATCAACGCCTACACGGCGCGCATGGCGCAGGCTACGGGCTTTCGCGCACTGTACCTGTCCGGCGGTGGAGTCGCTGCCAACTCGCTGGGCATGCCCGACCTCGGCATCAGCACCATGGAAGATGTGCTGGTCGACGTGCGCCGCATTACCGATGTCACCAGCCTGCCCCTGCTGGTGGATATCGACACCGGATGGGGAAGCGCATTCAACATTGCCCGCACCATCCGCTCCATGCAGCGCGCCGGAGCCGCGGCGGTGCACATGGAAGACCAGGTGGGGAGCAAGCGTTGCGGCCATCGGCCGGGGAAGGAACTCGTCCCCGCAGCGGAGATGGTCGATCGCATCAAGGCTGCAGTGGACGCCCGCACAGATCCGGAATTTGTCATCATGGCTCGTACCGACGCCCTGGCCGGCGAGGGTCTCGAGGCCGCTCTCGATCGCGTTGCCGCCTACGTTGCGGCCGGCGCAGACATGATCTTTGCTGAGGCGGTGACCGATCTGGCCATGTATCCGCGATTCAAGCGGGCGGCCGGCGTGCCCATCCTGGCCAACATTACGGAATTTGGACAGACCCCGCTCTACACAGCAAAGGAGCTGGGCGCGGCCGGGGTGGACATTGTCCTCTACTGTTGCGCCGCCTACCGCGCCATGAATGCCGCAGCCCTCAAGGTGTACCATGCCATCCGTAACGAAGGTACGCAGAGCAGTGTGCTCAACCTGATGCAAACCCGCGCTGAACTGTATGAGTTCCTCGGCTATCAGGCCTATGAGCAAAAGCTCGACGAGCTCTTCGCGGCCGCTAAGCGTACTTAACTTTGGGAGAATATCATGGCCACGACGACGGATCCGCAGCCAGCAGCATTCAAACCAAAAAAATCTGTTGCCCTCTCCGGAACGCCTGCCGGCAATACCGCCCTCTGTACCGTGGGCCGTACCGGGAACGACCTGCACTATCGCGGCTACGACATTGCCGATCTGGCCGCTCACTGCGAGTTTGAAGAAGTTGCGTACCTCTTGTTAAGAGGCAAGCTCCCCAACACCATGGAACTCGCCGCCTACAAGCAGAAGCTGGCTCGTCTGCGCGGTTTGCCCGCCAACGTGTATGAGGTACTGGAACAGTTGCCCGCTGCGACCCACCCCATGGACGTGCTGCGCACCGGAGTCTCTGCGCTGGGCTGCGTGTTGCCGGAAAAAGATGACCATAGCCCGGCGGGAGCGATCGAGTGCGCCGATGTGCTGCTGGCGACCATCGGTTCGATGCTCCTTTACTGGCACCACTACAGCCGCAACGGACAAAGCATTGACGTGGACTCGGGAGAGGACACGCTCGCCGGGCACTTTCTTGCGCTGCTCCACGGCGAGCCGCCCAGCAAGGAATGGGTTCGCGCCATGCAGGTTTCGCTCGTTCTCTATGCCGAGCATGAGTTTAACGCCTCTACCTTCACTGCCCGGGTAATCGCCGGCACGGGCTCGGACATTTACTCCTGCATTACCGGGGCGATCGGAGCACTGCGCGGACCGAAGCACGGCGGCGCCAATGAAGTGGCGCTCGAGATTCAGCAGCGCTACCCCTCCCCCGATGCGGCGGAGAGAGATATTCGCGCGCGCCTCGAAAAGAAAGAAGTAGTCATCGGCTTCGGTCATCCGGTTTACACCGTCAGCGATCCGCGCAATGCCATCATCAAGAAGGTCTCACACGATCTGGCGGAAGCCAGCGGCGATTTCGCCATGTACCGCATCGCCGAGCGTCTGGAAACGGTTATGTGGGAAACCAAGCGCATGTTCCCCAACCTTGACTGGTTCAGCGCTGTTTCGTATTACCTGATGGGAATTCCCACGGCAATGTTCACCCCGCTTTTCGTTCTGGCCCGCACTTCCGGTTGGAGCGCCCACATCCTCGAGCAGCGCGCCGATGGCAAGATCATTCGCCCCTCTGCCACTTACACCGGGCCTGAAGACCTTCCTTTTGTGCCCCTCTCTGAGAGACCCTAGACCGCATGTCCATTCACGTAAGTGGGGAACGCCCACCCTATGACCAGGTTTTAATCGACATTGCCGATTACGTCTACAGCTACACCATCGCGAGCGAACTGGCGTACACCACGGCGCGCAATTGCCTCATCGACACACTTGGTTGCGGGCTGGAGGCGCTTGAGTATCCTGCCTGCACCAAGCTGCTGGGCCCCATCGTTCCCGGAACGATCGTCCCTAACGGCGCCAGGGTGCCCGGTACGGATTTTCAACTAGACCCGGTTCAGGCTGCGTTCAACATCGGCGCCATGATTCGCTGGCTTGACTTTAACGACACCTGGCTTGCCGCCGAGTGGGGCCACCCCTCTGACAATTTAGGCGGCATTCTTGCCGTTGCCGATTGGCTTTCCCGCTCCAACCCGCAAACCCCGATCACTATGCGGCAGGTGTTGACGGCGATGATCAAGGCGCACGAGATTCAGGGCTGCCTGGCCCTCGAGAACTCCTTCAACAAAGTTGGCCTCGATCACGTTGTGCTGGTGAAGGTCGCATCGACGGCGGTGGCCGCGCAGATGCTTGGCCTGACCCGCGATCAGATCCTGGATGCGCTGTCGCTGGCGTGGGTAGATGGGCAAAGTCTGCGGACCTATCGCCACGCGCCCAACACAGGTTCGCGCAAGAGCTGGGCAGCCGGCGATGCCACCAGCCGGGCCGTTCGTCTCGCGTTGATGGTGCAGGCTGGAGAGATGGGCTATCCCTCCGTGCTTACCGCCAAGGTGTGGGGATTTTACGACGTTCTCTTTCGTGGGCGGCCGTTTAGTTTTCAGCGCCCGTATGGCTCTTATGTGATGGAGAACGTTTTATTCAAGATCAGCTTTCCGGCGGAGTTCCATGCACAGACCGCGGTCGAAGCCGCGATGACACTGCGCGCCAGGCTGCTTGCTGAGGGTAAGTCGCCAGAAGAAATCAGCTCCATCCAACTGCGCACCCACGAGGCTTGTCTCCGCATTATCGACAAGAAGGGACCGCTCAATAATCCTGCCGACCGCGACCACTGCGTTCAATACATGGTTGCCGTCCCTTTGCTATTTGGCCATTTGACCGCTTCTGATTACGAGGACTCATTTGCCGCGGACCCGCGCATTGACCAGTTGCGGGAAAAGATGGTCTGCAGCGAAGAGCCGGCCTTCACCGCCGACTACCATGATCCGGAGAAACGTTCGATCGCCAATTCACTCATAATTTCTTTCCGTGATGGCAGCAGTTTGACCGAGACTGTCGAGTATCCACTGGGCCATCGCCGGCGCAGAGCCGAGGGCATCCCGTTATTGGAAGCGAAATTCCGCACCAACCTCGCGCGCCGGTTTACGCCGCAAAAGCAGCAGACCATACTCGACGTCTCGCTCAACCAGCAGCAGCTTGAACGCATGCCAGTACACGAGTATGTCGATCTCTACGTGTGAAGAGGAAAACGCGAATGATTTTGCAAAGAGCCTGCTAGGTCGTAGATCTAAGACGCAATTCGCTGCATGCTAGGATCACTATTCGAGTGGGGTACAGAATGCTTACTTCTTTAAACGGCCAGGTGGTCGTGATCGTTGGGGCTTCCAGTGGGATTGGCCGCGCGGCCGCTGTGCTGTTCGCACGAGATGGCGCGAAGGTGGTCGCAGCCGCGCGCCGCGCGGATCGGTTACAAACTCTTAAACAGCATCTGGCGGGAGAGCAACGGGAAATTACGGTTCGGACTGGCGATGCGTCGAAGCCCAGCGACATGCAGCAGCTTGCCCAGGACACACTTCGACAATTTGGAAAAATCGATGTCCTCGTGTTTGCCACCGGCACCAATATCCGCGATCGGGCAATGGACCGCCTGACGCCCGAGTTATGGAATTCAGTGATTGAGGTCAATCTGAATGGAGCCTTCTATGCCACGCATGCGGTTCTGCCCTCCATGCGCAGTGCTGGTGCGGGCCATCTGATTTACATCTCGTCGATCAGCGGAGTGATCACAGACGTTTCTGGTGCCGCTTACCAGGCGTCCAAGCGCGGCATGCTCGGCATGGCTCATGCGATCCGCATGGAAGAAAAGCAAAATAACATCAGAACGTCGGTCATCTGCCCGGGCCTTGTCGATACAGAACTATTGGAACAAAGGCCGGTGAAGCCGGACCCCGAGACCTTGGCAAAGGCTTTGCAGCCGGAGGATGTTGCGGAGACGATTTTGTACGTCGCCAAACTGCCGCCACGGGCTGCGATTCCGGAACTGCACATGATGCCGTCTTTCCAGTGATGGCGCGTACGAATAAATAAGTGGGTGGCCCAGGTCTCAAAAGCGAGACCTGGGCCACCCACTCAATACTCAGTCGACCTCTCCAACTTCTTCCGCATCCTGTTCAGCTGTGTGTGGAATAGCCCATGCCGGCCAGAACGCGGCGCATGTAGGCGAAACTGCTGGTTACCCCTGGCATTGGATCGTCGGCGTGAACTTCGTATTCCAAATCTACGAAGCCCTTGTACTTCGTCGCAATCAACGTCTCAAAAATTTGTCGAACCGGCATTTTGCCATCCCCGACGGCGACCTGGCTCTCTTTGGAATCAAAACTCGTCAGGTCCTTCATGTGCATGTTGAACAGACGCGGACCCACTTGCTTGATGGCCTCAACCACATCAGTGCCGGCACGCACCGTGTGCCCCACATCAATGCAGCACCCCATACGCGGATCCATATTGGAGACTGCCTTCAAGACGTCAAGCGGGGAATGCCAGATCTTATCTTCCGGCCCGTGGTTATGGATGGCGAAGCGTATGTCATATTCCTTCACGAACTTTTCAATGCGGGGTAGAAGATCCGGCGCCGGATCTCCTGCGACGATGACCGGGATCGCAGCTCGTTTGCAGTATTCAAACTTGCTGCGAATGTCCGCATCGTCGTCTTTGGGGAAATAGATGGCGCCGGCCGCGTGCAGTTGTATGCCGGCTGCATGGTAGTCCTCGACCGCTTTCGCCTCCTCCGTGGGATCCATCGGGAGATGATCCTTGACATCTTTGGCATTCAGCTCGGAAAGATTGAGCTGCTTCATAAAGCCGATCAACTGGGCGCGGTCGAAATTGCGGAAGGTGTAGCTGGCCAAGCCCAGGCGGATCGGAGATGCTGTCTCAGCAGGTGGCGCTGCGTGCACCCTGGCTGAGGTGGCACCGGCAGCCGCGGCTAGAGCGCCGGTTCGAACAAAATCGCGACGGGATAGGATCTTCATAGGTGTGGGGCCCAGCCCTTCTCGTATTCACGGCCCCACATCTTCATGGCCTCGGCGTCTCCCTCCACCTTTCCATCCTTCGTATCGATCTTGAGTTCGCGGTTTACTTCCCAGGCGATGTTGGAAAGTTGCAGCGTGGTCACGGATACATTGCCAACGGCAATCGGAGCGTTCAGTTTTTCTCCACTGCAGATGCCGGCGATGAAGTTTGCGAAGTGGGCATCGGTCATTGTGTCCGCGCCACGCAGATCAGACGAAGAGGTCATCTTGCCGGTTTTGAATTCGTCAGTCTTCTTTCCGTTGAGGTCGTAGATTTCGTAGCCATCGCGATCCATTACCACCGTTCCTGTGGTCCCCATAATCGCCGCGCCGCGATCGCGATTGTAGAACTTCATTCCCTGGCAGCTCTTACCTTCCCACGAGATCATTTTGTCTGAGTAATCGAAGCTGGTCACCAGGGTGTCGTAGAACTGCCAGTCGTCTTTGAACTGGTATCTACCTCCAGTCGCGGTAACCCGCTGGGGATAATCGACGTCCAGTGCCCAGCGGCAAACATCCACTTCGTGGGTTCCATTGTTAAGCGCCTCGCCGGTGCCGTAGGTCCGGAACCAGTGCCAGTTATAAGGCTGGATATTATCCGTATAAGGCCTGCGCGGCGCCGGTCCCTGCCACAAGTCCCAATCAAGTTGGGGTGGTACAGGCGCCGGTTTGCCAAACCCAATCGACTTGCGGGTGTTCGAGTACCAGGCCTTGGCGTAGTAGGCCCGGCCAATCAGCCCACCATGAATTTTCCCCACGATCTCGATGGTGTGAGGCGATGAGCGTTGCTGGGTGCCCATCTGCACCACCTTGCCATACTTCTTTTGCGCCTCCACCAGCAGAGCCCCTTCAGCCGGGTTATGACTGCATGGCTTCTCCACATAAACATGCTTACCGGCCTGGAGACCGGCGATGGCCATGGGCGTGTGCCAGTGGTCAGGGCTGGCGATGCTGATGGCGTCCACATCCTTCTTCTCCAGGATCTTGCGAAAGTCCTTTTCCGTCGCAGGAGCAGACCCCATCGCCTCCTTGGTGGTGGCAGCAAATTTATCCATCGTGTTGCTGTCCACATCGCAGACATACGAAATACAGGCGCTTTGTTTGTTCGCCTGCAACGCAGAGAGGTGGGCATAACCGCGGCTGTTCAGCCCGATTACGGCAAAATTCAGGCGCTTGTTGGAACCGAGAATCTGGCCATAGCTTTTGGCGTTGGCGCGGATTGCCAACCCCGCCGCCCCCACAGCAAGTGCATCGAGAAACTCACGACGATTGACCATAGTTCACCCTTTTATTCGACACCACAACAATATACCCGCGTTTGGCCTGTATGCGCCAAAAGCATGGGACAAAGTAACTAATATCAAAGAGTTACCAGAGCTGCGTTGACAGGGGTCAGGAGCCGAGACTAGCGTTAGCCATCAGACCTCTTTCGGTCGCCGGTTGTACGGAGACCTGTTCCTTGGCCCCGAAGTTACTGCCATCTGCGGTGATAGCGGCGGCCCTGTTGGCAATAGCCGCGGGCTGCAGCCGCAATCATCCCAACGCGTCTCAGGCCCGGGAACATCTTGATTTTAATCAGGATGTGCAGCCAATCCTGGCCAGCAACTGCTTCAGTTGCCATGGTCCCGATCCCGAAATGCGCAAGGCCAACCTGCGGCTCGACCTGGAAGAGTCTGCCTTCCGGAAGCGTCCCGGGAAGCCCGACGCGATCGTGCCCGGGCATCCGGATTCGAGCGAATTGATCCGGCGGATTGAATCGAAGGATCCTCATTACCTGATGCCGCAGTCGGCCCAGGGTGAAGCCAAGCCGATGAAGCCCGAGGAAGTAGCGGTGCTCAGGCAGTGGGTGGCAGAGGGGGCGCACTACAGACCGCACTGGGCGTTTGAAAGGCCGGTTCGGCCCGCAGTTCCCCTCGCGGTTCCCATTGCCCAGGCCACAGGCTGGGCCAAAAACCCGGTTGACGCGTTTGTCCTTGAGCGGCTCAATAAGGAGGGGTTGCGTCCCTCTCCGGAGGCCGACAAACGCATCCTGATCCGTCGCGTCACGCTTGACCTCACGGGATTGCTGCCCACACCCCAGGAAGTGAACAATTTTGTCCAGGATTCCTCGCCACAAGCCTATGAGAACCTAGTGGACCGGTTGCTGGCCAGTCCGGCTTTTGGCGAACAGCGGGCACGTTACTGGCTCGATTACGCACGCTATGCGGACACGTATGGGTTGCACTACGACAACAACCGTTACATTTGGGCCTATCGCGATTATCTGATCAAATCATTCAACACCAACAAGCCATTCGACCAGTTTGCCAAAGAGCAAATAGCCGGTGACTTGTTGCCCCCGAGCAATCTCGACCAGATCGTTGCCAGCGGATATGTCCGCTCTGGCGTGAGCAGCAACGAGGGCGGCACCATTCCCGAAGAGTTACGGGTCAACATCGCACGCGAACGGACAGAGGCGTACGGGGCCGCATTTCTGGGTCTCACGGTTGGCTGCGCCGTCTGCCACGACCACAAGTACGATCCCACAACGCAAAAGGACTTCTACCAGCTAAGCGCCTTTTTCAACAACATCAACGAGCAGCCCTTCAACGGCGATAAGCCGAATTGGGCGCCCGTGGTTCAGATTCCGAAGCCGCAGAATCTGGAAGCGTACAACCTGGTCCTGGCCAAGCGAGCGCAACTCCTCAAGCAAGAGAATGCCCTTCGGCTACAGGATCGGTCGCTGGTGGAGCATTGGCTGATGTCAAAGCAGAGCCCGGCGCAGCCGGTTTCGACAGATAAGCTGCTGCTTCGGCTGTGTCTCGATGAAGGCGGCGGGGAACAGCTCAAAAACAGCGCGCCGCAGGCCAATCCAAAGAGTTTTGCCATTGGAAAGTTCAAGCCCCAATGGGGCGAAACCACCTGGCTGTGGCCGGATATGCGCATGGACACCAGCACGCGGATTGAGTTGGGACAGATCGGTGATTTTGAGTGGAACCAACCTTTTTCCAGCGGCGGTTGGTTCATGTTGCGCTCAGCGCCGAACTTCACATCATCGAAAGTCGCAGGCGCACTGATCTCCAAGATGGATGCAACCCAGCATGATCGAGGCTGGGACCTGGCTGCGGAGAACGGCACGGTTCGGGTGGAACTGGTCGACCAATCACCAAAGGAACAACCTGCTCCGGAAAAGCCGAAGAAAGGCGCTCCAAAGGACAAGAAGCCCAAAGTCGAACCGCCGAAGGTCGCAACGCCCAAGGATCTTACGCCGATGCGGGCGATCAAGGTTTCGACGGTCACGCCGCTGCCTACGAATGGTCAGTGGGATCATCTCTTCTTTACGTACGACGGATCTGGCAGAGCAGCAGGCGTCAGGATTTACGTGAACGGAGAGCCGGTCGCTACCAAAGTCATTTCCGACACACTGGCGCGCAACACGATGCGTACATCCGCTCCTTTGCAATTGGGGCGGCGGGCGCCTGATGAGCAGCCGGCCCGCGATACGCGCTACCAGGATCTTCGCCTTTACTCGCGATTATTAACCGCGGAGGAAGCAAAGCGACTGCCATTTGAAGACTACGTCTCTGAAATCACCAGCAAGCCAGTGGACCGGTGGGATCGGGATCAATGGCACGCGGTGACCGAATTTTATTTCGCCAACGTGGATGAAACCGCTAAAGCCCTGCGCAGCCAGACGCAGCAACTGGACGCCGAATTGGACAAGCTCTCCAAGGGCGGCGATGTCTCGCTGGTGGCACAAGAAAAACCGTCAGTGGCTTATGCTGACGTGCTGACCCGCGGTATTTACACCGCGCGCAAGGAAAGAGTGGAGGCCAACACACCGCATTTCCTTCCGCCCTTGCCGGCCGGGCGCCCCCACAATCGCCTGGCCCTTGCCGAATGGACAGTGAGCCCCGAGAATCCACTGACCGCGCGGGTCACTGTCAATCGTATGTGGAATGAACTCTTCGGCGCCGGGTTGGTAGAGACCACCGAAGATTTCGGGATCATGGGCCAGCGGCCCTCGCATCCTCAGCTGCTCGATTGGCTGGCAGTAGAATTTCGCGAGAGCGGCTGGGACATGAAGCATATGTACAAGCTCATGGTCATGTCCGCTACTTACCGGCAAGGTGTGAAATCAACGCCCGAACAGTTGACGCGCGATCCAAAGAACCTTCTGCTGGCGCATGGCCCGCGGTTCCGCATGGACGCCGAAATGCTCCGCGACATCGCCCTCCAGTCCAGCGGATTGCTGGTAAACAAGATCGGCGGCCCGAGCGTGAAAACCTATCAACCTCCCAACGTGTGGGAGTCCGTCGGTTACCCTACGAGTGATACCACCAAATATAAGCAGGACCATGGGGAGGCGCTCTACCGGCGCAGTCTCTATACCTACTGGAAGCGAATGGCGATGCCACCGGATATGGATGCCTTCGATGCCCCCACGCGGGACACGGCTTGCACCCGCCGGCAGCGAACCGACACTCCGTTACAGGCATTGGTAACCATGAATGATCCTCAATGGGTGGAGGCGTCGCGCGCGCTTGCTGAGCGATTGATCAGGCAGGCCGGAAAGCAGCCGGAACAGCGAATCCAATATCTGAGCGAGCTCGTGCTTTCCCATGACCCTTCCCCGCAGATGGCCTCGGTGCTCGAACAGTCATTGACTCAGATGCAGGAACACTACGCGGCTGATCCAAAAGCCGCGCACGATCTGATTGAGGTCGGAGAAAGGCCTCACGACCCGGCAATTCCGCCGCCTGAACTCGCCGCCTGGACCATGGTGGTCAGCGAAGTGTTGAACCTTGATGAGACGTTGAACAAGTAACAGGAGAAACGCCGTGAAGCAACATCCGCTTTGCACAGACCCCGATCATGGCCCGACCATCATGGACCTTCCAATTGCGGAATGCCTGAAGGCGGAGTGGGCAGAGCTCGAGACTCGGCGGCATTTTTTAGGCCGGGCTGGAAAGGTGCTGGGATGGGCAGCACTGGCAAGCCTGGGCGGCGAGCGGATGCTCACCGGTGACGCCCACGCCGCAAATGTTGTGCCGTCCGCGCAGAGTCTCAGGCTGCCCCACTTCGCTCCCAAAGCCAAGCGCGCAATCTACCTTTTCATGTCCGGTGGTCCGCCGCAGATGGATCTGCTGGACTACAAACCAAATCTGGCCCAGCTCTACGACAAGGATGTTCCTGACTCAGTCCGCGGCGCACAGCAGTTGACTGGAATGACCGCCGGCCAGGCCCGCTTTCCGATTGCACCTTCACACTGGGCGTTCAAGCAGTATGGCAAGACCGGTACGTGGGTGAGCGATCTGCTGCCCTACACCGCGCGCATGGTCGATGACCTTACGATCATCAAGTCGACCAATACAGAAGCGATCAATCACGAGCCGGCCATCATGCTGCTGAATACAGGCAACATGAATGCCGGGAAACCTTGCCTCGGCGCCTGGCTTTCTTACGGTCTGGGCAGTATGAACGACAACCTGCCGACTTTCGTGGTGCTGCTGAGCAAGGTGAATGCAAAAGAAAACAACCAGCCCGTTTCCTCGAGGCTCTGGAGCAGCGGATTCCTTTCCTCCGAGTATGCGGGCGTCGCAATGCGTTCTTCGGGCGACCCCGTTCTCTACTTGAGTGACCCGAAAGGCGTGAATCGAGACGTGCGCCGCAAGATGCTCGACGCTGTGAACGAGATCAATCGTCAAACCTCACAGGAGCTGGGTGACCCGGAAACGAACTCGCGTATTTCGCAATACGAAATGGCTTATCGGATGCAAGCCTCCGTGCCGGAACTGACGGATGTGAGCCGTGAGCCTCAGTCCACCTGGGACCTTTATGGGCCAGATGCCAGGGAACCGGGCACCTATGCCTACAATTGTCTGATGGCGCGTCGCATGGCGGAGCGGGGAGTGCGCTATATCCAGGTCTATAAACGTGGATGGGACGTCCACGCGGATGTCACCGGCATGCTGCCCGTCCTGTGTCAGGAAACGGATCGTGCCACCTACGCTCTGGTCACCGATCTGAATCGCCGCGGCTTGCTGGACGATACGCTGGTGATCTGGGGCGGGGAATTTGGCCGTACCGTTTATAGCCAGGGTGGCCTCACGCCGGACAATTATGGACGCGACCACCATCCCCGTTGCTTTACCACCTGGATGGCCGGTGGCGGCGTGCGGCCGGGGATCACGTTCGGCGAGACAGATGACTATAGCTACAACGTAGTGAAAGACCCGGTCCCAGTGCGAGACTTCAACGCAACCGTGCTCCATTGCCTGGGAATCGATCACAACAAGCTCACTTATAAATTCCAGGGATTGGATCAGAAGTTGACCGGCACTACGCCAGCGAGCGTGGTCACCAACCTACTTGCGTAATGATTCGACTCAAGGGCATCAAGCTGGTTTGGGCTGCGTCTTTTCTTACGAGTATTGCTTTGCTGCTTTTGCCGTTCGTTTTCAAGCTGGATGGGAAGACACATGCAGACTGGCAGCAGTTCCTGGGACGATTCCATCCCACCGTGGTACACCTGCCCATTGGCTTGATTCTGCTGGTTCCGCTGCTCGAGTTGGCGGGAAGGTACCGCCCCGCATTGCTTGAGGCGGCGATGTTCATCCTGTCGCTCAGCGTTCTCAGTTGTCTGCTGGCGTTGACCCTGGGCTATCTGCTCGCTTACGGAAGCGGGGATGCCGGAGCTGGCGTCGCTCGGCATATGTGGGGCGCCATTGTGCTCACCATTGGTGTTTTGGGTTGTGCCCTGCTTCGGAGCGCATCCGGCGGGCTGCGGAGTTTTTATCCCTACTTGCTGGCATGCGTCCTCGTTCTACTGGCGTGGACAGCACACCAGGGCGGCTCGCTCACCCACGGGAACAAATACCTGACCGAATATCTTCCCGCTCCATTGAAGCGTTTGGGGATGGGCACGGTGCAGGCGGAAGCCTCCGCTTTTCCTGATTCGTTTTACGCCCGGCATATCCATCCCATCTTCGATGCGAACTGTGTTGTCTGCCATGGCGCGCAGAAGGTCAAGGGCCATCTCCGCCTCGATACCTACGACCGCGTCATGAGGGGCGGCGAAGATGGGGCAGTCATCATCCCTGGGAATCCGGAGAGAAGTATCCTGTGGCAGCGCATCACCCTGCCACCGGACCATAAGAAATTCATGCCGTCAGAAGGCAAGCCGCCATTGAAGGCTGAAGAAATCGCCTGGGTCCGAGCCTGGATTCTTCAGGGAGCCTCGCCCGAACTTAAATCTTTGGCCGGCATTTACGTGCACGAGGAGGAAGCGCTGCCCCAGGTGCCGGACTACAGCGGAAAGATGACGGAGATTGCGCAGACGGCGAGGTCCGCTGGAGTTACACTTGTGCCGGTGTCGAGAAACCTGGGGGATGGTCTCATTTTGAATACCGTCGATGCCGGGCAAAAATTCGGCGATGCTCAGCTTGCCGGCCTGGTGCGTTTTGCGCCTTATATTGTCGAGGCGGAGCTGGGACGCACGTCAGTCACGGATGGCTGCTTTCCTACCCTGGCAAAATTCACTCATCTGCGAGCTCTGCACCTGGAAGAAACAGCCGTGACGGGCGCAGGTTTGAGTTCGCTGACCCAGTTGTCGCAGTTGAGTTACCTAAATCTGAGTGGGACACAAGTCACGGGAGCAGCGATTGCGCCGCTCACCACAATGAAGAACCTGCGCCATCTTTATCTTTACAACACACCAGCCGCGAGGCAGCAACCATGAATCGTCGTGAATTTTTTGCCCTCACCGGAGTCGCGGCGCTGGGCGGTCTGCAAACAAAATCGGAGGAGCTCCCTTTGGACTCTGCACAGCTTCAGACTGGCAATGGCGAATGGACTTATCACGTGGTATCGAACTGGGGCCAGCTGCCGCCCGGAAAATCGTTCGGCGGCACTCACGGCGGCATCGCTACTGACAACGCCGGACTTCTCTACGTCAGCACGCAGAGTGAAACCGGCGTACTGGTTTACGGCCGCGACGGCAAGCTAGCAAAGACCATTGCTAATGAATATCCAGAGATCCATTCCCTGGTCCACGCCAACGAGGGTGGCGAAGAATATTTTTACGTCACGGTGCAGAAGGGGACCCCCAAAGAGAACTGGCTTTTCCTAAAAATGAAACCGGATGGAACCGTCGTTGCGAAGATTACCGCTCCCGGCGAAGCAGGATTTCACGCTCCCAACGAATGGCGCCTGACCGCCGCTGTCCCGGGCCCGGATGGGTCGATCTACATCGCGAACGGCTATGGTGATTCACGCATTTTCAAATTCGATAAGGCCGGCAATTATCAGGCAGCCTATTCAGGGAAGGGAAACGCTGACGGTCTTTGCAACTGTAGCCACGGTCTGGCCGTGGACACGCGATACGATCAGCCACTGTTACTGGTGTGCGACCGTGAAAACCGGCGCCTCAGCCATTACGATTTCGACGGCAAATTTGTCCGCAACGTCACTTTTCATTTGCGCCGTCCCTGCCAGGTAAGTTTCTTTGGGGATTACGCCGTGGTCTCCGAGTTGGAGGGCCGGGTCACCATTCTCGATAAAGACAATGTCCCGGTGGCCTTCCTGGGTGATAACCCACACAAAAGCCAGTGGGCAAACTACAAGCTGCAACCCGGAGATATCGCTCCGGCAACCTTCAGCGCCGCCCACGGATGCTACATCGATCAAGACGCCAACATCTACGTATCCGACTGGAATCAATCCGGACGAGTCACCAAGCTGGTGAGGGTCAAAGCGTAACCCGTATGTAACAGTGGCTAGTTGTTCTGCGAAGAGTAAACGCGAAAACGTGTCCAGTAGGTTCCGTTATCCCAATTGATGCGGTTGCCATTGTCACTCACCGTTCCCCCAATGGTGGTTCCGTTCCAATTGGTTGTCAGTGTGCGCTTCCCGTTCATCTGGCCGCTCGCATTGCCGCCCGATTCGTTGCTCAGTTGCAGATTGTTTCCCCGCTGCTGGATGGAGCAGGACTGAGAACGATTCCCCTGGGCATACCACGTCCCGGTCAGGTTCAGACGATGACGGCCTCCACCGCCGCCTGAATTACACCTTGCCCAAAACGTACCGTTCGACCAGTTAATCTGGCTGCCGTCCGGGCTGAGTGTGCCGGTGACGAATTGCCAGCCAGGCGCGACGATGCCGGTTTTCCCCTGGTATTGGCCCGGTGATGTATCGCCGGTCTCATTGGTTAAGGTAAGAAAGCCGCCGTTATCAGCAATGGAGGCGTGCTTGGAAGGGTCTCCCTGGGCGCACCAGGCTCCGGTAAAGGCGGCGGATTGCGGGTTTGGTGGAAACTGGGCAACAGCACTTTTCACGCTGAGCGTGAGACTGATAGCGACACTCAGCAAGAGCCCTAAGGTGTATCGAAAGAAAGTCACGGTCTCCTCCCCGACTCCATCTTGAGAGTGATATTGGTTTTCAAACAGCCCTGATTTACGTGGCACAAGTCTACGCTCCCTGCGGAAGAGGGCAACGATCATCTTTTTGCCCTAAATTGGTGCAATTAAACGATTTCCACCAAAAGTCTAATTCACAAGACCCGCGGGACCGCTCGCATCAGCATTCAATGGCTATTAACATTATGGAAGGGACGGTGTTTGAACCCTGTAGGTAAGGATGGTGTGTGATGACTCTCAAACCGACGGACATGCTGGAAATCCAATCGGCAATCGACGCGTACGAGAGGAAGTTCCCGCGGCGCCCGGAACCCTCGGCCACTGCGGCGCTGAAATGGCGGTTGGGCAAGCGGGAATGGGCCAGGCGGTTGGCGCGAAATCCCGAGTTGGCGCTTGATGAGAAGGAGAAGCCGGAGCCGGTACTCGCGGAACAGGAACGCAACCGGCTGGTTTGGGCCCGGCAGCAATTCAGGATCAAGTGGCAAACCAGCCGCGATTCTGAAGACGGCTTGGTCCCCTGGGTCAGGAAGGCATTGCTGGTCGGCTGGTGGGGTGTGGTCGCGCTTGTGGTCGCCTCAGTCTTTTTCTTTGGCGCCATTGTTGGCGGCTTCAAATGACCGCCAAGCAGGTTTTGTGGCGATCGGGCTGCGCACTTGCTTTCGCCGGAACCCTGCTTGGCGTGCTGTATGCACAACGTCCCTTCCGGGAATACCCTTCAATCGAATATGGCGAATCCGTGCCCTTGCCCCGTGACTGGCACCGGCCGGCCGAGTGGGTCTTCGCGCGGTTGATGTATCCCCAGGGACCGTTGGACGGTTACCGTTACGATACTGGCGACTGGCGGCAGGGACGCTCGCTTTGGACTCAGGATTTCCCGAAGGCGGATCGCAGTTTTGCTGCGGCGGTCAGGCGCTTGACACGGGTCGACGCCCGATCGGTAGAGCAGTGCGTGAACCTTGATGATGGCGATGAGATTTACAACTGGCCCTGGCTCTACGCCGTCCAGGTTGGCGAATGGGGCCTCACCGAAAAACAAGCAAAGAAGCTTCGCGACTATTTGCTCCGCGGCGGCTTTTTCATGGCCGACGATTTTCATGGAACCGAGGAGCAGGCCTACTTCGAAAAAACCATGAAAATGGTCTTTCCCGAGCGGCCCATCGTAGACATTCCCAACGAGGATCCTATCTTCCACACCGTCTTCGATCTTGACGACCGCTATCGGATCACGGGCTGGGAGCATCTGGACACGGGCTACAAGAAAGACGGGCGGGTCGCCCGCTGGGAGGGCATCTACGACGATAAAGGCCGGGTGATGGTAGCCATCTCCTTGAATTCCGATATAGGTGATTCCTGGGAATGGTCAGACACTCCGGAATATCCCCTGAAATTTTCCGACCTCGGAATCCGGATAGGCGTAAATTATGTCGTTTATGCCATGACGCACTGAAAAAACAAGCATCCAACCTGTTCAGTAGCTCTAGACAACGGATAGCGGCATTCGCTTTTTTGAGTGGATGAACAACCGCTTTTCCGGTAATCTTGGTGTTACTGATTTTCATTACTACAATGGGCGGGATTGTTACTGAAGAACGATGGCTTATTTTTTCAAACCCGCTATGCTCAAGAACAAGCGGCGGTTCTGCTCAAGCCATTTCATCAATTCTTTCGGGGGAGGGATTTGATGAGATCAGTTGAGAAGAATCGCCGTTATTCTTTAGTAAACTAACTCCTTCTGTCCCCAGTCTGATCGGTAACCCGCAGCGTGAAGCCTGACTTCACCCCGGCCAGACCTCGCTTTGTCACTTTCTGCACCAGTAGTGTTGCAAATTTCCTCTTGAGAGAGCGGACATTGAAGATCGCATTCGTCAACCAGCCGTTCGACACCATCATTCCGCCCAACCAGAATTCAGTGGGCGCCTGTACCTATTGGGTGGCCCGGCCGTTTGCCAAATCCGCCAAAGTGCTGGTTTATGGGATTAAGGACACCAACCCCGATCCCGCGTTTCTCACCGTTCGGTATGGAATAGATTTTCGCTTGTTCCCGGCTACCCGGTCTGATCGGTTGCTTTTCAGCGCACGAAAGAAATACGGAAAGATCTTCCGGCCCGGTTCGCAAATTTCGACGTCAAAATGGACGTTTCCGGATTATGGCCGTCAGGTGGCTCTGGATCTCGCAAAGGAAAATTGCGACGTGATCCATTTGCAGCACTGTTCCCAATATCTCCCAATCATCCGCACCCACAATCCGGGGGCGAAAATTGTGCTTCACCTCCACAGCGAGTGGTTTTCTCAAAGTGATCCTGTTGCGCTCACCGGCCGGATAGAACAAGCCGATCTGTTGACCAGCGTAGGGAACCACATCACGGAGAAAACCAAGCGCACTTTTCCGCGCCTTGCTGACCGTTTTGAGACGACCTATAACGGCATTGATCCGCAGGAGTTCCTGCGAGAAAAGGATTATGCTTCCCTGCGGGAACGCCGGACTAAGCGCATTCTCTATAGCGGCGCTGTTTCCCCGCACAAGGGATTGCACGTGCTGCTGGACGCGTTTGTCCTGCTTGCCCACTCATACCCTGAGGTGGTGCTGGACATCGTCGGCCCGATCGGTAGCTATCCGCTGGAAGAGAATTTTGATCTGCGGGACGACCGGGCTTTGATTGCGCAGATAACGCCGTTCTATAAGACGAGTCTGTGGTCTCTGGTCAAATCCAGGCTATTTCCCAAGGCTTCGCGCAAGGGCACGTACCTTCGTTATCTGGAAGGCAGGTTACCGGCCGACGTAGCTGAAAAGGTTTCTTTTCGCGGCTTTATCTCCCGGGCAGAGCTAGTCGAGTCCTACTATGAATCAGATATTTTTGCCTTTGCCCCCATTTGGGATGAGGGCTTTGGACTTCCCCCGTTAGAGGCCATGGCTGCCGGGACGCCAATCGTGACCAGCCGTTCCGGCACTGTGCCGGAAACGGTAATCAATGGCACCACGGGCTTGGTCGTAGAAAAAAACAACGTGGAAGAACTGTCGCAAGCGCTGCTCCAACTCCTTAAGGACGATGAGCGCAGGGAAGCCATGGGCCGCGCGGGCCGTCGCCGGGTAATGCGGCACTTTACCTGGGACGCGATTGCCGAAGGCATGCGTAAGCGTTATGAAACCCTCGTCCGCGCTGGGGACGAGGTCGCTTAGGAGCTTCCGAACTCTCTCGGGTTTTTGGGTGGGTGGCCCACAGCGGAGGGGATTCTCCACGCCCGTTCATCCTTCCTAACGCACTGCAAGGCTCAAATTGCTTGATTGACAATCCCGTTCCTGGAGGGAAAACTATCCAAAAACGCTGGGTTGGCAGCTAGCGAGGAACAAGCAAACATCCGAGAAGCGCGGAAAGATGATGAGGAGATGCCGAGAGGCGCAATGGACAGCAGTTTAGCGGCGGTCGATCGCAAGCCACTGGCGCCACCGGTTCCCAACCCCTTCACCAGGAGGCTGGCTCGACGTTTATTGGGCCGGGCCGCTCATCAAGCCGCGCCTGTTGAACTTCAACAGTCGGCGCTTGTCTTTTCCCCACATCCTGATGACGAATCTTTGGGGTGCGGGGGGACGATCTTAAAGAAGAAACAAGCCGGGGCAAACGTCAAACTCGTCCACATCTCCGATGGCGCCGCCTCCAGTGCCCTCATCCCCAGAGAAGAATTGACGGCGATGCGCAGGAAGGAATGCGTGGACGCTGGCCGTGTTCTAGGAGTAGATGACATCTACTTCCTGGACTTTCCCGATGGAAATCTATGGGAACACATTCCCGCCGCCACTGATCGAGTGGAGGAGATATTGCGCCGCGAATCACCCGAGCAGGTGTTTTTGCCGTATTTCCGTGAGCCCATGAGGCAGGCGTCCGATCACGTGGCAGTGACCAGGATTGTGCTGGAAGCGCTTCGCCGGCAAACCAGGCCCGTGACCGTCTGGGAATATCCCGTTTGGTTCTGGCTACACTGGCCGTGGGTAGGATTCCGGCAAAACACGCCACCCATCAAACCCAAACATATATTGAAGAACTCCGTGCTCGCCGGCTTCGGAACGCGGGCACTTATCGAACTGAAGCATCAGGTAGATATCGCCGACGTGCTGGAACAAAAGCGGGTAGCGATTGCTCAACATAGGTCGCAGACCGAAAAGCTGATCGACGATCCCAGGTGGGTTACCCTGGAAGAGCTGTCCAACGGCGAATGGATGGACTGTTTCTATCAAGATCGGGAATTTTTCCGCTGCTATACCTATAAGGGGGAGTGATGGCGCGGCCAGTTCTGGTGTTCAACGCCGTTCCTCATGTGGTCGTCGCGGTGGCGCGTTCCTTGCATCGCCAGGGGATTCCGGTAACCTTTGCCCATGTGGACGGCGGGGGCACGCCCGCGTCTCGGGCCTTCCACAACTCGGTGCGGTTGCCGAGTTATCGGGTGGCGCCGGAGGAGTTTATCGATTCGCTTTGCGCGGTCATTGAGAGCCAGGGGCACGACATGCTCATCCCCTGCAGCGACCCGGGGTTAGCAGCGGCCCTGGAGCACTATGATCGCCTTTCCTCCTTGCTGCATATTGGCTGTCCGTCGCCGGAGATTGTCAGAAGCGTTCTGGACAAGGGAAAGACCATTCAAGCTGCAGAGGCTTGCGGCATCCTCACCCCTGGCAACTGCGCTCTGCCCGATTTGCGGACCCTCGAAAGCCAGCGCAACCGGCTGCAGTTTCCCATCATCGCCAAGCCGCTCAGCAAAGAGGACGAGAGCAAGCACGCCTTCAAAATGCGTTACTTCGCCACCTATGAGGATCTGCGGGATGCCTTTCTTCTGGATCCGGGGTTCGGGGTGCAAAACCTGCTGCAGGAATTCTGCCCGGGCGACGGGGTGGGCATTGAAATACTGTTCCATCAAAACCAGCCGCTGACCATGTTTCAGCACCGCAGGATTAAGGAGTTTCCGGTATCGGGCGGAGGCAGCGTGACCTCAGTTTCCGAGCCGCTGGACCCGCTGCTTGCCGAACAGGCAGTGGCCCTGCTACGCGAACTCAGATGGGAAGGCGTGGCGATGGTCGAGTTTAAATGCGATCGAGCCCAAGGGAAATCGGTGCTGATGGAGGTAAATGGACGCTACTGGGGCTCCTTACCCCTGGCGATTGGCGCCGGCATTGACTTCCCCTTTTATGAGTGGCAGCTGGCGCACGGCCAGCAACCGGCCATCCCAGAGTCTTACCCCGCCGGGCTGCGTTTCCGTTGGCTGGGCGGAGATATACGCCGGCTGGGAAGTCTCTTTAATCAAACCAGGGGGGATGGGTTTCCCTTACCTTCGAAGACCGGCGAATCGCTTCGTTTCCTCAAAGACTTTGCCGGCCCGATTTGTCCCGCAATCTGGTCCTGGGCGGATCCAATGCCGGCTTTGGAAGACTGGAGAGGCGCCCTCCGGAACGCAGTGGGTGCATTCGTTCGGGGAACAATTCGAAACCTGAAGCAGACGATTGCCGAATATCGCTACCATGGCCGCCGCAACTCCATGGTGGCTCTGCGTTTGCGTGCTCTTTACGCTCTCGGTTTGAGGCGCGCCTGTGCGCCGCGCAACCTGGCCGGTGTCCGCTCGGTTCTCTTTGTGTGCCACGGCAACATCATTCGCAGCGCCATGGCGGAAGCCATGCTGCGCAAATCCCTTCAGCAGTCTCCTGGCCGGCCAGCGATTGCCGTGGCTTCGGCGGGATTAACCGACCAACCACAGGAGCAAGCAGACTCCCGCTCGCGAGCCATCGCTGGCGAATTCGGCGTGTCGCTCGAAGCGCACCGGCCACAGCGGCTGACACAAGAATTAATTGATCGGGCCGATCTGATCTTCATCATGGATTACTTCAACGAGGCCCGCATGCTGGTATCGTTCCCGGCGGCTAAGGATAAAGTGTTCTATCTGAGCACCTTCAGCCAGCAGCGCGGATCGCGCAATCCGGAAGTTCCGGATCCAAATCTGGGCACAGTGGAAGATGTCCGGCGCTGCTATCGCGCTCTCGATTTGCATGTCGGAAAACTCGCAAACGCGCTTAAAGAGAGTTCGACGTTACCCTCTGAAACAAATGAGGTTTTCTCGGTGCCGGGCGTCGAGACTACATAAAGTTTCCGTCTCTTATAAGGACTGTCCAGTGGATATGAATGCCTTTGCAGTGAATCTTAACGGCGGCGGTAACAAATTGACATGACTGTGGAGTACACTCGATAGATTACAAGCTGACGCCTCCCCCCAACGCGTTTGGCTCTTACACATACTCCCTCTTTTATATTCAGTGGTACGGCATCTGATATTTTTTCCGCCTGGTTCTTTTGAAGTGGACGAGCGGATTTTGCAATTTTGGTTGCGTGGTTAGAGCGAGCTGCTTCCGGCAGGAAGATCATTTGAAGCCGCCCAAATAGTTGAGAGAGCCGACTTTCGGCGTTTGCTCTTCGCCGTGGAGATCATGCCCTCGAAGGAATACATGGCACCCTCGCATTTTCAAAAAGGCCGCGACGTCAAGCGTCTGCTGCAGATACTCAAGCAGTATTTGACCATCGAGGCGCTGAAGTCTTTTCTCACCAAGAGGCATGGGAACGCAGGCCGCGAGCGTTATCGCAGGGCCGGTTTGACCGCTTCCGCATCGTTCATTTCCAAAGCCCTCACCCTTGTCATCAGTTTTGTATCAGTACCGCTTACGGTGCACTATCTGGGGTCGGAACGGTACGGGGTATGGCTCACTATCGGCAGTCTTTTGACCTGGATGTCCATGACCGACTTCGGCATCGCGGGGAACGCGTTGGTAAATCTGCTGGCCGACGCACACGGAAAAGAGGATAAGCGGCTGGCAGGCCAGCACGCTGCTTCGGCCTTCTGGGCTCTCGTGGGCTTGAGTCTGTGCATCGGGGGCATCTTCCTGTTCAGCTTCCACTACATTCCATGGCAAGAGGTATTCCACGTTTCTTCGGCCGTGCCGGCGGCTGAACTGAATCGTGCCTGCGCCTATTCGTTGATTTTTTTCGTGGTGGGTTTTCCTTTGAGCATGGTCAGCTCGGTTTACGGGGCCTATCAGGACGGCTTCATGGCGAATATCTGGAATATCGCGGGCAGCGCAATCGCGTTGATCAGCCTGATCGTCGTAACCCAGATGAAAGGCGGATTGCCGCAACTGGTGTTGGCGATTTCCGGAACCCGGACTCTGGTGGGATTCGCCAACGTCTATTACATGTTCTTCCGCAAGTATCCCTGGCTTATACCGCGGCCTTCGGCGGTGCGCTGGTCTTCGACGAAGCACCTGCTGTCTCTGGGCGGCAATTACATGATTACGCAGTTGGCGGGTCTGGGCATCTATCAAAGCCAACCGATGATCATTACGCAAATGCTGGGTCCGTCGTACGTGGTCATTTTCGTGGTGACCCAAAAGATCGTTACTCTGCCCATCGACCTTGTATTTATGGGTACGGCGCCATTCATTTCCGCCTATGGCGAAGCCAAGGCGAGAGCGGATTGGGGATGGATCAGAGGGGCATTCAGAAACTCACTCATAGCATCGCTTGCCTTCGGCATTCCAGCAGCAGCTACGATTGCGCTGGTGGCTAAGCCCCTTATCCGGGTGTGGGCTGGCTCGGCAGCGGTTCCCGATTCAAGGCTGATTCTCTGGCTCAGCCTGTACACGCTGATCGGCGTCGCAATGTTATCCGTGGGCCAGTTGCTCTGCGGTCTTGGGCGCGCGGATATCCTGGCGTACTCGCTTTCTCTCTGCGCAATTTGCACTATCGGAGCGGGAATTATCTTCGCCCGCTGGTGGGGTTTGGGTGGCGTAGGGCTGTCCATGGCGCTCAGCAAGGGGTTTACCGCTACCCCCATTCAGATATATAAAATTCGCGGCATCTTGCGCGCGAATCAGGCGCCTGCCCTGGTGGAGCAGCCCTCTGTCGTCTGAAAGGCTCGCAACGCCCGAAGGATCTGTTCGGCATTCAATGCGGCGGTAAGACAAGGCGGGAAGGCTCTTTGCCTATCAATCGAGGGGCATGGACCGAAACTCACCCATAACGAATGTGTTGTATTTGCTGTGAATGAAGTTGTGGAACACCCAAAGACGGCGCTGCCATAACTCATGCTGCGTATAGAGGTAGAGACTCGCGAACTTCTGATGTTCGTGTCTTTCATTGAATTCTTTGATCGCTAAGCGCTCGCCTGTGTAGTCATTGAGGGCTCCAAGCCCATCAGCAGTGATGTCGTCGAAATAACAGTAAACTCGCGGAAGAAAATGATCGTCGTCAGCTTCGAATAGGTGCATGACTTCG
This sequence comes from uncultured Acidobacteriaceae bacterium, assembly GCA_963790935.1. Taxonomy (GTDB): domain Bacteria; phylum Acidobacteriota; class Terriglobia; order Terriglobales; family Acidobacteriaceae; genus PALSA-350. Next base: position 57,250 of record CAWBRJ010000001.1, on the reverse strand, counting down.
ACGGTAGATGAATAGAAATCCAGGTCGAAAAATGCGGCGCCGATTGGGGCAGGATTGTAGTGGTCAAAAAAAGTCTTTGCAGTGTCGGCGACATCGCCCATCACGAGCTGAGAACCTTCGAGACGTGCTCTAAGTTTGGTTTCGTCGATCGGATAAAATCCTGTCTGCCATAAGTAAGGAACGTCCCGAAAGTCACGAGGCTTGGGGAGACCGGCACCCGAATCGAATCCATAGATCTCCACCTCGATTCCTAGTTCACGTTTGATCTCGCGTGCATATGTTTGCAGTGCGATGATTCCATTGCCGCCGGCGACCCCAAATTCGAGAGCACTTATCCGAGAGTAGCCGAGACGCTTTGCCTCAAGAGTCGCATAGTAAAGGCAGAAGGCGTAGGCGGGCCGCTCGCCCAAGCCGATATTGATCCGCTGTTCCAGAGACAGGCGTTTAAAAGGCCGGAGAATTCTCCGCAGCCCGCTGCGCATGGGTTCGGGGGTGCCGTTAAGTATCTGTCTGGCGACACGTTCGATATTCATCGAATGGGCTCCGAATCTTCGAAAGAATTGCGACCACTCTCAAGATTGTCCCAGGGCTTCGTGCCGAACCAAGACGTCGGATCGAAAGATATACCTGTACTGAACCGAAGTCGCAGCAAGCGCGTGCAGTTTAGAGGGCCGGAAGCGGGGATAGACTGAAAGCCCTGACAGATCTGGTTCGCCGCCGCATTAGTCTTTGGCGCTCCGGCTTCACCTTACTGTTTAGCTGATTCCAGCGGAACCCTGACGGAAAACCGTCAAACTTCGCCCTAACCTCTTTATTACCGCTACCTTCCCCTTGGGCGAGAGAGTGTGTCTTAACGCTGCAACTGACGCCCCTGCGGCAGATTGGCGTCAGGCGGGCAGCCTGAACCGATTGACATGACTATGGAGTGAAGCTAGATTACGAAAGACTGAGACGCTTTCTCCCCCGGCATGCCGCATGCTTAAGTATCCTATTTCTATGGGGTTCCGTTATACGGCGTGTTTCGATACCGAAACGGAGAGGACGGCGCGACGTGGCCGCCTGATTGACAGCTTTTCGCTCAGCAAGGCTTGGGTCGACAAGCTGGATTTGTTTATGCTTTTAACTGCCTGGTCTTTGTAGGGGCTCTGCCCGGAAGCCGCTGCAGCCGCAATTTGCGCGAGAAGTACAGGCGCGAGGGGATCCATGTCCGGTTTAGGTTTACAAGAAGACCTCGGTGCCAAGCGCCTGCTGCAGATGCTCAAGCGGTCATTGACCGTTGACGCCCTAAAATCTTTCCTTACCAAGAGGCACGGGAACGCCGGGCGCGAGCGTTATCGCAGGGCCGGTCTGACCGCATCGGCGTCGTTTATTTCCAAGGCGCTCACCATTGTCATCAGTTTCGTATCCGTACCGCTTACGGTGCACTATCTGGGGTCGGAACGGTACGGGGTATGGCTGACCATCGGCAGTCTGTTGACCTGGATGTCCATGACCGACTTCGGCATCGCGGGCAACGCTTTGGTGAACCTGCTGGCCGACGCACACGGCAAAGAGGATAAGCGCCTGGCAGGTCAGCATGCTGCTTCGGCCTTCTGGGCTCTCGTGGCTTTGAGTGTGAGCATTGGGGCCATTTTTCTGTTCACTTTCCACTTGATTCCATGGCCAACGGTATTTCATGTTTCCTCCGCTGTGCCGGCCGCCGAACTGGATCGTGCGTGCGCGTATTCGCTGATCTTTTTCGTAGTTGGCTTTCCTCTGAGCATGGTCAGCTCGGTTTACGGAGCCTACCAGGACGGCTTCATGGCCAATATCTGGAATATCGCGGGCAGCGCCATCGCGTTGATCAGCCTGATCGTCGTAGCCCAGATGAAGGGCGGATTGCCGCAACTGGTGTTGGCGATTTCCGGTACCCGGATTCTGGTGGGAATCGCCAACGTCTATTACATGTTCTTCCGCAAGTATCCCTGGCTTATGCCGCGGCCTTCGGCGGTGCGCTGGACTTCGATCAAGCGCCTGTTGTCTCTGGGCGGCAATTACATGATTACGCAGTTGGCGGGTCTGGGCATTTATCAAAGCCAACCGATGATCATTACGCAGATGCTGGGCCCTTCGTACGTGGTCATTTTTGTAGTGGCGCAAAAGATCGTAACCCTTCCCAATGACTTGGTGTTCATGGCTACGGCGCCATTCATTTCCGCCTACGGCGAAGCCAAAGCGAGAGCGGATTGGGGATGGATCGACCGGGCTTTCAGGAACTCCATGCTCGCCTCGCTGGCTTTCGGCGTGCCGGCAACCGTTGGCATCGCCCTGGTAGCGAAACCGCTGATCAGGATCTGGGCAGGCAAGGCTGCGGTTCCCAACACGCAAGTGGTTTTGTGGCTTAGCGTTTATACCTTGGTCTGCGTCGGAATGTTATCCGTGGGCCAGTTATTGTGCGGCCTGGAGCGCGCAGACGTATTGGCTTATTCACTTTCGCTCTGCGCCCTCTGCGCGATAGGATTGGGCATCGTCTTCGCCCGTTGGTGGGGCGTGGGGGGCGTAGCGTTCGCCATGGCACTCAGCAAGATTTGCACCTCTTGCCCCATACAGCTGTATAAGATCCGCGGCATTTTGCGAGCAAATCGGGCGCCGGCCCTGGTTGAAGAGGAGCCGTCCGTCGCCTGAGAGAATGCAGGCGGCCTTCAACCAGGGGACGCAGCGGAAGGGTTACATGAAAGTAGCGTTCGTCAATCAGCCTATCGACACCATACTTCCTCCCCGCCAAAACTCCGTGGGCGCATGTACTTATGGTGTCGCTCCTATCCTGGCTAAGTCGTGTGAGGTGGTTGTCTACGGATCCAGAGATAGCCATGAAGATTTGGAAGCGCAGTTCTCCGACCAGGGGGTGACCTACAAGTTTTTCCCTTCCACGCGCCGTGATCGATGGCTTTTCCAGGCGCGGAAGAAGTATTCGCGACTGGCGCCGGGCGCTGCCCCACTATCTACCTCCAGCCTGTTACATCCTTCTTTTGCACGGCAAGTGGCTATCGATTTGCAAAGTCAGGCCTGCGACGTGATTCATATCCAGCACTGTTCGCAATGCGTGCCGGTGATTCGGGAATATAACCCCAAGGCAAAGATTGTGCTGCATATGCATGCGGAGTGGTTCTCGCAGGGTGATCCGAAGATCTTCGAGCGGCGCCTGAAAAACATTGACCTGGTTACCGCAGTGAGCGGCTATGTGGCCAACAAGACGCGGCGAGACTTTCCCGCAATCGCCGACCGTTGCGAGGTGACTTACAACGGCATCGATGCACGGGAGTTTACCCGCGACCGCGACTATTCTGCGGCCCGCGACGGCAAGCTGAAACGGATCCTCTACGCGGGCGCGATTTCTCCCCATCGGGGATTGCATATTCTGCTGGAAGCGTTCAAGACCGTGGTCGAGAAGTATCCGAACGTCCATCTCGATCTGGTTGGACCGCACGGAAATTATGCTTTGCAGGAGACTTTCGATATCAGAGATCGGGCGTTGCGGAAAAGCGTGGCTCCGTATTACGCATTCAAGCCGCTGTCGCTGATTAAGGGGAAACTCTTCCCTGGGTCTCCTAATCGGGCATCTTATAAGTTCTGCCTGGAGGAGATGATGTCGGCGAAGGTAGCGGAGAAAGTTACCTTTCATGGATGGGTCGGCCATCGCCCGCAGTTGATCGAGCACTATTATCAGGGCGCAATTTTCGTGCTTCCGTCTATCTGCAATGACAGTTTCGGCATACCGGTGGTAGAAGCGATGGCCTCCGGCGCGCCAGTGGTTGCCAGCCGGTCTGGTGGTGTAGTAGAAACCGTGAAAGATCGCGAGACCGGATTCATCGTAGAGAAGAACGATGCACAGCAAATGGCGCAGGCCCTTCTCAGGTTGCTGGAAGATGATGCTCTGCGGGAGTCTATGGGAAAAGCCGGACGCGAACGGGCGCTGACATATTTCACTTGGGATAAGGTGGCCGAGAATATGTGCAAGCGCTATCAAGCATTAAGTGGGGCAAATGTTGTTAACGCGCACTCGGCATCTCTGCCACTGTATGCATCCGCGCATATCGAATAGCGCGTCTCCGCAGATCAATCAGGCTGTCCGAAAGATAGGTGGACAGTGTGCTTCTTTCCACTTCACAATTGACTTACGTAGCTGTTGCATTTAGCAACAATTCCCCCCTCACGAACGTAGCCTGAAGATTTGCAAGATTTTGCCGGACAGTACTTTTCCCGCATCACCAATTTTTTGAGCAGTGAAAGTCCAGGCTACTACCGTTCGCTCTCCATAGGGGGTGGATCGTATGAGTACCAGGGCAAGGCACCTACAGCAACCAATGGCAGAAGGCACGCGCCTGCCCGCGCACATCCCCACTCTGGACGGGTGGCGTGCTCTGGCGATCGTCGCCGTGATCTGCTTCCACGGAAGGTTTTTGTTTTTCCCCCATCCGTCCATTGTTCGCAGCATTTCTGAGTACGGATATTTGGGCGTCGATGCATTCTTCGCCATCAGCGGCTTCCTGATCTGTACGCTCCTGATTCGGGAATATGACGCGAACCAATCGATCAATCTCAGAGATTTTTATATCCGGCGATTCTTCCGCATTATTCCGCCTTACGTGGCGGCGCTGGCGGGGATCTCCCTGGTTGCGTGGCTGGGATTCATTCATCTTCAGTCCTGGGAGATTCCGAGCTGCCTGCTGTTTCTGCGCAACTACGAGCCCACGGTTGCGCCCCCTGGCGGGCCCTACGATCCGTACGGGTTTTATACGGTTCATTTCTGGTCGCTTTCGCTCGAGGAGCATTTCTACCTGATATGGGCGTCTTTGCTGGCTTTGCTCAAGCCTCGCCGGGCGGTGAAAGCAGCCTTGATCCTCGCCGCCACCGTGGTCTTGTGGAGATTCGTCGACGGGCATTATCAAATCATGCACAGGCTTATCCCTTCAGCGGAAATGGGCACACGGACAGATTCCCGGCTCGATGCCCTGCTGTGGGGCTGCGTGGCAGCTCTCCTTTTCCCCCGGATTCAGAGCATGTTCAGCCATCGCTTGTGGTCATGGGCATGGATCCCGCTCTCGCTCTACCTGGTGGTGTTGGAGCGATACCACCTTCCCCTTTTTCAGCTACAGCTGGCCCTGCTCTTTCCTTGTCTGCTGATGAGTACGGTTCTCTTTCCGCGGAGTGCCCTGGGTAGGGTGCTTGAACTGCCGTGGGTGCGCTGGATCGGAGCTCTCTCCTACAGCATTTATCTTTGGCAACAGCTCTTTCTGCAGCCACCTCGCGGCACAGGCTCGCTGGAACACACAAGCGGGTTTTACCGGCTGCAGCAATTTCCCTTCAACATCCTCTGTATCCTGGTATGCGCCTGCCTCAGCCACTATCTTTTAGAGAGGCCAATGATGCGGCTTGGGCGCCGGCTCAATTCCCGCAGGCCTGTCCCCTCGGACGCTGTGGTTCCGGCGCCGGCTCATCCGGCTCAACCGGCGTGGCGTTGGACTCGATTGGGGTTCTCGATGCGCGCGCAAGGCAGCCAAATAGCCGGCAGCGCGTCGGCAGATGTTTCTGCAACGGTTACCAGTGACCGCTAGCCGCCCTACAGTTGCTGTGAATATCCGTGGCGAAAATCCGGGTACGCTCTGTCGAAAACATTTCCAAGAAAGGACCGCAGATCTCTCCACTGCGCTGCGCTCCGGTCGAGATGACAAAGGGAAGGGTGGTGCCTCCATCGACAGTGGTTGCTGAACAGGAGCCGTTTTTCATCACCTTGGGTGGGCCGAAGGCCTATGATTCCTCTGTCGAAGATAAAGTTGCAATCTCCACTTTGGGCCGGAACACCCAGGTCTCAAAAGCGAGACCTGGGCCACCCACTTAATATTCTTCCGCGCTATTTCATCTTCCCAGGGAGCGTAGAAGCAATCTACCGGTCTTACCAGGCGAAACTTCTGCGCACCAGCCATTACCAAACCCGGTTACCACAATCTTCCCATCTGTTACTCAAGAACCATAGCTTATTTCTTGAAAACCGCTATGCTCATCAACAGGCGGCGATTCTCCGCGGAACATTTTCATCGATTCTTTCGGGGGAGGGATTCGATGAAGTGGAACGAGGAGAGTTGCCGTTCGTATTTTGGCGATGCTTTCGGTTGTCCTTATCTCTGGCTTCGCTCTCCTGAGGCTACCTGACGGTTGAATTCAGCTGATTGACCCCGAGGAACGCTGACCGGCTTCCACCCACTTCCTGCGAAATGCTTGGCCAGGAGTACGATCTGCCCCACGTGAAGTCCGTAGTGCGCGACCTGGCGATTGATGGCCTGCATGGCAGAATGGGTCTCGCCCCGGATGGTAATCGTGCGCTTCAGGTCCTCTTCCGAAAGGGATTCCAACGTCTCGAACAGTCGCTTCCACCCATCTTCCCAGGCTTCCAGCAGGTCCAGGCGAGTTGGTGGAGGATCGATAAACTCCACGTCGCGCCTGCGGTCTGGCTTCTCGCCGTCCGTAGTAAGAAAGCCGGTCCAGCGGGAGCGCATGTTGCCCGCCAGATGCTTCACGATGATCGCGATCGAGTTACTTTCGGGGTCGAGAGTGGCAAAAAGTTGCTCATCGGTAATTTGCTCCATTGCCCGTTCGGCAAGCCCTTTGTATTGCCGAAATAAGGCCAGACAGTCTTCCAGGTACGAGGTGGTGAATTGGAGCGCCATGGGTCCAGTTTATTCGCCCAGGCCGCTGAATGCGCTGCCTTTGCCGCAGGAGCCAGAACCGGCCGGCATGTAACGCACGCATTACCGGGAGACCGCCCTTTGGAAGTCAACATAATCCACGGCCATCGTCACCGCGGTGCTCGCGGTTAAGGTTACCGCTGACCAACTGGCCGCATACATCGTATTGCTCGGCATGCTCCCTATGGCCACGCCCGTCCCGCACTGCGTGCCGTTCACGTACCAGTGGACGTTGGTTCCGTCGTTCACCATGGTCAGTCTGGTCCACGTGGCCGCAACCGCGGCGATGGAGCAATCGGTGGCCGTGGAGCCGTAGCGGATGTACCAGTCATTAGCGGTTGTATTGGCAGAACTCAAGTAAAAGCTGATGCCGTTGGTCCATGGGCTCGCGTTTGGAGTGCCAGACAGTCCCGCCTGGTAAGCGCCAGCCGTGGTTCCCGGGAGTACCGGCACGTAAACTTCCGTCTCCCACATCCATCCGGCCGAGGTGTTCGCTCCGACCACTGCCCCCGAGGTCGACTGCAGGCCACACGTCACACCGTCCCCACTGGTGGTGAAGGAGTTCAGCAAAATGTTTCCAGGGTGGTTCGCGTCGGCATAGGTATTATTGGCCGAGCAAGTTCCTGAGTTGCCGCTCGGGATTTGATTCAGCGAGTTATTGGCCGTGCTGAGGAAATCATCGAACCATACCGCATAGGGTCCGCTGGCTTTCGACTGCGGCCACAATCCGGGTGCGGTGACCACGCCGCTCGCGGTAACCGTGGTTGGCGTAATCGGTCCCGGATTCTGCGCATAAGCCGTGGTCGCCAACTGGGTACTATTCGTGTTGGCGGCCGCGGTGGGCGCGGTGGGGGTGCCGGTGAGCGCCGGTGAAGCCAGCGGTGCATAGACAGATAAATTATTCGTGCCCGGGGTAAATCCACCCGGCGAGAGCACCACCGGCGGGTTGGTGATGTTGTTGTGGACCGTTCCAACGATATAGCCGCCTGCCGATGCCGTCGCTGCGGTGGCCTGGCCAGCGGTGGTCGCCACCAGCAGCGCGCCTAAGGCCGGCGCCGAAGCAGTCGAAACAGTCGCTGTACCGTGGTTAGCGTAGGCCACGCATTGTCCCCCGGCAGTGTTGGTGCTCAGCGTCTGCTCTGCCACACCGATGACTGGCTCCGTCCCGTTGGCGATGGTCCCCGCTTGATAGTTGTAGATCTGAAGAAGATTGCCGGCAGCCGGCTCCGTGGCCGCTGGATAGATCGCCACCTCGCCCCCGTCCCACACTCCCGGCAGATGGAGCGCCACGTTCTGGCACATGGTTGAGCCACTGGCCGCCAGGCCGACGAACTCGATCGCCGTGTACTGGTTCAGGATGTTGTTCATGTCGCCGCTGATATCGATGCCGCCGTCGTTGTACGCGGCATTGTTGGCGATGATCGCAGCTAGCTGCCCGGTGGTGGGATAGAAGTTGTTCGCACCCGCGTAAATGTTCCCCAGCCTGAATCCGTTGAAGGAGCCGGAGCCGAAGTATGCGTAAGGCCCACGGCCGCCAGTGGTGATCTTCTGCCCGCTCGCACTGGCAAACACGGTGTAAATCCCATTGATCTCTACTCCGCCGATGCTGGCTTGGCCGGTCTGCACCCCGCCCCCGGAAGTGGTCAGGTTGTCGTCCCACATGACCGCGTTTCCGATCGCTTCGCTCTGGATGATGTCGTAATTTGCGTTGGCAAAGAACGGCGTGTACGCACCCCCAAAAGCCTCTCCGTAACTGTCCGAGATTCCGGGAAACTTGATGAATCCATAGGGCTGATAGCCGGTGTAGTATTCGCCCGACTGGTAGAAGCCGATGATGGACGCATCTTTGTCCACGCACGTGCCGGCGAACGTGTTGCCGCTCACGAAGCTGTGGCCCTGCAGGATGATGTCGCCGACCAGGTAGATACTTGCCGGGGCCCAGTAAAGGCCGCAGAAATTCTTCTCTGCGTCGATCTGATCCCATGTCATGTGGTCGCCCACCAGGTTGAAGCCCATGCGGAAGCCCCAGGCCCCAACGCGCTTCAGGTTCATCCTGCCGCCGAGAAGAACTCCGTCCATCTGGATAGGAGAGCCGGAATATCCGGGCGCCGGAACGTTGGTGATCCCGCGAGCATAGGTGGATGAGGACACGTTGACGTTGGCCCCGCCGTTATAGGTATCTGAATACGGATTGTAGAAACTAATATCGGCAATCCCGCCATAGCAGGCCCCGACACCACCATAGCGTCCGCTGCCCGCTCCTGAGTTGTCGGAGTAGGAAGCGGTCGGGGATCCGCAGGAAACCATCCCGCTGTTGGCGCCAAAGTCCGCAACCGCCGGCTCTATCAGCGTCCCGCCCTCGCCGTCTCCGAGCAGATAAATGCCCTTCGCAGATCCGGTATAAGCATCCTGGCTGTTGGGAAGGATGACCGGCCGGTCCCAGATGTACGGTCCGCCTGAAAGCTTGACCGAGCCGCCGGTTGAAGTGAGTTTGTTCACCGCATACTGCGTAGCCAGCCAATCCATCTGGTTGGTGCAGGAGGTAGCAAAGGAATAAATGCCGCCATTGTAGGCTTGGAGCGCTGCGAGGTTGGCCAGGCTGAGATAAGTGCAGGCCTGGTTAGATGTCCCATTGCCGACTGCTCCATATTGCCTTACGTTGGCCACAAACAAATTCGACTCTGCGGTCTGGACGCTTGCGGTCGTGGCCACCTTGGTGCTGTTATCCGTTGCCGGCTGCGTTGGAGCTGTGGGTGTTCCGGTGAACGTTGGCGAAGCGAGGGTCGCATTGGGAACATAGCTGCCCCACTGATTCCCGGACCCGTCGCACAACGGCTGGTTCCCGCTGATGGAGTTATTTACGCCAAGGATGGAAGGAGCGGTCAGGCTGGTGATCGGCCCGACCGCGGTCCCGGTGAACTTAGCGTACCCTCCGCCTTCCTGCCAGGGGCCGCACCAGTTAGGCCCGATATAGGTATCGTGGATGTTCGTGTCGAGCAGCATGTCCCCGGCCCCGGCGTAGTAGGTGTTGGAATTCCATTCCGTGCTCCAGCTGGTGAATATCTCGCCACCGTTCTTTATGTAAGCTCCGTACTGGATAGGAGAGTCGAATTCGGTATTGGAGTGGATATCCGATCCCTGGTTGGTGCCTCCCCCCGACGCATATATCTGGTACGGGGCTTGGCAGTAGGGATGCTCGTGGTTGAGCACATTGGCGCCGTGATTGACAAGCTCGCAGGCCGTCGAGAAGTCTCCAGACGACACAAGGTTTTCATAGCTGCTGTCGGTAGACCCGATGTAGTAGCCATAAGGGATCGCTCCGGCTTGTTTGATGAGAACGTAGATCGTCCCTCCGCAGGAGGTTCCGGCCGAGGTAAAGGTGATTCCTCCTACTCCGCTGCTGCTGTTGATGGATCCGCCGGTCAAAGCGATGGAAGAAACGACTGGCATGGTCGCGCATGGCTGAAAGGAGGTCGAGGATGGTCCTTTGCCAAAAAAGTAGGCCACCAGCCCAGCGCCGGCGGCCGCGGGAAGGTTCAGGTTTGCGCCTGTGTTGGTATAGGTGATCGCGGTGATCGCTCCGGAAGTAACTGTGGCGGTCCCCTGAGCAGCAACGATACCGGAGTAGGTAGGAGTGCGGGTGAGGATATCTGAAACGTGCAGTTCATAAGCATCCGCTGCCTGCCCGAATAAGAAGGTGCCGGCCGTAGAGGGAGTGTTCCAGGAATTCGTACCAATGACTGTCTGGCCGGACTGGAATTGCGGATTGAAGCAGACCAGATCGCGGTAGGTAGCCCGGCGGATGTGAACGTCCAGGCAACCGGCGGCGAGGAGATTGGCATTGAATTCTATCCCGCTTATCTGCTCACCACCCGCCGACGAGATGGGGGGCTGCACCAGCATGTAGTTGAGGGTGCTCGTACTTTGGGTGATGATGGTTTGCCCGCGGCCCTGTCCGATGAGAGAGATGGTGTAGCCATAGGTGTTGTTCGGTTCCACCCAGTCGCCATTCTTGAGGTACCCACCGGCCGGAGCGCCGAACACGAGCGAGACGGCGGCATTGGAGCTGGAGGAGGTTGAGTTGGTGTTCACCAATCCATACGCCCAGAAGAATGCGTAGTCAGCCTGGGTAGCAGCGACGTTCGCGCCGTCCGACCGGAACTGAAGCCAGACTTGACTTCCGCCCGGGGAGCTTTGTACGGGGGTGACGTTGGTGGATCCGTGGACCGCGATCCAGGTCGCCCCTCCATAGGTGACCGTGTCGCAGTTGTTGTACGCGGTGGAAGAGGACCATGCGCCGCGAGCGACGCAGCCGGCATAGGAGTTGAACCCATCCACTTGAAGAATGCTGCCGATGGAGGGGACGAAGGTCGGTGCCGTGATGTTGAGCGCCCCACCCGCCGCTGAGGCGGATAGAGAGGCCGAACCGCTCGTCGACCCATCAAGTTGTAACTGAATTCCGTTCGCAAGTTCGAAGGTGTGCGTCTGGCCGGCAGGAGCTGTGCCGGCGGCGTGGCCCAGCTTGAAATTGTCCGTAGTTGGATTAGTGCCTAAGCCAACATTGCAGCCCATCGTCCAGCCCTCATTGGCATTGGCTGAACCCGTCCAGTAAGCCTCGTAAGCATTGAGCAAGGTGGGGCAGTTGTAGTTCCCGCTAGAAGATGTTGCGGTGCCATTTGCATTGATGTTGAAAAGCGTTCCAAAGGAATTAGAAAACGCTCCCACATAAGTCGTCAGCCCTGAACGCCAGTACGCTCCGGGAACGTTGGTGTTGATAGTGAAAGCGTCGAAGGGGTAGTTGCCTGTGTTGGACGGGCTTCCGGTATAGGCGAGCGTGGCCCGAAAAGCCACGCCTGCAAGATAAGCCGAGGTAGGGTTCAGCGGCTGAAGATCATTTTCCTGCCCCACCAGAACAACATTCGAAGTCAGACCCGCCGCGTCGGTAACGAGAGGGTTCTGCGAATAAGCCGTGGTTCCGTTGGCGTACGCGTATCCGTTGGTGATCAGTCCCACTGCTTCCTGGTTCGTATCCTGCGTGTACGCGGAGAAGATACCTCCATTAGTGATGGTTGTACCGGTCCCGGAGGCAGGCGCACTCACACAGCCGTTGACCGCAGAAGTGATTGACTTATACCAGGTGCTCGTTAGGGCGCAATTGCCCGCGTAGCCAGTCGATCCGGTTACAAATGAATTCAGATAGCTGGCATAATTCGACGAGCCGAAAGTGCCTCCCGTAGACAGGTTGAGCGGGTTGGCGATAGCAGGATTGGGATAGCTTCCCGAGAGGCTGCCACCCGCCGTTCCACTAGGCGGTCCGCCGGACGAAGCGGTCGCCGCCACGCAGGCATTCGTAGCTACCTTAGTGTCGTTTTCGCCGGGAGTGCACGTTGTCGCCGTGCTCCCGGCGGGGAGTGCGACTGGATTCGAGGACAGTCCGGGGTTAGGGTAATTTCCGCTCAATGCACCTCCGGCCGCCCCGCTCGGGGAGCCACCGGGAGGGGCGGCCTGAACGTATTGCGAACCGTTCCAGTTGTAACTGGTGTATGGATTGGTGGTGATGTCCACCAAGCCGAAGCTGTAGCTGCCGCTCACGGTACTGATCACCGTGCTCGCGCTTCTGGGTGCGATGAGCTCATACCAGCGCGAGTTGAGGATGATGGTGTTGTTACCCCCGGCGCGGATCTTCTCGTTATTCAACGCCTCTTGCAGTCCGCCGGTACCGGAGGTGAGATAGAACGAGGTGTGCTGGTAGGCCAATCCGCCCAGCGAAACCGCGCAATTACTACCCGACAGAAATGCGATCACCGTGGTGGAGACTTCGGTTTGCGCGGGCAGCGCATCGACTACCTTGACCGGCGTTCCCGTGGTGAAGGCTGGAAAGTTCTCGCCCCCGCCCGTGACGTTACAATTGGCGGGGTCGAAAGCAAAACCGTTGCCCTCATTCTGCACCTCGAATTCGCCGTATTGCGCTGCAAGCGGTTGGCCCTCGATATTCTGCGCCTCCGCACAATAAGTCATCGTTGCAGCAAACGCCAGCAATATAAGGGCGCCGGGAGACACGCTCCAGCGGTCCGCTAATGGATCGAGATTGATCTGCCTTGTCACTTCTGTGCCCTGCACCATGGAAGTAATTCCCCTGTTTGCATCTGCAGCTAGAGTACTATAGCGTTATGACACATAAAGTAATCTAGTAGGAGCGGAGGCATGTTGACGCAAACACGGCAGCCCAAACTCTCTAGTCCGGTTAAAAAGCCGGCACGGTCAAACCGCTCCAGGCCTCACGGATCGCGTGCCGAGGAGTTGGTTCGGTCGTCTGAAGAAAAACGTCTTCTTGTCAGAACCCTTCCTGTGCGGAGGGAACTGCTTTGCGATTTGGCAAACACCAAACCCGAGCCGGAACGAGTCAAGTGGTTTCAGGAAAAGTGGCACGGAAGGATTCGCGAGGAATCATTGCGAGACCTCATGGAGCTGGGAGAGGAACTTAGGGCTGTCTGGAAGAGGCCTCGCATCGACGGCGCCGAGAAAATCCTGGATAGGTGGCTGGCTTGGCGCCCATTGGCGGCCACATTCAGGAAGTACAAAGAATCTGAGATCGAGCGCCCGGACGCGGCGAAGGCGAGGGACTATCTGCCTTTTGAATGCTCGATCGGGGCAGGCCGTCTTGTGCCTAACTGGGTACACTTGCGCGCGATGCTCATCCAGGGCGTTCTCGAGCACTGGAAAAACTTCGAATTCTGCGCCAATGCAGACTGCGCCGCCCCGTACTTCATCGCAAAACGGAAGGATCAAACCGTATGCGATGCTGAAATCTGCAAAGCGGAGAAGCAGCGCGCTCATGCGCTCAAGTGGTGGCACGAGAATCGCGGCAAAACTTCCCATCCGCAGAAACACTCCGCCGGAAAGCGGAGTGGAAAGGGAAGTGTTGGTGCCAGCCCCGGACTTTAGTCCGGGGGAGCGGGTTTTTAAACCCGCGAGAACGCTCCCATATATAGCTCCGGGCTTTAGCCCTGGTGGCGGAGCGTCCATCCCCCGAGAGATTCCAATGACTAGGCAGGCAACGGGTCAGTCGACCTCCTCCAAAAGGAGCTAGATAGACATGCCGCCCGACACCTCAATGCGTTGCGCGTTGATCCATCGATTGTCCTCGGATAGCAGCGATGCGATCATGGGGCCGATGTCGTCCGGCAGGCCGGGACGGCCGAGGGCGGTCATGTCTGACACCATCTTGTTCACTGCGGGATTGTCGCGGACCATACCGCCGCTAAAGTCAGTTTCAATCGCGCCAGGAGCGACGGTGTTCACGGTGATGCCTCGTGGGGCTAACTCCTTCGCGAGATAGCGGGTCAGCACCTCAACGGCACCCTTCATGCATGCGTAAGCACTGCTCCCCGGCAGGGTGAAGCGCGTCAGACCGGATGAGACATTCACGATGCGGCCGCCGTCGTTGATGAGCGGAAGCAGCTTCTGTGTGAGCAAGAAGACGCCCTTGAAGTGGACGTTATAGATGCTGTCCAAATCTTCCTCGGTTGTCTTATCGATCGGGGCATGAAGTGAGGTGCCGGCATTGTTCACCAGAAAGTCGAAGCGGTCGGCTCCCATTCCCTCAAGAGTTTTGGTCGCTTCCTTCACAAATGAATCGAACGTGCTCACTTTACCTGTATTCAGATGCAAGGCGACCGCCGTACTGCCGGCCTCGCTGACCGCAGTCACTACCTTCTCCGCTTCTGCACGATTCGAGTTGTAGGTAAAGATCGAGCGCACGCCGCGCTTTGCGAGATTGAGCACGGTGTTTTGGCCGAGTCCGCGGCTCCCACCCGTGACAATCGCAATCTTTCCCTTGAGAGATGATGGTTTTTCTGTTGGCATTGATTTCTCCCGTTGTACTTCTGTAGGCCAGAATACGCATCATTGTCGCCGGGGTGAATGCCGGAACTCTCCCATTTCTTGCCTAATCCTGCAATCAATATAGAAACGGCTGCATTCCAGGTTCGCTATGAGAGCCCGTCTCAGTTTTGCCGCCGCGAATAACCTCGCCTGTTTCGGATGTCTCCTCGTCGGCACGTCGCCTCATTCAGAGAAGTCGCGGCCTAGAAGTCGCTGTTCTCGCAAGGACCTTCCTTCGGCAATCAGGATCCGCATTGTCAGCCGGCTTTGGCGACGAGCCGGAAATCTTCCTCGTCTGATGTGATCGGGTTATGCCAGCCTCCGGCGGGCGAAACTCTCTGCTCGACCTCACTCGGACCCCAGCCGCCTTTCTCGTATTCGTAGATGGGAGTGCCGGCTTTCAGCACGGGATCGACGATTCGCCAGGCCTCTTCCACATAATCCTGGCGGGCAAACAAAGTGGCATCCCCCGCCATCGCGTCGCCCAACACGCGCTCGTACGCTTCCATTTCGTCTGGACGGGGAAGGCGACTTGCCACCATCTCGACGTCCTCGCCTTTCAAGGTCTCGCCGGGAGCCATGACAGTCGTGCCTATGGCTATCGTCATCTCGGGACTGATCCGGAATCGCAGATGGTTCTGAGACAGTGCGCTCTCCTTGACAACCGTCGGAGGCTTTCGAAACCGGGCGAGGACCTCGGTGCAGGTCACCGGTAAATTCTTTCCTGCGCGGATGTAGAATGGCACGTTTTTCCAACGCCAGGAATCAATCTCCAGCCGCAGCGCGGCGAAAGTTTCCATCTTCGAATCGGAGCGGACTCCCCCTTCCTGGCGGTAACCTTCAAACTGCCCTCGGACGAGATTATCCGCCTCCAGTGGCGGAATCGCCTTCAGTACCTTCACCTTCTCATCACGAATGGTTTCACTGTCAAGGCGGACCGGAGGCTCCATCGTGAGGTTACACAGGATTTGGAACAGATGGTTTTGGATTACGTCGCGAATGGTGCCGGTTTGATCGTAGAAAGAGCCGCGTCCTTGCACACCGAAATCTTCTGCCATGGTGATCTGCACGCTTTCGATGTAGTTGCGATTCCAGAACGGCTCCATGAACGCATTGACGAACCGGAAAACTACCACGTTGTTCACAGGACGCTTGCCCAGATAATGGTCAATGCGAAAGATGCCGGATTCGGGGAAGGCTGCATGAAGAATCCGGTTGAGCTCCTGCGCTGAGGCAAGGTCGTTCCAAAGGGCTTCTCGACAATGACACGAGCACTCGCGGCAGAACCCGATTTCGCTAATTGCTCCACCACTGTTCCGAACAGAAGGGGAGGAATGGCCAGGTAATGCGCCGGCCGTTGCGCTCCGTTGAGTTCTTTGCGGATCGCCTGAAAAGTGGCAGGGTCAGCGTAGTCGCCGTCTACATAACGCAACAAGCCGGTCAACTTGTTGAGAGCTGCAGTGTCGACTCCGCCGTGTTTCTCGAGGCTATCGTGTGCCCGCGCGCGAAGCTGTTCGAGGTTCCAACCGGCTTTCGCTACACCGATTACCGGCACGTCGAGGTGGCCGCGTTTGATCATCGCCTGCAGCGCGGGAAAGATCTTTTTGTAGGCCAGATCGCCTGTGGCGCCAAAAAAGACCAGGGCGTCAGAATGGGAATCGCTCATTGCAAATAATCTCCTTTTCTCGGGCGGCGGCGGCCGTTATCAGCCCTTCGCGTGCCCTTGCTCTGTTGGTCTGGTTGTGACGGTGCTGGGGATGCCGCGCCCCTCTGGGGCGTTCTCCCACAGGCGAAATCCTCCCGCAAAAGCGTTAGCGTTACTACCCTCGCGGCAGCCTGGAGGAAGTTTCTCGAGTAGTTTTACGTTCCCTCCACCCAGGACCACGTCCTCGGGTTCAAGCGCGGCGATCAAGCAGGGCTACGACATCTGCAACATGGTGCTTCCAGGCGTCTTTGCCCCAGCGTTCCAGTCCTCGCTCCCCAACGTAGTCCTCGTAGGTGTGCTTTTTATAAGGCAAATGACCCAGCTCCATCGGCTCAACAACGCCATCCGCGATCAGCGTGGATCCCAGGCCGGTTCCTAGACCTAAGAAAAGCATCTTCCCGCCCTTGTAGCTCCCCAGGGCCTGCATAGCCGCATCATTGATCAGCTTTACCGGACGGGCGAAGGCAGCTTCAAAGTTGAACCCGACCCAACCGCTCCCTAAGTTGTGCGGCTCGGCGACCGGCCGATTTCTGAGAACTGGTCCCGGATAGCCGATCGATACAACGTCATACTTCCAGTCGGCGGTTATCTTCTGGATCGCCGAGACCATGTGTTTGGGAGCCATCGTTGCCCCGGACTCAAACTTGCGGGGGTCGCTTTGCCCGCTGACGAGAACTTTGACGTGAGTGCCACCAACATCTACAACCAGGACATTCATACTTAGCTGACCTTCCTGAGAGCGGCGATCTTGAACGCGATCACGTCCATGAGATCGTTCCACGCTTGACAAAGGACTTCGGCTCCTTCATCCTGAAGCTGGGCAGCCACCTCATTGACATTGATGCCGGTCTTGGCGAACTGATCCTCGGAAACTTCGTGTTTTGTTTAATCGTGCCCCCGCAGCAACTAACATCCCACAGAAAACGTAGTCTAGGGAGCAGCGCAAATTGTGCAGAATGTCACCGGTTAAAAGAGGTATTTCTCTAGGCAGATCAGGCACCCGATCAACGTAATACGTAACGGTGTCGTTCTCCGGATTCGCTCGAACGGCAATGACGCTCTGATCTTTAGCGAAACGATCAAGAAAGGTATTCAGAGCGGTGATCTGCTTCAAAGCCCAGTCGTATTTGGCTAGAGCCTGTTCGTGATTGACACCGTGCTTCATTACGCAGTTAGCCCAATTAGATCCATCGCTATCCTATGTCCCTCAGGCTTCCGCGCGCAGGTTTATTTGTCTGATGCCCCAGGGCTGGAACTGGAGCTAATGCGGTGACACCTTACCTATTGCAGCAATTTAAACCGCACGCCCTCCGGGCGGTGATCCGGCGACACGATACATTTTCCCCATGACAAGTCCGATGCGGCCACGCAGTGATCTGGGAGACGTAACGGCGAGATTCGGTGAGAGCTTATGGTCCCTCTGGAGCCTCGTGTCAAAAATGGGCCTGTTAACTACTAGTTAAATACCCCTACATCCTCATCTTTATTTGCAGATGCGGTGGACGCCACAAGTATGCCGGAATACCTTTCTAATTAAGAGTCCCCCACTGGCAGATCCTCCGACCCCAACTCACCGGGGACATGGAGACGTGCGGACAAGAATGAGAAGGCGCCCTTCAACTATCGAATTGAAACACCGCTCCACCGCTTATAGAACGCGGTCCCTGGGCCCTGCAGTCTCATTTATGCCTGCGTTATCCGGCCTTCGACATCAATTCGAAATCGTGCAAGCAGGCAAATCATGAAATCTAACCCTTTCGACGAGATAACCCGTCCATCCTTACCTACTCTGTCCGACATACAACGTCGCATGATCGAACTCACCGGCAAGCCACTGCAGCTTGAGCCACAGCCACAGCGACAGAACCGCCCGGCGCCTTCCACATCGCCACGGCCCTGTGCGTCCTCGAATCCGATCCTCGGCGATGCCGCACTCTACGGCGTCGCGGGGTTGGCCGTATGTGGCTTGGCCCCGCACAGCGAAGCCCATCCCGCCGCCATCCTCCTCCAGTTGCTGGCCGCGTTCGGCAATGCCGTTGGTCCCGCGCCCCACTGCATGGTCGATGCCACCCGCCATGGTCTCAACCTTTTCGTGGTGCTGGTCGGCGAATCCAGCAAGGCCCGCAAGGGAACCAGCTGGAACCAGATCCGCCGCCTCTTCGATGAAGTCGACCGCCCCTGGGTCACCGAACGTGTCACCACTGCTCGCTTGACGCCCTCTGCGCTTATCTATGCTCTGCGCGATCAGCAGCCGGCCACCGACCGCCGCCTGCTCGCGCTCTCGGAAGAATTCGCTGCCGTTCTCCAGTCCCTGCGGCGTGCCAAGGGCCACCTCTCGCCCCTGCTCCGTTGCGCCTGGGATAGTGGCGATCTCCACTCGCTCCATGGTCTCCACCCCATCCAGGCAACCGGCACGCATATCAGCCTGATCGCCCACATCACGCAGCGCGAACTCGCAGAGAATCTCCACCCCACAGAAGCGCACAACGGCTTCGCCAACCGTTGTCTCTGGACTGCAGTGCAGCGCAGCCAATGTCTGCCGGAAGGCGGCAACCTGGACGCTCACGAGCTATCCGCCGTCGCCGCCGAACTCCGCCGCGCTCTCGATTGGGTCGGCGATGCGCACACCCTCCGCCTCGTCCGCGACGACCAGGCCCGAGCTCTCTGGCACGACTGCTACCCGGCCTTGAGCCAGGCCCGTCCCGGCCTCTACGGCGCCGCCACCAGCCGGGCCGAAGCCCAGGTTCTGCGCCTTAGCGCAATATACGCTGTTCTCGATTGCAGCCCCATCATCGGGCTGCCTCACCTTCAGGCTGCCCTCGCCGTATGGGACTACTGCTCTGCAAGCGCCTCCCTCTTCTTCGGCACAGCCACCGGCGACCACACCACCGACCGGATCCTCGAAGCCATCAACGCATCCACCGGCGGCTGCTTGTCCAGAAAGCAAATAACTGCTCTCTTCCACGGCCGTCTCAGCAGCAGCCGCATCGAAGCCGCACTCGAACAACTCATATCGTTGGGTGCAATCTACCCAAGCAGCCAGCCCACCGGGGGCCGGCCCTCGACCCTCTGGTCTGCAATACCAGAATCCGAATCCTTGGCCGAGGAAGAGTCACACGATGGCTCGACAACTGAGGAAACGAACAACGAGGAATCAATGCAGCAGCAGACTTAGTATGCTTAGTCTGCTTAGTTCGCACATTTCTACAAGGGAGCTGGAAGCAAACATCCCGCTGAGGGAACAACCAATGAGGAATCAATGCGGGAGCAGGGCTTGCAGCACTTTGCTGGTGCATCATAGCGAAACTTGCGCTATAACCATGAACGTCCTGTCCGGCTTGGTGCGCAACCCGCGCATCGTCTGGTGCACTTTCGTGACTGCCAAGGAGCGCGCTTGAGGCTGTTGGTGAAGTTCAACATTCTGCTGATCATCGTGTTCGGCCTGGGCCTTTTCCTCATCGCTTACCAGGCGAGAAGTTTCTTACAGGAGCAAGCGCAAGCCGAGGTGCTTCGCCAGGCTGGCCTTATGGCGGCCAGCGCTTTGGCCACTCGAAACTACACCGACCACTACATCACTCCGGTCATTGAGAAAACGACGGAACACACAACAACGTTCCTGCCGCAGGCGATCCCTTTCTTTGCATCTACGACCACCTTTGAACAAATCCGGCAAACCTATCCGGACTACACCTACAAGGAAGCAGCTCTGAACCCGACCAATCTCCGCGATCGCGCTACAGATTGGGAGGCAGATATGATCAATTTCTTTCGCAATTCCCCACAGCAAACCGAGTTGGTTCGGATGCGCGAGGGAGCGACTGGACCGACTCTCACGCTGGCTCACCCGATTAAGGTGGAGAGTGGGTGCCTTTCGTGTCATAGCAGCCCGGGAGCCGCTCCCAAGGCGCTCATCAAGCATTACGGCTCACAAAATGGATTCGGCTGGAACCTGGACGAGGTGATTGGTGCACAGATCATCTCGATCCCCACCTCCGTCCCCATCAGGATGGCCCAGCAAGGACTGACGCGCCTACTGATCAACCTGTCCGTGATTTTTCTGGCGGCGATTCTATTAATCGATATTGGGTTGTATTTCATCGTGATCCGGCGGCTAGGCAAGATCTCCCGTCATGCAGATCGCATTAGCCAGGGCGAGATGGACCTCGAGCAGCTACCGGTTCGCGGTAATGATGAGGTCGCAGAAGTAACCCGCTCCTTTCACCGCATGCACACCAGCCTTAAGAAAGCACTCGATCTGCTCAATGGGTGACCCGGCGAAGAGTGGGTTACGCCGGTGGGCGGGTAGCGAGAAATTTTTTCCTGTCGGCCTCTTTGTCGATCTGTTTGGAAGCTTCCAGGTAAAGCCGGTCGAGATCGGTGTACTGCTTCGCCAGGCGGCCTACGATGATCTTGGCAATGGGGCCGATAAATTTTGCCAGGTGCCGCACCAGCTGGTCCACCGGGGGACTTAGGGGTCCGGTAAGGGGCTGGCTGCTCACCTTGCCCGTAGTCATGCTTCCCCCGCTGGCGGGAGGGATGATCGTTGTTGTCCCGGCAAGATCCGGCATATTTTGAGAGCGAAGCGCCTCCAGGAATTCGGCGGCGGTGTCGAAGCGTTTCGCCGGTTCCTTCTCCAGTGCTCTGGCGATGATGTCCGATAGCCGGACCGGAACGTCGGACCGCAACTCGGCAAGAGGTGTTGGCGTTACATTGAGGTGCGCCATCATTAACTCATACGTGGTGCCGCCATTCAGCGGGGGGCGGCCGGCGATGAGTTCATACAGGGTCACACCAAGGGAGTAGATGTCAGAGTGCCGGGTGGCTTTTTCGCCGCGGATTTGTTCCGGCGACATGTGGAGTGGGGACCCGATCAGTGAGCCGGCCTTGGTCAGTTCTACAGAACCCTGGGAGATGGCAATGCCAAAGTCAAGCACCTTAACCAGGTTGGCAGCAGATACCATGATGTTGGCCGGCTTTATGTCACGGTGAATCACGCCTCGGCTATGCGCATACTCCAGGGCGCCAAGTACTTGCACTCCAAAATCCATAAGCATCGGCAGCGGGATGGGAGCATGGCGGCTGCGCGTGCGTAGATCCTCCCCTTCCACCAGCTCCATTACCATGATGAGCTGATCCTCCTGGTAGAAGGCGTTATGCAGGCCGGCGATGTTGGGATGATTAAGGCTTGCGAGAAGCTGGATCTCCCGGCGAAAGCGCTCCTTCATCTCCGGGGTGCCCGTCTGTTCCGGTAACATCACTTTCATGGCTTCGGCGCGCCGCGAGATCAGGTGCGTCGCCTCGTAAACGGCGCCCAGTCCACCCCGGCCCAGGACCCGCACGATCTTGTACTCTCCAACTACTTGCCCAGCCTCAAATGCCATCGACTGATAATACTGCCAGTTCTTTCGCCCAGAACGCTGCCTTCTATCGGCCGAACTTCCGGCGTAAACTCGAATGCCATCTCTCAAGGAGCCGGATCATGCCTCTACAAGTATGTATGGGAGCGATGATGCAATGCAGCTTCGGGATGGCGCCGAGTTCGCTGGTGGTGCTTCCCACCAACAGGGTAATGACCAACCAGGTCCCGGACGCCAACATCATGGACCATATTCCAATGACGAATATCATGCCCTTCGGCATGTGTAAGTCCCCCTCCAACCCAGTGGTGGCTGCGGCGACTGCGGCTGCCCTCGGTGTGCTCACTCCGATGCCCTGCATCCCGGCAACACCGGCTCCCTGGATCACAGGTGCACCCACCGTATTGCTGGGAAACTTTCCCTCGCTCGATAACGTCTCGCAACTGATGTGTATCTGGGGCGGAGTCATCACCTTCAATGATGCAGGGGAAGAGACGGTCGCAATCCCTTAGGCAAGACTGCAGGATCCGGAGCGATTTCCCATGCAAAAGGAACAGCTTCCTGTTAACTTTGCTGCGCCACTCAATCTCACTCTCATGAACCGACCAGCCACACTCTCCCTGGCGTTTGCGGCAGCAACCGACACCGGCTGCAAGCGGGCAAATAACCAGGATAGTTTTGGCTATAACACTGATCCGCATCTCTACGTAGTCTGCGATGGCGTGGGCGGCGCCTTGGGCGGAGAAGTGGCCAGCAATACAGCGGTGCGTAATTTCATCGAATCCTTCGACGCACAAAGCGAGCCAACGCAGCAGCCGGAGTTGCCGATCGAGAGCAGATTGCTGTACTCCATCGAGCAGGCTAATCGCGCCGTGCGCGATCTTTCCGCGAGCGATCCTCGATTCAGTAATATGGGCACAACACTGGTATGCGCTTGCATTGACGGAACTCGGGCTGTCATCGGGAATGTTGGCGATAGCCGAGCGTATTTGATCCGGGACGGCGTTTGCGTTCAGATTACCCACGACCACTCGCTCATCGCGGAACAACTGCAAAACGGGCTGCTGACGCAAGAAACGGCAGAAAAGTCCAGCCTGCAGTCGGTGATCACCCGGGCAATCGGCATGGCGGAGACTGTAGAGCCCGACCTTTTTGCCGCCACACTGCAAGCGGAAGATATGCTGCTATTGGCTTCGGACGGTCTTACCCGCTACCTGAAGCCCGCGGAGATAGCCGCAGTTGCATCAGCGGACCTTGAACTGCCCGTGATCTGCAAACAATTCGTGGAATGTGCCAAGCAGCGAGGCGGAGCAGACAATATCACCTGCATCGTGCTGCGCGCCACTTCAGGGGTGGACGGGCCGCCTTCGCTCACTTAGTAACGGATACACCGCAATTCCCTCCATATAGTCCCAGGGGCGCCAGCACCGAAGCTCCCGGACCCGTAATCTCGAAGCGGACGACTTCGGGAGTACCGTCCGGCAGCAAAATTGGGCGGCCGGAGACCTGGAGCGGAAACGCGAGCTGCAGAGCTGATCCGGCGCGCGTAGCCTGGCCCGCCGCAACCAACTGAAACAGCGCCCACGGACCCTGGAACTGGAGCGCTTCTGCTGAGTTATAGGCCAGCGAGGCCTGGTGCGCCGTGGTCCCATTCCAGGTAAACTGCTGCACCGTTGCGCCGGCTGGAATTCTCTGGCCGTCGACTACCAGCGTGGAGTTATCAACTCCTTTGCTGGGCACAGAACGAAGGCTGAAGGTAAAAGCCGGCATGTTGCCCCCGGAAGAATAAAGGGCGGATGAAATTTCAGCCGCGTGGTTGAAAAATTGCGCAAACGCGGGGCCGACGTGTCCGGCTGCGTTGGGAGCCAGAACGTACTGCGTCCCTTGCTGCATCAACCATGGTTTGAGGCTGGCGTTGTAATACGTCCACAAGCTGCCCGTGCCCGGAGCAAACACGGCATTCACATCAGCGACAGAAGCCTGCTCGTTGGCACTAAGATCTCTGTTGACCTGGGCCTTGGACAAGGGTTGGAAGGGGAATTTGCCCAGCAGTGAGCACAGCGCACCCGGCGCACCGGGAGGAGGAGGCGGCGGTGGCGGAACAGCGCACTTGATCGGTGCCTCCAGCAAGGCAAGAACCGTCTTCTCGGTATGCATCTGGGGATCGATGTTGAAGGGCTGCGCGGTCTGCTGGACGGCGATGTCAGCCGTAGAAACCGCGGAGCCCAGCATGTCTCCCGAGGTTTGCGGGTTTTGATTGAACTGACTTACGGCGGCTGACAGGGCAAGCAATGCATTGACATAGGCAGTATTGCCCGCTCCGATAAAGCGTGTAGTCGAATTCGGATCAACCAGGGCCTGCGTCGGCTGAAAGATGTTCTTGATCTGGAGGTCGGGCACAGCAGTGTTGTACGAAGCAGTGCCGAAGAACTCGAGCAGAGGCGAGTCGGGACCGGCGAGCGCACTCAGCTTACCCGGCAGTTCGTGCAAAGGTCCACAACCCGTAAAGCGTGCGTCCATCAAAAACGCGTGCCACTCCTTGAGAAAATCGGCGGTGTACTTCGCCGCCAGGCGCTTGCTGACGCCGGCAGTATCGAGCGACTGTGCGGCTTGATCGCCCAGTACCCAGGTTTCTCCGCGGAAGTAATGCTCTGGATGCTGCATTGCGGTTTGCATAAACGCAAAGCCTGCCCGCGTATATGCGCCACGGACAAGATGCGGCTCGACGACCAATGGGCCCGCGTTCGGATAAAGGCGATTGAAATCGACGCCCGGGCCCGTCTTGTCCGCAGCGGCAAGCATGTCCTGGTAAATGCGCGGCTCGGCTCCGAAGTTGGTTAGATAGCTACGCGCCCTCCCCACTGCCGCGGCATCCGGACTGATCGAGTACGGGTTTTGGCGGAGTAGCTCAGCTGCATAGAAATCAATTTGCTGCCGAGCGAGCTGTTGCTGTGCCGGGTCCTTGACACTGGACCCCATCCAATACTGCAAAAAGACCGGAGTAAGAAATTGCGCCTGGCTTTTCTCTGGGTTACTGGTGGTAATCAGGTAGGCCTTGAGGGGATTGTAGGCGGCGGTGTAATCGGCGCCCGGCGCGGGCAAGGCCGGCAATCCCCGCAGATAGCCGGCAAAGTTCGCTTGGGTAGGATTGAGCAGCATCACACGAAAATGATCGAAGTAGAGTTGGCGCGCCGGCACGACTAGCTTGTCGCCCTGGTACAGTCCGAAGCGATAGCTCCACGGAGGTCCATTCTGCTGGTAGCCCTGTAGCCGGATGAGGCTCAGACGCAGCTGATCAAGCGCCTGCAGGTCGGCCAGCCCAGGTACCGTGGCGGCGCTGGCGGCCGGCAATGCGCTGGGCTGCACTCTGAATGTTGCGTTCCAGGGCCGCGTTGTTCAGGTAGGAGAGCACCAGGCACAGGGTGTACGCGGCGAAGACGAAGGCCAGCGAAGCGAAGAGGATTCTGCGAAAGAGCCGTGCGGGCGCGGTCTGTTGCGTGGCCGAGAGTGCGCTCTTGTCGCTAAGAATCATTTCCGGAAAAAGCCGGGGAAGGAACGCCCACTGCGGCGCACGCGTGGCTCCCATTTGCTGCGCCGGGGGACGGCTCGCCCTCTGCACATCCTGCAGGGAGAACATTCGTGTGGCGCCGATTTCAACCGCTGCGCTCTCCATCGGCGCCGCGGGCGCGGCTCCTCTCTGCTCCAGCATCTGGGCGCGCAAGCCGGTAAAGAAAAAGCCCCTCAGGTAAGGATTGGCGCTAAGTTGGCTGGGCTTGCAAAGCTCCACCAGGTACTGGTTCAGGTTCTTGCGCAGCTTGCCAAACTCACGCGGAAATTCATACACCCCAGGCGCGTTTCTCGGCTCGGTTTCCCGGTTCAACGCCTCAATACGGAACTCACCTAAAGAGTAGGTGAGTACATCGAGCGCGCTTCCCAACTCGCGCGACATCGTGTCGGCATAAACACCGGCGGATGTTTCGCGCGCCGGCAGCACTTTGCCCAGGACCTGCCGCACTTCATCGCTGGATAGGTTGCGGACGTACTCTGCGAAGTAAGGGACACGATCGAGTTTGGTGAAGATGACATAGACGGGCAAGGCTGCGCCCAGCAACCGGCTCATCTCGCGCAACTGCGCAGCGATGACGCGGGCCGAGGCCACAGAGGAAGTAGCGGCATCGGCGGCCAGAAACTGTTCCACGCTCACGCAAACCACCGCAGCCCGCGCCGGCGCACCGGATCCAAAGCTGGAGCGGTAAGCCTTGGGGCGGGTGCGCGTTATCAGCCTGCGCAGCACTCCGGCATTCTGACGCACTGCGTCTCCGGCTTCGAGGATGGCTGCCTGACTGGTAAACCAAAGGTTGAGCACTGGTGTGGGCGCGACATTTCCTTCGCGTGGCGCCGCGCCGGCGATCAGCTCCGGATCCAGACCGGAGCGCACCACCAGAGTTGTCTTAGCCGGCGCCGGCTTCCCCCAGCAGGTAAAGCAGGGGCAGCCCATCGAGCGACTTAGCGCCTTGCTGTGAATGGCGTAGCTTGCGATTGGCGTCGTTCAGTAAGACGTCGACTTCACTGCCGGCGTCGGCCCCGGAAACTTCTCCTTCCCCTGCCTGGCGCTTCTTAGCGCGGAAGTGAATCACCAGGATCACCACTGCGGCAATGATTCCGGCCAGCACGATGAGCGTCGCCAGCACGATCAGCGATGTGCCGTGCAAATGGAGAAGGACTCCAGCTGCGTAGGCAAGCAGCAGAGAGAGCAGGAAAACCACGAGAGCGAGCAGATAGGCGAGCAAAAATCCTCCCGGCCGCGGCCGTCAACCTAATGGGGAAATCCCCGCGCTCAGCGCGAACCAGAAAGAGCCAAAGGCCGCCAGCATTGCCAGGAACATAAACAAAGCGGCGATACCCAAACCCCGGCTCCAGCGATCGATGGCCACCTTCCGCTTGACTTCCAGCGGTGGAGCGATGGCGCGAAAAAGGAGAGCCTGGCCACGGATGCGCGCGATCTTGTCTCCAATCTGGCGAACGAAGGTCTCGATCTCTCCTCCTCTCCCCAGCGCGTATTGGCCCCGGTAGCCGAGCAGAAGACACAAGCAGTAAACCTCGAGACAATCGGCGACGTCCTGCGAATCCTGTCTGGCCAGCAAAGCGCGCAGGTTTTCAAAAAACACTTCGCCTGCACGATGGTGACCGAAGAGCTCTTCCTGCAATGGACGCTGCGACCAATCCGCGAAGGTTGGACTTTGCAGCCGGAGCACGCTCTCGTCGAGGAAGGCAACCAGCGCAAAAACCGATAGTTGGATCATCTCCCCGCTATATCCCAGTCCCTTGGCTTGCTCCATCGCGGCCTTCAAGGCGGCTCGGATGTTGTTACGAAATACCTGCGACTCCTGAACCGCCTGCTGCCGAGAGCCCAGCCGCAGGATAGTGGTAAAGGAGTTTTCGTAGCACGAGGCCAGGCTGTAGGTGCGCGGTAAGGGATCCGTCATGCGAGCTTTCCGGGGTGATTGATTGGATCACGCTGAGGATACCTCAAGCGGGTGTTGCCGTATATCATGCGAACGGAAAAAATGGCGGATCTTTGCCATGTTGCCCCGGCTCATCACTCCATTTCTGAGCGGCAACCTTTGCGAAGGGTGGGATCCCTAGGATTGGCCAAAGCGCAGCGCGAGTGTGCCGAGTGCCAGCGCCCTCGGAAACTGGGCGAGTAGCTTCTGGACGCGAACAAACGGATCGATTCGGCCCATGTTCGGCTACAGTGGTCACCCTCGACACGAAACCAGGCGCGCTTGGCCCCGGCGTCTAGATGTCTCCCCGGGCCACCGCGTCGATGATGTCGACATCGGGCCCGGCAATCCCGGGCATATTCGTGCCTTGACCGTAGCCTTTGGATTTGTACTTCAGGTTGATGACGTTCCAGAGCGAGCGCTGGTAAACACCCTTCGCCTCTGCCATTCCCTTAATCTCGATTCGCGATTTGTCAATCAGAACGCCAGCCTGCTTGATGACCGGCTTAATCGCATACTTCAACCGCATGGCTTCCTGTTGCCAGTTTGCCTTGCCCATGTTCTCGAAATCGAAATCCATGATGGTCGACTCGTCTTGCACCGCCACATAGTAGCACCCAAGAAGGGGGCATTTACTGAACATGGTCAGATCAAATTGCTTGGCGCGAATCAGTGCATTTCCCTCGTCGACCTGCCTGGCATCGATGACCAGATCGACAAGCACATTTAGGAGACCAGCAATGGCTTCAACAGCTCCCAGAGCCGCGGTGGTGGCTGAGCCGCCGTCAGCAAGGACACCTATGCCCTTGGCGGTGAACGCCGTTGTATGAATGACTGCATCGGCGGTTTGCTTCTTGATTTGTCGATCGATGATGGCGACAATCGCCTCCAATGCGGCGGCCGGGTCTCCCATTCTGACGTCACCGTATCGGGATTCCATTTCCGTTGCTTTGAGAATCCCTTGAGCGACGCCAACCCAGTCCTTGATGGCCTTTCCTCCAGAACTAAACACTCCGATAAAGGGAACAACATGAGCGACAAACTGAGCGACTCCTTCTCCGAACACGTGCTCTACCAGCGCGCTTTGCGTTTCCGGCGCCAGGGTCCCCATGATCGCCTTGATGGTGGTCTCGAGATCTGAAGCAATACCGTAGGCACTCGATCCCGCGCTTGCAATATTCCCGCCCACACCTAAGGTCGTCTTGCCTACGTTCTTGCTGGTGTTGAGGAACTTGCTGCGGCCCTGTGCGCACTTCTGTCTGGAAATTCCCCAAAAGCTGTCCTTGAATCTCAGTGTTCTCGCGTCGAACATTTTCGCTGCCGCCAGCCGCTGCTCCCGTCTGATGTGCACTTTGGCGAGCTTGTCGTCCATCTCCTCGGTGATGTTCCGGTAGGGAACTACCGAGCCCAATACATTTAACTGCTTGTAAAGCTCTTCGACGGCGCCATCCCCATTCCTCACACTGCGGTGCCAGTCTTGACGCTTCTTGTTCTGCTCATCAATCCAACTGATCAGCGCCCTCTTGGCGCCCGCCTCATCTCTTCTCTTGATCGCTTCGTCGATCAACTTTAGAGAATCGCTTCTCGATTTCACTCTGGAGTGAGTTCGATGCATCCATCGTTCGTAAGTCATCAAAAGCGGCATGCTGCTCTCCTGGTTCTCGTCTCTACGACGTGGGCGGGGCTGCTCGGGCAGCCATGATGCTTAATATCCGGGGATTCCAACAGGGATGCTGTGGGACCCAAACATAATACCCCCGGCGCAAGGGGGAAACGAAAAATTGATCCTCATGATTCGCGCCGGCGATTCAACCAATCCCGAACTACTGGAAAGATTCCAGGCCAGGCAGCTTACTTTGTGAGAAATGCCGAACTCATGCGTTACCATCCGCAGCCTGGGGCGATCGCGTAGCCTGCCCTCAGTTGTTGCGCTATAGCACTTTTTGTAATCTTTACGGCGTCAGCCGGAGAAGTGTAACCTGCGCACATAGCAAGTCGCGATGAGGGTCAGAGCCGGATGACAGAAAAAGGCAAGAAACCGGGAGCAGAGGCCGCCGGTCAGCCCGACCCGCTGTCTGCCACGGGAATGTTCCTAAATGCCTTCGCGAACACAGCCAGAACCGCCCGCGGAACAACCGCTGGAAAGCCCGGCTAAGGGCCCAGCCAAGCCTGAGCCGCCCGGCGAATTCACCCAGATGTTTCACAAGCTGGAGCCTCCTCCGCCCCTGCCGCAAGCCAGATCGACGAATACCCCTCAACGGGATACCGGTGAATTCACACGCATGTTTGTTGCTGCCGCGACATCCCACGATTTACGCCCCGCGCCAGCCACACCTGATCCCGCACCGTTCGCTCCGCCTCCTACCCCGAAGTTGAGGGGCTTTTCTGCGCCGGGCATCTCGGACTCAGCCTCTCCCGAAGGCAGCTTCACTCAGCTCTTCCGCACTCCTCCTTCTACCGCGGTGCCGCCTCCGGTTCAGGCCTTCACGCCTTTACCCATCACAACTCCTCAGGCCGCAGAGCCTGAGTGGCCGCAAAGCTTAGATCCGGCTCCCAACGGAGATCGGACGGCGCCGGGCGGACTCACCCAATTGTTTCGCTCCCTCTCGGAAGAGGACGAACCACCGCCAAACCGGTTTGGTGAAGGGCCCTTGGTGGGCCACTCCGCATCCCCGGTGCAGCCTCCCATCAGTAACCCGGAAAGCGTCACCATGCTGATCCAGAGGCTAACCGAGGATTTGCAGCAAGCTGTGGCTTCCGGACCGGCAACGCCGCCGGCGGCCGCGCCTGCAGACTCGTCACGACCCGGGTGAGTTTACCCGCATCATCGCGGGCGGCGTGACCAAACCGGCGTCCGCAGCAGAAACGGGAATCGCAGCACCAGGAGTGGCAGCAGGAAATTTCGCCATGCCTGTCCCCCCAACGCTTGTGTTTCCCGCGGCGCTGCCCGGTTCCGGCCCGGTTTGCCGCACCGCAGGTTCCCGTACCACCCGCTCCCGCCTTTGCACCACCGGCTCCTGCGTTCGCGGTCCCGCCGGCGCAGCCAGCCAAGGTTGCCCCGAGCGCACCTCCGCAACAGAGCAAACTCCAGCAACTGCTTCCCATGCTGCTGGTACTGAACGCATTCCTGTTGGTGGTGTTGATCCTGCTGGTGGTGTTCGTCTCAGGTCACGATAGAGAATACCTAGGCCAACAGACCGTTCTCCTTCAGTTGAAGCTCGGTCCGCTCGACGCCGGCAATCAACACCACGCCTTGCGCGCGCGCCTTGCCTGCCCACCGTGTGGCCTCATCTTCGCTGATCTTCAAGTTCATGAGCAGGGTAACCAGTTCGTCCAGATCGCGTACCCTCACTGGCTTGGTGTTGAGGCGGCCGGCATAGGGAACGAACACGACCTCAAAGTGACCGGCCGTAGCGGACGATCCTGGATTCGCGTTAATCCGGATGGTGCCGGTGACCTTCGCCATGATCCGCTCCTTCAACCGTGATTCGCGTCACAGCATATCTTTTCATATCCGGGTCAGTCCGGCGCCACCACCACAAACCCGCGCTCGATCAGTTTGCGCATCATCGCCAGGCATTCGCGCCTCACCGTGTCGATGGGTGCATTCGCGCTGACCGCGAGTGCCGCAACCGCCTGCTCGGCAGTGCGAGTACCGTCGCAGGTCGCTAAAAATCCCGCCACCACGGGTTGTTCAATTTTCCAGTGAAGGGAAAAACCGTCGAATGAGCCGTAGTGTCAACGATTCTGCGTGCCAACGGTCGCCCGCCTGGGTGCAGACCTGCTCCAGGCGCACGTTAGCAGCGAGCTTGGGCCTGATGGCAAGCAGTTTTTCGTCGCTTTCCATCTCCAGCAACAGGTCGTGCGCAGCAAAGGTCGAGAGGATTAGCTCTCCCAAGTCGCCATTGGGTGTTTTGGGCACTTCTTCGATGCGCACCCAGTTCGTCCCGCTGCGGCGACGCATCACGATCAGGCCATCGTGGATCGCCTCCACACCATGACCGTCGTAGTAGGCCATATACCCTTCGTACAGCTCCTGATCACGGCCCGTGTCATGCGTCGCCTCATGAATGCGATGCTGCGCGTATTCCTCAGGATATTGGGTCACCCCTTTCATCACCCACGCGTCGCAGCCGGTGCCATCGAGCCATTCGGCAATCCGCTCCTCCCATGGTTCTCCGCTCACCTGCGCCCACTCACACAGCATTTGCATATAGCCGCCTTCATTGAGGTGGGCAGGTGCTTCTCGAACCAGCTTGCGGCAGAGCTGGTCCAGCTCCATGGGGTTATCGCAAAATAAATAGTTGCGGTTCGGGCTAATGAAGAAGGGCGGGTTGGAGAGTATGAGATCGAAGCTGCTTCCGGAGACCGGTTCAAACCCGTCCCCCATCAGCATCTCGATGTTTTCTATTCCGTTAAGACGGGCGTTGAAGGTGACAAACGCGGGCACCCTGGGGTTCACGTCGGTAGCGATTACCAGGTCGCTGTGCCCGGCCGCTCCCAGGCTGAGAATACCGCTGCCGGTGCCAAGGTCGAGAGTGGCGCGCGAGTGACGCCTGAGCGCGAATGCGGCCAGAAACTTGCTCGTGGGATTCGGCCAGAGCACCAGCTCCGGGTCGGCGGTCTCCATCGAAACCGGTCGATCGGACGCCACCAAAAATTTTCCCACCGGCAGCAGCATAGCGGTTGGCGTCAGCAGGTTTCCGTCGGGTCTCAACAAGCCTGATTCCAGCAGCAAGTGCAAAAGCGCTTCCGGCACGACGCTGGTGAACGCCTCAGTGGATTGACCGCGACCCAGCCAAAACCAACGCAGCAAGGCACTGAGCAGCGTGAGTTCGCGCGTGCGATGAAGCAGCCGGGGTCCGTTGCGCAAAGCGCGGGAGGGTAATTCCGCAGCACCAAGGTACCCAGAGAGGTTTAATTCCGTGTAACCGGCCTCGTCGAACCAGTCACGAAGCCGCCGGGAATCGTCGATGGACAATGGTTGGAGCATT
Source organism: uncultured Acidobacteriaceae bacterium (assembly GCA_963790935.1). Lineage (GTDB taxonomy): Bacteria > Acidobacteriota > Terriglobia > Terriglobales > Acidobacteriaceae > PALSA-350. Next base: position 25,084 of record CAWBRJ010000001.1, on the reverse strand, counting down.
CGGTTCACACCATACCATCGCAGCGCACACGGCATAAAGCCCCGTGGCCATCGCGGGCATAGGATGCAGGCTCCCCCGCTCCCAGATCAGCCGCCAGTGACCGCCGGCGAGTCCGTGGCCATTTTTTTGTTTGACGCATGGCTAGGGAGGTGGTATCAACGTAGCGCAGATCCATCGGCCCAAAAACAAGCTACAAACTCATGCTTGAATCCGTTGACGGATCGAGCGAAGTCATCTTGTAATTTTCACCTGCTCTCCATCACCATCGCTGTTAGGAGCCAACATGGCTAGACAAAGTGCGCAGCACAAGCTGGACCGCGTGCGGCCTCCCCGCGTGCAAATCACTTACGACGTAGAAGTAGGCGGCGCCATCGAGCTCAAAGAGCTACCTTTCGTCGTAGGGGTATTGGGCGATTTCACCGGCAATCCGGAACAGCCGTTGCCCAAGCTGAAGGATCGCAAATTCGTCGAGGTGAATCCGGATAATTTCGACAGTGTCCTGGAGGGCATGAAGCCTCACCTCTCCTTTGCGGTGGAAAATAAGCTGAGCGACGACCCCGGCGCCGCGCAACTGAAGGTCGATCTGAAATTTCGTAAATTCGAAGACTTTGAGCCGGCCAATGTGGCCAAGCAGGTTAAGCCGCTGAAAGAGATGCTCGATCTGCGGAGCAGACTGGCGAACCTTCGTAGTTCCCTGCAGGGCAATGACAAGCTTGAGGAATTGCTCCTGGAGGCGGTGGGAAATACGGAGAAGCTGGAGAAATTGAAGGGTGAAATCGGCTCGAATGAGGGAGGCTCCAATGGCTGAAGCGACGGCCGCTCAAAAGGGATCGGCGCCCGCGGTTGCGACCGAGGAATCCAGTCTGCTCGATCAGATCGTCGAGCAGGGCAGGTTTGGCAAAGAGACCGCATCTCGCGAACGCGGTAGGGACCTGGTGAAGGAATTTGTAGCCCAGGTACTCGATGGCTCGATGACGGTCGCCAAAGACGCAGAGATGATGATCAATGCGCGCATCGCGCAACTGGATCACCTGCTCTCGCTGCAATTGAATGAGATCATGCACCATACCCAGTTCCAGAAGCTGGAAGGTTCATGGCGTGGATTGAAATACCTGATGGACAACAGCGAGACCGGCGTGGGATTGAAGATTCGCGTCTTCAATGCGACCAAGAAGGAACTGCTGCGCGACATCGAGAAGGCTCCGGAGTTCGACCAGAGCGCACTCTTCAAGAAGATTTACGAGGAGGAGTACGGGGTTTTCGGCGGGGCTCCCTTTGGAGCGCTGATTGGCGATTACGAGTTCGGCAAACATCCTGAAGACATGGCCCTGCTGGAAGGCGTCTCTCACATTGCCGCCCAGGCGCATGCTCCATTTGTCAGCGCTGCCTCATCCGACCTGCTTAACCTGGAAAGCTATACCCAACTCGACGCAACCTCGCGATCTGGCGAAAATCTTCGATAGCACTGAGTACGCCAAATGGAAGTCATTCCGCCAAAGCGAAGATTCCCGCTATGTCGCACTGACGCTTCCACGAACACTGGGGCGTCTGCCCTACGGTGCGGAAACCAAGCCAATCGACGAGTTCAGCTATGAAGAGCAGGTTGACGGCACCGACCATTCGAAATACCTCTGGATGAACGCCGCCTATTCGCTGGGGGCGAAGATGACCCAGTCCTTCTCGCTTTACGGTATGTGTGTGGCGATGAGGGGTGTCGAGGGCGGCGGCCTGGTTGAGGGTCTGCCGACACATAACTTCGCGACCGACGAGGGCGATATCGCATTGAAATGCCCCACCGAGGTACCGATTACCGACCGGCGTGAAAAAGAGCTGGCCGACCTCGGCTTCGTGCCTCTGGTTCATTGCAAGGGCACTGACTACGCTGCCTTCTTCAGTGTACAAACCTGCCAGAAACCAAAAGTCTACGACACGGACTCGGCCAACGCGAATGCCCGCTTATCTACCCAGCTGCCTTACATCATGGCGGTTTCGCGCTTCGCGCACTACCTCAAAGCGATGATGCGGGACAAGATCGGCAGCTTTATGTCTCGTGACGAGGCGGAGGCGTTCCTGAACCGCTGGATAACAACCTACGTTACTCCGGATGATTCTGCTTCTCCGGCTACAAAGGCTGAGCAACCTTTGCGTGAAGCCCGCATTGATGTGTCAGAGGTCCCGGGAAAGCCCGGTGTCTATCGCGCCGTGGCTTTCCTGCGTCCGCACTTCCAACTTGATGAACTTACGGTTTCCCTGCGGCTGGTGGCTGAACTGCCCGCCTCGGTGAAGTAAAACCTGTGCGCACCTAACCCTGGACACAAGCTGACCTACTGCAGTTCATAATGCCAGGCCCCTGAGGTTTCATTTTTTTAAGGAGAAAGAAAATGGCAGTCAATGCGTATCTCATCATCAAAGGGCGCCCAGGACCGAGCGTCAGTAAGAAGGATGCGATCGACATCCTTTCTTTTAGTTTTGCCGTGAGCCAAGCCAACGTAATCGGCGCTGGTTCATCGGGAGCCGAGTCCACGGCGGGCAGGGCGAACCTCTCGGATATCGCTATCTCGAAGGTGACAGACAAGCTTACTCCCGACCTCTTTCTTGATTGCGCTTCCGGAACTGTACATGATGAGGTCGACATCATTTACGACAAGCCTGTGGGCGTGTCCAATGCTCAGCAGGACTACTTCAAGATTCATATGGAAAAGGCGTTCATCACTTCTATGCAGATTAGCGGTTCGAGCGAAAACCCTATGGAATCGATCAGCTTCGCTTACGCCAAGATCAAGATCTACTATAACCCCGAAGAGAGTGGCGCCATGAAGGGCTTCATCAACAAGGGCTTTGACGCACTTAAGTTCAAAAAGTGGTAAGTCATGGGCGGCTAGGGACAAGGTGCCGGTAACCGTCAAAGAGCTGTTCGCGGCAGGCAAGGTGCGGGAAGCGGAAAAGTGGCTCACGGCGCACTTGCGCGAGCACCCGGCCGACACAGCGCAACGCGTTTTTCTGTTTGAGTTGCTTTGCTTCGCGGGGGAATATACCCGCGCGGAAAAGCAGCTTGCTGTTCTCGCGGGCAAAAACGCTGAAGCGGAAACCGGGGCGATCGTCTACTACGCAGCTCTCCATGCGGAGAAGACGCGGCATGAGCTTTTCGAGAAGCAGACTTTTCCGGCCCACCCGACGACCTCCCCCCGAGGCGAGCTGAACGGAAAAGCTTTTACCGAATTGCGCGATGCGGATCCTGACATAGGCGCACGGCTCGAGGTCTTCGCCGCCGGCGCCTATCTCTGGATTCCCTTCGAGCACGTGGCCTCGATCGAAATGGGACCGCCACAACGGCTGCGGGATACGCTCTGGACTCCGGCCCTGGTGCAGACCGCACCATCGTTTCAAGGTACGGACCTCGGGGAAGTTCTGCTTCCGGCTATTTATCCATTCTCCTGGAAGCATGTGGACCAGGCAGTCTGGCTGGGGAGGCTGACGGATTGGGCAGCCGACGAAGAAGGCCGGGAGTACCCGTCGGGACAGAAGATTCTGCTGGCCGACGGGGAGGAAATTCCCTTCCTCGAAATACGGTCGATCGAGTTCGCTCAACCGGCAGTTGCGTCATCTGAGCAGTAAAGCTGGTTGTTGTTTAGGTCGTTCCACATATGCCGCTGCGCGAAGATATCCTCGCTCCGATTGCCGGTGAAAACCCCAGTGGCATCGATCTTCGCTATGACAACAAGCTGCTCATCTTCGACAAGATAAAAGAAGCTCGCCGCAAGGACGATGAGCTGGAGCAGGGCGCCTGGCAAATCGAGCGGAAGACGGCGAACTACCCGCTGGTGATCAAACTGGCGCAGGACACGCTGGCGACGACCACCAAAGATCTCCAACTGGCCGCATGGCTGACAGAAGCTCTGTTGATGACAGAGTCTTATGGAGGCTTGTGCCAGGGGATCAGGCTATGCCACGGTTTGTTGACTGGTTTCTGGGACACGATCTATCCGCTTATCGAAGATGGAGATCGTGAGCTGCGGGCCAAACCGCTCTCCTGGATCGGCTCCATGCTCGACTTCCCTTTGCGCTCACTGCCGCTCGCCGGCCCCGGATATTCCTGGTTCGTTTACAAGGATTCCCGTCTTGTTGGCTATGAAGATCAGGCCAAGACCGACAAGGAGCGTGACACTCGATCCACTGCGATCCAGGCGGGTAAGATTCCGCCGGAACTCTTCGATAAAGCTTTCGCGGAGACGCCGAAAGCGTTCTATTCCTCGGCGGAGAGGGACCTGGATGCCTGCCTGCAAGCGCTCGACAGCCTGGAGAAGTACTGCGACGAGCGTTTTGAGGACGATGCTCCTGCCTTCAGCAAACTGAAGAACGGGCTTACGGAAGTCCGGCAAACGGTTCACACGTTGCTCAACAAAAAGCGTGAGAAGGAACCGGATCCGGTGGAAGCGGTTCCGCTTACCGCCACTCAAGAAGCAACGGGCAGCGGGGATGGCGACACTGTCTCACCGGCTTGGACTGGAGCCCTTCCAAGCGTGAGTTTAGGTGAGCCTGCCGACCGCCGCCAGGCTGTTGCTGTCATCGCCACAGCCGCAGCCTTCCTGCGCAAACAAGAGCCATTCAGCCCGGCGCCGTACCTCATTCTGCGGGGTCTTCGCTGGGGTGAATTGCGTACGGCATCGCGATTGGGCGATAGCCTACTCCTCGAGGCGCCCCCTACCGAGCTTCGCCAAAAGGTGAAGCGATTGGCGCTGGGCAAGAAGTGGAGTGAGCTGCTCGATGCCTGCGAAGAGGCCATGGCTCTGCCCTGCAGCCGCGCCTGGCTTGACTTGCAGCGGCTCTCCGTCGCTGCCTGCTCGGCCCTGGGCACTGAGTACCAGCCGATAGCCACTGCCATCCAGTCGGAACTTCGTGCTCTGCTGAATGACGTTCCGGAGTTACTGGATGCCACTCTGCTCGACGATACTCCAGCTGCCAATCCGGAGACCAAAGCATGGCTCCAGCATTTGCAAGGGCCTCAGCAGCCCAGTGTGTTACGCGGCGACGATTTGAATTCCGTATCAACAGCCGGCCTCAATGGCACACCCACGTGGCTCACGCAAGCAGCCGACTCATATGCCCTGGCGAAGCAAGCGTTGGCTGCCGGACAGGAGGAGAAGGCATTCGCCTTCATGCGTTCCGAGATCGCCCGCCAGCGCTCCGGGCGAGGCCGCTTCCGCCGTACCATGCAGTTGATTGAGCTGGCGGTGGCTGCAGGGAAAGATGCCATCGCTCAACCGCTACTCGACGATGTAACGGCTATGATCGAAAACCATAAGCTCGACTCATGGGAAGACCCTGAGCAGGTGGCCAGCGACCTGCTGAAACTGATGCGTAACAGTAGGAAGCTTCAGGACAGCTTCGAGGATAAGCAGGCAATGTTCGAACGAATCTGCCGCCTTGACCCTGTCCAGGCGCTGAGCGCGGAGTAAGCGATGGCAAGAAACCTCGGCGAAACAACCATCACCATCTCCGTCCTAGACCGGCTGATCGATCTTGAGCCTCAGAACAGCGCCGAGACTCCCTTGAGCCGCTCGCAGTCTGTGCGGCTGCTCAAAGGCGCTGTGCGCCGCGACCTGGAGTGGCTGCTCAACACGCGCCGCATCTTTGATTTTCCCGAGGACGAATTCAAGGAGGTGAACCGCTCTGCTTACTTATATGGTTTGCCGGACCTTTCCGCGCTGACTATGGCCACCGCGGGCGACCGCAATAAGCTGACCCGGCAGATCGTAGCAGCCATCAATCTCTTTGAGGCAAGGCTGGCGAACGTGCGCGTGGTATTCGTGGAAACCGAAGACGCTGCCAGGCAGAATGTGCGTCTGCGCATTGAGGCCATGCTGCGCATGGACCCGGTGCCGGAACCTATTTCCTTCGACACTGTCATCGAGGTAAGGAGCGGCAACTGCCGCATCTCCGGGGCCGGCGATGCGCGATGACCTGCTGCTCTACTACGAGCGGGAGCTGGACTATCTGCGCAAGTCCGCTGCCCAGTTTAGCGCCAGGCACCCCAAGGTCGCGTCGCGCCTGGTGCTCGAGCCCACCAAATGCGAAGACCCCCACGTGGAGCGGCTGCTGGAGGCATTTGCTTTTCTGGCGGCTCGCGTCCATCTCAAGATGGATGATGAGTTCCCCGAGATCACGGAGGGGCTGCTCACGGTTGTTTACCCCCAGTTGGTGCGTCCGCTTCCCTCGATGTCGGTGGTTGAGTTTCAATTGGATCCGGAAAAGGGCAAGCTTACCAGTGGCATTGAAAATAGACCGCCATGCGCAGCTCCTCTCCAAACCCGTCGCCGGGGTGCCCTGCACCTTTCGCACCTGCTATGACACCACGCTTTGGCCGCTGACGGTTGCTGCCGCGGAATTGCGCGCTCCCAGCCGCCTGCAGCCAGCGTTGAAGACCAGCGATTCGGCGTGGGCTGTCCGTTTGGAGATTCGCTGCGCAGCCGACGTCACACTTCCGGCTTTGAAGCTGGATAAAGTTCGCTTCTATCTCGACGGAGAGAGCGGACTGGTCAACATACTCTATGAGTTACTCTTCAGCCGCCTGAACCGCATTGTGGTTCGCGATCTTTCGGCCGGCTCAAAAGCTGCCCCGGTCGTCCTTCCGGCATCCGCCCTTCGTGCTGTCGGGTTCGGTGCGGATGAGGGGATGCTTCCTTATTCACCGTCTACCTTCGCCGGCCATCGTTTGCTGATGGAGTACTTCGCCTTTCCGGAAAAGTTTTTCTTCATCGATCTTTGTGGTTTGGAGAAAGTAGGCGCGGCCGGATTTAAGGATGCGATGGAAATTGTCTTTCTCCTCTCGGATATCGAAGGGGACGGACGCGTCCAGCGGCTGGAGCTGGAGCTTTCCAAGAAGACCTTTCGCCTGGGATGCTCGCCCGTGGTCAACCTGTTTCCGCAAGTCGCCGAGCCAATCCAGATCAACCTGCGAAAGTATGAATATGCTGTCACACCGGACGTGCGGCGGCCCTACTCGATGGAAATCTTTTCCATCGAAGAAGTAAGCGCCATCAATGCGAATAGCCAGCAGATTACCCGCTTTGAGCCCTTCTATTCCCTTCGCCACGGCGGGCGAAGCGAGGATCGCGCCTGCTTCTGGCTGGCGCGACGCCGCCTCTCAGGCCGGCCCAATGATGAGGGGACAGAGATTTCGCTATCGCTGATCGATCTCTCGAACAATACCATCAATCCGGATGCCACGGTGCTCTCCGTCCGCACCATGTGCACCAATCGCGACCTGCCGTCGCGTCTTCCGTTCGGTAACCAGGACAGTGACTTTGACATGGAAGGCACGGCGGCCATGAAACGCATCGTTGCCCTGCGCAAGCCGACGCAGCCGGTTCGACCTCCATTAGGCAAAAGTGCACTCTGGCGCCTGGTCTCTCATTTGTCCCTCAACTATTTGTCTTTGGTGGAACAGGGCAGGGAAGCGCTGCAGGAAATTCTGACCCTCTACGACCTCGGCCGCACTGCCTATTCACAAAACGTGATCCAAAGCATCCTGCAGATTCGCAGCCGGCCGCATTTCACGCGACTCATTTCCGAGCAGGGAGTCAGTTTTGCCCGAGGGATGCGGATCGAGATGGAAATCGACGAAGATCAGTTCACCGGCGGCGGCGCATTTCTATTCGCCAATGTGCTGGAGAGGTTCTTTGCTCTCAGTGCATCGCTGAACAGCTTTACCCAGCTTAGCGTCACCACTCCGCAGCGGAAAGGAGGGCTTCACGAATGGCAACCACGATCGGGCCGAAACCTGCTCGTCTGAAGGATTCGCCACTGGGCGAGAAGCTCGAGGAAGAAGCGTGCACGTTTGGCTTTTTCCAGGCGGTGACGCTTCTGCAACGGCTCAGCGCCGCTGCCAGCCCTGTCGGAAGCTTTTCCAATCCCGAAGAGGAGTCGGTGCATTTTCGCGTTAATCCCCGGCTGGGCTTTCCGGCCAGCGAGATTCAGAAGCTGGAGTCTTCCGAGAACGGTCCACCGGAGATGACGGTGAACTTCATGGGGCTGACTGGTCCCTCAGGCGTGCTTCCCTACGCGTACAGCGAGTTAATCCTGGAGCGAAGCCGCGCCAAGGACCACACCCTGGCGGAGTTTCTCGACATATTCAACCATCGCGCGGTCTCTCTCTTTTACCGGGCGTGGCAAAGGCCGCGTTTTCCTGTCACCTATTCCAGCGGAGCACGTGATCACTTCACGCATTATCTGCTCGACCTGATTGGTTTAGGAACCGAGGGTCTGCGCGACCGCCAGGAGATTGAAGATGAGGCTCTGCTGCATTACACCGCGCTACTGGGGATGCAGGCACGCTCGGCAGCGGCGCTGGAGCAGATCATTCAGGATTACTTCGAAGTGGCGGTGGAAATCCAGCAATTTACCGGAGGCTGGTATGGTCTGGACACCCCGACCCAGTGCGCGATGAACGACGAAGAGAGTGCGTCGTGTCAAATTGGGTTCGGCGCAGTGGTGGGCGACGAGGTGTGGGACAGGCAAGCGCGCGTGCGCATCCGTCTCGGACCGCTCACCATGGAACGCTATGGCGACTTTCTACCCGAGGGAAACTCCTACGGCGCGTTGCGCGCCCTGACCCGCTTTTTCAGCAATCAATGCCTGGAGTTTGAGCTACAACTGGTGCTCGATAGGGCGCAGGCGCCGGGCACCGAACTCGATTTCGATGCGGCCAACCCGGCTCGCCTCGGTTGGATTTCCTGGGTGAAGAACACGCCGCTGGGAAGTGATCCCGACGACACAATACTGATTTTGTGAGAGGAACGATATGGGACTGAATCTAAAAGCACTCATCGGCAAATTGAATGAACCAGCTCGCTCGGCACTCGAAGGTGCGGCGGGCCTTTGCCTCTCGCGCACCAATTACGACGTCGAAGTGGAACACTACGTCACCAAGCTGCTCGAATCAACTTCGGGTGACTTCGCCGCCATCATCAAGCATTTCGAGATTGACAAGTCCCGGCTTTCCGCGGACCTGGCTCGTAGCCTGGACAAGCTGAAGTCAGGCAACGCGCGCACTCCGGCGATCAGCCCGACGGTGCTGAAAATGCTGACCACCGCATGGACCATCGGTTCGATCGATTTCAACGCTGGACAGGTGCGCACGGGATTCACGATCCTCGCGCTGGTTTCGGACGAGGAACTAGCCAGGCTGATCAACGATGTCAGCCGTGAGTTCCAGAAAATCAACGCGGACGCGCTGCGCAAAGACCTCCTGGGCATTGTTGCTCTCTCTAGCGAAACAACCACAGCGCCCGCTGCTGCTGCAGGTGGCGACGCGCAAAAGCCTGCCGGCGGCAAGACACCGAACCTCGACCAATACACGGTTGACCTTACCGGCAACGCGCGCAAAGGAAAAATCGATCCGGTGCTCGGTCGTGATCCGGAGATTCGCCAAGTCATCGACATACTCACCCGGCGACGGCAGAACAACCCGATCCTCACCGGCGAGGCTGGAGTGGGCAAGACCGCCGTGGTGGAAGGTTTTGCGTTACGGGTCGCCCAGGGAGACGTTCCTCCGCCGCTAAAGAACGTGCATGTGCGGACTCTCGACCTGGCCTTGCTGCAGGCCGGCGCCGGCGTCAAGGGGGAGTTTGAGAATCGGCTCAAAGGTTTGATCGAAGAAGTGAAAGCGTCGGCCACGCCCATCATCCTCTTTATTGACGAGGCTCACACCATGATCGGCGCTGGTGGACAGGCCGGGCAAAATGACGCCGCTAACCTGCTGAAGCCGGCGCTCGCCCGTGGCGAACTACGCACCATTGCCGCTACCACCTGGTCTGAATACAAAAAGTACTTTGAGAAAGACGCCGCGCTCGCCCGGCGTTTCCAGGTAGTCAAAGTGGAGGAGCCCAGCGAACACCAATGCCTCATCATGATGCGGGGACTGGTGGCCTCCCTCGAGAAGCATCACAACGTACGCATACTCGACGAAGCGGTGTATGCCAGCGTCCGCCTCTCGCACCGGTTTCTCGCCGGACGCCAATTACCGGACAAGGCAGTGAGTATCCTTGATACCGCATGCGCTCGTTTGTCGCTAGGACAGAACGCCACCCCGCCTGCTCTCGAAGACACCACGCGCCAGATTGACGCCCTCGAAGTGCAGAAACGGATCCTCAACCGCGAGACAGTTGTCGGCGCCGACCACCAGGAAAAGCTGGCCGAGATTGAGGAGCAGAAGTCCGCTGCCGCCGCCAAGCTGAAGGCCTTACAGGAGCGCTGGGACAAGGAACGCGAGCTGGTAACGAAGATTCGCGAACTGCGCGAGAAGCTGGAGGCCGGGCATGCCGCGAACGGGGCGGCGAACGGGACCGGGGACGCAGTCGCAACCACCTCGGCTGCAACGAAATCGGAGCTGCAGGCCCTTGAAGGCCAGTTGTCTGTGCTGCAAGGCGAGACTGGCCTGATCCGTGTTTGCGTGGACGCGCAGATTGTGGGAGAGGTTCTTTCCGCCTGGACCGGCATTCCTGCCGGCAAAATGCTCAAGGATGAAATCACCACCGTGCTCGCACTCCAGGACCATTTGGGCCGGCGCGTCATCGGCCAACCGCACGCCATGGAGATCATTAGCCAGCGCGTGCAGACCTCGCGCGCTTCGCTTGACGACCCTAACAAACCTGTCGGCGTTTTCATGTTGGTGGGTCCCAGCGGCGTGGGCAAAACGGAAACGGCGCTGGCGCTTTCTGACTTGCTCTACGGGGGCGAACACAACCTGATCACCATCAACATGTCGGAGTTCCAGGAACCGCATACCGTCTCCACCTTGAAGGGTTCGCCTCCGGGCTACGTCGGGTACGGCGAGGGTGGCGTGCTCACCGAGGCGGTCCGCCGCCGGCCTTATTCTGTAGTGCTGCTCGACGAAGTCGAAAAGGCTCACCCGGACGTGCTGGAGCTTTTCTTCCAGGTCTTCGACAAAGGAAACATGGAAGATGGCGAAGGACGCCAGATTGATTTCAAGAACAACATCATCATCCTGACGACGAATGCCTGCACCGATCAGTTAATGAAGCTGGTTGCTGACCCGGAAACCGCGCCCAGTCCTCGTGGGTTGGTAGAAGCACTTAAGCCGGAGCTCAACAAGATCTTCAAGCCGGCCTTTCTAGGGCGCATGGTCGTCATCCCTTATTACCCAGTTCGAGACGAGGCTTTGAAGCAGATCATTCGTCTGAAGCTGGGAAAGATTCAACGCCGGATCCTGGAGAACCACAAGATCAAGCTTACCTATGACGACGCCTTCCTGAACGAAGTAGCCAGCCGTTGTACAGAAGTCGAGAGCGGCGCGCGCAATGTGGACAATATCCTCACCAATTCTTTGCTGCCGGATATCTCGCGGCAAATCCTGGGAGGAATGGCAGAGGGCGAGAAGATGACCGCCATTCACGTTGGAATTGGGGAGAATGGCGAGTTTGTGTATGAGCAGCCTGGGATAGCAGTCGGAGTAGAAACCCTGGCGTGAAAGGGCGCGGTTAGGGCAACGCGGCGGCGCACGCGCGGGGCGGCCCACTCAGATCCGTTTGGGTGTGGAGGGAATAGGCGACGTGGGAGGACATCGGAAGCAGGGATCGACTGGAGGCGACAGCCGGCACGCGGGCACTCCTCCGCGACCGAAGTCCCACACGCCGCCCATACCAAATCCAGCGAATCAGCACATCTCTCCATTGCCATTGGGGTCAGGAAAGAAAATTAACTAGGTTCCAGCAAATTTTATGCCCTATTCGCAAGAAGGTCGCCTTATCACTCTCACCACGCCGCTGGGCGAGGACGTATTGCTGTTGGCCGGTTTCAGCGGCCATGAGGCTATCTCGCGCTTATTCAGCTTCCATCTCGACCTGCTCACCGAGCACGGCCCAATCGATTTCACCCAGATCATCGGTAAGAACGTCACCATCTCGGTGGCACAATCAGACAATACCCTACGCTACTTCAATGGCATGGTGAGCCAATTCGCGCAGAGTGGTTCCGATACGAATGTCATGCAATACCAGATGGAAGTCGTTCCCTGGACATGGATGCTGACGCGCTATGCGGACTGCAAAATCTTCCACAACAAGAAAGTTGGGGACATCCTGGAGCAGGTTTTTCAGGACCGCGGTTTTCAAGACTATAAGCTCTCGCTCAACGGAAGCTACTCGCCTCTGGAGTACTGCGTCCAGTATCGCGAGACGGACTTTAATTTCATTTCGCGCCTCATGGAGCAGAACGGCATCTTCTACTTTTTCCAGCACGAAAAGGGCAAGCATACGATGGTGATCGCCGACTCCTCCAGTAGCCATGAACCCTGCCCTGGACAGGAAAGCGCCGGGTATAACAGGGTGAGCGGTGGCCTCGATGCGGATGACGTGGTTAACTCCTGGAATATCGAACAGGAGCTGCGGACCGGCAAGTATACGCTGACGGACTACAACTTTAAGACTCCTTCCGCCAGTCTGCTGGCCACCGAATCGACCATCGTCTCCGTTGGCGGGAACGCAAGTTTCGAGATTTTCGATTATCCGGGGGAATACGCCACCCGCGGAGATGGTTCGACTTTCGCCAAGCTGCGCATGCAGGAGGAAGAAGCCGGACATCTCGTGGCCCATGGCTCCAGCGTTTGCCGTGCCTTCACCTCCGGTTACAAGTTCGACCTCGCCGACCATTATCAGGACTCGATGAATACCTCCTACGTCCTCACCGAAATCCAGCATATTGCTTCGGTGAGTGGCACTTATAGTGGAAGCGGTGGCGACAGTGGCAGCTACTCCAACCACTTCACTTGTATCCCCGGGACAGTTCCCTTTCGACCTGCGCGTCTCACTCCCAAGCCTTTCGTCCAGGGTCCGCAGACCGCGGTTGTGGTCGGCAAGAGCAGCGATGTGGGTGACAGCGACGACGGGGGAGGAGGAGACGGCGAAGAGATCTGGGTGGACAAATACGGCCGAGTGATTGTCCTCTTTCCCTGGGACCGTGCCGGCAAATGCTCTTGCCGGGTTCGCGTTTCACAGGACTGGGCTGGCCAGGGCTGGGGAGCAATTACCATTCCACGCGTTGGACAGGAAGTGATCGTCAGTTTCCTGGAGGGCGACCCGGACCGGCCCATCGTCACCGGACGGGTCTACAACGCGGATCAGACCGTTCCCTACCCACTGCCCGACAACCAGACGCGCAGCACCTTTAAGACCCGCAGCTCCAAAGGTGGCGGTACGGATAACTACAACGAACTACGCTTTGAAGACAAGAAGGGGGATGAGCAGATCTTCCTCCGCGGCGAAAAGGACTTCGATACCCGGCTGAAGAACGACATCCGCGAATGGGTAGGAAACAACCGCAGCCTGATTGTCACCCAGGATCAGATGGAGAAGGCCGGAGGAGACCTTCATAGCCAGGTGACGGGGAACATTAACCAGAAGGTCGGCCAGAATTTGTCTCTCCAGGTGGGTCAGAATTTATATGAGAAATCCGGCACTAATTTTGCTCACGAAGCCGGACAGGTCATTCACCTGAAGGCCGGCATGACCGTCGTTCTGGAAGCCGGCACCGAATTGACGCTGAAAGTCGGCGGGCAATTTCATTGATATCAATCCCTCCGGCATTTCCATCGTCGGAACGATGGTTATGATCAACAGCGGCGGCGCGGCTGGCTCCGGCTGCGGATCAAGCCCCACTTCTCCCAAGGACCCAGACCAGGCCGACGACGGCAGCAAGGGCGGCAAAATGAATTGATGCCCCGCGGAGAAGAACAGTCGCTCCACCGCTTCGCTCCGTCGGGACGACAAAGGGTAGGGTGGCGCTTCGATTCGGTGCCGGATCGTGGCTGATTAAGATGTCCAGCGATAACGACCGTCGCCGGATAATAAAGCTTGTGATCGAGGTACGATCCCTTATCCTTATTCGCAGCCTTCGTTAACAGCATAGATCCCCATGAAACAACTGCAACCCGTTCTTTGGACCAAAGGCACTTTTCTAACGCCGCAGCACCTGCAACTACAGGACCGGTTTCTCGAAGACAGCCTCAATTTTCGCCTGCAGGCGCTCAAATTCTGCGCCTGGGGTTTCAGCGAGGTCGTGCTCGACCAGGAATTGCTGGCGGATGGACAACTGGCCATCTCCCGCGCTTCGGGAATTTTTCCCGACGGCCTGCTCTTCGACATTCCCGCGTCGGATCAACCGCCTCCCTCGAAGGCGCTGGCGGAGTTCTTCGATCCTGGTGTCCGCGACCTTGACATCTATCTGACCGTGCCCGATTACCGGGAAAAGGGTTTGAACGTTTCCGCGGTGGGCCGGACCGGTGGTTCACGCTACCTGGCGGAGATCACTACCGTCCGCGACGAAAACACAGGTACCGGGGAGAAGCCGGTGCAGATTGCGCGCAAGAATCTTCGGCTGCTGGCAGCCAATGAGACCCGCGAAGGCAGCTCCGGGCTGCGTATCGCCAACGTGCAACGCACAGAAGCCGGCGCCTTTCGCCTGAACACCCGCCTCGTTCCTCCGCTGCTCGAAGTGCGGGCCAGCGACTATCTTCTCGGCCTGGTCAACGGGCTGCTGGAAATTCTCTCCGCAAAAAGCAGCCAACTTGCCGCCGGGCGCCGGCAGAAGAACCTGAGCCTGGCGGACTTCACCGCATCGGATATCGCAAACTTCTGGCTGCTTTATACGGTCAACTCGCACATCCCCGTGCTTAGCCATCTGCTGCAGGGGCAGCGCTGCCATCCCGAGGAGCTATTTTCCGCGCTCACCGCCCTCGGTGCTTCGCTCACCACCTTTTCCACCACCATCCGTCCGCGAGACCTGCCACTGTACGACCATCTCAATCTCAGCAAGGTCTTCACCGATCTGGATGAGAAACTCCGCTTGCTGCTGGAAACCGTGGTGCCGACCAATGTGGTCTCCCTGCCTCTGAAGCACGTAAACAACACCATCTACGCCACCGCCATCGAGCAGGATAAGTACCTCAACAACACGCGCATGTACCTTGCCATTTCCGCCGAGACGGCCGAAGATTCCATAATCCGCAAGGTTCCGCAAATGGTGAAAGTCTGCTCCGCCACCCACATCGAGCAGCTCATCAGCAATGCACTGCCGGGCGTCACGCTGACTCACCTGCCTAATCCCCCGAGCGCCATCCCGGTTAAGATGAAGTACCAATACTTCAGTCTGAACCAGTCGGGAGCCGCCTGGGAGTCAGTGACCCGTGCGCGCAATTTTGCCGCCCATGTTCCCGGAGATTTTCCCAATCCGCAGATGGAGTTGTTAATCCTGCTGCCGCAGGCAGGCTGAGACCATGAAGCTGCTGAACAAACCGGTCTGGGCGGAAGGCATGTATCTGGGCCCGCACCACTTTCAGGTGCAGAGCCGCTATTTTGAGGACTCGCTGAACTTCGTCACCGCCAATCTGTGGCGTGATGCGTATGGCTTCGCCGGTCTCGAAATCGACAACGACGCTCTGCGCAACGGCACACTCACCTTGACCCACGCCCACGGGCTTTTTGAAGATGGATTGGCTTTCGATCTGCCGGGTTCGGATCCTGCTCCGCCGCCGCGCGAATTCCGTGCTTTGTTTTCCCCGGTCGCCGACGCTCTCACCATGCATCTTGCCCTTCCGGCAAACTTGTCAGAAGGGCGCAATACCAGCCTGGACAATGGGGCGACGGCGCCCACGCGTTATCAAAGCACGGAGCAGATACTGCCCGATGAAAATACCGGCCGTGACGAAAAACCGATCAAGGTCGGCCGTAAGAATCTACAGTTGCTCGGCGAGGCCGAAATTACGGATCAGTTCGTGAGTCTGCCCGTCATCCGTATCGTGCGCGACGGTTCGGGCCGCTTTGAAGTTGACCAGTCTTTTGTGCCGCCTTGCCTTTCCATCAGCGCCAGTGGTTATCTCACCGGGATGTTGCGCCGTCTCATCGAAATCCTGGATGACAAGAGCGCCGTTTTCAGCCGTGAGCAGCAGCAGCGCAATGGTCAATTTGAAGCGGGAATGTCATCACGGCACGTGGCGCAGTACTGGTTTCTGCACGCCTTGAACTCCAGTGTCTCCACCTTGCGCCACTTTCTTCTGTCCAGGCATGTGCACCCGCAGGAACTTTTCCGGGAGATGTCCCGGCTGGCCGGCGCGCTTTGTACCTTTGGGCTCGAGGTCCATCCGCGATCGCTGCCTGTCTACAATCATCGCGATATCGGAACAAGTTTTGAGCTGCTCGACCGGCCACATTTTGCGCCATCTGGAAATTGTGATGCCTTCCAAGGCGATTACCATTCCACTGCGGCAAGGTCGAGAGCTCGCTCTATGCCGGCGAGGTGAAAGATGAACGCTGTATCGGGCCTTCACGATGGCTTCTGGAAATCCGCTCGCCCATGGGCGAGGCGGATTTAATCAGACGTGTACCGCTGCTGGTCAAAGTCTGCTCCGCGCGCTTTGTTGTCGAACTGGTCAAACGCGCATTGCCTGGTCTGGGATTGACCCACCTGCCTGCTCCGCCGGCGGAGGTCGCGGCGAAAGTGGAGAGCCAGTATTTCGTCATCAACCGGAGCGGGCCATGCTGGCAGCACATCGTCGAAACTCGCCAGGCCGGAGTTCATGTCCCCGGAGAAATTCCCTCGCCGGAAATGAACCTGATCGTATTGCTCGACAAGGCAAAGTAGCTGGTGCTGCTGCGGCCGTGGCCTGTAGTACCCTCGGTATGATCATGGTCAGTGAAGCAAAGAGCCACGCGCCACCGTTGAAGGTGCGCGCAGAAGTTACCCCCGGCGAATGGCGTGAATTTCAGTTCCGCCAACCCTTCAAGATCGGACGCCTCAAAGACTGCGACATTTCCATCGACAATTCTTTCGTGAGCCGCGTTCACGCAGAGGTTGTTTTTGAGAATGCGTGCTGGTCGATTCGTGATCTTGGTAGCGCCAATGGTCTCTTTCTTTTAGGCGAGCGGGTACCATCCGTTCCCATTGTTGGCCTGACCGTCGTGAGACTGGGCATCGAAGGTCCCGAACTCAAGTTTGATGTGGAGAAGATTCAACCTGACCGGGCAACCCAGAAAACACTGCCCACCAAAGATCCAGCCCTTGCCCACTACATCAATCACTATTTCTCCAAACCTGCGGTGGACGAGCCCGCAGGCGAGCACACCATGTTCATACGCCAGGCCTTCGCGCAGATCGAAACTAAGCGTAAGAAGAAATATCGGCGCAGTCATCGCCGTCCTGGTCGCCCTTATTCTCGGGGCCGGACTATTCGGCTATCTGGAGCACCGGCAGCTGCTGCAGCAAAAAGCTACCGCGGAAGATCTCTTCTATGCCATCAAGACACAAGACATCGATCTTGCCAATCTTGATCGCGCACTCGCCAATACAAATAGCCAGGCCGGCAGCGGAAGAGCTCACCAAATTCCGTGACCGGCGAAGGGAAATGGAAAAGAGCTACGACAAATACCTCGCAACTCTGCAAATTTATAACCCAAAGCTGACTGAGAAACAGCGTGTGGTGTTGAGGGTGGCTCGTGTCTTTGGCGAATGCGAGATTGACATGCCCTCCGATTTCGAAGCAGAGATCAACCGGTATATCGAAAAGTGGAGAACGTCTGGACGGCTAAAACAGGCAATTCAGACAGCACAGCAGAACGGATACACCGCCATCGTCGCTCGCGACCTTCTGGCCAAAGGCTTGCCTCCGCAATTCTTTTATCTGGCCCTGCAGGAGAGCAACTTCAATCCCTACGCTGTTGGCCCCATGACGCGAAAAGGATTCGCCAAAGGGAATGTGGCAGTTCATCCCCGAAACCGCGGTGAAATACGACCTACATCTAGGACCACTGGTCGACCAGCCTCGCCCGGATCCTGGCGACGATCGGCACGACTACAAGAAAGCGACCAAAGCGGCCACTCTCTATATCCAGGATCTCTATAGCACCGACGCGCAGGCCTCGGGATTCCTGGTTATGGCCTGCTACAACTGGGGAGAGGGACAGGTTTTGCCGTTGATCCGAAGCTTGCCGGCTAATCCGCGCGATCGCAACTTTTGGAAGTTGCTCACCAGGTATCGCGAAAAGATTCCCCAGGAAACCTACGATTATGTTTTTTCCATAGCGTCAGCCGCCGTGATCGGGGAAAACCCACGCCTCTTCGGTTTTGACTTCGATAATCCTTTGGCCAACTTGGACGCAAGCGCGAAGCTTGCTAACGAAAAGAAAGAATGGATCGCTCCGGAAATCGCCGCTACTTCTTCCTATCCAGGGTTGGAAAACGGGGCGGCAAACGGACACCAGCGGTAGGAGCGAACCCACCAGAAAACGTGCCCGCTGATACTCCGTTTCAAGCTTCTGCGAAGTTGCGACTAGTTACCGCCACGAGCCTCTGCGGAAGCGTATGACCTTTTTTGCCGCGGCGGCTTCTGCTTCAACAGCCCGCAAATCCTCCTGAGCTTGCGAAGGGGCAAGTTCAAGCCAGGGCATTGTTTCCTTTAGCACCGATTCAGCACCGGCACAGTCGTCCTGGGCGAGTAACCCCCGGGCCGCCACAATTGCGGAGGTCGCCTTTTCCCCGTAAACCTGCTCGCACCGTCGACGCAACTGTTTTGTCGTAGCCTCCAGCGAGAGAGGAGCATCTGAAGTTCGCTGGGATGTTGAGGGCTCGCTTCAAGTCTGCGATGCCTTCAGCAGTCCCCATCTGCGCATAACAGCGGCCGGTCAATGCGGCGAACTCCGCTTCCGCCTCTTGCAGCTTCCTTGCACGGCCCAATGCCTGGTCTACTCGGGGCAGCCTCTTCACGCCAGGCGATTGCTCTTCGAGCAGGACCACCGCCTCGGCAAACAACTCCATGCGCGTCAATGTCTCTGCCCGTTCCAGCGCAGCGTTAGCTTTTTGTTCGTCGCGCCCTGCTTCTGGGTGGCCTCCTCCAATTGCCGGTGCAAGAACCGGCTCATCCACCTGGCGAAGTGCGCGCCGGAGCAGCTGCACAGCACTTTCGTAGTCCTCCTCATCGATCAATCGTTTCGCTTGACTGTAGGTACGCTCGAGAAGCTCCTGGGAGATGCGCTGGGAGGCCGCGGTTTTCGCGAGGTCGAGCAGGCCGTCGACCTCATACGAAGAGAAACCGTCTGCCTTGCAGCGCTCCAGCGATCTTTACCGCTTCGAGGAAGAGACGATCATCGATGGCTTGACGAGCCTGACCCAGCCGCTGTGCCAGCTGCTGCTCCCGGGTCTGCCGCGCGAGGCGCTCAGAGAGTGCAGACTCCAGGCCAGAACAACTGCTCATTTCCAGGCACGCGGATCAAAGCCGCTCGAACGCGTTCGAGAGCTTGTTCCGGTGACAGCTCAGCGGCACTCTTACAAACCTCCTTGACGAACAGTTCGTCCTCAAGCTGTTTGACGCGGGGTTCAAGATTAAGTCTGAGCCGGAGGAGTGAAGGGTCGTTGGGAAATTCCTTGAGCGCCTCCGCCAACTCCGCAGAGACCAAACGCAGCTTGGCCACGGTTGTGCTCAGTGCTGCCTTCTCTTCAAGCCTGCGCACAATTGATTTGCGCTTCTCTTCTGTCAGCGCGGCGGTAAGTTCGTCTTTCGTGCGGAGCACTTCCGCATTATCCGGAGCAATGGTCCCGGCTTTATCCAGCAACACAAACGCTTCTTCGTACTCACTTGCCGCCAGATGTTCCCTGGCAGACGCCATCACTTTCCTAAGCTCTTCTTTAAGCCGTTTCTCCTCAATTTCCTGCTCCAACAGTCTGCACAGCGCCAGAACCTGGGAGTTGTGCGGATCAAGCCGCTGCGCTGTGGCCGCACGCGCCTGGGCACGGGTAAGTTCTCCCACTTTTCTCGCGTTAGCGCTCTCAGCCAATAGCTGAGAGACTTTCTCCTGAGTTTGCTTCCCCTCAACCACAGATTTGCGCAGTGCGATCAGTGTGTTATTCGCAGGACTTAGGCCTAGCGCTTCGTCACACAACGCGAGTGCCCGGTCCCATTCTCGCTCACTTGCTGCCTGCTGCGCCTGCCTCGCCAGTTCCTGGGCTTTGCGTTCCTTTTCCTGCTGCGTTAAGCGCTGGTCAACCTGTGACAACAGACGCTTGCCGGCGACGTGCTGAGGGTCTAGGCGCAAGAGTTGGCGGAGAGCGCTCTGGGCTCCCATAAAGTCGCCCGTCATTGAACGACTGTTCGGCCTGGGCCATCGATTCGGCGACATGGGCTGCGGTAATGCCCTCGGCCACCTCGTGCAAGTCCATCGCCATGTCATCCGCATTCGCATATCGGTCGAACGGTGACTTTGCCAGCGCACGGGCAACGATGGTGTCCAGAGAGGCGGGGCAATCCGGTACCAGTTCTGACGGAGCCGGTGGATGAGACCGCATGATCTGATCAATCAAAGCGGGATATTCGCCATCGAAAGGTAGCCTTCCCGTAAGCAACAAATACAAAAGCACGCCAGCTGAGAAAATGTCGGACCGGCCATCGATCGCCGAGCCGGCAAATCGTTCGGGAGCCATGTAGGGCGGAGTGCCCACCAAAGATCCTGTGCTGGTGATGCTGGTGTCAACGCGGGTTTCGTCGCGTGCGATTCCAAAGTCAAGCAACTTGACTGATCCGTCCGCGCGCAAAATAACATTGGCCGGCTTTATATCGCGATGGATGACACCATTGCGGTGCGCATAAGCCAGCGCGTGACAAATCTGCTCCACGATAATCAGTGCATGCTCCAGCTGCATGCGTTCGCGCTTGATGGCTCTATCGAGCGGTTCGCCCTCGACATATTCCATGACGATGTAAGGCTCGCCATCCTGATCGCCGGCGTCGTACACGATTACGATGTTGTTATGGCGCAGAGCTCCCGTCTGGCTTGCCTCACGGTAGAACCGCTGCAGCATATCTGCATTGCCGCTGAAGCCCTCGGTCAACATTTTGATGGCAACAATGCGCCCTAACCGGGCATCACGGGCACGATAGACAACACCCATCCCGCCGCGCCCGAGAACGTCGAGGACATCGTATTTGCCGATCTTCTCTGGCTTTTGCGGCTTCAATCGTTTTTCCTGCCCATCACGATTTCGGCGGGTCGCCGTAGCCCTTGAAATTATAGGTATCCTGGAGGAAATTCTGCGCTTTTTTCCTCTCCGCAGTCGGTTCGGGACCGGTCGAGTTCAGGTAGAGCATGTATAACTCCGCAGCTCCGTCGGTATCGGATTCCGCAACTTTACGGTCTGCCGTCTGAAGGATCAGCGGGGGCAGGCCGATCACCTTCTCCTTGGCCTGGGCGAGCAGAAGATCACGAGCATCATTTTCCACCTTTTCTAAAAATCTGGTTGGGGTGGGAACCTCGCCTTGAGGGCGCACTCCCATGATGTCGTCCGGCTTGACGTTTTCCAGGACGACATAGGTTTGCTCTTCAGTTCTGGGTATGGTGACGGTGGGAACGATAACCCTGTCCGAGGTGTCCTGAATGACAAATCCCAATTCGACGGTCGCTTTGAGAAGATGGGTCGCCTCGGTGTAGGTATAAGGCTGTTCCGTTGACACATGACGGAAATGCGGTAAAGCATCTCGCTTTTCCTGGGTTTCCAGAACTTTTTTCTGCGCTTCGTCGGTTTGCCTTTGTGCCTCGGCGATTCGGTTCTTTTTGCCTCCCGCCATGGCGCCCTCAAGGACTCGACGTTCGGTTTCGAGGGTGAGGCTGGCGGCCTGATATTCCCGATCCGCTGCGGCCCAATCAGCGCTTACCTGGTCTTGTTCCCCAGAACGATATTTCGAAGGCTTGGCAGTGCGCTGAACAGGGTCTTCTACTACGTGCTGCAGCACGTTGCCAACCAGTAGAAAGTTTGGCTGTACCTTGGTTTCCTCGGTGGGACGCACCACTTTGATGTTTGGACCAGACGAATCAAGTCCTCCCACCAGAGAGTCAACGAGCTGGCGGGAAAAATTAACCGCATCCCGTCCTGAAGTCTGATCACCGAAAGTGACGCGTAGCGATAACCTGGAGCGAAGCTGATGAATCGGAGCGGCCACGGTCATTTCGTCGCGCACCACGGCCGCATCTGTGTGGTTGTAAAGCAACGCCTCTTGCAGGTAGGCCCACCCCACATTGGCCCCGGTTCCCTCCGGGCGCGCCAGATAATATTTTGCCTGCTTGAGGTAATAATCGCCCAGGCGGTCGCCGAGTGCCCTCATCCGGTCCTCCATATTGGGATCGTTGGTCAAGGTATAGCAGCGGCTTAGGAGATCGTACGCAAGCTGAACCCCGCGCTCATTTCCCACTCCCTTAATGGGATTATTGAGCCGGTCCAATTCCCGGGCTTTTTCAGTAGCTGCCTTGATATACGGGTCCTTCAGCGAATCCATCCGCTCTGCAACCGCTTTCCGCTGCGTGGGCGTAAGTTCAGCCAGGACCTCGTAGGCCTTTACATAGTCCTTATCGTCTTCTGCCGCGGTGCTGGTGGTGGTTGCAAAGGCGATCGCTGCCTTATCGGTGCTTTCCTGCAGTTGCTGCTGCGCGCTTTGCAGCATTTCGGCAATCTGGGGGTTCGGCTCTATTTCGGAGGCCTTCTCAAACGCAGCAACTTCGCCCTGCAGGTCATTATTGGCCGCGCATCTCTTTCCTAGCTCGACATAGTAGGAATATAGGTCGTGAAAGCGGTCGTGAACCCTGGGATATTCGCCGGCGAATGGAAGAAGGGGCTTGATGGCCTCATAAGCCTCCGCGGGCCGGCTGGCGGATAGCTTATTGGCAAAGTCGACAAAACGATGATCGAGATTGGTTCTCTCTTGAATGCAGGCCTGGCTTAGAGAGGCGGTCTCAGGCGATTTTGGATCCAGGCCCAGAGTGAGTTGGGAAATCGTCTCGGCAGCCACCAGGTGGGAATAGCCAGGCACTTGCTTTACCAGTGCGTCCCGGTAGAGCGCTATTTCGCTCTGGCCCTTGCCGTTGAGATTGCTCGTTTCCGCGTTGATTCCTGTGGCAAGCGCATCCATTTCAGGGCTACTGGGTACTAGGGCGTTAGCGCTTTCCAACGCAGCCCTGGCTGCCTGCAACTTCCCATAGTTTGGCTGGCCAGACTTCAGTGAGGTCTCATAGGCGGCCAACTGAGATTGTCCATTCAGGACGTAGAGATGCGCCAGGGTGCCTTTCCCCTCGCCGGTGTGCTGACTGCTGGGGTATTTGCCCAAGAAGGATTTCCAGCCGGCAATGCTCGCTGAACGCTGAGCGAGCAGGAACTCGGCCAATTCCGTGTCCAGCGTGCTTACCAGCACAATCTTCACACCAGGAGTTAAGGGAGGAATCGTGCCGGCGGACCCGACTGATTTCCCCACAACCTGCCCCTGCAGGTCAGTCTTATCGGCCAGTTCGGAGGGAGTTACCCCTTCAGCTTTCTCTAATTTCAAGTTGGCCGGGACGACGCACTCGGGTGCTCCCCCGCGGCTCAGAAGAAGTACTCCATCTCTAGCTCGCTCGATCGACCAGTTGGGGGCCAGGGTCAGCTTGGGAAGTTTTCCGTAGCTGTTCTTATTGATTGACTGCCCGGCGGTGCATAGATGCACCTCGTTTTTCCCATTCAGCGTGAAGCCCGAAATCTGGACATACG
The DNA here is from genome assembly GCA_963790935.1 of uncultured Acidobacteriaceae bacterium. Taxonomy (GTDB): domain Bacteria; phylum Acidobacteriota; class Terriglobia; order Terriglobales; family Acidobacteriaceae; genus PALSA-350. Next base: position 1,516 of record CAWBRJ010000001.1, on the reverse strand, counting down.
CCTGCGACTCACCGGTCGGATACACCTCGATCGCTGACAATTCCGGCGCCTTTGCTGCGAAGGCCGACCCTGACAAGAGACCGAGGAGCAAAACCGCGACCGTGGTGCGGCAAAATGATACCCTGCAAACGAAATACCTTGACGACGCCATACTTCCCCGTCATAGATTTGCTTTACCGCATGAGGAGGCAACAGGGGATTTACTGATTGGCTAACCGGGGGAACCGATTCAGAAGCTATCATTTCCCCTATTCCGTTTGCAACCAAAGTCTTGTGCACGCTTTCTCCCCGCGCCTAGCTTCGCGACCCAACTCCTAAGACCCTGATAAATATGCAAACTGTCACTCCACACCGCCGAACTGCCGAGGACCATTTTGAGGTTGTCATCCGTCTGCGGCAGTCCAGAAATAGCCAGCCGTCGGACGCGACGCTGCGTTTGCGCGCACAGGCCTTGCTCAAAGACATCCTGATGAGCAGGTTGGAGATGGAAGCCGAGATAAATGCACATGAATATGTGCACACTCGGGGGTTTGGCGATTTGGGGAGGGCCCTGGCAGCCAGCCGCGCCCTACAGCTTGCCTTTGAGGGCTTCCGCAGCGCCGTTCCGGCCGCACGGGCGAACGTATCAGTGGTTCTTGACTCGCAGGCGCCGGACGACACTGTCTCAACTCATGCCGGCCTTTCGGTCGAGCAGAAGGACTTGCTTGACTTTGCAAAGCCGTCACAAGTGCTGATCACGCAGGCTTTCTACGACCGGATCGCACTCTATCAACCCGCCTTGCGCTCTTCTCCTCTGCGTGCGGGAGTTTATGAATTTCTATGGACGGGGGAGCAGCGACTAAACGAGCTACAAGCCGAAGCAGAGTTCATGCCGACCCTGATACAGCCCCCGCCGCCGCCGGATCCTGTCGCGGAGACCATCATCGTCCCGGCGGTTAAGTCCGTCCCTATGTCCCGCTGGAAAGAACCGGATCCCACCTATTCTCCTGCGCCCGAGCCTGCGCCCGTTTCTGACGATCAGGCACCTGCTAGATGGCTATCTACCCCGCGAGCTCTCGCCATCGGCAGTGCAGTCGTGATCCTATGTGCTATTGGTTACCTGGTAACCTCGTTCCATTTCGGTAGCCCAGCCAAGCCGGCACCGCAGGTTACTAAACAAGTAGAACCCTCTACGGTTCCGCAGCCGCACGGAACAACCTTCGCCGGCTCCCCCCAACCCGGTTGTACCGGCCAAGCCAGATGCGCATAAAGAACTTCCGCCGACTATCGTGAAGCCGCCAGTGCCTCCCGCAGTCGTCTCAAGGCCGCGCAACTGCTCGATTGAGGTCTCCGATATACCTCGTTATCTCAATTACGCAGAAAGCAACAGCAGCAAAGGCCAATACGACCGCGCAATCTCGGAATACAACCAGGTACTCGGCTGCCAGCCAGGAAACCGATCGGCTCTGGATGGTCTGCGGAGAGCACAAGACGCGGAGAAGTACTCCTCACATTGAAGCGAATTCCAGGATCTCTT